>NZ_JAVDUL010000004.1:0-818219 GCF_031456345.1 Pseudomonas sp. 2957
TCTCAAGGAGTTTTCCGTTTCGACTGCGCCGGAAGTGGGGCGAATTATAGACCTCTGGAATCTGCCGTCAACCGTTAATTTCGCTTTTCTTTCAATAACTTGCGTATTGGTTAAAAAACATCCAATCAAATGAGAAAAGAGCTTCTTCTATATAGAAGAAGACTTAAAGGACGCCTTCCTCCTTCAACGCAGCCACCGCGCCTGCCCCCAGACCCAGCACCCGCTGCAGAACCTCTAATGTGTGCTCACCTAATAAAGGAGGCGCATGAAGATATTCAACGGGCGTCTCCGACAATCGAATCGGGCTGGCCACCTGAGGCACCATCCCCGCCAATGCATGCGGCAGCTCTATCGCCAG
Organism: Pseudomonas sp. 2957; assembly: GCF_031456345.1. Taxonomy (NCBI): domain Bacteria; kingdom Pseudomonadati; phylum Pseudomonadota; class Gammaproteobacteria; order Pseudomonadales; family Pseudomonadaceae; genus Pseudomonas; species Pseudomonas sp. 2957. Next base: position 359 of record NZ_JAVDUL010000004.1, read on the forward strand.
ACCGCGCGCCTTCACCTGGGGATCTTTAAACACCTGCGACAGATCATTGATCGGCCCACAAGGCACACCCGCCTGCTCCAGTTGAGCAACCCACTCGGCCGTGGTCTTGAAGACCGTAGCTTGGCGGATCAACGGGATCAGCACCGCGCGGTTCGCTACCCGCAGCTTGTTGGTCGCGAAGCGCGGATCATCCGCCCACTGCGGTTGGCCAGCCACCTCTGCGAACTTGCGGAACTGCCCGTCATTACCCACGGTAAGAATGAAGTCACCATTCGCCGTAGGAAAGTCCTGATAAGGCACGATGTTGGGATGCGCATTTCCCAGACGCTTTGGCGCATTGCCCGTGGTCAGGTAGTTCATCGCCTGGTTCGCCAGACACGCGACCTGCACATCCAGCAACGCCATATCGATGTGCTGGCCGCCACCGTCGTGATCGCGATGAGCCAACGCCGCGAGAATCGCCACCGTTGAATACAGCCCAGTAAGAATATCCGTGAGCGCGACACCGACTTTCACCGGACCGGCGCCCTCATCTCCGTCAGGCCGGCCGGTCAGGCTCATCAAGCCGCCAAGCCCCTGGATCATGAAGTCATACCCTGCGCGCTTCGCGTACGGGCCGGTCTGGCCGAAGCCGGTGATTGAGCAGTAGATCAGATTCGGGTTGAGAACCCTTAGCGACTCATAGTCCAGACCATAGGCCGCCAGACCGCCCACCTTGAAATTCTCGATCAGAATGTCCGACTTCGCCGCCAGGTCGCGCACCAGCTTCTGCCCTTCAGGCCGGGTGAAGTCGATGGTCACCGATTGCTTGTTGCGGTTTGCCGAGAGGTAATAAGCCGCTTCCGATGTGTTCTCGCCGTAAGCGTCTTTAAGAAAGGGCGGGCCCCAGGCGCGGGTATCATCACCATTGCCCGGGCGCTCGACTTTGATCACTTCGGCGCCAAGGTCGGCGAGGATTTGCCCGGCCCAAGGCCCGGCCAGCACTCGCGATAAATCCAGTACCCGTAGATGCGACAGCGCGCCCATGGTCCGCCCTCCTATTAATAGAACGCCTGCAGACCGGTTTGCGCACGCCCGAGGATCAGCGCGTGAACGTCGTGGGTACCTTCATAGGTATTCACCACTTCCAGGTTGACGAGGTGACGGGCCACGCCGAACTCATCGGAGATACCATTGCCACCGAGCATGTCGCGCGCCATCCGCGCAATATCCAGCGACTTGCCGCAGGAGTTGCGCTTCATGATCGAAGTGATTTCAACGGCGGCGGTACCTTCGTCCTTCATCCGGCCCAAGCGCAGGCAACCTTGCAGCGCCAGAGTGATCTCGGTCTGCATGTCGGCGAGTTTCTTCTGTACCAGTTGAGTCGCGGCCAACGGTCGACCGAATTGCTGACGATCCAGAGTGTATTGACGCGCGGTGTGCCAGCAGAACTCGGCCGCGCCCAGCGCCCCCCAGGAAATGCCGTAGCGTGCGGAGTTGAGGCAGGTGAACGGACCTTTCAGACCTCGGACGTCCGGGAAGATGTTTTCTTCCGGCACGAACACATTGTCCATGACGATCTCGCCGGTGATGGAAGCGCGCAGGCCGACCTTACCGTGAATCGCCGGAGCGCTCAGACCTTTCCAGCCTTTCTCCAGAACGAATCCACGGATATCGCCGGCATCATCCTTGGCCCAGACCACAAATACGTCAGCAATAGGGCTGTTGGTGATCCACATCTTCGCGCCGGTCAGGCTGTAGCCGCCATCGACCTTGCGCGCCCGGCTGATCATCGCGCCCGGATCGGAACCGTGGTTCGGCTCGGTCAGACCGAAGCAACCGATCCATTCGCCGGAAGCCAGTTTCGGCAGGTACTTCTGCTTCTGTGCTTCGGTACCGAATTCGTTGATCGGCACCATCACCAATGAGGATTGCACGCTCATCATCGAGCGATAGCCAGAGTCGACGCGCTCGACCTCTCGGGCAATCAGGCCATAACTGACGTAATTCAGACCACTGCCACCGTATTGTTCGGGAATGGTCGCACCGAGCAGGCCGACTTCACCCATCTCGCGGAAGATTGCCGGGTCGGTCTTTTCATGACGGAAAGCTTCGAGCACACGCGGGGCGAGACTCTGTTGAGCGAACTGCGCGGCGGTGTCGCGGATCATCCGCTCTTCTTCGGTGAGCTGTTGATCCAGCAGTAGGGGATCGATCCAGTTGAAGCTAGCTTTACCGCCCATGAGTGTGCCCTCGCAATCGGATGAATTAACGTGGCATTGATCCTAGGCGCGGTTCGCCGTCGGGGCAAACGAGGATTTCGCATTCTGTTGTGCTAATTTCTCACTCCGTACCGTCGCGAATAGCCTTTTATGCGACGTATTAGTGAGGTTGACGTACATGCGCAGGAAGATCCCCAGCACCGCCGCCCTGATCAGTTTCGAAGCTGCCGCCCGCCATGAGAGCTTTACCCGTGCTGCTGAAGAACTGTCGCTCACCCAAGGCGCCATTTGCCGACAGATCGCCAGCCTGGAAGATTTCCTCAGCGTGGAACTGTTCCGACGCTCGCGACGTGGAGTGAAACTGACCGAGGCGGGTCTTTCCTACAGTCGTCGGGTGGCGACTCAGCTTGATGCGGTGGAGCGCGACACCCTCTCGGTGATGGGCCAGCAGGGCACCAACGTCATCGAGCTCGCCGTCGTCCCGACCTTCGGCACGCAATGGCTGCTGCCACGCCTCAAGGATTTCCAGCTCAAGCACCCGGAAGTGACCGTCAACCTGACCAACCGCACCCGGCCATTCCTGTTTGCCGACACCGAATTCGATGCCGCGATTTACTTCGGCGACGCCGACTGGTCGGGTACCGAATCCCACAGATTGATGGGCGAGAATCCGATGCCGGTGTGCAGCCCCGCCCTACTCGGCGATCACACGCAGCTGACAGCGCAAGCCATCGCCGAGCTACCGCTGCTGCAGCAGACCACCCGACCTTACGCCTGGCGCCAATGGTTCAACTCGCAACAGCTGAATATTCCGCGCGACATGACAGGTCCACGCTACGAGCTATTCTCCATGCTTGCCCAGGCAGCCATGCACGACATGGGCGTTGCGCTGATTCCGCCCTTTCTGATTCAGCGCGAGCTGACAGAGAAACGTCTGGTGGTTGCCAACTCTCAAGCGCTCTCCAGCATCAAGGCCTATTACCTGATGATTCCGGAGCGAAAGGTCGAATCGGCATCGCTGAAAGCATTTCGTGACTGGCTGGTAAATCAGGCGCAGAGCTACAGCCTAGAAGAATAAGGGCTTTGCGCAATACATAACCCCGTAGTCAGAAAAATCGAAGCCCTACAGATATAACTATTTGTCGCTTCTGAGCAGACTGTATCCGAATGTCGTACAGACGTCCCACAAGCTGCCAAACACGTGGCTTTGAGCCTCTAATGGCGACTCATTGCTGCCTATTCACGCCACCGATGCGAATTTTTTTCAAATTCAGCCAGAATCCTTGCAGGGCACGGCCTGCAAGGGGTTCAACTGGCCATCTGCGACATTCGGTCACGGCATGACTTGTAGTTAATTTTCCGTCACCCGTCATAATCCCTTGAAGGGCATAAAGTTCGCCTGCAAAATGCCGCGCCCCGCCCTGATTCGGCGGGATCGTGCTGATCGGCCGCCCCAGTCGCACCATCCGTAGTGCATGGGTTTACTCAATAAGATCACGCAGGAGATTTGACGTGCACATTGGTGTTCCTCTCGAAACCCAGACCGGTGAAACACGGGTTGCTGCAACCCCGGAAACCATCAAGAAGCTGATCAGCCAAGGCCATAAGGTCACTGTGCAAAGCGGCGCTGGCGTCAAAGCCAGTGTCGTCGACAGTGCCTATGAAGCGGCCGGCGCAAGCATTGGCAGCGCCAATGACGCGTTTGGCGCCGAGCTGATTCTCAAAGTGGTCGCGCCAAGCGATGCCGAACTGCCGCTGATCAAGCGCGGCACGGTGCTCGTGGGCATGCTCAACCCGTTCAACAACGAGACCATCGCGAAGATGGCCGAATGCGGCATTACCGCATTCGCCCTCGAAGCGGCGCCGCGCACCTCGCGGGCGCAGAGTCTTGATGTGTTGTCGTCGCAGGCGAATATCGCCGGCTACAAAGCGGTGTTGCTCGCGGCTCACTATTACCCACGCTTCATGCCGATGCTGATGACTGCTGCGGGTACCGTGAAAGCGGCGCGGGTGCTGATTCTTGGCGCAGGCGTGGCCGGTTTGCAGGCGATTGCCACGGCGAAACGCCTGGGTGCGGTGATCGAAGCGTCCGACGTGCGCCCAGCGGTGAAGGAACAGATCGAATCCCTCGGCGCGAAGTTCGTCGACGTGCCTTACGAGACCGATGAAGAGCGCGAATGCGCCGTCGGTGTCGGCGGTTACGCGCGGCCGATGCCGGCGAGCTGGATGCAGCGTCAGGCCCAGGCCGTGCACGAGCGCGCCAAGCAGGCCGATATCGTCATCACCACCGCGCTGATTCCGGGCCGCAAAGCGCCGACGCTGCTCAGCGCCGAGACCGTGGCGCAGATGAAGCCGGGCTCGGTGGTCATCGACCTAGCGGCCGCTCAGGGTGGCAACTGTCCGCTGACCGTCGCCGATCAGGTCGTTGTGGAAAACGGTGTGACGATCGTCGGTCCGACCAACCTCGCCGGTGAAGTCGCCGCCGACGCTTCGGCGCTGTACGCACGCAACCTGCTGGACTTCCTCAAGCTGGTGTTCACCAAGGAAGGCCAGTTCGACGTCAACCTCGAAGACGACATCGTCGCCGCGTGCCTGATGTGCCGCGACGGCCAAGTCATCCGCAAAAACGCCTAAGCAGGGATTCAGACGATGGAAGAGCTTATCTCCCCCGGTATCTACAACCTGATCATCTTCGTGCTGGCGATTTATGTCGGTTACCACGTGGTCTGGAACGTTACGCCTGCGCTGCACACGCCGTTGATGGCAGTCACCAACGCGATCTCGGCGATCGTGATCGTCGGCGCCATGCTCGCCGCTGCGCTGACAGTCACGCCTTTGGGCAAGACCATGGGCACGCTGGCTGTGGCACTGGCGGCGGTCAATGTGTTCGGTGGCTTCCTGGTCACCCGCCGCATGCTTGAGATGTTCAAGAAGAAAGCCCCGAAAGCAAAAGAAGAGGCGCCGAAGTAATGAGCATGAATCTCGTGACGACGCTCTACCTGATCGCGTCGATCTGCTTTATCCAGGCCCTCAAAGGCCTGTCGCACCCGACCACCTCGCGGCGCGGCAACCTGTTCGGCATGCTTGGCATGGCACTGGCCATCATCACCACGGTCGGCCTCATCTATAAGTTGGGCGCTGAACTGGCCACGGCTGGCATCGGTTATGTGATCGTTGGCCTGCTGGTCGGCGGCACCGCCGGTTCGATCATGGCCAAACGCGTTGAAATGACCAAGATGCCGGAACTGGTAGCGTTCATGCACAGCATGATCGGCCTCGCGGCGGTGTTCATTGCCATTGCGGCAGTGGTTGAGCCGCAGTCGTTGGGTATCGTCAAACAGCTGGGCGATGCGATCCCGGCGGGCAACCGTCTGGAGCTGTTCCTCGGTGCGGCAATCGGTGCGATCACTTTCTCCGGTTCGGTGATTGCCTTTGGCAAGCTCTCGGGCAAGTACAAGTTCCGCCTGTTCCAGGGCGCACCGGTACAGTTCAGTGGCCAGCACAAGCTCAATGCGATTCTGGGTCTGGCAACGCTGGTTCTCGGTCTGACTTTCATGTTCACCGGCAACCTTACGGCGTTCGCACTGATGCTGGCGCTGGCGTTCGTGATGGGCGTGCTGATCATCATCCCGATCGGCGGCGCCGACATGCCGGTGGTGGTGTCGATGCTCAACAGCTATTCCGGCTGGGCGGCGGCGGGGATCGGCTTCTCGCTGAACAACTCGATGTTGATCATTGCCGGCTCGCTGGTGGGTTCGAGCGGTGCGATTCTCTCGTACATCATGTGCAAGGCGATGAATCGGTCCTTCTTTAATGTGCTGCTCGGTGGCTTCGGCAATACGGCAGATGCAGGTCCTGCCGGTGCGCAGGAAGCCCGCCCGGTGAAATCCGGCTCGGCTGACGACGCAACCTTCCTGCTGACCAACGCCGACACCGTGATCATCGTCCCGGGTTACGGTCTGGCAGTGGCCCGTGCACAACACGCACTGAAGGAATTGACCGAGAAGCTGACCCATCGCGGCGTAACCGTGAAGTACGCGATTCACCCGGTGGCCGGTCGGATGCCTGGGCACATGAACGTTTTGCTCGCCGAGGCCGAAGTGCCTTACGACCAGGTGTTCGAGATGGAAGACATCAACTCCGAGTTCGGTCAGGCCGACGTGGTGCTGGTGCTCGGCGCGAACGACGTGGTCAACCCGGCCGCGAAGAACGATCCGAAGTCACCGATTGCCGGTATGCCGATTCTCGAAGCGTTCAAGGCCAAGACCATCATCGTCAACAAGCGCTCGATGGCCAGCGGCTATGCCGGTCTGGACAACGAACTGTTCTATCTGGACAAGACCATGATGGTTTTCGGCGATGCGAAGAAAGTCATCGAAGACATGGTCAAAGCGGTCGAGTAATTCACCACTGCAATAGCGAACGCCCCGACTTGTCGGGGCGTTTTTGTTTGCGCCAGACGCTGGACAATTTGCCGCGTTGTTGCAGATCCGGTAACGGTGTTTTACTGCAAACCCGCGAAATAGAGGCCTCGTTTGCGACCTTGGTAGCGGGACAGGCGCCGGCCAAATTCACTAGACTGCGCATCCTGCTACTCGTTGCCCGAGATAATAATCCATGTACCGTGACCGTATTCGCCTGCCTTCGTTGTTGGATAAAGTGATGAGCGCTGCCGACGCCGCTGCTCTGATTGAGGACGGCATGACCGTCGGCATGAGCGGTTTCACCCGCGCCGGCGAAGCCAAGGCCGTTCCCCACGCACTGGCCGAGCGCGCCAAGGTCACGCCGCTGAAGATCAGCCTGATGACTGGCGCCAGCCTGGGCAACGACCTCGACAAGCAACTGACCGAGGCCGGCGTGCTGTCGCGGCGCATGCCGTTTCAGGTCGACAGCACGTTGCGCAAGGCAATCAACGCCGGTGAAGTGATGTTCATTGACCAGCATCTCTCGGAAACGGTCGAGCAGTTGCGCAACCAGCAATTGAAGCTGCCGGACATCGCCGTCATCGAGGCAGTCGCCATCACCGAACAAGGCCATATCGTGCCGACCACTTCGGTGGGCAACTCGGCCAGCTTCGCGATCTTCGCCAAACAAGTGATCGTCGAGATCAACCTGGCCCACAACGCCAACCTCGAAGGCCTGCACGACATCTATATCCCGACGTACCGCCCGACGCGGACGCCAATCCCGCTGGTGAAAGTCGACGATCGCATCGGCAGCACGGCGATCCCGATTCCACCGGAGAAGATCGTTGCGATTGTCATCACTCAGCAGTCGGACTCGCCATCCACAGTATCGGTACCGGACGTTGACACCAATGCCATCGCTGAACACCTGATCACTTTTTTCAAGCAGGAAGTCGCGGCCGGGCGCATGACCAACAAGCTTGGCCCACTGCAGGCAGGCATCGGCAACATCGCCAACGCGGTGATGTGCGGCTTGATCGACTCGCCGTTCGAAGACCTGACCATGTACTCGGAAGTGCTCCAGGATTCGACCTTCGACCTGATCGATGCCGGCAAGCTGAGCTTCGCCTCGGGCAGTTCGATCACCCTGTCCGAGCGCCGCAACAGCGACGTGTTCGGCAACCTGGAGAAGTACAAGGACAAACTGATTCTGCGGCCGCAGGAGATCTCCAATCACCCGGAAGTGGTGCGGCGCCTGGGTATCATTGGCATCAACACCGCGCTGGAGTTCGACATCTATGGCAACGTCAACTCCACCCATGTCTGCGGTACGCGGATGATGAACGGCATCGGCGGTTCCGGCGACTTCGCACGCAATGCGCATCTGGCGGTATTCGTGACCAAGTCGATCGCCAAGGGTGGCGCGATTTCCAGCGTGGTGCCGATGGTCAGCCACGTCGACCATACCGAGCATGACGTCGACATTCTGGTGACCGAAGTCGGCCTCGCCGACCTGCGTGGCCTGGCGCCACGGGAACGTGCACGAGTGATCATCGACAACTGCGTGCATCCGGACTTCCGCCAGGCACTGAATGATTACTTCAGCGCTGCCTGTGCAATCGGCGGTCACACCCCGCATATTCTGCGCGAAGCCCTGAGCTGGCATATGAACCTGGAAGAAACCGGGCGCATGCTGGCAGTGTGATTCACACAGATAACCACCGAGGCAAACACAGTTTTGCGTCGGTGGATGTTCGCAAAGAACACGATCACCAAAAACTGTACTGCTGTACCGGTCTTTTCCTACAGCAAAGCCCCACTCAACCCCCTGATACAAGCCAAAATGCACCAATCAAGTGCAGACAGGTACAGTTTGCTCAATTTAGACCCGTACACCACCCATAAACAGTTAACTGCTCACTCACAATACAAATGAACTGTATCTACAGAGACTAGGCAAACGAGAGGATCATGGGCACCAGTCAAACCACTACCTGATCCCGCCACAAGCGGAAGGATGTCAACCATGGAACGTACACTCAGTTCCGAACTGTTCTTCGAAGACAAAGCTGTAAACACCCAGGCTTCCCTGCCTCTGCGCGTTATCGCCAACCTGATGTTGTGGCAGCGCCGCATCTCCAGCCGCCACCAACTGGCCCGTCTGGATTCGCGTCTGCTGGCCGACGCCGGTATCAGCGAAGCACAACGCTACGAAGAGCTGAGCAAGCCGTTCTGGCGCTAAGCAGCGTCGCTGGCTCTGGTCGTCAGACCCACCGCCAGCAACCCGAATTGCACAAGCAAAACCCGTCGTGGGCAACCACGACGGGTTTTGTCGTTTCAGGGCCTTGAATGCTCTAAAACGTATAACTGAATGAGTAGAGGTACAATTCACGAAAGCCCCAGATAACACCAGTACAGTTATGCAGAACCTTTGGAGTATCACTGGCCACCACTGGGCGAACCGGATTTGGCAGCCTAATATCCATGCAGAACGTGGCGAACGTTGCGCAACAGGCGTCTGACTCCTCAGATACCGAGCCACCTCTCACTACGGTTTATCCAAAGGAGTTACATCATGACCCGTCTTCGCCTGCTCAGTGCCGCCGCTCTGCTGGCCGTGGCTGCCAACGCCAGTGCTACCAGTTTCATCGTCACCACCGACTCGATCGTCGGCGCGCTGAAAGCCACTTCCGACGCCACTTCCGATGTGACCTCCTCGTTCCGTGACGACAAGATCGTCCTCGCCGCCCGCGACGATGCCGCCAGCTTCGTGGCCAGCGAAGGCGATATCCGTGGGGTAAAGCTGGAAAGTGCGCTCGATCACATCCGCCATCAGGCGCCACAACTCAATGCCACCGATGCCCAATTGGCTCAGGCCATTCTGACGCTCTGATCGCTTGCGGTATTGCGGGACACGCCAGCCGTGTCCCGATGTTTCAACGCTGGCTCTGGCCCGGGCATTTGCGCTAGCCTTCAGGCTCGCTAACAGTTGTCGAGTCCCATGCGCTTTCTTCCAACTTTGCTCATCTCTTCTACTCTATTCACCGCCTGCTGGGCGATGTCTGTCAACGCCTTCGATGCTTTCAATGCATCGACCCAAGGCACGGTTGTCAGCGGTTACGCCACCAGCATGGTGTCTTCTGCGCCGTTCGACCGTAAACTGCTGCGCGCCGCCCATGATGACGCGGCCGCCTTCGTCGCCAGTGACGGTGAATGGCGAGGCGCACGGCTGGAGTCCGCGCTGCATTACCTGCGCAAAACCCGGCCGAAACTTCATGCCAGCGACCTTGAACTGGCAGAGGCAATTCTCGTCCAATAGTTATCCTTGTCCTTCCGGAGTCGTTCCATGCGTAGCCCGCTGATTGCTGCCGCCCTTGGCCTGTTTGTGTTGGCCGATGTGGCCCAGGCGCACACCCTGGTAGCCACCAGTAACATCATCGTTCGTGCCTCCCAGCGCAGCATCGATTTCACTTCCGATACCACCACGTCGATTCGCGATTCGAAAATCATCCGCGAAGCCCACGACGACGCCGCCAGTTTCGTCGCCAGCAACGGCGACATCCGTGGCGCGCACCTCGAGGCCGCTCTCAACACATTGCGTACACGGGTGCCGGAAGCGCGCGACGCCAGTGATCAGGTACTCGCCGAAGCCATCCTCGCACTGTGAGGTCCGTTGGCGCCTGGCTGCTGGCCGGGGCGTTGTTGCTGCTTGGCAACAGCGCCCACGCCGGCCTGCAATTGCGGCTCAAGACCGAGGGTCTGAGCCCCGCTCAACAACAGGCCAGTCAGGCGCTGATCGATGAGGCCATGGCGAAACTGCCGCCGAGCTTCATCGAGCGGCTGGATCGGCGTATCGATGTCGGCTGGACCGACGACATGCCGGCCAATGCTTACGGGCAGGCGACGCTGGTTGCCGAACTTGATCTGAATCGCAAGCTTCTCGCAGCTCTCACCGATGGCAGCGCGGCGAAAGAGAAAACAAATCGCCCCCACGGCACTGTGCGCCAGGAACTGCTAGCCACAGTGCTGCACGAAATCACGCATATCTACGACCGCGCGCGTTTATGGCCAAGCGCCGAACGCACGTTGATCCAGCGCTGCACCCGACGCTTCAACAGCGCCGGGCTGATCGGTATTCCCGATGAGTGTCGCGGGCAGAACCGTCGGCGCTTCACCATCAGCGACGACCCGCGCCTGCTTGACCTCGCCGGGTGGCAACAGTACGTCGGCCGCCGTGGCGAGCGTGAACAACACAACCGCCAGATCGCGCGCAGCCCGGATCTCTACGAGATTTCCAGCCCCAAGGAGTTCGTTGCGGTCAACATGGAGTACTTCCTCCTCGACCCGAGCTACGCCTGCCGCCGCCCGGCGTTGTATCGCTACTACAAGGAACATTTCGGCTGGGCGCCGCCAGCGCAGGACACCTGCAGCAAGAGCTTTGCCTTTCTCAATGCGGGCAATGACTTCGCCAAGCAGCCTCTGGGGCAAGTCGATCCGGAGCGCGTCTACGCTGTCGATTACCTGCTGGCCGAGGCCAATCAGAACTGGGTCAGTCGCTGGGGCCACAGCATGTTGCGCCTGGTGATCTGCGCCCCCGGTCGCCCGCGCGGTCCGGATTGCCGCCTCGACCTTGACCAGCACCTGGTGCTGTCCTATCGCGCCTTCGTTGGCGATGTGCAGCTGTCGAGCTGGGATGGACTGGTCGGCAAATACCCGTCGCGGCTGTTCGTGTTGCCGCTGGCACAGGTGATCGACGAGTACACCAAGACCGAGCTGCGCAGCCTCGCTTCAGTGCCGCTGAACCTGTCTCGCGAGGAGATCGAGGGCGTGGTCGAACATGCCGCCGAGATGCACTGGAGCTACGACGGCAACTATTTCTTCCTGTCCAACAACTGCGCGGTAGAGGGTTTGAAACTGTTGCGCAGCGGCAGCAATAACAGCCAACTGGTCGGCCTCGACAGCATCATGCCCAACGGCTTGCTGGAAGTGCTCAAGGGCCGTGGTCTGGCCGACACCAGTGTGCTCGACGATCCGAAAGAAGCGCTGCGTCTGGGTTACCGCTTCGACTCGTTCCGCGATCGCTATCAAGCGATGTTCGATGTATTGAAGAAGCAGCTGCCGATCAAGCAGACCACTGTCGAAGACTGGCTGTCACTCAGCGCTGAGCAACGCCGCGAATGGTTCGACCGCGCCGACCTGCGCACCAGCGCGGCGCTGTTGCTGCTTGAGCAGGCGAGTTTCCGCCGACAGTTGTTGCTGGCACAGGATGAGGTCAAGCAACGTTACCTCGGCGCCCGCGAGCTGGAAAACGGCGGCATGGACAAGGCCAACGCGACCTTGCAGGAGATTCTCGCCAACAGTGGTTTCCTCAGCCGCCCGGCGGAACTGCTCGACTCTAAAGGTTACGGACTGCCCCAGCCGAGCGAGTTTGGCCGACTGGAAGCGGAAAGCAGCCAGCGGCAGAAGAAGCTGCTCGCCCTGTCCGGCGACCTCGATACTGAAGTGCGCAAGCTGCTCGAACCCAAGCGCGCCGCCGAGATTGCCGCCAGCGAGGCCAACGTCAAGCAGATTGGCGAGCATTTGCGCAAACTGCACAAGGCTTCGGGCGGACTGCAATTGCCCTGAGCACAAAAAAGGCTTCAGAACGCCTGTTCTGAAGCCTTTTTGTTTTCCCCTGCGGCCTTAGACGCGAGCCTTGCGCACGCCTTGGGACAGCGCCGAACACAGACTCAACACGCCATCGATGGCCTGCTCAGGCGTATCGGCACTGGCGATGTGATCAATCAGCGCCGAGCCCACCACCACACCGTCAGCCAGACGCGCGATGGCCGCAGCCTGCTCCGGTGTACGGATACCGAAGCCAATGCTGATCGGCAGGTCGGTATGCCGACGCAGACGTGCAACCGCCTCTTCCACGTGTTCCAGAGTCGCTGCACCGGCGCCGGTGACACCCGCGACCGACACGTAGTAGACAAAACCGGAACTGCCGTTGAGCACACGCGGCAGACGCGCGTCGTCGGTGGTCGGCGTGGTCAGGCGGATGAAATCCAGCCCGGCAGCCTGCGCCGGGTCGCACAGTTCTTCATTGTGCTCTGGTGGCATGTCGACCACGATCAGGCCATCGACGCCGGCATCCTTGGCTTCTGCGATGAAACGCTCGACGCCGAATTTGTGAATCGGGTTGAAGTAACCCATCAACACCAGCGGCGTGTCGCTGTTGCTTTCACGGAATTCGCGCACCATTTGCAGGGTTTTCGCCAGATTCTGTTTGGCGCCCAGGGCGCGAATGTTGGCCAGCTGGATCGCCGGGCCATCGGCCATCGGATCGGTGAACGGCATGCCCAGTTCGATCACGTCGGCACCTGCGGCAGGCAGGCCTTTGAGGATTGCCAGCGAAGTGTCGTAGTCAGGATCACCAGCGGTGACGAAGGTCACCAGCGCGGCGCGGTTCTGTTGCTTGAGGTCGGCAAAGCGGGTTTGCAGGCGGCTCATCAGTGTTTCTCCTGCTGCGACTGTTGCATATGGTGCATCACGGTTTGCATGTCCTTGTCACCACGGCCCGAGAGATTGACCACCATCAGGTGATCCTTCGGCAGCTTCGGTGCACGTTTGAACACTTCGGCCAGAGCGTGGGCGCTTTCCAGGGCAGGAATGATCCCTTCCAGACGGCAGCATTTGTGGAACGCTTCAAGCGCTTCGTCATCGGTTACCGAGGTGTACTGGACGCGGCCGATGTCATGCAACCAGGCGTGTTCAGGACCGATGCCCGGATAGTCGAGGCCGGCGGAGATCGAATGGGCGTCGATGATCTGCCCATCGTCGTCCTGCAGCAGGAAAGTGCGGTTACCGTGCAGCACGCCCGGCACCCCGCCGTTGAGGCTGGCCGCGTGCTTGCCGGTTTCGATGCCGTAACCGGCGGCTTCGACACCGATGATCTCCACGCTCTTGTCATCGAGGAACGGGTGGAACAGGCCCATGGCGTTGGAACCGCCACCGATGCATGCCACCAGACTGTCCGGCAGACGACCTTCTTGAGCCTGCAGCTGATCGCGGGTTTCCTTGCCGATGACGGCCTGGAAGTCGCGGACCATTGCTGGATAAGGGTGTGGGCCGGCCACGGTGCCGATCAGGTAGAAGGTGTTGTCGACGTTGGTCACCCAGTCACGCAGGGCTTCGTTCATCGCGTCTTTCAGGGTGCCGGTGCCGGCCACGACCGGAATGACTTCAGCGCCCAGCAGCTTCATGCGGAAGACGTTGGCCTGCTGACGTTCGATGTCGGTGGTGCCCATGTAGATCACGCAATCGAGACCGAAACGCGCAGCAACGGTGGCCGTGGCCACGCCGTGCATGCCGGCGCCGGTCTCGGCGATGATGCGCTTTTTGCCCATGCGCCGCGCCAGCAGGATCTGGCCGATGCAGTTGTTGATCTTGTGCGCGCCGGTGTGATTCAGCTCTTCACGCTTGAGGTAGATCTTGGCGCCGCCGCAGAACTCGGTCAGGCGTTCGGCGAAATACAGCGGGCTCGGACGTCCGACGTAATCACGCTGGAAGTAGGCCAATTCTTCTTTGAATGCCGGATCTTCCTTGGCCGCTTCGTATTCGCGAGCCAGGTCAAGGATCAACGGCATCAGGGTTTCCGCTACATAACGGCCACCGAATGCACCAAACAGGCCGTTGGCGTCAGGGCCGTTACGCAGATCAGAGGTGTTCGAAGTCTGGGTCATGGGTCGCTCCAGGTGAATTCGGTCAGAAGACAATGACGACCACTCTACCCCTGACTTTCCAGGCTGAAAACCGATAAGATCGCCACAACCTGTCAGGAAAACTCACAGATACCATGAGCCACGACCTTCCCCCGCTCAATGCCTTGCGCGCCTTCGAGGCCACCGCCCGTCTGAACAGCGTCAGTCAGGCTGCCGAGCAGCTGCATGTCACTCACGGCGCTGTCAGCCGCCAGCTGAAAGCGCTTGAAGAACATCTCGGCGTGAGCCTGTTCGTCAAGGACGGGCGCGGCTTGAAACTCACAGATGCCGGCGTGCGTCTGCGCGATGCCAGCGCTGAGGCGTTCGATCGCTTGCGCACTGTTTGTGCGGAATTGACCCAAAGCACTGCCGATGCGCCGTTCGTGCTTGGTTGTTCGGGGAGTCTGCTGGCGCGCTGGTTCATTCCGCGTCTGGGACGGCTGAATGCCGATTTGCCTGATCTGCGCTTGCACCTGTCGGCCGGTGAAGGCGATCTCGATCCTCGGCGCCCGGGCCTTGATGCGCTATTGCTGTTCGCCGAGCCACCGTGGCCGGCCGATATGCAGGTCTACGAACTGGCGGCGGAACGCATCGGCCCGGTGATGAGCCCGTTATTCAGCGGTTATCAGAACCTGCACGACGCTCCTGGCGCAGAATTGCTCGAGCAGCCCTTACTGCATACCACTTCCCGCCCACAAGCCTGGCCCAGCTGGGCGCAGCAAAACCACCTCGATCCCAAGGCGTTGAAGCTCGGGCAAGGTTTTGAGCATTTGTATTATTTGCTGGAGGCGGCTGTTGCAGGTCTCGGCGTGGCAATCGCACCGGAGCCGTTGGTAATCGAAGATCTGAAGGCAGGACGCCTGGTTGCGCCATGGGGCTTCTGCGAAACCCCGGCGCAACTGGCGTTGTGGCTACCCAAGCGCGCCGCGGACGGGCGCGCCCGGCAACTGGCGCAGTGGCTCAAAAACGAGCTGCGCCAGCCTGATCACTCACCGCGCTTGAACAAAAAGTAGGCAGCGAGCAGACCGATTGCACCGACAGCCACGCCAGCCGTGGTCCATGGGTGTTCCTGCGCATAGTCACGAGTGGCAATGCCGGTCTCGCGGGTTTTCACTTTGACTTCTTCGTACGCGTCGCTGAGCAGATGACGGGAATGTTTCAGTGCACTTTCGGCATTGCTTTTCAGCGCCTTGAGGGTCTTGCGCGACTCGTCCGAAGCATCGTCTTTCAAGCTTTCCAACGATTTGAGCAGACTCTCGATCTCGGCTTCCATGCTTTGCAACGAGGCTTTACGTAAAGAGGTGTTGGCCATGGTGGCTCTCCTGCATTGGTGATGAGTGGCGTGTGTTGGTTGGGACTTCAGCATGTCGAGAAAGTGCAGAAATTCTGAACTTCGGCAGCGCAGCGCCGCCGAAATCAACAGTGCAATTGCCTGCTAGGCTCAATTTCACACGCCATTCCAACCCAAGGAGAACGCCATGAGTGACCATCACACGTACAAGAAAGTCGAGCTGGTCGGTTCGTCCACCACCAGCATCGAAGACGCCATCAACAACGCACTGGCCGAAGCCAACAAAACCCTGCGCAATCTGGAATGGTTCGAAGTGACCGAAACCCGTGGCCATATCGAAAACGGCCAGGTGGCGCACTTTCAGGTCACGCTGAAAGTCGGCTTCAAGATTGCCGCCAGCTGAGTTTGAGCTAGTCTTCTGAACTTGCGCGCTGGCCGAGTGCCATAGGGAATGGCAAAGCGCTACAAGGTGAGCGCATCGGGTGGATGACCCGATGCCCGCCTCATTCAATCCGACCAGGGAGTGCGACCGATGAAGAAGTTCATGTTGGCAGTAGGTTTGTTGAGCCTTGCGGGTGGTGCGTTTGCAGCCGGCAAGCCATGTGAAGAGCTGAAAAGCGAAATCGCCGCGAAGCTCGACGCCAAGGGCGTATCCGGTTATTCGCTGGAAGTTGTCGACAAGGGTGCGGCCGCTGATGGCGACGTCGTCGGCAGTTGCGAAGGCGGCAGCAAGGACATCGTCTACAAGCGAGGTTGATTGCACCTGAAATACAAAAGCCGACGTGGATGCGTCGGCTTTTTTGTGGACGATGATTTTCCGGGTAGGAGCTGCGGGACGCTGCGATCTTTTGATCTTGATTTCAAATCATAATCCAAAGATCGCAGCCTCGTTGCACTCGACAGCTCCTACAAGGGTTCGCGTTATCCCTTCATGACTTGGGCCAGCAATTCGTAGGAATGGATGCGATCGGCGTGTTCGTAAAGATCACTGGTGAAAATCAGCTCATCCGCCTGGGTCTGCTCGATCAACACTTCCAGTTTGGCGCGGATCTTCTGCGGGCCGCCGACCATGGCGAGGCCGAGGAAATCGCCCACCGCTTCACGTTCATGGGGCAGCCACAGACCGTCCATGGTTTTCACCGGCGGACGCTGCACGAGACTCTGACCACGCATCAGCGCAAGAATGCGCTGGTACACAGACGTCGCCAGGTAATCGGCTTGCTCATCGGTATCGGCGGCCACCAGCGGCACGCCGAGCATTACGTACGGTTTGTCGAGCACCGCCGACGGTTTGAAGTGGTTGCGGTAGATGCGGATCGCCTCGTGCATGAAGCGCGGCGCGAAGTGCGAGGCGAAGGCGTAAGGCAAGCCGCGCTCACCCGCCAATTGCGCACTGAACAGGCTTGAGCCGAGCAGCCAGATCGGCACGTTGGTGCCGGTGCCGGGCATGGCGATCACCCGTTGCTCCGGGGTGCGCGGGCCGAGGTAGCGCATCAGTTCGGCAACGTCTTCAGGGAAGTCGTCAGCGCTGCCCGAGCGCTCACGGCGCAAGGCGCGGGCGGTCATCTGGTCAGAGCCGGGCGCGCGACCCAGACCCAGGTCGATCCGTCCCGGGTACAGGCTCTCGAGGGTGCCGAACTGCTCGGCGATCACCAGCGGCGCATGGTTGGGCAGCATTACCCCGCCGGAACCGACGCGGATGGTCGACGTGCCTCCGGCCAGATAACCGAGCAACACCGAAGTTGCCGAACTGGCGATGCCGTCCATGTTGTGATGTTCGGCGACCCAGAAGCGCGTGTAGCCGAATTTCTCGGCATGCTGCGCCAGATCCAGCGAGTTGCGCAACGATTGCGCTGCGCTGCCGTTTTCGCGCACTGGCACCAGGTCGAGGGTGGAAAATTTTACGTCGGACAGTTTTTTCATGAACCTGCATCTCCGGGTGGGGAGGCAGGTTTTTCTTGCGAGCGAAAACCTGCCAAATCCATAAGCGTGTTTTATGGAATGAGGGCATATACCCGAGATTCAATAGCAGCGACGAAATTTCCTACTAAAAAAGTCAACGATTCAGCCAGGCTGAACTTTGTTCCGCCGTCTATCCTCAGAAGCCTTGCTAGTAAAAACCGCGACGGCGCGGCGTTCCGCGCCACATTTGAGGAGGCAGACATGGCTATCGTGAAAAAGGCATCGGCGCATTGGGAAGGCGATCTGAAAACCGGTCTCGGCTCGATCTCCACCGAAACCGGCGTACTGCGGGAAGCACCGTACGGCTTCAAGGCGCGCTTTGAGGGCGGCAAGGGCACCAACCCGGAAGAACTGATCGGCGCGGCTCACGCCGGCTGCTTCTCCATGGCGTTTTCGATGATTCTCGGCGATGCCGGCCTGAAGGCAGACAGCATCGACACCAACGCTGAAGTCACCCTCGATCAGGTTGACGGCGGCTTCGCAATCACTGCGGTAAAGCTGATTCTCAAGGCGAAGATTCCAGGCGCAACTCAGCAGCAGTTTGAAGAACTGAGCAACAAGGCCAAGGAAGGTTGCCCGGTTTCCAAGGTGCTGAATGCGAAGATCACGCTTGAGGCTTCGCTGGTCAGCTGATTCGGCGTTTGCCGGGCTGACGCCTTCGCGAGCAGGCTCGCTCCCACAGGGGATTTGTGCACGTCGCAGATCCAGTGTGGGAGCGAGCCTGCTCGCGAAGGCAGTCTCGAAACCTGCTCAGCGGCCGGCAATTAATACAAGGTGTGAGCAAAGTCAGAACCCGCTCTGCAGAATTGTGGTCGAATAATCGACAGCAGCTTCAGCGCACACCCGTGCGCGCTGCCTCAAGGAGCTTCATCGATGAAACGTATTGGCTTGGCGATCCTTTGCAGTGCACTGGCCACTTCCGCTTTCGCAGCCCCCAAGGACTGCGAAAAGCTCAAAAAGGAAATCGAGGTCAAAATTCAGGCGAAAGCGGTCCCTACGTACACCCTGGAAATCATCACGGCGGAGGAGGCGAAGCAGCATGACTCAGCCATGATCGTCGGTTCTTGCGAGAACGGCACCAAACGGATCATCTACCAGAAAAACGACAGCTGAAGCGCTAGATGATGCAGTGGAACTCGCGGTCTTCAGCAACGATCTCGCGCTTGGCATTGTACAAACGCGCGCTCGGCGTAAACGCCAGCGAGCGGCCTTCCAAGAGATAACGCTGGCCGGCCTCGAAGTGGTCATAGCGGATCGTCAGATAACACAAACGCTCCACCGGGCCGGTGAGCAGACTGCCACCACCGCCAAACACTTCGAAGTCGAAACGCACCCGCAGCTCGTGGCTGCCGGGCGTCACCTGAAAGAAGCGCCCGTCGCTCAAGCGCTGGTTATCGAGACGCTCGGCCATCAGCAACTTGCCGCCGGGGCTTGGCGTAGAGAAGTCGACCCAGGCCATGTGCGGGTCAACCGGTGGCAATGGCGTCTGGCAACCGGCGACAAGACCGACAACGAGCAACAGTAGCAAGGTACGCATGATGGATATCCGCAGATTCGAATAGCCAGCATAGCGCCGATCAACTGCTCTGACAGCCCGCCGGTGTGCCCTGACCGACAACCTTGCGCTGTTCGTCATACAGCTTGGCCCAAGGCCGGAAGCCGATGCTGCCCGCCTGCAGCTGATAGCGCTGGCCGGCATTGAAATCCTTGAATTTCACGCTCAACTGGCAATCGCGCCACAGCGGTTCGGCAGTCGGGCCGATGTTGGTGGCTTCGACCGGAAATTGATAGCGCACCTTCAGCTCATGGCTGCCGGGCTGCACTTCGAAATAGCGTTTGTCGATGGCCTGGGTGGCATCGACTTGTACGGCTTGCAGCGCCGTGTCGTGTTGGCGAGCGTCAAGATCGATCCAGGCTTGCGAAGGGTCGGGGTCGGGCATTCCGAATCCGGCACAACCGGCCAGCGTCAGCAGGCCTCCTGTCAGCATCAACATGCGCATAGCGGTGCTCCTTGAGGCGGGATAGTCTTGGGCAGACTTTCCGGGGAATTTCTTATTTTGATCAGGCCGTTTTCCAGCCTTGGGTTACTTGATCGCGTTTTTCCGATTTTGTTTCCGGGTGTATTGTTTTTGTTGCTCAACGGTTGCGCCAGCGTCAGCTATTACAGCCAGCTCGCCAGCGGCCAATTGCAATTGCTGCGCGCCCGGGAGCCGGTGGAGAAGGTCATTGCCGACCCCAGCCGCGATGCCAAATTGCGCGCGCATCTGGCTCAATCACAAAAGGCCCGTACCTTTGCCAGCGAGCATCTGCATTTGCCGGATAACCAGAGCTATCGCCTTTACGCCGATATCCATCGCCCCTACGTGGTGTGGAATGTGTTCGCTACTCAAGAGTTCTCCCTGACACCGCAGAATCACTGCTTCCCGATTGCCGGCTGCGTGGCCTATCGCGGCTACTACAGCCAGAGCGCAGCCCGTGGCGAAGCGGCGATTCAACGCTTGCAGGGCATGGACGTGTCGATCGGCGGGGTCGAGGCGTACTCGACGCTCGGCTGGTTCAATGACCCGATCCTCAATTCGATGATGGGCTGGGGCGATGAACGACTGGCCACACTGATCTTTCATGAGCTGGCGCACCAGAAGTTCTATGTGAAGGACGACACCGAGTTCAACGAGTCATTCGCCACCTTCGTCGAGCAGGAAGGCACGCGGCAATGGCGCGCCTTTCGCGGGCTACCGGCAGAGTCGGATGCGAGGCTCAAGCAGCGTGACCAATTCATCGAACTGGTACTCGCCACGCGCTCACGACTGGAGAAGCTGTATGCGCAGCCGCTGTCGGTTGAGCAAATGCGTGAGCACAAAGCAGCTGAATTCGAGCGCTTGCGCCGGGAGTATCAGGCAACGCGCGACAGTCAGTGGGCCGGGGACAAACGCTATGACGCTTGGGTCAATGCGCCACTGAACAACGCGCGATTGTTGCCGTTCGGGTTGTATGACCAGTGGGTGCCGGCGTTTGCGGCGCTGTTCAGGCAAATGGATGGGGATTGGCTGAGGTTTTATGCCGAGGTTGAGCGGTTGGGACGGTTGCCGGTTGATGAGCGTAAGGCGGCGCTGGAAGCGCTGGCCCAGTCCTAAGGAACTCGGAGGCATAACGGCTCTTTCGCGAGCAGGCTCGCTCCCACATTGGATCGCGCTGCCTCTGTGGGAGCGAGCCTGCTCGCGAAGGCTATTTCATCAGCGCTGCAAAAACGCCTGATGCAACTCGTCCAAGGTTTCAAAGTGATAAGCCGGCGCCTCGGCATTCAGTTCTTCAAAACTGCCGAACCCATAGCCCACCGCCGCCGCATCCAGGCCATTGCTGCGCGCGCCGATCAGGTCGTGCTTGCGATCGCCGATCATCAGGGTCTGCGCCGGGTCCAGGCGTTCTTCCTCAAGCAAGTGCGCAATCAACTCAACCTTGTTGGTCCGCGTGCCGTCCAGCTCGCTGCCGTAGATCACCTTGAAGTGGCGGGCGAAGTCGAAGTGCCGGGCGATCTCGCGGGCGAACACCCACGGTTTGGAGGTGGCGATGTACAACTGCCGCCCCTGCCCGCTCAAGGTTTCCAGCAACGGCGTGACCCCGTCGAACACCCGATTCTCATAGAGGCCGGTCACCTTGAAGCGCTCACGGTAGAAATTCACCGCTTCCCAGGCCTTGGCCTCGTCGAAGTCGTAAAACTGCATGAACGCTTGCAGCAGCGGCGGGCCGATGAAGTGTTCCAGTTTGCTCAGGTCCGGCTCGTCGATGCCGAGATTGGCCAAGGCAAATTGAATTGAGCGGGTGATGCCCTCACGCGGGTCGGTCAGGGTGCCATCGAGGTCGAACAGTACAGTCTGGTAGTGCATGGAAATTCCCGAGCAGGTGTAAGGCGATTCAGAGCTGGTCGTAGCCTTCGGCCAGATGCAGGTCCTTGAGCTTGACGTAATTCGCCGCGCTGTAGGTGAAGAAGGCGTTTTCCTTGTCGGTCAGCGGGCGCACTTGCTTGACCGGGCTGCCGACATACAGGAAGCCGCTCTGCAGGCGCTTGCCCGGCGGCACCAGGCTGCCGGCGCCGATGATCACATCGTCTTCCACCACGGCACCGTCCATGACGATGCTGCCCATGCCGATCAATACGCGGCTGCCAACGGTGCAGCCGTGCAGCATGACCTTGTGGGCGATGGTCACATCATCGCCGATCAGCAAGGGAAAACCGTCCGGGTTGAACGGGCCGGCGTGGGTGATGTGCAGCACACAGCCGTCCTGCACGCTGGTGCGCGCACCGATGCGGATGCGGTGCATGTCGCCACGGATCACCGTCAGCGGCCAGACCGAGCTGTCTGCGCCAATTTCGACGTCGCCGATCACCACCGCCGAACCGTCGACGAATGCGCCGTTGCTCAGGCGTGGGGTGTGATTCTGATATTTGCGAAGGGACACGATTAGTTCTCTCTCTGTCGCCGATAGCTGCGGTGAGTGTCGATTGTAATTAAGATGGGCGCATGTTTCTTCCAGCCAAGGTGCCAACCGTGAGCGTGAACAACCCTCTTTTGCAGTCCTACGACCTGCCGCCGTTCTCCACGATCCGTGCCGAACACGTCCTGCCCGCCATCGAAACCATCCTCGCGGACAACCGCGCCGCCATCGCCGAAATTCTCAAGACCCAGGGCAAGAACCCGACATGGGCCGGTCTGGTGCTGGCGATGGACGAACTCAACGATCGCCTCGGTGCGGCATGGAGCCCGGTCAGCCATCTTAACGCCGTGTGCAACAGCGCCGAATTGCGTGAAGCCTACGAGTCGTGCCTGCCGGCTCTGAGCGCCTACTCCACCGAGATGGGCCAGAACCGCGAACTGTTCCAGGCGTATGAAGCGCTGGCCAACAGTCCGGAAGCTGCCAGTTTCGACGTCGCGCAAAAAACCATTCTGGAACACGCCCTGCGCGATTTCCGCCTGTCGGGTATCGACCTGCCGGAAGCCGAGCAGAAACGTTACGCCGAAGTGCAGAGCAAGCTGTCCGAGCTCGGCAGCCGCTTCTCCAACCAATTGCTCGACGCCACTCAGGCGTGGACCAAACACATTACCGATGAAGCCGCCCTCGCCGGCCTGACCGATTCAGCCAAGGCGCAAATGGCTGCCGCCGCCCAGGCCAAAGGTCTGGATGGCTGGTTGATCACTCTGGAATTCCCCAGCTATTACGCGGTGATGACCTACGCGCAAGACCGCGCGCTGCGCGAAGAAGTCTACGCCGCCTACTGCACCCGTGCCTCGGATCAAGGCCCGAATGCTGGCCAGAACGACAACGGCCCGGTGATGGAAGAGATCCTCGACCTGCGCCAGGAATTGGCCCGACTGCTGGGCTTCGCCAGTTTCGCCGAGCTGAGCCTGGCGACGAAAATGGCCGAATCCAGCGATCAGGTGCTGAGCTTCCTGCGGGATCTGGCCCAGCGCAGCAAGCCGTTCGCCGCGCAGGATCTGCAACAGCTGCGCGCTTACGCTGCCGAACAGGGCTGCGCCGATCTGCAAAGCTGGGACAGTGGTTTCTACGGTGAAAAACTTCGCGAGCAGCGTTACAGCGTCGCCCAGGAAACCCTGCGTGCCTACTTCCCGATCGATAAGGTCCTGAGCGGTCTGTTCGCCATCGTCCAGCGTTTGTACGGCATCGAGATCGCCGAGCAGAAAGGCTTCGACACCTGGCATCCGGACGTCCGCCTGTTCGAGATCAAGGAAAACGGCCAGCACGTCGGCCGCTTCTTCTTCGACCTGTATGCCCGCGCCAACAAGCGTGGCGGCGCATGGATGGACGGCGCCCGCGACCGTCGTCGCACCGTCGACGGCGTGCTGCAAAGCCCGGTGGCCAATCTGGTGTGCAACTTCACCCCGGCCGACAGCGGCAAGCCTGCGCTGCTGACCCACGATGAAGTGACCACCCTGTTCCACGAGTTCGGCCACGGCCTGCATCACCTGCTGACCCGCGTCGAACACGCTGGCGTATCCGGCATCAACGGCGTGGCCTGGGACGCGGTCGAGCTGCCGAGCCAGTTCATGGAAAACTGGTGCTGGGAGCCGGAAGGCCTCGCGCTGATCTCCGGCCACTACGAGACCGGCGAGCCACTGCCGCAGGACCTGCTGGAAAAAATGCTCGCGGCGAAGAATTTCCAGTCCGGGCTGATGATGGTGCGTCAGCTGGAGTTTTCGCTGTTCGACTTCGAACTGCACGCCACCCACGGCGATAGCCGCAGCGTGGCCCAAGTGCTGGAGGGCGTGCGTGACGAGGTGTCGGTGATGCGTCCACCGGCGTACAACCGCTTCCCTAACAGCTTTGCGCACATTTTCGCCGGCGGTTACGCAGCCGGTTACTACAGCTACAAGTGGGCCGAAGTGTTGTCCGCCGACGCCTTCTCGAAATTCGAGGAGGACGGCGTGCTCAACGCTGAAACCGGTCGTGCGTTCCGTGAAGCGATTCTGGCGCGCGGCGGTTCCCAGGCACCGATGGTGCTGTTCGTCGACTTCCGGGGCCGTGAGCCGTCGATCGACGCGCTGCTTCGCCACAGCGGCCTGAGTGAGGACGCGGCAGCATGAGCGACGGCCCTGTGATCACCAAGAAGCGCTTCATCGCCGGGGCGGTCTGCCCGGCGTGCAGCGAGCCGGACAAGTTGATGATGTGGAACGAAGACGGCGTGCCGCACCGCGAATGCGTGGCCTGCGGTTACTCCGACACGCTCAACGAGCAAGGCCTGTCGGTGCCCAAAGAGCTGGGCACGCGGGTCAATACCAGCGCGCTGAAGCCTGCCGCCGACAAAAAGGTTCAGGCGGTGCAGTTCTTCCCCAACCCCAAGTTGAAGAAAAAGCCCGACGAGCAACAATGACAACGACCGCTGCCTGCCGATCATCGTCGGCAGGTGGCGGTATCTATCCACCACCTTGCCTCTGCGCTTCCTGATTAGGCTGGCCAATCCAGCCCTCTCTCACGGAAGACGCCATGCCTGACACCAACCCACTCCTGCAACATTGGCAGTTGCCGCCCTGGGCGGCGATACGCGCCGAACATCTGCTGCCAGCAGTCGAGCGCATCGTTGCCGACAACCTGCTGATCATCGAAAACGTCATCGCCACTCAGGTCGATCATCCCAACTGGGACGACGTGGTAATTGCCATCGATGAAGCCGATGCGCGCCTGGATGAAACCATGGCGATCATCGAATTCCTCTCGATCAGTCATGCCGATGAGCCCCAGTGGTTGATGCAGGAAGCCCTGAGTACGCACGCCGCGCAGCGTTACAAGACTGCGAAGGCCGGCAATCGACAGTTGCTCCAGGTTTATCAACGATTGGCACAGAGCTCCATAGCCGCTAGCTTCAGTGATGCACGCAAAGCCTCGCTGGCGAAAATCCTGCGCCGGTTTCACTTGGCGGGAAGCGAATTGTCGAGTGCGCAGCGCAAGGATCTGGCGCGATTGAACGGCGAAATCGATCTGCTGGAAAAGCGCTTCATGAGCAACCTCAAATCGGTCAACGCGGCATGGAGCAAGGACATCGACGATGCCGCGCTATTGGCGGGACTGCCGGCCGAAATGCAGGCGCATCTGGCCGCCAATGCCCACAAGGCCGGCCTGCCCGGGTGGCGGCTGACCCTGGATCAGAACACTTACCAACAGGTCATGAGGCGGGCACAACACCGCGGACTGCGCGAGGAGTATTTCAAAGCCTGGTGCACCCGCGCTTCGGATCAGGGGCCACAGGCCGGTCGCTTCGATAACGGGCCGGTTTTGCAGACGCTGCTGGCCGCACGTCATGCCAAAGCCCGGCTCTTGGGTTTTGACAACTTTGCCCATCTGCGCCTGCACAACCGGATGGCTACCGGCACCGATCAGGTTGGCCGTTTTTTGCGCCAGCAGATCGCCCGCAATGCCGTGTCACTGGCGGGCGAGACCGATGATTTGCAGGCCTTGGCCCGCGAGCACGGGGTTGAACAGCTAGAAGCGTGGGATCACGATTTCCTCGCCGAGCAATTACGCCTGAGGCAGTCCGGCGGCACGGAGCAGGACCTGCGCGAGTTCTTCGCGCTGCAAGCCACACTGCACAGCCTCTGCCGCTTCAGCGAGCATATGTTCGGTATCAGCATCAGCGAAAATACCGTCCACGAGCGTTTCGCCGAAAATGCTCGCCTGTTCGAAATCAGCGAGCGTCAGCAACCGGTTGGTTACATCTACATCGACCCGTTCCACCGCGACGCGGGCAACGACTATGCCTGGACCGGTGTACTGCGCAATCGACGGATCACCGCCGAAGGCCGACCATTACTGCCGATTGCCTCGCTTCAATGCAATTACCCGGCAGCGGAAAACGGGCAAACGCACCTGCTGGATCCGCAGGATCTGCGCGTTCTGCTGCACGAATTCGGCCATTGCCTGCATCACGTGCTGACGCGTTCGCCGCATTACAACCTGTCCGGCATTTCGCATCTGAGCCGCGACGCTGCCGAGTTTGTCGGGCAACTGTTCGAAAAATGGGCGTTATCCGGGCAATTCCTGCGCTGGCTGGGTACGCATCACCAGAGCGGTGAGCGTCTGTCCGAAGCGCAGGCCAATACCGCGTTTTCCGCCACAGGCATCCAGCGCAGCCGGGAAACGGCAATGCTGTTGCTGAACGCGCTGGTCGACTTCGAACTGCACCGCTGTCACGGTGACGGTCGCACTGTTCAGCAAGTAGTCGAGGATGTGCAAAGTGAGTTCGCGCACCTGTCCATCCCGGCCTACTGCCGCTTCGCCAACAGCTGCGATTATCTGGTTACCGGTTATGAGGCTTCGCTGTACGCCTACAAATGGTCGGGTGTGCTGGCGAGCGAGGCGTTCAAGCGCTTCGAACGTGAAGGTCTGTTCAACGAACAGACGGGCCGCGACATGCGCGAACACCTGCTCTCGGGGGACAGGCAGGCACTGCCCGCCGCACTGCAAGCCTTTCTCGGAAAACCCATCGACAACGCGCTATTTCCTGCGCCAGCCGCTTGAGCTGATCAACGCTGAACGTGGGCCGAGTCGAACCAGCTCTTCATCGAACACATGGCGAATGCACTGGTGCTGCATTCGCCATTGATCAAGGCTTCATGCAACCGATCGACATCGGCCTGCATCACGTAGCGCACGCTGTCGTGGAAATGCTGACTGTCACCAAAACCGCCCTCGGTCATTTCCTTGAGCGCCTGCTCTTTACTCCAGCCCTGTACCACCACGCGGTACATCGCCGCCATCAGTCCGGTGCGGTCAGAACCGTGCTTGCAGTGCATGAGCACCGGGCCGTCGGCTTCGGCGGACTGAATCGCGCGCAGAGCCTTGAGCACATCGCTGTCGTCGACGTGATTGGTGCGATACGGCAGTTGCACCTGCTTGATGCCCGGCGCGGAGAGCCAGTCGCTATCAGCGTCAGGCAGGAAGTTGATCACCGTGACGACATGCAGATCGTTCAACAGCGGCACCGCACTGCGGCTGGGCAAGGCGCTGCGATACAGCGTCGGTGACATGCGGAACAGGTTGAACTGCGCCTCTACCGGTTGCGCCCACTCGGCCGGGCGAGATGGCGTGGCGTCGGCCGCCCGGGCGGCAATGCCATGCAACAGTGCAACAAGCGAAAAACATAACGCGGGGAAAAAGCGCACTCGAGACATGCTGGGCTGACCGTTTCGGCAATCTTCATGGGAGGAATTGCAGCTTCGCTATCAAGCGGTCAATACGCCGTGAGCCGGCCGTCAAAGAAACGTGAATCGGCGCCTCGCCGGGCTTTTTTCCGTGCAAACGGTTTTTCTTGATGCTTAGCCTGCTACCATTTGTCACATGATGTTGCAGAGGGAACGGCTTTTACCCGACCGGACCCTGATCGTCGCAACGCAAAATTCCTCGAGCTGCTCGCAGAAGCGGCTGACTTCTATGCCTGATGAGGTGCCCCCCATGTCTGATCAAGATCGAGACAACCCGCGGCGTGAGTTCTTGCGCAAATCCCTGACCCTGATTCCGGTGGTCACGCTTGCCGGTACCGGCCTGGGCAGCAGCGTGCTGCAAGCCGCACCTGAAAGCACACCGGCGCCGGCCGCAGCAAAACCGGCCTCTGTCGCTGGTGACTATCAGCCGAGCTTTTTCACCGCTGAAGAATGGGCATTCATCAATGCCGCCGTCGCCCAGTTGATCCCCAACGACGCGCAAGGCCCCGGTGCCCTCGAAGCCGGCGTGCCGGAATACATCGACCGGCAGATGAACACCCCGTACGCCGCCGGTGCCCTGTGGTACATGCAAGGCCCGTTCAATGCCGACGCGGCACCGGAGATGGGCTGGCAGAGCAAACTGGTGCCCAAAGACATCTATCGCCTCGGCATCGCCGCCACGGATCAGTGGGTAAAAGGTTTGAGCGGTAAAACATTTGCCGAGCAAGACAGCGCTACCCGAGACGATTTGCTCAAGCAACTGGAAGCCGGCAAGCCGCAGTTCGATGCGGTGCCGGCGAAGATCTTCTTCAATCTGCTGCTGCAAAATACCAAGGAAGGTTTCTTCTGCGACCCGATCCACGGTGGCAATAAAGGCATGGTCGGCTGGACCATGATCGGTTTCCCCGGCGCCCGCGCCGATTTCATGGATTGGGTGGAACGCAACGAGCAATACCCCTTCCCGGCAGTGTCGATTCGCGGCGAGAGGGCGTAAGCATGGCAACGGTAATGAAGAAGGTTGATGCAGTCATCGTCGGTTTTGGCTGGACCGGCGCGATCATGGCCAAGGAGCTCACCGAGGCGGGTCTGAACGTGCTGGCGCTGGAGCGCGGGTCGATGCAGGACACCTACCCCGACGGCAACTATCCACAGGTGATCGACGAACTCACCTACAGCGTGCGCAAGAAACTCTTTCAGGACATCTCCAAAGAGACGGTGACCATTCGCCACAGCGTCAACGACATCGCCCTGCCCAACCGCCAGTTGGGCGCGTTTTTGCCGGGTAACGGCGTCGGCGGCGCCGGTCTGCACTGGTCGGGCGTGCACTTTCGCGTCGACCCGATCGAGTTGCGTATGCGCAGCCACTACGAAGAACGCTACGGCAAAAGCTTCATCCCCAAAGACATGACCATCCAGGATTTCGGCGTCAGCTATGAAGAGCTGGAACCGTTTTTCGACTTCGCGGAAAAAGTCTTCGGCACCTCCGGCCAGGCCTGGACGGTGAAGGGCCAACTGGTCGGTCAGGGCAAGGGCGGCAACCCATACGCGGCGGATCGTTCCAACCCGTTCCCGCTTGAAGCGCAGAAGAACACCGTATCCGCACAGCTGTTCGGCAAAGCGGCCACAGAAGTCGGTTACAAACCCTACAACCTGCCTTCGGCTAATACTTCGGGGCCGTACACCAATCCCTACGGCGCACAGATGGGGCCGTGCAATTTCTGCGGTTTCTGCAGCGGCTACGTCTGCTACATGTATTCCAAGGCCTCGCCGAACGTGAACATTCTGCCGGCGCTCAAGCCCCTGCCGAATTTCGAGCTGCGGCCCAACTCCCATGTGCTGCGGGTCAATCTCGACAGCACGAAAAGCAAAGCCACCGGCGTCACCTACATCGATGGCCAGGGCCGCGAGATCGAGCAGCCGGCGGATTTGGTGATCCTCGGCGCATTCCAGTTGCACAACGTGCGTCTGATGCTGCTGTCCGGGATCGGCAAACCGTACGACCCGATCAGCGGCGAAGGCGTGGTCGGGCGTAACTTCGCCTACCAGAACATGGCCACCATCAAGGCCTTCTTCGACAAGGACACCCACACCAACAACTTCATCGGCGCTGGCGGCAACGGCGTGGCGGTGGACGATTTCAACGCCGACAACTTCGACCACGGCCCGCACGGCTTCGTCGGCGGTTCGCCGATGTGGGTCAACCAGGCTGGCAGTCGACCGATTGCCGGCACCTCGAACCCGCCGGGCACACCGGCCTGGGGCAGCGCATGGAAACGCGCGACCGCCGATTACTACACCCACCAGGTGTCGATGGATGCCCACGGCGCGCATCAGTCCTACCGTGGCAACTACCTCGATCTCGATCCGGTGTACCGCGATGCCTACGGCCTGCCGCTGCTGCGCATGACCTTCGACTGGCAGGAAAACGACATCAAGATGAACCGCTTCATGGTCGAGAAAATGGGCAAGATCGCCCAAGCCATGGGCCCGAAAGCCATTGCAGTGATCGGCAAGCAGGTCGGCGATCACTTCAACACCGCCTCGTACCAGACCACCCACCTCAACGGTGGCGCGATCATGGGCACCGATCCGAAGACCAGCGCCCTGAACCGCTATTTGCAGAGCTGGGATGTGCACAACGTATTCGTCCCGGGCGCCTCGGCGTTCCCGCAGGGCCTGGGCTACAACCCGACCGGGCTGGTGGCGGCGCTGACCTACTGGTCGGCAAAAGCGATCCGCGAGCAATACCTGAAAAACCCCGGCCCGCTGGTGCAGGCTTAAGGAGCGATGACCATGAAAACCCTCGTTATCGCCACCGTCGCCCTGCTCGGCAGCACTGCAATTTATGCGGCCGATGTTGATCAAAATCTGATCAAGCAAGGCGAATACCTTGCCCGCGCCGGCGACTGCGTGGCCTGCCACACGGCCAAGGGCGGCAAGCCGTTCGCCGGCGGTCTGCCGATGGAGACGCCGATCGGCACGATCTACTCGACCAACATCACCCCGGACAAGACCGGTCTGGGCGACTACAGCTTCGAAGACTTCGATCAGGCCGTGCGCCACGGTGTGGCCAAAAACGGCAGCACGTTGTACCCGGCGATGCCGTATCCGTCCTACGCGCGGGTCAACCAGGCCGACATGCAAGCGCTGTACGCCTACTTCATGCACGGCGTCGAACCGGTGGCGCAGGAGAACAAGGCCAGCGACATTCCCTGGCCGTTGAGCATGCGCTGGCCGCTGATGGGCTGGCGCTGGCTGTTTGCGCCGAAGGTCGAGGATTACCAGGCCACATCGGCCGATCCGGTGATCGATCGTGGCGCATACCTGGTCGAAGGCCTCGGCCACTGCGGTGCCTGTCATACCCCGCGCGCGCTGACCATGCAGGAAAAATCCCTGAGCGCGGCGGACGGCAGCGAATTCCTCGCCGGCAGTGCACCGCTGGAAGGCTGGATCGCCAAGAGCCTGCGCGGCGATCACAAGGATGGCCTCGGCAGCTGGAGCGAAGAACAACTGGTGCAGTTCCTCAAGACCGGGCGCAGTGATCGCAGCGCAGTGTTCGGCGGCATGAGCGATGTGGTCACCCACAGCATGCAGTACATGAGCGACGCCGACCTCACCGCGATTGCCCGCTATCTCAAATCGCTACCGGCCAATGACCCGGCGGATCAGCCGCATCAGTACGACGAGAAAGTGGCCAAAGCGCTGTGGAACGGCGACGACAGCCAACGCGGCGCGTCGGTGTACATCGACAACTGCGCAGCCTGCCACCGTACCGATGGCCAGGGCTACACCCGGGTGTTCCCGGCGCTGGCGGGCAATCCGGTGCTGCAGACGGATGACCCGACATCGCTGATCCACATCGTGCTCAAGGGCGGGACTTTGCCGGCAACGCACACCGCGCCATCGACCTTCACCATGCCCGGTTTCGCCTGGCGCCTGTCGGATCAGGAAGTCGCGGATGTGGTGAGTTTCATTCGTGGCAGCTGGGGCAACAAGGGTGCGCCAGTGAAAGCTGCCGATGTTGCCGAGTTGCGTACGGAGGATATGAAGCAGACCTCCGGTGACGATCTTGGGCAGCTCACCTCGCATAACTGAGCGAAATGTGTCGACAGACCGCTGGCACGACATGACTTCGCATGTTGAGTCAGCGGTGTTCATCGTGTCGATTTCAGACCTCTGAACTGCACAAACGCATCCGCCAACTGCAAGTACAGTCTCTTGTCATGGTTATCGATATCGCCATCCCCGTCGCTATCGATAACCTCTTCGGAAAGCAGGTCATAGCGATCGTTTGCCTGCGATGAAGAGGCAAATAGCGCGTAGTCGTAGTCCATCATTTCGGTGGCGTTATCACCATAATGATAAAAAACAACCTCGGGACTTCCGTCGCGTTCCATGTCTGTAATTTCAAGCAAAATTCTGATTGGCATCACATTCAATCCATTCCGGTTGGCAAGACGTTATTAGTCATGAGGCTTTAACCTAAGACGGCGCTTGCAACCACGTCTACTGTCATATCTGACAGGGTGTATGTGCACACAGTTGTGGGAACGTCGGTTACGATCAGAGAAAGCCCTGAATGCTGTTCCTCTCCGCGAACATAGCGGACATGAACAACCACAACTGACCACTCGCCCGACGGCACTAGCCAGATGAGGATCGCCCCGATACTGTGCGCATATACAGTATCGGGGCGTTTTCATGTCTACTCCATTGCCACCTCGCGGTCGCGGCACCGCAACCAACCCGCACAACCGCTTTGCGCCCAGTCGTTCGGTGGCCGAGGACGATGGCTGGTATCAGGAAGTGCCAGAGACGCAAAACACCGAAGTGATCATCGAGAAGGCCAAATCGATCATCAGCCGCAACACCTCGCCGGATCTGCCCTTCGATCGTTCGCTCAATCCCTATCGCGGCTGCGAACACGGCTGCATCTATTGCTACGCACGGCCCAGCCACGCCTATTGGGACATGTCGCCGGGCCTGGATTTCGAAACCCGGCTGATTGCCAAGACCAATGCCGCCCAGGTCCTCGAGGAACAGCTGAGCAAA
The DNA here is from genome assembly GCF_031456345.1 of Pseudomonas sp. 2957. Classification (NCBI taxonomy): domain Bacteria; kingdom Pseudomonadati; phylum Pseudomonadota; class Gammaproteobacteria; order Pseudomonadales; family Pseudomonadaceae; genus Pseudomonas; species Pseudomonas sp. 2957. The sequence goes on from NZ_JAVDUL010000004.1 coordinate 32,723, forward strand.
CCCGGCTATCAATGTGCGCCGATCAATCTCGGCTCCAATACCGACCCGTATCAGCCCATCGAGCGCGAATACAAAATCACCCGTCAGACCCTGGAAGTGCTGCTGCGTTACCGGCATCCGGTGACCATTGTCACCAAAGGTTCGCTGATTCTGCGCGATCTCGATTTGCTGACCGAGTTGGCGCAGCAACGGCTGGTGTCGGTGATGATCAGCCTGACCACCCTGGACGACGAACTTAAACGCATCCTTGAACCGCGCGCCGCTGCGCCCAAGGCACGCTTGCGCGCGATCCGGGTGATGCGCGAAGCAGGCATTCCAGTCGGCGTGCTGTGTTCGCCGATGATTCCGATGATCAATGACAGTGAAATCGAAAGCCTGCTCAACGAGGCCCACGCCGCCGGTGCGCAAAGCGCTGCCTACATGATGCTGCGCCTGCCGCTGGAAGTCGCGCCGCTGTTCGAGGAGTGGTTGCAGGCGCACTATCCGCAACGTGCCGCCCATGTGCTGAGCCTGATCCGCCAGAGTCGCGGCGGTGAACTCTACGACAGTCGATTCGGCGCGCGGATGCGTGGTGAAGGGCCGTTTGCCGACCTGCTCGCACAAAGATTTGCCAAGGCCATCAAAAAGCTTGGCCTGAACAAACGCGAGGGCTATAACCTCGACTGCTCGGCCTTCTGTCCGCCGGGTCGCCAGATGTCGTTGATTTAGCGACAATTGGCTTTGGGTTGACGGGTTGGAATCCTTCCGCCGAAACACGCCGGTCACGTTTTTTGTGACCTGGAACACACGTTCTAGAGCGTTTGATTCAGTTTCAGTTAAGTTTCGGCGGCTACCTTGTTCATCGAGTGACTGACGGGTCGGGATGACCCGGATGGTTTAAACAGCCACTGGCTTCATACCGGAATACCGGGGAAGACTCCCTGAATCCGCACAAGAGGATGAATCATGAGTGACAAGGATAAACAGTCGTTGGCTGCCTCGGCGCAAAGCCCTGAAGCACAATCCGCCGATGCAGCACTGCGACAGATCGTTGATGGCTTTTTACGCTTTCACCATGACGTTTTTCCGCAGCAGGAAGAATTGTTCAAGAAGCTCGCCACCGCTCAGGCGCCCAAGGCGATGTTCATCACTTGCGCCGACTCGCGCATCGTTCCCGAGCTGATCACCCAGAGCTCGCCGGGCGATCTGTTCGTTACCCGTAACGTCGGCAACGTGGTGCCGCCCTACGGTCAGATGAACGGCGGCGTCTCCACCGCGATCGAATACGCGGTACTGGCGCTGGGCGTGCAGCACATCATCATTTGCGGCCACTCCGATTGCGGCGCCATGCGCGCGGTACTCAACCCCGACAGCCTGGAAAAAATGCCGACGGTCAAAGCCTGGCTGCGCCACGCTGAAGTCGCAAAAACCATGGTGCACGACAACTGCAACTGCACCGACGAAAAAGACAGCATGCCGATCCTCACCGAGGAAAACGTCATCGCCCAACTGCAGCACTTGCGTACCCATCCTTCGGTAGCCTCGCGCATGGCGAACGGTCATCTGTTCATCCATGGCTGGGTCTACAACATCGAAACCAGCGAAATCAAAGCTTACGACGCGGACCAGGGTCGTTTCCTGCCTCTCGACGGCAGCCATCCGATTCCTGTGGCGACGCCCAAAGCGCGCTTCTAAATCTTCCCAACAATCTGTGTGGTATGACGCCGGCCGCTGATTCAGCGGTCCGGCCTCGCCACGCCTGAAGAAAACTTCGGGAGAATCGCCATGCGTGCGGCTCAATTGAAAGCTGTGTTGCCACGGGAGCTGCTCGCTTCCGTGGTTGTGTTTCTGGTCGCCCTGCCGCTGTGCATGGGCATCGCGATTGCGTCAGGGCTGCCGCCGGCAAAAGGTCTGATCACCGGCATTATCGGCGGTCTGGTGGTCGGTTGGCTGGCGGGGTCGCCGTTGCAGGTCAGCGGTCCGGCGGCGGGTCTGGCAGTGCTGGTTTTCGAGCTGGTGCGCCAGCATGGCGTCGAGATGCTCGGACCGATCCTGCTGCTCGCCGGTTTTCTGCAACTGGTCGCCGGGCGGCTGAAGCTTGGCTGCTGGTTTCGGGTCACGGCGCCAGCGGTGGTCTACGGCATGCTCGCGGGCATTGGCGTGTTGATTGTGCTCTCGCAAATCCATGTGATGCTCGATGCCAAGCCGCAGCCTTCCGGGCTGGACAACCTCACGGCGTTCCCGGCGGCCGTGGCGCAGGCCTTGCCATCGTTGGGCTGGCAGGCGGGTCTGCTCGGCTTGTCGACGATTGCGGTGATGTGGCTGTGGGAAAAATTCCGTCCGCATTCGCTGCGCTTCATTCCCGGCGCATTGCTCGGTGTGGGTCTGGCGACGGTGGCGAGCCTGATGCTGGCGTTGCAGGTCAAGCGCGTTGAGGTACCGGCGAACCTGGCCGAAGCGATCGATTGGCTCAAGCCGGCCGACCTGATGAATCTGGCCGACCCGACACTGCTGATTGCCGCGTTCGCCGTGGCGTTTATCGCCAGTGCCGAAACCCTGTTGTCGGCGGCAGCGGTGGACCGCATGCACAGCGGCGTGCGTTCGGACTTCGACCGTGAACTGTCGGCGCAAGGTGTCGGCAACATGCTCTGCGGTCTGGTCGGCGCGCTGCCGATGACCGGGGTGATCGTGCGCAGTTCGGCCAACGTCCAGGCCGGTGCGACCACACGCTACTCGACGATTTTCCATGGCCTGTGGCTGCTGGCATTCGTGCTGTTGCTGTCGAGCGTGCTGCAAAGCATTCCGGTGGCGAGTCTGGCGGGTGTGCTGGTGTATACCGGCTTCAAGCTGGTCGACCTGAAAGCCTTCCGTGGTCTGGGCCGGTACGGGCGGATGCCGATGTTCACCTACGCCGCTACAGCGTTGGCGATCATCTTCACTGATCTGCTCACCGGTGTGCTGATCGGCTTCGGTCTGACCATGTTGAAGCTGGCGTTCAAGGCTTCGCGCCTGAAGATCAGCCTGATCGACTTGCCGCAGGACGGCGAGATGGAACTGCGTCTGGTTGGTGCAGCGACGTTCCTCAAAGTGCCGGCGCTGACCCAGGTGCTGGGCAGCATTCCTCACGGCACCACAGTGCATGTGCCGCTCAACAACCTGAGCTACATCGACCATTCGTGTCTCGAGTTGCTTGAGGAGTGGGGCCGGGCGAATGCGGCGAAGGGGTCGAAGCTGTTGATCGAATCGCGTGGGTTGAAGCGACGGCTTGAGGGGCGGGTGCGGACCAATACCGGGATTGGTGCGGCTGGCTAGATCTTCCTGCCTGAGCACAAACCCTGTGGGAGCGAGCCTGCTCGCGAAAGCGGTGTATCAGCCAACAGAGATGTTGAATGATCGACCGCATTCGCGAGCAGGCTCGCTCCCACATTGCATCTATGGTGTATGAGGGTTACGCAGCAGGCTGATCCAGCTCAAGCCCCACACCCAACCGGCGGCTCATGCACGGCCAGCGTTTCCACGCCGCGCCAGTGTCCGGGCTGCTGAGTTTTTCGCGGTAGGCTTCTACCGATTCCAGGGCAAAACTTTCCTCGTTGAGCATCTCGTCGATCGCGTGATGCACCGCTTCGTCCAGTTGGTTGGCAAATTCCTCACCGATCAATTGGTGAGCAATCAGGTTGGCGACCGTCATGTCCAAGGGGATCAACGGCTGGCCGAAGTGCTTGATGTACAGGTCGTTGACCTCTTCGACAAAACGGTGTGCCAGATAGGCCTCGTCGAGCAGGCTGTCCAGGCCGACATGTCCGGCCATGATCGCTGGCGGCTGGAGGAAATACTGCTCGGCGATCTTCAGCACCGGTTTGATCTGCGATTCGATGCCGGCTTCCCTGGCGACTTCATTGGCTGCATCCAGCAGATCGGGTACTTCATCGATGTAGGCGGCGACAAAACGTGTCAGAACGCCCTGGGCGTCGGCTTCCGGCAACTGGATCGCCGGGTGCAGGTGAGGCAGCTTGCTTTCCAGCTGACGGGTCAGCAGGCCGGTGTCTTTTTCGTGCTGTTGGGCTTGTTGGATCTGCTCGCGCAATGCGGCGGTGTTCATGAAAACTCCAGGAAACAAGGCAATGAAATAGGGAAGACATAACTTAGCTGGCTTACGAAAAACGCTAAGACGCATTTGTCATAATTATTTCATCCTTGATGCAGCTGCGTTATATCCATTCGCCACCACTCGTCTGCATCCTTCTCCATTCGGGCACTTGAACGCAAGCGCCGGGTGTTTCAGCTCATTTACGTGCCCGGGTTGCAAATCCCGGGCGCTGTCTATACTCGCCAATGAATGGAGTTAGCTGATGACGCCCGACTGCACCCGCAGCAAGGCCCGGCGATTCAAGTTCGTAGTCTGATGCAGCCGCTCCCTTGCCGCAGGCGATACGCCGGCGGGATAACAAGAACGATAAGGGGAACCCGCAATGATGCGACATCCACATGTCTGGATGGGCCTCCTGTTGTGGTCGATTTTCAGCCCGGCCAACGCGGCCTGGACTGTGAATATGGCGCCTGGAGCGACTGAAATCAGTCACGCAGTATTCGACCTGCACATGACCATTTTCTGGATCTGTGTGGTGATCGGGATCATCGTCTTCGGCGCCATGTTCTGGTCGATGATGGTGCACCGCCGCTCTACCGGCCAGGTCGCGGCCAAATTCCACGAAAGCACCGGCGTCGAGATCATGTGGACCATCGTGCCGCTGCTGATCCTGGTGGCCATGGCCGTCCCCGCCACCGCGACGCTGATCAAGATGTACGACACCAGCGAGCCGGACATCGATATCCAGATCACCGGTTATCAGTGGAAGTGGCACTACAAATACCTGGGCCAGGACGTTGAGTTCTTCAGCAACCTGGCCACCCCCGCCGAACAGATTCACAATAAAGAAGCCAAGGGCGAGCACTACCTGCTCGAAGTCGACAAGCCGCTGGTGCTGCCGATCGGCGCCAAGGTGCGCTTTCTGGTGACCTCGGCTGACGTCATTCACTCATGGTGGGTGCCGGCGTTTGCGGTCAAGCGCGACGCGATCCCCGGGTTCGTCAACGAAGCCTGGACGCGCATCGACAAACCCGGCCTCTACCGTGGCCAGTGCGCCGAATTGTGCGGCAAGGACCACGGCTTCATGCCGATCGTGGTCGAGGTCAAGGAACAGGCCGACTACGAAAAATGGCTCGCCGAGCGCAAGGCCGAGGCCGCGCAGCTCAAAGAACTGACCAGCAAGGAATGGACCCTCGACGAGCTCAAGGAACGCGGCGACAAGGTTTACCACACCACTTGCGTGGCCTGTCACCAGGCTGAAGGCCAGGGCCTGCCGCCGATGTTCCCGGCGCTCAAGGGCTCGAAAATCGCCACCGGGCCGATCAAGGACCACCTGAGCATCGTCTACCACGGCAAACCGGGCACCGCCATGGCGGCGTTCGGCAAACAGCTGTCGGAAGTCGATATCGCAGCGGTCGTGACTTACGAACGTAACGCCTGGGGCAACAACAAGGGCGACATGGTCACGCCAAAAGAAGTGCTGGAGCTGAAACAGGCGGAAAGCAAATGAGCCGGTCAATTGCGTATTCAGTGAACCGGTCGGGGCAGCGCGCCCTGGCCTGCCCCGTCCACTTTCGTGAAGGAGACCGGCCATGAGCGCTGTCATCGATGACCACGGTCACGCCGACCACGCCCACGGCCCCGCCAAAGGCCTGATGCGCTGGGTGCTGACCACCAACCACAAGGACATCGGCACGCTGTACCTGTGGTTTGCCTTCTGCATGTTCCTGCTCGGCGGCTCGTTCGCCATGGTCATTCGCGCCGAGCTGTTCCAGCCCGGCCTGCAGATCGTGCAGCCGGAATTCTTCAACCAGATGACCACCATGCACGGTCTGGTCATGGTGTTCGGCGCGGTGATGCCGGCCTTCGTCGGCCTCGCCAACTGGATGATCCCGCTGATGGTCGGCGCGCCGGACATGGCGCTGCCGCGGATGAACAACTTCAGCTTCTGGCTGTTGCCGGCGGCGTTTCTGCTGCTGGTCTCGACCCTGTTCACCCCCGGTGGCGGGCCGAATTTCGGCTGGACGTTCTACGCGCCGCTGTCGACGACTTATGCACCGGAAAGCGTGACGTTCTTCATCTTCGCCATCCACTTGATGGGCATCAGTTCGATCATGGGCGCGATCAACGTAGTCGCGACCATCCTCAACCTGCGCGCACCCGGCATGACCCTGATGAAAATGCCGCTGTTCGTGTGGACCTGGCTGATCACCGCGTTTCTGCTGATCGCAGTGATGCCGGTGCTCGCTGGCTGCGTGACGATGATGCTCATGGACATCCACTTCGGCACCAGTTTCTTCAGTGCTGCCGGCGGTGGTGATCCAGTGCTGTTCCAGCATGTGTTCTGGTTCTTCGGCCACCCCGAGGTGTACATCATGATCCTGCCGGCGTTCGGCGCGGTCAGCCAGATCATCCCGACCTTCGCGCGCAAACCGCTGTTCGGCTACACCTCGATGGTCTACGCCACGGCGAGTATCGCGTTCCTGTCGTTCATCGTCTGGGCGCACCACATGTTCGTGGTCGGCATCCCGCTGGTGGGCGAGTTGTTCTTCATGTACGCGACCATGCTGATCGCCGTGCCTACGGGTGTGAAAGTGTTCAACTGGGCCAGCACCATGTGGCAGGGCTCGATGACCTTCGAGACGCCGATGCTGTTTGCCGTGGCGTTCGTCATCCTGTTCTCGATCGGTGGTTTTTCCGGGCTGATGCTGGCGATCGCCCCGGCGGACTTCCAGTACCAGGACACCTACTTCGTTGTCGCGCACTTCCACTACGTGCTGGTGCCCGGGGCGATCTTCGGCATCTTCGCCTCGGCCTATTACTGGCTGCCGAAGTGGACCGGGCACATGTACGACGAAACCCTCGGCAAGCTGCATTTCTGGCTGTCGTTCGTGGGCATGAACCTGACCTTTTTCCCGATGCACTTCGTCGGCCTTGCGGGGATGCCGCGACGGATTCCGGACTACAACCTGCAGTTCGCCGACTTCAACATGGTCTCGTCGATCGGCGCGTTCATGTTCGGCGCCACGCAGATCTTCTTCCTGTTCATCGTCATCAAGACCATCCGTGGCGGCGCACCGGCCCCGGCCAAACCGTGGGACGGCGCCGAAGGGCTGGAGTGGAGCGTGCCGTCGCCGGCGCCGTATCACACCTTCACCACGCCGCCGGAAGTGAAATGAACACCTCCTGTTTTTTGCAATGTGTACAGAGGCACAGATCCCCAGTGGATGCTCACATATCTTCTGTGGATGTACACAGATCCCCCGTGGCGAGGGGATTTATCCCCGTTGGGCTGCGCAGCAGCCCCAAAATCTGCAATCGGGGTGTATCAGGCACACCGCATGCGCCGGGTTTACGACTGCTGCGCAGCCGGTCGGGGATAAATCCCCTCACCACAGCATCACCGGCCACCAGGGAACACGAGGGAGGCATGAACCATGGCTGACTCGATCTCGCTGGAGAAGCTCGTCACCCGCCTGCTGCTGGTGGTGGTGGCGATGTTCGTCTTCGGTTTCGCCTTGGTGCCGATCTACGACGTGATGTGCAAAGCCTTCGGCATCAACGGCAAGACCGGCGGCCAGTATGCGGGGGAGCAAGTAGTGGACACGTCGCGCCAGGTGCGCGTGCAGTTTCTCTCGACCAACACCGCCGACATGCCGTGGGACTTTTACCCGAAACACGACGAGATGACCGCCAATCCCGGCGCCGTGAACGAGATGGTCTTCATCGCACGCAATCCCACCGACAAACCGATGAGTGCGCAAGCGGTGCCGAGTATTGCGCCGAGCAACGCCGCGGCGTTTTTCCACAAGACCGAATGCTTTTGCTTTACCCAGCAGGTGCTGCAACCCGGTGAACAGATCGAGATGCCGGTGCGTTTCATCGTTGACCGCGACATGCCCAAGGAAGTGAAGCACCTGACGCTGTCCTACACGCTGTTCGATATCACCGCCCGACATCCGCCGGTGGCTGTTAACACTGGCGGTTGAGCGTGGCCGATAAGGAGAACAATAAATGGCAACTCATGAGCATTATTACGTCCCGGCCCAGAGCAAATGGCCGATCATCGCCACGCTCGGGATGTTCGTCACCGTGTACGGCCTCGCCACCTGGTTCAACGATCTCAAGGCCGCACGCCCGGATTCCCACGGCCCGCTGATCTTTTTCGTCGGCGGCCTGCTGTTGGCGTACATGCTGTTCGGCTGGTTCGGTGCGGTGATCAAGGAGAGTCGCGCAGGGCTATACAGCCCGCAGCTGGACCGCTCGTTCCGCTGGGGCATGAGCTGGTTCATCTTTTCCGAGGTGATGTTCTTCGTCGCCTTCTTCGGCGCGCTGTTCTATGTGCGCCATGTGTCCGGGCCGGCGCTGGGCGGTGAGGGGCCGAAAGGCATCGCGCACATGCTCTGGCCGAACTTCGAATTTGTCTGGCCGCTGCTGCACACACCTGATCCGAAACTGTTCCCGCCGCCAAAAGAAGTCATCAGCCCGTGGGGCCTGCCGCTGATCAACACCATTCTGCTGGTCAGCTCCAGCGTGACCATCACCATCGCCCACCATGCGCTGAAGAAAGGCCATCGCGGTGCACTGAAACTGTGGCTGGCGATCACCGTACTGCTGGGCATCGCGTTCCTCGGTTTCCAGGCCGAGGAATACATCCACGCCTATAAAGAGCTGGGGTTGACCCTCGGCTCGGGCATCTACGGCGCGACGTTCTTCATGCTCACCGGATTCCACGGCGCCCACGTGACCATCGGCACGATCATCCTGTTCGTGATGCTGATGCGCATCATGAAAGGCCACTTCGACAACGAGCACCAGTTCGGTTTCGAGGCGGCGAGCTGGTACTGGCACTTCGTCGATGTGGTGTGGATCGGTTTGTTCTTCTTCGTTTACGTCCTCTGACTGCTGGCGCTACCAGGGCGCATGGGACACCAACTGGCCGCTATAGAAACCCCAGGCCATCAGGCCGACGGTGACCACGGCCAGCGCCACCCGAACACTCAAGGCGATGACCAGGCGATTGGAGCTGCTGTCGTCCTTGACCAGGAAAAACAGGCCGCTGAACAGGCTGACGACCGTGGCAATCAGCATCAGGACGATCGCTGCTTTGAACATGGCAAGACTCCGGGGGACAGGCGATGCAATTGAGTATAGCGATCGCGATGACTGACTTTATGGCGCGCCCATGAAGCGCTTTCGCCCGGGCGTGATTCCCACTGTCGTGGTGGCGCTGTTGCTGCCGCTGATGGTTGCGCTGGGCTTCTGGCAACTGGGCCGGGGCGCGGAGAAAACCGCGCTGCTGGCCAGTTATGCCGAACGTCGCGTGGCCGAACCGCTGGCCAGCAGTGAACTGCTCGCCAGCGCCGACCCGGCTTACCGCCGCGTGCGCCTGCACGGCCAGTTCGACCCCGCCCATACCCTGTTGCTCGACAACCGCCAGCGTGGCGGCAAGGTCGGCGTTGAACTGCTGCAACCGTTTCAGGATCAACGCAGCGGTCTCTGGCTGCTGGTCAATCGCGGCTGGCTGCCTTGGCCCGACCGGCGTGTGCCGCCGCAATTCACGACACCCGCCGAGGCGCTGACGCTCGACGCCTGGGTCTATGTCGCCCCCGGCGCAACGTTCCAGTTGCACGCCGATCCGGTCAGCAGTGTCTGGCCGCAGACCATCACCGCCGTCGAGCCGGGCAAATTGTGGCAAACCCTGGAGCGCGACGGCTTCGCCTACGAATTACGGGCCGAACCCGGCCCGGTCAGCTATCAGACCGATTGGCCGGTAGTCGCGATGGGTCCGGAAAAACACCTCGGCTACGCCGTGCAATGGTTCGCCATGGCCACGGCCCTGCTCGGTCTTTACCTCTATTTGGGCTGGCACAACGCAAAGGAGAAACGCCATGGGAAGCGCCATGAATCCACCCAGCATGTCTGAGGCCAAACCCGTTCCCAGCCGCCGGCGCGGGCGCATTCAGTTGTTGCTGATCGTGCTTGGCGTGGTCGGGCCGATGCTGCTCGCCACCGGCATGTACAAATTGCAGTTCTGGGTGCCGGAAGGACGCAGCTATCACGGCGAGCTGATCGGCAACGGCCAGACCCGCGCCGACCTCGGCGTGCAGGCCGACGAGCAGCGCTGGCAGATTCTGGTCACGGCGCCGAAGGATTGCGCCGTCGATTGCCAGCAACTGGTTTATCTGGCGCGGCAGATCCAGATCAGCCTCGGCCGCGAAGCCGGCCGCGCCAGCCACGCCCTCGCCGCCGCGCAACCACTGAGCGCCGATTACGCCGCCAAGCTCGACCGTGAATATCCGCAGCTGCAGCGCTATCCGCTGGATGCCGGGGTGTTCAACAAGACCACCGGCGACAAAGCCGTGCCGCAGCTGTGGATCGTCGACCCACACGGCAATCTGGTGCTGCGTTACGAGCCGAATGTGAAGGGCAAGGATCTGCTTAACGACCTGCGGCATCTGCTGAAACTGTCGAACATCGGATGAGGGCATCGTCATGGCCAAACCTGGATTTCGCCTCGCGCTGTTTGCCACCCTGCTGGCACTGATTGTAGTGCTGCTCGGCGCCTACACCCGCCTGACCCACGCCGGCCTCGGCTGCCCGGACTGGCCAGGCTGCTACGGCTTTATCAGCGTGCCGAAAAGCGAGGCGCAACTGGCCCATGCCGAACTGCACTTCCCTGACGCGCCAGTGGAGGCGCACAAGGGCTGGAACGAGATGATTCACCGCTACTTCGCCGGCACCCTCGGTTTGCTGATTTCAGTGCTGGCCGGGCGCGCGTGGGTCAACCGGCGCCATCCGGGCCAGCCGCTGAAACTGCCGCTGTTTCTGCTGGCGGTGGTCATCGCCCAAGCGGCGTTCGGTATGTGGACGGTGACGCTCAAGCTCTGGCCACAAGTGGTCACCGGACATTTGCTCGGCGGCTTTGCCACGTTGAGTCTGCTGTTTCTGTTGACGCTGAGGTTATCCGGCGTGCTGCCGGCGCTGACGGTACCGAAGCGCCTGCAATATTGGGCGACGGCGGGGCTGCTGCTGGTGATCGGCCAGATCGCCTTGGGCGGCTGGGTCAGTTCCAACTACGCAGCGGTGGCCTGCATCGACTTCCCCACCTGCCACGGCCAATGGCTGCCGCCGGCGGACTTCGCCAACGGTTTCCACCTGACCCAGCACATCGGCCCGAATTATCTCGGCGGGCAACTCGATAGCGATGCACGCACGGCGATTCACCTGACTCACCGCATCGGCGCTTTGCTAGTGACGGTCGTACTGCTCGGTCTGGCCTGGCAGTTGAAAGCGGTAGGCATGACCCGATTGGCCGGATTGCTGCTGATCGCCCTTGCGGCGCAGATCACCCTCGGCATCAGCAACGTGCTGTTTCATCTGCCGCTGCCGGTGGCCGTCGCCCATAACGCTGGCGGTGCGGCGTTATTGCTGACGCTGGTACTGGTCAATTACCACGCCCGCACCAGCCTGCTGCGGGTGAGCCAACCGGTGCTGGCGCGCTGGCGCTTGAGTGCGCACAAACCTGCCGTTGCGCCCATCGCATTGAAAGGAGAAACGCCATGGCGAGTCTGATCGGCGAGCGTGCGGCGCAAGCGCTGTGGCGCGATTATCTGGAGCTGACCAAACCGAAAGTCGTGGTGCTGATGCTGATCACCTCGCTGGTCGGCATGTTCCTCGCCACCCGCGCGGGCGTACCGTGGACAGTGCTGGTGTTTGGCAATCTGGGCATTGCGTTGTGTGCCGGCGGTGCGGCGGCGGTCAATCATGTGGTCGATCGGCGTATCGATGCGGTAATGGCGCGCACGCACAAACGTCCCTTGGCCGAAGGCCGGGTTTCACCTGCGGCGGCGCTGACCTTCGCCTTGGTGCTGGCGCTGCTCGGTCAGGCGCTGCTGCTGACTTTCACCAATCAGCTGACCGCGTGGCTGACCCTCGCCTCGCTGCTCGGTTACGCGGTGGTCTACACCGGTTTTCTCAAGCGTGCGACGCCGCAGAACATCGTCATCGGCGGCCTCGCTGGCGCGGCGCCACCGCTGCTCGGCTGGACCGCCGCCACCGGCCATGTCAGCGCCGAACCGCTGTTGCTGGTGCTGATCATCTTCGCCTGGACCCCGCCGCATTTCTGGGCGCTGGCGATTCATCGCAAGGAGGAATACGCCAAGGCCGACATTCCGATGCTGCCGGTGACCCATGGCGAGCACTACACCAAAGTGCACATTCTGCTCTACACCTTCGCGCTGCTGGCAGTGAGCCTCTTGCCCTACGTGATTCACATGAGCGGCGTGCTGTATCTGGTCTGTGCGCTGGCGTTGGGCGCAAGGTTTCTGCAATGGGCCGTGGTGCTGTACCGTGGCACTAGGCCGCACGCGGCGATCAATACCTTCAAGTACTCAATCTGGTACTTGTTCCTGTTGTTCATCGCCCTGCTCGTAGACCACTACTTACTGTTGAACCTATGACCCGAACCCAGAAAACCGTCTTCATCCTCGTCGCCGTGATCGCGCTGATCCTCGGGCTTACCGTCAACAAAGTGCTCAGCGGCAAAGGCCAGGGCGACCCGACTGCGCTGATCGACGCCGGAATCATCCTGCTGCCGCAGAGCCGCAACCTGCCGGACGTGACCATGACCGATCAGGACGGCAAACCGGTTGCCATCGATGAGTTGAAAGGCAAGTGGAGTCTGTTGTTCTTCGGCTACACCTTCTGCCCGGACATCTGCCCGACCACCCTGGCGCAACTGCGACAGATCAAGAGTGAATTGCCGAAAGAGGCTGTGGATAAATTGCAGATCGTACTGGTCAGCGTCGACCCCAACCGCGACACGCCGAAGCAGTTGAAACAGTACCTGGGCTACTTCGATCCGCAGTTCATTGGCCTGACGCCTTCATCTATCGAAGAGCTGCAGAAGGTGGCGAATGCGGTGAGCATTCCGTTCATTCCGGCGGATACGAGTAAGCCGAATTACACGGTGGACCACAGCGGCAATCTGGCGGTGATCGGGCCGGATGGTACGCAGCGCGGGTTTATTCGCGCGCCGTTGAATAACACCAAACTGGTGGCGCAATTGCCGGTGATGCTCAACCGCAAATAAACGCAGAAAGCGAAAAGCCCCTCACCCTAACCCTCTCCCAGAGGGAGAGGGGACTGATTGGGGGATGCTGAAGCAATACGCCGACTTGTAAGCGCTGTGCTGAATCCATAATCGACTGGATCTTTCAGGTCGATGCATAGCGCCAGACACCTCGGTCGGCCCCCTCTCCCTCTGGGAGAGGGCTGGGGTGAGGGGCAGCTTCAAAGCAGGTCCAAAGCCAGACACCAGACACAAAAAAGGGGACGCCATTGGCGTCCCCTTTTTCATTGCAGCCATCCAAATCAGAACGCCGGCAATACCGCGCCTTTGTACTTCTCGGTAATGAACTGCTTCACTTGCGGGCTGTGCAGTGCAGCCGCCAGTTTCTTCATCGCGTCGCTGTCCTTGTTGTCAGCGCGGGACACGAGGATGTTCACGTACGGCGAGTCATTGCCTTCGATCACCAGCGCATCCTTGGACGGATCAAGCTTGGCTTCCAGCGCGTAGTTGGTGTTGATCAGCGCCAGATCGACCTGGGTCAGCACGCGCGGAATGGTCGCGGCTTCCAGTTCACGGATCTTCAGGTCTTTCGGATTCTCGGCGATGTCTTTGACGGTCGACAGGATGTTCTTCGAATCCTTGAGCTTGATCACGCCAGCCTTGTCCAGCAGCAACAGCGCACGGCCGCCGTTGGTGGCGTCGTTCGGGATCACCACGTTGGCACCGCCGGGCAGGTCTTTCAGATCCTTGATCTTGCTCGAATAAGCGCCCAGTGGCTCCAGATGCACACCGGTCACGGCTACAAGATCCGTGCCCTTGGCCTTGTTGAACTCATCAAGATACGGCTGGTGCTGGAAGAAGTTCGCGTCCAGACGCTTTTCCGCGACCTGTACGTTCGGCTGAATGTAGTCGGTGAAGACCTTGACCTTCAGATCCACGCCTTCCTTGGCCAGGGCCGGTTTGACGAACTCGAGGATTTCCGCGTGCGGCACCGGAGTGGCGGCAACGGTCAGGGTCTCGGCGTGGGCCGAAAACGCCGCAACAGCGGCGAAAGCAGCGATCAGTTTTTTCATTCAGCTAACTCCTTGTGAGGGCGCCCGCCAGCGAATGGCCCGCGCCTCTTGATTAAAAAACCGCTTATTTGCGCGAGAAATGCACGACCAGGCGGTCGCCAACCATTTGCAGCACTTGCACCAGAATCAACAGCAGCACCACGGTGACGATCATCACGTCGGTCTGGAAACGCTGGTAGCCGAAACGGATCGCCAGGTCGCCCAGACCACCGGCGCCGACCACACCGGCCATCGCCGTGTAGGACACCAGTGTAATCGCTGTCACTGTAATCGCTGCGAAGATGCCCGGACGGGCTTCCGGCAGCAGGGCGTTCATGATGATCTGCCGCGTGGTCGCGCCCATCGACTGGGTCGCTTCGATGATGCCGCGATCGACTTCGCGCAGCGCGGTTTCCACCAGACGCGCGAAGAACGGCGTGGCGCCCACCACCAGCGGCGGGATCGCCCCGGCCACACCCAGCGAGGTGCCGGTGATCAGCACGGTGAACGGGATCATCACGATCAGCAGAATGATGAACGGCAGCGAACGCAAAATGTTCACCACCAGCGACAGCACGGCGTAGAGGCCACGGTTCTCCAGCAACTGACGCGGGCTGCAGAGAAACAGCAGCACCCCCAGCGGCAGGCCGAGCAGCACGGTGAACAGCAACGAACCGCCGAGCATCAGCATGGTGTCGCCAGTCGCCAGCCAGATTTCGTACCAGTCGATATTGGCGAAGAAACTCATCAGGTCGGCCATTAGCGCAACACCTCCATGTGAACGTCAGCGGCGGTGAAGCGGGCGAACGCCGCCTCCATGTCGCCACCGGTGACAGCGAGGGTCAGTTGCCCGTACGGAATGTCTTTGATGCGGTCGATGCGACCGGCAAGGATGCTGTAGTCGACGCCGGTTTCCCGGGCGACGGTGCCGAGCAACGGCGCGTAGGTCGCTTCACCCTGGAAGGTCAGACGCACGATGCGCCCGGGCACGTGGGCGAAATCGTCACGCTGCTCGCTCTCGTCAATCTGCTCGCTTTCCTGGACGAAACGCTTGGTGGTCGGGTGCTGCGGATGCAGGAACACATCGGCCACCGGACCCTGCTCGACGATCACGCCGGCGTCCATCACCGCGACCTGATCGCAGACGCGCCGGATCACGTCCATTTCGTGGGTGATCAGGACAATGGTCAGTTTCAGTTCGCGATTGATTTCGGCCAGCAGTTGCAGGACCGATGCGGTGGTCTGCGGGTCGAGGGCGCTGGTGGCCTCGTCGCACAGCAGAATCTTCGGCTTGGTCGCCAGCGCACGGGCGATGCCGACGCGCTGCTTCTGACCGCCGGACAGTTGCGCCGGGTACTTTTTCGCGTGGTCGGACAGACCGACCCGCGCCAGCAGCTCGGCCACCCGTTGATTGATTTCACTGCCCGACAACTCACCGGCCAGGGTCAGCGGCAGGGCCACGTTGTCGGCGACGGTCTTGGAGGCGAGCAGATTGAAGTGCTGGAAGATCATCCCGACCTGCTGGCGGAAACGGCGCAGTCCGTTGGCGTCCAGTGCGGTGACTTCTTCGCCGTCGACGATGATCTTGCCGCCACTGGAGTCTTCCAGGCGATTGATCAGACGCAGCAGGGTACTTTTGCCCGCACCGGAATGGCCAATCAGGCCGAACACCTGACCGTTCTCGATGGCGAGACTGGTCGGGTGCAGCGCGGGAATATCCTTACCGGCAACGCGGTAAGTCTTGTGGACGTTTTGAAACTCGATCACGTAGCGAACCTTGTGGGGCGCGTTGGAAAAGGATCAGCGGTTAGCCGGGCGCGCATTTTAGCCTGTCCGTATAGAGGTTCTTAGCATTTATTTCGCAATTAACCTTCAATTTGGCAATAACGCGATCAAAGGTCAGATAAACGGAACGGCTGAAACGCTCATCAGTCACTACTTAAGCGACTTGAAACCCCTGGGTGCCGTGCCCGGGAATCACTCAAGGGTCTTCGGAAGGCATCCGGGGCCAAACGAGGAGTTTACGTCTGATGAGCATCAAAAAGCCTGCACCTGATAAAAGCGAAATGGCCGGGACCGATACCCCGGATCGCGCCAACACCAACGCCAAGCTCGACAGCCTGGAAGAATTCCGTTCCGACGCCACCGGTCAGGCACTGCGGACCAATCAGGGCGTGAAGATCGCCGACAACCAGAACACCCTCAAAGCCGGGCCGCGCGGGCCATCGCTGCTGGAAGACTTCATCATGCGTGAAAAGATCACGCACTTTGACCATGAGCGCATTCCGGAGCGTATCGTCCATGCGCGCGGTACCGGCGCCCACGGTTTCTTTCAGACCTACGAGAACCATGCAGCACTGACCAAGGCCGGTTTCCTGCAGGATCCGGGCAAGAAAACCCCGGTGTTCGTGCGTTTTTCTACGGTGCAGGGGCCACGGGGTTCCGGCGATACCGTGCGTGACGTGCGCGGCTTTGCGGTGAAATTCTTTACCGACGAGGGTAACTTCGACCTGGTCGGCAACAACATGCCGGTGTTCTTCATTCAGGACGCGATCAAGTTCCCGGACTTCGTCCACGCGGTGAAACCCGAGCCGCACAACGAAATCCCGACCGGCGGCTCGGCTCACGATACGTTCTGGGACTTCGTCTCGCTGGTGCCGGAATCGGCGCACATGGTGATCTGGGCGATGTCCGACCGGGCGATCCCGAAAAGCCTGCGCAGCATGCAGGGCTTTGGCGTACACACCTTCCGCCTGATCAACGCCGAGGGCAAATCACGCTTCGTCAAATTCCACTGGCGCCCTACCGCCGGCACTTGCTCGCTGGTGTGGGACGAGGCGCAGAAGCTCGCCGGTAAGGACACCGACTACCACCGCCGCGACCTGTGGGAAGCGATCGAGATGGGCGATTACCCGGAATGGGAACTGGGCGTGCAAATCGTCGAAGAAGAGAACGAACACGATTTCGACTTCGACATCCTCGACCCGACCAAGATCATCCCCGAAGAAATCGTCCCGATTACGCCGTTGGGCAAAATGACCCTGAACCGCAACCCGGACAACTTCTTCGCCGAAACCGAGCAGGTCGCCTTCTGCCCTGGCCACATTGTGCCGGGTATCGACTTCTCCAATGACCCGTTGCTGCAAGGTCGGCTGTTTTCCTATACCGACACGCAGATCAGCCGACTCGGCGGGCCGAACTTCCATGAGCTGCCGATCAACCGTCCGGTGGCGCCGTTCCACAACGGCCAGCGTGACGCGCAGCACCGCACCACCATCGACAAGGGTCGTGCCTCGTACGAGCCGAACTCGATCGACGGCGGTTGGCCAAAAGAAACCCCGCCAGCGGCACAGGACGGTGGTTTCGAGAGCTACCCGGAGCGCATCGATGCGGCGAAGATCCGTCAGCGCAGCGAATCGTTCAGCGATCACTTCTCCCAGGCCCGCTTGTTCTTCAACAGCATGAGCGACCACGAAAAAGAGCACATCATCGCTGCCTACAGCTTCGAGCTGGGCAAGGTCGAGCGTGAGTTCATCCGTGCCCGTGAAGTGAACGAGATCCTCGCCAATATCGACCTGACCCTGGCCAAACGTGTGGCTGAAAACCTTGGTTTGCCGGCACCAGCCAAAGGCACGGTCGAAGTGCGCAAGACCTCGCTGGAGCAATCGCCAGCGCTGAGCCAGGCCAACCTGCTGCCAGGCAACATCAAGACGCGCAAAGTGGCGATCCTTGCTGCCAACGGTGTTGACGCTGCGGCCATCGATGCGATGAAGAAGGCGCTGGAAGCCGAAGGTGCCCACGCGAAACTGCTTGGCCCGACCTCGGCGCCAGTGAAGACCGCTGATGGCAAAGCATTGCCGGTGGATGCCTCGATGGAAGGCATGCCTTCAATTGCGTTCGATGCGGTGTTCGTACCGGGTGGCGCGGCGTCGATTACCGCGTTGAGCGGTGACGGCGTAGCGCTGCATTATCTGCTGGAGGCCTACAAACACCTGAAGGCGATCGCGCTGCACGGCGAGGCCAAGCAGTTGCAGGACTTGCTGAAGCTCGACGCGGATGCGGGGCTGTTGCAGGGCGCGGATGTGGGTGCGTTGACCAAACCGTTCTTCGCCGCGATCGGCGAGCATCGGGTCTGGGCGCGGGAGCCTAAGGCCAAGGCTATTCCAGCGTAAAAGCAAAAGATCGCAGCCTTCGGCAGCTCCTACAGGATGTACTCGATCCCATGTAGGAGCTGCCGGAGGCTGCGATCTTTTTATGGTTTACGCGGGCTTAAAACCATCTGCGCCGGAACCGTGCGCAAGATCTGCTTCTCGATCTGCAAATCAAAATCAGGATCGAGCTTCTTGACTCGCTTGCTCAGCAACGTCGCCAGCCACGGATAATCCGCGGTGCGCGGCGCCTGAATGCTGACGGCGCATTCGTAATTCACCACATCGGCGGCGATCGCATCGAGTTGTCGTTGCAGCTTGTGAATATCGCCGATGTTCAACGCAACAGTGGTGCTCTCGGCGGTCGGGTCGATGACCTTGGCTTTCGGCCTGGCTTCGGCAGCCAGCAGCGCGGCCTCAGCCTTTTCCAGCTCGGCCTTGCGCGCTTCGGTGATCGCGCCGTTGACGCCGCCGGTCAGCGCTGGCGCCTTGGGCATCAGAGCACGGGCGCGGCTGAGCGCGGTGGCGGCAGCGTTGACATCGCCCTTTTGCAGAACGATCTGGCTGCGGCGCAGGTACGCCTCGGCCAGCTGCCGCTGGTACTGCTCAAGGGACTGATCGTTGGGGGTCGCGGCCTGCAAAGCGGCCAACTGGTCTTCGGCGGTGGCCAGTTCGCTGCTGGCCAGGCTTTGCTCCAGCTGTGCGATGGCCGTAGCCCGCGCATCGGGGACTTCAGCCACCGGCGGCGTGCTTTGGCAGGCGCCCAGCAGCACTGAAAATGCGACAAGGAGCAGATAACGGGAGGCGAACGGCTTCATTCCTGCGACTCTCTAATTGCGCAAAAAGCGGCCAAGTCTACACCCCACGACGGGGCAGAACAAAACTCAACAGAAACAGCGCGGCTGCCGTCACAACGATAGACGGCCCCGCCGGGGTGTCCTTGAACCACGACAACGCCAGCCCGCCGCACACCGCGAGCATGCCCAGCAGGCTCGCGCCCAAGGCCATCTGCTCCGGCGAACGGGCGTGACGCTGTGCCGCAGCCGCCGGGATGATCAGTAGCGATGTAATCAGCAACACCCCGACGATTTTCATCGCCACGGCGATCACCACCGCGATCAACAGCATCAGCGCCAAGCGCAAACCCGCAACCGGCAAGCCTTCGACCCGCGCCAGTTCTTCGTGCACGGTGACCGCCAGCAGCGGTCGCCACAGCGTCACCAGCAACACCAGCACCGCCGCGGTGCCACCGAGAATCCACGCAAGATCGCTCGGACTGATTGCCAGCAAGTCGCCGAACAGATAGGCCATCAGGTCGATCCGCACTTCATGCATGAAGCTTAGTACCACCAGGCCGAGAGAGAGCGTGCTCGGTGCAAGAATTCCCAATAGTGTGTCGGACGCCAGTGGCTGACGCTGTTGCAGCGTCACCAAGAGCACCGCCAGCAGCAGGCAACCGACCGTCACCGCCACGGTCGGGCTGACGTCCAGCAAAAAGCCCAGTGCCACGCCGAGCAATGCGGCGTGGGACAGGGTATCGCCGAAATAGGCCATGCGCCGCCACACCACAAACGAGCCGAGCGGTCCGGCCACCAGCGCCAGGGCCAGACCTGCAAGCAGGGCGTACAAAAGAAAATCAGCCATGCTTGCAGCCGTCTCCATGAACATGAGGTTGCCCGCCGAGCGGGCCTTTGACCACCGAACCGTGCAGGTCGTGGGCGTGGTCGTGATGGTGGTGATAGATCGCCAGACTCGGCGCGTTCTTGCCGAACAACTCGACAAATGCCGGATCGCCGCTGACCTGCTCGGGGTGCCCGGAGCAGCAGACGTGACGATTGAGGCAGACCACCTGATCGGTAGTGCTCATCACCAGATGCAAATCGTGGGACACCATCAGCACGCCGCAACCGTGGCGGTCACGCAGACGGGTGATCAGGCTGTACAGCTCGGCCTGCCCGGCCACGTCGACGCCCTGCACCGGTTCATCCAGCACCAACAGTTCCGGCTCACGCAGCAGTGCCCGAGCCAGCAGCACACGCTGCATTTCGCCGCCGGAAACGCTCTGCACCGGGCTGTCGATCACGTGTTCGGCGCCAACTTCCTTCAACGCGGCCAAGGCACGCGAACGATCGACGCCAGGCACCAGGCGCAGGAAGCGCAGCACTGACAGCGGCAGCGTCGGGTCAACATGCAGTTTCTGCGGCATGTAACCGACGCGCAATTTCGGCTTGCGCCAGACGCTGCCACTGTTCGGCTTCAACAGCCCGAGCACGGCGCGTACCAGCGTGGTCTTGCCGGCGCCATTGGGGCCGATCAGGGTGACGATCTGCCCCGGCTCGACGCTCAGCTCGATGTTGTCCAGCACGGTCTGCCCGGCAAACGTGACGGCGACCTGCTCCAGACGGATCAGCGCGTTGCTCATCAGGCCCCCTGGCAACCGGCGCACAGACCAACCACTTCGACCGTCTGCGCTTCGACGATGAAACCGACATCTTTGGCGCTGCTGATGATCGCGTCGCTGATCACTTTTTGCTCAAGTTCGATGGCGGCGTGGCACTCGCGGCAGATCAGGAACTGGCCTTGATGCGCGTGTTCAGGATGCACGCAGCCAACGAAGGCGTTGAGCGACGAGATGCGATGGACCAGGCCGTTTTCGAGCAGGAAATCCAGTGCGCGGTACACGGTAGGCGGCGCGGCGCGGCGGCCGTCCTGCTCGCTGAGCACCGCGAGGATGTCGTAGGCTCCCAGCGGCTTGTGGCTTTGCCAGACCAGTTCCAGCACGCGGCGGCGAAGGGCAGTCAGACGCAAACCTTTCTGCGCGCACAAGGTATCGGCCTCGGACAGAGCGCTGTGCACGCAATGGGAGTGGTCGTGGGGACGGCTGGCAATCGGTGTAATAGGCATGAGCGGCGACGAGATTTGCTGGAGACGTTATTATGTTACCCGTTCTCGCTTCCTTGAGTGGTCATCGTGTCCCGACTTTTTTCTGTTTTTGTGGCTTGTGTTGCCAGTTTTCTGCTGATCGGTACGGCCCAGGCCGAGGTCAAAGTGCTCACCAGTATCAAACCGTTGCAGCTGATTGCGGCTGCCGTGCAGGACGGCGTGGCGATTCCCGAGGTGCTGCTGCCGCCGGGTGCCTCCCCACACAATTACGCCCTGCGCCCATCCGACGTACGGAAGGTGCAGTCGGTCGATCTGCTCTACTGGATCGGCCCGGACATGGAAGGTTTCCTGCCGCGCGTACTCGGCGGTCGCAGCCTGCCGAGCGTCGCCGTGCAGGATCTGCCGGGGCTCAAGCTGCGGCATTTCGGCGCGGACAACCATTCCCATGCCGAAGAAGCCGACGAGCATGATCACGATCATCGCCCCGGCTCGCTGGATGCACATTTGTGGCTGTCACCGGTCAATGCGCGGGTGATCGCCGACAAAATGGCCGCCGACCTCAGCGCCGCCGACCCGGCCAATGCGCAGCGTTATCAGAGCAATGCCAACGCCTTCGATGAACGTCTGGATGCGCTGGATCAGCGCTTGAAGACGCGTCTGGCCAATGTCGAAGGCAAGCCGTACTTCGTGTTTCATGAGGCGTTTGATTATTTCGAAGACGCTTACGGCCTGAAGCATGCGGGCGTGTTCGCGGTGGCCGCTGAAGTACAGCCCGGCGCCCAGCATGTCGCGGCGATGCGCAAGCGTTTGCAGGAAGTAGGCAAGACCTGTGTGTTCAGCGAGCCGCCATTGCGTCCGCGCCTGGCAGAAACACTGGTGGCTGGCCTGCCGGTGAAGCTGGCGGAACTGGATGCGTTGGGCGGGTACACCCCGGCGACGGCTCAGGGCTATGAGCAGGTGCTGGAAAAGTTGGGCAATGATTTGGCGGGATGCCTGGAATCTCTGTAACCACATAGAAATAGATCGCAGCCTTCGGCAGCTCCTACAGGGTGTACATCAATCCCTTGTAGGAGCTGCCGAAGGCTGCGATCTTTTGATCTTAAAGGGCGAAAGGCAACGGTGTGTGCACCTTCTGCCGCTGCGCCAGGCGCTGCTCGAATTCCTGCGGATCGTGAATCAACACATCCTGCCCGGCGAACTGCTCGGCGGCGATCAGGCGTGACAGCCAGAAACGCACACAAGCCACACGCAACATCGTTGGCCAGAGCTCAGCCTCCGCCGCCGTGAACGGGCGCAGCGCCGCGTAGGCACCGAGGAATGCCCGGGCGCGCGGGCCATCGATCACGCCCTCCTCGTCCGAACACCAGTCATTCAACGCGATCGCCACGTCGTACAGCATCGGCCCCGAGCAGGCGTTGTAGAAGTCGATCAACCCGGTCAGATGGGTGCCTTCGAACATGGCGTTGTCGCGGAACAGATCGGCGTGAATATTGGCGCGAGGTAGCGCAAGAATCTTCTCTTTGCGCTCGGTGATCTCATCCAGCGCCTTTTGCAGCAAGGCACGCGGCTCATCGCTCAGGTGCGAGAGAAATTCAGTGCCCTCCTCCAGCATCCAGTCCAGGCCGCGATCGGTCTTGCGCTTGATCATGCGCTCGCCCTGGGTTGCCAGATGCAGATGCGCCTGCAACTCGCCGACCTGCGCGCAATGCTGGGCGTTGGCGACCTTGATGTGCTTGCCCGACAGACGCGGTTGCAGCAGCGCCGGTTTGCCTTTGAGCTCACGCAGGGCCAAGCCGTCGGTGGTGCGCAGGGCGTAAGGCACCGGCAGTTCGGCTTCGTGCAGCACGTCGAGCAGGTCGATGAAGAACGGCATCTCCTGCACCGGGCCGCGTTCGACCAGGGTCAGGACAAACTCGCCCTGCTCCAGACTGATGAAGAAATTGGTGTTTTCGCTGCCGGCGGCGATCCCCTGGAAATCGAGCAGGCGGCCGAGCCCGTAAGGGGCGAGAAAGGTTTCCAGCTCGGGCCGAGCCAGGGGAGTGAACACAGACATGTCTTAACTGCCAGTACGGGCGCCGCAACGGCGGCGCCACAAGTGAATTAAAAATCTACTACCACTCGAATATCTTCCATTCAGGGATCAGCATATCCGGCTGGTCCGAGCGGATGAAGTTGGCATCCGTTCCGTCGGCGCGCACCAGAAAGTACGGCGGCGCGCCCTTCGGCGTGACCTTGATCGCATACAGGAAACCGTTCTGACGGTACTCCTGAATAGTCTTGTCGCCCTCCGTGCGGATGGTGACCTCGGGGTCGCCGCCCGGCGCATCATCCGCCGCAATCGCGGCCAGTGGTGAGACAGCGATCAACCCGACCAGCAGCAAGCGATTTAACGTACGCATGATAACCTTGTCCCTTTGTCGTCAACGGTCCCGCTATTCTAGCGCCGGACCCGCCGAAAAGGTTGATCCTGCTCATGAGCCAAGCCCCCCTCGTCCTGGTGGACGGTTCGTCTTACCTGTACCGCGCCTTTCATGCACTGCCACCACTGACCACGTCCAAAGGCCTGCCGACCGGTGCGGTCAAAGGCGTGCTGAACATGCTCAAGAGTCTGCGCAAGCAGTACCCGGACAGCCCCTTCGCCGTGGTGTTCGACGCCAAGGGCGGAACATTTCGTGACGAGATGTACGCCGAATACAAGGCCAACCGGCCGAGCATGCCCGATGACATGCGCGTGCAGATCGAGCCGCTGCACCAGAGCGTGATCGCCCTCGGCTTCCCGCTGCTGTGCGTGGACGGCGTCGAAGCCGACGACGTGATCGGCACCCTCGCTCGCAGCAGTGCGGCGGCCGATCGCCCGGTGATCATCTCCACCGGTGACAAGGACATGGCGCAACTGGTCGACGGCCACATTACCTTGGTCAACACCATGTCCGGTAGCTCGATGGATGTGGAGGGCGTTAAGGAGAAATTTGGCGTCGCACCGGAACAGATCATCGATTACCTGGCGCTGATGGGCGATTCCTCCGACAACATTCCGGGCGTGCCGGGCATCGGCCCGAAGACGGCGTCCGGCCTGTTGGTCGGCGTCAACGGCGGTCTGACCGAGCTGTACGCCAACCTCGACATCGTGCCGACCCTGCCGATCCGTGGCGCAAAAACCCTGCCGGCCAAGCTCGAAGAGCACAAGGAAATGGCTTTCCTGTCCTATCAACTGGCGACTATCAAGGTCGACGTGCCGCTGGATATCGGCCTCGATGATCTGCAGATGGGCCAGGAAGATCCGGCCAAACTCTACGAGCTGTACACCCTGCTGGAATTCAAGAGCTGGCTCAATGATCTGGATCGCGATGCCAAGCGTCTGGAACTGAGCGCGGCGGCCGAACCTGCGCCCGCCCATGATCTGTTCAGCGCCCCGCAAGCCGAGGCACCTGCTGCCCCTGCCGAAGCCGCCTACGAAACCATCCTCGATCAGGCTCGCTTCGACGTCTGGCTGGAAAAACTGCGCAACGCCAAGCTGATCGCCTTCGACACCGAAACCACCGGCATCGACGCGCAGCGAGCGCAACTGGTCGGTCTGTCGTTCGCCGTACAGGCCAACGAAGCTGCGTACATCCCGCTGACCCACTCCTACATCGGCGTGCCGGAGCAGCTGGATCGCGACACCGTGCTGCGCGCACTCAAGCCGATTCTGGAAGACCCGAGCAAACTCAAGGTTGGCCAGCACGCCAAGTTCGACATGAACATTCTGGCCAACTGCGCCATTGGCGGCGATCAGAGCCAGGGCATCAGCGTGCACGGCATCGCCTTCGACACCATGCTCGAGTCCTACGTACTCAATTCCACCGCGACCCGTCACGACATGGACAGCCTCGCGCAGAAGTACCTTGACCACACCACGGTGAGCTTCCAGGACATCGCCGGCAAAGGTGCCAAGCAACTGACCTTCGACCAGATCGCTCTGGAACAGGCCGGGCCGTATGCCGCCGAAGACGCCGACATCACTCTGCGCCTGCACCAGATCCTGTTCGACAAGCTCAGCGCGATTCCGAGCCTGGCCAGCGTCTTGACCGACATCGAAATCCCACTGGTACCGGTATTGGCGCGCATCGAACGCCAGGGCGCGTTCGTCGATGCCGAACTGCTCGGCATTCAGAGCATTGAGCTGGGCAACAAAATGGTCGCGCTGGAGCGTGAAGCCTTCGAAATTGCCGGAGAGGAATTCAACCTCGGCTCGCCGAAGCAGCTGGGCGTGATTCTCTATGAGAAGCTCGGCCTGCCGGTGCTGAAGAAAACCGCCAAGGGCCAGCCGTCCACCGCTGAAGAAGTGCTGGCGAAACTCGCCGAAGACGATCACCGCTTGCCGAAGGTGCTGATGGAGCACCGCTCGATGAGCAAGCTGAAAAGCACCTACACCGATCGCCTGCCCGAGCAGATCAACCCGCGCACCGGGCGCATCCACACCTCGTATCACCAGGCTGTGGCTTCGACCGGACGCCTGTCCTCCAGTGATCCGAACCTGCAGAACATTCCGGTGCGCACCGCCGAAGGCCGACGCATTCGTCAGGCGTTCGTCGCGCCGAAGGGCTACAAACTACTGGCGGCGGACTACTCGCAGATCGAACTGCGGATCATGGCGCACCTGTCCCGCGACGAAGGCCTGATGAACGCCTTTCGCAACAATCTCGACGTGCACACTGCAACCGCTGCCGAAGTATTCAAGGTCGAGCTTGATCAAGTGTCCTCGGACCAGCGCCGCAGCGCCAAGGCGATCAACTTCGGTCTGATCTACGGCATGGGCGCGCAGAAGCTCGGCAAGGACATCGGCGTCGACACCAAGACCGCCAAGGCCTACATCGATACTTACTTCGCCCGTTATCCAGGCGTTCGCGAATACATGGAGCGCACTCGTGCGCAGGCGGCGGATCAGGGTTACGTCGAAACTTTCTTCGGTCGTCGCCTGTACTTGCCGGAGATCAACTCGAACAAGCCGCAGGAACGCGCCGCTGCAGAACGCACAGCGATCAACGCGCCGATGCAGGGCACGGCAGCGGATATCATCAAGAAAGCCATGGTCGCAGTGGACAACTGGCTGGCGACGTCGGGGCTGGATGCCCGGGTCATCCTGCAGGTGCACGATGAACTGGTGCTGGAGGTTCGCGAGGATCTGGTCGAGCAGGTCAGTGCCGAAATTCGTACGCACATGAGCGAAGCGGCGAAACTGGATGTGCCGCTGCTGGTGGAAGTTGGCGTGGGCAACAACTGGGATGAGGCGCACTGAGTTTGTATAGGTGCCGCGACGCGACGTCGCGGCAAGCCCCGTAAACCGGCTTAGAACGATAAATGCTTGAGGCTATTCCAAAGCTTTTTGAAAAAAATCTGAACTAATCTGTCGACCGAACACTCAGAGGTACTGAATGGCTGGTGAAGCCCTTCGATGCTCCTATGTTGTGTTAAGTGTTGGCAGATATCTGAACCCCGCCCTAGCGGTTCGGAACTTGAACCCCGGAACTTCTCCCTCCCCAATGAAGTCCGGGGCTTTTTTTGCCCCAAAACTGGCTGTGATGCCGTCATGCTGCGTTAAAAGCACCGCTAAAAATGCTCATTTAGGTACCCTAAACTCCGCTTTTTAGCGGTGCTTTCACCTTGCCTGACAGCACCACAGTCAGTTTTGAAATTGTCTTACTCGGCTGCCGCCTCGGTGTTTTTGTCTGCCAGTTCCATCCAGTCGGCCAATACGGTGTAGGCCTCTTCCAGGCCCATGCGTTTTGGTGCCGAGAACAGTTGGATGGTGATCGAGTCGCCCCAGCCCTTGCGGATTTCCGACTGTACTTTCAGCAGGGTGTTCTTGGCTGCGCCGTAGGTGAGCTTGTCGGCTTTGGTCAGCAGAATGTGCATCGGCATGCCAGCGGCGACGGCCCAGTCGAGCATCAGCAGGTCGAAGTCGGTCATCGGATGGCGGATGTCCATCATCAGAATCAGACCTTTCAAACTCTCCCGACCACCGAGGTAAGCCTCAAGGTGGCGCTGCCAGTGTTGCTTGAGCGGGATCGGTACTTTTGCATAACCGTAGCCCGGCAGGTCGACCAGACGGCGATCTTCGTCTAGCTTGAAGAAGTTCAACAGCTGTGTGCGACCCGGAGTTTTCGAGGTGCGCGCCAGGCTGGCGTGAGTCAGGGTGTTCAGCGCGCTGGATTTGCCGGCGTTGGAACGACCGGCAAACGCCACTTCGAAGCCTTCGTCGTCAGGGCATTGATCGACTTTGGCGGCACTGAGCATGAACGTGGACTGTTGGCACAGGCCGAGGATGGGATTCTTGAGTTGCATGGGATTTCCGATGTGGGCGGCGCCGGGATTGGGCGCGGAACGCGGTGTCGCTTCCGTTTCAGTGACGCCAGTATATAATGCCGCAGATTTTGTGTGTGCTTTGTCCCAGCGAAGGATGAAGTTCACGAGAGCGACAGACTTTGATTGCGCATTAGAACGCAGAACGCTCTCAACCCTGAAAAGGTCGTTTTATGACGAAATGGCTGCTGGCTGCCGGAGTCTTGATGCCGCTTTGCAGCGCACAGGCTACACAGGATCCAGAAGCCGTGTACAACCGTGTTTGTGGTGCCTGTCATTCCGGCCAACTACCCATGGCGCCCGCAAGAGGCGATCAGGAAGCTTGGACGCCGAGGTTGGCGAAAGGTATGGGGACGCTGGTGCAACACGTGACCCAGGGTTTCAAGGCGATGCCGCCGCGTGGTTTGTGCATGGACTGCAGTGCCGAGGATTACCAGGCCATCATCCTGTGGATGAGCGAGAGTAAGCCCGGTCCATAACTTAACCCTTAGCCGTAGTTGGATTAGCTGATGAACAAATTGATCGTGAGTCTGCTGTTGACCGTGGGAATTTCAGGTATCGCCCATGCTGCCGGCGATGCCGCAGCAGGCCAGGCCAAAGCTGCCGTGTGCGGAGCCTGCCATGGCCCGGACGGCAACAGCATGGCGCCAAACTTTCCGAAACTGGCAGGTCAAGGTGAACGCTACCTCGACAAGCAATTGCACGACATCAAGTCGGGCAAGCGCGTAGTGCTGGAAATGACCGGGCTGCTGACCAACCTGAATGACCAGGATCTGGCCGACATCGCTGCGTACTTCGCCAGCCAGAAAGGCAGCGTCGGCGCCGCCGATCCGAAGATCGTCGCTCGCGGTGAAGCGCTGTTCCGTGGCGGCAACCTGGAAAAAGGCCTGCCAGCCTGCACCGGCTGCCATTCGCCGAACGGCTCCGGCAATGCTGCAGCAGGCTTCCCGCATCTGGGTGGCCAGCATGCGCAATACATTGCCAAGCAACTGACCGATTTCCGCAAGGAAGACGGCGGTCGCGCCAACGACGGCGACGCAATGACCATGCGCACCATCGCACGCAAGCTGAGCGACGAAGACATCGCTGCGGTTTCCAGCTACATCCAGGGCTTGCACTGAGACCCTGATTCGAGGGTTGCACGAGGCGCGTAACGCCGGCCACGTTAACGCTCGATTAATCCTTCGCAGCAAGTATAAAAAGGGTGGCTTTGGCCGCCCTTTTTTGTGGCCGCTGCCGTTACACTACAGCACTCATGCCCGCCAGGATCTGTGTCGAAACAGGTCGAGCGAGGCGACCCAAATTGTTCAGGAGTAAAGCATGCGTAATCTGATCATCAGCGCCGCCCTCGTCGCTGCCAGCCTGTTCGGCGTCACCGCCCAGGCCGCTGAAGCCCCTGCCGCCCCTTATGTCGAACTGGCCAATCCGGTGCCGGTTGCAAAGCCTGGCAAGATCGAAGTGGTCGAGCTGTTCTGGTACGGCTGCCCGCATTGCTACGCTTTTGAGCCAGTGATCAATCCATGGGTTGAAAAACTGCCGTCCGACGTCAACTTCGTGCGCATTCCCGCCATGTTCGGCGGCCCATGGGACGCTCACGGCCAGATGTTCCTGACCCTCGAAGCCATGGGTGTCGAGCACCAGGTACACAACGCCGTGTTCAACGCGATCCAGAAAGAACACAAGAAGCTCACCGACAAGAACGACATGGCTGACTTCCTCGCCACTCAAGGCGTGGACAAGGACAAGTTCCTCGCCACTTTCGACTCGTTCGCTATCAAAGGCCAGATCGTCAAGGCCCGTGAGCTGGCGAAGAAGTACGAAATCACTGGCGTGCCAACCATGATCGTCAATGGTAAATACCGCTTCGACATCGGCTCTGCCGGTGGTGCCGAGCAAGCATTGAAGCTGGCTGACGATCTGGTCGCCAAAGAGCGAGCGGCTAACAAGGCTGCTGCCAACTAAGCGCGGCATTCGCCATGCGCCGCTGGAAGTCCGAACGCATCGTTGGCCTGCATGATCCGCAGGTCAACGAGCATCATCTGGCGTCTACGGGCCTGCCCGCAGACCAGCGTCTGCGCTTGCTCAGTTTCAACATTCAGGTCGGCATCAGCACCGAGCGCTATCGGCATTACCTGACCCGCAGCTGGCAGCATCTGCTGCC
Organism: Pseudomonas sp. 2957; assembly: GCF_031456345.1. NCBI lineage: Bacteria > Pseudomonadati > Pseudomonadota > Gammaproteobacteria > Pseudomonadales > Pseudomonadaceae > Pseudomonas > Pseudomonas sp. 2957. The sequence goes on from NZ_JAVDUL010000004.1 coordinate 62,448, forward strand.
GCACACCGGGCGTTCCGGCAATCTGCAGAAGATCGGTGACCTGCTCGGCGACTTCGATCTGGTCGCCCTGCAGGAAGCCGATGGCGGCAGCCTGCGTTCGGGCTACGTCAATCAGGTCGAACATCTGGCCCACCTCGGCGCCTTTCCCTACTGGTATCAACAACTCAATCGCAACCTCGGTCGACTGGCCCAGCACAGCAATGGCGTGCTCAGTCGCCTGAAGCCGTGGGCGATCGAGGATCATCCGCTGCCCGGCCCGAAAGGTCGCGGCGCGATCCTGCTGCGCTTCGGCGAAGGTCCGGAAGCGCTGGTGGTGGTAATGATGCACTTGGCCCTCGGCGCGCGGACCCGCAGCCTGCAACTGGCCTACATTCGTGATTTGATCAGCGGTTACAAGCATCAGGTGCTGATGGGCGACATGAATACCCATGCCAGCGACCTGCTCGAACACTCGCCATTACGCGATCTCGGCCTGCTGGCCCCGCAGGTGGAAGCGACCTTCCCCAGCTGGCGCCCACAGCGTTGCCTTGATCATATTCTGCTCAGCCCGACCCTGACCCTGGAAAAGGTCGAGGTACTGGCCCAGCCCATTTCCGATCACCTGCCGGTCGCGGTGGAAATTCGTCTGCCGGGTTCGCTCACGGCCGACGCATTGCCCGCGTTGAGCCCTGCCCCTCGCGGAACCTGTGAATGAGCGACGACGCCCAGCGCTGGAAAGAGAAGTACCTCAAGAGCATCGAACAGCAGGACAAGCTCGAACGCCGCTGGGCCGCGCGACTGGACCTGCTGCGGCGCGGTCTGGTGCGCAGCACGCTGGCGGCCGAGGGCACCGACAAGGTCGTCGATCAGTGCATGAAAGAAATGCGCGAAGTCGTGCGCACCGATGACATGGACGCCGGCCTCGCGGCCCTGCTGCCGCGTCTGGAAAAAGCCGTGCTCGACTCCGAGCAGCGCCGTGAGACCCGCATTGATCAGGTCAGCACCGCGCTGACCGCGCTGGTCACCCAGTTGCAGGCTTTGCCGCTGCCGCGCGAAGTCGCGCAACCGCTGAAGAAATTCGCCAAACAACTGGACAGCCGCGTCGGTCAGGCGCGGGAAATGCCACTGCTGCTGAGCGAACTCAGTGGCTTGCAGGGCAAGGCCTTGAGTCAGTTGGAAACGCCTGCCGAGCCGGGTCGGCCGGGGTTGTTGCAGCGTTTGTTTGGTAGTCGCGACGGTGAAGAAGCCGTTGCACCGGCGGCCGACATACCAGCAACACCAGTGCCGCAGCCGGTCGAAGCCCGGCAGCCTGAACCGGAGCCTGCGCAATCGGCACCGGTGGCCAACGCGGAGCCAGCGATCGCAGCGCCCGCGACCATCATCGAAACGCCCGCCCAGACCCCGCCTGATGTGCCGCAAGTCGTTGCGTTCGCTGCGCCTGTGGTCGTCGTTGAAGCCGAGCTAGCGCAAGTTGAACCCGCCGCGGACGCCGAGATGACCGTCGCTGCGCAAGCAACCGAAGCACTCAACCCCGACGAACTGATCCACCCCGGCGATCCCTCGCCGCTGCTCCTCGACAGCCTGCCCTTGCCCGAGCCAATCGCTCAAGCATTGGCCGCTATCGACCCGGAGCAGTCGGAACACGACATCCTCTTCGCTCTGCCGGATTCCCCGGAGCCGTCCTACAGCTCCGTGGCCAGACACATCGAAGACACGCTGATCGGCCTGCTCGACGACCTGACCCTGCCCGAGCGCCACCGGCCGCAAGCCGAAGCCATGCGCGAACGGCTCAAACACGGACTGAACTGGTACGAGCTGCTACCGATCCTCGACGATCTCGCAACCTTGATGCTGGCGATTACCGATAGCGGTCAGCACGAATTCGAAGCCTATCTGCAACAGCTCAACGAACGCCTTGAAGCGTTCCAGAGCAACCTGCAAGCGGCCAGCGAAGGGCATGCCGACAACAGCTCGGCGGCGCGGGCCATGGACACGCAGATTCGCGAGCAGGTCGACGGCTTGCAGAGCAGCGTCCAGCAAGCAGCCGACCTCGATGACCTCAAGCATGTGCTGGAGAATCATCTGGAAGGCCTGCTGGGAACGATGGATCAGCACCAGAAGCAGCGCGACGCCCGCGAGCAGGAAGTCGCCGCCAGGTTGAAGAGCCTGTCGGAGCGCGTGGCGCATATGGAGCAGGAAGCCATGGGCTTCCGTGAACATCTTGAAGAGCAGCGGCAGAAAGCCCTGATCGATCCGTTGACCGGCCTGCCTAACCGCGCGGCGTGGAGTGAACGCCTGGAGCATGAAATCCAGCAATGGCAGCAGCACGGCAACACCCTTAGCCTGGCCATGCTCGACCTCGATCATTTCAAGCGCATCAACGACAGCTACGGCCACCTGGCCGGCGACAAAGTCCTGAAGATCATCGCCACAGTGCTGCGCAAGCGCCTGCGCGGCTCGGATTTCATCGCCCGTTTCGGCGGTGAAGAGTTTGTGCTGTTGCTGCCGGCGACGCCGCCAGCGGTTGGCGCAAAACTGCTGGAAACCCTGCGCGCGGCGATCGAAGCCTGCCCGTTTCATTTCAAGGGCGAGCGAGTGACCATCACCATTTCCATGGGACTCGCGTCATTCCGGGTGGGAGAACACAGCGATCTTGTGTTGAAAAGAGCCGATCAGGCGCTGTATAGGGCAAAAAACGCCGGGCGCAACCGAGTGGAGCTCGGCTAAGGCAATTGTTCCATTTTGTTTAAATCCGCCCGCTGGCGGACTCTGAGCAAATCCGTACGTTACACTGTTGCATTATCGTTTTCAGCGTATCGTCCCCTGCCATGAAATTCCTTGCCCTTGTTGCCTCGCTGCTCGTCCTCGCTGGTTGCGCCAGCGGTCCGCGCTATGACACCAGCCACCCTTCGGCCAATTACGACAGCCGCATCCAGTTCGTTGTGGTGCATTACACCTCGGCGTCGCTGGAGCGTTCGCTGCAATTGCTGACCCATGGCGACGTCAGCAGCCATTACCTGATCGGCGATGACAACAACGCCACAATCTACAAGCTGATGGATGAAAACCAGCGCGCCTGGCACGCCGGCGAAAGTCAGTGGCAGGGCCGTACCTGGCTGAACTCCAGTTCCATCGGCATCGAAATCGTCAATCCCGGCTACAAGGACACCCCGACCGGGCGCCTGTGGTATCCGTACAGCGAAGCGCAGATCGAATCGTTGATCACCCTGCTCAAGGACATCAGCAAGCGCAACGGCATCAGCGCGCGGCACATCATCGGTCACAGCGACATCGCGCCGCTGCGCAAGCTTGATCCGGGGCCATTGTTTCCGTGGAAACGTCTCGCTGATGAAGGGTTGGGTCTGTGGCCGAACGAGCAAGCGGTAGCGCGTCAGCAAGCCGTGTTCAACAGCAGTCCGCTGCCGGAACCAGGCTGGTTCCAGGCGCAACTTGCGCGCCTGGGTTACGACACGCCGCAGACCGGCGAGCTGGACGTCGCCACGCGCCACGTCCTCGCCGCGTTCCAGATGCATTACCGCCCTGCTCGCTTCGACGGGACGCCGGATGCGCAAACCGCGGCACTTCTTCTGGTCCTCAATCAGACAAAATAATGACGCCCGCCCGACGGTCAGGGCGAAATCGCAATCAGCAGCTATAACTCATGGTAATTCTTCGGAAAATCCTTGATGGCTGCGACCCGAGAGACGCTGCGTAGCTGGTTTTATCGCCCTGCTTTTTTGGCGATGATCGCGGCTGTCCTCAGCGCCAGTCTGTTGATCGCCGGCGGTATGTTCGCGGCGATACGCCAGATGGAAATGCGCGAGAGCCAGGAAATGAACGCCCAGGGCGAGCGTTTCCTCGCTCGCCTCGAACAATTGTTCGGCCAGTTGCGCGAAAGTCTCGACGATCTTGAAGCCCAGCCCTTGCGTGGCTGCGACGAAGAAATGATCGCGACCCTGCAGCAAGTCACCTTCAACTACCGCTTCGTCTATGAAGCGGCATATATGGACGCTTCGCGATTCTGCTCCAACCGTCCGCGCCAGGAAGGTCTGTCGTTGGTGCGCGCGCCGGACATTCAGGGCCCGACCTACAGCTATTGGCTGAATACCACCACCGAACCCGATGAAAACCGCGCGGCACTGATGCTCGGGCGCGGTAACTTCCGTGTCGCTACCTCGCGCGGACATTTGACCGACATGGTCGATCTGTCGCCCGGCAGCAGCCTGCTGGTGGTACTCGATCACGGCACTCGCGCGATTCCGGTGCTCGGCACCGCACAGACCTGGCCACCGACCGAACCCTGGCCACCGAAGAGCCGTGATGCGCTGCAAGTCACGCAAACGCGGCTGATCTATCGCATGCCCACCGACAACCCGGAATATCAATTGGTGCTGATCACGCCGCGCACGGGCATGCACGTCCCGGCTGTGTGGTGGTGGCTGTTGCCGGTGTGCCTGATCGCCGGCGCCGTTGTCGGCTTTCTGACCTTGCTGCTGGTGCGTCAGCGCCAGTCACTGGATGCCGAGCTGCACGGGGCGATCCGCCGGGGTGAGTTGCAGGTGCTGTATCAGCCGATCTTCGACCTCGACAGCCGCCACTGCGTCGGCGCCGAAGCGCTGCTGCGCTGGCGGCGCCCGGACGGCACCCTGACCAGCCCCGACCTGTTCATTCCCATGGCGGAGAACACCGGGCAGATCCGGCAGATGACCGACTTCGTGTTGCAGCGTCTGCTCGAACAACTGGGCCAGTTACTGCGCGCCAATCCGCAGCTATATATCTCGGTGAACCTCGCGGCCTGCGATGTCATGGTGCCGCGCATCGGCCAGGTCATGGCGCGGCTGCTGGCGCTGCACCGTGTCGCCGCGCGGCAGATAGCCTTCGAAGTGACCGAACGCGGTCTGATCGATGTAGTGGTGGCGCGGGAAAACCTGCAAGCCTTGCGCGACGTTGGCCATCAGGTGCTGATCGATGATTTCGGCACCGGCTATTGCAGCCTTGCCTATCTGCAGACCTTGCCGGTGGACTGCCTGAAGATCGACAAGGCGTTCATCGATGCGCTGGGCCATGACGCGGCGAGCAGCGGCGTCGCTCCGCACATCATTCACATGGCGCAGGCGCTGGATCTGAAAGTGATTGCCGAAGGCATCGAGCTGGAATCCCAGGCAGCGCTGCTCAGCAGTGAGGGGGTCAAGTTCGGTCAGGGCTGGCTGTTCGCCCACGCCTTGAGCGCCGTGCAATTCATCGAACTGATCACCCGAGGTCGACGCCTGGCCGGGCGGCGTATGGACGACGAGGCTTAAACCGCCAGCGCCATGTAGAACTGGGTGCCCTGCCCAGGCCGCGAGTAGACGCCCATGCGCCCGCCGTGCAGCTGGACGATTTCCTTGCACAGCGCCAGGCCAAGGCCGGCACCGCCCTTCTTGCGCCCGACCTGCACGAACGGCTCGAAAATCCGCCCCTGCTGGCCGTAGGCAATGCCTTCGCCATTGTCTTCGACGCTGATGATGACCCGCTCGCCATGGCGGCGCGCCTGCAGACGGATCTGGCCGTCGCGGGCGGTATGGCGCAGGGCGTTGTCGATCAAATTGTCGAGGACCCGATCGAGTTGCGCCTGATCAGCCTGCAACCTCGGCAGCGGGCCTTGAATCTCGACGTTCAGCGCAACACCTTTGGCCGCAGCCACGTCGGCAAAGCGCAGTTGCGCCTGCTCCAGCAGGTCCTCAATGGAACATGGCGCCAGGGTGAGTTTCTGTAGACCGTTCTGGTAGCGCGAGAAATTCAGCAAGTCGTTGATCAATTGCATCAGCCGCTGCATTTCTTCGTTGACCGTATCCAGCAGGTCAGCTTCGCGCGATTCAGCCGGGAATTTCGCCCTCTCGCGAAACAGTCCGAAGGCCATGTGCATGCCGGTGACCGGCGTGCGCAGTTCATGGGAAGCGCGCAAGACAAACTCACTGCGCACGCGCTCGAACGCGCGTTGCTCGGTGACGTCGTGCAGCACCATCACCGCACCGAGAATATGCCCTTGGGTATGACTGACCGGCGTCAGGCTGTAAGTCAGCAGGCGCGATTCGCCATCGACTTCGATGCTCAGATCTTCCGGCGCCCGCTCCAGCGTGCCGCCGCGCAGGACCAATTGCAGTTGCGCATCCAGTTCCGGGCGGCCGAGCGCGGTGCCCAAGCCTTGGCCCAGTCGATCGTCTTCCCAGCCCAACTGGCGCTGAGCAACAGGGTTGAGGTGCTCGAGCTGGCCCTGGCGATCAATCATCAATAAACCGTCGTCGATGCTGTCGAGCACCGCTTGCAAGCGCTGCTGACCGGCCAACAGTTCGTCGACATTCATCGCCTGGTGTTCGCGCAACGCCTCGGCCATCAGGCCGAAGCGCCGCGACAGCAGGTTGACTTCCATGGCCGTGGAAATCGGCAGAGTCACGTCATAGTTGCCCTGGCCGATGTTGTCGGCAGCCTTGGCCAGCGCTTCGATCGGTGCGCCGAAGCGCCGAGCAATGCCCTGCGCCGTGACAAAACCGATGATCAGCACCGCCAGCCCGACCAGGCCAAGCAGCCCGGCTATCAGCAGGGCACGTTCGCGAGCGGCGTGCTGCACCTCATTGATACTGTCCAGCGCGTGCTTGTGCTCAGCAATCAACCCATTACGCAGAATATTGAAGCGCTCGCGGAAATCCGTGCTGGTGCTGGCGTTCTTTGCCGCTTCGGCAGTCACGTCGAATGAGGCGAGGAAGTTCAGGTAATCGGCCTTGGCCTGGCGGAAACCGTAAGGCTGGCCATCGCCCTCCTGCTGCTGGGCGATGCCTTGGTCGAGCAACTCGAAGTAGTGCTGCTTGGACGCTTCGAACGCGACGGGGTCGGGCTTCTCGGCGAGCATGATGATCAATTGATCACCGAGGGTCTGGCGCAGCTTGAGGCCCAGATCCAGAGTGACAAAGTTGCTGCGCACCAGCGCTTCCTGCGACCCGGCCATCTGCATCACGCTGACCAGCCCGAGCAAGAGCCCGAGCAAGGCCACGGTGATCAACGCAGAAATGCTCAGGAACAGGCGCGTGCGCAGCTTGATCGCCAGTTTCATCGCGCAGTGCTCACAGGTTGTACTGCTTGCGTTTGCGATACAGGGTCGAGGCGTCGATGCCGAGGGTTTTCGCCGCTTGATCCAGAGTGCCGGCGGTGGCCAGAACCGCGCCGATGTGCGCTTTCTCCAGCTCGTCCAGGCTCAGTGCCGCGCCGACCCGTGGCGCGTTGTTGGCCGGTTGTTCGGCCATGCCCAGATGGCTGATTTCCACGCGTTCCTGCGGGCAGATGATGCTTGCTCGCTCGACCACGTTGCGCAGTTCGCGAATGTTGCCCGGCCAGCGATAACCGAGCAGCGCTTCGCGCGCCTCATCGCTAAAGCCGCGCGCTGGGCGTGCGTACTCTTTGACGAAGCGTGCGAGGAAGCGATCGGCGAGGGTCAGGATGTCTTCGGCGCGCTCGCGCAATGGCGGCAGATGCAGGGTGATGACGTTGAGACGATAGAGCAGGTCTTCGCGGAAGCGGCCGTCACGGACCATGTCTTCGAGGTTGAGGTTGGTGGCGGCGAGGATGCGCACATCGGCGCGGCGAGTGACCGGATCGCCTACCCGCTCGTATTCCTTGTCCTGGATGAAGCGCAGCAATTTTGGTTGCAACGTCAGAGGAAAGTCGCCGATCTCGTCGAGAAACAGCGTGCCGCCATCAGCCTGATTAACACGCCCCAAGGTGCTTTCACTGGCACCGGTAAACGCGCCACGACTATGGCCGAACAGCTCGCTTTCCATCAACTCGGCAGTCAGCGACGGGCAGTTGATGGTGACGCAGGACTTCTTCTCGCGCTTGCTCCAGCCGTGGATCGCACGGGCCAGTTCACCTTTACCCGTACCGGACTCGCCAAGGATAAGAATGTTGGCGTCGGTGCTTGCGACCTGCCGTGCGGTTTCCAGCACGACTTTCATCGCCGGGCTGTGGGAATCGAGACCGTCTTTCGGTTTGCGGATCTCGCCTTCCAGCGCTTCGAGCCGCGCGGAGAGCTGGCGCACTTCCAGTTGCTTGGCGGTGGCCAGGCGCAGTTGATCAGGGCTGCACGGCTTGACCAGATAATCGGCGGCGCCAGCCTGGATGGCATCAACCGCGGTGTCGACCGCCGAGTGGGCGGTGACGATCACTACGCGCATCCACGGCGCCTGAATGCGCATCTGCGCGAGGACGTCGAGACCGTTGTCCTCGCCCAGGCGCAAATCAAGGAAGCACAGATCGAAGACCTGACGTTGCAGCAAAGCATCGGCTTGGGCCGCGCTATTGGCGGTGGCTACCGTATAGCCTTCGTCTTCGAGGCAATAACGAAACGTACGCAGGATGGCGGATTCATCGTCCACCAGCAGAATGCGGCCTTGTTGCTCAGTGGCAGATTCCATTTTTCCTACGCTCCATAGTGATTAGTCTTGGGTTAGTCCCGGAAAAATCGGGCAAGTTGCATGGTTGATTCTGAACGATACCAGCCATAGGAGGGTAGCTCTCTACTGCCATAACGGCCAATTCATTGATTTCGTTGGGTTTTAAAACATTCTGCGTTTTGCAGGGCAGATCCTGCGTCCTCTTCTGACATCTGCGTACCGGTAGCAATTCCATATCATCGAAATTTCCCACGAAATAATCGTGCATTGCGCACGACCGCAGAAGAGCCATCGTGCAGGATGCGTCTTAGGAAATTTCTCAACCACGTATAACTCATTGTTTTCATTGGTTTTTTCACAGATTAAAAAACTGGCATGCAGGCTGCAATACCTCACTCAGCCCGGGCAGAACAGCACTGCCCCAACCGAACAAGCGTGAGGAACACAGGATGACTCGCCCAATCGCCGCCCAAGTACGTATTTCGCCACTGCAGATCCAGCAAGGTCTGTTCGGTGTACTGGCGTTGCTGATCACCCTGATCGTTTGCCAGCAGTACATGAGCTGGGAAAACAGCCGCAAACCCGAGCCACTGATTTCGATGCAGCACAGCACTCAAACGCACTTCAGTGCCGTGAGCAGCAGCCAGGCCGAGAAAGCTTCGATGCACATGATCGATGTCGACCAGGCGCAACCGCTGGATCAATTGCCACGGGAAGAGCGCTGGGTTTTCTAAGCCTTTGAACACATTCAGGCGCGTAGCGTCGGAAACCGGAAACACCCCTAAATAGAGAAGTAAGGAGAATCACCATGTTGAGCTGGGCAATTACATTCTTGATCATTGCCATCATCGCCGCCGTTCTGGGCTTCGGTGGTATCGCGGGCACCGCCACGGGTATCGCCAAGATTCTCTTTGTCGTGTTCCTGGTGATGTTCATCGCTTCCTTCTTCTTTGGCCGTCGCGGCCGAGGTTAACGATGATCGGTCTCAAGACATTGGCCGCCGCCCTGCTTCTGGGCGGCAGTGCCATGGCCATGGCGGCCAATGACGGCCAGACCCGGGTCAACGAACTGCTCGCCTCCGACGCGCAGTACCGTGAAACCTGGGAAGGCGTGATCAAAAAGGAAGAGCGCGTACCGGAATGGGTGATCAACCTGTCCGGCACCTCCGAACAACAGATGCATGCCGTTACGGAAGATGGCGATCAGTATCTGGTCGGCCCGCTCTGCGAGAGTCAGGACAAGTGCCTGAATCACCGTTTAATCGTGGCCTTCAGCTTCGACAAGGATGACGCCTACGCCATGCTGGTCGATGTGCCGGAAGGTCTGCCGCAGGACAAGTCGCCGACGCGACACGCGACTTATCGCTTCTTCGGCAAACCTGATCAGGGCATGCAGGATCTGCTGATGGAAACCCTGAAGAAAGATCCGAAGTGGTACTGACGCAGGACGCAAAGGTTTCGAACACGAATGCAGCGCCCCGCTGCTTTCCATTGCACCGCCCGATGAGGGTCGGTGCATGACCAGGGGGCCGGGATGTTCTGACTGATACAGGGTCGGAGTGACCTACGGGTACAGGGAGTACCTGCGCAAGGGCCGGGTCAGGGTAAAAGCTGCGCCGCAGGTTCGTCGACCCGGTGGTCTGACGAATCTGCGCTGGGCTTTGAATCCGCTAAAACATTGATCCAGCACGCCAAATTCCTTTTTTCAATCGTCGACACTGCGAGGAAAACATTTCGCGGTGTTTCCTGGCGACCGTATATCGACAAAGATCGCGCTCGTTCCGTGTGACTTCTAGTCTTGCGATTCAGACTTTTTCCGGAAATTTCCGCCGGTTTTGCCTGTGCAAAATTTAACCAGCCTACGCTGTAACGGCCGGTTCACGGCACTTATGCTGGCACAAATGTCACAATCGAACCGCTTGGGACGCCAGTTTCAAATGAAAAAGCTCATGCCGATTAGGCATAGGGTAGGCGTTTACGGCATTAGACGGCGCCACCTTGCATCGGAATAGTTGCGCCTTTTTTCGCCTGCCGAAGAGCCGTAAACACGCGCTTCGGGGCACCTTATACGGAGGCAGATGCACAGACTTTTCCGCTGATGAGCGTTCCAGTTCCTGCATGTGCCTGAGTCAAACGCAAGTAAGGGTAAAGATAATGAAGAAGGCAAAAATCAGCCTCGCCTGGCAGATCCTCATCGGTCTGATTCTGGGGATTGCAATTGGTGCGTTGCTCAACCACTTCAGTGCTGAAAAGGCCTGGTGGATCAGCAACGTCCTGCAACCGGCAGGCGATATCTTTATCCGTCTGATCAAGATGATCGTGATCCCGATCGTCATTTCCTCGCTGATCGTCGGCATCGCTGGCGTCGGCGACGCCAAGAAACTCGGGCGTATCGGCCTGAAGACGATCATCTATTTCGAGATCGTCACCACCATCGCCATCGTCGTCGGCCTGGTGCTGGCCAACGTGTTCCATCCGGGCACCGGCATCGACATGAGCACCCTGGGCACGGTGGACATCTCCAAGTACCAGGCTACCGCCGCCGAAGTGCAGCATGAACATGCGTTCATCGAAACCATCCTCAACCTGATCCCGTCGAACATCTTCGCGGCCATGGCTCGCGGCGAAATGCTGCCGATCATCTTCTTCTCCGTGCTGTTCGGTCTCGGCCTGTCGAGCCTGCAGTCGGACCTGCGCGAGCCGCTGGTGAAGATGTTCCAGGGCGTTTCGGAAAGCATGTTCAAGGTCACCCACATGATCATGAACTACGCCCCGATCGGCGTGTTCGCACTGATCGCGGTGACCGTGGCCAACTTCGGCTTCGCCTCGCTGCTGCCGCTGGCGAAACTGGTGATCCTGGTTTACGTCGCCATCGCCTTCTTCGCCTTCGTCGTGCTGGGCCTGATCGCCAAGCTGTTCGGCTTCTCGGTGCTCAAGCTGATGCGCATCTTCAAGGATGAGCTGGTACTGGCCTACTCCACCGCCTCCTCGGAAACCGTGCTGCCACGTGTCATCGAGAAAATGGAAGCCTACGGCGCGCCGAAAGCCATCTGCAGCTTCGTGGTACCGACCGGTTACTCGTTCAACCTCGACGGCTCGACCCTGTACCAGTCGATCGCGGCGATCTTCATTGCCCAGCTGTATGGCATCGACCTGTCGATCAGCCAGCAACTGCTGCTGGTGCTGACCCTGATGGTCACCTCCAAAGGCATCGCCGGTGTACCGGGCGTGTCTTTCGTGGTGCTGCTGGCGACTCTGGGCAGCGTCGGCATCCCGCTTGAAGGCCTGGCGTTCATCGCTGGTGTCGACCGCATCATGGACATGGCGCGTACCGCACTGAACGTGATCGGTAATGCCTTGGCGGTGCTGGTTATCGCGCGCTGGGAAGGCATGTACGACGACGCCAAGGGCGAGCGTTACTGGAACTCCCTGCCGCACTGGCGCAGCAAGGAAAAACTGCCGGCTGGCGAAATCTCCAAGAACTGACACCCCCCTGTAGGAGCTGCCGCAGGCTGCGATCTTTTGATCTTGCTTTTAAAAAACAAAATCAAAAGATCGCAGCCTTCGGCAGCTCCTACAGTAGATTGAGGCCACCCAGTAAATCGGGGGGCGGCAGATCCATACGAACCCCGGAGCAATCCGGGGTTTGTCGTTTCTGGTGACCCCGCTATCATTCGCCGCATTCTTCGGGGGATTTGACTGATGCTTAATGGCCTGTGGCTTGGCTTCTTCATCGTGGCAGCCGTGTCGGCGCTGGCGCAGTGGCTGATCGGCGGCAACGCCGGGATCTTTGCGGCGATGGTGGAAAGCATTTTCGCCATGGCCAAGCTGTCGGTCGAAGTCATGGTGCTGCTGTTCGGCACCCTCACCCTGTGGCTGGGCTTTCTGCGCATCGCCGAAAAGGCCGGGATCGTCGAGTGGCTGGCCAAGGTGCTCGGTCCGCTGTTTCTGCGGCTGATGCCGGAAGTCCCGGCCGGCCACCCTGCCCTTGGCCTGATCACGCTGAACTTCGCCGCCAACGGTCTGGGCCTGGACAACGCCGCCACGCCGATCGGCCTCAAGGCCATGAAAGCGCTGCAGGAGCTGAACCCCAGCGCCACCATCGCCAGCAACGCGCAGATCCTGTTTCTGGTGCTCAACGCCTCGTCGCTGACCCTGCTGCCCGTGACCATCTTCATGTACCGCGCCCAGCAAGGCGCGCCGGATCCGACGCTGGTGTTCCTGCCGATTCTGCTGGCGACCAGTTGCTCGACCATCGTCGGCTTCCTCTCCGTTGCCTTCATGCAACGCCTGCGCATCTGGGACCCGGTGGTGCTCGCCTATCTGGTGCCCGGCGCGCTGATCCTCGGCGGCTTCATGGCCCTGCTTGGTACGCTTTCTGCGACAGCACTGGCGGGATTGTCGTCGATCCTCGGCAATCTCACGCTGTTCGGCTTGATCATGCTGTTCTTGCTGATCGGCGCGCTGCGCAAGGTCAAGGTGTACGAGGCGTTCGTCGAAGGCGCGAAAGAGGGCTTCGATGTGGCGAAGAACCTCTTGCCGTATCTGGTGGCGATGCTCTGTGCGGTTGGCGTGTTGCGCGCCTCTGGTGCGCTGGATTTCGGCCTGGACGGTATTCGTCATCTGGTCGAGTGGGCCGGCTGGGACACGCGCTTCGTCGATGCGCTGCCGACGGCGATGGTCAAACCGTTCTCCGGCAGCGCCGCGCGGGCGATGCTCATCGAGACCATGCAGACTTCCGGCGTCGACAGCTTCCCGGCGCTGGTCGCGGCGACGGTGCAGGGCAGTACCGAAACCACGTTCTATGTGCTGGCGGTGTACTTCGGCGCGGTAGGGATTCAGCGCGCACGGCATGCGGTGGGGTGTGCGTTGCTGGCGGAGTTTGCTGGTGTGGTGGGCGCTATCGGGGTCTGCTACTGGTTCTTTGGTTGATAAAGAACCCTGTGGGAGCTGGCTTGCCAGCGATGAGGGAAGCACATCCGAAATATCTGGTAGCTGACACACCGCCATCGCGGGCAAGCCCGCTCCCACAGGGATTGTGTTGGGCTTAAGGCCTTTGGGGGGCCAGTTTCTGGCCTTGCTCCACGGCCCAGGCCACAACCTTGGCCGTAAGGCGATCACTGGCCTGGCCAAACCCGGCGACCACCGCTGGCACCTGCACATCATTCAACGACTGGCGCTCTTCAAAACGGCGGCTGGCGAGGATGCGCTGGTCGTAACCACGCACCAGCAACGCATCAACCCGCACCACAACGCCGGCCTGGGTGCCCTGATATTCGGTCTGAAACGCCTGCAAACTGCCGCCCAGTTCCAGATCCGCCTGGAAGTTGCTGTCGTCGGTGCTCAGCAACGTCACTCTGCCGTCACGCTGGAATCCATCGAGCAGGCGATTGCGCAGCAGCACCGGCGCCGGATCACTCCAGCGCGAGCCTTTGTAGCTGCTGATCACATCGCCCTGCGGGATAACGGCAATGCTCGGCCGGTTCAGTGCTTCGCTGGCCTGCAATTTATTCAAGCGCAGCGACCACGACTGCGCCGCCGCCGGGCTGGCCGAGGCGGGCGCTTGCGCGGCGGGCAGGCGGTAGACATCCGAAGGTTCCGACTTGGGCAAGATCGAGCACGCGCCGATCAGGGTCAGGCCAGCGCCGAGCAGGGCGATTCGAGTCAGCTTCATGGGGTGAATTCCTTGTTCTTGTCGCTGCCCAGCAGGTAGCCGCTGGGGTTGGCCTCAAGGCGTTGGGAAATGGCGCGCAGCGAGGTCAGCGTCTCGCGCAGTTCGCGAATCGCCGGGGCCAGGCCGTTGAGGCCCTGCATGCCGTTATCCAGCGAATTCTGGTTTTTGCTGAGCAAGCCGTTGATGGTCACGCTGCTTTGCTCCAGCGACTTCATCGCCTGCTCGGCGCTGCCAAGGGCCTGTTTGCCCTGATCGTTGAGCAGGCCGTTGGCGTTGCGCATCAGCAGCGAGGTCTGCTCGAGCATGCTGCCAGCCTGTTTGCCGACGGTCGCCAGTTGCTGCATGGCTTGCTTGATGTCGCCGCGCTGGTCATTGATGGTGCCGGTGGTCTGTTCCAGATGGGCGAGGGTCTTGCTCACGCGCTCGACGTTTTCCGCGGAGAACATGTGGTTGGCGTTCTGCAGCAGGGCGCTGATGCCGGTCATCAAGTCGCTGCTGTCGTTGAGCAGACGCGAGATAGGCGAGGGCGAGGCGACCAGCGTTGGCAGCTTGCCGTCGTGCCCGCGCAATTTCGGGCTCTCGGGTGTGCCGCCGCTGAGCTGGATGATCGACGTGCCAGTAATACCGGTCAGTGCCAGCTTGGCCTGGGTGTCTTCTTTGACCGGCGTGTCGCCCGCCAGACGAATCCGCGCCAGCACCCGGCGCGGGTCCTGCGGGTCGAGGCGCAGGCTGACCACGTCACCGACCTTGATGCCGCTGTACTGCACCGAGCTGCCCTTGGACAGACCGCTGACCGCCTCGTTGAACACCACTTCGTAATCCTTGAACTCGGTGTCGACGCTGGATTTGACCAGAAACAGGCCGAAGAGCAGGGCGCCGGCCACGAGGATCACCGTGAACAGGCCGATCAACACATGATGGGCTCGGGTTTCCATATCAGACCTCGTTGAGCAGTTTGGCGGCGTCCAGCGCCGAGCGGCCGCGCGGGCCGTGGAAGTATTCGTGAATCCACGCGTCGGCGGTTTCCGAGACGACGTCGATAGGGCCGGCAACCAGCACTTTCTTCTGCGCCAGCACCGCCACGCGATCGGTGATGGTGTACAGCGTGTCGAGGTCGTGGGTCACCAGAAACACGCTCAGCCCCAAGGCATCGCGCAGGGTCAGGATCAATTGATCGAACTGCGCCGCGCCAATCGGATCAAGGCCGGCGGTGGGTTCGTCGAGAAACAGAATGTCCGGATCCAGCGCCAAGGCCCGCGCCAGCGCCGCACGCTTGATCATGCCGCCGGACAGCGACGCAGGGTATTTGTCCGCCGCCGACAACGGCAGCCCGGCCAGCGCCAGTTTCACCGCCGCCAGATGCTCGGCGTCGTGACGGCTGAGGCCGGCGTGTTCGATCAGGGGCAGGGCGACGTTCTCGGTCACGGTCAGCGACGAGAACAGCGCGCCCTTCTGGAACAGCACACCAAAGCGCCTTTCGATCAGCGAGCGCTCATGCTCGGGCAGATTCGGCAGGTTCTGGCCGAAGACCTTGACCATGCCCTCGCTGGGCCGATTCAGCCCGACGATGCTGCGCAGCAGCACCGATTTGCCGGTACCGGAGCCGCCAACCACGGCGAGGATCTCGCCCTTGTACACGTCCAGATCAAGGTTCTCGTGCACGCTCTGCGGGCCGAAGCGATTGCACAGGCCACGGACTTCGATCACCGCCTCCGAGGGCGCGCGGGGTAGACGACTCACCAGCCCATCTCCATGAAAAACAGCGCGGCCACCGCATCAAGCACGATCACCACGAAAATCGACTGGACCACGCTGGAGGTGGTGTGCGCGCCGACCGATTCGGCGCTGCCGCTGACCTTGAAACCTTCCAGGCAACCAATTGCCGCGATCAGGAAGGCGAAGATCGGCGCCTTCACCAGCCCGACCAGAAAATGCTGAATGCCGATGTCCGATTGCAGTAGCGAAAGGAACATTGCCGGCGAAATGTCCAGCGACACCGCACAGACCACACCGCCGCCGACGATCCCCGAGAGCATCGCCAGAAACGTCAGCATCGGCAGCGCCACCAGCAGCGCTAGCACACGCGGCACCACCAGCAATTCGATCGGGTCAAGGCCAAGGGTGCGGATCGCGTCGATTTCTTCGTTGGCCTTCATCGAGCCGATCTGCGCGGTGAATGCACTGGCGGTGCGCCCGGCCATCAGGATCGCCGTGAGCAACACGCCGAATTCGCGCAGGAACGAGAAGCCGACCAAGTCCACGGTGAAAATCGTCGCGCCGAAACTGGCCAGTACCGTGGCGCCAAGAAACGCCACCACCGCACCGACCAGAAACGTCAGCAAGGCCACGATCGGCGCAGCGTCGAGGCCGGTCTGCTCGATGTGCGCGATCATCGGCGTAATGCGCCAGCGCTTGGGCCGCAACAGACCACGGGCGATGACTTCGAGAATCAGGCCGACGAAGCCGAGCAGCTGCATCGTGTCTTTCCACACCGTATCCACTGCGCGGCCGATGCGCGTCAGCAGTTGCACGCTGACGCTGACTTCCGGCTCCTTGATCGGCACGCAGAAATCGCTCAGCGAGCAATACACGGTTTGCAGCAAGGCGCGATCAGCCGTCGAAAGGGTGCAATCGGGGTGTTCGGCGGTTTTGCCCAAGCGCTCGGAACCGAGCAGCTCGACCAGCAACGAGGCGCCGGCGGTGTCGAGGGCACCGAGGCCGTTCAGATCGATGGAAGTGTTGGCGTCGTACTGGCCGCGGAGCTTTTCGCTCAGATGCTTGAGCGCGGTGTAGTGGGCGAGCGTCCAGTCGCCGCTGACCCGCAGACGGGCAGGGCTGAGCGCGGTGTCCAGGTGGGCACTGCCGGGGGTTGGGCTGCTGGTCATAAGCTCCGTGCTTGTACGGCCGTTACGAGATCCTACGTAATAGCACGAACCGGATTACTTTTCTTTGGCCGGTGTGCTGTCGGTAATTGCGAAACGCAGCACGCCGATCAACTGGCCATCCTCGGTCAGCACCCGCACCTGCCACTTGCCCGCCGGGTTGCCGGGGAAATTCTGTTTGTGCGTCCACGCCCGGTAGCCTTCCTTGCGCCCGCCATGGATGTCGAGGGCGATGCGGTCGACCTCTTTGCCGTTGAAGGTCCACACGTGATAAATCCGCTCGTCGAGACCGCGCGGCGCGTTGATCGCAGTGTAGGCGTAGAGCCCGCCGCTGCGGATCTGCTCGGCACTGACGGTGTCGAGGCTGGCGCCGGGGGTGCGATCCTGCAATTGCGTGCTGATCGCTACGTCGGTCATCCACAGCGTTGCCGGCGGCACCCACGAACGCAGCGCCCAACCGACGCCGCCGATGCCGAAGGTAATGAACAGAATCGCCAGGGCATTGCGCACTGTGCGGATCGGGAAGATTGACGCCAGGCTCGGGAACGACAGCAGCACGGCAATTCCCAGCGCCCATTTGAAACTCTGCGCGGTGGTCAGGTGCATGATCACCGGCAACGCAGTGAGCAGTGCGGCGAACAGGGTCAGGGTGTGCAGCGCGAGAAACGCCCAGCGCCGTGGCGCCAGCCATTTGTAGTACAGCGGATCGACGATGGAGATCAGTGCGGCAACGCTGAGCAGCCCCGTGAAGACAAACTGGCCGCTGTTCCACGTAGTGGTGATGAAGAAGAATGGCAAAACGAAAAACAGGCTTTCCTGATGGATCATCTGCGTCGCGTAACGCAGCAGCGGCTGGGGAATTTCGCGTTTGAAGATCCGTGTGAACAGCCCGGTCAGGGTGTTTTCCAGCATCAGCCAGATCCAGCTGAGCAGCATGATCACCGTGATCCAGCTCGCCAGACCCTGTTGGCGATCGACGAGGATGAAACTGCCGACCCCGGAAATGAACCCACCCGCCGCGATCAACCCGGGGTAGCGCTTCATCAGCTCGAGAAGGCGCTGGATAAGGAGGGTCAGTTTTGGCATTTTGGCGGTTCACGACGATATGGGGAAAATCCCGGAAAGGTTAACGCCGCATGACCCCTGTGGCGAGGGGATTTATCCCCGATCGGCGGCGCAGCCGTCGTAGATCCTGCGAGCGAATTCTGTCTGGATATACCGAGCTGCCCTTATCGGGGCTGCTGCGCAGCCCATCGGGGATAAATCCCCTCGCCACAAGTGCTCACTCACCACAGGATTAATGGCTTCCAGCAATTTTGTGGCGACGATACACACGCCAGCCGATCAACATCAGCAGCACCAGACCGACGCCGCCTGCAGCCAGCCACAACACCTGATCATCACTGATCAACGGCTTCTCGATCCGGATATACCCCGGCTGCAACAGCAGCTCGCGCATGGCCTTGTTCGCCGCTTCCAGCGTCACCCCTTGCAGCTCGCGCGCGGGATTGGCAAAGCGGCCATCCTGATAGTCGGCCAGCGCGCTCCAGTAATAGTCCGCCAGTGCGCTGTTGCCCTGCACGGCCCAGGCCTGGTGGGCGATGGCGGCTTGCTTGATGCGGGCGAAGGTGCTCGGGTCGAGACCGTTTTGCAGCAGGTCGGCCTTGAGGTCTTCAAGCACCTGGATGGCTTCGTCGACGTCATCGCGATCCAGGTCAGCGTTGAGGCTCATGAAGCCGACACCGCCGAACACTTCGCGCTCGGCCCACGGTCCGTACGACAAGCCATGGTTGAGACGAATCTGCCGGTACAACGCCCAGTCGAGGTAATCCTTGAGAATGTCGAACGTCTGATCGTACTGATCGTCGAGCACCGGTTCCGGCACCAGCCAGTGCAGCTTGGCGCTGTCGCCGATAAAGCCACGGGTGAGGGTGCGTTCATGGGCAGCGCTGGTGCGGATGTCCGGCAGCGCCCGATGTTCGCTCGGCTCGACCGGCTCCAACTCACCCCAGGTACGCTCCAGATAGGCCGGCAGCAGTTTGTCGAGTTCGCCGACGACGATCAGGGTCATGTTGTTCGGCGCATACCAGGCCTTGCGCACCTTCTCCAATTGCTCCTGGGTCAGATGGCCGACCTCGGCGCGCTGCGGGCATTTCAGTCCCAGCTCGACAGCCAGTTGATTGCTCGCGGTATGACCGAGGTCCTGACGGTCGAGGAAACGTTGCAGCTTGGTGTAATGCCCGCCGTCCTCACGCTCGACCACTCGTTTCGCCGCGTTGATTGCGTTGTCGTCGATGCGTGTCTGGGTCAGCAGCGCGAGCAGCAGGTCGAGCACCTTGCGCTGATTTTTCGCCGGGGCTTCGATGACGAACGTGGTGTCGGCATTGCTGGTGAACGCATTCCAGTCCCCGCCCAGCGCCTGCATGCGTTCTTCCAGGCCGCCTTCGCCAGTGGCGTCGATACCGCTGAACAGCAGGTGTTCGAGCAAATGCGGCAGCTCTTTCTCGTCGCAGTCGAAGTCATCCAGGCCGACGCCGACCACCAGCCGGATCGCCACATGCCCACGCTCGGTGCCGGGTTTGAGCATAAGTTGCAAACCGTTGGGCAGCGCATAGCCTTCGACCTGAAACCGATCCAGGGCAAAAGCGGGCAGGGAACCGAGCAACAGACAGGCGAACAACAGGCAACGCATAACAGGCTTCCATACGGCTGATTTGGAGATCCGTGTCGTCAGTCAGGTCCCCATCGCTGGCAAGCCAGCTCCCACAAGGATCTGCGGCACTTACAAAACCCTGTGGGAGCTGGCTTGCCAGCGATGACGGTCTCAAGGCTGAACCACTGTAACTGACTGACCCCAGCCTCAGACGTTCAAGGCGAATGCGTAATGTCGGCCATGTCATCCACGGCCAGCGCGCCGGTGTCCGCCGTTTCCAGCACCACATAGGCGCTGCTGCAGAACAGCGAATTGAGCCGTTTCATGTCGGCGATCAACTCCAGATGC
Organism: Pseudomonas sp. 2957; assembly: GCF_031456345.1. Taxonomy (NCBI): domain Bacteria; kingdom Pseudomonadati; phylum Pseudomonadota; class Gammaproteobacteria; order Pseudomonadales; family Pseudomonadaceae; genus Pseudomonas; species Pseudomonas sp. 2957. Next base: position 82,406 of record NZ_JAVDUL010000004.1, read on the forward strand.
AGCGAGCTGGTCTCCAGGCTCTGAACGATCTTGCGTTGCAAACGGCTGACATGCGCATGGGCCAGACGCCGTTCCTGCGCACGAAAGCGGCGTTTCTCCCGTAACAACTGCCGCGCGCTTTCGCGGTCGCCGCTGAGAAACACCGACAGGCCCAGGCGCAGGTTGGCGATCAGTTGCTGTTGCAGCCCGGCAAGATCTTCCAGGCCTTCTTCGGAAAACGAACGACGCTGCGAAGTCTTCTGCTGCTGGATCTTGCGCAGCATGCGCTCGATCAGGTCTGCGGCGAGTTTCAGGTTGATCGCCAGTTCGATGATCTCGGCCCAGCGCCGACTGTCGTGCTCGCCGAGATCCTCGCGGGGCATCTGCGCCAGATACAGCTTGATCGCGCTGTACAGCGCTTCGATGTCGTCGGTCAGTCGGCGCATCTCCTGGGTGACGGCGGTCTGCTTGCCGCGCAACACATCGAGGGAGGCGTCGAGCATGTTGTCGAGCAGATCACCCATGCGCAGGGTTTCCCGCGCGGCATTGGCCAGCGCCAGGCTCGGCGTGACCAGCGCGGTCGGGTCGAGATGGCGTGGTTTGGCGGCGCCGTTGACCTCCGGCCGCTCGGGCAGCAGCCACGCACAAAGCCGCGCCATCGGCCCGACGCTCGGCAGCAGGATCAGGCAGCGCGCGGTGTTGTAGAGCAGGTGGAAGCCGATGACCATTTCCTGCGGGCTGAAATCAAGGCTGTCGATCCAGTGCACCAGCGGGTCGAGCACCGGGATGATCAGCAGCAAACCGATCAATTTGTACAACAGACTGCCCAGCGCAACCTGGCGGCCGGCGGCGTTCTGCATGCTGGTGCTCATGAAGGCAAGAATGCCGCTGCCGATATTGGCGCCGATCACCAGACCGATCGCCACCGGCAAGCTGATCACCGCAGCACCGGCCAATGTAGCGGTGAGCAGCACGGCGGCGAGGCTGGAGTAGGAAATCATCGCGAACAGGGCGCCAACCAGGGCGTCGAGGAGGATGTCGCCGGTCAGCGAGGCGAAAATCACCTTCACCCCCTGCGCATGAGTGATCGGCGCAGCGGCCTCGACGATCAATTGCAGGGCGAGAATGATCAGCCCCAGCCCGATCGACACCCGGCCCATCTGCCCGAGCCGCGTCTGTTTGCGCGACAGAAAGAAAATCACCCCGAGGAAAATCAGCAGCGGCGACAGCCATGACAGATCGAGGGTCAGCACCCGCGCCATCAACGCGGTACCGACGTCTGCGCCAAGCATGGTCGCCAGCGCCGGGGTCAGCGCCATCAGACCCTGACCGACAAACGAAGTGACCAGCATCGCCGTGGCGTTGCTGCTCTGCACCATGGCGGTGACGAGAATACCGGCGATGAACGCCAGCCATTTCTTCGACATGTTCTGGCCGATGACATGTCGCAGATTGGTGCCATAAACCCGCAGGATGCCGGTTCGGACGATGTGCGTGCCCCAGATCAACAGGGCGACGGCGGACAACAGATTGAGCAGGGTGAGCATGCAGACCCCCTGTAGTAGCAGCGCCCCAGAGGGGCAAGTGGAAGGCACCGCGCGGTTTCTACGTTCTTGATACTTAAGCTGTAGTTGGCTAACGGCCTCGGCGCCAGCATTGCACAGCTAAAGCGTGGATTGAAACAAAAGTGTCATGAGAAGCGCTTCATACACTCCCATTTAAATCAACGCCGTCTCCTGTGGGAGCGAGCCTGCTCGCGAAAGCGGTGGGCCAGCCAACATTGTTGTCGACTGGCACTCCGTCTTCGCGAGCAGGCTCGCTCCCACAGGGGTGTAGCGCGCTGCCGGGACTACCGGATTATTGGCCTGGAACATCCTTGCGCAGTTTCACCGGATCCTGCTGTTTCTTTTTCCGGGCCATCGCGCCGCGCAGTTTGATGTTGATAGCCTCAACCGCCAGCGAGAACGCCATGGCGAAGTAGACGTAGCCTTTTGGCACGTGCACGTCGAACGATTCGGCGATCAGCACGGTACCGACCACCAGCAGGAACGACAGCGCGAGCATTTTCAGCGACGGGTGCTTGTCGATGAATTCGCTGATCTTGCCCGACGCCAGCATCATCACCAGCACGGCCACAACGATCGCCGCAACCATCACCGGCACGTGGGAAACCATACCCACTGCAGTGATCACCGAATCCAGCGAGAAGACGATGTCGATGATCGCGATCTGGATGATGGTGTAAAGGAAGTTGCCACCCTTGCCACCCGGGGTTTCGTCGCTTTCGTCTTCGCCTTCCAGCGCGTGATACATCTCTTGCGAGCTCTTCCACAGCAGGAACAGGCCACCGAAGAACAGGATCAGGTCGCGGCCGGAAATGCCCTGACCGAACACCTCGAACAGGTCGGCAGTGAGGCGCATGACCCAGGTAATCGACAGCAGCAACAGGATCCGGGTGACCATGGCCAGGCCAAGACCGAAGATCCGCGTGCGCTGCTGCATGTGTTTCGGCATGCGGCTGACCAGGATCGAAATCATGATGATGTTATCGATACCGAGGACGATTTCCAGGGCGGTCAGGGTAAAAAAGGCAACCCAGATTTCGGGGTTGGTCAGCCAATCCATGTGTATTCCTTTGAGCGAGTGTTAAACCGAAACAGGTCCGGGCTTCAAACCGCGAAGCCGGGACCCGTAACGGTGAGTCTTGGGCTTATAGAGTGCTGAACAGCGGGAAAGTCCCCAACAGCAGTGCAGCAATCAGAATGCAGATACACACCAGGATCGCCCATTTCAAGGTGAAACGCTGGTGATCACCGAAATCGATGCCGGCCAGCGCCACCAACAGATAGGTCGACGGCACCAACGGGCTCAGCAAGTGGACGGGCTGGCCGACGATCGAGGCACGGGCCATTTCCACCGCAGTGATCCCATAGTGGCTGGCCGCTTCGGTCAGCACCGGCAATACACCGTAATAGAACGCATCGTTGGACATGAAGAAGGTGAACGGCATGCTCACCAGCGCCGTAATCACCGCCAGGTACGGGCCGAGGAATTCCGGAATCACCGCCAACAGGCTCTTCGACATCGCATCGACCATGCCGGTGCCCGACAGGATACCGGTGAAGATACCGGCCGCAAAGATCAGCCCGACCACTGCCAGCACGCTGCCGGAATGCGCGGCGACGCGATCCTTCTGCATTTGCAGGCATGGGTAGTTGACGATCATCGCAATACTGAACGCCACCATGAACAGCACCGGCAGCGGCAACAGGCCGCCGATCAGCGTGCACATCAGGCCGAAAGTCAGTGCGGCATTGAACCAGATCAGCTTCGGACGGCGTGCGTCGGGGAATTGCGAGACGCTGATTTCACTGTGATCGATCTCATCGCCAACCAGGTGCAGCTCGCCGAGGCGGGCACGTTCACGCTTGCCGTAGAAGTAGGCAATCACCAGGATCGCCAAGACACCGGCGGCCATGGCCGGGATCATCGGTACGAAAATGTCCGAAGGATCCACATGCAGGGCACTCGCCGCGCGGGCGGTCGGGCCGCCCCACGGGGTCATGTTCATTACGCCACCGGCGAGGATGATCAGACCGGCCATGATTCGCGGGCTCATGCCGATGCGGCTGTACAGCGGCAGCATCGCAGCCACGCAGATCATGTAAGTGGTCGCGCCGTCACCATCGAGGGAAACGACGAGCGCCAGAACGGCGGTACCGACCGAAACTTTCAGCGGGTCGCCCTTGACCAGTTTGAGGATCTTGCGCACGGCCGGGTCGAACAGGCCGGAGTCGATCATCAGGGCGAAATACAGAATGGCGAACATCAACATCACGCCGGTCGGCGCCAGTTTGGTGATGCCTTCAAGCATCATCGGGCCGATCTTCGGCGCGAAACCACCGAACAGGGCGAACAGGATCGGGATGATGATCAGGGCGATCAGCGCGGACAGGCGCTTGGTCATGATCAGGAACATGAACGTGATGACCATGGCGAAGCCAAGGAAAGTCAGCATGGGAATACTCCAGGCGTAGCGCGGCTAGTTGAATGAGCGGATCGGGCGGGATCAGCGCAGAACGGGAGGCGCGAGGCGTACGGGCGGAGTGACCAGCAGGAAGCGGGAGAAACGGCGGGTTGCAGAAGACATCAGAATCACCATTGTTGTTGTTAATTGGGCCGGGCCTGTGGAAAAAACACAGGGCTTGGGCCAACCGGTCTGTTGCCGGGAGTGGGGCGATCCTAATCGGGGAAGCTTTCAGCTACCTTTCGCGACCGAAAGCGATGAATGAATGGTCAACCGGCGGTCGGATGCAGCGACAGCCAATGAATACGGGACGACAAGCGATACGAGGGAACGGATAGACAACGCTGGCTGGCAGTCTGGACATATTCGTTATCAGTTCAGTCCAAGCACCTGGTTAAAAAATCGACAGATCCAGCGGCCGCACCGCGCCCATCCAGATCGCGTGTTCGGTGTGGTCGAGCAGGTCATCGCCAGTGTCCGGATGCAGGAACACCACCAACCCCTTGCGGTTAAGCGCCAGCCACGGCAGCACCTCGCCGATCAGCTCGGGACCGAAAGCCAGTTGGCAGCTCCAGTCGGGGTGCGGCCCCACCGGGCGTTCGTGCACGCGGCCCATTTTCAGCGCAAACAACTGCGCGGCCTGTTCGCACAAGGCCCGCGCCTGGTCGGTGGTTTGCGCGTCGAAATAGACATGGGCGTGATAGCCCTTGATCCCTTGCATCGTGTCGCCTCTCAATCGGTTCGAACCCTTGGCTGTTTCCACCGTCACAGGTCATATAGGACAACTATAAGGAAAACAGCCATGAAAAATGCCGAGACCCCAGTGGTCAAAGTGGTGCTTTATGGTGCCATGGCCAGCCTGGGCGGTGCATTGATGGCTGAATTGCTGCGTCGCCAACACGAAGTCATCGCCATTCTCGACGATCTCACCGCACTCGCGCCGCGTCCGGGGTTGCGCACCAAGACCGGCGATCTATTCGATGCCGAGCGGGTCAATCAGAGCGTCGCCGGCAGTTCGGCGGTGATCTGCCTGCTCGATGCTCCGGGGTTGCCGTTCAGCAGCGATCATGTCGAACGCTCGGTAACGCTGGGGCCGGTCGAACAGGTACTGGCAGTCGACGCGCTGGTCGAAGGTTTGCAACTGGCCAGCGTGCCGCGCCTGTTTCTGGTCGGCAACTTCGGTGTGCTCGACGAGCCTGACAATGACGAGCGTCTGCAGCGTCACGCCGCCGAAGAAATCCTTGAGGCGGTACAAAGCAGCTCAATGCGCTGGACCTTGGTCAATGCGCCCCATGGCGTGGCCGGATTGACCATCGAGCACTTCAGTCAGGTCGGCGGCAATCTCGAACCGGGATTGGCCGAACCGCTGGAACGCTTGAACCGTGTCGCGGTGGGGATTGCCGATGAACTGCGGTTGAACCTGCATGTGGGGCAGCATGTGAATTTTGTGGCGGCTTCTGATTCGTAAAAGATCGGACGATCTTTTGCTCTTCACACCGCAATCGAGGGCAGGGCCAGACCGTTAAGCGATTCGGCACTGCTGGCCTGTTCCGCCATTAACCAATCAACAAAATCCTGAATCAACGCACCCCGACGCTTGCGTTGCGGCAACACCACGTAATACCCCAGCCGCGACAGCGTGGTTTCCGCCAGCGGCCGGCACAGCAAACCCTGCACCAGCAAGTTATCCACAAGGTGCCGCCAGCCAATCGCCACGCCTTGTCCGCCGATCGCCGCCTGAATCAGCAAGGTGTAATTGTCGAAGCGCAATTGCCCCGGCGCTGGCGGCGTAGTCAGGCCCAACTGACGAAACAAGCCACTCCAGTCGAACCAGTTGCTGCTGTTTTCCCCACGCAGATGCAACAGCGGAAATTCCAGCAGAGCCTGCGCGGGCAATGGCAGTGAACGCTCCTTGAGCAGCAGCGGGCTGCACACCGGGAATACTTCTTCGCTGAACAGCCAGTGGCTCTCACCCTGCTTGAATCGACCATCGCCAAACAGGATCGCCACGTCGATGTCGGTGCGCAGCATGTTGTGGTTGCGCTCGCTGGTGACCAGGCTGACATCAATGTGCGGATTGGCCTCATGGAAGCGATGCAGGCGCGGCATCAGCCAATAAGCGGCGAAAGCGAAATCCGTGGCCACTTGCAGCACTTCATGTTGCTGCTGAGTGCTGATTGCGCTTAATCCTGCGTCGATATTCTGCAAACCGAGGGCAACTTGCTCGAAAAGCAGGCTGCCCACCTCAGTCAATTCGATGCCCCGGTAGATCCGGTCGAACAGGCGCGTACCGAGCTGCTCTTCCAGACGTTTCATTTGCTGGCTGATCGCCGGCTGCGTGGTGCCAAGCTCCACCGCAGCAGCGGTAAAACTGCGATGGCGGGCCGCCGCTTCAAAGGTGCGCAGCAGATCGAGGGAGAGGTCACCGAGGGCGTCATACATAAGCTGTACTTATCCTAGTCATTGTCCGGCGCGGGCTTTACCGGAACAGGCATGGAATCCATGCTCGATCGCAGCACTCTCGCATAAATATTCAACATGGAATGACGCGATCACATGAAGCGCAAGAACATTCTTTTCATCATGGCCGATCAAATGGCCGCGCCAATGTTGCCGTTCTACGGCCCATCGCCGATCAAACTGCCGAATCTGTCCCGCCTCGCCGCCCAAGGCGTGGTGTTCGATGCTGCCTATTGCAACAGCCCGCTGTGCGCGCCGTCGCGCTTCACCCTGGTCAGTGGCCAGTTGCCGAGCAAGATCGGCGCCTACGACAACGCCGCTGATTTCCCTGCCGACATTCCGACTTACGCGCATTACCTGCGGCGTCTCGGCTACCGCACCGCGCTGTCGGGCAAGATGCACTTCTGCGGGCCGGACCAGTTGCACGGTTATGAAGAACGCCTGACCAGCGATATCTATCCGGCCGATTACGGTTGGGCGGTGAACTGGGACGAGCCGGACGTGCGGCCGAGCTGGTATCACAATATGTCTTCGGTACTGCAGGCCGGGCCGTGCGTGCGCACCAATCAGCTGGATTTCGACGAAGAGGTGGTGTTCAAGGCGCAGCAATATCTGTTCGATCACATCCGCGAGGACGGCGACCAGCCGTTCTGCCTGACTGTGTCGATGACCCACCCGCACGACCCGTACACGATTCCCAAGGCGTTCTGGGATCTGTATGACGATGCTGATATCCCGTTGCCTACAGCTTTGAACCAGGGCGAACTCGATCCGCACTCGCAACGTCTGCTCAAGGTTTACGACCTGTGGGACAAGCCGCTGCCTGTGGATAAGATCCGCGATGCCCGTCGCGCCTACTTCGGCGCTTGCAGCTATATCGACGCCAATGTCGGCAAACTGCTGCAAACCCTTGAGGAAACCGGGCTGATCGATGACACCGTCATCGTCTTCTCCGGTGACCATGGCGACATGCTCGGCGAGAAAGGCCTCTGGTACAAAATGCACTGGTTCGAGATGGCTGCTCGAGTGCCGCTGCTGATCAGCGCCCCGGGACAATTCGAGGCCGGCCGGGTCAGCGCCGCCGTTTCCACCGCCGACCTGCTGCCGACCTTCGTGGATCTGGCCGGTGGCACGCTTGAGCCGGGCCTGCCACTGGACGGCCGTTCCTTGCTGCCGCACCTGCAAGGGCAGGGCGGGCATGACGAGGTGTTCGGCGAATACATGGCCGAAGGCACTGTCAGCCCGCTGATGATGATTCGCCGGGGCGCCTACAAATTTATCTACAGCGAAAGCGACCCGTGCCTACTCTTCGATGTGGATAACGATCCGCGCGAAGAAGAAGAGCTGAGCCAATCGCCGCAACATCGTCCGCTGTTCGAAGACTTTCTCGCCGAAGCGCGGGCCAAGTGGGACATTCCGGCGATCCATCGGGACGTACTGGCCAGCCAGCGCCGACGCCGTTTCGTCGCCGATGCGTTAACCATCGGCAAGTTGAAGAGCTGGGATCACCAGCCGCTGGTCGATGCCAGTCAGCAGTACATGCGCAACCACATCGACCTTGATGATCTGGAGCGCAAGGCCCGTTATCCACAACCCTGCCAAAACCAAAAATGTTAAGGGGAAGTCCATGCGCAAGTTATCCACAGCTGTCACTGTCGGCCTGATCGCATTGAGCAGCGCCTCGGCGTTCGCCGAGCAAAGCTGCGAGACCGTGAAGATGGCCGATCCCGGCTGGAGCGACATCGCCGCAACCAATGCCATCACCGGGTTTCTGCTGGACGGCATGGGCTATAAGGCGAAAGTCGACACCCTTGCGGTGCCGATCACCTTCGGCGGCTTGAAGGATGGCCAGGTTGACGTGTTCCTCGGCAACTGGATGCCGGCGCAGCAGGGCTTCTATGACAAGTTCGTCGCCACCGGCGATGTGACGCAATTGGCCAAGAACCTGGAAGGCACCGAATTCACTCTCGCCGTCCCCGACTATGTCTGGGAGGCAGGCGTGCATGATTTTGCCGACCTGAACAAATTCGCCGACAAGTTCGACAAGAAGATCTACGGCATCGGCTCAGGCGCGCCGGCGAACATTTCGCTGCAGGAGATCATCAAGAAGAACGACTTCAACATGGGCCAGTGGAAGCTGATCGAGTCCAGCGAACAGGCGATGCTCGCCGAAGTGTCGCGGGCGGTGAAGAAACAGAAATTCGTCACCTTCCTCGGCTGGACCCCGCACCCGATGAACGTGCAGCTGAAAATGCGTTACCTCAAGGGCGGCGAAAAATACTTCGGCGACACCGGCAGCGTATTCACCCTGACCCGTAAGGGCTACGCCGAGGCCTGCCCTAATGTGGGTAAATTGCTGACCAATCTGGCGTTCACCCAGGACATGGAGAACAGCATCATGGCCGAGGTGGTGAACAAGAAGGTCAGCAATGCCGAAGCGGCGAAGGCGTGGATCAAGGCCAATCCGGCGGTGCTGGACAAGTGGCTGGATGGCGTGAAGACCGTGGATGGCAAGGATGCGTTGGTGGCGGTGAAGGCCAAGCTTTGATCTCAGGGTTGCTGGAATAGCGTTCGGCTGGAGATTTTTTCCCCCTCACCCCAGCCCTCTCCCCCAAGGGGGCGAGGGGGAAAGGGAGCCGATCGCTGTTGAATCGAAACTTGCGTTCAACGCCGAAATCGCAGGTCGGTGAATCTTCAACAAACAGCTCGGTCAGTCCCCTCTCCCTCAGGGAGAGGGCTAGGGTGAGGGGCTTTTACACCTGACACCCTGATAACCTTGAACAAAACCCCAACCGCGAGGACCCATGGCCTTCCCCAGCCGCCATTCACTTTTTCCTTTCCTGAGCTGGTTGCCACGGCAAACCCGCGCCAGCGTCGGGCGGGACCTGATCGTCGGCCTCAGCGGTGCGATTCTCGCCTTGCCCCAGTCGATTGCCTACGCGCTGATTGCCGGACTGCCACCGGAATACGGCCTGTATGCGGCGATCATCCCGGTGTTGATCGCCTGCCTGTGGGGGTCGTCATGGCATCTGATCTGCGGCCCGACGGCGGCGATTTCGATTGTCCTGTACGCCAGCGTCAGCCCGCTCGCGGTGCCGGCGTCCGAGGACTACATCACTCTGATCCTGCTGCTGACGTTCCTTGCGGGGATTTTCCAGTGGTTGCTCGGCTTGCTGCGCTTTGGCGCACTGGTGAATTTCGTTTCGCATTCGGTGGTGCTCGGCTTCACCCTCGGCGCCGCCGTGGTGATCGCCATCGGGCAATTGCCCAATCTGCTCGGGCTGGAATTGCCGGCCAACACCACGGCGCTCGCCAGCCTGATGGATCTGCTGCGACATCTGGGGGCTGTGGATAAGCCCTCGCTGATGCTCGGCGTCGCTACAGTGATCGTCGGCGTGGCCCTGAAAAAACTCCTGCCGCGCTGGCCGACGCTGTTGATCACGCTGGTGCTGGCCAGTCTGCTGGTGTGGATCTGGCCAGCGATGTTCGGCCATGTGCATCTGGTCAGCGCTTTCGTCGGACGCCTGCCGCCGCTGAGCGCCTTGCCGCTGGATCTGGAGGTGATCCTGCGCCTGCTGCCAAGCGCGGTGGCAGTGGGCATGCTCGGGCTGGTCACCAGCCTGTCGATTGCCCGCTCGATTTCGGCGCGCTCGCAACAGTTGCTCGATGCCAATCAGGAAGTCCGCGCACAGGGTTTGTCGAACATCGTCGGTGCGTTCTTTTCCGGGTCGCTCTCAGCCGGATCGTTTACCCGTTCGGGATTGAGTTATGAGGCGGGTGCCTGCTCGCCACTGGCCGGAGTGTTTTCGGCGATCTGGGTGGCGCTGTTCGCGGTGTTCGGCGCAGGGCTGATCGCGCACATTCCGATCCCGTCCATGGCCGGCAGCATCCTGTTGATTGCCTGGGGTCTGGTCGACCACCGGGGCATTCGCGCCTTGCTGCGGGTCAGCCGCGCCGAGTTCGTGGTGATGGCCCTGACCTGTCTCGCGACCTTGCTGCTGGAATTGCAGACGGCGATTTACGCCGGGGTGCTGGCGTCGCTGTTTTTCTACCTCAAGCGCACCTCACAACCACGGGTACAGCATTGGCGCGACGGTGACGACGATGTGTTGCGCGTGGGTGGTTCGATCTTCTTCGGCGCCAGCCATTACCTGCAAGTGCGCCTGCAACGCCTGCATGGCGCACGGGTGGTGATCGAGGCGCAGCAGATCAACTTCATCGATTATTCGGGGGTGGAGATGCTGCATCAGGAAGCGCGACGCCTGCTGGGCCAGGGTCGCAGCCTGACCCTGCGCCGGGCGCGGTCGCCGGTCGTGGAGGAGTTGAGGAAGCTGGAGGGGGCGGAGAAGTGCCCAATCAGGTTTGAGGATTGATCTGATATCGCGGTGGTGATGCGATTCGCGAGCAGGCTCGCTCCCACATTGATCGTATTTCAATGTGGGAGCAAAGCTTAAAGGGCCAGTTGGCGGCGCAGTTCGGCGAGTACCGGCGCGGTATCCGGGCGTACGCCACGCCACAGCCAGAACGCCTCGGCTGCCTGTTCGGCGAGCATGCCCAGACCATCCATCGCCAGCGCCGCGCCGCGCTCAGTGGCCCAGCGGCAGAACGCGGTCGGTTCCTTGCCGTACATCATGTCGTAGCACAGCGTCTGGCCTGGCTCGATCAGGCTTGGCGCAATCGGCGGCACGTCACCCGTCAGGCTGGCGGAGGTGGCGTTGATGATCACGTCCACCGGTTCGCGCAGCCAGTCGAAACCACTGGCCGACACCGGCCCGAGGTCGCAGAACAACTCGGCCAGCAGTTCAGCCTTGTCCACGGTGCGATTGGCGATGATCACCGAGGCCGGCTTCTCCGCCAGCAATGGCTCCAGCGCACCGCGCACCGCGCCGCCAGCGCCGAGCAAAAGGATGCGCTTACCGGTCAGGCTGAACCCGGCATTCACCGTCAGATCGCGGACCAGGCCTGCGCCATCGGTGTTGTCGCCGAGCAGTGAGCCATCGTCCATTTTGCTCAAGGTGTTCACCGCACCGGCGCGCTGCGCGCGGGCGGTCAGGCTGTTAGCCAGACGGTAGGCGTCTTCCTTGAACGGCACCGTCACATTGGCGCCGCGCCCTTCGCGAAAGAACGCCTTGGCGCAGCCGACAAAATCATCCAGCGGCGCCAGCAGCGTGCTGTAGTCGAGGCGCTGGCCGGTCTGTTCGGCGAACAACTGGTGAATCATCGGCGACTTGCTGTGGCCGATCGGATTACCGAAAACGACGTAACGATCCATCACCCGTCCTCAGGCCTCGGCCAGCCAGTCGCGATCCTGCAGGAAATAATCGGTCAGGCGCGCTTCTGCGCTGCCCGGCTCGGCCTTCCAGTCATAGCCCCAGCGCACTTGCGGTGGCAGCGACATCAGAATCGATTCAGTGCGGCCACCCGATTGCAGACCGAACAGCGTGCCACGGTCGTAAACCAGGTTGAATTCGACGTAGCGGCCTCGGCGGAATTCCTGGAATTCGCGCTGCTGGGCAGTGAAGGCGTCGTTCTTGCGCCGTTGCACGATCGGCAGGTAGGCCTCGATATAGGCATCGCCGATGGCGCGCATGAAGGCGAAACTGGTGTCGAAATCCCACTCGTTCAGATCGTCGAAGAACAGACCGCCAATGCCCCGTGGCTCATGACGATGCTTGATATGGAAATAGGTGTCGCACCAGGCCTTGTAACGCGGATAGACGTCCGCACCGAACGGCGCACAGGCTTGCTCGGCGACGCGGTGCCAGTGGATGCAATCTTCCTCAACGCCGTAATACGGGGTCAGGTCGAAACCGCCGCCAAACCACCAGACCGGTTCTTCGCCTTCTTTTTCAGCAATGAAAAAACGCACGTTGGCGTGGGAGGTCGGCACATGCGGGTTGTGCGGGTGGATCACCAGCGACACGCCGAGCGCCTCGAAACCACGCCCGGCCAGTTCCGGCCGATGGGCGCTGGCCGAGGGCGGCAGGCCGCTGCCGAACACGTGGGAAAAATTGACGCCGCCCTTTTCGATCAGCGTGCCGTTTTCCAGCACGCGGGTGCGCCCGCCACCGCCCGCCGGCCGGGTCCAGGCGTCTTCGACGAAGCATTTGCCGCCGTCTTCGGTTTCCAGTGCAGCGCAGATGCGGTCTTGCAGATCGAGCAGATAGGCCTTTACGGCGTCGGTGCGGGTCGTCATGGCTTCACCTTGAATCGGGCGGCGCCCCGGCAGGCGGGCGGCGCAAATGGGCGCGTAGCATACCATCGCAGACCGGCGCGCCGCAGTTGACGAAGATCAAGCAGGGGAGTTGGATAGAGGGCTTAGCAACGACCCAAGGAGAGCAGACAGATGGCAAAGCGTATCCAGTTCCGCGCCCACGGCGGTCCCGAAGTGCTCGAATATGTAGACTACGAACCCGCTGCGCCCGGGCCGAATCAGGTGCGCGTGGCCAATCAGGCAATCGGCCTGAACTTCATCGACACCTATTACCGCAGCGGCCTCTATGCACCGCCCGCGTTGCCGTTCGGCCTGGGTTCGGAAGGCGCCGGCACGGTCGATGCGGTGGGCAGCGAAGTCACCCGTTTCAAGGTCGGCGATCGCGTGGCATACGGCAGCGGCCCGCTCGGCGCCTATAGCCAGCTGCATGTTCTGCCGCAGGACAATCTGGTGCATCTGCCCGATGAAATCAGTTTCGAAACTGCCGCCGGGGTCATGCTCAAGGGTCTGACCGTGCAATACCTGCTGCGCCAGACCTACCAACTGCAGGGCGGCGAAACCATTCTGTTCCACGCCGCAGCCGGTGGCGTCGGCTCTCTGGCCTGCCAATGGGCCAAAGCGCTGGGCGTGAAGCTGATCGGCACCGTCAGCTCGAAGGAGAAAGCCGAACTGGCCAAGGCCAACGGCGCCTGGGCCACCATCGACTACAGCCATGAAAACGTTGCCGAGCGCGTGCTGGCGCTGACTGACGGCAAGAAAGTCCCGGTGGTGTATGACGGCGTCGGCAAGGACACCTGGCTCACGTCCCTGGACAGCGTGGCACCACGTGGCCTTGTAGTGAGTTTCGGCAATGCTTCGGGCGCAGTCGACGGCGTCAACCTGGGCATTCTTGCCGCGAAGGGCTCGTTGTACGTCACCCGGCCTACGCTGGCGACCTACGCCAACAACGCCGAGAACCTGCAGCGCATGGCCGACGAGCTGTTCGAGATGATCATCAGCGGCAAGCTGAAGGTCGACATCAGCCAGCGCCATGCATTGGCCGATGCGGCAAAAGCACAAACCGAACTGTCGGCACGGCGCACTACCGGTTCCACGATTCTGTTGCCATAACGCTTCAAGTTGATACTCGGTGAACTCTTCCATGAGTTCGCCGAGTATCTTTCAGCTATATCAAGTACATCTTCCGGTGAAGCTTCTTCGCCGCTGGCCTACGACCGGAAAACTTCCTGCGCAACTTCTTCGACTCGTATACAAGCCATTTCTCTGCCCACTCTTCGATTATTGGCGGATCAATACTGACGGTTGTGAACATCACGATACTCCGGCTGATGCACGTTCATGTTCACTGGCTGATCCAGGGCCATCAGAATTTGCCGCCATTCGGCGGACAACAGCCAATAATCGCCCCGGGCACGCTGCTCGATATGCATGGCGTGCGAAGCGATCGGTGTCAGGCCGAAGCGCTGAAACAGTTGCCGCTGTGGCGATCTGCACAAGGCCGTCACCCCCTGATATCCGCGATCGATCGCCCATTCGGCGGCGGTGGCGAGCAAGCCATTGATCGACACCGGCCGGTGCTGCTGGGAATGGGTAATCAAGCGACTGAATTCGACATGCCGCGCCAATGCCACAGTGGGAGACACATGATGCTGCGCCAGTGAGGCCCATTCGAACGGCGCCGGGGTTGCCCGCAGCACTGCAATGAGTTGATCTCGCTGGTAGAGCAGGAAGTGCGTACTGCGCGAGGTGATCGCCAAGCGGGTTTCCAGCGCCCGGGCTCTGGAGGTGAGCATGTAATGCTGCAATCGCAGGCGAAACTGCCGACCAATGAAACGCTCGAATTCTCCGGCGTCCGACCCCGCCTCAAGAATGGCCACTCGATAGTCGGCCTGTTGATTCTTGAGTGTCTCCTGAAAGCCCTGCAGATAATCCTTGAGGTGTAAATCCGTAATATCCATTACTTCTCCGCAGCCATTAACATTTCGAATGTTGTATCAAGCACATTGAAAGAATGGATGCTTTTGAAAATCTCGCCACTGCACGCGTTCTGATAATCGCGTGGGAAAACTTACAGATATTGCAGAGTCGAAGATCCGTCTGACGCATGCAAGAACAATGGCAACGGATAAGTTTTAAACGAGTGCAGGAATAAACTGCAGGCATGCGCAGAACTCCTCGTCGATAGCGCCGAGGAGTCCGCAAAAAAATAAAAAGAATGGCGTCAGTCAGGACGAACGACGTTACCGGTGGCCAGGTCGCGGATCACGCTGGGATTCTTGCGCCCGCCAAGGCTGCCGCCGAGCACCAGATCGACCTGCCCACGGAAATACTGCTCGATGCGCAAACGCGTGCGCGCGGGCGGTCGCCCCTGTGGATTGGCTGATGTCGAGATCAGCGGCCCGACCAGCGAGCACAAGTCGCGCACCTGCGGGTGATCGCTGACTCGCAGCGCCACGGTGTCATGCACGCCTGTGACCCATTCCGGCAACAGGTTCTGGTGCGGCACCAGCCAGGTGTTCGGCCCCGGCCAGGTGCTGGCCATGCGGTCGATCCAGTCCTGCGGGAAGTCCTCGAAGAGGAAATCGAACTGGCGGATATTGTCGGCGACCAGGATCAGCCCTTTGCTCACCGAGCGATTCTTGATCGCCAGCAAGCGGTCCACTGCGTCTTCGTTCCACGGGTCGCAACCCAGCCCCCAGACGGCTTCGGTTGGATAGGCAATCACCGCGCCGGCGCGAACTTCCCGCGCGGCTTGTTGCACACGCCAACTGTTGACCATGAAAAAACTCTCCACAAACAGGTTTCGCGCAGTTTACCGATCTTCATCGTAAAACCTAGCTTGACCGCGCCAACCAGCGACCGTTTTCGCATACCGCACGGCCTTCGATTTCCAGCTCGGTCAACGTTGCCAGCACTTTCGGCAACGCCCAGCCACAGCTCGCGGCCAACGCCTCGCTGGTGTGCGGCGCCGCGTGCAGCAGCGTCAGCAACGGGTGATCAGCCTGCGGCGGCGCTGTGGATAGCAACGGTTGCTGCCAGCCGCGCAGCGCTTCGAGGATATGTTCGATAGTCTCCACCAACACCGCCCCGTCGCGAATCAACTGATGACAACCGCGCGCGCCGGGGTGATGGATAGAGCCCGGAATGGCATAAACCTCGCGCCCTTGCTCTGCCGCCAGCCGCGCGGTAATCAACGAACCGCTGGCAACACTGGCCTCGACCACCAGCACGCCAAGGGATAACCCGCTGATGATGCGATTACGCCGGGGGAAGTTGCTCGCGGTTGGCCCGGCGTCCAGCGGAAACTCCGAGAGCACCGCGCTGCCCGACGCAATCATCGCCTCAGCCAGGCGTTTATTGCGCTGTGGATAAAAATTCTCCAGGCCCGTGCCAAGCACCCCCACGGTCAACCCGCCAACGTCCAGAGCAGCCTGATGGGCAGCGGCATCGATGCCCAGCGCCAGACCACTGGTGATGACAAAACCGGCCCCGGCCAGACTGCGAGAAAACGCCGCCGCCGTGTCCATGCCCGGGCGCGAAGCGCGGCGGCTGCCGACCATCGCCAGTTGCGGTTTTTCCAGAATCGACGGATCGCCGGCGACGAATAACAGTGGCGGCGGGTCAGGAATCTGCGCCAGCAACGCTGGATAGTCCGCCTGGTCCCACATCAGCAAATGTTGACCGGGGCGCTCTAGCCAGCGCATTGCGTGGCTGGCGCCGTCGCGCACCGTCGGACAACGCCGTGCCTCGGCGCACGCCGCCGGCAACCCCAGCGAGCGCCAGGCACTGGCCGGCGCGCTGAGGGCTTTGGACGCCGAGCCGAAGGCTTCGAGCAGTTTGGCAAAACGCTTGGGGCCGATATCCGGCATGCGGTGCAGGCGCAGACGCGCCTCCAGTTCCGCCGGGGAAATGGCTGTACTGACAGACAACATGAATGGATCATCCTTGATCGTTCTGTGCTCCGAACCATTCGGAACAAGTTGTGGATAACTCTGTTGGTAACTTGTTAAGCAAGCTTACGGATTTCGCACCTTGTCGAGCACCGCCAGCGAGCGTGAAGCATTGAGGACCAGGCCGTAACTGAGTTTGTCGTAGGTGCGGAACACCATCAGCAGGCCGGCGCGTTCATCGGGAATCTTCAACGGCTGGCCAGTGATCCGGTCGCGCACCGTTTCGCCGGTTTTCATCACCGCCAGGACATTGCCTTCGGCCAGACCGTCACGTTTGCCTTTGTTCAGGGTAACCACGTCCATCACACCGATCTGCGTGACGCCGCGTGGCACGTCGATGATCAGGCCGTCGATGGAACGCTTCGGCGCGCTGGGCATGAACGTTGAATTGATCGAACGTTCTTCACCGCCGAACAAGCGGTCACCGAGGCGCACTTCCTGGGTGGTGCGTTGCAAGGCGAGAGTGGCGACGTCGCCTTCGGTGGCAACAACCTCGCCGCCGCCGATATCGTCGGCGTTGATGCCGAGGAATTCCTTGGTCTGCGGGTCGGTGTAGACCTTGCCCTGGCGGAAGATGCCGTACACCGGCTGCTCCGGATCGAAATGGCCACGGGCGAAGATGCGATCGCCTGTACCGCTGAGCACCCGTTCGGCATCGCCGGCGACGATATACGGCGCCTTGTCGAAGTCTTCGGCCTTGTCGACGATGCGATTGCTCAGCAGAAAACTGTTGATCGATTTCAGCGGAATGCTCGGAATCGCCTCGGCCACCGGGCTGGTGCGAATCCGTGGCGAGAGTTTGATGGTGCCGCGCGACTCGCCACGATGGACGGTCAGTTGCGGCTGGCCGTTGACGTAGCTGAGGGTCAGCGTGTCGCCGGGATAGATCAGGTTGGGGTTTTCGATCTGCGGGTTGGCCCGCCACAGTTGTGGCCACTGCCACGGCTCGCGCAGGTATTTGCCGGAAATGTCCCAGAGCGTGTCCCCGGAAACCACCGTGTATTGCTGTGGAAAACCATCCTTGAGTTGCACTTGCCCTTGCGCGGCGCCGGCCGAAGCCAGGAGCAGCAGGGCGAGTAGTGTTTTCCTCATGCAGTGAATCCCTTTATCATGTGCGTTCGCGTGAATCGTCAGAGCCCCCGTGGCTCGCTTCTGTTTTTCAGAAGCTACGCTTCACAACGGTAGCCTGCATCCTCGGACCCGCCAGGCCATCGACCCGACTTTACTCAACGTGTGCAGCAAGCGAAGCCTATGGCCATTTTAAACATCCTCGAATTTCCGGACCCGCGTCTGCGCACTATCGCCAAACCAGTGGCTGTAGTGGACGACGAAGTGCGTCAGTTGGTCGACGACATGTTTGAAACAATGTATGAAGCGCCGGGCATCGGCCTCGCCGCGACCCAGGTCAACGTGCACAAACGTATCGTCGTGATGGACCTGTCCGAAGACCGTACCGAGCCACGGGTGTTCATCAACCCCGAGTTCGAATCGCTGACCGACGAGATGGACCAGTATCAGGAAGGTTGCCTCTCGGTACCGGGCTTCTACGAAAACGTCGACCGCCCGCAGAGGGTCAAAATCAAGGCGCTGGACCGCGACGGCAAGCCCTATGAGCTGATCGCCGAAGGTCTGCTCGCGGTGTGCATCCAGCACGAATGCGACCACCTCAACGGCAAATTGTTCGTCGATTACCTGTCCACGCTCAAACGCGACCGGATCAAGAAGAAGCTGGAAAAGCTGCACCGCCAGAACGCTTGATGCCCCTCTTCAAAGGCTTGCTGCGGCAAGCCTTTTTCTTTTTATGAGACGCCTTTCATGACTGAGCCACTGCGCATTGTTTTTGCCGGTACCCCGGAATTCGCCGCTGAACACCTCAAGGCCCTGCTGAGCAGCCCGTACGAGATCGTTGCGGTCTACACCCAGCCGGATCGCCCGGCCGGACGTGGGCAAAAACTGATGCCAAGCCCGGTCAAACAACTCGCCCTGGAAAATAATATCCAGGTGTTGCAGCCGCCGACGTTGCGCAATGCCGAGGCCCAGGCGGAGCTGGCCGCGCTGAAGCCGGATCTGATGGTGGTGGTCGCCTACGGTTTGATCCTGCCGCAAGCGGTGCTGGATATTCCGCGTCTGGGTTGCATCAACAGTCATGCATCGTTGCTGCCACGCTGGCGTGGTGCGGCGCCGATCCAGCGCGCGGTCGAACACGGCGATGCCGAAAGCGGTGTGACCGTGATGCGCATGGAAGCCGGGCTGGATACCGGGCCGATGCTGCTCAAGGTCGTCACGCCGATCAGCGCTGAAGATACCGGCGGCCGCCTGCATGATCGCCTCGCCGAGATGGGGCCGCCCGCCGTTGTGCAGGCGATTGCCGGTCTGGCTGCCGGCACCCTGCAAGGTGAGGTGCAGAACGACGAACTCGCCACTTACGCGCACAAACTGAACAAAGACGAAGCACGCATCGACTGGAGCCGTCCGGCGGTGGAGCTGGAACGTCTGGTCCGCGCCTTCAATCCATGGCCGATCACCCACAGCACGCTCAATGGCGAAGCGTTGAAAGTGCTGGCCGCGACCGTGGCCGAAGGCACTGGCGCTCCGGGTGAAATCCTCAGCGCCAGCAAGGACGGCCTGATTGTCGCCTGCGGTGCACAAGCGCTGTGCCTGACCCGCCTGCAATTGCCCGGCGGCAAGGCGCTGAACTTCAGCGACCTGTTCAACAGCCGTCGTGAGAAATTCGCCGTCGGCAGCGTCCTCGGCGCTGCGGTGGAAGCGCAATGAACCCGCGTCTGGCCGCCGCCAAGGCGCTCGCCGCCGTACTCAGCGGCAAGGCTTCGCTGAACAGCTCCCTGCCGACGCAACTGGACAAGGTCGAGGATCGTGATCGCGGTTTCACTCAGGATCTGGCCTTCGGCACCGCACGCTGGCAGCCACGCCTGTCGGCATTGGCGGAAAAACTTCTGCAGAAACCGTTCAAAGCCGCCGACGCTGATGTCGAGGCGTTGCTGCTGGTCGGTCTGTATCAACTGCTCTACACCCGGGTACCGGCCCATGCCGCGATCGGCGAAACCGTCGGCTGCGCAGACAAGCTGAAAAAGCCCTGGGCCAAAGGTCTGCTCAACGCCGTGCTGCGCAATGCCCAGCGCGAAAGCGAGACGATCTTCGCCGAACTGGAACGCGACCCGGTGGTGCGCACAGCTCACCCGCGCTGGCTGCAAAAATCCCTGAAGGCATTTTGGCCCGAGCAGTGGGAAGCGATCTGCGCAGCGAACAACGCGCATCCGCCAATGATCCTGCGGGTCAACCGCCGTCATCACAGCCGCGATGCTTATCTTGCGTTGCTGGGCAAAACCGGGATCGCCGCGACACCGTGCGTTTACAGCCGCGACGGCATCGTCCTCGAAGCCGCTGCCGACGTGCGCAGCCTGCCGGGTTTCGCCGAAGGCTGGATCAGCGTGCAGGACGAAGCCGCGCAACTGGCCGCCGACCTGCTCGATGTGGCCCCGGGCCAGCGCGTACTCGACGCCTGCTGCGCCCCTGGCGGCAAGACCTGCCACATCCTCGAAGCCGAACCGGCGCTCGCTGGCGTGGTAGCGGTGGATCTGGAAGCCAAGCGTCTGGTGCGGGTGAAGGAAAACCTTGAGCGCCTCGGCCTCGACGCTGAACTGATCGCCGCCGACGGTCGCGATATCGACAAATGGTGGGACGGCAAACCGTTCCAGCGCATCCTCCTCGACGCGCCATGCTCGGCCACCGGGGTGATCCGCCGTCATCCGGACATCAAGCTGACCCGTCAGCCCGACGACATCACAGCCCTCGCGCAACTGCAAGGCGAACTGCTCGACGCCATGTGGAAAACCCTCGAAGTCGGCGGCATCCTGCTCTACGCCACCTGCTCGACGCTGCCGACCGAGAACACCGAAGTCATCGCCGCGTTCCTCGAGCGCACCCCCGGTGCCCGTGAACTGGATCTGGCCACAGCGGCCGGCATCAAGCAGCCCCATGGTCGCCAGTTGCTGGCCCAGCAGGGCGGGCATGACGGGTTTTACTACGCCAAGCTGATCAAGATCGCCGCCGCGCGCGGCTAAACGGATTCATGGAGTGACTGGATGAAAATCATCATCCTCGGTGCGGGACAGGTCGGCGGTTCGCTGGCCGAACATCTGGCCAGCGAGGCCAACGACATCACTGTGGTCGACACCGATGGCGAGCGCCTGCGCGACCTCGGCGACCGCCTCGATATCCGCACCGTGCAGGGCCGGGGCTCGCTGCCCTCGGTGCTGCGTCAGGCCGGTGCCGACGACGCCGACATGCTGGTAGCGGTGACCAACAGCGACGAAACCAACATGGTTGCCTGCCAGGTCGCGCACACGCTGTTCCACACGCCGACCAAAATCGCCCGGGTGCGCGAAGCGTCATACCTCAATCGCGAGGAACAACTGTTCCAGAACGAAGCGATTCCGGTCGACGTGCTGATCAGCCCCGAGCAGGTCGTGACCAACTACATCAAGCGCCTGATCCAGCATCCCGGCGCCTTGCAGGTGATCGACTTCGCCGAAGGCGCGGCGCAACTGGTGGCGGTGCGCGCCTATTACGGCGGGCCGCTGGTGGGCCAGCAACTGCGCCAGTTGCGTGAGCACATGCCGAACGTCGAAACCCGCGTAGCGGCGATCTTCCGCCGTGACCGGCCGATTTTGCCGCAGGGCGACACAGTGATCGAGGCCGATGACGAGGTGTTCTTCATCGCTGCCCGTGAGGACATTCGCGCAGTGATGAGCGAAATGCGTCGCCTCGACGAAACCTACAAACGCATCGTTATCGCCGGGGGCGGGCAGATCGGCGAGCGCCTGGCCGAGGCGATCGAAAGCCGTTATCAGGTGAAGATCATCGAGATGAGCCCGGCGCGCTGCCGCTACCTCTCCGATACCCTCGACAGCACCGTGGTCTTGCAGGGCAGTGCGTCGGATCGCGATCTGCTGCTGGAAGAGAACATCGCCGACGCCGATATCTTCCTCGCCCTGACCAACGACGATGAAGCCAACATCATGTCGTCGCTGCTGGCCAAACGGCTGGGGGCGAAGAAGGTCATGACGATCATCAACAATCCGGCCTACGTCGACCTGATCCAGGGCGGCGACATTGATATCGCCATCAGCCCGCAACTGGCGACCATCGGCACCTTGCTCGCCCACGTGCGCCGAGGCGATATCGTCAGCGTGCACTCACTACGGCGCGGCGCGGCGGAAGCGATCGAGGCGATTGCCCACGGTGATGCGAAGTCCAGCAAGGTCATCGGCAAGCCGATCGAGAAGATCGGCCTGCCGCCGGGCACCACCATCGGCGCAGTGATCCGCAACGAGAACGTGATCATCGCCCACGACGACACGGTGATCGAAGCGGGTGACCATGTGATTCTGTTCCTTGTGGATAAAAAGCATATTCGCGATGTGGAAAAGCTGTTTCATGTGGGGTTGAGCTTTTTCTGACCTGAAGACAACGTTGCCCGTGATGGCCCCTTCGCGAGCAGGCTCGCTCCCACAGTGGAATGCATTCCAAATGTGGGAGCGAGCCTGCTCGCGAAAGCGGTTTGACAGACTCGCAGGTTCTCTGACGAACAATAGAAAGGAATCCGCCAATGCTCGAATCCCTGGAAAAAATGCTCGCCAAGGGTGTGGATAACGCGCTGTTGCGCTTCGGTCTGGGCAAGGGTTATCTGGACCTGGGTGAAAACGCCAAGGCTGCCGAGCATTTTCAGCGTTGTGTCGCTTTCGATCCGAAATACTCGGCAGCGTGGAAGCTGCTGGGCAAGGCGCAGCTGGCGCTAGGCGATCACGCCGCTGCGCGTCAGGCCTGGGAACAAGGCTTGGAAGCGGCCCGCGCCCACGGTGACAAACAGGCCGAGAAGGAGATGACGGTATTCCTGAAAAAGCTTGAGCGGCAGGCGCCTTGAGCTACCGATTGAGCAAGGCGAGCCCGTCTGCATCAACCGTCACCCCATCGAAGTTGCTCAGTACCAGCGCGCCTCGCCCGGCGGACGCTTCTTGAAGCGTTTCATGCTCCACATGTACTGGCTCGGATACGCCGCAACATAACGTTCCACTACCTTGCTCATCGCCGCGCAGGACTCTGCGGTATCGGTGCTGTACATCGCTTCGGGCGCGGCTTCGAGAATGACTTTGTAGCCCGAGCCGTCAGGCAGGCGCAGGGCGTGCAGGAACACACCGACCGCTTTGCCGCCGGCCAGCATGTTCGGCACGAATTTGCTGGTCAGTGCCTGAGTGGCAAAGAACGGCACGAAAATCCCTGCGGATTCGGCCGGTTCCGGGTCGGCGGGGATGCCCACGGCACCGCCCTTACGCACTTCCTTGATGACGCTGAGAATGCCTTCCTTGGTCGACGCCGCGACCTTGTTGCCCAGCTGCACGCGCTGTTTGCGCAGCAATTCATCCACTGCCTTGAGCTTCGGCGGACGGTAGAAAATGATCGGTTTGCACTGGCTGCAATAGAAGTGGTTGAGCACTTCCCAGTTGCCGAGGTGGCTGGTGATGCCGACCACGCCTTTACCCGAGGCCAGCGCGTCTTTCAACACATCTAGGCCTTCGACTTCGCGGACCAGATCGATCGAGCGCTGCGCCGGCCAGATCCACGCGCAGGCGCTTTCGGTCAGCGACTTGCCGATGTCCTTCAGACTCTGTCCGACCAGACGCTCACGTTCGGCCGCATCCATCTGGGGAAAACACTTGGACAGGTTGATCCGCACCACGTCGCGGGAACGGTTGGGGATTTTCCACATGATCCAGCCGATCGCCGAACCCACGGCCTGCACGGCTCGCCATGGCAGCAGGGCAAACAGCCGCAGAGCGCCTACCAGCAAGGCGCCTTTAAACTTTTCCACAGGTCACTCCTGATCTTTGTGCTGTGCGCGAGGCGGGCATTCTAACCGGCGTTGGCAAGCTGCGCGTAGCGGTCGCAATCCTGGGTGTGGTCCATGACCATGCCCGAGGCCTGCATCAGCGCGTAGCAAATGGTCGGACCGACGAAGGTGAAGCCGGCTTTTTTCAGCGCCTTGCTCATGGCCAGCGCTTCCGGGGTGATCGCCGGGACTTCGCTGCGATCCTTGAAATGATTGATGATCGGTTGGTCGCCTACGAATGACCAGAGCAACGCCACCGGATCCTCCAGCGCCAGCCACGCCTGGGCATTGCGCCGCGCAGCGTTGAGTTTCAGGCGATTGCGGATGATGCCCGGGTCGAGCATCAGCTCGTCGATTTCGGCATCGCTCATCTGCGCGACGCGCTGCACGTCGAAGCCAAACAGCACCTGGCGATAGCGCTCACGTTTGCGCAACACAGTGATCCACGACAACCCGGCCTGGAACCCTTCGAGCAAAAGCAACTCGAACAAACCCTGCGCATCGCGCAGCGGCGTGCCCCACTCCTGATCGTGATAAGCCATGTACAGCGGATCTTCGGTACACCAAAAGCAGCGTGGCATAAGGCTCCAGGGGGCGTGCGCAGCAACGAATCGGGTATACTCCCGCTCTTTAAATCGCAGCCCAAGAAACAGGTGAATTTCGTGAGCCAGCCTACGCCAGCCGTGCGTACCTTCCAAGACTTGATCCTCGCGCTCCAGCAATACTGGGCCGAGCAAGGTTGTGTGGTACTTCAGCCCTACGATATGGAAGTAGGCGCCGGCACTTTCCACACCGCGACCTTCCTGCGCGCCATCGGCCCGGAAACCTGGAACGCCGCGTACGTGCAGCCAAGCCGCCGTCCGACTGACGGCCGTTACGGCGAAAACCCGAACCGTCTGCAGCACTACTACCAGTTCCAGGTAGTCCTGAAGCCGAACCCGGACAACTTCCAGGAACTGTACCTGGGCTCGCTCAAGCATGTCGGCCTCGACCCGCTGGTGCACGACATCCGCTTCGTCGAAGACAACTGGGAATCGCCGACCCTCGGCGCCTGGGGTCTGGGCTGGGAAGTCTGGCTCAACGGCATGGAAGTCACCCAGTTCACCTACTTCCAGCAAGCGGGCGGCATCGAGTGCTACCCGGTGACCGGCGAGATCACCTACGGTCTCGAGCGTCTGGCGATGTACCTGCAAGGCGTCGATTCGGTCTACGACCTGGTCTGGGCTGACGGCCCGTTCGGCAAAGTCACCTATGGCGATGTGTTCCACCAGAACGAAGTGGAGCAGTCCACCTACAACTTCGAACACGCCAACGTCGACAAACTGTTCGAGCTGTTCGACTTCTATGAAAGCGAAGCCAAGCGCCTGATCGAACTCGACCAGCCGCTGCCGTTGCCGAGCTACGAAATGGTGCTGAAGGCGTCGCACACCTTCAACCTGCTGGATGCGCGCCGGGCAATCTCGGTGACTGCGCGTCAGCAATACATTCTGCGCGTGCGCACCCTGGCGCGTTCCGTTGCGCAAGCCTACCTGCTGGCCCGCGCCAAGCTGGGCTTCCCGATGGCGACCCCGGACCTGCGTGACGAAGTACTGGCCAAGCTGGAGGCTGCACAATGAGTGCGCAAGATTTTCTGGTTGAACTGGGCACCGAAGAACTGCCACCCAAAGCCCTGAACACTTTGGCTGATGCGTTCCTCGCCGGTATCGACAAGGGCCTGCAAGCCGCCGGCCTGAGCTACGAAAGCAAAACCGTTTATGCCGCGCCACGTCGTCTGGCCGTGCTGATCACTGCGCTGGCCACTCAGCAACCGGATCGCAGCATCAACCTCGATGGCCCGCCACGTCAGGCCGCGTTCGACGCTGATGGCAATCCGACTCAGGCCGCCCTGGGCTTCGCCAAGAAGTGCGGCGTCGAGCTGAGCGAAATCGACCAGAGCGGTCCGAAACTGCGCTACAGCCAGAACATCGCCGGCAAGCCGACTGCGAGCCTGCTGCCGACCATCGTCGAAGATTCGCTGAACGACCTGCCGATTCCGAAACGCATGCGTTGGGGTGCGCGCAAGGAAGAATTCGTGCGTCCGACGCAGTGGCTGGTGATGCTGCTCGGTGATCAGGTCATCGACTGCACGATCCTCGCGCAGAAGGCTGGCCGTGAATCCCGTGGTCACCGTTTCCATCATCCGGAGAGCGTGCGCATCGGTTCGCCATCGAGCTACCTCGCCGACCTGCGTGCCGCTTACGTATTGGCCGATGCCAACGAGCGTCGCGAGATCATCAGCAAGCGCACCGAAGAGTTGGCCACCCGTCAGGAAGGCACGGCAATCGTTCCGCCGGCACTGCTCGACGAAGTGACTGCGCTGGTTGAATGGCCGGTGCCGCTGGTGTGCTCGTTCGAAGAACGCTTCCTCGACGTGCC
The DNA here is from genome assembly GCF_031456345.1 of Pseudomonas sp. 2957. Taxonomy (NCBI): domain Bacteria; kingdom Pseudomonadati; phylum Pseudomonadota; class Gammaproteobacteria; order Pseudomonadales; family Pseudomonadaceae; genus Pseudomonas; species Pseudomonas sp. 2957. Next base: position 108,358 of record NZ_JAVDUL010000004.1, read on the forward strand.
GCAGGAAGCGCTGATCACCACCATGCAGGACAACCAGAAGTATTTCTGCCTGCTGGATGCCGACGGCAAGTTGCTGCCACGTTTCATTACCGTGGCCAACATCGAAAGCAAAGACCCGCAGCAGATCATCGCCGGTAACGAGAAAGTGGTGCGCCCACGCCTGACCGACGCCGAGTTCTTCTTCAAGCAGGACAAGAAGCAGAAGCTCGAAGACTTCAACCTGCGCCTGCAGAACGTGGTGTTCCAGGAAAAACTCGGCAGCGTCTACGACAAGGCCGAGCGCGTTTCCAAACTGGCCGCGTACATCGCCGCACGTATCGGCGGCAACGCCTCCTGGGCTGCCCGTGCGGGCCTGCTGTCGAAGTGCGACCTGGCCACCGAAATGGTTGGCGAGTTCCCGGAGATGCAAGGTGTCGCCGGTTACTACTACGCCCTCAATGACGGCGAGCCGCAGGACGTCGCGCTGGCGCTGAACGAGCAATACATGCCACGCGGTGCCGGGGCTGAATTGCCGGCGACGCTGACCGGTGCAGCCGTCGCCATCGCCGACAAGCTCGACACTCTGGTCGGCATCTTCGGTATCGGCATGCTGCCAACCGGCAGCAAAGACCCGTATGCCCTGCGCCGTGCGGCCCTGGGTGTGCTGCGTATCCTGATCGAAAAGAAACTCGATCTCGACCTGAACGACGCCGTGGCGTTCGCCGTGACTGCATTCGGCGGCAAGGTCAAGGCGGCCGGCCTCAACGATGCCGTGCTGGAATTCATCTTCGACCGCCTGCGTGCGCGTTATGAAGACGAAGGCGTCGACGTCGCCACCTACCTGTCGGTACGTGCATTGAAGCCGGGTTCGGCGCTGGACTTCGACCAGCGTGTGCAAGCGGTTCAGGCCTTCCGCAAACTGCCGGAAGCGGCAGCGCTGGCGGCGGTGAACAAGCGGGTGTCGAACCTGTTGAGCAAAGTCGAAGGCTCGGTACCGACCGTGGTCGAGGCGAAGTATTTCGACAATGCCAACGAGTTCTCGCTGTATTCGGCGATCCAGCAAGCGGATCAGGCGGTGCAGCCAATGGCCGCGGCGCGTCAGTACAACGAATCGCTGGCACGCCTGGCGGCACTTCGCGAGCCGGTCGACGCGTTCTTCGACGCGGTGATGGTCAATGCCGACGACGCCAATGTGCGAGCTAACCGCTACGCGCTGCTGGCGCGCCTGCGTGGCCTGTTCCTCGGTGTTGCCGACATTTCGCTGCTGGGTTGAGGGATTGCCGTTGAAACTGCTGATTCTCGATCGTGACGGCGTGATCAATTACGACTCCGATGCCTACATCAAGTCGGTGGAGGAGTGGATTCCGCTGCCCGGCTCGATCGAAGCGATTGCGCAGTTGAGCAAGGCCGGCTGGACGGTGGCGGTAGCCACCAACCAGTCGGGCATTGCTCGCGGCTATTACGACCTCGCCACCCTCGAGGCCATGCACGCGCGCCTGCGCGAGCTGGTCGCGAAGCAGGGCGGCGAGGTCGGTTTGATCGTGTATTGCCCGCATGGCCCGGATGAAGGTTGCGAGTGTCGCAAACCGAAACCGGGAATGCTCAAAACCATTGCCGAGCATTACACGGTGCCGTTGACCAACGTCTGGTTCGTCGGCGACAGCCTTGGTGACCTGGAGGCCGCCAAAGCCGTCGATTCACAGCCAGTTTTGGTGAAGACCGGGAAAGGCGAAAAGACTCAGGGTAAAACCCTGCCGGTTGGCACCCTGATTTTTGACGATCTGGCGGCGATTGCCGCAGAACTTATCCACAACTAGAGTACTTCTGAATTTCCTGGCCAGGGATTGCTCGGGAGTGCGCTTGAACAGTCGGGGCATTGCCCCGTAACGGTAACCGTCGCCATGTCGATACTGCGGGCCTTCAGAATCTTTGTTTTTTATCTGCTGCTGGGCACAACAGCGTTGCTGTGGTGCAGTCTGAGCTTTTTCATCGCGCCGTTTCTGTCCTTCAAGGCGCGCTATCGTTTCATCAACGTGTACTGGTGCCGTTGCGCCCTGTGGCTGACCAAGGTTTTCCTTGGCATCCGCTACGAAATCAAAGGTGCGGGAAACGTGCCTGACCGGCCCTGCGTGATTCAATCGAACCATCAGAGCACTTGGGAGACCTTCTTTCTCTCCGCTTATTTCTCGCCATTGAGCCAAGTGCTCAAGCGCGAATTGCTCTACGTGCCGTTCTTCGGCTGGGCCATGGCAATGCTGCGCCCGATCGCCATCGACCGCGACAACCCGAAGGCCGCGCTCAAACAAGTCGCGGCTAAAGGCGACGAGCTGCTCAAGGACAACGTCTGGGTGCTGATCTTTCCCGAAGGCACACGAGTCCCCTACGGCACTGTCGGAAAATTCTCTCGCAGTGGCAGCGCATTGGCGGTGAATGCGGCGCTTCCGGTGCTGCCGATTGCACACAATGCCGGCAAATTCTGGCCAAAAATCGGCTGGGGCAAACAGGCCGGAGTGATCACCGTGGTCATCGGCGAACCGATGTATGCCGAAGGCAGCGGGCCGCGCGCCATCGCTGATCTGAATGACCGTGTGCAGGCGTGGAACGAGAAAACCCAGCGTGAAATGGGCTCGCTGCCACCGGCGCCCCAGGCACCGGCAGCGAGTGACCAGCTGGCTGTCTGAATTTTGTGGATAACCTGTGTACGCTTTTGCTAAAAAAGACCGCAACTGTTTTCTAACTTATTGATTTTCATAGATATTTATAAATTTATGAATTGAACAAAATCCGTGCATAAGTTTTATTCGGATGTAAAAAAACCGGCCGTTATAGCCGGTTTTTTTGTGCCCCTTTTTCATTCAGCAAGCAGCGGCAACTCGATAAGGAAAGTGGTTCCCGCATCGACCACGCTACGACACTCAATCGTACCGCCATGATGATCAATCACGGCTTTGACCATCGACAAACCCAAGCCCACGCCGTCGATGCCCTGGGCCGAAGAGAAGCGCCGATACTGGCTGAACAGGTCAGGCAATTCATCGGCGGCAATGCCCTTGCCCTGATCGGTCAATTCGCAGCGCAGCCACTGTCCATCACAGCTGACCTTCAGTTGCACAGTGCTGTCTGCGGGGCTGTACTTGATCGCGTTTTCCAGCAGGTTGAACAGGGCGCGCGTCAGTAATCCCTGATCGGCCAGAATCAGCCGCTCCTGGCATTGCTCATCGACCTCGTTGAGCAGCTCGATGCGTTTCTGCTGGGCGATCGGCAACGCCTGATCCAGCACGTCCAGTACCAGCATGGCGAACAATGTCGGGCGGAACTGGTAGGTCTCGGATTCAGCCCGCGCCAACAAGACAAAACCATCGGTCAGATCCAGCGCGCGGCGCACCTGACGCTCAATCTGCTCGAACAGCGGCGCATCAGCACCCGCCTGATGACGATGCACATCCAGCAGGGCGAGGATCGCCGAATGGGGGGCGCGCAGGTCGTGGGAAAGAAAACGCAGCAGGACGCCGCGCTGCTCCTCAGCCGCACGCTCGGCACTCAAGTCCGTCAGGCTGAGCAGCCAACCGATCGGCGTATCGCCGTCGACCGGCAGCAGCGCCGCTCTTTCCAGGCGCAGACTGCGTTCCTTGTGATCGCGAAATTCCAGCAGCGGCAGGGTGGCCAGCGGCGGTCGCGGCGTTGTGGATAATTCCGGATAGCCGAGCCGTGCCAGTTGATCGAGTACGTCATCACCCACCAGCGGAACCTCGAACAACTCTCGAGCTTTGCGATTGCCCAGCAGGATCTTGCCCTGCGGATCACTGATCAGCGTCGCCACCGGCAGGTATTCCAGGCCATCGGCAATGAAGCGCCGGGTGTCGCGGGTGCGGCTCATGGCTTGTTCGAGCGCCATGATCTGGCCCTGCAAACGGTCGGCACCGGTGAAGCGGGTCCGCCGACGTTCAGGGAAGACTTTCGGTTCGCTGTCCAGACGTGCCAGCTCCCAGCCAAAATAGGTCAGCACAACACTCAGGCGTCGCCAGTTCCAGATCAGGTAACCGAACAACATCCCCAGGGCTGCTGGCGTTGGCGACCACCAGTAGCGGACTTCGGCCAGCAGGGCGCTGGCGATCAGCGCACAGGCCATACCGGCCAAGGTTACCCACAGCGCCCAACGCGGCCGCCACAGCAACAATCCCAGCACACCCGCGACCATCGCCACGGACAACAGAGCGCCGGGCGCTGGCGACGGATTGTGCAGATTGATCTGGGCGCGATAAGACAACAAGGCAGTCAGCGGCAACAGCACTAGACTTATCCACAACCACTCGCGCACCAGCCGCCGGAACAGACGCTGGACCTGGCTCGGCTCACGACTTTCACGTCGGCGTTGAGGGTTACGCATGAGGCAAAGGGCAGGGCAGTGGATAGGGTTTCATAGGTCTCGGGTCGGAGGCGTAGACCCGAAGAATCATAGCGGACGTCGACCACCGACGGGCTGCTTCTTTCATCGCGGCCGGGGAGTCGCTATTGTCGACATCCCAGCCCCAGCGACAAGGAACACCGCCGATGCGCGTTGCCATTCTGGACGACGAACCCGCCGAACTGCGCCGGGTTGAGCAAACCCTGGAGCAAATGGCCGAAGCTGGCGAACAGCCGTGGTCACTGCACAGCTTCGAGCGCGGCGAAGACTTGTTGCGCCAGTTGCGCCGGGAAACCTTCGACCTGTTGATTCTCGATTGGCAACTTCCTGATCTCACGGGTCTGGCACTGCTGCGCTGGACCCGCGAACACATGGACGCGCCACCCGCTGCAATCATGCTCACCAGCCGCGATGGCGAGAGCGATATCGTTCAAGCCTTGAATGCCGGGGCTGACGATTATGTCAGCAAGCCGTTTCGCCCCAATGAGTTGAAGGCGAGGGTGGCAGCGGTATTGCGTCGGCATAGCCAACCGCGCAGCGCGGCGGGCGAAATACAGACGTTTCACGATCTGACTTTCGACGACGCCGAACTGACCGTCACCCGTGAAGGCAAACCGATCCTCATGACCGAACGCGAATACCGCTTGGCGCGCTGCCTGTTCAGCAACCTGGGGCGGCCATTGTCGCGGGATTACTTGTACGAGCGCTTCTGGCCGAACGAGGAGACAACTTCCTCGCGGCCACTGGATACGCATATCTACCGATTGCGCAACAAGCTCGGGCTGACAGCGGATCGGGGTTGGCAGTTGCTGACAATTTATGGGTATGGGTATCGGTTGGAGAGTGTCGGCACTGGGAATGAGTGAGGCAACAAAAAAACCCCGGCATTGGCCGGGGTTTTCCATGAGCGGGTAGCAAACAGGATGTCGATGGGCATATTAAGTGTCATGCACACCCTAGGTGGAATCAGGGTTCCACGTGGAACATGGGCACCATAAATGTCGCAGATGAGCCGCAATTAGTGTCGTTTCGCGGCTTTTTGACCTTATTAAATGTCGTTTCCGGAACCAGCATCGTCACGGTAAAAAATAGATCACTCCACGCACAGGAGCCGTCTACCTGTAGTAGTGTAGTAAAAACACGAGGTAGTCGACTCGTACTCAGAAAAACTACAGCTTCATCGAAGCCAGTCGTTCACTCAGAATTGGTGAGTCGGCCCAGGTGGCGCAATGAGAGAGAGTGACATGAGGGATCATGATTTGTTTGAGGACAGACGTAAGGAATTCACTGCTCTGGTTGAAATGGAGCATGACGAGAAAGACAAGGAAAATGACGGCTGGGTAACTTTCGACTGTTTCAGCAGAAAGCAACCTTGGGGTTACGCCCCCCTCGAAAATGAGTTTGACCTACTCGCATTACGAGCATCTTTCACATCCGTAGCACGGCTATTTCCAGGCATTGGAGAATCAGAGGGGCGATGGGTAAAAATCGACGTTGCCCCACAAAAAACGGTGAACTCAATTTCAGCAGAAGTTGTGATGTTTGGAGACAATGCTGAACCAGTTTCCCTTCACATAGTCAGCGTGTCGCCCGTGGAATTGAGTGAATGGGAAAATGGCGTTTTCATGCTTGCTGGAGAGGTGCGCTCACCTGCAAGCTTTATCGCCGGAGTGCTGGATGTTGCGCTACGCAGATCAGGCACTTTCGCGATCGCTACGTACGACGTGGGTCAGGGGAACTGCAACGCAATCGTCGACAAATACGAGCACCCGCGTGTCTTCTTTGATTTGGGCTGGGCTCCGAACTTTCACGCGCACACACGCCCGCCATTCCAGCCTGCTTTTTTCTCCTGCGATCATCATACGGTTGCCCCTGTCGTTCTTTCCCATTGGGATATGGATCACTGGTCTTACGCTATCGCCAGAAGCAAATACGATCCCGCAAACTTGACAACAAAACACGAATGGAACGAGGAGGCTCTAAAGCGCTTCTGGATTGCCCGTGCGCCTGAGATAGAACAACACCAGATCGGCCCGCTGGCGCGAAGTTTTTATAATGCACTGGCAAACGAATATTTACTGCCCGGCATATCGGCAATGCTTTTATGGCCGGATAATTGCGAACGGATTCGTTTCTCCGATGGCTGGCTGGAGGCCTGTGAACCCGCCACGCATCTTACTAGGGACAGGAACAACACCGGTATTGCGATGTTTGTCCGACCGAAGGGTAAAGGACCCGCGATCCTCATGACCGGAGACGCCGACTTTCCATCTATCCCATCTCTGGTGACCAACCAACGGCTTAAATTGGCGGGAATGGTTGCACCCCATCACGGATCAAGGATTACTTCGGCAGCTGTTCCCAAGCCGATGCCGGGCAGCCCGAAGAAACTCGTTCTATCAGTGGGTAAAGGAAACAGTTATGGCCATCCCAAGCAGGATTCGATAGATGCCTATGAGGCCGCAGGCTGGGATTGGACGGTGGTGCTCACTCAGGATCGGCATAAGTGTAATAGAACTTATTCACCGTACGCAGTTGGGCACGAACACAATCACGGCAACATCTTGCTGAAGTTTTCGATTAACGCTAAAGACCCTCAATGCGGATGCGGGAGCGTGCAAGAAGGCAACTTATGCCTTATCCCAAGTGATGTACCCATGAGCACTCCGCTTGCAGCAGTCAAGAAAACGCGCCGGCGGAAAATCAAAGGGGTCACCATCGTATGATTGGAAACGGGGACAAACGATGCCGGTTAATCCTTGGCCAGTGGCGGTTACCACCAACTGCGCTAGACCAGTACCCTTGAGCCCAGTTTGACGCGAGAGCAGCGTGCGCCCATAAAAAATCCGCCAAGTAGGAGTGACTACTATCTTTTAGGGTTGAGGACGGTGAAATACGATAGCAACATCTTCACAATAGGTGCCGTCGAACATTTTAATTGCTTTTACTTTTAATCTTTTAACTATAATAGTATCGAATCCAAAAACATCCGGAACATCTCCGTTTCCGAAATGTGGATGGCAAAGAACTCCCTCAGGCTCAAGCAATGCCTTTAAAAGCCTTGGGGCTTCAGCTTTATTATTAGAGGTAGCTTTGTCTTCAGGAAAATAATCATAAGGATCAAAAAAAATAAAATCATATTTTTCAATTTGGGTTGAGCAACGCCAATCGCCAGAAAATGGCCGTACTGATGTATGCCGTTTAGCGAAGTGTTCTAAATCTTCGAAAATACTTTTTTCTATCTCAAAAATGTCATGCGTTTGGGGGGAAAATTTTTCTTGTATAAAGTTGGCGGAAATCCCCAGCCCAAATCCTATTTCCAAAACCTTTCTCGGCTTTAGATATGCAAGGCTAGTAAATATCGCATCAAAGTACTCCTCTTCGGTTCGGGACATAACTACCTGCCCATTCCAAATAAGAACCTCGTCATTTTTTTCGTCAAACTTCAAACTTATAGAGTTCAAACGAGACCGTCTCCATCTTCAGGGGTATCGCGACGGCACCAACGTAGTATAAGTTGCTTACAAGAAGAAGGTGTTGCGTCGACGAAACCTGCAAAATTAGCTGCTTTTCGTGAGGCTATATTTGATTTGCGCATGTGAGCGTATATAACAGTATACTGGCTACTTTCGCATGCAAGACCATAAGCAACGCGGCCTATTCCCAACCCAATATTTTTTGCATTTAGGTAAATTTGAATAGATGCGTGGAGGCCAACGGGGTCTTGGTCGATCAAATTAATAAAAACAATACCAACACGCTTTTGGTACAACTCAATACGCCAACATTCACCTCCAACTCCTCCCCCCCTTCGTGGCGTACCTTTTGTGCGGACGAGGTGAATGTCCTCCGCGGAAACAGGACATTTAGGTACTTTCTGATTTAAGAGGATCATCTGATTCCAGCCAATCTGAGACCCTGTTGAATTTTTTGGGAGGCCGACTCCCAAAGTTCCGCAGGAAAAAAACCTGGCGAATACGCAATAACAACATCAACAACTCTTGGGCCTATTTCAGCCTTCAAAAGCATCGCTGTGAATTTCTCAATTTGGCGGATCACTTCCTGGTTCGGAGGATCAAGTCGCGTGGAACTCAAACTCCAATCGCTGTCTCCATCGAACCGATTATTAAAATAATCCATATCGATATGTAGAAATATAGGCCGGGTATCTTTACGATCCAAACCTGATAGCCAGTCTTCCATAACTAATGTGCTGCGGTAGCATCCTTTTCCAAATTTCTCCTCTGGCCCTAACGGAGAAAGACTGATGCTCGGGCGCTCGGCCCCGACCTGTAAAAGAGTATCAATGTCCACAGTTAGATTAAGTTTGTAATCTAACGTTTGTGTCACCTTCGGGGGCTGGCACAAATGTCGTACTTCTGAGTTCGGATAGACATGTAGAAATGGTGTCATGAAGCTGCCCATTCCGACAGCCCCTGATATTATGCTCGCCTCGACTGAGCGAGGATCGCTAAGATCAAATTCATCTTCAGTTATTGCATCGAGAAAATTAGCATTTCCAAAAATCAGTCGCGGCGATGCTAGATCTCGGTGATCATCAACATGAAGGATCACACATTCAACGTCGGAAGCTGATTGACGACTAAGCCATTCGCTCCAGCTATGTAACGTCCAAGTATCATAAAGCGTTTCTAGAATTAAACCTTGTCGCCTATACGCCAACGACATCATAGATAAGCTAATTCCGCCTCCCCACCACCTTAGCCCTTCAGCAAGTCTAGGATCTATGTGTCGATCTATTCCGTCCGGCCAATACAACTCAAGCTTCCAACCTTCTGAGACCTGAGTGACACTCGCATCTTTATCACAAAAATAATCGCGTAACGCCTGATGCCTATCAATCGCCTTGCTAGATAGGCTTTCGTGTGAAAGGATTATTTCACGCTTCACTATAGAATGCTCTTTCTAGTGATTCCAAGAGAGCCACTCCTGTACCTGACAGCGGGCACTTCTTCAAAATAGAAAACGCCGTGAGCAAGCGCTCGTTTGTAATCGAGACCTGATTTTTAGCACGTGAAAATAATCTGTCTGGGCCGTTGTTTAGGATATGCATCCAGAACCGTCGCAGCTCGATAAATACAAAAACTGCGTGCATTACGCCGGAGGGAGGTCTTAGCTCCTCACGCCACGGTGAAGGTACTTTATGGTAATAGGGTTGAACGGTCTGCGAGAGTCTTTCTAATAGATAAAGCTTTTGGTGGCGGTGCTCATGAATTATGGAGTCTGCCAGATCATAGGCGTCGATTAAAGCACGCCCTTGCGTTACAGAAACGTACAGGGCGCCAGGTACAGAGTCGTCGCTGAAGGAAATGATTTTCTCTGGATCAGCGGTAGGATCTTCTACAAATTGGATAGTTCTGCATGCCGCATTAATTTCTGCATATAATGCGGGGCGCCAGTCACTAATAATTGTCAGGGCGTTTTGCACCACCGCCTCGACTTCTCGTTGGTCATAACCTATTGGAAAAGTAATAGCATTCCCGAATGGGGATCTGAGCCACTCGTCCGCGACTCCGACCAATAGCCCCTCACCCGTATTCAGTTGATTCGCGACCAAATAGCTTAGATATTCTTCTTGCGCAAATATTTCTTTACCGTCAACAGCTAATACTGACCGTCCGCTTATCCGCTCCTTATAAGCTCTCGTCCATGCTATAGAACCTGGCCAACACGCGAGCTTCTGAATAACTTCATTTGGGCCATTTAGCAAACTCAATGCCAGCTCACTGTATGGGCTTTTCTGATTGGCTATATGTTCAAGGACTGTAGCAAATCCGCTAACGTATTCTAGCGAAGAGTTATGACATAGCCGACCGAGCGTCTCATGTGCCAATTCAGCTCGCTCAAAACCTGCAAAATCGAAATCAATTGATTCAACAGGCGAGGGAGGGTCATTCAATAACCCTTCTAAACGGTGCTGCACATGTGTAATTAAAGTAAACATTTCGTGGCAGTATACAGTTGGATTATTAAATCCATTTTCGCCATAGCGGTGCGGTACTGATCCACCACCACAGATGTCAACCACTTGGCACTCTCTACATTTCGCACACAGCCCATCTTTTTTCAGCATTGCTCGATGCGTCTTTAGCTGCTCTGAATTCGCAACCACATTAATAGGCGTGTCAAGAACGGTCCCCTCTAATCGGGAAGCACCTTCATGCGTAATTTTAAGCACATCAAGGTCATGGTACGTACCATTAGTCTCAATAGTGATGAGACTGACATCACCATATCCAAATGCGTCGGTCTTTGAAGGCAAGCCAGAAATTGAATCCAGTATTGATTCAAATGTCCTGATTGCTAAGCTTGGATAGTGATCCAACCAAGTATCAAATGCTTGGATTAGCCAGTCCTGATATAAACTGGGAGAAGTAGATCTTCCGGGCGGCTGCCGTAGATGATTTGCGTCAGGCAGTAGAAAGTCTAATTTTGGAACATTCTGCTGAGTAAAGAATTCGAAAAGTTCTAAAGGTGATGTTCTCGTATCTATTACTGATATTACACCTGCAAATACTTGAGGTTTATTTTTTAAGAGATCGAGACCAGCCATGACTTTGTCAAAGCTTGAACGCCCCTTGCGCGTAGTCCGATGAAGGTCATTAGCTTCTCTTGGGCCATCTAAGCTGAGTGACACATCAATCGATGCGCTCTCAAACAAATCTAGAACGTTATGGCTTAGTAAAAGGCCATTAGTTTGAATTCCAATATCTAGCTGAATATCAGGGCCAACCGCTGCCCTCAATTTCGATGCGTACGCAACAATAGCATCCGCCCCTATCAACAGAGGCTCGCCACCATGAAATACAACCACAGCTCTTTTTATGCTAGCAGATCTTAAATATTGACCGAGCTTTTGAGCGAAACCTAACTGATGCTCATCGCTCAAAAATCGAGGCATGGATCTCCAGCTTTGATCAGCGTGGTGATACATATAACAGTAGTCACAATCAAGATTGCATCTGGATGCAATCTTGATCAGAAAAGCAGTGAGCGTAACAGGAGTGTCACTCACGAGCTTACGATCGATTGTGCCGATGATGCATACGATCAAGGCTAGTAATCACTTCGCTAGGCTTGGTCTCAGTGAGAATCCGTACCTTCAGTCTCTGCAAAGCAGGATTCTCTACAGTGCCACGCACCAAGGCTTCCCGTAGCATTTGCTGCGACGCATTGGTGTTTACAATCTGAGCTTGCGTTGACATTGGCTTTCCTTGCTTGAGTAATGGCAACATGATTCTATTACTAAGCAGCAGGGACTTCTAGCCCTAAAATCGCCGTGCTCAGGAGGAAATTTCCGCTGAGTTAAAGGTCGTAGCTCAGCGTACATGGGGCGAAACTCTAATTCGCAGCGCCAGCTGACTTTTTCGGCCCGAAGCCTTGGTGAGCTTGCTGTGTAATAGGAATCACTTCAATCCAGCACTTTGAAGAATTGGTCTTTGTCATGGAGGCCGTGAGATCAGATGCTCGTCACTTAGAGCGTGAGTAGTCATCTTCCTAAAACGATCCTCGCGGCCGCAACGGTATCGCCTGACTTCTGGTTATCCACAACTACCCCTCCAGATTTTCAGCATCGGCCATTTAGAATGCCGCTAAAGCCGGCTCATCACCAACCGTTTTCTCGCTCGTGTACAGCCAACGTACAAACGGTTTCTGAAAATAGGCTGAGCAAGGTCATAGCTATCAATCATCGGAAGCAAGACCACATCAAACTCTAGTCCCTTCACGTTTAAAACAGACGTGAAATGCACTAGGTATTTTTTCTCAAGATCGATGTGCTCCGACATGCTCATCCTGCGGAAACTGCCCACAAGACGTTGCTCGCAGTAGCTGTGCAACTCACGTGCGGTGTCTTGATCTGGCAGCACAATAGCGACTGTCTGATCTTCAGGAATGCTAGCGATAACCTCGCTGAGATATTCGAACTCAGCTTCACGAGATGACATTCTCTTCAGCGTGTACGCACCATGATCGTCATCCTGGAGGTTTAGCAGGCCCTCATTTAACAATTGGAGGTCCATGCCTCCCCCCTGCTCGAATAACTGCCGCAAGGTCTTCGTAAATGCGGCAAGCGAAGGCCGACTTCTCTGACGTAAGTTTTCTTCCAATCGAATAAATTCTGGCCGTTGCCCCAGGGGGAAGCAGTCGTCGATACGCATCGGCTCATTGCGCAGGAGCTGTTGTGATCTGTCACCTACGACAGTAATTGCGCTGTACTCTGGATCAGCTAGGGATGTCATTAGGTAAATCTGTTGTTCGGTAAAATCCTGTACTTCATCCACGAACACGCTTTGGTAATAAACGGGAGCGTGGAGCCCCACCGGCAACGACTTTGATTTCGAGCCAATCGTGATGTCGTGGGCAAGGCAGAGCAATAGATCAATATCATCATCGCTCAGCGTATTTTCCCGCAGGCGCGCAAGCACTTGAGCGGCCACAGATGGCTCTGGGAATGATGCTGCCTCCGATTCCAACGCGAGCCGATACAAATGGGCGAAGTTCTTCAAAGGTGCTATGAGATTGGTCCGCATCGTACGTCCAAAAACCTTGGCTGGTGACTCGATACCTTCAGGGGCTCGTGTACCTGCCCCCGTCATAATCTTCAATCGCTTTAGCGCAGTACCGCTACGGAACATCAGGGGCATGCTGTGCCCGAGACGTATGAACAACTCATTTGCAGGCATAAAGGAAGCGGTGAATGAATGGTTAAGTGATGGGATCTGCACACTGACCAATTTTCCTATTTGCGACTTTTTGACTGCGTCGGCAAGACTCAGTGCAGCACCGCTGTCATCGAGGAATTCATACCCGGCACTGGAGGCACATGGAAGAATCCTGTCATCGCTTTCTAGTCTGGCCTCACTACCATCGTTCGTTTCACGATAAAGAACCAAGACGCTTTCTTGGTTTAAGAAAAAATCTATCGGCACTTGGCTAAGCGAATTTGCTAATTCTGGAAGGCCAGTTCCATACGCCTGCAATTCGTCCAAGTGAACGCTCAGTACATTGACACCAAGCGTACGCTCTGAGGCTAACCGTATCTGATCAGACAGCCGAACCACTAAACCTTGCATAACTCCCTGAGTCTCAGAGGGGGCTTCAAGATGCAAGCATGTTGCTTCAATAGACTGGGCCAGCTTGCGCCTGGCCTCATCGAAAAGATTTCGCTGATGCAGTGAAAAGTTTTTTGTATCAGTTGGGTCTAGCTGCGATACCTCCTGGCGGAGCTGTTTCGCAACGATGCAGCCTACCGCACGGGTGGTAGCGCTTAACCATGACAGGGCGGTAACTAGCGAATGGGTGTCAGCGGCGCTGTGCTTGAGAGCTTTGTTAGAACCCCCTGAGCTTTCCAATTTTCGCTGGTTCCTTAAGCGTGAACGCAGGTCGTGATATTCCTGAACAGGTAAATCGGACAACCCCAACCGACTGCAAGTCTCCCTCAAGTATTTAATTAGCTCGGCTGTACGTACGAAACCTACGCTACCTTCTTGGGAAAATTTTCCAGCGAAACGCCCCTCCCAGTAATCAAAATCGTCTCCCAAAATCGCACGAAAAACCTCTCGATCTGAAACATCATTCGAGTTGAAGTCACAGAGCATCTTTGTACGCCCCAGGGCCGCAGATGTTTTTCCCGAACCCGCTACCCCCTCCACCCACATAGGGCCTACTGGTGCACGAGAAATGATTTTGTCCTGTAGCAGCGTCCGATTGAGGAAGAAGTCTTCGTCCAATCCAACGTACTCAGATGGACCTTCGCTTTCGCCTTCGCTATCGAGGTCAAACTGGGCAATCTCGGGAGAGTCGTTTTCATCATCCTCATCGAGGATTTCGAGGAGGATGGGCATGGGAGAGACTTCCCGATATTCCACCTCAGAACGATCTGCGCCTTTACCCAGAGTTTGTGTAGATAGATGAGGCGCTTCTGACAGCTGAGGATCGGCCAACTCTTTCCCGGCGGTCTCGCTGACTAGGTCCATTGCATGCTCTTGCCCGAGCACTGTCTCGGTTTCATCCGTGTCCCCCCGGAGAAACAGGAGATTGCTGGTTGCTAGACGCGACTCAACAAACGCACGTAGGTCCTGCACTTTGCCCTCACCATCCTGCTTTTCGATTCCCATGGCTCGAAAGTTTCTGGCTTGACGATCCAGCTCCTCGAAAACATGGCGGCGGAAACGGCGGACCTCACTGACATAATAATCTCCCCAAGCTTGGGAAGACCCTTCAAAGCCAAGACCAACCACGGAGCAGAGTCGACCGACGGGGGAGTGTGGTGTTGCATAACCGGAGCTTTCCTTTGGGTAGGTGATCGAATCCATCCCAAGCCGATACATGGTCTCCTCACCGTTTTCCTGCGTGACACAAACAGCTTTTCCATATGCCTCACGTCGCAAGGCACGGTACTCAAGGCTTCCCTCGCGGATCATCCGCTCGGCGTAATCCATTATCTCAGCCAAGGTTTCCAATTCTTCCTTAGCGGCGTTCAGCAGGTAGGCTTTGCTGAGCTGTTCGGGCATGACAATCACTCAATATTGGTGGGCTAGCAGCAGCTCTGAATGGGCGGGTGACGGAGTTATCCGCAGTGTCATCTCAGCGTCAGTCCTGCTTCGGTGGTATCAGCATCGCTTTCTACATCTTCGCCTTCCTCCTGCACATCTCCTTTGTAAGCAGTTTTGCAGGTGGCTTGCTCAATCAGCGCCAGGAGCTGTTGCTGCCTATCCTCCATAAACTCCTCAAAAGCATCTCTCCTGAGTACGTCAGGATCGATAAAGTGAGATATGAGGTAATTGTTTAGGTTTTTCGAATTCACACCAGGCGTGGAGGCATCACCCAACTCCAGTTTCTGTAGATAAACGGAGGGAGCCACTCCGCCGATGATCCGGTTCGTCCGGAATGACAAAGGTGTCTTGTTGATGATGGAGTCGTAAACCTGTGGTGGGATGTTGCGCTTCTTGCACCAATCCTGAGGAAAGATATGGTGGATGTCGACTGACTCGCCGAAAAATACCGTGTGATCGAACTTCTGACCTGAACGAATATCCCGAGCACCTTCCTTCATCAGCAGTGCGTTTACGCCTTTATAGGCGGCAGAGAGACGCATGCGCATGCTTTTCAAGCGATCAGGCCGGAATATTGTTTCGCTTACCGTCGATGGCTCTGGACCGCCCTTCAGCCAAGCCGGAACCTCCGTGAAATCTCGCGCGATGCGAGTATCGACGGCAGAACCATAAAGCTCGCCAAAGACTCCGTTCCAATACCACTGAACCAATTTCGCCCGGTTAGCATCGTGCTCCCAAGCGTCTCCGATATCAGCCAGAATCGCAGCTAGAGGTACAATTTGCGATTGGTACGGCAAGTCGAAAATTCGATAAATATGAAGCGTGTGTAGAAATTTCGCAGCCTTGATAAAACCCGCTTCCACCTGGTGCTCGTATTGCTTGTAGGCCTCAAGCGGCAGGTTGAGCAACGCGTGGCGATTCCCCGTCACTGCGGGAAGATCTTTGCCCTGTTTCCCTTGTTGCTCCGCGAGCCGGCGGCGATCTCGTGTATGGAACAAAGAGATTGCTTGCAGGAAATCGGTGTTGGCAACATTGGCAATGATTCCGCTTTCAGCATCCGCTGGACGCAACGCTTCAGTAAAACGACGATGACGCCCTTTTGTGTGCTCATCGCCATACCAATCTTTACGCAGCTCATGGCCCGAAGCGGCATACATTGCCGTTACCAATTCAAATGCGTCGAGAGGTTTGCCTCCTGTGTTCACCTTCTCAAACACGACGCAGACGGCCTCCTTGCTCGTGGCCCGATCCAGCGCAATAACCGGCACTCTGTAGGATTTGAAATTCTCTAAGATTTCTTTTTTGAACGTCCGAAACTCACTACGCGTCGTTTTGTCGTCAGTGGTGGACCAGTACTCATCAAATCCGTCCTGCCACTGATCCCAATCGAAAACCTGGGAAACAGGAAACATCATCGATGCGTATTCTTTGTCCGGCGTGGACAGGTCGGAAATTACCTCTCGACCGAAAGCACTTCGCAGTACACGATCTTCTGGGAGACCAACTATTGCGTCTTCCCTATCTACAGATGGGTCCAATGCCTTTCGAATATCGATGTAAAACCATCGTTTTACCTTCTTCTTTTTGGGCGTCACTGTTTCAACGACCTGGCCACGTAACGTGACCTGATACATTGACGTCATACGCTGCTGCCCGTCCAACAGCAGTGATTGAGGTGGCATAGATTTGGACGCGGAGGGTGCGCCCTCAATAAGGCGCGGCTTGAAATCCACGGATCCCCCTGTGTCTAGGGTCATAAGAGCACCTACAGGAAAAGCCCGTGAAATCGAAGCTATGAGGCTTTTTATACGGTCTTCGTCCCAAACCCAGCTCCGCTGAAAATCTGGGAGTTGAAGAACACCTTGATGACTATCGGACAGAAGTTTTAACAGGTCGATAGGGTTGGTTTGAAATGTTGAACCCGCCATCGGGGCAATCCTTCGCGAACTGATGTAAGAAAGCCAGCATGCCTTTTTGGTTCGTATCCGCATAGCTCTTCTTGAGCCTGGGTGTATTCAACATTTCTTTTAAGCGTTCATCGTCTCGCCCGGCCGTAGTGACAGGGCAATTCACCTCCCTAGGGGTTTCAACCGACCATGACCCACCTCACTCACCGGCACAGCAGCTATCGAGGAATCACAATCTCTTCATCTAACACGTCCACCACGCCTGGTTTGAGGGGATCGATCCAGTCTGCTTTGGCGCGTCCCCAACGGAGCAGTTCGAGTTGCTCCATAGAATGCTCACGGCGGTCGGCGCTCTCTTCCAGAGCATTGAGATACTCACGAATGACTTGCGCCCGCCGCCAGTTCTGCGCATCGACTTCAAGTTTTGCCAGCCGCTGCTTTTCCGCGTCTTGTCGACGCTTTCGCTCCAGCGCAACTTCGCTAACTCGCTGGCGCTCGGCGTCTTCAATCGCCTGACGTTCATTGCGAACCAGAAACCCGACCGCTCTGGTAGCCATCAGGCCAACGAGTTTGTTGAGCTGTTGCTCTACCGAGTGACGATCCGAGTCCGTGATTTTTCCGCCATAACCATCATCGGCCATCACCTGAAGTCGACCGGACGGCGTGAATTGCCATTTCGGCCAGTAGCTCCAGCCGCCCTTGGCTTTTTCGGCTAACTGAGCAGCTGATGGCACGTAATCTGAACGCAAGGACGGTTCATAAAGGCGTAAACGCAGAGCGTCGCCAAACATCACGACCTCGACCTGGTGTTTCCCTTGCTGAACGATATACCCACGTTTCTCCAGCGCCTTCAGGAGCGTGTCCGCCACCCTCAATGCGCGACTTTGCAGCGCGGCAGATACCGAAATATTCAGCCCGTTACCGCGTCTGAGGCATTCCGCGCTTATCAATAATCGGTCGAACTAAAGCTTCGCGCGCAGCCGCGACAACGGGATGCCACACCTTGATGCGCTCCGGTACCACAATCTGGTTTTCGGGCTGCTGCTCAAAGGTCAGTACTTGCTGAAGACGGCGGTCCACCACTTCAGTGGCCTGAGCCTGAGGAGAGGGCTGCCCGACGGGGCGATACAAATAACCGGGATGGCCGGTGTATTCGCGCAGCTTGGGGCGCGGGGACACGCGCTTACCCACCTTGACCTTGGCCCAATGACCCCGTGGCGGCGTGGGGATTTGCAGGCGTGAGCAGAGCTTTTTCAGCCCGACGTCGGACAATCCGTAGCGCGGAGCGACCGCCTGCACCGGCTCGGACCAGACTTCCTCCAGCAGCTTTATCCGGTCATAGCGTTCCACCATTTAACTCATCCTCGATTATGCGCAGCGCGGTTCGACTCCCTATAGGCTGCGCTGAGCACCACTCAACAAGCCCCCGGTGCCCACACGGCCATCAACCCAGCGATTCCCAGCCCTTTACCCGCGAGTCTTCAGGTGTCTCGGCGAGCAGTTGCTCCAGACTCAGCTTTTTGCGACCAGGCCGCACGATGAGCATGTCCTGACCGACCCTGATGCATTCCACCACCGAACCCGTCTTCAGGTGGTTCTGCGCCACAAATTCATCCGGCAAGCTGAGGACCAGGGCCCCCTTGAAGCGACGCAGTACCAGCGTATTCATCAGGATGTCCTCAGGTTCATTACAACTGCTCGGTGGCAGAAGGGGCAGATCGACCCGCAGCTGAACCCAGTGCAATTCGCAGTAGGCCGTTTGAAGGACGATCCGAATTCGCTGTCAACTCAGGACGCCATGTTCGACTTGTCCAATCAACGTTAGCAGCGCCTGTCTCTCGACGGCCGTGGCCAGCATGTCCTTTGGACGACGCCCGCCGAGTCCATACTGCGGCGTGTCCATCCACCCATTGGCCATGCCGGTATCACCCTCGAAGAGACAGCTCGCGTGCACCAGCACCAAAGCAATTTGAAACAGTTGATCGCTTTCACGGCTATTAAACCGCCCATGCTGGCGTCGGCGCCTCAACGTTGAGGGGGACATCGACAGCCATGCTCTCAGTGCAGGGGACGTCAGCTGAAACACACTGATCAGGTGATCCCACACAGCAAAGGGGAAGCCAAGGCGAACCAAGCCCAGCAGGTGCTCACCTTGCGAAGGAAGGCCCAAACGCTGCCAATAGGCATCCTTCATCTGGCCGTCACGGGCTAACAGGCTCATCGCGTTCCTCCGAGCGGTAGAACACCTCAATTCAATGCAGGCAGTATCGCGAGCCCAGCCGCGCAGCGGTGCTGAATAAGCTCAGCAAATGCGTCAGGGATTTGCGTCCTCCGTGAGTGTGAAAATTCACGATGAGAAAGCGCTCGCGGTCGCTTGTTTCAATCAAATACCGATGCTGATACTCCAGCACTTGGCTAATTGGCTCCGAAAGGATCAGTGCCCCATCACGGTACTCCAAGCTCTTGTAAACCGTCCCTATCACGCAATAGCTGCTGATATAGGCATCGAGGAGGTAGCCGGTGATCCACTGCTCGGGGTAACTTTCCAGCAGGGCGCTGAGCAACATTCGCACTTTTCGGTCGGTCAGCATTAATTCACCTCCACCTCGGGATGGACGCATCGATGGATGCCGAGTCAGCCAACGGAACGCACCTGACAGTCTCGACTGAGGCTGCGTAAACCTGTTTTTTTGCGTAAACCGGTGCGGTTTACGTAAAAAACAGGTTTACGCGGCCTCTACTGGCAGTGGCGTGCCGTGGGATGAACCCCTTTCAGCGAAATCCTGAGAAATGCGTCCAAGGATCGACGGCCACCCTCTCGGGCAAAACTGACGATCACATAAAAGCTGCCGCTCGCTGTAATGCAGATCCAATGAGGTTCCCGCTCCTCGACGCGATAAATGTCCGACGTTCGAATCGTGTGTCCGTCACGCAGCCAACCATCCGGTCTCGCTTTCGCATGACCGTACACTTGCCCGACACAACAACAGGCAACCATCCGCACGTTGATCAGATACCCCGTCACGGGAGCCTCAAACTCCGTGCGCTTGGCGCGCGCCAGCTGGCGCAAAGCGTAAGGACTGACAGGAGCCATTGCTTACCTCCAGACCCTACCTCGCCAGCCATCACACTCACTGCGAGGGCGCGCACATTTAGGATCGATACGCGCACATGGCTCAGTTACTTCGCCACTCAATGCTCGCGCCGTACAACCAGCTCTTATGGCAAAACAGGAGAGGTACTGAAACGCTCTCGTTTGCTGGGCTGGGCTGCCCTGACCAAATCGTCGATGCGCAGCAATACGCCGCGTCGAGTACCCTGGCCGGTTCTTGGTGCGAGTGCAGGTTCAACCCCGCCGGGTACCAATCCTCGCAACATCCAAATGGATTTCGTATCGTTGCGGCGCGCCAAGTCGGCTAGCACGGCAAACTCAGAGGTGAACTCCAACAACCCGGACAGCGGAATCACCCAATGCAATTTGCCATTGACTGACTCTCGATGCGCCTTCAAAAAACCGGTCTCAATCCATTCCTTAATCGACTCATGCTTCCAGCCGCGAAGACGCGCGAGCTGGGTAATGCTCAATACCGGTTCGAGCTGTTCCTCTGCAAAACAGCCTTTGATTTCATCCATGTTGTAGCGCAGACCCGCGATGCCCGGCACTTCAGCAATGACCGCCACAGGAAGAATTTCCTGGTGCAGAATTTTTTGCAAAACCTGACAAATGTGCGTATCCGGGATGCCGTTTTTGCTTGAGATGCCTTGCAGCCCCACCCAGGCTGACTCGTCAACCGCTCGCGATTGAACGCCCTTATGCAGGCGCTTCACCAATGTATCGACATCGACAGCCAGAAATTCGGCGGATACCAGCGAGGGACGTTGGGCCTTGGTCTTTCTATCCAAAGCACCGGATTGCATGAGCTTTTCAAATACCACTTTGCTGACACCTAGCCGACGTCGAACCTCGGTCGCGGTCAGGTATTGCAAGCGATCTTGTCGCACTTTCTCGACGACGTCCCGGTGAATGGACACGAATCGATTTTTGCCATTAACAGTGACTTTGCCCCGGACTTCGCCGGTGGTCACCGCACTACGAATCAATTGCGAGCCAATTCCAATCAGACGTCCAGCTTCTTCCGAAGTCAGCCAACACTTGTCTTTTAGGTGTTGCGGATCGATGGTGCTGAGCCGCAGGTTAAGGTGTCCGTCAAAGTTATGGGTCAGATGCTGGACCAGCGCTTGCCGAATGCAGTCATACGCCGGATCGGTGTAGCGCTGATGCAACTCGCGGTACCAGCCTCCCAATCGTTTGGCCAAACCGGGCCCCTCAGTGCTGGCTAGGCGGCTGCGCAGAGCCTCATCGAAACGCGTCGGCCATTGCAACAGCAGGCCAAAACCGGTGTGCGCCTCTACCATCATTTCATCGGCCGTCGACTTGCCACGTGAACGACTCTGGCCGGTGAACTGCTTGCCGAGCAGACACAACAAATCGACCAGATCGGCGGGAGGCACACCACTGCGCCAAGCCGGTGGCAGCGAGTGTCGAGCCGGATGCTCTACACCCAGCATGAGTGCTGAAAGGGCCAGCGTCTGCTCGCTGGCTGTGACGCCAGTATTTTGCGCGTAAGGCTGGCCGCAATCGCAGCGATCAAGCTGACCGAGCGCATTGAAGCCTTGGTTACAGGCGACGCAGCTCGACACCAACTGGATGTCGTGATGAGGGCAGGCTGTCATCAGCACATGGCCCCAACCGATGCGTTGATAAGGATGCTGTGCAATACACCGGGGGCATACCTTGTAACCCTCACGGATCTGATATTTGGGGCGAAGCATGACGTTGCAACTGTCTGGAGCAGGTTGGCGAACGGCCAACTGGGCAGCATCGAGGTGCAACATCTCCGCCAGCCGGGCAAGCTCCGTGTCACTGTAGGCCAACCGGGATTTCACCCCGAAGCTGGCCAAGAAGGCTTTAAGGCTTGGGGCCAGGTTACGCTCACTGACCCGTCGCAGAAAACCGTGCAGAGACTCATCGGAATGCGGTTGCAGACGCACGATCAAGCTCATGACGCCACTCCCTTTGCGACGGCCCGGGGCACAGACATGTGTGCCTCGGTCAACATTCTGGCGAACCCTTGCACCAGCAGACTTTCTACTGGGGGGTTGCCTTCAAAGGGATTAAATTCGAGAAAGCGGGTGTTGATTGCTTCCGCGTAGGCGCGGACCAAGGTCCGCTCCGTAATGCGCTGATTCGTTGCCAAATGCTCCGCGGCATGGAACAGCTTCACCAGCATGCCAATGCGCCCCAAGCAGGCGGCATAGACGCGTCTGGCATAATCCAAGTCTGTCGCATCGGGAATGACCCAGCCAGCATCACTAAATGCTTCAGTCAATGACAACAGGGCACGGCGAAACTCCAATTGCTCGCCTTCGTGATTCCAGTTGTAGGGACGAAACTCGAACACGGCTTCAGCGCGGTCGCGCAGTTGTTCATTGCGGATCAAGACCTCATTTGCCAAAGGCAATCCAGTGAGCACCAAGGTCAGCCCCATCTCTTCGCCGAGCACCTTCAACCAGTCCGCCGCTTCCCGGGCAGCAGTGCGAGAACCACGCTCGGCAAAATGTTGCATTTCATCGAAGACCAAGACTCTCGTCCCGGTAATCTTGATCAACTCGCAAGCCATGCGAGTCAGCTCTTCAGAGCTGTAACGGTTATAGCGCGGGGAACCCAAACCCTCCAGCAAGGCAATAGGCAGGGAGCGACGCGTTGGATTTACCGGCGTTACGACGCGCACAATGGGCATACGTCGAATGCCGTCGACCACTTTTGGCACGTTGTCGGCCATGACAGTTTTCACCAGTTCGCTCTTGCCGACCCGGGTCGGTCCAAAGATCGGCAGGATCAAGGATTCGCCGGCCAGACCACGCTTGACCGTCGACTCCAAACGGCTAAGTGCCTGGCTGAAGGTTGCGTGCTCAATCAACTCGTACTTCACCAGAGCACTCATTGTGGGTCTCCTTCAACGGATTTCTTGCGACGCGGCGCGGCTGAGAGCACTGCTGTCATAGACGGAGTGTCAAGAATCGTCTCGACTGCCGGACGAGACGATTCTTGGCGCAAGGTCTTGAACCGCTCGTCTTCACGCTCCCGCCCTCGCGCAGCATGATTCCTATTTTTCATACTTCCACCGACCGCCCGCTCACGACCCTCTTTCAGCATCTGCACATGAGCGATTTGGTAGTCCTCGCCTGACAACTCGGCATCGCTTTTCCCGAGGAAGCGGCGAATATTGCGTGCCTCTTCAAAGCCGATCAAAGGCATCCCAGGCCGCTTGTTGTGCGCTTCGATCAACGCATTGGCATCGTCGGGATCGACCACGAAAACCGAGCGGCAATCGAGCGGATTGAGTCGTACCTTAACCTTGGTTTTTTGCCCCCGGCGCTGATACAGCTTGCTCAACTCGGAACTGTTGTATTTCATGGTGTCGTGACAAACACCCTCCCGACCCAACGTTTTTTCATCGGCGTGATAACGCAGACAAGCATTCCTGAACTCCACAGGGTCTGGCGGTGGCATCACTGAATGTTGCCTCTTCAACAACTCCATGGCCCGTGCCGGCGAGCAGCCGGGTTCAAAGCGGTGCTCCAACCGTTGAAGAGGGGATTGCATGTACACGTCCGCTACCCATTTGATGATCAAAGCCTCAAGCTCCACGACGGTGTACAAACGCTCCTTCATCGCACGACCAATGGGGTCACGCTCCAATGACGACTGCGACTTCGTGGATCCAGGTAGCGTATTGATCAGACCAGACTTCAGCGTGCCGAAAAACCGCTCGATAAATGGTTTGGCCTGCGGCTTTCCAGCCATCGGGTAGTCAATCGTGGTGTTCAGATAACGCAGTGCATTCAGCACCACACCGCCGTGATGTTCCTGCGCATTGTCGAGAACGATCGTCTCGATTGCCGCCGGAACCAACCAGGGATTGTTTAGCCGATAACGCTCGCTGAATGCCTCACCTTTTGGCGAAAAGCAAAATTCAAGCGCGGACAATACGAAGTCCTGAGAGGGCTTTTTGATACTGCATTTGAGCATGACAATTGCACCAGTAGCCGCGTCGATACCTGCATAACAGGTAGCCCGACCAATCGGCTGGCCCTGTGCATCGCAGCAAAAAATGTCCAGCGGCGTGGCATCAACTTCGACTCGTTGGTAAGGGCGCTCGACCAGCAACTTGCGGATCGCCGTGCGCATCTCTTGATCGTGCGTAGCTTTCGACACTCGGCCTTGGGTGATCATAGTGTGCTCCATCGCATGAATACGACGACTGACGCTGCGGCGCGAAATGCCACGAAATGGCGCGTTTCGCTGAGCAGCACGCTCTCGACACTGGTGGTTCACCAATTTGGTGATCTGACTGACGTTAAATTTGTCGGTCTGAAAGTACGACCGCATGATTTCATCGGTCACGGTTTCCTCGAAATCCAGATCTTCAAGGGTCTCCATCCGACGTTTATTGCCACGGGCACTAAATCGCGGTGCCATTTGGTCCATTGAGCTAGCGAGGTTCGACGACTTGCGCCAGCGCTGAATTGTCCGCGTGGAGGGTAGGGCCACCTTCAACTGGTCGCAGCGGGCCTTCAGACGCTCAACTGTCTCTGGCCAGGAGCAACCGTCACGACGCGCTTCGTCAATGTACTCAAGCAGCTCAAGCCGTTGATCCAGCGTATCGCGCTCACTCTGCGTCAAGTTGCGCACCGGCAAGGGCTGGACGGCGGACATCGTTGGACCGTAGATACGACGGTATTGGCCTTGCGCGAAACGTTGCTGGAATTCATCGATGTTTAGGACGAACTCTTCACCCAACGAGCCTTGCAACACAATTTGAGCGATCTCCGGGCGAATGGACGTTACCCGG
The DNA here is from genome assembly GCF_031456345.1 of Pseudomonas sp. 2957. Classification (NCBI taxonomy): domain Bacteria; kingdom Pseudomonadati; phylum Pseudomonadota; class Gammaproteobacteria; order Pseudomonadales; family Pseudomonadaceae; genus Pseudomonas; species Pseudomonas sp. 2957. The sequence goes on from NZ_JAVDUL010000004.1 coordinate 133,142, forward strand.
CGCACCTGGCCGCGTTCGAGGATGATGCTGTCGACTGACAAGGCGCGGTTCATGGGTACACCTCCAAAAACTGGAGGTGAGACAGATCGCCATTAGCCGCACGTACTGTGCTGGTTGGCGAGAAGAGGGGAATTGACAAATCGGCCGTCAGCAACCCAATCAGCAAACCCGCTAGTACTCCGATTCGGCCAGACGTCAAACGCAAGGAAAGTTCTTCGGTCAACCAGTCGGAACGGGAGTCGAGCAAGGTGCATATTTCTCTTTCCGCTGTCGCACGAGTCGACTCAAGATAATCTGCTCGCAGATGGTGCAGGCTAGACAGTGCCTGCATGACCGTGGGCGACACTACGGTGTCTGGGATGATCATGAAGCCAATACCGTGCTGGCGAAGACCGCTCTCAATGCCTGCACGCTTAGCCTCGAACTCCTCAATAAACTGAGAATGCTTGGCATCAATGGCCAGAGCGCTCCCATCATCAAGTCGGCAGAGGAAATCGGGTGTGTAGAAACGCGGCTTAACGCCAGGCCGTGGACAGTAATGCTGACGAGATGGCAGCACCTCGTTGCTCTGCAATTCGAGAGAGAAGGGCTGCGCCGTCAGTTCGATCACGCGCGGATCAATATCCAGCATCACGCCGATATCGCGCTCAAGCGCGCTTTCAACGCGCAAATCGCCACCCTTGCTTTTCAGCGATTTGAATACGAGTGCGCGTCGCCCACGCTTTATTCTGCGGGAAACATCCCTTGCAAAAGAGGGACTATCGATGTCTTTGATCATGCTGGTGTGCTCCTACGATGCACTGGAAAGTGTTATTCGTCGTAGAAGAAAGTCAAATGACTTTAATATCTAATTAACTACAAAAACTGTGCTTACTTAAACAACAAAAAACATCGAGACAAAATTTTTACCAGCAATTCAATAAATTGAAAACCTCACACAATTCAACTAGATATAATAAGTAAAGTAAGTTACGAATAATTTTCGACCAGTGGTAGCGGATAAATGCCTACGTAACTAACCCCAGGCAGCAATCGCCATTCTCGGCACCTCTACTACCGTCCAAAAAACGGTGTCGGAGATGGTTCGTTAGCGTTCAAACCACCCCCATCAGCTTGCTTTAATGAGCCGAAGCATAGCGAGACCTTAAAAAGTAATCAATACTTTTTTGACGATGGCTACGATTTTGTCTAACCTAATGCGCTCTGCCCCTCCACCTGCACGAGACGCCAATGACCCAAGATGAGCAACTCCTCGAACAGTTGATGGAGGTTTTAGTTGGCCTGTCTTGGGCCGAAGCTCTGCCGCTGGTTTTGCAAACCACAGCGTGGGCCAGCTTATCGCGTACCGAATCTCTGCCGGTGGATCTCACGCTACCCCGTCAAATGAACTTGTCGCCGCAGGAGCAAGCAGACAATTTCAGACGCGTACAGCCGCTGATTTCCTCTCACCTGACCAGTACGTCTTGGACAGTCGACGCGACTCTCTTGCAGCACCTTCCGCTGTTGATTGAAAAGGTCGTCATGCTAGAGAAGCATGAGCTACGGAAATGGTGCGCCGACGACGTACTGTATTGGTCACCTGAACCAACACCAGCGACGAGCGCTATCGCCCCGAGCCTGGCCAATTTTCTGGTTTCCCTCGCGACTTTTGACGCTCCTGATCAAATCTACCTGCCATGGGAACGGTCGGGCCAACTCGCGGCACGCTGTCGACGCAGAAACATTGATTGCTGGATCGACTCCCCAGCCCCCTTGATGGTGGATCTGGTGTTGGCTCAGCTCAGTGGTGCGCATCCCAATGCTCACCGAAACGACCCGGTTCTCTCACCTGTCGAATTAGGGCCGGGCCAACTCAAACAATTCCCGGTCAGCCTGAGCATCCTTGAACCAGCTCAGCGTTATTCATTGAAAGACATCGAGAACGATCCACACCATCGTTTTCCAGAAAAGACTCATTCGAACATCGTTCTAAGTATCAGACACCTCCTGGCCCAGACTCAGGGCAAAATCGTGGTCGTCGTCCCGAATGGTTTACTCTTTAATGCGGGCGCTGAAAGGCTGCTTCGAGCTGATTTGCTTCAGAAACGGATGATCCACACCGTCATCGGACTACCTGACGGGCTGTTCTCTCGATCTTCGACTGCCAATTCAGTGCTTATTCTCGATACGGTGAAACCTTCCGACTCCATTCGATTCGTGAAGATAACGGAGGAGTTCACCGCCAGCGGCCTCAGAAAAGACACCGAACTGGCCAAACTTCCACAGCTGCTTAGGGCAACGCGGGACCGCGATGACAATCTGATGGCGATCAATGTCGCCGTCAGCGCGATTGCGCGAGACGAATGCAATCTTGAGATAGGTCGTTATTTGCTCGACGAGCAAACACGCAAACTGAGCGCAGTGCTGGCCATGCAGCACACCACCAAAATGTTCGATCACTTTGAAGTTGTTCGTGCGCGTCAGCACGCAACGAGCGCGCGAGGAGTATTTGTTCGAGAAATTCAGGCTGCCGACCTACCCGACTATGGCCATGTGCTAAGCGCAAGCAAAGACTCATTATTCGATCTCAGCACCGCGAAGGCACAGAGTTATTTTATCCAGCGAAACGACGTGTTGATTTGCCTAAAAGGGGCGGTGGGGAAGGTCGGCATCGTGAAATCCGCTCCTGAAAGAGGAGCGGGTGGGTGGGTTGCAGGCCAATCGTTGGCCATTCTACGCGCCCGGCCGTCTGGCCATTACGACCCAGGAGCGCTGATGGTCTACTTGCGTTCGCCCATGGGACAGGCCCAACTCAGCCGACTAACCGTAGGGAGCAGCATTCCCACTCTGCAAGGTTCGGCGCTCAAAGAACTGGAAATACCGACGATGAATATCGTACAACAAGGAATGGCCGTCGAAGCTTTGGAAGAGGAGGCGTCCGTGCAATCGGAGATTGAGGCGTTGCGTCAGAAGCAATCCAAGATCGCTTCAGCGCTGTGGAAACTCTAAACCGATTTGCACCGTAGCCTTCTGACGTTTCTCCGCTCAGCGGCAGGCCAAGTGCCCCGAGTCGCTTGATGGTCGGGGCGACGATGCCTACGCTGCAACTCGCATCACTTAAAGAGTTGTCGGTTTCTGTGCCGGATGAACTGGATGCCGAGAAAATGCGCGACGCAGTGGACTCCGAAGCGCGGCTTCAAGCGGCCACTGAAGAGCTTAAACACGAACAGGCAGCCCTTTCAGACGAGTTTTGGCGCTAGCTACGACAGGGCCGCGCGACCCAGCTCGTCGCTGAGGTCGCTCAGCGACCCCTGAAGGCCACCAAAAATCAAACTTACAGGTTGCAACTTAATATTGACAAGTTACCAGTGACAAGATAGATTTGCTCCTACAGCCACCGCCTAGGAGTCATCATGCTTCCCTACCCATCCTCTCCCGAGTTCCCAGCCGCCCTGAAAGCCCGTCGTGAGTCGCTTGGCATGAGCCGCTCGGCCTTGGCCCGCGAAGCCAAGATCCATGTGGTCATGCCGCGTCGCTACGAAGAACCTGACTGCGGGGAGTTCGCTCGACCTCGCGTCGACACCACCTGGCTGGCCTTGAACAAGGCACTTGGGTACGACATTCCGGATGACATTTTGGGATCGCTGATGCAAGCGCCCCTTACGCCATCAGTCGATGGGGATGCCATTACCGCGAAGGCAGGCGAGGTGAAGGCCCTGACCCTCGCGGAAGCCAAAGCCGGTCTGGCGCTCACGTTTGATGTGGACGTCGACCGCATCGAAATCACCATTCGTGGTTGATGCGAAAATAAAACATCATCAACCAATACAAAAGTTGTAACTTTTAAGGTGCTACAGATGAACACGACGCAGACTTCGGATTGGGACAAGGCTTCGGAAACCCTGAAACACAACGTTGCAGCAATGCCGCTCGGCCAAGAGCGCAAGATTCGCGAGATCATTGGCGAAGTGACCTGGGCGCCACTGCACCGATCCACGCGCCATCGCTTCGGGAAACACGTACGCGCCAATCTTGAACACTATGGGCTGGTGTTTGCACGCATGGCCGGCCGTATCGCCGTGTATAAAAAGTCAGCCATCTGAACGGTTTTACTCGGGTCTGGCGCACCTGTCGCCAACGGATCGGGTTTGCTCAGTAAGCCCACTGCGTTGTTCCCAGGTTGCCCGGCCGGCCTCGCTGCATGTGTTTGGACGTTATGGTCAATCACCGCCCTCCTGTTTGCCGCTCCTGGTGTGAGCCCTTCTCAGAATTGATCACCCCCCCCCCCCGATCTCCGGTCAGTAGCCACCCATGTGGTAGAAAAATGGTTCGACCACTAGTCTGCCCTCTTTAGGAGCTGGATTTGGGTCTAGAACAACGGAAAAAAGCGGGGGGAGCAGGACGCGCTGGTCGCGTTGATCAAGAGCGGGGCGGGAGTTTAGGGTGACGTGCGGGTAGGATTGGTTGGGAGGTTTTCATATTCCCCGCGCTTCACATCGATAACTACAGCACAAACTCATCGTAATAGAGCTGACATCCATTTAAAATCAACGCTGTATTGTCATGTGGTTCGGACGATTTGATTGCTGAGCAGGGAAGGCAAAAGCTACAAACATTAGTAAATGGGCACCGTTGCACCGATTCTGAAAAGTCAAAGATGTAATCAAGAATAATCATGTATTAAAGGGCACGGATAACAATATGCCAGAGTTAGGTGCGGCGCCGGAGCAGGGACAGATTGTGAAGCTGCGCCACAAAATATGGTCGGTCACAGCGGTCAATAAAACAAAAACACAGCCAAATCAGACCATCCATAGAGTCGCACTAGAATGTCTGAGCGATGATGCTCTTGGAGAGAGTATCCAGGTTATCTGGGAGCGGGAAATTGCCCCATCCATAATTGAGTCCACCTCTCTTCCCAGTATCACTGCCCACGATGAACCCGAACTTTTTGATGCGTTCATCAGGTCTATGCAATGGGGAGCCAGTTCGTTGGCCATTGGAGACACACTCCAAGCTCCGTTTCGTGGTGGTGTACAGATGGAGGAGTATCAGCTCGCACCTGTGATGCGGGCCATCAACATGCCTCGGGTGCGCCTCTTGCTGGCCGATGATGTAGGACTGGGTAAGACCATTGAAGCTGGTTTGGTTATGCAAGAACTCATTCATAGCCACAGGGCCAGCCGGGTCTTGATCGTCTGTCCAGCTCACCTGAAGATCAAATGGGTCGATGAGATGGCTGAGAAGTTTGGCCTTGAATTTAAAATGATTGACCGAGACGCCGTACTTAAAATGAGAAAAGAGTACGGCCCTAGCATTAATCCGTGGGCAAGCTTTCCCAGACTTGTGACCTCAATTGATTACCTAAAAACCGAACACCCACGTCGATTGTTCGATGAGTGTACCAGGCGCAGACTTGATGAGAGGCCTAACAACCGCCCTTGGGATTTGCTAGTTCTAGACGAAGCCCACAACGCAGCCCCATCAGGTAAAAAGCAATACATACGTGACTCTGAACGCACATCACTTCTGCGTTCTATTTCTGAACAGTTCGAGCACAAGATGTTTCTTACTGCCACCCCCCATAACGGCTACCGTGAGAGCTTCACCGGTTTATTGGAGATACTGGACAATCTTCGTTTCTCACGCGGCACTGACCTAGATAAAGCTCAGCTTTCCGCCGTTACCATTCGCCGTTTAAAGCAAGAGATCTCCAATCCAGATGGGACACCGCGTTTCCCCAGAAGGATCATACTCCCACGCAACGAAACTTGTGATCCGCAACTCTACGTCATGCAGAATGGGGATGAGCAGAAGCTTTTTAATCTGCTCAAAGCGTATACCAATAGCCGTTTGGCCTCGGTCGATAAGCGCTCAGAACGGCCTCTTCAATTCATTCTCACGCTTTTGAAAAAGCGAGCGTTGTCCTCTCCCTTGGCGTTTCGAGAGAGCCTCATTGTTCATACGACAAATGCTGGTGTTAAGGGAGCGCTTGGTATCGGGGAATCTCTGTTCAATAGCTTCGAGCAAAAAGAGTCAGAAGATTGGAGCGATGATGAAGACAAAGAGGACAACCTGGAAGCCGCTACCAATGCCGCATCTCAACTAATCAATGAGTTAACGGATGCTGAAAAAGGCATGCTTCAAGGCATGTTTGAGATTGTCGATCATCAGGTTTCCCACTTTTCGATACAGGAAGATAGCAAAGCAGCAGCTTTAATAGCATGGATCAACCTTAATTTGCGGTATGGGGATCAATGGAATGGCCAGCGTGTAATTATTTTTACTGAATACAAACACACGCTCAACTATCTGGAACGCATCCTAGAAAAAAATGGTTTCCTTGAAGCGACAAGAACCATTGTTGGCGGCATGAGCGATATTGATCGTAAAAAAATCAATGATGAGTTTCAAGCATCTAATAGTGAAACTACTGTACGTATTTTGCTGGCCACAGATGCTGCATCCGAAGGGGCGGATTTTCAGAAACATTGTCGCAATCTTATTCACTACGAAATCCCGTGGAACCCTATTCGGTTAGAGCAGCGTAACGGCCGTATTGACCGTCACGGTCAGAAAGCGGATGAAGTGCGCATTCATCATTTTGTTTATAAAAACCAAGAAGACTCTGAGTTTCTCAAGCATATCGTCGATAAAGTTGAAGTTATCCGAGGTGACCTTGGCAGTGTTGGTGCTTTAATCGCAGACAGCGTCAGGAAAAAGGCACTCGGTCAGGCTGTCAGTCTTGCTACTATCGACGATGATACGCGTTTGCGGCTAGCGCGAGAAGAAATAGCCATCGAGGCTCGCGAAAATGAAAGTGTTGCGCAAATAGTTCAGGCCCTGAATAGAGCAAGAAGTGCGCTTGATATATCCGATAGCAACCAGCTTGCGTTATTAAAGCAGGCTATATACTTGGAAGGCTGTAATGAGTCCGTTCGGGAGCTGAATGATGACGAATTCATTTTAACGCGGATTCCAACCGCTTGGACTGAATGCAAAGTCTATGTCAGTACAGATTATCTGCAAAAGCGCCTTTCCTTTAATCGTAATAGAGCTAGAGAAGACGATGCCGTGGGTATCGTCCATCTTGATCATCCGTTAATGAGAAGGGCAGTTTCCGCGTTCCGAATCCAGATGTGGGGAAAGCAATCCTCCCGTATCCGCCTCAACAGAGTTTCAATCTCAGAGTCGAGCCTGATTACGACCCCTGCCATTATTGCTTGGGGTCGACTAGTTTTGCTGGGGCCAGAGCATAATCGCCTGCACGAAGGCTTAATCCGCTGCCAGATGTCGATCCAAAATGGTGTAGTTATAGAGCGGGATGTCACTCGGCCTGAAGATGCTAAGGTCTTCACCGGTGGCATCGCTAGCGTGCAGGAACTAATTTCGCCTCATGTTCCGGCGATCACTAAGCAGCTTTCCATTAGTGCCGATGATCAAGCCAAACTATTGATTCTGACCCTTACTGCTCGGGGCGAGGTTGCGCGCAAGCATGCTAAAAGTCTGGCCACCGAGCGTATTGCGGCCATCAGAAATGCCATACAGAACTGGCAAAAGCGTTCTGCGGATATGCAGATGCAATTTGCTTTCGATGATGAAGAACAAGCGCAGCGCGAGCAGGATTTTCTTGCTCTTCAGCGTAGGCTCGAACAGCTTCAACAGGAGCGTGAGATCGAGCCAAAACGCCAAAGAGATTTATATAAAGTGACAGACCAAAGAATGTACCCAGTTGCCCTAGAGGTCATCCTTCCTAAGGTGGGTAGCTGATGGCCACGAATAAACGCGTAGCAAGCCGACAGCATCGCTGGCTTTCCAGCGTAGAAATTACGGGAGTGGTATTAAGCGAGCCAGTGTTAGCCGACGCCGGCAACTTCAGATCACTCGATAAGGCAGAGGTCGCAGCTTTCCGAAAGCAGCGTGAGATATGGAGCCTGCCCAAAGGCATGGTGGAGGGCAACGGTCAGCCGGCCTGGATTAGTTTTATTCTCGAAGATTTTCTAGGCCTGAAAGACAAAAACTACTGGCAAGTCGGTGCAGCGATTCCCTTCGACAAAGTAGTAAATTTGCATGAGCAGCAGGAAGTTCTGCGCCCGAGTCGCGTCCTGTTGGATGAAGAAAACGCCATCATGCTAGTGCTTGAAGTGCCGCGTGAGCAGTCGTTAGATAAACCTTGGCAGCAAGAGAAAGGCCGCTGGAAGGCATCGCCCACCACTAAGTTTGAACGATTGTTGCGAGAAGCCGGTGTGGAACTCGGACTGTTAACTAATGGCGAGGCTTGGCGTTTAGTCGTTGCAACACCTTCAGAAACCACTTCCTGGATGACCTGGACGGCGCAAACGTGGAATGACGACCCGTTAACCTTGGCGGCCTTCAAGGATCTGTTGGGTGAATCGCGCTTTTTTGCTGGGCCTCGGAATCAGGTCATTCTCGAACTGATCAAGCAGAGCCGTCAGCGACAATTGGACGTAGCCGACCAATTAGGCAATCAGGTACGCGAGGCATTGCAGATTCTGGTGCACGAGTTCGATAGAGTCGATGCCGAACTCAGCGGCGACTACCTTCACGGGTATAGCGAAGCTGAGATGTTTGAGTCCAGTGTCGCTTTTATCATGCGACTACTGTTCACCCTCTATGCTGAAGAGAACGGCTTGCTGCCGCACGGCAATGTCACTTACGACAGAGCCTATGGCGTGCTGCACCTGTTAACTGAACTAGAAGAAACCCGCCGGCTAGCCCCAGAAAAACTCAAATACTCCTACGCAGCTTATGCCCGCCTGCTAGCAAGTTCGCGTCTCTTGCATGACGGCAGTGTCGACCCCGACATTCGAATTGCCGCCCATGGAGGGCAGCTGTTCGACCCAAATCGATACCAATTACTGGATGGAAGGAAGAAGGGCGGTACCTGGCCGAGCGATATACCGGAACCGCCAAAGGTTAGGGATGTTGTGATACGTGATATTTTGCGTAGCCTCAAATATGCCAAGGTTGACGGCGTCCGCCAGCTGGTGAGTTACCGGACACTGGCAGTAGAACAGATCGGTCATATGTATGAAGGCCTTCTCGATCGACGCGTAGCCAGAGCGCCTGCTAATCAAACCCTTTTGCTGTTGCAGGGCGGGCACAAAATTGTCGAACCGGAACCTGTAAATGCAAATGAATTTGCAGGTTTGGAACAAGAGGCACTGATCAAGGCCATTGCCCGGCACACCAGTAAAACTGCTGGCACAATCAAAAAAGTGCTGGCACGAAACGAAGATCGACAGACTCTGGTTAACATCGGGACTGATGATGCAGAGCTACTGGCGCTAGCCAAACCGGTTGAACGATTTTTGCAACCCTTGGGCATCGTCCGGCCGGGCGGACTGTATGTTACCCACGGGCAGGATCGCCGTTCCAGTGGCGCTCACTACACACCCCCTACTCTCACCGAACCTGTGGTGAGACGTACGTTAGAGCATCAGATCTATGCGAGTGTTGAAGGTAAGCCCGGGCTACTTTTAGAGCCCAGGTTAATCAAGACACCGCAGGAAATCCTAAATCTTAAGGTTTGTGACCCTGCAATGGGCTCTGGCGCATTTCTCGTACAGGCTACTCGGTATCTGGCGGAGCGATTGGTAGACGCCTGGGAGCGTATGACTGCCGAACAGCCGGACGCCATATTAACCATGCCGTTTGCCACTCAATCGCTAGGTCGCGCCAGCGAAAACCTCATGCCGGATTCCCGCGAGGAACGGTTAGTATTCGCTCGCCGCTATGTGGCCGAGCGCTGTATCTATGGCGTGGATATGAATCGGTTAGCGGTGGAAATGGCCAAGCTATCCCTCTGGCTAACCACGCTCTCTACCGACCGTCCATTTACCTTTGTGGATCATGCACTCAAGCATGGCAACTCCCTAATAGGGCTTTCATCTGAGCAAATCCGCAACTTTACGTGGAAGCCGGTCAGAGATGATTTTGGCCCCTTGTTTGCCAACCAACCTGATCAAGAAGTGGAAGAAGCCGAGCTACACCGGGAGGCGATTCATTCCATTCCGGATCATGACTTCACTTCTAAAGAAAAAGAAAACCGAACTGCCGAAGAAGCACTCGCTAGTATCCGATTAAAGGCGACCCTAGCTATAGCTGCCTTCTTTAACGGTGCTAACACCAAACAGCGGGAAGCCAAACTGTTGGAGTATCGTTATTGGCTTGACCGGTTAGGCATAGATGAGAAGGCCACCGAGGAGATTGATAAAATTGTCAAAGGGATTACTACCGGTGACAAGCCAATTATTCCATTTTGCTGGGAAGTCGAGTTTCCAGAAGTCTTTCACCGAGAGAATGGTGGTTTCGATGCCTTCGTGGGTAACCCTCCATTTGCCGGTAAAAATACCACCATTGAGGGCAATCGGGACTACTTTATCGACTGGTTAAAACTCGTGCATGAAGAGTCTCATGGCAACTCTGACCTGGTTGCACACTTTTTCCGCAGTACTTTTAATCTGCTCCGAAAGCAGGGTAGCTTCGGATTGATTGCTACCAAAACTATTCGCCAAGGTGATACCCGCAGTACAGGACTTCGATGGATTGTTAATCATGGAGGCGTCATCTTTAATACTCAGCGACGAGTGCCATGGCCTGGCAAAGCAGCGGTTATTGTAAGTTTGATTTTTATCAACAAGGGACAAGCTGAACAAGCCTTTTATCTTGATCAGAAGAAAGTCGAGAAAATCACCGCTTATTTGTTCGATAAAGGAGACAGCGAAGACCCGCACGTGCTTGCCTCTAATTCAAACAAGAGTTTTGTTGGTAGCTATCCTTTGGGTATGGGATTCACCTTTGACGATACCGACACTAAAGGTGTCGCCAGCTCTATTGCTGAAATGAATCGGCTGTTAGAGATAGATCCAAAAAATCAGGAAAGGATATTTCCTTATATCGGAGGGGCTGAGGTTAACGACTCGCCAACCCATCAGCACCATCGATCCATTATCGATTTCTTTGATATGGATGAGACGCAGGCACAGCAATGGCCTGACCTTTACGAGATCGTTAAAGCAAAAGTTAAACCTGACAGAGACAAACAAAAGCGACCCGCAGTACGAGATCGCTGGTGGCAATATTGTGAAAAGCGGCCTGGGCTCTATAGAACAATTAAACCACTTGAGCGCATCATGGTAGCCACTCAAACGAGCAAGTACCGGACGTTCACATTCTTGCCCAACGGCATGGTGTACGATCAAAAGCTAATCGTCTTTGCTGTGGAGTCTATGGCTGAGTTCTGTGTAATGCATTCAAGGTTTCACGAGGAGTGGGCATTGTTTTTTGGCTCCTCCCTAGAAGACAGGCCAGTTTACGCTCCCTCAGACTGTTTTGAGACATTTCCTTTCCCTGAATTATCGCCCAGACACGACGCGCTCAGAGATGCTGGTCAAAAATACTACGACTATAGAAAGAAACTGCTAATAGAGCTGGACAAAGGTCTAACGGATACATACAACCTATTCAATAACCCGAATGAACAATCCGAAAAGATCACCTTTCTTCGTGATCTTCATTCAGCGCTGGATCAAGAGACCCTTTTGGCCTATGGATGGGATGATTTAGTGTTGGATTACGACTTCATACCCGAGTACGAGGTTGAAGAGGGTAAAAATATACCCTGGAAGTATCGCTGGCCCGATGATGTTCGCGACGAAATACTGGCTCGACTTTTGGCTCTCAACAAAGAACGCCACTTTCAATAGACGCACTAAACATCATAAGGTACAAGAATTTCCTTATACCTTAAAAGTTCGAAATGCTGGGCAATCCGCTCACTGGGTTGTCCTTGCGCTCTAACACCCATTTCCATATTGCGATCCAGTGCATACATGGTCAGGTTGGCGGAAGTAACCAGTGCATCGTGACGATCCGCCACCAGAACCTTAGCGTGCAGCTTCAGGTGTTTATCGTTGGGGGGTATTTTCCAAGTCAGCAGCTGTGGTGATGCAATACCTTTTGGCCAGAGGGCAATCAAGGTATCGCGGTTATTTGTACCGTAACCTTTTTCGCCCTCGTCCAATACCATTATGACCTTCACTCCCCGCGTAACGGCATTGGCGATTAACTCAATGACGTCGTTGATAATACCTTCGTAATCTTCTTTTCCTGCCAACCAATAGCCAACTACTAAAAGTTCAAATTGAGCTGCGGAAATAATATCCTGCACCACTTGGCGGGTAGCGCGCAGATAAGAGCCCTCCACCTTGGGCCCTGTCCACACCACTTCGGTTTTGGTGGCTTCGCTTTCAGTCAGTAACACTGCTTCTTTCAGTGCTATCAGCTGCAAGGCAAATGCAGCACTGCTGAGCGCAGTGAACTCAAACGTCCAGATAGTTATCAAGCTGGATAGCGCACTTTGAACGGTCCCCCGCCCTGCGGCCAGTTTGGCAATGCTTGCAGAGCCGGATTGTGAGGTTAGCTCCCCCGATTCCAATGCCACGATAACTTCGGCAAAGCTACCCGCATTGATTAATGCGCGCACGTTCTGTGCCAGAGTATAGGCAGTTTTATTTTTGGTATCTGGCACGGCCTTTCCTTATTTGAAATAAGCCATATCGCTATATGCCATGGTAGGCACCAGGAAGCTGCGATCCAGAAATCGGTTAAAGGCTTCACAAGAGGTTTCCGGAGCTAAGACACAAGCGTGGCAGGCCGCACCGTTTATGGTGGCATGCACATCCGGTTGGTGATCTGCGCAAAGGGGGTCCGACGAGCAGCGCTTGGCGTTTTCTAAGGCGCTGTGAATCAAATTGGGAAAGCGCTCCTTACTGCCTAGATCCACCAAACCACCCAGACTGCCTTCGGAATCGGCACTAGCGGTGTACAACAAGATACCCGCCATTCTGCGTTCAGGATCGGTGCTGCTGTAAATACGCTCTCGAACTGCGGATTCGGAGTAACCACAATCCAAAGCAAGCTGCCGCATTAATACGTGAGCCAGACTGTGCAGCAGAATGTATCGCGCACCGGGGAAATCATCCGCATCAACACCACGTTCGGCCGCCCACTCTCGGTATTTTTGCTCAATGGCGGCCGCCCGTTTTTTTACCGCAGGTATAGCCTCCCAATTTGCCAGGGCGTCTTCTTTTAATTCGATAAAAATACCTTCGCCTCGCACCTCGACGGCAGGAAGCCAATCCTGCCGCTCCTTGTAAATTGGCGCACGAGAGGCGCCCATACCGTCGTCATCCATACCTGAGGCGTAGTCGATGCGCGTAAAACTGGTGAGCGCCCGAACTTCTAATAATTTTCTAGCAAGCACTATTCGATCGATTTTATTGCTTTGCAGATCGGGAACCTCTCCCGCCTCTAAGAAAAAATCGGATTGATCGCCTTGGTTGCTGCCTTCGATATCTCTAAACGCATTCCATTCCGGTAGGCGTAAATCGATTTCATCGGTTTCAATTTCGCCCCGCTCTTTCAGTAAGGTCAGCCAAATATCTTCTACCTTGAAGTCTGACAAAGTAGGGAACATTTCCATATCGAGAAGCGTTTTCAGCTTTTCTTTGGAGTCGATTTTTTCCACTTGATGTTGTGGGCATTTTTTTAGCGCCTGTCCTATGGGGGTAGCGGCTTCTTTAATGGACAAGGCACTGCGCACCAAGGGGAACCAGCCGTTAGTGGCGCCACGTTGAATGGCACGCAATTGGCCTGCGTGTTTACATTCATGAGGGTCTTTATTTTTGATACCCAACCAAGGACGCTTGCGGCTACATTCGCCCAAGGCGAGGCTGCGATTTTCACCAAAGGCATCACTGACGCTGCGCTTGGCATCGCAGGCACAATAGACCCAGATATCAGACACCGACCCTGTGGTGCCGGAATACACCAAGCGCATGCGCTTCTTACAGTTGTTATCGGCGTCCCGGTGCACATACGCACGCCAAGGAAAGTCATCAATATGACCGCTCGGACAGGCAACTACAAACGGCGCTGGAGTGGTGGGAGCCCGGTACTTACCACGGCCCTTGCAATTCGGTGCCTTGCATTCCATTTCCTGCGTTTTTTCGTTGTATTCAACCAGTTCTTCGCCAGGTTCGGAAAGGGTTGCGCATTCGGGATGAGTGCAAACCTGATAGCGAGGAAACAGAAAGGTTGGTACGGTTCCGCGTTTTGTAAAATAGTTGCCGCTGGTCGGCTCTGCGGAAAAAAAGCGCTTTACTTTCAGGGCTCGCTGCAAGCGCGGCTCGTGAATTACTAGTTCTTCATCCAAATGCCAGCCGTCAATGCCGGCGACGATAACCGACAGAGTTTGCAAGTCCACAATGGCACCAGGACCAAAAGTGGTAATCACCTGACTCGGACGAACGTCTCCGATAGCTCTTTTGCTCGACATTCGTGTTACTCCTCGTCACTAAGATAAAATGCTGCGGTGGGTTCAACTTCGCGCAACGATCCTGGCGTTGTCCATTGGCCTTCGTTATCCGTCCCCGATGTTTTAAGTAATACGCGGGAGTTATTTGGGGGGCGTTCACCACTTTTCAGCCAGGAATAGCGCAAAAGATCATCGGCGTAGTGCGCCCAATCATCGCGGCTCGACATCAGTCGATCATTTACCAGTTTGGCGTTTTTCTTACCCACCAAATCTGCCGCGCGCAGGGTGATATTAGTGATCATCAGATCTGTGCTGGGCAAAGCCGGATCAAAATTTTGGGCTTGAACTTCACGAGCCATGTTTTGCCCACCCAGGCGCTGCATGGCAGCAAAGGCACCAAGTAAGCCTCTATCCAAAGCTCGTGACGAAAAAGGTGTGACGCTGATGGCCTCAACGTATCGATAAAGCGCCGCATGGTAAGCTCGGAAATGTTCGTAGTGAGAAAGATCACGCGTACCAAGCCAGTTGTACATCGTGATCACCAAACCAGGATGCTTTCGGCCCACCCGACTGGTAGCTTGGATATATTCTGAGGTACTTTTAGGTTGGCCTGTAACAACCATCAAGCCGAGTCGATCGATATCCACGCCTACGGAAATCATGTTGGTGGCTAGCAGAACATCGACGGGGTACTGCTTGTCTTTTTCGCGCGGGAATTTGTTATCAAGCCTTTTTAACAAGCCGGGAATTCGCCAAGAATCGAGTCGACTGGTCAGCTCGTCTGGGTCATTGATATAACGCTGAGGAAAGCCTCTTTGGTGAGCTAAATAACGAAGACGTTTTTTTATGTCGTCTTCAACCAGTCGGCGTGCACCACCTAGTGCGCGAAGGCTATTGAAATAGCCGACAACCGTAGCGTAGGGATCTGCCGCTTCATGGTCACGGGTGATTTCCGCCTCACCGGCCGCCAGCAGCGCTGCATATACGCGAACGAGCAAGGTTTTGGTACTGGAGCCTGGCGCGTTCAAACCCACATACAATCGACCGGCAGTCTTATCGTCGTCCTCTTTGATTTCCTGCTCTTTGGCAAAGAAGGAATCTTTGGATGACAAACCACTCGCCGGGAAGATAGCCAGATCGCGGTTATAGAGTTGGCGAATTTGCTCGCGAGCGCGGCGTATTGTGGCAGTGGAAGCAATGATCTTTGCCGGAACTGAGACCCCTGTTTCGGTTTCAATGCGTGTTAAAAAATCAACGGCTGTTTCATATAGGCCGACCATGGTACCGAGTGGGCCAGAAATCAGATGTAGTTCGTCCTGAATGATCAATTCTGGCGGCACTAATCGGCGTGCCGGGTGATCGTCTTTTACCACTCGTTGATTGGGTTTTTCGCCGTGAGCTGGCGTCAGGTGCCCGTAGGTTGGGCTGTATCTATCTCGCAATCCGAACAGTGCCTGCGTTTCACCCTTGAATGGCATGCGGGCAAATTTGTCCACCGTGGCGATAACCAATGATGGACATTCGCGATAAATTTCATCATCGACCACTACTACCGGTAGACCTTGGTCGTTAGAACGGCGGGCACAAAATTCACATTTTGGATTGGGGCAGCGAACGAGCGTTCTTAACCTGGCGTTATCGAAATCGTAAGTTTGGTTTTCTGGCTTGCCTTGTGGGGTTACCAATGAGGTGCCGCAACGGGGGCATGAAACTAACTGTACTGGACTACCGTCCCGTGGTTTCTTGCCTTCTTCCAAATCTTCCAGCGCCTTGCCAGATGCTTTGGCGTCATTGGGCGTGGTAGCTTTCCCGACCCATAGGCCAATTTTGAAAGGTTCGTAGCCCCACTTACCAGGGTCACTTTTGCGTACCAACTCACAGGCGCAGATCAACGCAGTCGCACGTTGAAATTGCTGCACCGTCAGCAGACGCAGTGTGTAACGCATGATAATGGTTACACCGGCGCTAGAATCAAGACCATTTACGTCGCCGCGTAAACGTCGATACGCCAATGTGAACGCTGCTAAGCCGAGATAGGCTTCCGTTTTACCGCCACCTGTTGGGAACCACAGCAAATCAACAAGTTTTCGATCTGATGCAATCTTTTCACCCGTTTTAGGCTTATTCACCATGCTCGCAATATTGAGCAAAATAAAGCCCATTTGAAATGGTCGCCACGTACGGTTGTTTGGCATATCAAAGTCAGTAGGCGCTCCGACAATTTGCCCTTTGTCTCGATTTCTGCCTGCCCAAATGGCGTGAATGCGCTGATCCCACATAACGTAGTTGGCAAACAAAAATGCTTCAAAGGCCTTCGATTCATTTTTGATTAGTTCTAAACCTTCGCGCATTCTTCGAGCAGCGTCTTCGCACGCTTCTATGAGAACTTTTGCTGTATCCCGGTTCTCTGGTGTGGAAACAAAGGGCGCGTTTTTTGCGTCTTGTTTTCTATCTTTAATCCATTGGTCATACGCTGAGACCAGCGGTTCGATGGCGTTGAACACGTCGGTAGGGGAACTGCACCTGCTCAGTTGCCACATATCCAGATTCAGATCGGGAATATCTCCACTTTGAGCGATTAAGCTTGGCACTTCGGAGTTGGGGATAAAATCGGTAAACAGGACGCTGGCACGATCACGCGTAGCGTTCACCCCGTCCCAGCCAGCGGCTACTCCATGGCCAGTTGCAAATTCTTTCGCATCCCGATAGAGCATGTTGGCCGTAGTAATTTCTGGATCTTGTGAAATTTCCCTATCAAAATCCTTAGCTACAAATATGGGGTTTTTTTCAGCTGAAAACAGTTCTAGTTTAGGCTGCATCAACCATTGCTGATCTTTTGCCCTATCGGAATCGTCACCTTTTGGTCGCCTGTTAACTAGGAACAGACTAATTGCTTTGGCCCCATCGATATGGTGGACGACTCCTTCGAGGAATACTTGAGCGTCTCCATCGCCATTCTCCCCAGGCCCTCGGAAACCTTCCGGTGTAATAATTATAGAGGCTGGAGCAATGGACTTAGATAGGGCGATTGGCTTGAGTTTGCCGATTGTGTCAACAGGGATGGTCTCTACTGAAACTGACCTCTGGTAACGCTTCCAATAGGTTCCACCTTCGGACTCATCCTTTTCGCGTCTGTAGTCGCCCCACGAAGCCCTGGCATTAATTGTTTGAGTATCTTGGGATATGAGGAATGAGAGCCCCATGGAGGAAGGGCTAAAGCCCCCAATGAGCGGTGGTTGAGGCTCGTATTCACCGCCTTCATCATCATCGTTCCCGGCAGCAATCTGGTCGTGCTCCAGTTCTGGAATCTCTGACTTCAAAGGTGCCAGCCGTCCAACAACATAACGAGTGGTTGGAAATTCAGTGATTACCTCATCCGTAGAGGAGGGGCCCATTAACTCACGCTCAAGCGCTTCGAGAATTCGTGAGCGCGACTCTCGTTTGCTGCTATCTGGCATGGACGTGTTCCTTCTGTTCGCGTTTTTGTGCTCCAGGACCTTTCCCTGTTCCGGGGTGGGCATCGTGAGCGCCACTTAATGACAAATACTTTTTCGGTACCGATTTTGGCTTTTCCGGTGATGGACAGTCAGTCCTTTTTTCAGGAATGAGCTTTAGCTTTCTACGAACTCGCTCCCCAAGAAGTTGACTCCGTATTTCCAATCCAAAAAGCTCCCCAATCGCCGGAGGGACCGCATTGCCGATCTGGATGTGAGCAGCACGTCGATCTCCTGCAAACATGTAGTCATCTGGGAAGGTTTGGATTCGGGCGAGTTCACGAACCGACAGCAATCTTCCTTGCCAGTGAAAAGGGCCTGTTGCAGGGCCAGGCTGAGCCTGAATCGTCCAGCTTGGCTTATCTTTGGCTAGCTTTAGAAGAAACGACCAAAACCGTGTTCGCCAACCAAACAGCGGTAATCCCCCCATCTTTTCTGTGTGCCACAGGTAGTTTTGCCCTTCGGGTATTGTTGGCAGTAGATCAGCCCATTTTCCTGAAGGTTTAACATCATCAGGCCAAATATCAACGTCCAGGTCGCCAATCGCATCCCACGATGTTAAATAGGGCAAGCCTTTACCCTGAGATTTTTCAGGATCGAAATGTGTGGGCGCTGGAGGATTGAAGTGCATACCATCCCTACTAGCAAGAATGAATACACGCTCCCTTGATTGAGGTACTCCATAATCAGCGGCATTCACTGTAATTACATGAGGTTTGTAGTTGGTTTTCTTTGCTCTATTGATATTGTTTAGTTCATTTATCAAAAGCTGTAAACCTTCATCCTTCTCTGAGAAGGCTATGCCTTTGACATTTTCAAGCAAAATAACTTCCGGTTGAGCTTCACGGACGATATCTAAATAGGCTTTTAACGTTCTAGCTCGTGGATCCGTCAGACGATCTGTATCCCCTGTTGCCCAATATCCGGACTTAGAGAAAGGTTGGCATGGCGGCCCGCCAGCGAGGAGGGTGAGTTCTCTAGGCTTAAGATTTGCTTGTTTTAGCAATTCGCTAGGTGTTAATGCGTGGATATCGCCAGGACAAGCTATTTTCCATTTTGGATGATTTAAGGTAAGCGTCTGTTGAGCAATTTCGTCGATTTCCACACATAATTTGTTGGTAAATCCGGCCGCGCTCAATCCAAGATCCAGCCCACCTGCTCCACTGAAGAGAGAAATCATTGTTTTCGTTGGTTTGCTACTCACACCTTATTCTCACTTTTTTGTATTCGAGCAACTCGCCCCCACAGAAACTGATAGATATGGGTGCGAGAGAGAGCTACCGATTACGCTGTGCGGTAAACCTAACAAGCCGCGCCGATCAAATTACAGAAGCTACGAGAAGCATCGCTGCAATCCAAGCGAAGGTGTGGCCCGGTGCTTCTAGAGCCCAGCAGCTTCTGGTACTACCCTTGAGTGACTTTGTACATTTTCCGAAGCATTTACCAATGTGTCTGGATCGCGGTATTTCCGATTCGTCTGTTGCTGAGCCAACCCTTTGAACGAAAGTCCTGACGCATATCTTCCCACTGAGGCTTGGCAACTCACCATCTGCTCGACCTTAAGCATGGTCGCCCTGGGCCGGATGACCCTGGTCTTTCCATTCGAGGGAATGACGATCATTGGGACATATTTATAGATCAATACATAGAAAAACCCCGGCACGAGGCCGGGGGTTTTCATTAGAGAGCGACAATAACCCGCCCACTCGCGACACTTAATGTGCCCATCGACACAGGATCAGAAGTCCAGGTTGGAAACCGCCAGTGCGTTGCTCTCGATGAAATCTCGGCGAGGTTCGACCGCATCACCCATCAGGGTGTTGAAGATCTGGTCTGCACCGATGGCGTCTTCGATGGTGACTTTCAGCATGCGCCGCACGCTTGGGTCCATGGTGGTTTCCCACAGCTGATCCGGGTTCATTTCGCCCAGACCTTTGTAGCGCTGGATGGTGTGGCGCTTGGTGCTTTCGGCCATCAGCCAGTCGAGGGCTTCCTTGAACTCGGTAACGGCTTTCTTGCGCTCGCCACGCTGGATGTACGCGCCTTCATCGAGCAGGGTGCTCAGTTGCGCGCCCAGGGTGACCACGGTTTTGTAGTCGTTGCTGCCGAAGAAGTCGCGGTTGAAGGTGACGTAGTTCGACAGACCGTGGGAGATCAGTTCGACCTCTGGCAGCCAGACGCCACGTTCGCGATCCTCACGCAGGCTGGCCTTGTAGACCAGACCCGACTTCTCGTTGGTACGCAGACGGACTTCATACTGCGCCAGCCACTCTTGCATCGCCGCGTGGTCGCCCAGGGTTTCCAGACTGACGGCCGGCAGATAGATGAAGTGCTCGGTCAGCTCCTGAGGGTACAGACGCGACAGACGCTTGAGGGTCTTCATCACCATGCGGAAGTCGTTCACCAGACGTTCCAGCGCTTCGCCGGAAATGCCCGGGGCTTCTTCGTTCAGGTGCAGGCTTGCATCTTCCAGGGCCGACTGCGTCATGTACTCTTCCATGGCGTCGTCGTCTTTGATGTATTGCTCTTGCTTGCCTTTTTTGACTTTGTACAGCGGTGGCTGGGCGATGTAGATGTAGCCACGCTCGATCAGCTCGGGCAACTGACGGAAGAAGAAGGTCAGCAGCAGGGTACGGATGTGCGAACCGTCGACGTCAGCATCGGTCATGATGATGATGTTGTGATAGCGCAGCTTGTCGATGTTGTACTCTTCGCGACCGATGCCACAGCCCAGCGCGGTGATCAGCGTGCCCACTTCCTGGGACGAGATCATCTTGTCGAAACGGGCTTTCTCGACGTTGAGGATCTTGCCCTTCAACGGCAGGATCGCCTGGGTCTTGCGGTTACGTCCCTGCTTCGCAGAACCGCCCGCGGAGTCACCCTCCACCAGGTACAGTTCGGACAGCGCCGGGTCTTTTTCCTGGCAGTCGGCGAGCTTGCCCGGCAGACCGGCGATGTCCAGCGCGCCTTTGCGGCGGGTCATCTCACGGGCCTTGCGCGCGGCTTCACGGGCACGGGCGGCGTCGATCATCTTGCCGACTACCAGCTTGGCTTCGTTCGGGTTCTCCAGAAGGAAGTCGGAGAAGTATTTGCCCATCTCCTGTTCCACTGCAGTCTTCACTTCGGAAGACACCAGCTTGTCTTTAGTCTGCGAGCTGAACTTCGGATCCGGCACTTTCACCGAGATGATCGCGGTCAGGCCTTCACGAGCGTCGTCACCGGTGGTGGCGACTTTGTGCTTCTTCGCCAGACCTTCCTGCTCGATGTAGTTGTTCAGGTTACGCGTCAGTGCCGAGCGGAAGCCCACCAGGTGAGTGCCGCCGTCGCGCTGCGGAATGTTGTTGGTGAAGCACAACAGGTTCTCGTTGAAGCTGTCGTTCCACTGCAGGGCGATTTCCACGCCGATGCCGTCTTCACGCTGGATGTTGAAGTGGAACACCTGATTGACCGCAGTCTTGTTGGTGTTCAGGTATTCAACGAACGCACGCAGGCCGCCTTCGTACTTGAACAGCTCTTCCTTGCCGCTGCGCTCGTCCTTGAGGACGATGCCGACACCGGAGTTGAGGAAGGACAGTTCACGAATGCGCTTGGCGAGGATGTCCCAGCTGAAGTGAATGTTCTTGAAGGTTTCGCTGGAAGCCTTGAAGTGGATCTGGGTACCGGTGGTTTCGCTGTCGCCAACGATGGCCATCGGTGCCTGAGGAACGCCGTGGACGTAGGTCTGTTCCCAGATCTTGCCACTGCGGCGAACGGTAAGGACCAGTTCTTCGGACAGCGCGTTCACCACCGACACACCTACGCCATGCAGACCGCCGGATACTTTGTAGGAGTTGTCGTCGAACTTACCGCCAGCGTGGAGGACGGTCATGATGACCTCTGCGGCGGAAACGCCTTCCTCTTTATGCACGTCTACCGGGATGCCACGACCGTTGTCTTTAACGGTGATGGATTCGTCCGGGTGAATGATGATGCTGATGTCGTCGCAATGGCCGGCGAGGGCTTCGTCGATCGAGTTGTCGACCACCTCGAACACCATGTGGTGCAGACCGCTGCCATCGTCGGTGTCACCAATGTACATACCGGGACGTTTGCGTACGGCATCCAGGCCTTTCAGCACTTTAATGCTCGTTGAGTCGTACGTATTTTCTTCGCTCAATGCCTTCACTCCCGATGGTCGTGGGTCTGGGTGATACGGCCCTGTTCCACGTGGAACAAAGCGACTGGCGTTTCCGTCTGCCAGCCTTCCCTCAGTAATTCGTGATCTACACAGGTGATAAACACCTGGCAGCGTAAGTCTTCCAGCAAGCGGCACAGCGCGCGGCGGTGGCTCTCGTCCAGCTCGGACGGCAAATCATCCACCAGATAAATACACTGTCCGCGACGGGCCTGGCTGACCAGGTGCCCTTGGGCAATCCGCAGTGCACACACCACCAACTTCTGCTGACCCCGGGACAAAATGTCCGCGGCATTGTGTGCGCCCAATCTGAGACGCAAATCAGCTCGTTGCGGTCCGGCCTGGGTGTGCCCCATCTGCTGGTCCCGTTGTACGGAAGCGGCGAGTACGGCGCTCAATTCGCGGTCCTTGTCCCAGCCTCGGTAATAGCTGAGCGTCAAACCCTCGAGCTCAACCAGTTCGCTCAAGGTCTGTTCGAAGACCGGTTTCAAGGCTGTGATGTAAGCGCGGCGGTATTCATCGATTTCAGCGCTGGCCTGGCACAGTTCCCTGTCCCAAACCGCTTGCGAAACGGCGTCAAGTGTACCATGCCGCAGCCAGGAGTTTCTCTGGCGCAGCGCCTTCTGCAAACGCTGCCAAGTGGCCATGAAACGCGGTTCGACGTGGAACACGCCCCAGTCGAGAAACTGCCGGCGAATCTTCGGTGCGCCTTCCAGCAGACGGAAGCTGTCCGGGTTGATCAACTGCAGCGGCAGGATCTCCGCCAGCTGCGCAGCGCTACGGGCGTTCTGGCCGTCGATGCGAATCTGGAACTCGCCCTGACGGTCGCGGGAAATCCCCAGCGCACTGTGTCCGCCTTCAGCCAGTTCAACCTGACCGAATACGGTACAGGCGAGCTGTTCGTACTGAATGACAGGCAACAGCCGCGTACTGCGAAACGAACGGGCAAGCCCCAGCAGATGAATGGCTTCCAGAACACTGGTTTTGCCGCTGCCGTTGGCGCCGTAAAGAATGTTGATGCGGGGGGAGGGGGAGAAGGTCACCGGGTGCAGATTGCGCACCGCGGTGACCGAAACACGACTTAACGACATTCAGGATCAGCTGATTACAGACGCATCGGCATGACAACGTAAGCCGAATCGTCATTGTCGGACTCTTGCACCAGCGCACTGCTGTTGGAGTCGGACAGGATCAGGCGAACCTGCTCGGTGGTCATCACGCCCAGCACGTCGAGCAGGTAGCTGACGTTGAAGCCGATCTCCAGCGAGCCGCCGTTGTATTCAACGCCCACTTCTTCTTCCGCTTCTTCCTGCTCCGGGTTGTTGGCCTGGATCTTCAACTGACCGCTGGCCAGTTGCAGACGGATGCCGCGGTACTTCTCGTTGGACAGAATCGCGGTACGGCTGAACGCTTCACGCAACGCCTGACGATCGCCGAGTACCAGCTTGTCACCACCTTTCGGCAGGACGCGCTCGTAATCCGGGAATTTACCGTCGACCAGTTTCGAGGTGAAAGTGAACTCGCCCGTGGTGGCGCGGATGTGGTGCTGGCCGAGGACGATGCTGACATTGCCATCCGGCTCGGTGAGCAGACGCGCCAGTTCGAGGATACCTTTGCGCGGCACGATCACCTGATGGCGATCCGGCTGACCGATATCGGCCTGCATCGAGCACATCGCCAGACGGTGTCCGTCGGTGGCCACGGCGCGGATCACACCAGCGGAAACTTCCAGCAGCATGCCGTTGAGATAGTAACGCACGTCCTGCTGGGCCATGGCGAAGCTGGTGCGTTCGATCAAGCGACGCAGTTTGCTCTGCTCCAGGCTGCACGTCAGCGAGCCCGGGCCTTCTTCAACAGTCGGGAAGTCGTTGGCCGGCAGGGTCGACAGGGTGAAGCGGCTACGACCGGCCTTTACCACCAGCTTCTGCTCGTCGACCTTGATGTCGATCAGCGCATCGTTGGGCAGGCTTTTGCAGATATCCATCAGCTTGCGCGCCGGCACGGTGATGGAACCGGTTTCGGCCGGCTCTTCGAGTTGCACACGACCGACCAGCTCGACTTCCAGGTCGGTACCGGTCAGCGACAGTTGCTGGCCTTCGACGACCAACAGCACGTTGGACAGTACCGGCAAGGTCTGTCGGCGCTCGACGACGCCTGCGACCAGTTGCAGGGGTTTCAACAGGGCTTCGCGTTGAATGGTGAAATGCATGGTCTAGTCCCTTGCCTTAATAAGCTGCGCTGGTGTTCATCAAGTGGTCAGTGTACGCAGCAGGTTCTTGTAGTCCTCGCGGATGTCCGCGTCGGATTCCTTAAGTTCGTTGATCTTGCGGCAGGCGTGCAGCACGGTGGTGTGGTCGCGGCCGCCAAACACATCGCCGATTTCCGGCAGGCTGTGGTTGGTCAGTTCCTTGGACAACGCCATGGCCACCTGACGCGGACGAGCCACCGAGCGCGAGCGGCGCTTGGACAGCAGGTCGGAAATCTTGATCTTGTAATACTCGGCGACGGTGCGCTGAATGTTATCCACAGAAACAAGTTTGTCCTGCAACGCCAGCAAGTCTTTGAGGGATTCGCGAATCAGCTCGATGGTGATGTCGCGGCCCATGAAGTGCGAGTGAGCGATCACACGTTTCAGCGCACCTTCCAGCTCACGGACGTTAGAGCGAATGCGCTGAGCAATGAAGAATGCGGCGTCGTGTGGCAGATCGACTTTGGCCTGATCGGCCTTCTTCATCAGGATCGCCACGCGGGTTTCCAGCTCAGGCGGCTCGACCGCAACGGTCAGTCCCCAGCCGAAACGGGACTTGAGACGTTCTTCAAGGCCTTCGATTTCCTTCGGGTAGCGGTCACTGGTGAGAATGACCTGCTGACCACCTTCAAGCAGCGCGTTGAAGGTGTGGAAAAACTCTTCCTGGGAACGCTCCTTGCGGGCGAAGAACTGAATATCGTCGATCAGCAAGGCATCCACCGAACGGTAGAAACGCTTGAATTCGTTGATGGCGTTCAGTTGCAACGCCTTGACCATGTCGGCCACGAAGCGCTCGGAATGCAGGTACACGACCTTGGCATTCGGATTCTTCTTTAATAGATGGTTGCCCACCGCGTGCATCAAGTGGGTTTTACCCAGGCCGACACCACCATAAAGGAACAGCGGGTTGTAACCGTGCTTGGGATTGTCCGCCACCTGCCAGGCCGCCGCACGGGCGAGCTGGTTGGATTTACCTTCAACGAAGTTTTCGAAGGTGAACGTGCGATTCAGGTAACTGGTGTGCTTGAGCGCACCTTCTACCTGCACGGTGCGCTGCTCCGCGCGAACCGGGGCCTGCTGCGAAGCGGCGCCGGCCATCGGGTCGAAGCTGTCGCGGGAAGGTTCTTCGCTGACTTCAGCGGCCTTCTGTGTGGAACGTTTGGCCGGAGCAGGGGCTGGCGTCGGTGCCGGATTGCTCGCTGGCACATTATTGGCCTGCGCCTGAGCAACTTGCGCGGCCGCCAGCGGCGCATTGGGTGCGGCACGAGGTGCCGAGCTGCGCTTGCTGCCTATTAACAAGGACAGCGCCGGTGTCGAGCCATTGCCGTGCTCATCCAGCAGTTCAAGAACGCGGCCCAGGTACTTTTCGTTGACCCAGTCCAACACGAAACGATTCGGTGCGTAGACGCGCAACTCGTCGCCTTCGGCTTCGACCTGTAGTGGACGGATCCAGGTGTTGAATTGTTGGGCAGGCAGCTCTTCGCGCAAAAGCTCCACGCACTGCTGCCAAAGTTCCACTGACACGGATATCCCCTAAGTTGAAAGCCGGTGAGGCAAAAACAAGCGGCCATTGTAGCGGCGAGCGGTTCACTTATCCACATGCAGGTAGGTCCATCGCCATCATTTATCAATGCGTTAACGCATTAAAAGGCGACCAACGGCACATGAATAAGCCCTGTGGATAAACGCCTCTGAGGGCACTGGACAACTGGGGGTTAAACCCGGTGGATAACCAGCCTGTGGATAACAAGCCCTTTCACACACAGCTTTTCCGATAGCGCAGCACAGGCTGAACACGGTTTTCCACTGTAGTTGTCATTCTCTGTACACCCCGAAGAATAAGGCCCCATGGCAGTTATCCACAGAAGATGGCGTGTCTAGCTTTTACAAGCTTTACAGAAAAGCTTTAAATAATTCCCTTCTTTATTTCTATATCTAGCTGACAGGCTTTCGAGCTCAAACCCTGCCCTGATCTATTTATAAGGAAACGCTGGTTGGAAATTGACCTGAAGGCTTGCTTTCTCTAGAATCCCCGGTCTCTTAAAACGGGGGCCATTCCGGCCCGTTGTGGACGAACCAGGTAACACGACATGAAACGTACTTTCCAACCAAGCACTATCAAACGCGCTCGTACCCACGGTTTCCGTGCTCGCATGGCTACCAAGAACGGCCGCGCAGTCCTGTCGCGTCGTCGCGCCAAAGGTCGTGCGCGTCTGGCAGTTTGATAATCCGGTACTGGAGGTGAGTCAGGACTTCAGTCGGGAAAAGCGTCTGCTTACCCCCCGGCATTTCAAGGCAGTCTTTGACTCCCCTACCGGCAAGGTTCCGTGGAAAAATCTCCTGCTCCTTGCACGCAACAACGATCTTGATCACCCCCGTCTCGGGCTGGTTATCGGGAAAAAGAGCGTAAAGCTCTCCGTTGAGCGCAATCGCCTCAAACGTCTGATGCGCGAATCGTTCCGTCTGCACCAGGATTCACTGGTCGGCTGGGACATCGTTATCGTCGCGCGCAAAGGTTTGGGTGATGTAGAAAACCCCGAATTGATTCAGCATTTCGGCAAACTCTGGAAGCGTCTGGCACGCAACAAGCCCGTTCCGGCAGTCAAAACCGAAACTGTAGGGGTAGACAGTACCGATGCGTAAACTGGCCCTCGTTCCGATCCAGTTTTATCGCTATGCCATTAGTCCTTTAATGGCCAGCCACTGTCGCTTCTACCCCAGTTGTTCCTGCTACGCGTATGAAGCCATTGAAAATCATGGCCTTCTGCGCGGTGGCTGGCTGACCTTTCGTCGTTTAGGTCGCTGTCATCCGTGGAATCCCGGTGGTTATGACCCGGTTCCACCTGTCCCTACCTCCCGTTCTTCTTCGATGGCCGAGTAATCATGGATATCAAACGCACGATCCTGATCGTCGCCCTGGCAATCGTGTCCTACGTCATGGTTCTTAAATGGAACCAGGATTATGGCCAGGCTGCCCTGCCGACTCAGAATGTTGCTTCCAGTACGACTACATCCGGTTTGCCGGACACCGCCACTGGCACAAATGCTGCCAGTGACGATATTCCGCGCGCCGCCAGCGATACCAGCGCACCTGCCGAAACGCCGGTCGCCGCCAGCAAGGATCTGATTCAGGTCAAGACCGATGTGCTCGATCTGGCGATCGATCCACAGGGTGGCGACGTTGCGCAACTGACTCTGCCTTTGTATCCACGTCGTCAGGATCGTCCTGACGTTCCGTTCCAGCTGTTCGATAACGGCGGCGAACGTGTATATCTGGCGCAAAGCGGTCTGATCGGTACCAACGGCCCGGATGCAAACCCGGCCGGTCGTCCGGTTTATTCCTCGGAGAAGAAGGTTTACCAACTGGCTGACGGTCAGGATCAACTCGTCGTTGACCTGAAATTCAGCAAGGACGGCGTCAACTACATCAAGCGTTTCACCATGAAACGTGGCCTGTACGACGTCGCTGTCTCCTACATTGTGGATAACCAGAGCGCTCAGCCCTGGAACGGCGCAATGTTTGCCCAGTTGAAGCGCGACGCCAGCGCTGATCCTTCGTCGACCACGGCTACTGGCACCGCGACTTACCTGGGCGCCGCCCTGTGGACAAGTTCCGAGCCGTACAAGAAAGTGTCGATGAAGGACATGGACAAGGCGCAGCTCAAGGAAACCGTCACCGGTGGTTGGGTAGCCTGGCTGCAGCACTACTTCGTGACCGCGTGGATTCCGGCCAAGGGCGAGAACAATATCGTCCAGACCCGTAAAGACAGCAAAGGCAACTACATCATCGGTTACACCGGTCCGACTCTGACCGCTGCTCCAGGTGCAAAAGTTGAAACCAGCGCTGTGCTGTACGCAGGTCCGAAAAGCCAGGCTGTGTTGAAAGAGTTGTCCCCAGGTCTGGAACTGACCGTCGACTACGGCATTCTGTGGTTCATTGCCCAGCCGATCTTCTGGCTGCTGCAACATATCCACGCCATTGTCGGTAACTGGGGCTGGTCGATCATCTTCCTGACCATGCTGATCAAAGGGATCTTCTTCCCGCTGTCGGCCGCCAGCTACAAATCGATGGCGCGCATGCGTGCCGTGGCTCCGAAACTGGCTGCGCTGAAAGAGCAACATGGCGATGACCGGCAGAAAATGTCGCAGGCCATGATGGAGCTGTACAAGAAAGAGAAGATCAATCCACTGGGCGGCTGCTTGCCGATCCTCGTGCAGATGCCGGTCTTCCTGTCGCTGTACTGGGTTCTGCTGGAAAGCGTGGAAATGCGCCAGGCGCCGTTCATGCTGTGGATCACTGACCTGTCGATCAAGGATCCGTTCTTCATTCTGCCGATCATCATGGGCGCAACCATGTTCATCCAGCAGCAGCTGAACCCGACGCCTCCGGATCCGATGCAGGCGAAGGTCATGAAAATGATGCCAATCATCTTCACCTTCTTCTTCCTGTGGTTCCCGGCGGGCCTGGTACTGTACTGGGTTGTGAACAACTGCCTGTCGATTGCACAACAGTGGTACATCACGCGTAAGATCGAAGCGGCGACGAAAAAAGCCGAGGCGTAACTTGCACTGTGGATAACACCACTCAAAGCGCCCCCTAGTGGGGCGTTTTGCTATCTGCCACTTTTGTCTGGATGCCGCTTTATGAGCACACCCCGTGAAACCATCGCCGCTGTCGCCACCGCTCAAGGGCGCGGCGGTGTGGGCATCGTCCGTATTTCCGGGCCGTTGGCCAGCGTTGCGGCAATAGCCATCAGCGGCCGAGAACTGAAACCACGTTACGCTCATTACGGGCCGTTTTTCAGTGACGACCAGCAGGTGCTGGACGAAGGTCTGGCTTTGTATTTTCCGGGTCCGAACTCGTTTACCGGCGAAGACGTCTTGGAATTGCAGGGCCATGGCGGCCCGATCGTTCTGGACATGTTGCTCAAGCGTTGTCTGGAACTGGGCTGCCGTCTGGCCCGTCCAGGTGAATTCAGCGAGCGCGCCTTCCTCAATGACAAACTCGATCTGGCCCAGGCCGAGGCAATCGCCGATTTGATCGAAGCCAGTTCTGCACAGGCTGCGCGCAATGCATTGCGTTCATTACAGGGTGCGTTTTCCCAGCGTGTGCATAACTTGACCGAGCAACTGATCGGTCTGCGTATCTACGTCGAAGCCGCCATCGACTTCCCGGAAGAGGAAATCGACTTTCTCGCCGACGGTCATGTATTGGGCATGCTCGATAAGGTACGCGATGAGTTATCCACAGTGCTGCGTGAAGCGGGGCAGGGCGCATTGTTGCGTGATGGTATGACCGTCGTCATCGCTGGGCGGCCGAATGCCGGAAAATCCAGCCTGTTGAATGCATTGGCCGGTCGCGAAGCCGCCATCGTCACCGAGATTGCCGGTACTACGCGGGATATCCTGCGCGAACATATCCACATCGACGGGATGCCGTTGCATGTGGTCGATACTGCAGGACTGCGTGACACCGATGATCATGTGGAAAAGATCGGTGTGGAACGGGCGTTGAAAGCCATTGGTGAAGCGGATCGGGTTTTGCTGGTGGTCGATGCGACCGCACCGGAGGCACTGGATCCTTTTGCCTTGTGGCCAGAATTCCTTGAGTCTCGACCGGATCCGGCGAAAGTCACCCTGATCCGTAACAAGTCCGATCTGACCGGTGAAGCGATTGCTCTGGAAACCAGTGACGACGGCCATGTGACCATCAGTCTCAGCGCCAAGTCCGCTGAAGGCCTCGACCTGCTGCGTGATCATCTAAAGGCGTGCATGGGTTACGAGCAGACCTCGGAGAGCAGCTTCAGCGCACGTCGCCGGCATCTGGAGGCACTGCGCCACGCCAGCGCGGCATTGGAACATGGCCGCGCGCAACTGACCCTGGCGGGCGCTGGGGAGTTGCTCGCTGAGGATTTGCGCCAGGCTCAACATTCCCTGGGTGAAATTACCGGGGCGTTCAGTTCTGATGATTTGCTCGGAAGGATTTTCTCCAGCTTCTGCATCGGCAAATAAAGAAAGGGGCTGTGGATAATTCATCCACGGCCCCTTTTTCCATTCACCAGTTATAGGAAACCGTACCGAGCAAAGTACGATCCTCGCCCCAGTAACAGCGACCTGCGTCGTTGCATCCCGAAACGTATTCCTTATCGAACAGGTTCTTCGCGTTCAAATCGACACTCCAGTGTGTATCGATCTGATATCCAACAGCCGCGTCGACCAATGTCACGTCGCCGGCATCCAGTTTTCCGTAGAGAGAAGGCGAAGTGTAGGCAAACGCACTGTCGAAATAACGCACGCCACCGGCCACATACAAGCCTTTCAAATCACCGTCGAGGAAGCGATATTTCGCCCAGGCCGACGCTTGATTACGCGGCACGCCGGTCATTTGGTGGCCCTTGACCAGCGACGTCGCCGAATCCTTGGTAATTTTTGCGTCGGTGTAGGTATAAGCCGCCGTGACATTGAGGTTCTGCGTCAAATTACTGTTGAGTTCCAGCTCCACCCCTTTGGCGCGGCTTTCGCCCACCTGGCGATAGGTTGACGTCGTTGCGTCGAAATAGGTGTCGTCCTTTTTGCGCAGGTCATACACCGAAGCGGTGAAAGCGGTGTCCCAGCCCATCGGTTCGTACTTCAAACCCACTTCGTACTGGCTGCTGGTGATCGGATCAAGCGGTGCGCCGGCATTGGAAATCTGCTGTACCGGCACGAACGCTGTTGAATAGCTGACATACGGCGTCATGCCGTTGTCGAACTGATACATCACGCCGCCCTGATAGGTGAACTTCTTGTCCTCGGAGCTGATGTTGCTGCCTCGCGCCACCTTGTCGCGGAAGTCACTGTCGACCCAGTCCTGGCGCCCGCCCAGCAGGAACAGCCAGTGGTCGTACTTGCTCTGAATCTGTGCATAAACACCCTTCATCTGCTGCTCGAGCAAAGTGTTCTGCACGGCAATTGGCGTGGTCGGATCGCGCAGGTAAACCGGGTTATACACATCGATCGGCCCGACAACGCCGGCATTCCAGTCCTGGTTGAACGAGGTGCGATCGTAGCTGACGCCAAACAGCACGGTGTTTTCCAGCTCGCCCGCCTCGAACTTGCCTTCGAGCTGGTTATCCAGCGAATACACCATGGATTTGTTGAAGCGATCGTAAGCGGTCACGTTCAACCGCGTGCCGAAACCGGCGTTGTTCAGATTGCCCGGCCAGGTTTCGTGGCGGGTGATGCGCGACTGCATGTAACGCGAGTTCTGGCGGAACTGCCAGTCATCGTTGAACGAGTGGCTGAACTCGTAACCGCTGCTCCAGGTTTCCCGTTCGAAGGTATTCCAGTCCGGATCGCCGAGCATCGTGTCTTTGGATAACCGGCCGTTGGGATTGCTCAGCAACGTACCGGCGGCCGGCAGGCCAAGCTCCATGTTGGTGTGGTCTTTCTGGTAGTTGGCCAACAGCGTCAGCGTATTGAAATCGTCGAAATTCAGGGTCAGCGAAGGGGCGACATAAATCCGGTCGTCAGGAACGTGCTCGGTCTGGGTATCGGATTTGCGCCCCAGCATCACCACGCGTCCGAGAACGTTGCCGCTGTCATTGAGCGGGCCGGAGACATCTACGCCGATTTGCCGGCGATTGTTCGAGCCATAGCCCAATTGCACTTCGCCCTGAGGCGCGGCGGTCGGGCGTTTACTGACCAGATTGACCAGACCGCCCGGCGCATTTTCGCCATACAGCAGCGACGACGGGCCACGGAATACCTCGACCCGTTCAAGTCCGTACGGCTCGGTGCTGGTGTCATAGCGATTGCCCTGCACGCGCAGTCCATCGCGCAGCAGACCGTAGCCGTAATCGGTGGCGTTGAAACCACGGATATAAAACAGGTCTCCAGCCAGGCTGTCACCGGCGGCGAACGGTGGGGCGAAGATTCCCGGCACGTAGCCGAGGACGTCGGTGAGAGTCTGGGATTTCTGATCCTTGATCCGCTGACCGGTTACCACTGACACCGAACGCGGTGTTTGCGACAGCGGCGTACTGGTTTTCGTACCGATCCGGCTGTTTTGCGCCTTGTAGCCGACGTCGGCGGCGTAATCCAGATGCATTGGATTGCCCAACTGCGCATTGATGTTGGTCGGCGCCAGTTCCAGGGCGTCACCGTTAGGCACGTTCTGCAGAATGTAACTGCCAGGAGCTTGTGGCACTGCCTGTAAACCCGAGCCTTGCAGCAATCGGGCAAAACCCTGGTCGACGCTGAAATCGCCGTTCAACCCGGCACTGTGCAAGCGGCTGGTCTGCTGCGGCGAGAACGACAGAATCACATTGGCGGCAGAGGCGAACTGGCTCAAGGCACTATCCAGCGGGCCGGCGGCAATGGCGTAACGCTGGGATACCGACGCCGCGAAGGCGCTGTTGCTGATCACCAGACAAGACGCAGCGCTGGCCATCAATAAGCTGCATGCAATGCAATGTGGAGAAAAGCGCTGACGGAACGTGGGAAGACGCATGTGTGGATTAGCCCTGAAGGTGGCGAAGAGCCGCGTTTATCGCGATTACCTGTAGGGCCGGGTCAGGGCGAAAAAAGATAACCCTGCTTGAAATTATTTTTCCCCAGGCATTTTTTGATCAAGCGCTATGGCTGATCGAGACCCAGTAACGGCTGAAATAACGCACGTTGATTGGCAACGAGGCCTGAAGGTTGGCCAGCACTGCGTCGGTCGAATCGAGCCGGAAAGTCCCGGAGACCCGCAGATCCCGGGCGCGGCGATCACAATGCAATACACCACTGCGATAGCGTCCCAACTCCGCGATTACGTCGCCCAGGCGCGCGTCGATAACGTTTAACTGGCCGTTGATCCAGCCGACGTCTGATGGTTGGAAGGGATGACTGAGGCCGATATGTCGACTATCGAAATCCGCGCCTTCGCCTGCTTTCAGAATGAGCGCAGCAGTGGATGACTGCGCGGGTTGAGCGCTGACTCGATCCTCCAGCACGCCGACCCGGGTTGAGTCCGGCATCTGATGCACCGAGAACCGGGTGCCCAAAGCTTGAATCCGCCCGTCGCGGGTTTGCACATAAAACGGCCGCTGATCGCCAAGCTTGCCGGTTTGGATGAGGATTTCACCGGCACGCAGTTGAATCAGGCGTTGCGCTGCGTCGAAAGAAACATCAATGGCCGAGTCGGTGTTGAGCTGGATTTGGCTGCCATCGGCCAGGCTGATGGTGCGACGCTGGCCCACACCGGTTTTATAGTCGGCCCAGACGTTGCCCAGGGATGTGTGTCGTTGAACGTTCCAGCCAACGAAACCTGTTCCCGCTGCAAGCAACAGCAGTTTGAGTGCCTGGCGTCTTTGTTGGCCGCTATTGAGCGCACGTCGTTTCAGATCCTGCGGCAGCGTACCTAGGTGGCGCTGCAATTGTTCCATCTGGTTCCACGCCGCCAGATGCGCTGGATCGCTGTCTATCCACAGCTGCCAGGCCTTTTGTTCGGCAAGGCTCGGTGGCTGGGATTGAAACTGCACGTACCAGCTGGCGGCAGTTTCCAATACCTGACGGTTTGCAGCGGCGGCCATCATGGCTGCGCCATGACCAGGGCGCACTCAGTCAGGGCGCGGATCATGTGTTTTTTTACTGTGGTCAGCGAGACTCTCAATTGCACGGCGATCTGTTGATAAGTCAGTCCGTCGACTTGCGAAAGCATGTAGATCTGCCGTGTTCGCGGACCCAGCCCGGTCAATGCTTTATCCACAGCGATCAGGGTTTCAATGATCAGCGCCCTGTCTTCTTCGCTAATGACTGACGCTTCCGGCCGAGCTGCGAGGGCCTGCAGATAAGCGCTTTCAATCGCCCTGCGTCTATAACGATCGATGACCAGGCCGCGCGCAATAGTCGTCAGGTAATCCCTCGGCTCACGAATATGAGCTGCATTGCGCGCCGCCAGAACTCGCAAAAACGTGTCATGCGCCACATCGGCTGCATCGCAGGCGTTGTGCAGTTTGCCATTGAGCCAACCATACAGCCACGAATGATGTTGCTCGTAGATTTGCTCGATCGCAGCGGTGTGGGCGGGTAGGGGCATGGGAGAAACTGACGTGTTAATGATAATGGCTATTATTAGCTTCTGTTACGTCCTCTCACAATAGCCATTTCCTGCAATTGGCTTGCCGAGCGTCACCAATCCCTCGCTGACGCTTTTTTTGCGTCCGGAAAAAGACATGTCGGCGATTTTCTGTGGATTAAGCCCTGTGAATAACTGCTCCTGAGGTCAGTTGATAAAGGGGGTTGAAAACTGGATATAACCCGCTCTGTGGATAACCATCCCTTTCATCCACAGGCTTACACCGGTTATCCAAGGGCCTCATTGCCACATGAGCACAGAGTTTTGAACATCTGTACACACTGTAAAACATGGCCTGTAGCGATCTATCCACAGAAATGG
Source organism: Pseudomonas sp. 2957 (assembly GCF_031456345.1). Taxonomy (NCBI): domain Bacteria; kingdom Pseudomonadati; phylum Pseudomonadota; class Gammaproteobacteria; order Pseudomonadales; family Pseudomonadaceae; genus Pseudomonas; species Pseudomonas sp. 2957. The sequence goes on from NZ_JAVDUL010000004.1 coordinate 167,801, forward strand.
TGCTCAGTAAGAATAAACATAAAAACAAAGGTTTTATAAATTTCTCTCTTTTTTATTCTTTTAACCTCGAGTTCTCCACAGCTGGTTAAATTTTGTGCAAAGGGTTCTTTAGAAAGGGCGAAGTCCCTATACTTGCCGACCAGGTCCAGAAACCTGGTTTCAATATTTCCTGAATGACCTACTTAAGCAGGCACGAGGTGCGTGGTGGATTTCCCTTCCCGTTTTGAAGTGATCGTCATCGGCGGCGGTCATGCCGGTACCGAGGCAGCACTGGCGTCAGCACGCATGGGGGCAAAAACCCTGTTGCTGACGCATAACGTGGAAACCCTCGGCGCCATGAGTTGCAACCCGGCCATCGGTGGCATCGGCAAAAGCCATCTGGTCAAGGAAATCGATGCCCTCGGCGGCGCGATGGCCATGGCTACCGACAAGGGCGGCATCCAGTTTCGTGTGTTGAACAGCCGCAAAGGCCCGGCAGTACGGGCGACCCGTGCGCAAGCCGACCGGATTCTCTATAAGGCCGCTGTCCGCGAAATCCTGGAAAACCAGCCAAACCTGTGGATATTTCAACAGGCTGCTGACGACCTGATTGTCGAGCAGGAGCAAGTCCGCGGTGTCGTCACACAGATGGGTCTGCGTTTCTTCGCCGATTCCGTGGTGTTGACCACCGGTACATTCCTCGGTGGACTTATCCACATTGGTTTGCAGAATTTCTCTGGCGGTCGCGCCGGTGATCCACCGTCGATTGCTCTGGCCCTCCGTCTGCGTGAGTTGCCATTGCGTGTCGGGCGCCTGAAAACCGGTACACCGCCGCGTATTGATGGCAAATCTGTGGATTTCTCGGTGATGACCGAGCAGCCGGGTGACACTCCGATCCCGGTGATGTCGTTCATGGGCAGCAAGGAGCAGCATCCGCGCCAGGTCAGTTGCTGGATTACCCATACCAACGCGCGTACCCACGAAATCATCGCGGCAAACCTTGATCGTTCGCCCATGTATTCCGCTGCCGGGGAGATCGAAGGCGTCGGCCCGCGTTATTGCCCGTCGATCGAAGACAAGATTCATCGCTTTGCCGACAAGGAAAGCCATCAGGTGTTCATCGAACCGGAAGGTCTGACCACCCATGAGCTGTATCCGAACGGGATATCCACAAGCCTGCCGTTCGACGTGCAATTGCAGATCGTGCAGTCGATCCGCGGCATGGAAAACGCACACATCGTGCGTCCGGGTTATGCGATCGAGTACGACTACTTCGATCCGCGCGACCTGAAGTACAGCCTGGAAACCAAAGTCATCGGCGGTCTGTTCTTCGCCGGGCAGATCAACGGCACCACCGGTTACGAAGAAGCCGGCGCTCAAGGTCTGCTCGCCGGGGCCAACGCTGCACTGCGCGCGAAGGGCAAAGAGGCCTGGTGTCCGCGCCGCGATGAAGCGTACATCGGCGTTCTGGTCGACGACCTGATCACCCTCGGCACCCAAGAGCCGTACCGCATGTTCACGTCTCGAGCCGAGTACCGCCTGATTCTGCGCGAAGACAACGCCGACCTGCGTCTGACCGAAAAAGGTCGCGAACTCGGTCTGGTCGATGACGCGCGCTGGGCGGCCTTCTGCAAGAAACGCGAAAGCATCGAGCTTGAAGAACAGCGCCTGAAAAGCACCTGGGTACGGCCGAACACTCCGCAGGGCGATGCGATTGCCGAGAAATTCGGCACGCCGCTGACCCACGAATACAACCTGCTCAACCTGTTGAGCCGTCCGGAAATCGACTACGCCGGTCTGGTCGAAGTGACCGGGCAGGGCGCCGAAGATCCACAGGTCGCCGAGCAGGTTGAGATCAAGACCAAGTACGCCGGTTACATCGACCGCCAACAGGACGAAATCGCCCGTCTGCGCGCCAGCGAAGACACGAAATTGCCTGTGGATATCGATTACACCAACATCTCCGGTCTGTCCAAGGAGATCCAGAGCAAGCTCGGCGCCACACGTCCTGAAACGCTGGGCCAGGCTTCGCGGATCCCGGGCGTGACCCCGGCAGCGATTTCGCTGTTGATGATTCATTTGAAAAAACGCGGCGCGGGCCGTCAGTTGGAGCAAAGCGCTTGAGTGCCAAGGTCACTTCGCAGCACGCCGAAGAGTTATCCACAGGAGCCCGCGAGCTCGGTGTCAATCTCACAGAAACCCAGCATGAATTGCTGCTGGGTTATCTGGCCCTGTTGATCAAATGGAACCAGGCCTACAACCTGACCGCTGTGCGCGATCCGGACGAAATGGTTTCGCGGCACTTGCTCGATAGTCTCAGCGTGATGTCGTTCATCGAAAACGGTCGCTGGCTCGACGTTGGCAGTGGCGGTGGCATGCCTGGTATCCCGCTGGCGATCCTGTATCCGGACTCGCAGGTGACCTGTCTGGACAGCAACGGCAAGAAAACCCGCTTCCTGACTCAGGTCAAACTGGAGCTGAAGCTGGATAACCTGCAAGTTATCCACAGTCGCGTCGAAGCGTTCCAGCCTGCGCAACCATTCAACGGGATCATTTCCCGGGCCTTCAGCAGCATGGAAAACTTCACCAACTGGACTCGCCACTTGGGCGATGCCGATACACGCTGGCTGGCAATGAAGGGCGTTCATCCGGCCGATGAGCTGGTAGCATTGCCGGCAGATTTCAAACTCGATAGCGAACACGCCCTGGCCGTCCCCGGTTGCCAAGGCCAACGCCATCTGCTGATACTGCGCCGCACGGCATGATTGGGAACACAAGCAAGAATGGCTAAGGTATTCGCGATAGCGAACCAGAAGGGTGGTGTGGGCAAAACCACCACCTGCATCAACCTCGCAGCATCCCTGGTCGCGACCAAGCGCCGGGTGCTGTTGATCGATCTCGATCCACAGGGCAACGCCACCATGGGTAGCGGTGTGGATAAACATGGTCTGGAAAACTCGGTCTACGATCTGCTGATCGGTGAATGCGACCTGGGTCAGGCCATGCACTTCTCCGAGCACGGCGGTTATCAATTGCTGCCGGCCAACCGCGATCTGACCGCGGCCGAAGTGGTGCTGCTGGAAATGCAGATGAAGGAAAGCCGTCTGCGCAGCGCGCTGGCGCCGATCCGTGACAACTACGATTACATTTTGATCGACTGCCCACCGTCGCTGTCGATGCTCACACTCAACGCACTGGTCGCCGCTGACGGGGTGATTATCCCCATGCAGTGCGAATACTTTGCGCTGGAAGGTTTGAGCGACCTTGTGGATAACATCAAGCGCATCGCCGAGCTGCTCAACCCGAACCTGAAAGTCGAAGGCTTGCTGCGGACCATGTACGACCCGCGCCTGAGCCTGATGAACGATGTTTCGGCGCAGCTCAAGGAACACTTCGGCGATCAGCTGTACGACACGGTGATCCCGCGCAACATTCGCTTGGCCGAAGCACCGAGCTACGGCATGCCGGCGCTGGCTTACGACAAGCAATCGCGTGGTGCCCTGGCCTATCTGGCTCTGGCAGGCGAGATGGTTCGTCGTCAGCGCAAAAATTCACGCATTGCTGCTGCTCAGCCAACTTAAGGAATCCCCATGGCCGTCAAGAAACGAGGTCTCGGACGTGGACTCGATGCACTGCTGAGTGGTCCGACGGTCAGCGCGCTGGAAGAACAAGCCGCGCAGGCCGACACCCGCGAACTGCAACACCTGCCGCTGGACCTGCTGCAGCGCGGCAAATATCAGCCGCGCCGCGACATGGACCCGCAGGCCCTGGAAGAGCTGGCGCAGTCGATCAAGGCCCAAGGCGTGATGCAGCCGATCGTGGTGCGCCCGATTGGCGGCGGTCGCTTCGAGATCATTGCCGGTGAACGCCGCTGGCGCGCCAGTCAGCAGGCCGGGCAGGAAACCATCCCGGCGATGGTCCGCGATGTGCCGGATGAAACCGCCATTGCGATCGCGCTGATCGAGAACATCCAGCGCGAAGATCTCAATCCGATCGAAGAAGCCGTCGCCTTGCAGCGCTTGCAGCAGGAATTCCAGCTGACTCAGCAGCAGGTTGCCGAGGCTGTGGGTAAGTCGCGGGTGACTGTGGCTAACCTGTTGCGACTTATTGCACTGCCTGAAGTGATCAAGACAATGCTGTCGCACGGTGACCTGGAAATGGGTCACGCGCGTGCCCTGCTCGGTCTGCCGGACAATCAGCAGGTCGAAGGGGCGCGACATGTTGTCGCACGAGGACTGACTGTGCGCCAAACCGAGGCACTGGTTCGCCAGTGGTTGAGTGGCAAACCGGAGCCTGTGGAAGCTGCAAAACCTGACCCGGACATCGCTCGCCTCGAGCAGCGTTTGGCCGAGCGCCTAGGCTCTGCGGTGCAGATTCGCCATGGCAAGAAGGGCAAAGGCCAATTGGTGATTGGTTATAACTCGCTCGACGAGCTTCAAGGTGTGCTCGCACACATCCGCTGAAACATTTCCTCATGTAGCGCGCAGTCGGAAATCACTACCTGACAGTTGAATAGGGGCAGAACCGCCCCTATACTCTGCGCGCATTTTGTCGGCACAAATTATGCCAAGTTATTGAATTTCGGCAGCCGACCATTGGAGAGCAACTGTGATGGAAACCCGCACGCCAAACCGCTTGCCTTTCCATCGCCTAGCGGTTTTTCCGGTGTTGATGGCTCAATTTGTCATTCTGCTCATTGCCGCTTTGGCGCTCTGGCAATGGCATGGAGTCGTTGCCGGATACTCGGGACTTTGCGGAGGCCTGATAGCCTTGCTGCCCAATGTTTATTTCGCTCACAGGGCATTCCGGTTTTCCGGCGCCCGAGCAGCCCAGTCCATCGTCCGGTCTTTTTATGCCGGCGAGGCAGGCAAACTTATTTTGACGGCAGTGCTGTTTGCACTGGTGTTCGCAGGTGTGAAGCCACTGGCGCCGATCGCAGTATTCGGCGTGTTCGTGCTGACGCAGTCGGTCAGCTGGTTCGCTCCCCTGCTGATGAGAACAAGACTTTCGAGACCTTAGGGCGTTTGAGGCAACCATGGCAGAGACAACCGCTTCGGGCTATATCCAGCACCACTTGCAGAACCTGACTTTCGGTCAGCTACCCAACGGCGGCTGGGGCTTTGCCCACACCGCAGCAGAAGCCAAGGAAATGGGCTTCTGGGCTTTCCACGTCGATACCCTCGGCTGGTCGGTCGCGCTGGGTCTGATCTTCGTTCTTCTTTTCCGCATGGCGGCAAAGAAAGCGACTTCGGGTCAGCCGGGTGCCTTGCAGAACTTCGTTGAAGTATTGGTCGAATTCGTCGATGGCAGCGTGAAAGACAGCTTCCATGGCCGTAGCCCGGTGATTGCACCGCTGGCACTGACCATCTTCGTCTGGGTGTTCCTGATGAACGCCGTCGACCTGGTACCGGTCGACTGGATTCCTCAGCTGGCCATCCTGATCTCCGGCGATGCCCACATCCCGTTCCGCGCCGTGTCGACTACCGACCCGAACGCGACTCTGGGCATGGCGTTCTCGGTGTTCGCACTGATCATTTTCTACAGCATCAAGGTCAAGGGCATCGGCGGCTTCATCGGCGAACTGACCCTGCACCCGTTCGGCAGCAAGAACATCTTCGTTCAGGCCCTGCTGATCCCGGTGAACTTCCTGCTGGAATTCGTCACCCTGATCGCCAAGCCGATCTCTCTGGCTCTGCGTCTGTTCGGCAACATGTATGCCGGCGAGCTGGTGTTCATTCTGATCGCTGTGATGTTCGGCAGCGGCCTGCTCTGGCTCAGCGGCCTGGGCGTAGTTCTGCAGTGGGCGTGGGCTGTATTCCACATCCTGATCATCACCCTGCAGGCGTTCATCTTCATGATGCTGACCATCGTCTACCTGTCGATGGCGCACGAAGAAAACCATTAAGACCAGTCTCGACTAGTCTGATGTTCCTCCCGGTCAAACGGGAGGGAGCTCCTTGCGGGGCAGCTGAAACGATTTGTTTTACCGCTTTAATCTAAAAAACCTAAACCATACGACGTAAAAGTCGGGAGGAAAGATGGAAACTGTAGTTGGTCTAACCGCTATCGCTGTTGCACTGTTGATCGGCCTGGGCGCACTGGGTACCGCAATTGGTTTCGGCCTGCTGGGCGGCAAGTTCCTGGAAGGCGCAGCGCGTCAGCCAGAAATGGTTCCAATGCTGCAAGTGAAAATGTTCATCGTTGCCGGTCTGCTCGACGCCGTAACCATGATCGGTGTTGGTATCGCTCTGTTCTTCACCTTTGCGAACCCGTTCGTTGGTCAGATCGCTGGCTGATTACTCGGATCTTCCGGGTAATTTGGTGTGATGGACAACGTAACTGCGAGGTGTTGGCGTGAACATTAATGCGACCCTGATTGGCCAGTCCGTTGCGTTCCTGATTTTTGTACTGTTCTGCATGAAGTATGTATGGCCTCCGGTCATCGCTGCTCTGCACGAACGTCAAAAGAAGATCGCTGATGGTCTGGACGCTGCCAGCCGTGCAGCTCGCGACCTGGAGTTGGCCCAAGAGAAAGCGGGTCAGCAACTGCGCGAAGCGAAAGCTCAGGCAGCTGAAATCATCGAGCAAGCCAAGAAACGCGGTAACCAGATCGTCGAAGAGGCTGTTGAAAAAGCCCGTATCGACGCTGACCGTGTGAAGGTTCAGGCTCAAGCCGAGATCGAACAGGAACTGAACAGCGTCAAAGACAAGCTGCGTGCCCAAGTGGGCTTGCTGGCTGTTGGCGGCGCCGAGAAGATCCTGGGTGCCACAATCGATCAAAACGCGCACGCAGAGCTGGTTAACCAACTGGCTGCTGAAATCTAAGCGAGGGCGATCATGGCAGAACTGACCACGTTGGCCCGACCTTACGCTAAGGCGGCCTTCGAGCACGCTCAGGCCCACCAGCAACTGGCCAATTGGTCAGCCATGCTCGGCCTGGCAGCAGCGGTGTCGCAAGACGACACCCTGCAGCGCGTGCTCAAGGCCCCGCGACTGACGAGCGCAGAAAAGGCCGCCACGTTCATTGACGTGTGCGGCGACAAGTTTGATGAAAAGGCACGCAATTTCATCAACGTCGTTGCCGAGAATGACCGTCTCCTGCTTCTGCCGGAGATCGCCGCTCTGTTCGACCTGTACAAGGCCGAACAAGAGAAATCGGTAGACGTTGAAGTAACCAGTGCATTTGCATTGAACCAAGAACAGCAAGACAAACTCGCCAAGGTTCTCAGTGCACGACTCAACCGGGAAGTGCGCCTGCAAGTTGCGGAGGACGCTGCCTTGATTGGTGGTGTCGTGATCCGCGCCGGCGACCTGGTTATCGATGGCTCGATTCGCGGCAAAATCGCGAAACTTGCCGAAGCATTGAAATCTTGAGTTTGAAGGGGCAGCAGAGCAATGCAGCAACTCAATCCTTCCGAAATAAGTGAAATTATCAAGGGCCGCATCGACAAGCTCGATGTGACCTCCCAAGCCCGTAACGAAGGCACTGTCGTCAGCGTATCTGACGGCATCGTGCGGATTCACGGTCTGGCCGACGTCATGTACGGCGAGATGATCGAGTTTCCGGGCGGCGTCTACGGTATGGCCCTCAACCTGGAGCAGGACTCCGTAGGTGCCGTGGTATTGGGCTCCTACCAGTCGCTGGCTGAAGGCATGAGCGCCAAGTGCACCGGCCGCATCCTCGAAGTTCCTGTTGGTAAGGAATTGCTGGGCCGCGTAGTCGATGCTCTGGGTAACCCTGTTGACGGCAAAGGTCCACTGGGCAACACCGAGACCGACGCGGTCGAGAAAGTTGCTCCAGGCGTGATCTGGCGTAAGTCGGTAGACCAGCCTGTACAGACTGGCTACAAGGCTGTCGATGCCATGATCCCTGTCGGCCGTGGCCAGCGTGAGCTGATCATCGGTGACCGTCAGATCGGTAAAACCGCTCTGGCGATCGACGCGATCATCAACCAGAAAGACAGCGGCATTTTCTGCGTCTACGTAGCCATCGGTCAGAAGCAATCGACCATCGCCAACGTGGTTCGCAAGCTGGAAGAAAACGGCGCCCTGGCCAACACGATCATCGTGGCTGCCAGTGCTTCGGAATCTCCTGCGCTGCAATTCCTGGCACCGTACTCCGGTTGCACCATGGGTGAATTCTTCCGCGACCGCGGTGAAGACGCGCTGATCGTTTATGACGATCTGTCCAAGCAGGCAGTGGCTTACCGCCAGATTTCCCTGCTGCTGCGCCGTCCACCAGGCCGTGAAGCTTACCCAGGCGACGTGTTCTACCTCCACTCCCGTCTGCTGGAGCGCGCATCCCGCGTTTCGGAAGAATACGTAGAGAAGTTCACCAACGGCGCAGTGACCGGCAAAACCGGTTCCCTGACCGCACTGCCGATCATCGAAACCCAGGCTGGCGACGTTTCCGCGTTCGTTCCGACCAACGTGATTTCCATCACCGACGGTCAGATCTTCCTGGAATCGTCCATGTTCAACTCGGGCATCCGCCCTGCAGTGAACGCCGGTGTTTCGGTATCCCGTGTGGGTGGTGCCGCTCAGACCAAGATCATCAAGAAGCTCTCCGGTGGTATCCGTACCGCTCTGGCTCAGTACCGTGAACTGGCGGCATTCGCCCAGTTCGCTTCTGACCTGGACGAAGCGACCCGCAAGCAACTTGAGCATGGTCAGCGCGTTACCGAGCTGATGAAGCAGAAGCAATACGCACCAATGTCGATCGCTGACATGGCGCTGTCGCTGTATGCCGCTGAGCGTGGGTTCCTGACTGACATTGAAATCGCCAAGGTCGGCAGCTTCGAACAAGCGCTGATTGCTTTCTTCAACCGCGATCACGCCGATTTGATGGCCAAGATCAACGTTAAAGGTGACTTCAATGACGAAATCGACGCTGGCATGAAAGCCGGTATCGAGAAGTTCAAGGCCACCCAAACCTGGTAAGCCGCAGCGGGAGCCGCGAGGCTCCCGCTTGCTAACCTGATAGGTGTTACATGGCAGGCGCAAAAGAGATTCGCAGTAAGATTGCGAGCATCAAAAGCACGCAAAAGATTACCAGCGCCATGGAAAAAGTGGCGGTCAGCAAAATGCGCAAGGCACAAATGCGCATGGCTGCTAGCCGTCCTTATGCGGAGCGTATCCGCCAGGTAATTGGGCATCTGGCCAACGCCAACCCGGAATACCGCCACCCGTTCATGATCGACCGCGAAATCAAGCGCGTCGGTTATGTCGTCGTGAGCAGTGACCGTGGTCTGTGCGGCGGCTTGAACACCAACCTGTTCAAGGCCCTGGTCAAGGACATGGCGGTAAACCGCGAAAACGGCGTCGAGATTGATCTGTGTGTAGTCGGTAGCAAGGGTGCGGCCTTTTTCCGCAACTTCGGCGGTAACGTCGTTGCAGCTATCAGCCACCTGGGTGAAGAGCCGTCGATCAATGACCTGATCGGCAGCGTCAAGGTGATGCTGGATGCCTACCTGGACGGCCGTATCGACCGCCTGTCCGTGGTGTCCAACAAGTTCATCAACACCATGACGCAACAGCCTACCGTGGAGCAGTTGATTCCACTGGTGGCAACCCCGGATCAGGATCTCAAGCACCACTGGGACTATCTCTACGAACCGGACGCCAAAGAGCTGCTTGACGGCTTGATGGTCCGTTACGTCGAGTCGCAGGTCTACCAGGCGGTGGTCGAGAACAACGCGGCTGAACAGGCTGCGCGGATGATCGCGATGAAGAACGCTACCGACAACGCCGGTGATTTGATCAGCGATTTGCAGCTGATCTACAACAAGGCGCGTCAGGCTGCGATCACCCAAGAGATCTCGGAAATCGTCGGCGGCGCTGCCGCGGTTTAACGGTTCAAATATTCAGAGGATCCAGCTATGAGTAGCGGACGTATCGTTCAAATCATCGGCGCCGTTATCGACGTGGAATTTCCACGCGACAGCGTACCGAGCATCTACAACGCGCTGACTGTACAAAGCGCGGCCGCAACCACTCTGGAAGTTCAGCAGCAGCTGGGCGACGGCGTGGTGCGTACCATTGCGATGGGTTCCACCGAGGGCTTGAAGCGCGGTCTGGAAGTCACCGACTCTGGCGCAGCCATCTCCGTACCGGTCGGTAAAGCGACCCTGGGCCGGATCATGGACGTCCTCGGTAACCCGATCGACGAAGCTGGCCCGATCGACACCGAAGAGCGCTGGGGCATTCACCGCGCAGCACCTTCGTTCGCCGAGCAAGCAGGCGGCAACGACCTGCTGGAAACCGGCATCAAGGTTATCGACCTGGTCTGCCCGTTCGCCAAGGGCGGTAAAGTCGGTCTGTTCGGTGGTGCCGGTGTAGGCAAAACCGTAAACATGATGGAACTGATCCGTAACATCGCCATCGAGCACAGCGGTTATTCCGTGTTCGCCGGTGTGGGTGAGCGTACTCGTGAGGGTAACGACTTCTACCACGAGATGAAGGACTCCAACGTTCTGGACAAAGTGGCACTGGTTTACGGTCAGATGAACGAGCCGCCGGGAAACCGTCTGCGCGTAGCACTGACCGGCCTGACCATGGCCGAGAAGTTCCGTGACGAAGGTAACGACGTTCTGCTGTTCGTCGACAACATCTATCGTTACACCCTGGCCGGTACTGAAGTATCCGCACTGCTGGGCCGTATGCCTTCGGCAGTAGGTTACCAGCCGACCCTTGCTGAAGAGATGGGCGTTCTGCAAGAACGTATCACTTCGACCAAGGAAGGTTCGATCACCTCGATCCAAGCGGTATACGTACCTGCGGACGACTTGACCGACCCGTCGCCAGCGACCACCTTCGCCCACCTGGACGCCACCGTCGTTCTGTCCCGTGACATCGCTTCCCTGGGTATCTACCCAGCGGTAGATCCACTGGATTCGACTTCGCGCCAGCTGGACCCGAACGTGATCGGTCAGGACCACTACGACACCGCTCGCGGCGTTCAGTATGTTCTGCAGCGTTACAAAGAGCTGAAAGACATCATCGCGATCCTGGGTATGGACGAGCTGTCGGAAGCCGACAAACAGTTGGTTAACCGTGCTCGTAAGATCCAGCGCTTCTTGTCGCAGCCGTTCTTCGTGGCTGAAGTCTTCACCGGTGCTTCGGGTAAATACGTTTCCCTGAAAGACACCATTGCTGGCTTCAAAGGCATCCTCAACGGTGACTACGACCACCTGCCAGAACAAGCGTTCTACATGGTTGGCGGCATCGAAGAAGCGATCGAGAAAGCCAAGAAACTGTAATCCCGGCGCCCGGCAACGGGCGCTAATTTAGGTTGAGGCAATCAGATGGCTATGACAGTCCATTGCGATATCGTCAGCGCGGAAGGGGAAATCTTTTCCGGCCTGGTCGAGATGGTGATTGCGCACGGTGCACTGGGTGATCTTGGTATCGCTCTGGGTCACGCGCCGCTGATCACTAATCTCAAGCCGGGTCCGATCCGCCTGATCAAGCAAGGCGGGGAAGCCGAGGTGTTCTACATCTCCGGTGGTTTCCTCGAGGTTCAGCCGAACATGGTCAAGGTACTTGCCGATACCGTGCAACGTGCCGCCGACCTGGATGAAGCTCAGGCTCAGGCAGCTCTCAAGGCTGCCGAGAATGCCCTGAACGAAAAAGGCGCGGACTTCGATTACGGCGCCGCTGCCACTCGTCTGGCCGAGGCTGCAGCCCAGCTGCGCACCGTCCAGCAGATCCGCAAGAAGTTTGGCGGTTAATCCGTCATCCGCTTGTTGTGCGATTGATAAAAAAGGGTAGCCTCGGCTACCCTTTTTTCTTTTCCGAATTCCCACAAACCGGTCGCAGTTGCTGACCACCCAGGATTGGTAGCCAGTCATGTCTCTCGAAATCGTTATCCTCGCGGCCGGTCAAGGCACTCGCATGCGCTCGGCGCTGCCCAAAGTGCTGCACCCGATTGCCGGCAACTCCATGCTCGGCCATGTTATCCACAGCGCCCGGCAACTTGATCCACAGCGCATCCACGTAGTGATCGGGCACGGTGCCGATGTGGTGCGTGAGCGTCTGGCAGCTGATGACCTGAATTTCGTGTTGCAGGACAAGCAACTGGGCACTGGCCATGCCACCGCCCAGGCGGTGCCGTTCATTGATGCCGACACTGTGCTGATTCTTTACGGCGATGTGCCGCTGATTGAAGTCGAAACCCTGCAACGTCTGCTCAAGCATGTCGTGCCGGGCCAGATGGGTTTGCTCACTGTCGAGCTGGATGACCCGACCGGTTACGGCCGCATCGTGCGTGATGCTGACGGCAAGGTCGCGGCAATCGTCGAGCACAAAGACGCCAGCGAAGCGCAACGTGCGATCACCGAAGGCAACACCGGCATCCTCGCTGTGCCGGCCAATCGCCTGGCGGACTGGATGAGTCGCCTGTCGAACAATAACGCGCAGGGCGAGTACTACCTTACCGACGTGATCGAAATGGCGGTCAGCGATGGTCTGGTGGTTGCCACCGAACAGCCGCACGACCCGATGGAAGTGCAGGGCGCCAACGATCGCAAGCAGCTCTCTGAACTGGAGCGTCATTACCAGTTGCGCGCCGGCCGCCGCCTGATGGCTGAGGGCGTGACCCTGCGTGACCCGGCCCGCTTCGACGTACGCGGCGAAGTCAGCGTCGGTCGCGATGTGCTGATCGACATCAACGTGATCCTCGAAGGCAAGGTCATCATCCAAGACGACGTACAGATCGGCCCGAACTGCGTGATCAAGGACAGCACCCTGCGCAAAGGCGTGGTAATCAAGGCCAACAGTCATATAGAAGGCGCCATTCTCGGTGAAGGCAGTGACGCTGGTCCCTTCGCGCGTTTGCGCCCGGGCACTGTGCTCGAAGCGCACGCCCATGTGGGTAACTTCGTTGAGCTGAAAAATGCACACATGGGCGAAGGTGCCAAGGCTGGCCACCTGACCTATCTGGGCGATGCCGAAATCGGCGCACGAACCAACATCGGCGCCGGCACCATCACTTGCAACTACGATGGCGCGAACAAGTGGAAAACCGTGCTGGGTGCTGATGTGTTCATCGGTTCCAACAACTCGCTGGTCGCGCCTGTGGATATCTCCAACGGTGCGACGACTGCGGCCGGCTCGACCATCACGCAAAATGTGGATAACGCTCAGTTGGCGGTAGGCCGAGCCCGCCAGAAGAACATCGACGGCTGGAAGCGGCCGGAAAAAATCAAAAAATCCTGATTTATCCACAATCCTTTGTAGGAGCGAGCCTGCTCGCGAATGCGGTTTTCCGGTCACGTCTTCAGTGGCTGAGACTCCTTTCGCGAGCGGGCTCGCTCCCACAGTCATTTCAATCTTTCTGAATTTTTCTCCCCGCGTCTTGACGGCAACCTTTCGATAGAGTTTCATTGCTTGCGTTATCTTTCGAATCGAAACTTAAGCTGCCATGTCCAAGCGCAATACTCCTCAACGTCGCCATAACATCCTCGCCTTGCTCAATGAGCAGGGCGAAGTCAGTGTCGACGAGCTGGCCAAGCGTTTCGAAACTTCCGAAGTTACGATTCGCAAGGATCTCGCCGCGCTGGAAACCCATGGTCTGTTGCTGCGTCGTTACGGCGGGGCGATCACCATGCCGCAAGAGCTGGTCGCAGAAACGGCGCAGAGTATTTCCAAGTACAAGCAGGCGATCGCTCGCGCGGCTGTAAAACGCATCCGCGAGCACGCGCGCATCATCATCGACAGCGGCAGCACCACCGCCGCAATGATTCCCGAACTGGGCCAGCAACCGGGCCTGGTGGTGATGACTAACTCGCTGCATGTTGCCAACGCCTTGAGCGAACTGGAACACGAGCCGGTGCTGCTGATGACCGGTGGCACCTGGGATCCGCACTCGGAATCCTTTCAGGGCCAGGTCGCCGAGCAGGTACTACGCTCTTACGACTTCGACCAACTGTTCATCGGCGCCGACGGTATCGATCTGGTTCGCGGCACTACAACCTTTAACGAGTTGCTCGGCCTCAGCCGGGTCATGGCCGACGTTGCGCGAGAAGTCATCGTCATGGTCGAGGCCGACAAGATCGGTCGCAAGATTCCCAACCTGGAGCTGCCCTGGAGCAGCATCCATACCCTCATTACCGATGATCGCCTGTCTGTCGAGGCACGCGATCAGCTTCAGGCCCGCGGGATCACTTTGATCTGTGCGGCTGTCAGTCAGGAGAAATAACCATGTGTGGCATTGTCGGCGCTGTAGCTGAACGTAATATCACCGCCATCCTTCTCGAAGGCCTGAAGCGCCTCGAATACCGCGGCTATGACAGCGCCGGTGTGGCGGTTTATACCAATGACCAGACCCTGGAACGCATGCGCCGTCCGGGCAAGGTCAGTGAGCTGGAAACCGCCCTGACCGAACAGCCGCTGTCCGGTCGTCTCGGTATCGCCCACACCCGTTGGGCGACCCATGGCGCGCCGTGCGAGCGCAACGCTCACCCGCATTTTTCCGGTGACATCGCGGTGGTGCACAACGGCATCATCGAGAACCACGAAGCCCTGCGCGAACAACTCAAAGCCTTGGGTTACTCGTTCAGCTCGGACACCGACACCGAAGTCATCGCCCACCTGCTGACCCACAAGCTCAAGGAACAACCGGACCTGACTGCCGCGCTCAAAGCGACTGTCAAGGAGCTGCACGGTGCCTACGGTCTGGCGGTGATCAATGCGAGCCAACCGGATCGCCTGGTTGCCGCGCGCAGTGGCAGTCCATTGGTGATCGGCCTGGGTCTGGGCGAGAACTTCCTCGCTTCCGACCAACTCGCTCTGCGTCAGGTCACTGACCGCTTCATGTACCTGGAAGAAGGCGATATCGCTGAAATCCGTCGCGACAGCGTGCAGATCTGGGACGTGAACGGCAACGCTGTCGAGCGCCAGACCGTGCAGTACACCGACGGTGCCGAAGCCGCCGACAAGGGTGAGTTCCGCCACTACATGCTCAAGGAAATCCACGAGCAGCCGGCCGTGGTCCAGCGCACCCTCGAAGGTCGCCTGGGCAACAATCAAGTGCTGGTTGAGGCCTTCGGTCCACAAGCTGCCGAGCTGTTTGCCAAAGTGCGCAACGTGCAGATCGTTGCCTGCGGCACCAGTTATCACGCCGGCATGGTCGCGCGTTACTGGCTCGAAGAACTGGCCGGCATCCCGTGCCAGGTGGAAGTCGCCAGTGAATTCCGTTATCGCAAAGTGGTGGTGCAGCCGGACACGCTGTTCGTGACCATCTCGCAGTCCGGCGAAACCGCTGACACCCTCGCGGCCCTGCGCAATGCCAAAGAGCTGGGCTTCCTCGCCAGCCTGGCGATCTGCAACGTCGGCATCAGCTCGCTGGTGCGTGAATCCGACCTGACTCTTTTGACCCAGGCCGGCCGCGAAATCGGTGTGGCCTCGACCAAAGCCTTTACCACGCAACTGGTCGGCCTGTTGCTGCTGACTTTGTCGCTGGGTCAGGTGCGCGGCACTCTGGCCAATGGCGTCGAAGCCACGCTGGTCGAAGAACTGCGTCGCCTGCCGACTCGCCTCGGCGAAGCGCTGGCGATGGACAGCACCGTGGAAAAAATCGCCGAGCTGTTTGCCGAGAAAAACCACACCCTGTTCCTCGGCCGCGGCGCGCAATTCCCGGTAGCAATGGAAGGTGCCTTGAAGCTCAAGGAGATCTCCTACATCCATGCCGAAGCCTACCCGGCCGGCGAGCTCAAACACGGGCCGCTGGCACTTGTGGATAACGACATGCCAGTGGTGACCGTCGCGCCGAACAACGAACTGCTGGAGAAGCTCAAATCCAACCTGCAGGAAGTCCGCGCTCGCGGCGGCGAGTTGATCGTGTTCGCGGATGAGAAGGCTGCGATGACCAACGGCGAAGGCACCCACGTGGTGCAAATGCCGCACATCCACGACATTCTCTCGCCGATCCTTTATACGATTCCGCTGCAACTGCTGTCTTACTACGTGGCCGTGCTCAAGGGCACCGACGTTGATCAGCCGCGCAACCTGGCGAAATCGGTCACCGTGGAATAAGTTATCCACCGTTGATCTACGCTCCCACAATCGCAGCCTCGGCTGCGATTGTCGTATCCGCCGCCGAGGAACCCCATGGACCGCTTTCAGGAAATGCAGATCTTCGTTGTCGTCGCCCAGGAGCAAGGCTTTTCGGCGGCGTCGCGGCGTCTGGGTCTGTCGGCGGCGAGTGTCACCCGGGCGGTGGCGGCGCTGGAGCAGCATATCGGTACGCAGCTGCTGGTGCGTACCACGCGCACCGTGCATCTCACCGAAGCCGGGCAGCGTTATTTCGATGACTGCCGGCGGATTCTTGCCGAGGTGCAGGAGGCCGAGGATTCGGCGGCGGGCAGCCATGCCTTGCCGCGCGGGCAGTTGACGATTACTGCGCCGGTGCTGTTTGGCGATCTGTTCGTGACGCCAGTGATGGCCGATTACCTTTGTCGTTATCCGGATGTGTCGATCAACGCGCTGTTGCTGGACCGGGTCGTCAACATGGTCGAGGAGGGCATTGATGTCGCGGTACGCATCGGTGAGCTGCCGGACAGCAATCAGCATGCGATTCGCGTCGGGGAAGTGCGGCGGGTAATCTGTGCTTCGCCGGGGTTTCTGGCTGAACATGGCCGCCCGGAGCATCCGCAGGCCTTGGCCGGATTGCCGGTGGTGGCGACATCGGCGATCGGTCAGCAACGCAACTGGCCGTTTCTCGACGGCGGTGAAGCACTCAGTGTGCGCACCGAACCGCGCCTGACCGTCACGGCCAATCAGTCGGCGATCACTGCCGCGCGCAAAGGCCTGGGCCTGACGCGAGTGCTGTCGTATCAAGTGGCGGACAAAGTCGCGGCGGGGGAGCTGGAAATCGTCCTCGCCGAGTTTGAATTGCCACCGTTGCCGATCCATGTGGTGTATCAGGGCGGGCGCAAGGCACCGGCGCGGATCCGCAGTTTTGTCGACTTCGCCGTGAAGGCGCTGCGTGAGCATCCAGCCTTGAGTGCTGCGGCGTTATTGCACGAGATGAAATAATCGATTGCAGTGGCTGGTTATTCTGTTGTTCCGACAACCCATAGATGATGACTCCATCGACGCGCTCATCCCCGTAGCGACGTCACTTTCCAGCGGAGTCGACCATGCAAGCGATCAAACTCTACAACTTTCCCCGTTCCGGTCACGCCCACCGCGTCGAGTTGATGCTGTCGCTGCTGCAACTGCCGACCGAGCTGATCTTCGTCGATCTGGCCAAAGGTGAGCACAAGCAGCCGCAGTACCTGGCGATCAACAGCTTTGGCCAAGTGCCGGCGATTGATGACAACGGCGTGGTGCTGGCCGATTCCAACGCGATTCTGGTTTATCTGGCGCAGAAATATGGCAACGGACGCTGGCTGCCGGCCGATCCGGTGGGCGCAGCGCATGTGCAGCGCTGGTTGTCGGCAGCGGCGGGACCGATTGCCTTTGGCCCGGCGGCGGCACGCCTGATCACGGTGTTTGGTGCGCAACTGAATGCCGAGGAAGTCATTGGCCGTGCGCACAATCTGCTCAAGGTCATGGAGCTGGAGTTGGGCAAAACAGCGTATCTGGCGGGCGAAGAACCGACCATCGCTGACGTGTCTGCCTACAGCTACATTGCACATGCGCCGGAGGGCAATGTCGCGCTGGATGACTACGCCAACGTTCGCGCCTGGCTGGCACGGATCGAAGCGTTGCCGGGTTTTGTCGCAATGCCGCGCACGGTGGCCGGGTTGCAGAAAACCGCGTGACCTCCACTCAAGCGTAGGACAGAGCCTTTTCAGCCAGCAGTTCCTGATACAGCTCTGTCCACTTGCGACCCATCTCATCGGCGGTGAACAGCTGCCGATAGCGCGCTTCCGCTTTGACCCCCATCTCGGCAGCACGCTCAGGGTTGTCCCATAGCGTACGCATGGCTTCCCGAAAGGCCTGTGGATTGCTCGGCGGCACCACCAGTCCGGTTTCGTTGTGGATATTGATGAAACTGGTGCCGGTGCCGATTTCGCTGGAGATCATCGGTTTACCGTACATCGCGCCTTCGAGCAACGAAATCCCGAAAGCCTCGGAGCGCAGGTGCGAAGGAAATACGATCGCGTAACTCAATTGCAGCAACGCCACTTTGTCCTGGTCACTCAGACGGCCGAGGAAATGAATATTGCGCAGGCCCAGCGCGGCGGCCTGTGCATGCAGTTCCTGCTCCAGCGGACCGGCACCGACAATCACCACGGGATAATCGATGTCTTTGAGCGCGTCGAGCAGGATGTGCAGACCCTTGTAATAACGCATCACCCCGACGAACAGAAAAAACTTATCCCCAAGCTGTTGGCGCCAGCGGTTCATGCGTTCGGTATCGGGCTGTGGATAACCTGCTTTATTCAGGCCGTAGGGGATAACGCGGGTCTTGTCCTGAAACTGCTGCAGCACATCGCTGGTGTGCAGATAGTTCGGCGATGCAGCAACGATGCGGTCGGCGCTGGCGAGGAAGCGATTCATCAGTGGCCGATAGAGCTTGAGCAGATGCTTTTGGCGAATGATGTCCGAGTGATAAGTAACTACGCTCGGCTTGTTCACAGCGCTGGCGAAATGCACCAGGTCCATGAATGGCCACGGGAAGTGATAGTTGATCACGTCGGCTTCGGCGGCCAGCTCACGGAACTGCTTGAACACACTCCAGGAAAAGCCAGTGGAGGCGAACTGGACATCCAGCTTCGCCCGATGTACTTCGTGCTGACCCAGTTGCACCACGGGCGGTGTCGGATTGGTGCTGAGGGTCAGCACTTGCCCATCGATGCCATGCTGAGCGCCGCTTTCGCACAACTGAAAGATGACTTGTTCGATGCCGCCGACCGAATCGGGCAGGTACGTCTTGAAGAAATGAAGAACGCGCATTCAACCTCCCATGGCCTGGCGGTAGGCACCAGCCGTAGCCTGTGCACAACGTTGCCAGGAAAAAAGTGCCGCCTGCTGCAATCCCGCTTCGCGGCAGGCCTGCCAATGCAGCGAGTCGTCGATCAGCCGGCCCATTGCATCACGCAGACCCTCGGCATCGTCCGCTTCAATATAGTTGCCAGCCGCGCCAGCCACTTCCGGCATCGCCGAAGAACGGGTGGTCACCACCGGTGTGCCACTGGCCATGGCTTCCAGCACCGGCAAGCCAAAGCCCTCATACAACGACGGAAATATCAGCGCCCGGGCGCCGGCCAGCAGTTGCGCCAATTGCTCATCGGGCAGATAGCCGAGCAGGCACACGTGGCCGCTGGCCAATGCCTGGCGCAGTGGCTCGCTGAACTGCTCGCGCTGCCATCCGGCCATGCCTGCAATCAACAAGGGAAAGCGCTGGCGCACGGCGTCTGGCAGCAGGGCGTGGGCCTGCAACGCCAGGCTCAGGTTCTTGCGCGGCTCCAGGGTGCCGACACAGAGGAAATATTCCCGTGCCTGGACGGCGTGAGCCTTGAGCACACTGTCGATTTCCTCAAGTGGCCGGGGACGGAAGCGTTCGGACACACCCAACGGCGCCACAACGAATTGCTGTGCAGGGAGATTGAAATAGGTTTGCGCCTCGTCAGCGATCGCCTGCGAATCGGTCAGAATGACCCGCGCCTGCTCCACGCCGGCGGCCAGACGACGTTCGATCTCCCTCAGCCGTGCTGGCGGTTGGGTTTCTGGAAAATGCAGGTGCGTCAGATCATGCAGGGTGATCACGGTTGGGCCGTCGAAGGCCAGCGGCCACAGGCTCGGCTCGTGATAAAGATCGAGCCCTTGTGCACGCCCCTGATCAAAACGTTTCTGCTCCAGCCAGCGGCGTGCCTGATAGGCCCCGGGAATTTTTCGCAGCAATGGCGTCATGCGCGAGTAGCCGGGCATGGCCGCGTCCGGCAGGGCCGAACTCCAGCCCCAGCCATGAAACAGGCTTACGTCCACATCAGGTTCGCTGCGCAAGGCGTTGACCAGTTCGGCGACGTAGTGGCCAATGCCGGTGCGCGGCGCCTGCAGGATGCGGGCGTTAAGAGCAATGCGCATGCGGCCTCGCTTGCACGCGCAGGGCCTGCTGAACATGGGCAAGGCTGCGTGTCGCCAAATGCTCACTGGCCTCGCGCCAGCCGATCCAGCGCCAGTCAGCGACGTCGCGGGCGGCGGGAAACTGTCCGCTGCGCTGATAGGTTTCGATCAGATCGGCAAGGCTTTGTGGGTCCTGCAGATCGAAATAAGCCATGAACTCGCCACCGATTTCGCGGAATACCGCGATGTCGCTGCCCATTGCCGGCAACCCGCGTTGCATCGCTTCCACCAGCGGCAGGCCGAAGCCTTCGACGAACGAGGGGAAGACCAGCGCACTGGCCTGCGCGTATGCGTATTCCAGGCTGGTGTCGCTCAGGTCATTGAACATGAACAGGCGCCGATTCAGTTCCGGATGATTGCGGATTCGCTCAAGCAGCGCCTCGCATTTCCAGCCGATACGCCCGGCGATGCACAAGCGTGCGGTCGAGCCGGCAGCCCAGGCGCGTTCGAAGGCGTCGAGCAGGTACCCATGGTTCTTGCGCGGCTCGATGGTGCTGACCATCAGAAAAACCGCTTCGGTCGCAGTGAACAGGTCACTCAGGCGCGGTTCGACCGTGGCTTGGCTGTGCTGCAGATCGAGCTCGGACCCCAGATAAAAGTAATCGAACCAGCGCTTTTCAGTCTGCTCGGCACCGATTCTGCGTTGCAATTCACCACGCACCTGATCACGCACTGTGGCGGAAATCGCCATGTAGCCATCGGCCGTGCGGGTGATCCAGGCGAACCACTCATTGAAAACTTCGACCAGCCGCGTGTCGTAAAACTGCGGATGCGTCAGCGGAATAAGGTCGTAGATCACCGCGATCATGCCGACGCCGTCGCGTTTGAGCTGCTCGACATGGGCGAAAAAGTCCGAGTGCCAGGATGAATCCAGCAGCACCAGTTGATCGCCCGGGTGGTGTTGAAGCGGCGAGCAACGTTTAAGCAGCTGCCTGCGATTGATCCGTCTGACGAGCCGAATCGGCAGGCCGAGCACGGCAAACTGGGTCAACCGATAGCTGGCGTAAAGGAGCCGCCGCGCCAGTTTCGAAGTGCATAGCGCATCGCGGCGCTGATGCCACTGCCAGAAACGATGGGCGAGGCGCTCCAGGCGTTCACCGAAGGTTTCGAGGCTGTTCCAGAACGGTGTATCGAGTGGCGCCAGTTGCAGCACGCGGTAGAGCTGGCGATTGATCACCACCACCGGCATGCACTCGACGCCGTCAGCGCTGGCGGGCAGCTGCTTGATGACGTTGCGCACCACGCGCTGGATCCCCGAATTGATCTTGGGGTGTTTGAATACGTGAGTGCATTCAACCAAGAGGCGGGTCATGGCGCACGCTCGACAGGCCGGGCCTCGGTGTCGCGGCTGATGGTGGTTTTAGCGTCCAGCCAGGTACAGCCGACGAAGTCTTCCCGACGGCTGTTGATCACCTGGAACACCATCCCGTAGTCACGCCACTCGAAATTGCGATCCAGATGTGAGTCCAGACGCGACAGGCTCAGCGACACCGAATAGTTGCCTTTGCCCAGGCCCATGATGAAGGCGAAGCGATAGGTGAAGCGTTCACCGGCGCGCAGATCGGTCAATGCCTTGTTCAGCCGGTGGGTGTTGATGCCGTACATCATCTGGCCGAGGCGATCCTTGAGAATGAAGCCCAGCACCAGCCGTTCGATGTCCTTGCGCACTTCGACCTGCACTTCGAGCACCACCGGTTGGCCGACTTCGACAGCCTCAATGCTGCGCTGGTTTTCATCGAGCAGGCGTACGCTCAGAATCGCCGCCTCGCCGGTGCCGGAGACCGTTTGCACCTCGCCGCCGGCGAGCGTTTCCTGGCGTACTACCTGACCCTCACGTTCGGCCATCAGCGCATTGTAATAATCGAGAACCGGCTCCGGTTTGCCGCGCATGGCCACGCGCCCATCCTTGAGCAGGATCGCCGAGTCGCAAATCGACTGAATCGCGAAGCGATCATGGGACACGATCAATAACGTCGTGCCGGATTTGCGAAAGCTGCGGATGCGTTCGAAGCTCTTGTGCTGGAAATAGGCATCGCCCACCGACAGCGCTTCGTCGACGATCAGGATGTCCGGGCGCCGGGCGGTGGCGACACTGAACGCCAGGCGCATCTGCATGCCGCTGGAGTAAGTGCGGACCGGGTGATCGATGGCTTCGCCGATTTCGGCAAAACGCTCGATATCGGGCATCAGGGCCTGGATTTCTTCAAGCTGCATGCCCAACAACTGACCGGCCATGATTGCGTTCTGCCGACCGGTAAAGTCTGGGTGGAAACCCATGCCCAGCTCCAGCAGCGCTGCGACGCGCCCTTGCAATTCAATCTTGCCTTGGGTGGGTTGAGTGGTGCCGGTGATCATTTTCAGTAAGGTGCTTTTGCCTGCTCCGTTGGCGCCGACGATACCCACCGCTTCACCCGGAGCAATCTCGAATTCGACATCTTGCAGTACCCAGTGCTGTTGATGCCGAAGCGGCGAAAACGGAATCAGCCACTCGGCCAGCCGTGCCCAGCGGTTTGGGTATTGCTTATAGGCCTTGCCCAGGCCGGTGACGCGAATATGTCCCATCAGAGTTCATCCACCATTTCGCCGACGCGCTGGCGAAACAGCCGCAGACCGATCAGACAGAACACCACGCCAGTAATGAAAACCGGCAGCAGCGAACTCCATACCGGCCACTGACCGTAGAGAAACAGGTTCTGATAACTGCTGAACAGGTTGGTCAGCGGGTTGAGTTGCAGCAGGCGCTGCACCCATTCCGGCAGGATCGTGATCGGGTAGACGATCGGTGTCAGCCAGAACCAGAACTGCAGGCAGATGCCGAACAACTGGCCGACATCGCGAAAGAACACGTTCAACACCCCTAGGACCATGCCCAGCCCGGCGCAGAACATCATTTGCAGAGCAATCAGCGGAATCAGCGCCAGCAAAGCCATTCCCGGCCAGCGCCCGGTGATCAGCAGAAAACCGAGAAACAGACTGATGATGATGGCGAAATTGATCCCGGCATTGATCAATACAATCACCGGCAGGCAGATCCTCGGGAAGCTGATTTTCTTCAGCAGGTTGGCGTTTTCCAGAAACATGTTCTGACTGCGCAGGGTTATTTCGGAAAACAGTCCCCAGGCCAGCAGACCAGCGCACAGGTAGACGCTGTAGGCCATGCTGTCGTCCACACCCGGTAAACGTGCGCGCATGATCTGGGAAAAGATCACCGTGTAGACAATGATCATCGACAGCGGATTGAAAATCGGCCATAGCGCGCCGAACAGCGAATTGCGATAACGCGCTTGAAACTCGCGCTGCACGCTGCCGAGGATGAATCCACGGTAGCTGCGCAGCGAGCGGTACAGGGAAAGCAGCATTCAGACCGTCCTGCCGTATTGATCTTCAAAGCGAACGATATCGTCCTCGCCCAGGTATTCGCCGCTTTGCACCTCAATGATGACCAGGTCGATCACCCCGGGGTTCTCCAGGCGATGCTTGTGGCCGGCGGCGATGAACGTTGATTCATTCTTGGCGACCAGGGTCGTGCCGGAACCGTTGTTGGTGACCTTGGCCATGCCTTCGACCACCACCCAGTGCTCGTTGCGGTGATGGTGCATCTGCAACGACAATTTGCCACCGGGTTTGACCACGATGCGCTTGATCTTGAAGCGCGGGCCTTCTTCAAGAACGGTGTAGGTGCCCCAGGGCCGGCTGACGGTGCGGTGCAGGCGATAGGCTTCGTGGGATTTGTCCTTGAGCTGCTTGGCGACGCGCCGCACATCCTGAGCGCGGTCGGCATGGGCCACGAGCACCGCGTCGGCGGTGTCGACGATGATCAGGTTATCCACACCGACGGTCGCCACCAGCCGGCCTTCGCTCTGCACGAAGTTGTTGTGGCTGTCGATGAAGATCGCTTCGCCGCTGGCGCGGTTGTTATCAGCATCGGCGGGAATCAGCGCGGCGACCGCGTTCCACGAACCGATGTCGCTCCAATCGAAACCGGCGGGCACTACCACGACTTTTTCCGAGCGCTCCATCAATGCGTAATCGATGGAGATGTCAGTGATCTCGGCAAACAGGGTCGACGACAACTCCTGTTGCAGGCAGCCGACCGTTTCGACCGGTGCGCTGACGGCCATGCAGGCGCGGGTCTGTTCCAGCAACTCGGGTGCGTGCAGTTGCAGTTCGGCAATGAGCGTCGCGGTGGTGAAGCAGAACATCCCCGAATTCCACAGGAAGTTGCCGCTCTCCAGGTAATGCGTGGCGGTCTGCAGGTCGGGTTTCTCGACGAAACGCTGCACCTTGGCCGCGCCTCTGGCATCCAGCGGCGCACCGGTTTCGATATAGCCGAAGCCGGTTTCCGGCGCGGTAGGGACCACGCCGAAGGTCACCAGATAACCGTCCTTCGCCAGATTCACTGCGTGCTCGACCGCACACTTCAAGGCGTCCTGATTGACGATCAAATGATCCGCCGGCATCACCACCATGATTGCGTCGTCACCATGCAGCGCCTGCAATGACAGTGCTGCCGCTGCGATCGCCGGTGCGGTATTGCGCCCGCTCGGCTCCAGCAGAAAGTGCCCGCGATGGCGCGATACCTGAGCCGCGCAATAGTGATCCTTGCTCTGGAAGTAATACTCGCGGTTGGTCACCGTGACGATGTCGCCCCAGCCGTCCAGCAACGCCGCCGCTCGCTGGTAGGTCTTGCCCAGCAGCGACTGGCCGTCGGGCAGGGTCATGAACGGCTTGGGGTGGCCCTCACGGGACACCGGCCACAAACGGGTGCCGGCACCGCCGGACAGAATCACCGGAATCAGCATGGCCTACTCCTTGGCGACGCGTTTCATGTCCGCATCCATCATCATGCGGATCAAGGTATCCAGGTCGGTTTTCGGTTTCCAGCCCAGCACGCGCTGAGCCTTGGCCGGATTGCCGAGCAGCACTTCGACTTCGGCCGGGCGGAAAAACGCCGGGTCGATCTTCACGTAGTCACGGTAGTTAAGGCCAACGTGATCGAAGGCAATGCGGCACATTTCGCGCACGGTGGTGGTGACGCCCGTGGCGACCACAAAATCGTCGGGTTTGTCCTGTTGCAGCATCAACCACATGGCCTCGACGTAATCGCCGGCAAAGCCCCAATCGCGCTTGGCGTCAATGTTGCCAAGCGCCAACTCGTGCTGTTTGCCCTGCTTGATGCGCGCGGCGGCGTCGGTGACTTTGCGTGTGACGAACTCAATACCGCGCAACGGTGATTCATGGTTGAAGAGGATGCCGCTGCTGGCGTGCAGGTTGAAGCTTTCGCGGTAGTTGACGGTGATCCAGTGGCCGTAGAGCTTGGCTACGCCGTAAGGGCTGCGCGGGTAGAATGGCGTGTTCTCGTCCTGTTGCTCAGCCTGGATCAGGCCGAACATTTCGCTGGTCGAGGCCTGATAAAAACGCGTGTGCGGACTGAACTGACGGATCGCTTCGAGCAGGTGTGTCACGCCCAATCCATCTACGATGCCGGTGGTCACCGGTTGATCCCAGGAGGCGGCGACAAAACTCTGTGCGGCGAGGTTGTAGACTTCGTCCGGTGCCGATTTGATTACCGCACGCTGCACCGAGCAGGCATCGGCCATGTCGCCGTCGAGGTAGACAATGTCGGCTTCGACACCCATCTCGCGCAGGCGCCAGCGTGAATCGCTGCTGCGTCGAGCAACGAGGCCGTGAACCTTGTAACCCTTGTCCAGCAGCAGTTTGGCCAGATAGGCGCCATCCTGGCCCGTGATCCCGGTAATCAGTGCACTTTTTGTCATTCTTGTCGTACTCGCATCTCCCAGTCGGACAGGATCGCCCGCAGGGATTGTTGTGTGGTGGTGGCTGGCGCCCATCCTGTGGCGTTGGCCAGTTTTGCGTGGCTGCCGCAGACGCGGCGCTGGTCGGCGCGACGCATGCGCGCCGGATCCGGCACCAGTTCAACGTCGACTTCGGCCAGATCGGCCAATTGCTCGATCAGGCTGCGAATGCTTTGCTCGCGGCCCGAGCAGATGTTGTAGACCTGCCCCGGTGTGCCGTTTTCCAGCAATGCGAAGTACGCGCGAATCACATCGCCGACATCGAGGAAATCGCGGGTCACGTCGATATCGCCGACTTGCAGTTGCGGTGCTTGCAGGCTCTGTTTGATGCGGCAGATCTGCCGGGCTGCGCTAGCGATGACGAAGCTGTCTTTCTGCCCGGTGCCGATGTGGTTGAACGGACGCGCCACCAGCACTGGCCAGCCTTCACTCAGGCCCCATTGCAAACTGAGGAACTCCGCTGAAAGTTTGCTTACCGCGTACGGATTGCGTGGCAGCGGTGGTTGTTGCTCGGTGATCGGCAGGTGCTGCTCGCCGACTTGCCCGTAAACGTCGCCGGAGCTGACGTACAAAAACGTCCCGGCAAAGCCGCGAGCCTTGAGCGCCTGCAACAGATTGAGGGTGCCGAAGAAATTGATGTCGAGGGTGCGGGCCGGGTCACGAAAGGCTTCCGGCACGAAGGTCTGTCCGGCCAGATGAATGACTGCATCCGGCATTTCGGGCCAAAGGTCGATGAGGCTGTCGGCGTTCGTAAGGTCGTAGGCCGATGCGGCAGGCAGCAGCTCCCACGACGAGCCCGGCGACGCCAGACGAGACTGAATGTGTTGTCCCACGAAGCCGCTGAGGCCCGTGACGAACAGACGTTTTTTCAAACAGCGACCCCTTGGTCATGACTCGCGCCGCTTTCCCGGATGCTTTTGGGATAAGTCTGAAATACAGCGGGGAATATCCGCGCAAACAGCAGGCGAAGCCGTTGTTGTAGTTGTTTGGTTGCCAATCTGTGCCAATTGCTCGGCAATTTCAACCGGGCAAACCGTGACTGGTCAGTTCTCGTCAGCATAGTCCGATTTATTCTCGCCCGGCGGTTCCCGGACTCGCGATGGATGTGTTTAGAATGGCCTTCGTCGCGAGTTGGCCGATTGTTTTCCGGACGCCGCGACGCGGGGTGAAACTGACCACTAAAACAAGAACAGAGACGTGCCCGATGATGACGGACGAGTGCCGGCCCTGCCGACCCGATCCGACGCGAGGCCGTCATAGCATGAAGTCGCCGGGATGGCGCTTCATCGTGGGATGCCATGAATTTCATTCTCTACTCGGACGTCAACGACAGCTCCATCAGTGCCAGTCTGGGGCGTCCGGAATACAGCTATTACTTTGTCCTCAAAGCCTATCGCCCGGTGCTGGAAAGCCTGGGGCGCGTGCACGTGGCCGGATCTGTCGCCGACGTCGATGTGATTTACCGGCAATTGCTCGCCGCAGGTGAAGACACTGTGTTCCTGTCCTTCACCCCACCGCAGAAGACCCCGGTTGATCTGGAATGCCCGACGATTTGCGTGGTGGCCTGGGAGTTCGATTCGATCCCCGATGAACAGTGGGACGACGATCCGCGTCAGGACTGGACACGCATGCTCGCACGCCACGGCCGGGTCATCACTCTGTCGAGCCACACGGCAACGGCCATCCGCCGCGCCATGGGCGAAGCGTTCCCGGTGCTGGTTTTGCCGACGCCGTTGTGGGACAGCTTCGCAACGATTCGTCAGCAACACCAACCCATGCCGGTCAATTCCGGGACTGCACTGGCGATCAAGGGCTGTATTTTCGATTCACGCACCCTCGGCCTGTCAGCCGATGCGCTGATCCCAACGCCAATCAGCCCTGAAGAGCAGGCTGCACTGGCCGCAGCAATTGAAGCCGCGCGCCCGCCACCGTTGACGTTCAAACGCCGACTGGTCATTGCTCGACATTATCTGCGCCTGTGGGTGCTGGATCTGGGACACGAGCAGGTGGAACCAGTGCCACGGGTGAAATTTCTGCACAACTGGTACTGGGAGGGCATTCGCGATCTGCTGCCGGACGCTTTGCATGGCTGGCTGCAACAGCGTTGGCCTGAGGTGTGCGGCGCTGCGCCGGTGCCCGTGATCGAACCGGCGCCACTCGATCTGCCGGACACCTCATCGGTGGTCGAAACCACAGTCGAGGGTGTGGTGTACGTCTCGGTATTCAATCCCAAGGATGGCCGCAAGAACTGGCATCGACTGATCAGCGCATTCTGCTGGGCGTTCCGCGAAACGCCCGACGCGACGCTGGTGCTCAAGATTACCCAGAATGATCTGGCGTCCTATTACAGCGAGTTGATGACCCTGCTGGCGCAACTCACGCCGTTCGCCTGTAGGGTCGTGGTGATGCACGGTTACCTCGACGACGCGCAGTACGCCAGGCTCTATCAGGCGGCCAGTTTCTACGTCAACGCGTCACGCTGCGAAGGGCTGTGCCTGCCCTTGATGGAGTTCATGTCCAGCGGTAAACCGGTGATCGCCCCCGATCACACGGCGATGGAAGATTACATCGATGACTCGGTGGCGTTCGTGGTCAGGTCCAGTGAAGAGCTGACGATCTGGCCGCAGGACACGCGGATCATCTACCGCACGCTGCGGCACCGCCCCGACTGGGGCTCGCTGAAAAGCGCCTACGAAAACAGCTATCGAATGGCCAAGGCCCGGCCGCAGGAGTATCAGCGGATGTCTGCCGCCGCCGTCGCGCGCATGCAGCAATACTGCGCCTTCGCGCCGGTGCGCAAACGGCTCGCGGAGTTCTTTGCGCTGACAGCAGGCCCCACCGATGCTGCGCCTGTGACGGATAACGCCTCATGCTGATCATCATTCATTCGGAAACCAACCGGCACACCATTGCGCAGAACCTCGGGCGTTCGGAGTACAGCTATTACTTCGTGCTCAAGGAGTATCGTCCGGTGCTCGAACGCATCGGTCGGGTCGTGGAAGTGGCCGATCCGCAGACAGAAGTCGATGCTCTGTATCTGGAATGTCTGAGCCGTGGCGAGCCCTGCGTGTTTCTGTCGTTCTCGCCGCCGCATCGCACTCCCGTTCACCTGGCCTGTCCGACGCTGCCGGTGTTTGCGTGGGAGTTCAGCACGATCCCCAATGAAGCCTTTGCGGGCGAGCCGCGCAATGACTGGCGTAGCGTCTTGCATGCCTGTGGCGCAGCGATCACCCACTCCAGCTACACGGTCAATGCCGTGCACGAGGCGATGGGTGCCGAGTACCCGATCGTCGCGGTGCCGGCGCCGGTCTGGGACCGCTTTGCTGCCCGTGGCGCGAAAATGCCCGAGCAAGCCCTGGCCACCGCCTACAGCCTGACGATCAAAGGTCTGGTCGCGGACAGCCGCACCCTCAATCTGAATGCATTCGGGCCGGCGCACCTGCGCAGCGGCAACGGCATCGACTTCGCCGCGCCGGCCTCCGAGCAGACGCTGGTGCTTGACGGCGTGGTTTATACCTCGGTGTTCAATCCCGGTGACGGGCGCAAGAACTGGGAAGACATGCTCAGCGCTTTTTGCGTTAGTTTTCGCGATGTCGAAGACGCGACGCTGGTGCTCAAGCTCACTCACCACGACGCCGAAGAAGCGCTCAGCGATATCCTCCATCATTTGTACAAAAACCAGTCTTACCGCTGCCGCATCGTTCTGATCTACGGTTACCTCGCCGATCCGGACTACGAGCAACTGGTGCAGGCCACGCGGTACGTGGTCAACACCTCCTACGGCGAAGGTCAGTGTCTGCCGCTGATGGAATTCATGTCCTGCGGCAAGCCGGCGGTGGCGCCGCGTACCACGGCGATGATCGATTACCTGAGCACGGAAAATGCCTTTCTCATCGAGTCCACCGACGAGCTGACAGCCTGGCCCCACGACCCGCGCAAAGCCTTCCGAACCCTGCGTTATGTGACCAACTGGAGCTCATTGTGCGAGGCCTATCGGGCCAGTTACGACGTCGCGAAAAACCAGCCGCAGCGCTATGCCGAGATGTCGGCGCAGGCAGTCGTAAGTTTGCAGGCGTTCTGCAGCCAGACTGTGGCTGAACAGCGTTTGCGAGGGTTTCTGACGCAGTTGTTCGAGCATCGTGCGGCTGCCTTGGAAGCCCCCCAAGCATGAACGCCAAGCGCATCATGGACGTTGAAGTCCTGCGTGCGGTCGCGGTGCTTGCGGTGTTGTTCCACCATTTGCCGGACAATCTGTTCACTGACCCGGTGCCGTCGCTTGCCCGGATCCACGAATGGGCGCAGACGTGGTGGGGCGTCGACCTGTTTTTTGCGATCTCCGGTTTTGTCATCGCCCGCAGCTTGATCCCGGTGCTGCAAGGCTGCACGACGGGCCAGGAGCGCTGGCAACAGGTGCGCCATTTCTGGCTGCGCCGGGCTTTTCGCCTGTTGCCTTCGGCCTGGTTATGGCTGGCGGTGATCCTGCTGGCCTGTGTGTTTTTCAATCGATCCGGTGCGTTCGGCACGCTATCCGCCAATCTTCAGGCGACCTTGGCCGGGGTGCTGCAATACGCCAATTTCCGCTTCGCCGACAGCTTTTTCCAATACGAATACGGCAGCAGTTTCGTCTACTGGAGCCTGGCGCTGGAGGAGCAGTTCTACCTGCTCTTTCCGTTGCTGATCCTGTTGTTTCGCCGACACCTGGTCTGGGCATTGCTGGCGCTGGTGGCGGTGCAGATTCTGACTGTGCGCACGCCTTTGCTGATGGTGGTACGCACCGATGCGCTGGCCCTTGGCGTGCTGTTGGCGATGTGGAGTGCGCAGCCGGGTTTTCAGCGCTGGCAGCCCTCGTTCTTGCGCCGACCATGGCTTGGCATTTCAGCGTTGATGGTCATTGGAGCGCTGTTGAGCTTCATGGCCACCGACCGTTTTACCCTGGCCAATTATCGGATCGGTTCGATCGCCGTGCTCAGTGCGCTGCTGGTCTGGATCGCCTCGTACAACTGTGACTACCTGATGCCTGCCGGACGCTTGCAGCGGTTGCTGGCATGGATCGGCAGCCGCTCCTACGGTATCTACCTCATTCACATTCCGGCGTATCTATTGGTGCGTGAACTGATCTTTCGCTTGCAGAGCAGTGGCCTGCCGAGCCCCGCCGGACATCCCATCATTACGATGCTGATTGCCTTTGGCCTGATCGCGCTCCTCAGCGAACTCAACTACCGCGTGGTCGAAATGCCGATGCGCAATCGCGGTGCTGCACTGGTCAAGCGCCTCGACACCTCCCGAACTGCAGTTACCTCACCCGGAGCCACCTCATGCTGAGCTTTTTGAAGAAACTCTCGGCGATAACGCCTGCACAGACTGCAGCAGAACCGGTCGCTGCGGTTGCCGACAAGGTTGATCCGTACTCGCTCGGCCTTTACGACGCGAAACTCAGCGGCTGGTACAACCAGGCAACCCACGAGCTGTACACGGGATTCCCTGTGAGTGCCGACGATACGTTGCTTGATGTCGGCTGCGGTGATGGCGGCAACGTGCACTTCTGCGGTATGCGCGGAGCGAAGATCATTCTTGCCGATATCGATGGGGCCAAGGTCGAAGCCACCCGCCAGCGTCTGAGCGACACGCCGGCCCGGGACATCGAATGCCACATTACCGACTGCAACCCGCTACCGATCGCCGACGCAACGGCGACGCGTGTGGTCTCCACCGAGGTGATCGAGCATGTTGATGATCCCGCGCAGTTTCTTGCCGAACTGGTGCGTGTCGGCAAGCCGGGCGCTTTGTATCTGCTGAGCGTGCCGCATCCCAGCTCCGAGGACCTGCAAAAGGACATCGCCGCGCCGGAGTATTTCCAGAAACCCAATCACATACGCATTATCAGCGAAGACCAGTTCAAGGCCATGGTCAGCGACGCCGGGCTGGAGATCATCAGCCACAGTAAATATGGCTTCTACTGGTCGATGTGGATGATGTTGTTCTGGGAAGCCAAGGTCGATCTCAGCAACCCCGATCACCCGATGCTCGAGCACTGGGCCAATACCTGGCAAGCGGTGCTGGATTCCCCGCGCGGCGCGCAGATCAAGCAGGCGCTGGATGCGGTGGTGGCCAAGAGTCAGGTGATTATCGCGCGCAAGCCTGCGGCATCCCTGTAGGCGCTACGGCACGCTGCGATCTTTTGATCTGGAGTCTTGAAGCAAGATCAAAAGATCGCAGCCTCGTTTCACTCGTCAGCTCCTACACGGTTTTTGTGTAACCTTGCAGCCCTGTGGTTTCAGGAATTTTCAAGGTATGCGGTTGATTGTGTGTCTGTTCCTTGGCGTCTTGCTTGCGGGTTGCGAGCAACACGTCGCGCCGGCCCTCGACCAGCAACTCTACGTCTGGCAGCGCCAATGGACACCTGCGCATGAACCGGCATTGCGTGACAGTCGCGATGATTTCTCGACGCTGCGCGTACTGGCATTGCAGGCCTTTCCCGGCGAGCGGTGGAGCAGGGCGCGGGTTGATCCAGCCTTGTTGAGAGCCGATGGCCGGCCGTTGATTGCAGTGATTCGCCTTGATGGTCAGCTGCAATCACTGGACCAGCAGCAGGTCACCGCGCAGATTCTGCAAGTCATCGCCGATTGGCAGGCGCAGGGCCTCACGTTGAGCGGCGTCGAGATCGATCACGACGCCGGTACAGCACGGCTGCATGCGTATGCCCAATTGCTCAAAGATCTGCGCGCGACCTTGCCGCCATCGTTGCCTTTGAGCATCACCGCACTGCCGGCCTGGCTCGACAGCGCGCACTTGCCGGCGCTGTTGCAGAGCGTCGACAGCAGCGTGCTGCAAGTCCACGCCGTGAGCGATCCGCGACTGGGTCTTTTCGACGCCAGGCAGGCGTTGAAGTGGGCCAAGGCCTGGGCACATGTCAGCGACAAACCGTTCTATCTGGCGCTGCCGGCCTACGGCGTTGCGCTGTTGAGCGATGATGGTGGCGCGCCGGTAGTGGAAAGCGAAGTGCAACTGGAGCGCGGCGGGCAGCGCCGGGAATTGCTCGCCGATCCGCAGCAACTAAGCCAATTGGCCAAAACCTTGCGCGAGGATCCGCCTGAGCATCTGGCCGGGTTGATCTGGTTTCGCTTGCCGCTGACCAACGATCGTCGCGCCTGGAGCCTGACTACTTTGCGCGCCGTGGCGCGGGGCGATGGGCTGAACAGTCAGTTGCGCTTGTCATTCAAAGAGCAGGGTGGACTCTATGACATCCTGCTCGATAACCGCGGCAATCTCGACAGCCCGTGGCCCGCGCAAATTACGCTCAAGGCGCAGGATTGTGCAGACGCTGATGCGCTCGCCGGTTACTCGTTGCAACAAAGTGCCAATCTACTTACCTTCACCCGCCTGCGTGACGGCCGCTTGCCGGCGGGCGGGCAGCGCGCTGTCGGTTGGGCGCGTTGTGCACATATTGATCAAGGAGGTTCGCATGTTGACCCGTAACTGGCCCCGCCATCTGCTCTGCCTGAGCCTCAGCCTGCCGCTGGGTTCGGCGCTGGCCTGCGGCCCGGACTTCCCGATGCGCCTGCTCGACAACCGCGCGCAGACCTTGGCCGATTTGCCCGAGGGCAGCTTCAGCTTCGAAATCAGTCGCCTGGGTAAAACCATTGCCGGGCTGAAAAACGTCACCGCAGCGACCCATAACCCCAACGACTATGCCGAAGACAACGCGTCAGAGCTGGCGCGCGAACAGGCTGAGCAGGTGGGCCTGAGCGCTGAGCAATACGCCGTGGTCAAGCGACTGCGCGGGCTCAGCGATGCACGTCAGGCCGAGGAGCAGGGCGCCAGTCTGCCGGTGGAAATCCGTTTGTACGTTGCCGGCGCGGTGGCTTTTGCCACCGGTGATCATCAATTGGCCAGTGAGTATTTCAACAAGGTGCTGGCCCTGCCGGCGGACCAGCGTCCGTTGCGCAGCACGTGGGCGGCGTATTCCCTCGGGCGCATCGCCTTCGCCATGAGCAACGAGGCGCACGATCGCATCGAAGCGCTGGAGCAGGCGCGCGATGCCTTTCGCCAAGCCCGGCAACTGAGCATCGACGGCTTCAGCGATCCGCTGGAACTGGGCGTTGCCAGCCTCGGTGAAGAGGCGCGGGCGTTGCGCAGCGCGGGCGACTGGAGCGGCGCCATCGAACTGTACGAATCGCAGAACCTGCACGGTTCGGCCGTCGGTTATACCTCGCTCAAGCAACTGATGAACGAACTGGCCGAATTGCCGGAATCTCAGCTGGCCAAACTGCTGCAGCAGCCAGCAGTGCAGCAACTGGTCACGGCGTCGCTGGTCAGCCGCCAAGGCTGGTCATTTGGCGAGCAGCCGGCCAACGAAAAGAAATTGGTAACGCTGTTGCAGAGCAGCACCCGTGGCAGCCTCGACAATGCCGATCGACTGGCGGCGATGAGTTATCAACAGGGCGACTACGCGTCTGCCAAGGCCTTTCTGGTAAACGCCGGGGACGGCGGACTGGCCTGGTGGCTGCGGGCAAAACTCGCAGTGCGTGACGGCGACACGACTGCCGCTGCCGCCGCCTACGCCAAAGCCGCCCAGGCCTTTCCGCAGAATGAAGACTGGGGCTATCGCCGCACGCCGGACTGGGCGTTTGAAACGGTACAGCCAAAATGCCGGGTCGAGGGCGAAAGCGCGATCCTAGCGCTGCAACGCGGCGAATACCTGCAAGCATTCGTGCAGCTGTATCGCAGCAACAGCCTTTACTGGTTCGATGCCGCCACCGTTGCCGAGCGGGTGCTGACGGTCGATGAGCTCAAGCGGTACGTCGATGAGAACGTGCCGGCGCCGCCGCCATTGACGCAGCAAGAGCGCGATAACTATGTGCCGCTGTCGGTGGCCGCCAATCTGCGCAATCTGCTCGGTCGGCGCTTGCTGCGAGAAGGGCGATACGAGGAGGCGGTCGGTTATTTCGCCAGTGACGATCTGCAGCACAAGGCCCGGCTCTATGGCGAGCAACGGCTCAAGGCCGAGTCGGCGTGGTGGCCGAGCAAACGCGCCAGTGCGTTGTACAACGCCGCGTGGACAGCCCGGGAGTGGGGCATGGACATCCTCGGTTATGAGATGGCGCCTGATTACGCCACCTTCGGCGGCAATTACACGCTGGAGAGCACGAAGCTGGATGTCGGCCCGCTGATTTCCACGGCGGAAGTGCAGCGCCAGCAGGCCAGCGCCGCGCAACCGGATCAGCGTTATCACTATCGTTTCGTCGCCACGGCACTGGCCAGTCGCGCCGCCGATAACCTGCCGCACACCAGTCAGGCGTTTGCCGCCGTGTTGTGCAACGCGGCCGGCTGGAACAGCAGCCTTGAGGACCAGAGCGCGCTGTATCAACGCTACGTCAAGGAAGGCCCTTATGTGCCGTGGGCGCAAGACTTTGGCAATCAATGCCCGTACCCGGACTTCGAAAATGCCGACAAGCGCTACGTCACCCAGGTGACCGATGCCGTGCGTGGGACGCTGCGACCGTACAAGTGGCCGGTACAGATCGGCGCGATCGTCGTAGTCGCGGCCATCGCGTTATTGCTGATCACCCGTCGTCAGCGCAAGGTGCGCAAGGCTTAAGTCTGCTGAAGGAAGCTCAGGCGTACGGCGAAGCCAATCAACAGGCTGCCGAACAACCATTGCTGAACGCGCTGGGCGGTTGGACTGTGTTGCAGCCAACGGCCCAGTGCCGCGCCGGTCAGGGCAACCACGCTGTCGAACAGCAGACCTACGGCGACCAGCACCATGCCAAGCAAGGCAAACTGGCTCAGCACCGGCGCGCCGTGACTGACGATGAATTGCGGCAACAGCACCGAGCAGAACAGCAACGCCTTGGGATTAAGCAGGTTGGTCAGCAAGCCGCGACGGATCGCATCGCGCCACTGGCCGGGAGCAGGTGCCCGCTCTTGGTTTTGCAGACGCGGTACCAGCGAGCTGCGCAAACACTGGATACCGATCCACAACAGATAGGCCGCGCCAGCGATGCGCACCACGTCAAACGTCCACGGCGCCGTTTTGAACAGCGCCGCCAGCCCCAGTGCCGCCAAGGCAACGTGACAGGCGCGGGCGATGGCCAGGCCCAGTGCGGTGGCCAGCGCCGCACCGCGACCTTGCCGCGCACCGGTTTGCAATAGCAGGATCATGTCTGGTCCCGGCAGTAGCAGAACTACAGCCAGCGTCAGAATAAACAGCCAAAGACTTGCCACATCACACCCCGTTTTCGATGTCGATTTTCTCGCGCCAGTCTAGAGCGAGACGGCAGGGCAGGTGCTTGCGTAGTCGGCTTCAATTGTTCACAGCTTTGGCATAACCTGCTGGTTTTCAACCGTCAAACTATCGGGATCTGCCAAAGATGAAACTCGACGCTTATGACCGCAAGATTCTCGCTGCGCTGCAGCGCAACGGCCGCCTGAGCAATGTCGAGCTGGCGGAACAAATCGGCCTGTCGGCCTCACCGTGTCTGCGCCGGGTGCGCATGCTGGAAGTGGCGGGGGTGATCCGGGGCTACCAGGCCAATCTGGATCGCGATGAAGTCGGGCTGGGGCTGACGGTGTTTGTCGGGGTCAAGGTCGAGCGGCACAACGAAGAACGCGCCGAGGCTTTTTATGCGGCCGTCACTGCGTTGCCTGAAGTGGTCTCAGCATTTCTGGTGTCCGGCGAATCGGACTTTTTGTTGCAGGTAGTGGTGCCTGACTTGCGCGCTTATGACCGCTTTGTCAGCGCGCACCTGCTGAAACTGCCGGGTGTGAGCGATATTCGCAGCAACTTTGCCATTCACACAGTGAAAGCGCCGGGGGCGTTGCCGTTGGGGCATCTGCCGTTGTAGACCGGGTGGCACTATTCGCGAGCAGGCTCGCTCCCACAGGGGGGAACGCATTCCAAAGTGGGAGCGAGCCTGCTCGCGAAGACGGCGGCAAGGTTTGGAACCTACATCTGCGTCGCCATCCCCTCGACATTCATCGCTGCCTGCCGCAACGCTTCCGAACGCGTCGGGTGCGGATGGCAGGTCAGGGCGATGTCCTCGGCCGAGGCGCTGAACTCCATCGCCACACAGACCTCGCCGATCATCTCGCTCACGCTCGGCCCGACCAGATGCACGCCGAGCACTTCGTCCGTGCGCTCGTCGGCGAGGACTTTGGCAAAGCCTTCTGTTTCGTGATTGATCTTCGCCCGGCTGTTGGCAGTGAAGGGAAACTTGCCGACCTTGTAGGCGCGGCCCTCGGCCTTGAGTTGTTCTTCGGTCTGGCCGACGCTGGCCAGTTCCGGTTGGGTGTAGATGACATTGGGGATCAGCGCGTAATTGACCTCACCGGCCTTGCCGTGGATCTGCTCGACGCAGGCCATGGCCTCGTCTTCAGCCTTGTGCGCGAGCATCGGCCCGGACGTGACGTCGCCGATCACCCAGACCCCGGCGGCTTCGGTGCGATGTTGCTTGTTGGCGAGCATGCCGCGTTTGTCGGTACTGAGGCCGACGTTCTCCAGCCCCAGGCCCTGGGTGTACGGCCGGCGCCCGATGGCCACCAGCACATAGTCGGCTTCGATCAGCTCAGCCGTGCCACCGGCGGCAGGCTCGACGCTCAGCTGCACGCCTGTAGCTGAGCTGGTGGCGCTGGTGACCTTCGAGCTCAGTTTGAAGGCAATGCCTTGCTTGCTCAGCGCGCGCTGCAAGGTCTTGCCGGCCTCGCCATCGACGCCGGGGCAGATGCGATCAAGGTATTCGACCACGGTGACCTGCGCGCCGAGTCGGCGCCATACCGAACCCAGCTCCAGGCCGATCACCCCGGCACCAATGACCACCAGATGTTTGGGTACTTCACTCAATGACAGCGCGCCGGTGGAATCGAGGATGCGCTGGTTGTCGATCTCGACGCCGGGCAGGGGAGTGGGCTCGGAACCAGTGGCAATAATGATGTCCTTGGCGCTGAGTTCGCTCTTGTTGCCTTGGGCGTCGGTCACCGTCACTTTGCCCGGGCCGTCGATATGGCCCCAGCCCTTGATCCAGTCGACCTTGTTCTTGCGAAACAGAAATTCGATGCCCTTGGTCAGGCCGGCGACGCTTTCGTCCTTCTGCTTCATCATCTGCGCGAGGTTCAGCGTCGGTTTGACCTCGATGCCGAGATTGGCGAACTCTGTCCCCACCGCAGCGGCGTACAGCTCCGACGCGTGCAGCAAGGCTTTGGACGGCATGCAGCCGACGTTCAGGCAGGTGCCGCCGAGGGTTGCACGTCCTTCAACGCAAGCGGCCTTGAGCCCGAGCTGGCCGGCGCGGATCGCCGCGTTATAACCGCCGGGGCCGCCGCCCAGAATCACTACGTCATAGTTGCTCATGCGCTTGCTCCAGATTGCTCGATGGGGATAGCCAAGGTTAGTCGCGATAAAAATTATGTGCGTAATATGAGCTTCGTCGAACATTTCGGTCAAGGCTTCAGGCAAGCGACAGCTGCGGCATCTTTGAATAGATGAAATTGTGTACGAATATTTCACAGTGTCCGTTATATCGTAACGCTATGAACGCTGAGCCTACATTTCCGGGGTTTTATGCAAGTCGATCTTGAATTGGACGCCACGCCAGTCACCGGGCTGCCGCGCTTTCAGCAAGCAGATGCGCAGTCACGCAAATTACGTCGGCTGGCTTATGGACTCGGCGCATTGGCCGGTTTGGGCTGGGTGCTGGCGTTTTTCGTCGGCCTGTTTGCGCCGCAGTCCCTGTGGTTATCGTTATTGGTCAATCAGAGCGCGGCGTTGCTGGTACTGGTCGCCGGGTTGCAATCGGCGTGGTGGGTGACGCAATGGCGCGCGCGGGTGATGCATCCGCCCGCCTCGCAATCGACCGTCGAGGAAGAGGGCGCCGCAGCCGAGGGCTGGTACGAAAGGCTTCTGGAGCGCTTGAGTCAGCAGAGCCGCCATCTGCTTGGACAAATCGGTGCGCCGACGTTGTGGCTCGGCGGTTGGGCGTTGCTGGTTCTGCTTGGTATTGAGCAGGTGTGGAATCTCACGTTGCCTGCGGCGGCCTTGGGGCTGTCGGCGAGCATCGGTGCGGCATTGGCGTTGTTGCTGGCGTTTGCCCTGCTGGTGCTGGAGCGGCAACTGGCGCAGGAACCGCCGGCGCAGTGGCCGGAAGCGGCTGCGCTGGCACAACTGATCCGGGTGGTGATCATCACTCTGTTGATCGGTGCGCTGTGTCTGTTGTTTGCCAGCGAAGACGCAGTCTGGCCGGCGCGTGTTGCGGTATTCAGCGCAATCCTGCCGATGTTGGTTGCCATCGAACTGTTATTGCGCGCAGTGCTGTCTGTTTTCAGCCCGCGCCGCGAACAACTCGAACCGACCCTGCTGGCGCGCAGTTATATCGCCGATATGCTGCGTTGGCCGCCGCAGCCGTGGCTGGCGTTACAGCATGAAATGCACAACCGTTTCGGCATCGATTTGCGCCAGATCTGGGCCTTCAGTTACATGCGCCGGGCCTTGTTGCCAGTGTTGGCGGTGGTCGCCCTTAGCGGTTGGCTGCTGACCGGCGTACATGAAATTCCCCTGCAAGGTCGCGGCATCTACGAGCGCTTCGGTAAAACGGTACAGGTTTTCGGCCCGGGTTTGCATAGCGGGTTGCCTTGGCCATTGGGGCGTGTGATCTCCGTTGAAAACGGCGTGGTCCATGAACTGGCAACCAGTGTCGGCGACAAGCCAATCGCCGTGCAGTCCGACTCCGCTGAAGGCCCGGCGCCGCTGACCGCCAACCGTTTGTGGGACGCCAGCCATGTCAATGACAAATCCCAGGTCATCGCCAGCAGCCGCGGCGCGCAACAGGGCCTGCAAATCGTCAACATGGACGTGCGCTTCGTTTATCGCATCGGTTTGAACGACGAGGCGGCGCTCGCCGCGACCTATAACAGCGCCGATGTACCGACGCTGATTCGCAGCACCGCCAGCCGCATTCTGGTTCACGATTTTGCCTCGCGCACCCTCGACGGTCTGCTCGGCGACGACAGGGCAGGGCTGGCCGAGGAAATCGGTCGCGCGGTGCAAAGCGATCTGAACAGATTGAACAGTGGCGTGGAGATCCTTGCCACAGTCGTCGAAGCGATTCATCCACCGGCCGGCGCGGCGAATGCCTATCACAGTGTGCAAGCGGCGCAGATCGGCGCGCAGGCGTTGATCGCTCGCGAACGCGGGGCGGCTGCGCAGGCCACTAACGAGGCGCAGTTGCAGGCGAGCGCGGCGCGGGATCAGGCAATGGCAAACGCGCGGGAGATCAACGCCGCTGCGCAAACCGCCGACCTGAAGTTCAGCGCCGAGCAGAAAGCCTTCGCCAGTGCTGGCCAGGCGTTTGTGCTGGAGCAATACCTCAGCCAGCTCAGTCAGGGCTTGAGTAAAGCCAGGTTGCTGGTGCTCGACCATCGACTTGGCGGGAGCGCAAATGCGCCAACCATCGATCTGCGTACTTTCGCACTGCCGACTGATCCGTCGCCCGCCCGTACCACCGCTCAACCAGGAGCCACCCATTGAGCCAGTCGCCTGTTCATGACGTTCACGACCACAGCGGCCACGACCACGGCCACGGCGGGCATCACCATCATCATGGTCATCATCACCATCACGGCGATCCGCAAGAGGCCGGGCCATTTCAATGGCGGCGTATGGCCTGGGCTGCGTTGCTGGTGGCGTTTGCCATTACCGCCGCGAGTCTGGTGCAAGTGCGCTCCGGCGAAGCCACGGTCATCACCCGTTTCGGAAATCCGTCGCGGGTATTGCTTGATCCCGGTTTGAGCTGGCGCTGGCCTGCGCCGT
The DNA here is from genome assembly GCF_031456345.1 of Pseudomonas sp. 2957. Lineage (NCBI taxonomy): Bacteria > Pseudomonadati > Pseudomonadota > Gammaproteobacteria > Pseudomonadales > Pseudomonadaceae > Pseudomonas > Pseudomonas sp. 2957. Next base: position 208,469 of record NZ_JAVDUL010000004.1, read on the forward strand.
TCGAAGCGGCGATTCCAGTGGACTTGCGTCTACGTACCACCTCAAGTGGTTTGCAGGACGTCGGCACCAAGGACGGTTTGCGCATCATCGTTCAGGCCTACGTGGCGTGGCAGGTGCAGGGTGATCCTGAACATGTGCAGCGTTTCATGCGTGCCGTGCAGAATCAGCCGGATGAAGCGGCGCGGCAGATTCGCACCTTTGTCGGCTCGGCACTGGAGACCACGGCCAGCAGTTTCGATCTGGCCAATCTGGTCAACACTGATGCCAAACAAGTGCGCATCGGCGATTTTGAAGCGCAGTTGCGTCAGCAGATTGACCAACAGTTGCTCGCCACTTATGGCGTGCGCGTGGTGCAGGTCGGTATCGAGCGGCTGACTTTGCCCTCGGTCACGCTCAGTGCAACCGTCGATCGCATGCGCGCCGAGCGTGAAACCATTGCTACCGAACGTACAGCGATCGGCAAACGCGAAGCGGCGCAAATTCGCTCCGCCGCCGAGCGCGATGCGCGAATCGTCCAGGCTGATGCAACGGTGAAAGCCGCTGACATTGAAGCGCAATCGCGAGTCGAGGCTGCGCAGATTTATGGGCGCGCCTACGCCAGCTCGCCGCAGCTTTACAATCTGCTGCGCTCGCTCGATACCCTCGGCACCATTGTCACACCGGAAACCAAACTGATTCTGCGCACCGATGCTGCGCCGTTCCGTGTGTTGGTCGACGGCCCACCGACGCTCGACAACAAAGTCGGATCGCAGCCATGAGCGAAGAAGTTCCACGTGGAACACATGCGTTGAACAGTCCATGGATTCAGGCGGGGCGGCTGGCTTTTATCGCGCTGTATGCGATCACGGTGCTGGCGGCGCTGGCATGGGCATTCTCCAATGTCCGGCAGATTGATCCGCAAAACCGCGCAGTAGTACTGCACTTTGGCGCGCTTGATCGCGTTCAGAATGCCGGGCTGTTATGGGCGTGGCCGCAACCCTTTGAGCAGGTGATTCTGTTGCCGGCGGCTGATCGGGTGATCGAGCGTCGAGTGGAAAATCTGTTGCGCAGTGACGAGGCGCTGAAGGCTGACCGGGTGGCGTCCTTCGCTACGCCATTGAGCGATGCACTTGCCGGGTCTGGTTATTTATTGACCGGTGACGCCGGCGTAGTGCAACTGGACGTGCGAGTGTTTTACCAAGTCTCCGATCCCTATGCGTTCGTGTTACAGGGTGAACATGTGCTACCGGCGCTCGATCGGTTGGTGACGCGCAGCGCCGTAGCCCTGACCGCCGCGCGAGATCTCGACACCATTCTGGTCGCTCGCCCGGAATTGATCGGCGCCGACAATCAGGCAGCCGAGCGCCGTGAGCGATTGCGCGGTGATCTGGTGCAAGGCATCAACGCGCGTCTCGCTGAACTGAAGGCGAGCGGGCAGGGCATCGGTATCGAGGTGTCGCGGGTCGATGTGCAATCGAGTCTGCCGGAGCCAGCGATCACTGCCTTCAATGCGGTTCTGACGGCCAGTCAGCAGGCTGACAAAGCAGTGGCTAACGCGCGCACCGATGCCGAGAAACTTGCCCAGTCCGCCAACGAACAGGCAGACCGCACGCTCCAGGTGGCTCACGCGCAGGCAGGCGAGCGTCTTGCAAAAGCCTCAACCGATACCGCAACCGTCACGAGCCTGGCCACGTCTGCCGACCCGCAAATGCTCCTGCGTCTGTATCGCGAGCGCATACCGAAGATCCTGGATCAGGCCGGGTCGGTCACCACCGTCAATCAGAAAGACGATTCCCGGTTGATCATTCAAGGAGCCAGTCAATGACGGCGACCACCGCTGCTCCAAGTCTGTTGTCCTCGGCCGAACAACGTCGCGCCGCGCGCCAATTGACCCTGGCGATGCTTGCGCTCGGGCTGCTGGGTCTGGGGCTGGTCTGGCGCTGGATACTCCCGGAGCAAATCGGTGTCAGCCAACTGCTGCTGGGTTTCGCTTCTTTGCTCGTAGCGGTTCCGGTAATGCGTTCGGCCTGGTACAGCCTGCGTTATCCAAGCCTGCACGGCATTACCGATCAATTGATTGCGCTGGCCATGCTCGGTGCCTGGGCAACCGGTGATCTGCTCACCGCGGCGTTGTTGCCAATCATCATGATCTTTGGCCATGTGCTGGAAGAGCGTAGCGTCATCGGTTCCCAGGAAGCGATCAATGCGCTTGGCCGGCTGACCCGCAGCCATGCGCGCAAGCTGCAAGCGGACGGTTCGATCATCGAAGTGGACAACGGCACGCTCAGTGCTGGCGATATTGTCGAGGTGCGGGCCGGTGATCGAGTGCCGGCCGACGGTCGGGTGTTGTCCGGCCAAGCGAGCCTTGATACCGCGTCGATTACCGGTGAGTCAGTGCCGGTAGAAGCTGGCGTCGGCATGCTGGTGTTTGGCGGCGCGATCAACCTCGATGGATTGCTGCGCGTCGAAGTCACCCGCACCGGCGACGAATCCACCTTGGGCAAAGTCATCGCCCTGATGCAAAACGCCGAGCGCTCGAAACCGCCGATCACGCGATTGCTCGAACGCTATGCCGGCAGTTACATGGTGCTGGTCTTGTTGCTGGCGGCGGTGACCTGGTTCGTCACCCATGATGCACAAGCAATGCTGGCGGTGTTGGTGGCGGCGTGTCCGTGTGCGTTGGTGCTGTCGGCGCCTGCGACGGCGATTGCCGGTGTCGCCGTCGCCGCGCGTCACGGGATTCTGATTCGCAGCTCGGCGTTCCTCGAAGAACTTGCCGATCTGACCTCGCTGGTGGTCGACAAGACCGGCACGCTGACTTACGGCACCTTGCGTTTGCAGTCGATCGACAGCCTCAGTGTGGACACTAAAGAAGTGCAGGCGCTGGCCGCCAGTCTTGGTGCGGCGAGCAGTCATCCGGTGAGCCGGGCACTCGCCGGGATGGCCGATCAGGAAGCCTATTGGCCTCTGACCAACATCCATGAGCGCCAAGGCTTGGGCGTAGTGGCGACGACAGAGAAGGGCAAAGCTGCGCTCGGTCGTCCAGAGTTGTTCGCGCAACTGGGTATCACAACCACCCTTGTTCCTGAGCACGATGGCCCGATTGCCGGCCTGGCTTTGAACGGTGAATTCCTCGCCTGGCTGCTGCTAGCAGACAGCATCAAACCCGAAGCGCGCTTTGCCTTGAGCGAATTGCGCGAACTGGGGCTGGGACGCCAACTCCTGCTGACGGGGGATCGTCAGAGCGTTGCCCTAACCCTGGCGCAGGAAGTCGGGCTGAATGAAGTGCAGGCGCAAGCGCTACCGGAGGACAAACTCAATCGCGTGCTCAAGGAAATCGATCACGGCTTCCGCCCGATGGTGGTCGGTGACGGCATCAACGATTCACTCGCGCTCAAGGCCGGCGTGGTCGGCGTGGCGATGGGCGCTGGCGGGGCCGATATTGCGCTGGCTTCAGCGGACATTGTGTTGATCGGCAGCGATTTGCGCCGCCTCGGTACCTGCGTGCGCTTGAGTCGTCAGTGCCGGCGTACTTTGCAGGTCAATGTGATCATCGGTCTGGGCTGGACCCTGGCGATCGTGGTCTTCGCGGCTTTCGGTTGGCTTGGCGCGGCCGGGGCGATGATCGCGGCGCTGCTGCATAACCTGAGTACCTTGTTGGTGTTGGGCAACGCCGGACGTTTGCTGCGCTTTCAGGAGCCATTGCTCCGGCTCGACCCTCAGGCTAAATGAAAGAAAATTCATCGAACCGCCGAGTGCACAGGCAGTCATCTATCGTAAGGCACGCCGCCTGTGGCGTTCAGCCGATGTGCCGATCACGATAGACAAGGCCGATCGAATCGATAGCCTGCTATTTTTCAAGGTTGGTCTACCCTCAGATCAGACGTCTGAAACAAGGGGGGATTTTCCATGCTTGCGCAACTTCCACCGGCCTTACAGAATCTGCAGTTACCGCTTCGCCTGCGACTCTGGGACGGCCACGAGTTCAATCTGGGGCCGACGCCCAGCGTAACCATCGTGGTCAAGGACCCGCAGATGGTCACTCAATTCACCCACCCAAGCCTGGATGCGCTGGGTGCGGCGTTCGTCGAAGGCAAACTGGAACTGGAGGGCTCGATCAGCGAGGTCATCCGGGTTTGCGATGAGTTGAGCAATGCGCTGCTCGACGAAGACGAAGACAGTCAGCCGGTGCGCGCGCAACACGACAAGGACACCGACGCCAAAGCCATCTCCTATCATTACGACCTGTCGAATGCCTTTTATCAGCTGTGGCTGGACAGCGACATGGCGTATTCCTGTGCCTATTTCGAAACCGGCAGCGAAACCCTCGAACAGGCTCAGCAAGCCAAATTCCGCCATCTGTGCCGCAAGCTGCGCTTGCAGCCGGGCGAATATCTGCTGGATGTCGGTTGTGGTTGGGGTGGTCTGGCGCGATATGCGGCGCGAGAGTTTGGCGTAAAAGTGTTTGGTATTACCTTGAGCAAGGAACAATTGGCCCTGGCGCAGGAGCGAGTCAAAGCCGAAGGGCTGGACGATCAGGTCGAACTGCAATTGCTCGACTATCGCGATTTGCCGCAAGACGGCCGCTTCGACAAGGTTGTCAGCGTCGGCATGTTCGAACATGTTGGTCATGCCAATCTCGCCGAGTATTGCGCAACGCTGTTTGGTGCGGTGAAGGAGGGCGGCCTGGTAATGAACCACGGCATTACCGCCAAGCACACCGATGGCCGCCCGGTTGGACGCGGCGCAGGCAACTTCATCGAAAAATACGTGTTTCCCAACGGCGAGTTACCGCACCTGGCGATGATCTCTGCCGAGATCAGTGAAGCCGGGCTGGAAATCGTCGATGTCGAAAGCCTGCGCCTGCATTACGCGCGCACGCTCGATCACTGGAGCGAGCGACTGGAGGACAACCTCGAAGCTGCGGCGAAACTGGTGCCTGAGCAAGCACTGCGTATCTGGCGTCTGTATCTGGCCGGTTGCGCTTATGCCTTCGCGCGGGGCTGGATCAACCTGCATCAGATCCTCGCTGTGAAAGCGCATCCGGATGGCAGCCACGAACTGCCTTGGACCCGCGACGACATCTACCACCCCTGAAGCGGGGCGCTCAGAGAATCGGCGAAATCAGCCGGGCGATCCGCATGCCGACCTGTTGCAGGCGGTGGATCTCCCGGCTTTCTTCTTTGGCCACCTCATCGGCCAGGGCGAAATCGTCATTGAGCATTTGTTCCACGGCGGCGGCGAACTCACTGTCTACGGTCAGCAACATCACTTCGAAATTCAGGCGGAAGGAACGGTTATCCAGATTGGCGCTGCCAATGGCGCTGATCTCGCTGTCGATCAACACCACTTTCTGGTGCAGAAAACCCGGTCGATAACGGAACACCCTAACGCCGGCACGCACCGCTTCAAAGGCATACAGGCTTGAGGCGGCATAGACGATGCGATGATCAGGCCGCGACGGCAACAGCAGGCGCACATCGACGCCACGCAACACCGCCAGCCTCAATGCCGCGAACACCGCTTCGTCCGGGACAAAGTACGGGCTGGTGATCCATACGCGTTGCGTTGCTGCGTGGATGGCTTCGACGAAAAACAGCGAGCAGGTTTCGTAGGCGTCCGCCGGGCCGCTGGCGAGCAATTGGCAAAGCACGCCATCCTCCGGGTACGTATCCGGCAGGATCAACGGCGGCAGAGTACGAGCAGCCCAGAACCAGTCTTCGGCGAAGGATTCCTGCATGCAGGCTACCACCGGCCCGCGGACTTTGACGTGGGTGTCACGCCATGGCGCCAGCGGTGGTTTCTCACCCATGTATTCATCGCCGACGTTATGCCCGCCGACAAACCCGACTACGCCATCGACCACGACGATTTTGCGGTGGTTGCGGAAGTTGACCTGAAAGCGGTTGAGCCAGCCACTGCGCGTGGCAAAGGCTTTGACCTCGACGCCGGCATCACGCAGCGCTTGCACGTAATGATGGGGCAGGGCATGGCTGCCAATGCGGTCATAGAGCAAATGAATCGACACGCCTTCGGCGGCTTTCTTCAACAGCAAATCACGCAAGCGCTGGCCGAGCCGGTCGTCGTGAATGATGAAGAACTGGATCAGCACGGCTTCCTCCGCTTGTGCGATCGCCTGAAAAATCGCATCGAAGGTCGCGGTGCCGTTCACCAGCAGTTGCACCTCGTTGTTCGCCAGGCACGGCATGCGCCCCAGTTTCGGCATCGCGCGCAATGAGGCGTAGGCGCTCGAAGCGCGAGCGGCCAGAGCCTCCTCCACCCATGGACGCCAGTTCAGTTCTGAAATGGCCAGGCGCATCTGCTCGTTGGCCTGGCGCCGGGCCTTGATGTAGCCATCGAAGGTACTGCGACCAAAGACCAGATACGGAATAAGCGTGAAGTAGGGAATGAAGATCAACGACAATGCCCAGGCGATCGAGCCTTGCGCTGTGCGCACGGTCAGCACCGCATGGATCGCAGCGATCGAACCGAGTGTGTGCAACAGGGCGATCAGGTAACCGAAAATGTGCGGTCCGAAAAAATCCATGGGGCAGCCTTGCTCCGCGAGATGCAATGCTTAACAGACCATGTTCTGCGGCGAATGTCTCTATTTAATCGGCGCATGAACCGACACAATCGGCCGGCGTCTAACGGCCACAACTGATCAGGAGTTACTCGATGAACGTTCGTCTGCTGGGTTTGGCGCTGGGCCTGGGTTTGGCATTACCGGTGGTTGCGCAGGCACAAATGCTGCAGCCGGGGTTGTGGGAAATGTCTTCGAGCAATCTGAAGGTCGATGATCAGGCCATGGACGTGCAATCGATCCTTGGCCAGATTCAAGGCCAGATCACCCCGCAGCAGCGCGCTGCGCTCGAGAAAAACGGCATCAATATTGGCGGCAAGGGGATCCGTGCCTGCCTGACGCCGCAGCAGGTGGCAACCAACGATATCCCGCTGGCCGATCCGCAATCGGGCTGCAAACAGCAGATCACCGAGCGCACCGGCAACCAGTGGAAATTCCGCTTCAGCTGCCCGAAAGCCCAAGGTACCGGCGTGGCGACATTCCTCAGTGACCGCGAATTCACCACCGTTGCCAATGGCACCTTCAACGCCATCGGCATTAACCAGAAGGGTAGCCTGGAAACCCGTGCGGTGTGGCTGGGTCAGGATTGCGGCACGGTAAAACCCCGCGCTTAAAACCTTCGCAGCGCTCCACAGTTGGAACCCATTCCAACTGTGGGAGCGAGCCTGCTCGCGAATAGATCGGAAGTTCGCCTCAAGTCATGGCTGACTCAACGCCTTGTACAACGTATTGAGGTTGTATTCGAACAGCCCGGTAAAGGTGCTCGCCGGTCCACTCACCGCCAGCGCATCCGAGTACAGCGTGCCGCCAATGTGCGCGCCGCTTTCATCCGCGATCTGCTTGAGCAGACGCGCGTCCTTGATGTTCTCCATGAACACCGCTTTGACCTTCGCCTGGCGAATCTGCGTGATCAGCGCAGCGACTTCGGCGGCGGAGGGTTCGCGTTCGGTGGACAAACCCTGTGGCGCGATAAAGTCGATGCCATAGGCCTGTCCCAGATAGCCAAAGGCATCGTGGCTGGTGACGATCTTGCGATTACCCGGCGGCAGCGCGCCGAGTTTGTTTTTGGCTTCGGCGAGCAGGGCATAGATCTGCTTGAGGTAGGTCTGGCTGTTGCGCTCGTAGTCAGGCTTGTTGGCCGGGTCGGCGGCGATCAGCGCCTTGGTGATGTTGGCGACGTACAACTCAGCGTTCGCCAGATTGTGCCAGGCGTGTGGATCCGCAACAGTCTCGCCGTCTTCATCGAGCGAACGTGGAATCACCCCGCGACTGGCGCTGATCACCGTCGCCTTGCTGTCGGTGCTGGTCACCAGGCGATCCAGCCAAGGCTCGAAACCGAGGCCGTTCTTGATGATCACTTTGGCTTTGAGCAATGCCTTGGCATCGTCCGGTGTTGGCTCGTAGGTGTGCGCATCGGCATCTGCGCCGACCATGTTGGTGATCTCAACGTGTTCGCCGCCGACCTGATGAACCATGTCGGCAAGGATGCTGAAGCTGGTAACCACCGGCAGTTTTTCGGCAGCCGACAGTGACATCGACAGTATCAGGCTGAACAGCACGAGTAGAGCGCGCATCGGGAAACACCTCATTGGGATGTGAGCAAAGGCGGGCGGCGCAGCAAACCGTGAACCGGTCCAAACACCACCGACAGCAGATAGCCGGCCCCGGCAACCAGGACGATGGCCGGGCCGCTGGGCAGCGAGTAATAGAACGACAGCAGCAAACCGAGCCACACCGACACGCAGCCCATGACGGCGGCGACGCCAATCAGTATTGGCAGACGGCGACTCCAGAATCTCGACGCGGCAGCCGGAAGCATCATCAGCCCGACTACCATCAGTGCGCCGATGGCCTGAAAGCCGATCACCAGATTCAGCACGACCAGGGTCAGGAACACGCCATGAGCCAGTGGCCCGAGACGACTGACCGTGCGCAAGAACAGCGGGTCGAGTGTGTCCAACAGCAGGGGTCTGTAGATCGCGGCCATAGCCATGAGGCTGATGGCCGAGACCCAAAGCATGCCGGTCAGCGTCGGTCCATCCACGGCTAGCGCCGAACCGAACAGCAAGTGCAGAAGGTCGAGGCGCTTGCCGGCGATGCCAAGGATCAAAACGCCGCTGGCCAGTGAGATCGGATAGATCGCGGCGAGGCTGGCATCTTCTCGCAACCCCGTTCGCCGGGTGATCCAGGCTGCAAGTCCGGCCATGCTCAGGCCGGCGCCGAGGCCGCCGAGCGTCAGGGCAGGAAGGCTCAAACCGGCAAGCCAGAATCCCAGCGCTGCACCAGGGAGAATGCCGTGGGCGACAGCGTCGCCGATCAGGCTCATCCGTCTGAGAATCAGAAACACGCCCAAGGGCGCCGTGCTGCACGCCAACACCAGGCCGCCGAGCAAGGCGCGGCGCATGAACACGAATTCGCTGAACGGCTGCCAGAAATGGCTGACGGTGGCGAGCATCAGGCGACCTGCATGTGCGGTGTTGGCTGGATCAGTTCTCGGCTGGTTCCGTACACGCAGTGGCCGTTTTTGATCAACAGGGTATGCGGAATGTGTTGGCGGACAGCCGCCAGGTCATGGCAAACCACAAGCAGTGTCCGGCCTTCGGCGTGCCAGTGGTGAATGTGCTGCCAGAGCAATTGCTGGCCGAGTTCGTCGAGTGCGGCGTGCGGTTCGTCCAGCAACAGCACCGGGGCGTCAGCAAGGCTCAGTCGCGCGAGCAGGGCACGTTGTAGCTCACCGCCGGACAGGGCCATCAACGGGCGCTGTTCGAGTCCACTCAAATGCCAGTCTTCCAATGCGTTTTTCAGTCGCTGCGTGCGCAGCTGTGTCGAGAGCCGACGGCCCCAGAAACCTGCGGCGATGAGCTCTTCGAGGCTGATTGGAAACTGCCGATCCAAATGTTGCTGTTGCGGCAGAAAGGAAATGCCGCTTTGGCGTGGAACAGCCATTTCCACCTTGCCGGCCAAGGGCTTCTGCAAACCGGCGATGACTTTCAGCAGACTGCTTTTGCCGCAGCCGTTGGCGCCGATGATTGCGGTCAGGCTGGCGCTTTCGAACTCAAGACTCAGAGGCGTCGTCAGCGGTTGGCCGGGTGCGCCCCAGACCAAGGATTGGCAACGGATCATTTTTGCTCCGGTCGCCAGCTGCTTTCGGCGACGGCGTCATGGGCATGCAGGCTTTCGGCATGGATCACGCGGATGTGGAATTGGTTGATGCCGGGTGTGCGTTGCAGTGCCAGGTTGAGGCGGCGCGCGGCGTCTTCACAGAACATCAGGTTCTGCCCATTGGCGAGTGCGAAGGCTTGCTCGTCGGGGCGCTTTACTGCGGTCTGCACGGCTGTGCCGAGGGCTGCTTCAGCGTCATCGATGATCGCTGTCAGCGGTAGCTCGTCGATGAAATTGTCGAGATGCAGGTGCAGTTGCGCATAGCTACGTTGGCTGTGCGGCGTCGCTACGATCCCTTTGGTTGAGCCAAGCCATGCCAAAACATCGGCATGTTGCAGAGCGTTGTTGGCGAAGTCGTCGATGAATTGCTGCTGGATCAATTGCCTTGCCAAGGCTGCCGAGCAGGGGCATGTCGAGGAATAGGGCACCTCGAGTTTTAGTTCCACGTGGAACATTTGCTGTTTCAGGCTTGCTGAAATGGTTGTCGGATAGGATTTCCAGCCGGCTAGGGGGCTGACTAACGCCGGCCGTTTCAGCAATAAGTCGGTGTGAATGTTCAGATATGCGCAGGCGGATAGACCTTGGTGACTTATCAGAAAACCCTTGAGTACCTGATGCAGCAGAGCGGGAGAAAGGCTTCGCTGTTCGAGGGCTTCGAGTGCCAGATACAAGCGCGACATGTGAATACCACGCGCTTCACCATCATCGAGACTCACGCCAGCGTCGACTCTGGCGCTGAGGCGTTGGCTTTCGAGCACAACGGGTAGGGCAATCCCACGCATGCCTACCCAATCGAGTGGCAGTGCCTGGCGCGCAGATTGGGCGGCAATATCCGGGAGAGTAAGAGCATTCATGGTTGAGACCGTCGTATTGATCTCTATTTACGTTACATTATAACAATCCATTCAGCGATGCTTTTTTCATGAAAAGGTTTTCACTAGCAGCCCGTCATCCGGCTGCAAGTGAACCTTGCGCTGCTACCACCCGAGCTGGAAAAACGGTTGATGGTCGTCCAGCCGACACGGCGGGTGTAGCCAACCCAAGCCTCGCCATCGGAGGCGATGCCGGTAAAAAAGGTTAATTGGCCGAAGCGGCTGTTGGTTTGCGCCCAATAGCGATGGCCGTCCTTCTCGAATCCGCGCAGGTAAAGCGTGGTGCCGACCGTATTGACGCTATAGGCATTGCCGTCGGCGTCCACACATGCCAGCAAATTAGCGCTGCGCGTGCAGTGCGCGAGCGCCGGCATTTGCGCTTGGGCTTGGCCGGCCAGCGACGTAGCGCAGCTCAAAAGCAGGTATTTCAACCCATTGTTAATTGCGAGTTTCCACGATCGGTGGTGCGGCAATTTGCGAAATCTCCTGCGTCGGACTGGCAAGCTCAGGTTGTTATACTATAACATAAATCGCCACCAGCCTGAGCTGCCGATCACAATCGTTTGCCTTCATTGTCCCGAGTAATGGAGCGCAACACGCCAAGCGCACACCTGAAAGCGCAAATCGGCTGCCATTTATGAGGATTATCCAATGTCAGCCAAATTGCCCGTCACCGTACTTTCCGGATTTCTCGGCGCGGGAAAAAGTACACTTTTGAATTACGTACTACGTAACCGAGACGGCTTGCGTGTAGCGGTGATCGTCAACGATATGAGCGAAATCAACATCGATGGCAGTGAAGTCCAGCGTGATGTCAGCCTGAACCGCGCTGAGGAAAAACTCATCGAAATGAGCAATGGCTGTATCTGCTGTACGTTACGTGAAGACCTCCTTGAAGAAGTCAGCAAACTCGCTCGCGAGGATCGTTTCGATTACCTGCTGATCGAATCAACCGGCATTTCCGAACCGCTTCCGGTCGCTGAAACCTTCACCTTCCGCGATGAACAAGGGCAAAGCCTCGCCGACATCGCGCGCCTGGACACCATGGTCACGGTCGTCGACGGCGTGAATTTCCTGCTCGATTACCAGGCGGCCGAAAGCCTTGCCTCTCGCGGCGAGATTCTCGGTGAAGAAGACGAGCGCTCCATCACCGATCTGTTGATCGAGCAGATCGAGTTCGCCGACGTCCTGCTGATCAGCAAAATCGACCTGATCAACCAGCACGAGCGCGAAGAACTTACCGCGATCCTCAAGCGCCTCAATGCCCAGGCTGAAATCATTCCAATGGTGATGGGCGAAATCCCCCTGGAGAAAATCCTCAACACCGGTCGTTTCGATTTCGAGAAGGCCGCACAAGCGCCTGGGTGGCTGCAGGAATTGCGCGGTGAGCACGTCCCGGAAACACAGGAATACGGCATCGCCTCGACGGCCTACCGCGCGCGCCGGCCATTCCACCCGCAACGCTTTTTCAGCTTCATTGACCGCCCATGGCTGAACGGCAAGCTGCTGCGCTCCAAAGGCTTCTTCTGGCTCGCCAGCAAACCCACCGATGCCGGTAGCTGGTCTCAAGCCGGCGGTTTGATGCGGCATGGATTCGCCGGGCGCTGGTGGCGTTTCGTAGCAAAGAATCAATGGCCCGAAGATCAGGAAAGCGTGCAGGCGATCATGGAAAACTGGACTCCAAGCGTAGGAGATTGCCGCCAGGAGCTGGTTTTCATTGGTCAGAACATCGATTTCCTACAGCTCTCCGCCGAACTCGATGCCTGTCTTTTGACCGACGAAGAAATGGCCATGGGTGTAGAAGGCTGGCGTTCGCTGCCTGATCCATTCGGCCCTTGGCAAGAAGAGGCCGCCTGATGCTCGCACTCAAGGATCAGCCGCTTCTTACCCGTCAGCAGCACCAGGGTGTGACACCGCAAACGTTGACGCGAATCCTGGACGACCAGACCAATCTCGCCGTCTGGCAACGCCAGCTACCCGTGCACATCGCCGATTTTGCGCAATTGGTGCTGTCGCTCAACGAGCCCTTGGCCGAGTCGCTGTGTCTGGAATTGCCCGACGAAGATGCCGAACCGGATCTCGCCGGTCTGGCTGCAGGGCTGCGTGATCTGCACGGTTTCGAAGGTTTCATCAGCGACCTCAAATGGCTGATCAGTGCCTTCACCTGCCTGCTGGGCGCGCGGCGTATTGGCGTGCGTTTGCGCGTGCTGGACAAGGCCATGTGTCCGCGTTTCCACGTCGATCACGTGCCGGTGCGCCTGATCACTACTTACGCTGGCATCGGCAGCCAATGGCTTGAGGAGGGTGCGATGGACCGCGCGCAACTTGGCCAGGCCGATGCCGAACCGCAAGATCCAGCGTCGATTCGCCAGCTCAACAGCGGCGACGTCGCGCTGCTCAAAGGCGAAAAGTGGCACGGCAATGAAGGCTTCGGCCTGATCCATCGTTCGCCGCAACCGGCACCCGGTGAGCGCCGTCTGTTGCTGACCCTCGACTGGCTCGGCTGACACATCAGGGCTTGCGCCAGACGCCCTGGCTCTGGCCTTCGCAATATGGCTTGAGATACGCCGTATCGGTGGCCACGCCGTAATAGTGGATATCCTGGCGATAGGGCATATTGGCGACTTGCGCGTTGCTGCACACGCCGAAAGCGCCGCTCGGGCACTGGTCGACGTATTCCACCTCGACCTTCTGCCCGGCCAGCGTCGGTTGGCAGAAGCCGTCATTGAACAATTTCTGCGGAATCGTCCGGTTCTGCTGACAGACTTTGACGTCGAGCCGTTCGCCCTGTGTGTGCACCACGCAGGCCTGAGCCCACGCTTCACTCGACAGCAGCGCCAACAGCAACGACCATCCCGACCAGCGCATCTTCGATCTCCTCAATAACTGTCCGCAGAAAGTACCCGCCATGTTGCAGAACATTCCGACCCACGTCATCGCCGGCCCGTTGGGCGCCGGCAAGACCAGCCTGATTCGCCAGTTGCTGGCGCAACGGCCTGCGGACGAACGCTGGGCGGTACTGATCAACGAGTTCGGCCAGATTGGTCTGGACGCCGCGCTGCTGACTCGCGACGACGATGGTATCGCACTGGGTGAGGTGGCCGGGGGCTGCCTGTGTTGCGTCAATGGCGCGCCATTCCAGATCGGCCTTGGCCGCCTGCTGCGCAAGGCCAGGCCGGATCGACTGTTTATCGAGCCATCCGGGCTGGGCCATCCGGCGCAATTGCTCAAGCAACTGAATGAGGCGCCGTGGCTGGGTGTGCTGGCGGTTCAGCCCTGTGTTCTGGTTTTGGACGCTCAGGCATTGCACGCAGGTAGAGCCTTGCCGGACGCTCAGCAGCAAGCGTTGGCCAGTGCGGGGTTGTTGCTGCTGAACAAAGCGGAAGATCTCGATGAAACAGCTCGAAACAGAATCGCCAGCCAGTTGCCGCCCGTCAGGCTGATCTGGACGCAGCAAGCGCAACTGCCTCTGAGCGAGCTTCCGGGGCTGGCAGTAAAGGCGAACGAAGACGCAGGGCATCTGCCGCTGCCCACTGGATTGGCACAGCTGCCAGCGGTCTGGAGCGATCCGGCCGAACCGATCTGCCTGAGTCAGGCTCAAGAGGGGGGCTGGAGCATCGGTTGGCGCTGGCATCCGGGGCAGGTATTTGATCAAGCACGCATCGCCGATTGGCTGAGCGCGCTCGACTGGAACCGGGCGAAACTGGTTATCCACAGCACGGATGGCTGGGTTTCGGGCAATGCGCTGGAGCATGCCGAGCTGAGTTGGCAAGCCAGCGAATGGCGAAAAGACTCAAGAATTGAGCTGATCTTCGCTGAACCGCAGAACATCGAACAGCTGCAAGCCGGTTTGGCTGAATGCCGGATTCAGTGAGTCAGCTCAAGGCTTCCACTTGGTATGTTCCTGGCGCCACTGGCTCAGCTCGATGACTTCTGCGCGAGGCTTGTGCACTTCGACCACCGGCGGCGTGTCGTCGAACGGCGCCGGGTAGGGTGCCAGTTCAATCTGCGCACTGTGCGCGCCGAACTGGGTGACGGTGCCGTTGTGGCGGCTTTCGCCAGTCACGGTGAACTCGAAGTTGTAGACCCGCGCCAGTCGTCGGCGACCGTTGGCATCCCTGATCAGCCCGATCTTTTTCAGCGCGACGTTACCGTCCAGCAGCTCGACGCCAACATTGGTGCAATGCTGTTTGACCCGCTCCAGCGCGCGCTCGCGCAAGCCGTGGTTGTGCCATAGCCAGGCACCGGCGGCGGCGAACAGCATCAGCACGAAGATGTTTTCCAGGGTCAGCATCGACATCGAACTCCAAAAGATGGCGTCAGCTTAACTGTCTCGCCGGTCTGTCGTACAGGCTGTGTTTCGTCGCATACTGCGCGGCTTGAATTTCAATCGTTTTACGGAATGACCCGAATGAAACGTACGCCTCATCTGCTCGCCATCCAGTCCCACGTGGTGTTTGGCCACGCCGGCAACAGCGCTGCGGTTTTTCCGATGCAGCGGGTCGGGGTCAACGTCTGGCCGCTCAACACCGTGCAGTTTTCCAACCACACCCAGTATGGTCAGTGGGCCGGTGAAGTGCTGGCACCGCAGCAGATTCCCGAGCTGATCGAAGGCATCGCTGCGATTGGCGAGCTGGGCAATTGCGACGCGGTGCTGTCCGGCTATCTCGGTAGCGCCGCGCAGGGCCGGGCGATTCTCAGCGGTGTGGCGCGGATCAAAGCGGTCAATCCGAAGATGCTGTATCTGTGTGATCCGGTGATGGGCCATCCAGAGAAGGGTTGCAGCGTGCCCACCGAGGTCAGCGATTTCCTTCTCGATGAAGCGGCTGCCGTGGCGGACATCATGTGCCCGAACCAGCTGGAGCTGGACAGTTTTTCCGGGCGCAAGCCGCAGTCGCTGTTCGATTGCCTGGCGATGGCACGTGCGCTGCTGGCGCGCGGGCCGAAAGCGGTACTGGTCAAGCATCTGGATTATCCGGGCAAACCGGCGGATGGCTTCGAAATGTTGTTGGTGACGGCTGAGGGCAGTTGGCATTTGCGCCGTCCCTTGCTGGCGTTTCCGCGTCAGCCGGTGGGGGTGGGCGACCTAACGTCCGGCCTGTTCCTGGCGCGGGTACTGCTGGGCGACACGCTGTTGGCGGCATTCGAATTCACCGCAGCGGCAGTGCATGAGGTGTTGCTGGAAACCCAGGCGTGCGCCAGTTACGAGCTGCAACTTGTGCGGGCGCAGGATCGCATTGCGCATCCGCGGGTGAAATTCGAGGCGACCGCGATCAGTCTTTAATCTCGTCGTTGTTCAAAAAAGATCGCAGCCTTCTGCAGCTCCTACATGGGTTTGCATTCCAAAATGTAGGAGCTGCCGAAGGCTGCGATCTTTTGCTTTTTGGTCTCAGGCGTCGCCCTTGATCTCCTGATAACGCTTCTCCAGTTCCTGACGAATCTGCCGGCGCTGCTGCGCCTGCATGAAGCGGCGTTTGTCTTCGCTGTTCTGCGGTTGCAACGGCGGCACGGCGGCCGGTTTGCGCTGATCATCCACCGCGACCATGGTGAAGAAGCAGCTGTTGGTGTGGCGCACCGAGCGTTCGCGGATGTTTTCGGTGACCACTTTAATGCCAACTTCCATCGACGTGTTGCCGGTGTAGTTGACCGAGGCCAGGAACGTCACCAGTTCGCCGACATGAATCGGCTCGCGGAAAATCACCTGATCCACGGACAGGGTCACCACGTAGCGCCCGGCATAACGGCTGGCGCAGGCGTAGGCCACTTCGTCGAGGTATTTGAGCAGGGTGCCGCCGTGGACATTGCCAGAGAAGTTGGCCATGTCGGGGGTCATCAGTACCGTCATCGACAGCTGGGCGTTTCCGGGTTCCATAACGTTCTCACGGATCAAGGCTGATTGCAGGAAGCGCCTCTGCGGGCACCTGGTGGCTTTTCAAAAAGCACCGTTATCGGGACGCCGCGCGGCGGGCCGCCGTCACGCCGGTAGCGATCTGTTTCCATATATTGCACCGGCTTCCAGAGCGAAGTCGCGGTGTTAACCTGCAAAAGCCCTGCCCAAGGGCAATTCCTACATTAAAAGCGGATTTTTACCCTGCTCGCGCAGAACGTCTGACGTCTGTCCGCGCGCCTCGTCATCAAGGAGCCTACGCCATGCATGCCATCAGTTTTATTCAGGATCTGGCAGTGATCATGCTGGTCGCGGGCGTAGTAACCGTACTGTTTCATCGTTTCAAACAACCGGTGGTGCTCGGCTACATCGTCGCCGGCTTCATCATCGGCCCGCATACGCCGCCGTTCGGCCTGATTCACGATGAAGAAACCATCAAGACCCTGGCCGAACTCGGGGTGATCTTCCTCATGTTCTGCCTTGGCCTGGAGTTCAGCCTGCGCAAGTTGTTCAAGGTCGGCGCCACGGCGTTCATTGCCGCGTTTCTCGAAATCATCCTGATGATCTGGATCGGCTACGAAATCGGCCGCTGGTTCGACTGGAACACCATGGATTCGTTGTTCCTCGGCGCGATTCTGGCGATCTCCTCCACCACGATCATCGTCAAAGCGCTGAATGACCTGAAGATGAAGAACGAGCGCTTCGCGCAGTTGATCTTCGGTGTGCTCATTGTCGAGGACATCCTTGGCATCGGCATCATTGCGCTGCTGTCGAGCATCGCCGTCAGCGGCACGGTGAGCTCGGGGGAAGTGTTCTCCACGGTCGGCAAGCTGTCGCTGTTCATGATCGTCGCGCTGGTCATCGGCATCCTGCTGGTGCCGCGTCTGCTGGCTTATGTGGCGAAATTCGAAAGCAACGAGATGCTGCTGATCACCGTGCTCGGCCTGTGTTTCGGCTTCTGCCTGCTGGTGGTCAAGCTCGAATACAGCATGGTTCTCGGGGCTTTCCTGATCGGTGCGATCATGGCCGAGTCGAAGCAGTTGTTGAAAATCGAGCAGTTGGTCGAGCCGGTTCGCGACTTGTTCAGTGCGATCTTTTTTGTCGCCATCGGCTTGATGCTCGACCCGCTGATTCTCATCGAATACGCCTGGCCGATTGCGGTGATTACCGTGGCCGTAGTGCTGGGCAAGATGTTGTCCTGCGGCCTCGGTGCGTTTATCGCCGGCAACGACGGACGGACTTCGCTGCGAGTCGGCATGGGTCTGTCACAGATTGGCGAATTTTCCTTCATCATCGCCGCGCTGGGCATGACCTTGCAGGTGACCAGCAACTTCCTCTACCCGGTCGCTGTAGCCGTGTCGGTGATCACCACGCTGCTGACGCCGTACCTGATTCGCGCGGCAGATCCGTTGTCGATCAAGCTCTCGGCAGTCGTGCCCAAGCGTCTCGGGCGTGTACTCGGCATGTATGGCGAATGGTTGCGCAGCATCCAGCCGCAAGGTGAGGGCGCGCTACTGGCGTCGATGATCCGACGGATCCTGTTGCAGGTCGGGGTCAATCTGGCGCTGGTGATTGCGATCTTCTTTGCCGGCGCATATTTCGCCGAGCGCATTTCGTTGTGGCTGCAGGACTGGATCAGCGATCCGAGCTGGCAGAAGGCACTGATCTGGGGCGGGGCGTTGCTGGTCTCGCTACCGTTCCTGATTGCGGCTTATCGCAAGCTCAAGGCGCTGTCGATGCTGCTGGCGGAGATGGGCGTCAAGCCGGAGATGGCCGGGCGTCATACACAGCGAGTGCGCCGGGTGATCGCCGAAGTGATCCCGATTCTCTCGCTGCTGGTGATTTTCCTGCTGTTGGCAGCCTTGTCGGCCAGTATCCTGCCGACCAACAAGCTGCTGGTGCTGATCGCCGTCGTCGCGGCCGCCGTTGCGGCGCTGCTCTGGCGCTGGTTCATCCGCGTGCATACGCGGATGCAGGTGGCCTTGCTGGAAACCCTCGACAACCATAAGGAATCGTCGGGGCATTGACCCACAGGGGCGTTTGGCGGCTCAGCTTTCCAGCCAGACGTCCCGCGCCCAGTGCCACACCGATTCCCAGGTTTCTTCAGCAATCAGTTCTTCTTCGGCCTGCCACAGCACCACGGTGCCGTCTTCTTCGACACAGTAGTAGTCATCGCCGTCCTGACAGATCGGGATCAAGCTGCGATCAACACCCGCGTCCCATGCATTGGCCGCCACGTCCGGCAGATAGGTGCGCGATTGCGGATCAGTGACGGTCACTGGCTCAAGGCTGCCATAGACCACATCGCTGACGGTCAGCAAAAATTCTTTGAAGACGAACGGAATGTCGATGAACAGTTGTTCTTCGATTTCCACCAGCAGGTCTTCGTCAGGCAATTCCAAAGGAACCGGCACGGGTTCGTTGGCTTCGCGCAGTTGTTCGATGATTTCTTCCACGTCCGGGATCCTCTTGCTGAATGGCGCGGTTTATATGGGCCGGTTTATACAGTAGCTCGCCATAGATGCAACCGTGAAATGAAAAACCCCGGCCGTGGCCGGGGTTCTGTTACCGCAAGTGAAGCGCAGCAGGGATCAGCCGTTCTGGCGGATACCGGCGACCAGCCAAGGCTGGTTGTCGCCCTGCGGACGTTCCATGTTCCAGCTTTCGCTGAACACTTCGCCCTGGTCGAAACGCGAGGTTTTCGACACGCCGGTAAAGGTCAGGGTGGCGATGGTCTTGTCGGCACGATCGTCGACGCCGTCCAGTTGCACCTGCAGGTTGTCGATGTAGGTCGACTGGAAGCCATCGCCCAGATCCGCACGCTCACGCTTGAGGAACTCAAGCATTTGTGGGGTCACGAACTCGGCGATCTTGTCCATTTCGTTGGCGTCCCAGTGCTGCTGCAGCGACTGGAAGTGGCTACGCGCAGCTTCAAGGAAGCGCTCTTCGTTGAACCAGGCCGGTGCGTTGATCACTGGACGGGCGGCAGCCGGAGCAGCCGAACCACCGAAGATCGAACCCATGGCGGCAGGCTTCTGCTCGAACACTTCACGCTGCATCGGCGCGCCGGCCGGAGCGAATTGCTCCTGCTGCTTGCGACGACGGGCGGCGATGAAGCGGAAGATCACGAACGCGATCAGGGCCATGATCAGGATGTCGAAGATCTGCATGCCCTGGAAACCGTCGCCCATGAACATCGACGCGAGCAGGCCACCGGCGGCGATGCCCGCCAATGGGCCGAGCCAGCGCGAAGCACCGCCGGCCTTGGCCGCGGCGCCAGCAGCACCGGCAGCGCCAGCGGTCGCTGCTGCGCCGCCCACGCCTGGAGAAGAGGGAGCCATCTGGCTGGTCTGGTGCGTCGGCGCAGCGCCGGCGCTTTTGCCACCACCAAAGCGCTTGGCGTTGGCGTCGAGGCTCATCGTCAGGCCGATGCACAACGCCATGGCGATGCTAAGAAAACGTTTCATAAAGGGTATTCCCGTTTTGTGGAGACACGCGCGCCATGTTGCACAGCTGAAGTGTTACTGGCTAGCGAGAGAGTGTTTCGGGCTTTTGCCTGACAGGTTGCGTTCAGCTTGGCGAGGCAATCAGCCGATGTACTTTTGTCTGTAGGAAAAGGCGATAGGTTCAGAGGGATTGATGCACTTGCGTCGCATAACCTGTGGGAGCGAGCCTGCTCGCGAAGGTGTCGTGTCAGGCAAATGATTGCTTGATGACACAGCGCTTTCGCGAGCAGGCTCGCTCCCACATGGGTTCAGTGCCGGTGATTAGATCGCTTCCAGCTTGGCATAGCCGAGCATCAGCCACTTGCTGCCTTCGCTGAAGTTCACCTGCACCCGGGCCTGGGCGCCGGAACCTTCGAAGTTGAGGATCACCCCTTCGCCGAAGATCGAGTGACGTACGGCCTGACCGAGCACAAAACCGGTTTCCGGAATCTCGCTGCCGTTGAACAGGCTGCTGCCGCTCATCGACTGGTTGCCGCCGAACGGTCGGCTGACGCTATTGGACAGGCGCACTTCCTGGATCAGGCCTTTCGGCACCTCGCGGACGAAACGCGACACCTTGTTGTAGGTTTCGCTGCCGTACAGGCGCCGGGTTTCGGCGTAGGTCATGACCAGATTCTGCATCGCCCGGGTGATACCGACGTAAGCCAGACGCCGTTCTTCCTCGAGACGCCCCGGTTCTTCCAGGCTCATCTTGTGCGGGAACAGGCCTTCTTCCATGCCCACGAGGAACACGTAAGGGAATTCCAGGCCTTTGGCGCTGTGCAGGGTCATCAGCTGCACGCTGTCTTCGTGCTCGTCGGCCTGAGTGTCGCCGGCCTCCAGCGAAGCGTGGCCGAGGAACGCCGCCAGTGGGGTCAGTTCTTCGTCCTCTTCGGTGTTCTCGAAGTTACGTGCGGCGCTGACCAGTTCCTCAAGGTTTTCCACCCGGGCCTGGCCTTTTTCGCCTTTTTCCGCTTCGTGATAAGCGATCAGGCCGGATTGCTCGATGACGGTTTGCGTCATCAGGTGCAGCGGCATCTCGGCGCACTTGGCGGCGAGGTTCTCGATCAGTTCGATAAATGCACCGAGCGCGCTCGCTGCACGGCCGGTCAGGCCTTTGTTGGCCACCAGCTGGCGCATCGCTTCCCACATCGATACGTCGCTGTGCCGCGCATGCTCGCGGATCGCTTCGACGGTTTTCTCGCCGATGCCCCGCGCCGGTACATTGATCACGCGCTCCAGCGCCG
Organism: Pseudomonas sp. 2957; assembly: GCF_031456345.1. NCBI lineage: Bacteria > Pseudomonadati > Pseudomonadota > Gammaproteobacteria > Pseudomonadales > Pseudomonadaceae > Pseudomonas > Pseudomonas sp. 2957. Next base: position 229,684 of record NZ_JAVDUL010000004.1, read on the forward strand.
CGTCGTTGCCACGACCTTCGAGCAAGCGCAGGTAGGCCATGGCGTTCTTGATTTCCGCGCGTTCGAAGAAGCGCTGACCGCCATAGATGCGGTACGGGATGCGCTCGCGCAGCAGGGCTTCTTCGAGCACCCGCGACTGGGCGTTGGAGCGGTACAGAATCGCAATATCGCTACGGGCCAGACCGGTTTTCAGCGCGCTTTCGATGGTTTCCACCACGTAACGCGCTTCGTCGTGTTCGTTGAACGCGGCGTACAGATTGATCGCTTCGCCATCGCCGCCATCGGTCCACAGCTCTTTACCGAGGCGCCCGGTGTTGTTGGCGATCAGCGCGTTGGCGGCTTTGAGGATACCGGCGGTGGAGCGGTAATTCTGTTCCAGACGAATCGTTTCGGAGTCCGGGAAGTCCGAAGAGTACTGATGGATGTTCTCGATCTTCGCCCCGCGCCAGCCGTAAATCGACTGGTCGTCGTCGCCGACCACCATCAGGCTGTCGCCGCCCTTGCCGAGCAGGCGCAACCAGGCGTACTGCACGGCGTTGGTGTCCTGGAATTCGTCGACCAGAATATGCCGGAAGCGCTTTTGGTAGTGCGCCAGCAGGCCCGGGTGATCGCGCCACAGATCGAGGGCGCGCAGCAGCAGCTCGGAGAAATCGATCACGCCAGCCCGCAGGCATGCCGCCTCGTAGGCTTCGTAGATGCCGCGCATGGTGGCCAGGAACAGGTCGCCGCTGGCCTGAATGTGTTGCGGCCGCAGACCTTCGTCTTTCTGGCCGTTGATGAACCACTGCGCCTGACGCGCCGGCCAGCGTTGCTCGTCCAGGCCCAGCTCGCGGATCACCCGCTTGACCAGACGCTGCTGGTCATCGCTGTCGAGAATCTGGAAGGTCTGGCTCAGGCCCGCTTCCTGCCAGTGCGCCCGCAGCAAGCGGTGCGCGAGGCCGTGGAAGGTGCCGACCCACATGCCGGCCGGGTTGATGCCCAGCAACTGCTCGATGCGATGGCGCATCTCGGCAGCGGCCTTGTTGGTGAAGGTCACCGACAGGATGGAGTGAGGTGAGGCGTTTTCGACCTGGATCAACCAGGCGATACGGTGCACCAGCACTCGGGTTTTACCGGAACCGGCGCCGGCCAGGACCAACTGACGGCCAACGGGGGCTGCTACGGCCTGGCGTTGGGCATCGTTGAGGGAGTTCAGCAGAAGGGAGAGATCATCGCGCATCGGGGCATTCTAGGGTGCGCCGCAGGCCCGGGCAAACCGCGCGTTGCATTAGCCGATGAAAGTGCTGCCGATGACGACCGGTCGGTCACTGGCTGCAGGCTTCGGCCCGTCTCGCCTGAGGGGTTGCAGCGGTGCGCAAGCGGCGGAAAATTTCCCCGCAATTGTGATCGGCAGCAGTTTGGCATCGGGATCGGCTTGTGTATGCTCCGTCCACGTTTCGGGCGCACGCCCTCCTATAAGAACAAGAACGTTGCCCATGATCCTCAGCGCCGAACTGTCGGGGCCCTCCGTGGACCCCCGGGTGATCCGCAAGCACTATGCCGTCGAAATGGCGGTGGAGCGCACGCGTCTGCTGTATCAGGGCTCGTTGTTGCCCACGCTGTTCATGTTGATCAATGGTCTGGTCTGCGCCGCTTTGCTCTGGAGCCCGCAGCGCTACTTCGTGGTCAGCGTCTGGCTGGTGTGGCTGCTGTCGCTGGTCGCGCTGCGGGTGATTCAGGTGGCCGCGTTCGATTCGGCGATTCCCGATCGTCAGGCCCAGCCAATCTGGTTCCGCATGTTCCTGCTCGGTTCGACCATGACCGGCCTGACCCTGGCCGGAGCCGGCATCGCTCTGGTGCCCGCTGACAACTTCATGCAGCAAGCCTGGGTGTTCGGCCTGATCGGCGCGGCAACGCTGTCGGCCAGCGTCGCCTACGCGGTGAGCCTGCCGGCGTTCCTGTCGTTTACCTTGCCGTGCCTGCTGCCAGCGATCGGCTACCTGTTCTGGGGCGGCGACGATCAGGCGCGGGGCTGGGGCTGGCTGGGGCTGATCCTGCTCGGTTCGCTGAGCGTGGTGGCATGGCAGGTCAATCGGCTGATCGACCGTGGATTGCTGCGGCGTTTCCAGAATCAGCACCTGATCGAGCATTTGCAGCAAGCGCAGACGCGCAGCGAACAACTCAATCATGAGCTTGGCAAAGAGATCGAACAGCGCCGCTGTGCCGAGGCGCAATTGCGTGAAGCGCAGGTCGATCTGGAAGATCGCGTGGCCCAGCGCAGCCGCGAACTGGATGCCGCCAATCAGGCCCTGAGCAAAAGCGAAGCGCGCCTGGCGCTTGCGCTCAAGGCCAGTGAGCTCGGATTGTGGGACTGGAACCTGCAGACCGACGAAGTCCATCACACACAGATTCAGGAACTGTTTGGCCTCGCCCCGGAGTACGTCACCGCGCTGCTGCGCGACCTCAAGCCACGACTGCACCCCGAAGACGTGCCGTCACTCAAGTTCGCCCTGGTCGAGCATTTGAAGGGGCGCACCGAGGATTATCAGGTTGAGTATCGCCTGCGCCACGGCGACGGCCACTGGGTGTGGATCGAGGACCGTGGCCGCGCCGTAGAGCGCAGCGCCAGCGGCCGGGTGATCCGCATGGTCGGCACTCGCCGCGATATCAGCGCCAGCAAAAGCCTTGAAGAGCAGCAGCGGCTGGCGGCCACGGTGTTCGAAGCGGCCAGCGAAGGCATCGTGATTCTCGACCCGAACTACGCGCTGATTGCGATCAACCAGGCGTTCAGCCGGGTCACCGGTTACGAGATCGACGACATGCTCGGGCGCAACGTCGTCGAGTTGCCCTGCAGCCGCGATGCCCATCGCCACTATGTGGCGATCCGGCATGCACTGGAGCAGCACGGCAGTTGGCAGGGTGAACTCGTGGAAACCCGCAAGAACGGCGAATTGTATCCGCAGTGGCTGCAGCTCAACGCGGTGCGCGACAGCCGGGGCAATGTCAGCCATATTGTCGGCTTCTTCGCCGATCTCTCGGCACGGCGTGCGTCGGAAGAACGCCTGCGTTATCTGACCCATTACGATGAGCTCACCGGCCTGGCCAACCGTTCACTGTTCCGCGAACGCCTGCACGAAGCCCATCAGCGGGTGCGGCAGGGCGGGCGCCGCAGTCTCGCATTGCTGCACATCAATCTGGATCGCTTCAAATTGCTCAATGACAGCCTCGGCCATGAAGTCGCCGATCAGCTGCTGCAAAAAATGGCGCGGCGGCTGGTCAATGCCTTGCCTGAGGCCGACACCATTGCGCGCTTGTCCGGAGACGAGTTTGCCGTGCTATTCGATGCCTACGGCAATCTGTCGAGCCTGGCGCGGGTGGCGACGCGGTTGTCGGCCAAGCTGCGTTTGCCGCTGAGTGTCGACGGGCATGAATTGGTAGTCAGCGCTTCGATGGGCATCAGCCTGTTGCCGGACAACGCGCGTGAGATCTCCGCGCTGGTCAGCCAGTCGAACATGGCCATGCAGCATGCCAAACATCTGGGTGGCAACAATTTCCAGTTCTTCACCGACAGCCTGCAAGCCAGCACACTCGAACGCTTGCAGCTGGAAAACCACTTGCGCCGAGCCATTGAAGAACAGCAACTGACAGTGTTCTACCAACCGAAACTGTGCCTGCAAACCGGCCGCATGAATGCCGCTGAAGCGCTGGTGCGCTGGGATCATCCGAGCATGGGCCAGGTGCCGCCGGCGGATTTCATTGGCCTGGCCGAAGAGACCGGTCTGATCGGGCCGATCGGCGAATTCGTTTTGCGTCAGGCGTGCTGGCAGGCGTGCGAATGGCAACGGCAGGGCCTGGCGCCGATCCGCGTGTCGGTGAACCTGTCGGTGCATCAGCTGCGCCAGGGCAAACTGGTCAGTCTGGTCCGGCAAGTGCTGGAAGAAACCGGGCTGGCGCCGCACTACCTCGAGCTGGAGCTGACCGAAAGTCATTTGCTCGACAGCGTCGAACACATCATTGCCACGTTCCAGCAACTGCGCGATCTGGGAGTGAAACTGGCGATCGATGATTTCGGTACCGGGTATTCGTCGTTGAGTTACCTCAAGCGCATTCCGGTGGATTACGTGAAGATTGATCAGGCGTTCATTCGCGGCTTGAGCGAGGGCAGTGCGGACGCGGCGATCACTCGCGCGATCATCGCCATGGCCCACGGACTGGCCCTCAAAGTCGTCGCCGAGGGTGTCGAGCGTGAGGATCAGCTGGCATTTCTGCGCGCCGAACGCTGCGACGAAGTGCAAGGTTATCTGATCAGCCGGCCGGTGGACGCTGCCCGTCTGGCCGGGCTTCTGCGTGATCAGGCAAATCCGCAGTAAGGGCTACATGCACCTCAGCGCGCCTGATGCCGGGACATCGAGTTACGCATTGAGCAGGCAAAATGCCCATTCATGTAGTATAACTACAAGCTTGCTACATCCTTGCCCACAAGAAGAGTCCAGCCCCTTGAATCTGCTGCAACACATCGCCCAGTCACGTCACCTGTTACGCAAGTCGGAGCTCAAGGTCGCCGACCACGTGCTGCTTGACCCTGCGGCAGTGATGCACAGCTCCATGGCCGACCTGGCTCACAGCGTCGGCATCAGCGAGCCGACCATCGTGCGCTTCTGCCGCGCCATCGGTTGTTCCGGCTTTCAGGATCTCAAGCTGAAACTGGCGCAAAGCCTGGCCGCCGGCGCCAGCTTCGGCCAGTTCGCGATCCACGAAGATGACTCCGTCGCCGACTACAGCCTGAAGATTTTCGACACCACGCTGCACACCCTGATGGAAGTGCGCGAGAAGCTCGACCCGGTGGAGTTACAGCGCGCGGTGACGCTGATGTCCCAGGCGCAGCGTGTCGAGTTCTATGGCTTCGGTGCTTCCGGAGCGGTGGCCGCGGATGCACAGCACAAGTTTTTCCGTTTGCTGCTGACCGCGGCGGCGTACTCCGACCCGCACATGCAGGCCATGTCAGCCGTTACCTTGAAACCGACCGATGTGGCGATCTGTATTTCCCAGTCAGGGCGCTCCAAGGATTTGCTGATCACCGCTAACCTCGTTCGCGAAAGCGGGGCATCGCTGATCACCCTGTGCCCGAGCCAGACGCCCTTGGCCGAACTGTCGACCGTCAATCTGGCGATCGATGTGCATGAAGACACCGAGATCTACACGCCGCTGACCTCGCGAATCGCCCACCTGGTCGTGATCGACGTGCTGGCGATGGGCGTGGCCATGGCGCGCGGGCCGAGCCTGGTCAATCACCTCAAGAGCGTGAAGCGCAGTCTGCGCAGTTTGCGTTTGTCGCCCAAGGCCGTGAAAGCGCTGGACGATTGAGCAAGGTCGTTCCGACCTTGTTCGCGAGCAGGCTCGCTCCCACAGGGGGGCTTCTGAGAACATAAATTCTGGGTCATAACGGGATCAAATGTGGGAGCGAGCCTGCTCGCGAAAGCGTCCTCAACAACAGCACATCCCTGCGCACATTTCATCACATTGTCATCCCCGCGCAGCCAAACCGTCATCCCCCACGCCTATCGTAAAACTCCCGTACTCGCCCTGGGAGACTCGAAATGGCTCAGCCCTACGAAGAACGCAACAGCGCCGCGAAAACCCGTCGTCAGCAGGAAGATCAGCGCCGCATGGAATTTCGCCGCGCAATCGAGGATCGCTTCGAACTTCGCCAGCTTCAGGCCGAGATCGGCGATTTTCCCGAGATCACGCACTGGCAGGCAGCGCCCGCCGCTTCCCGTCGAAACGCTCAACCAGCGCAATAATCTGCGCCCGCTCGCTGCGGATGAACGCCAGGAAGGCGTGCGCCACCGGTGACAGCCGTTTGGCTTTGGCTTGCACCAGACACCAGCTGCGCATCAGCGGCAACTCCTCGACCGGCAGCTCGATCAGGCCGCCGGTCGCCAGCTCCAGGTTCAGGGCGTGGCGCGTCAACAGCGCCAGGCCCAGACCCGCCAGCACGCATTCACGCTGAGCTTCGGCGGACGCCACCTCCTGGGTCTGAGTGAAGTGCACGCGCTTTTCCTTGAAGTATTCCTCGCAGGCCAGACGCGTGCCCGAGCCCGGCTCGCGTATCAGCAGCGTGTAAGGCTCCAGATCCTGCAAGCGCAACGGGCCCATGTGTGCCAGCGGATGATCCGGGCGCGCCACGGCGACAATCGGATTATTGAGAAACGGCAGGAATTCCAGGCCCATGTCCTGCGGCACCATCGACATGATCACCAGATCATCACGGTTGTCCGAGAGGCGGCGGATGACCTGGCCACGGTTGACCACGGTCAGCTGCAAATTGACTTCCGGATGCTGGCGCTTGAATGCAGCAAACAGATGCGGCACGAAATATTTGGCGCTCGATTCCACCGCCAGTTTCAGCTGACCCTGCAGTGAACCCTGCATGTCCGACAGTTGCATGTCGAGGTTTTCCAGGCGCCCGAAAATGTCGCGGCTGGCGCGCTGAAGCGCTTCCGCCGCCTCGGTCATGTAGAGTTTTTTGCCGACATAGTCGAACAGCGGCTGGCCAATCAGCTCTTCCAGCTGACGAATCTGTAGGCTCACGGCCGGTTGTGTGAGGGACATTTCCTCGGCGGCGCGGCTGTACGAGCGTAAATCACACACCTCATTGAAGATCTGCAATTGACGCAATGTCATACGCATCAATGACTTACGCATATTTTTCAGGCTCGGTCAGCGGTCAGTTGCTTCAACTATAAGTGTTTGCTTATGCCTGACCCAATTTTTATTCATTTTTGTTAATCCCTCAGCAGCGCTAGTGTGGACCTGCGACTGAATTGAAACATTTGGTCACGCGTCGACCTGGGTCTAGCAGGTCGTGGTGCCACCGGCTCAAGGGAACCTCCAAGTGATAAAAAAGATCCTGATCGCCAACCGTGGTGAGATTGCCGTACGCATCGTACGAGCCTGCGCCGAAATGGGCATTCGCTCGGTTGCGATTTTCTCCGACGCCGATCGCCATGCCTTGCATGTGAAGCGTGCGGACGAGGCCCACAGCGTGGGTGCCGAGCCACTGGCCGGCTATCTGAACCCGCGCAAGCTGGTGAACCTGGCGGTGGAAACCGGCTGCGATGCGCTGCACCCCGGCTACGGCTTCCTTTCGGAAAACGCCGAGCTGGCGGAAATCTGCGCTGAGCGCGGCATCAAATTCATCGGCCCGTCGGCGGAAGTCATCCGGCGCATGGGCGACAAGACCGAAGCGCGCCGCAGCATGATCAAGGCCGGCGTACCGGTGACGCCCGGTACCGAGGGCAACGTCTCCGGCATCGAAGAAGCCTTGGTCGAAGGCGATCGCATCGGTTACCCGGTAATGCTCAAGGCCACCTCCGGTGGTGGCGGTCGCGGTATCCGTCGCTGCAACAGCCGCGAAGAACTCGAACAGAACTTCCCCCGGGTCATCTCCGAAGCCACCAAGGCGTTCGGTTCGGCGGAAGTGTTCCTGGAAAAATGCATCGTCAATCCCAAGCACATTGAAGCGCAGATCCTTGGCGACAGCTTCGGCAATGTCGTGCACCTGTTCGAGCGTGACTGCTCGATCCAGCGCCGCAACCAGAAGCTGATCGAGATCGCGCCGAGCCCGCAGCTGACCCCGGAACAGCGCGCCTACATCGGCGACCTGTCGGTTCGTGCAGCCAAGGCTGTGGGCTACGAGAACGCCGGCACCGTGGAGTTCCTGCTCGCCGAGGGCGAGGTGTACTTCATGGAAATGAACACGCGGGTGCAGGTGGAACACACCATCACCGAAGAAATCACCGGCATCGACATCGTCCGCGAACAGATTCGCATCGCTTCCGGCCTGCCGCTATCGGTGAAGCAGGAAGACATTCAGCACCGTGGCTTTGCGTTGCAGTTCCGTATCAACGCCGAGGATCCGAAGAACAACTTCCTGCCGAGTTTCGGCAAGATCACCCGTTACTACGCCCCCGGCGGCCCGGGCGTGCGCACCGACACGGCGATCTATACCGGCTACACCATTCCACCGTTCTACGACTCGATGTGCCTGAAACTGGTGGTCTGGGCGCTGACCTGGGAAGAGGCGATGGACCGTGGCCTGCGCGCCCTCGACGACATGCGTCTGCAGGGCGTGAAGACCACCGCCGCCTACTACCAGGAAATCCTGCGCAACCCGGAATTCCGTAGCGGCCAGTTCAACACCAGCTTCGTTGAAAGCCACCCGGAACTGACCAACTACTCGATCAAGCGCAAACCCGAAGAGCTGGCCCTGGCCATCGCCGCCGCCATCGCCGCCCACGCAGGCCTGTGAGGAATACAAGAATGAGCAAGAAAATCTTCGTAACAGACACCATCCTGCGCGACGCTCACCAATCGCTGCTCGCCACCCGCATGCGCACCGAAGACATGCTGCCGATCTGCGACAAGCTCGACAAGGTCGGCTACTGGTCGCTGGAATGCTGGGGCGGCGCGACGTTCGACGCCTGCGTGCGCTTTCTCAAGGAAGACCCGTGGGAGCGCCTGCGCCAACTGCGTGCGGCGCTGCCCAACACCCGCTTGCAAATGCTCCTGCGCGGGCAGAATCTGCTCGGCTATCGCCACTACAGCGATGACGTGGTCAAAGCTTTCGTCGCCAAAGCAGCGGTGAACGGCATCGACGTGTTCCGCATCTTCGATGCGATGAACGATGTGCGTAACCTGCGCGTTGCCATTGAAGCAGTGAACGCTGCCGGCAAACATGCGCAAGGCACCATCGCCTACACCACCAGCCCGGTGCACACCATCGACGCTTTCGTCACCCAGGCCAAGCAAATGGAATCCATGGGCTGCGACTCGGTAGCGATCAAGGACATGGCCGGTCTGCTGACCCCGTATGCCACTGGTGAACTGGTGCGTGCTCTGAAAGCCGAGCAGTCGTTGCCGGTGTTCATCCACTCCCACGACACCGCCGGCCTGGCCGCCATGTGCCAGCTCAAGGCGATCGAAAACGGCGCCGATCACATCGACACCGCGATCTCCAGCTTCGCCTCGGGCACCAGCCACCCGGGCACCGAATCAATGGTCGCCGCGCTCAAGGGCACCGAGTACGACACCGGCCTGAATCTGGAGCTGCTCCAGGAAATCGGCCTGTACTTCTATGCCGTGCGCAAGAAGTACCACCAGTTCGAAAGCGAATTCACCGCCGTCGATACCCGTGTGCAGGTCAACCAGGTGCCGGGCGGGATGATTTCCAACCTCGCCAACCAGTTGAAAGAGCAGGGCGCTCTGAACCGCATGAGCGAAGTGCTCGCAGAAATCCCGCGCGTGCGTGAAGACCTCGGCTTCCCGCCGCTGGTGACCCCAACCTCGCAAATCGTCGGCACCCAGGCGTTTTTCAACGTACTGGCCGGCGAGCGCTACAAGACCATCACCAACGAAGTGAAGCTGTATCTGCAGGGCGGCTACGGCAAGGCACCGGGCGTGGTCAATGAAAAGCTGCGGCGCCAGGCGATCGGCAGCGAAGACGTCATCGACGTGCGCCCGGCCGATCTGCTCAAACCGGAAATGACCAAGCTGCGTGCCGATATCGGCGCACTGGCCAAATCCGAAGAAGACGTACTGACCTTCGCCATGTTCCCGGACATCGGCCGCAAGTTCCTTGAAGAACGCGCCGCCGGCACTCTTACGCCGGAAGTGCTTTTGCCGATCCCGGAAGCGGGCGCCGTTGCCTCGGCGAGCGGCGAAGGCGTGCCGACCGAGTTCGTCATCGACGTCCACGGCGAGACTTACCGCGTCGACATCACCGGTGTCGGCGTCAAGGCCGAAGGCAAGCGCCACTTCTATCTGTCCATCGACGGCATGCCGGAAGAAGTGGTGTTCGAACCGCTCAACGAATTTGTCGGTGGTGGCAGCAGCAAACGCAAACAGGCCTCGGCACCAGGCCACGTGAGCACCACCATGCCGGGCAACATCGTTGATGTGCTGGTCAAGGAGGGCGATACCGTCAAGGCAGGCCAGGCGGTACTGATCACCGAAGCGATGAAGATGGAGACCGAAGTCCAGGCTGCCATCGGCGGCAAGGTCACGGCGATTCATGTGGCCAAGGGCGACCGGGTCAACCCGGGCGAAATCCTCATCGAGATCGAAGGCTGAGATAACAGTCGCGATCCAATGCTTTAAACCTCGGGGGGGCATGTGCTCCCCTTTTTTTTGCCTGTGATTTTCCGACCTGTCAGGTCATTGTCAGGGACCGCATGTGGGAGCGAGCCTGCTCGCGAATGCGCCAGGTCAGCCAATAGCATCTTTTGTATGATGCACCGCTTTCGCGAGCAGGCTCGCTCCCACAGGAGGCGTGCTTAATCCATCAGAACGCCATGCGCCATTGACCCGCCACGCCATACGTTCGGCTGTCATTACCCAGCTCACCCGTCAAGCCCACGCCCAGTGTGTGCGCCGCCGAAAGACCAAGATCGAGCCCCGCATCCAGCGACAGACTGTTCCGATCCAGTGCCGCGCCGGTCACTTCGAAGCGCTTGCCGCCCTTGCGCAGTTGCTGGCGGGTGTCACTGTCGATGTCGCCGTAGGTATGTTTCCAGCCTGCGCTCAATCGCGGGGTCAAATGCATGCCGTTATCCAGCGTATTGACCAGCGCAACACGCAGACCGAAGGTGCTGCTGAAGTTGTCGCGGGTCTGGCCGTAGACTTTCAACGCCGCGTCGCCGCCCTTTTCGTTGTAGCTGTCGCGCTGATAGCGCTGATAGCCGAGGCTGGCGAAGGGTTCGAGGGTCACGTTGTTGCGGCCCAGGTTGAACCCGGCCTCGGCAAATGCTTGCTGAGTATTGGCGTCGTAATTGCCTTTGAGACGATCGCTGAAACCCTTGAACGCGACCCGCCGTGTGCTGCTGCCGTCATGGCTGGCGTAGGTCGCACCTAGGCGCAAAGACAGCGGGCCATCCTGACGCACGGCGTAGGCACCGAGGTGCCAGCTGTCGAGGTCGCCGTCGTACTGGCGGGCATCGAGTTTGGTCTGCGATTTGCCGCCAAGCAGGCCGACATGCCAGTGCTCGTCGAGTCGCCAGTCAGCGCCCACGACCAGCCCTTGCGTGGCATGTTGGAGGATGCCGTCAGCGTCGCGGTCAACCTTGCCGCCGTGGCCCAGCGCCTGAACCCACACCCGTCCGGAGTCTTCGTTGCCTGCGGCCTGACGCGGTGAACTGCGCGAGCCGTCAGTAGAGCCGGAACGGTTGTCCAGTTGGCGCATCGCCGAGAGCATGCTCGTACTGACCGGCGTGATACTGCTCAGCGTGGCTTTGGCGAGGTTGGCATTGCTGCCTGCGGCAAGTTGATCGAGGGCGATTGGCGCGGTGGTTTTATCGCTGGTCAGCAGTGCGGCGACGGCGGTGTTAATGGGCTTTGCAGGCTCCGACGCGGGCTGTGCGGTGGTTTGTGCAGTTACGATTTCGTCGGGCATCGATGATTCCACCGATGCGGAGTCTTCAATCAAGGTCGCAACTGAGGTCAGGGCGGGGGCTGGAGCTGCGATCACCGCTGTCATTGAAGCTGGAGCGGGCGTTGTCGCGATCGGTACAGCGGGAGAAGTCGGCTGCTCTGGCTCGATAATACTTCCTGCAAGTGCGCCTGCATTTTCTGTAGGAGCGAGGCTTTCAAGCGGTTCACCATTGCGAGCGTAAGTCAGCCCAACCGATTTCTTGTTGTATTGAGCCGTGGCCGTCATATACGCCAGATCGTTCTCGATCCGGCCAAACTCGCCTTTCACCTCACGGGCTTCGATGATTTTGTATTGGCTGCTCTGCGGATATTCTCCGGGAGCCGAAACAATCTTCAGGGTGGCACCTTCGAGTTGGGCGGTGCCATCGACCTTGATCGTCTGACCACCAGCGGGAGTGACCTCGTAAGCCAATTCGGCGCCAGGCGCCAAGTGCAAATTACCCTTCACTCGTGGTGCGCCAAGCGCTGCATTGACGGTGAGCAGCCCACCCACCTCAAGATTTCCCACCGTGCCTTTACCGGCGAAACTGCCGCCATTCTGGACATACACATCACCCTTGATGCTGCCGAGGTTGGTCAACGCTCCACCGCTGTCGACCAGAACACCTTCATGGAAATCGCCTTTGGAGCTCAATGTCCAGTCGCCTTGGGCGACGAATAACCCATTGAAGTTGCGCGTGTCGTTCAACGTGCCGCCATCCGCAGCATTCAGGAACAACACGTTATCGCCCTTGCCGCCATCCAGCCGGCCAGTGAAGCTTGCCCCGTCTGCAAGGGTGATCAAGTCGTTGACTTCAGTCCCTTTGAACACGGCTTCCGGTGTCGTAAAGGTAATCGGCACTGTGCTCGCGTCGTTGAGAAAACCCTGGAGCCGTTCCAAAGCCTGTTGCTTGGGGTTGGCTTCGGGCTGTTCCGTCGTTTCCATGCTTGGGGGCTGCTCGATTGCTTCAGTGGATTGCTCGGCGTTCGCCAGCGCTACGCAACCCATTGCCAATGAAATAGCCAGAGCCAGGTGTTTTGGTGCGAATAGGTGTTGAGTGGGCATCAGGTTCGATTTCCGTATCGAGAAAATCCAACTCTATTGCTGCCTGAAAAAAACCGATGTCGGCCGCTTCCCACATCCACGCAGGCGACATCGGATCGTTCTGTGGAAAATCCTCACTGGATTTCGCAAACAATTCTTTTGCGCGGCGCCACTTGTTCTTTTTCCTACAGCTTTCGCTTGAAGACGGCATTTTTATCAGCGTGAAGTTAAATGCTTGTCTGCATTATTTTGCATTTGGTAAGTCAGTGGCGAGCGCTAATGTGCATTTAGTTGCAGATTTGGGGCGTCTTTGGCTGCCAGAATGCACTATATTGCAATTGTCGAAGATTTCTCTTTCTTGAAACGCATTAAAATGCACACGGAATCAACATGTACAACCTGACACTCCAGATCTTCACCGCTGGGCAATGGCACGACGCGATGATTCTTGACTTCGATGATCCGGAAAAAGGCTTCGAAAGCCGCTGCAGTTTTGGCTATGAAGCGGACTATCTGGTGGAAAACATCGAGTTGATCGGGTCGCCTTTTTCCCAAGCCGTGAGTGCCCTGTATCCGCTGGATTGGGAAGGTCGGCGCGCGAAGACGCCGGCCTTTGTCCACGACATCGCACCGGCAGGCGCAGCCAAGCGGTTTCTACTCGCCCGCCTGGGTCAGGAAAGACCCGCCGAGATCAGCGCCGATCTCTTTCTGCTGGGTCGCAGTACACCGGCACCCATTGGCAACATGCGAATAAAGGAATCGGCGGAAGCAGTCGATGACAGGAAGCCGATCGGATTCAAGCGCGAGGAGGTCATTAGCCGCGACAACCGCTTTCTTGAATATGCCTACGAGCTGGGCGCGGCCATCGGTGGCGCGACGGGGGCAGGTGGGGAAGCTCCGAAGCTCTTACTGGCAGAGAACAGCGCCGGGCTTCTGTATCCCGATGCGGTATTGGACGATGAAGAAGTGCGACAGCACTGGTTCGTGAAATTCGCCAGAAACAGGGGCGGGCAGACCGACCAGGACATCCTGCGCAGCGAATTCCATTACTACAAAGCGCTGCAGACATTGGGCATCGCAACCGTCGCGGCAGAAGGCCTGGCCTTGGAAGAGGCGACCAAACCGAGTTTGTGGATGCGGCGTTTTGATCGACAAGTGAAAGATGGGGCGGTGTCGCGTTTCGCCGTCGAATCGATTTATTCGCTGGCTGAAGTGACGACGCCAGGCAGCGCCATGAATCATCTGGAAGTGATCCGCATGCTCGCCGGGCTCTGGAGCAAAGCGGGTCAGGCCAGCCAGATTCCCGGCCTCGTCGCCGATTATCTGCGTCGCGACCTGATCAATAAAATCCTCGGAAACTCCGATAACCACGGTCGTAACACGGCGATCATCCGGCAAGAGAATGCTTTCCAACTCGCGCCGATCTATGACCTCGCCCCGATGGTCATGGATGACGAAGGCGTGACTCGTACGACCAAGTGGCCAAAAGAGTTGGAGCGGGCGGGAGATGTCGATTGGCGAGGTGTCTGCCGCGTATTGGCAGATAGCGCAGATCCGCACGAATCTTTGACGGGGCTGGATGCCTCGGCGCTGTTCGAAGGCCTGCGCGCGGATGCCCGCCGTCTGGCCGCACTGCCGGATATTCTTGCGGCCAGCGGTTTGCCCGCCAGAACCATGAATCACCCGAGCGTTCATCTGAAAAACCTCGAGCAACGTTTGAAAGAGTGGGACCTGCAATGAGTCTGACCGTCCTCGAGCGCACGGCGCTCATCGAAAGCATTCAGCAATCACTGGCCGAAGGCACTCTGGAAATCGGTGACGCCGTGCGCCGTTTACGGGTCGAAGTCACCGGTCTGCATCAGACCCAGTTCGCGAAGATGTGCAAGATTTCAGTGCGCACGCTGGTGCATATCGAACATGGCGAAGGCAATCAGACCCTGAAGTCGCTGAACGCGGTGTTCCGCCCCTTCGGCATGAAAATGGGCGTAGTGCGGATTCGCCGGGACACCATTTGAATGCACCTCAACTACGGCGCACATACGCCTTGCCGAAATGCCGCTCCATCCGTGCCTGAATCAGCTCCAGCCCGATCGACATCAGCCAGTAGATGATCGCCGCCGTGGTGAGCATTTCGATGTAGCGATAGCTTGAGCGCCCGTAGGACTGGGCGAGAAACATCACTTCCCAGACGCCCATTACCGAGATCAGCGACGAGTCCTTGAGCATCGAGATGAACTGGTTGGTGGTCGGCGGAATAATCGTGCGCATGGCCTGGGGCAGGGTGATGCGCCAGAAGATCACGCTTTCGCGCAGGCCCAGCGCCAGGGATGCTTCGCGTTGGCCGTGATCGACGCCGAGGATGCCGGCGCGGAAGATTTCGCTCAGGTAGGCGCCATAGTTCAGCGACAGGGCAATGATGCCGGCGACGATGGCGCCGGGGACGATGCCCAGTTGCGGCAGGCCGAGGTAGATCAGCAGGATCTGGATCAGCAATGGCGTGCCGCGAAAGAACGAGGTGTAGAAACTGGCGATGCCAAACGCCACGGCGCTGCTCGACAGGCGCGCCAGCGCGGTGATGAAACCCAGCAGCGACGAGGCGATGATCGAGCAGGCGCAGAGAAACAGCGTCAGCGCTGCGCCTTGCAGGAAGCCGTTTGGCGCCAGCTTCAGGCCAACGAGGTTGGGCAGTTTGTCGAGGATGATCGCGAACTTCAGGTCGAAGCTGAGGAAGAATCCGGCGAACAGGCAGAACAGCGCCACCCACGTCAGGTACAGGCGCGTGCGGAAACCAAAGAGCTTTTGCAGGCGTGTTTCAGCCACCGGTTGCGGTGGCTGTGGCGGGGTCGGAAAAGAAGTCATTGGCTGATATCGGCGCCGATCCATTTCTGCGACAGCTTGCTCAGGGTGCCGTCCTGTTTCAGCTGGGCAAACACCTCGCGCACCTTGGCGTCCCACTGCGGGTCACCCTTTTCGATGGCCACCGAGTTCGGTTCCGAGTACAGCGGTTCGCCGGCCAATTTGAAGCGCTGGTCCTGATTCAGACGCGGCTGTGCGGTGACCAGATTGGTAAGGATTGCATCCAGGCGCACGCCGGCGCCCAGGCCCAGATCCTGGAAGGCGACGTTGTCGGTGTCATAAGGAGCGATCTGCACATCCTCGAACGGATACTGCAACTGCGTATCCTCGGCGCCTTCGATCACCAGATTTTTGTTCAGATAACTTTCGTAGCTGGAGGCGCTGGTCAGGCCGACTTTTTTGCCGCTCAGATCCTTGGCGCTGTGGATGCGATCGTCCTTGGCATTGACCACGATTACCGCTGGCGAGGCGTAGTACTCGACCGGGAAGTCGAACACTTCTGCGCGGGCCTTGCTCGGGGTCATCGAGCAGATGCAGATGTCGTAGCGCCCGCTCCAGCGGCCGGCGGCGATCACGTCCCAGGACGGCGTTTCCAGACGCAGTTTTACGCCAAGCTTGTCCGCCACCGCGTTGGCAACGTCGACATCGAAACCGTCGAGTTGATTCTGCTCATTGAGAAACGAGAAGGGCGGATAGCTTTCCATGAGCACGCCGACCAGCTCTTTTTTCTGTTCGACACGGTCCAGCGTCGCGCCGCCGAAGGCTTGGGTGGAGGCCAGAATGGTCAGGCCCAGGGCCAATAGCGGTTGGAATTTCACAGTCGCTTCCTGTTGAAAAAAGAGGTTGTTATTAACCGAGTGGTGCGTATTAAATAGTTATAAGAACGACTCTGATAGTGAGTTATTTTCATAAGCATATGAGTGAAAAGCATATGGGCGCAGCAAGTACGGTCATTCTCGATGGCGGCATGGGCCGTGAACTGCAACGCGCCGGGGCGCCATTTCGCCAGCCCGAGTGGTCGGCACTGGCGCTGAGCGAAGCGCCGCAGGCGGTCGAGGCGGTGCATGCCGCTTACATCAACAGCGGCGCCGACGTGATCACCAGCAACAGTTACGCGGTGGTGCCATTTCACATTGGCGAGGCGCGCTTTGCGGCTGAAGGCCAGGCGCTTGCGGCACTGGCGGGGGAGTTGGCGCGGCGGGCGGTGCAGGCATCCGGCAAGCCAGTGCGTGTTGCCGGTTCGTTGCCGCCGCTGTTTGGTTCGTACCGTCCGGATCTGTTCGAGGCTGGTCGCGTGACCGAACTGTTGACGCCTTTGGTTAACGGTCTGGCGCCACATGTGGACCTGTGGCTGGCAGAAACGCAAAGCTCGATCGTCGAGGCGCGGGCCATTCACGCCGGGCTGCCGAAGGATGGCAAACCGTTCTGGCTGTCATTCACGCTCAAGGATGAAGACACCGATGAAGTGCCGCGCCTGCGCTCTGGCGAGCCAGTGGCCGAAGCGGCTGCGGTGGCGGCTGAACTCTGCGTCGAAACCCTGCTGTTCAACTGCAGTCAGCCTGAAGTGATTGGCGCAGCAATCGACGCGGCGCGCGCAACCTTTGAGCGTCTCGGTGTGGATATCCACATCGGCGCGTATGCCAACGCGTTTCCTCCGCAACCGAAAGAAGCCACGGCCAACGACGGCCTCGACCCGTTGCGTGACGATCTCGATCCGCCGGGGTATCTGCACTGGGCGCTGGACTGGCAACAGCGCGGCGCCAGTCATCTGGGTGGCTGCTGCGGGATCGGGCCAGAGCACATTGCGGTGCTGGCGCAAGAACTGCGTCGTTAAGAAAGACCCCGCCAATTGTGGGAGCGAGCCTGCTCGCGAAAGCGGTCAGTCAGGCCACATTTGCAGTGACTGACACAGCGCCTTCGCGAGCAGGCTCGCTCCCACAGGGGTATCCGTGAAGTTCAGCTACGGCATTCGGCCAGACCTTTGAGTTGGCCAGCAGGCGTCTGGTTTTCATCGCTCAGCCAGCGCTCGAACCCTGCACCAATCGCCGGCCATTCCGCATCCAGAATCGAATACCACGCGGTATCGCGGTTCTGCCCCTTGACCACCATGTGCTGGCGAAACACGCCTTCGAAGCTGAAGCCCAGACGCTCGGCCGCGTATTTGGAGCGGGCGTTGCCGTTGTTGCATTTCCATTCCAGGCGCCGGTAACCCAGCTCGAACGAATATTTGGCCAGCAGGTACACCGCCTCGGTGCTTTTCGGCGAGCGCTGCATTGGCGCACCGAAAGTGACGTGGCCGATTTCGATGCGGCCCTGCACCGGGACGATCGACATCAGGCTGAGGATGCCTTGCACCTGACCAGTCGCACGGTCGATGACGCTGAAGAAGTACGGGTCGCTGTTGGCCGCATGATTGTTCAGCCAGTCGTTGAACGCGCTGCGCTCGGGAAACGGACCGTAAGGCAAGTAATCCCAAAGCTTCGGATCGGCACCCGGCCCTTCGAGGGCGGCGTAAAGCTCATCGCCATGACGCGCCGGGTCGAGTTTTTCCAGACGAATGAAACGGCCCTCGAGCAGGGTGGCGGAGGGGGCGGGGACGCCTTTCCAGTCAGCGAGTGAAGCAGTCATGTGCGCGTCTCCTTAAAGGGCTTTACGAAACTGGATGAAGCCCGGGCGTTCGGCAATGCGCTCGTAGAGCCGGATCGCCGTGGCGTTGGTTTCATGGGTCAGCCAGTGGACTTTGCAGCAACCATCGGCCTTGGCGGTAGCGTAGACATGCTCGATCAACAGCCGACCGACACCGGTGCCACGGGCTTCCGGCACCACCAGCAGATCCTGCAAATAGCAGGAATTTTCGATGCTCCAGTTCGAGCGATGATAGATGTAATGCACCATGCCCAGCGCTTTGCCTCCAGCCCAGGCGAGTGCGGCGTGGGTCGGTTCATTCGGGTCGAGCAAGCGTTGCCAGGTGCTCTGGGTGACGGCGTCCGGCAGTTCCGTGTTGTAAAAGCGCAGGTACGCCTGCCACAGCGGCAGCCAAGCGGCATGGTCATTGGCGCTGACCGGGCGAATGTCGATCTGGGTCATGGGTAGATCCTTAGCGCATCAGGCTGGCAAGGGTTTGGTCGTTGGCGTCGGGGCTGGCGGCGAGGCCTTCGCGCACGCCGGCAATGTCTTCAGCGCTGCGGTTCTGGCTGAGCTTGCGTTTGCCTTCGAGGCGGTCGATGGGAATGGCAAACCCGACGATGGCCTTGAGCATGCCGTCGATGTATTCGGCTGGCGCATCGTCCACCGACCACGGCTGCGCGCGGCCCGCTTCATGACGGTCGGTCAGGGTGCTGACAATGTCGAGCAGGCGCCCGCCGTCGCTGAAAGTCTCGGCATGACCGTAGGCGTGCACGGCGATGTAGTTCCAGGTCGGCACGACCTTGCCGTGCTCGGCCTTGCTCGGATAGAAGCCTGGGCTGACGTAGGCGTCTGGTCCGGCGAAGATCAACATCGCCTCGGCGCCGTCACGCAGGTCTTTCCATTGCGGATTGGCCTTGGCCAGATGCCCGTAGAGCGTGCCGTATTCGCCCTGTTCGCGATGCAGCAGCACCGGCACGTGGCTGGCTTGCAATCCGCTGTCACCGTGGCTGACCAGAATGGCCAGGCGCGTGGCGAGGATCAGTTCGTGCAGTTGGGACAAGTCTTCGATGGCAAAGGCGCGTGGCGTGTACATGGACAGATTTTCCTTGGCGAATGCCTGCATCCTAGGCAGGCTATTGGTCCGTTGTAAGAGCCATTGCCGAGCCATTTCATAGGTCCATTCGCCATGCCTGATCTGCCACCCTTGTCGATGCCTTTCAATCCGGCCGGAATCGAACTCGATCGCCGTCAGGGCCTGAGTCGCCAGCTCTATCAGTCTTTGCGCCTGCGGGTGCTTGATGGACGTCTGGCCAGTGGCACGCGATTGCCGGCCAGCCGTGACCTGGCCTCGGCGCTGGGCATTTCCCGTAACAGCGTGGTGCGCGCCTACGATCAGTTGTATGCCGAGGGCTTTATCGAAGGGCGCGTTGGCGACGGCACTTACGTGGCGCAATTGGCTCAGGCATCCACGCCTGAGAAAAAACTATCCACAAATTCATCCACAGGCTTGTCAACAGGCTTACCCACAGCCTTATCCACAAACTGGCTGGATTTACCTGTGAATCCATCCAGCAAAGTTATCCACAGTGGTGGCTTTTCTCGCATTGAAAAGCACCATTTACCTCGACCACCGAGCGGTCCGCCGCGCGCTTTTCGGGTGGGTGTGCCTGCATTTGATCTGTTCCCGTTCGAGGTCTGGGCCAAGCTGAACGCGGCTTTCTGGCGTAAACCGGATCTGCAGCAGCTGTGTTACGGCGACCCAGCCGGTGACGCGCGGCTGCGCGGCATGATTGCTGCGTATTTGCGCAGCTCGCGCGGCATGCAGTGCACGGCTGAGCAAATTGTGATCACCAGTGGCGCACAGCAGGGCATCAGCCTTTGTGCACAGTTGCTGGTCGAGCCGGGGGACGGGGTGGCGATCGAGAATCCGGGCTATCGCGCCGCCGGGCATGCCTTCGCTGTGGCGGGGGCGAAATTGCATGGGGTGGCGGTAGATAGCGACGGCATCGATTGCAGCGCCATGGCCCGGCTCATCGATTGTCGGGTGGCTTATGTCACGCCGTCTCATCAGTACCCGACCGGAGTGGTGATGAGTCTGGCCCGGCGTCTGGAATTGCTCGCCTGGGCCGAGCGTGTCGGCGGCTGGATCGTCGAGGATGATTACGACGGCGAGTACCGCTACACCGGCGCACCGCTGGCGCCGTTGGCCGCACTTGATCGTGAGGGGCGTGTGCTCTACGTCGGCACCTTCGGCAAGGTCGCTTTTCCGGCGTTGCGCCTTGGTTATCTGGTGCTGCCGCCAGCGCTGGTCGACGCGTTTGCGCAACGCCGCGCCGTCGATGTGCGGCACTCGGAGGTCAGCACCCAAGCGGTGATGGCCGAATTCATGGCTGCCGGGCATTTCCAGCGGCATATCCGCCGCATGCGCCGGGCTGCGCTGAGCCGACGCAACTGCCTGCTCGAAGGCTGGCCGATGATCGCCGGTGTCGGTCAGTTGCCCGCCGTGTCGGCCGGGCTGCACCTGACCGTCGCCGTGGACAGCATCGAGCGCGAGCAGCAATTGATCGCTCAGGCCGCTGATGTCGATGTCGAAATCAACGGCCTGAGCAGCTACTGGTTACCCGACTCGACTACGCCCATGGATCAGCGCGCCGGCCTGGTGCTGGGTTTTGCCGCCGTACCTGAGCCTGCGATCAAAGCGGCGCTGTCGCGTCTGCGGCAGGCTTGGAGAGATTGAAGAACAGCGTTTCGGCGCTGCGAGTGGAAATTTCGCTGCGATGGATTTCTATCAGCCTCTGATTATCCACACCCGTTATTTCGGCGACGCCCCCCATGCGGTGCTGAGCAAGCGTTTTCATATGTCCACGCACAAATGCACCAACGGGCGCGTCGACGCTGCTGTAATGGAAATGCGCATAGCAGAGGACCTTGTCGGTATGCGCATCACGAATCTGATACTCGTCGAGAAAATCGTTCTGATGGCGCCTCAGACGCCGTCGGGTCAGGGTTTTCGAGATGTTCACTTCGCCCTTGTCCTTGAGCCACTCGACCCCGGCAGCTGTTGGCAGTTGTTGCTTGACCAGGCGGATTCGCGTGCTGGTGCCTTTTTGCTCCAGTGTCGTAGCCGCAGCGTCGAGCTTGTGGTTGAGCTCTTCGGACGGTTCATGCAGAGCAGCGGTGAGGTTACTCGCCGTCAGCGCTTCATCGATCGCCGCACCGGCTTTGCGCAACAGGGCGGCGTGGTTGTGGTATTCCTCTTCGACCTCCACGGGGATGCGCGAGCCGCGTTTGAGACGCGCCTCGATGCGCCGATGAAACGCCGCCAGCCCGTCGATCAATGCCTGCCCTTCGCTGATGCTCTTGTTGAGGTTGGGCCGGGCTTTAGGCAACGGTGCAGGCCGTGCACTCTGTTCGACCCAGATACCTGGCGACTCCTCTTTGAATGTCGCGATCACTCTCGTCAGTGCCGTACCGACTTCGACCAGATCGGTGTTCTTGCCGTCGAGGCTTTTTTTCCGCTGGCCGACCAGGGTGCCCTTGTTGCGTGTCCTGATGATCTGCCGATTCGAGGCTGACGTTGCGGGTCTCGACGGACCGGCTTGCGGCACCAGTAAGTGCCGGTAGCGCAACAGATCGGCGAGTCGGTTGTCGGCGCTATCCTTGAATGCGGCCACGCGCGCCTGCAATTGCCTGAGTCGTTCCGTGTGTATGTGTTCGGAATATTCACTCGCCAGGTCATCGAAACGCTTGTCCACGGAAGCGAACTGTTCGCTCACCTGACTCAGGGCGTCGATGCGTATGCGCAGATCACTGAGGCTTTCATCGGCGCTCAGGTCCCGGGAACTCTGAACGTTCAGCGCAGCATCTTCGAACAGACTGGCCAGCGCTTGTTGCGCCTCGACATGAGCGGTGGAATCGCCGGGCTTGATGCAGGTGTACTGGCCGAGACTGATCTGCAGAGTCTTCAGATCATCCAGCGGGTAGGGCGCCAGGCTGATGTTGTATTTCTGCTTTATCTCCAGGCCATCAGGTCCCAGCCTGGTCAGTTCATCCAGGCAGGCTTCAGCCGACTCCATTTTCTCGATAATGGTTTGAGTGGCATCGTTCAACTGTTCGAACGCAGAGGTGACCGCCTGCGATTCGCCGCGCAGTTCGTCGTCCAGTATCGCCTGCACCCTCAGTACGCGTTGCTGGTAATCCGAAGCGTTATTACTGAGCCACTCCTGCCCCAGAAACAACTGCATGTCCAACCGCTCCGGCATGACCGTGCGGTAGTTGGGAATCGATTGCTTGCAGTTGAGTGTCTTGATCAGCTGAATGTTCGCGGCATATTCGTTGTGCTGTGAATCGAGCGTGGCGAGGTACTGCGCAAGCGCTTGTTCGCGTGCCTGCGCAGGGGCATCGCGCAGGCTGTTGCGTTCGGTATCGAGAAGGCTGCCTTTGCTCTCCATCGTCAAATCGAACGCGGTGATCTGCTCGGACAATACGGCCACCTCCTGGTTTTTTTTGCCTTGCGCCACCTTGCGACCGTCCTCCAGCCCGCCTCCGCGCAGGCGCAAACGCAGATCTATCACCCATTGGCCATTGGCGGTATAGGCAAGCCTGGGCCCGGCTGGTCGGGTGGGCTGACGCGTATCGACGATGTGCACATCGCCATGCACGTTGCGCGCGACTTCGAACCAGCGCTCACCGACCCGGGCGTACCATTTGTCTGCCTGGGCGTAGAGGTCTCGGTACGCGCCTTCCCGGGTGGCTGCGCCAAGGGCTTTGGGCTTGCCGACCTTGAACCCGTCCAACAGCGTGGCGAGTGCCGTCGGGGATCGTTTCAGCGCCGTGATGCTGTCGATCGATGTGCCATGGAATTGGGTTAACTGCGGGCCGGTGATATCGGGCTGGCGCAGCGCTTTGACGATTCTGGCGGCAGGTCTGGTCGTCGCTGGGTCCTCTTCGAGCTCCGTGGCCACGGGTGTCGATGGCGCATCGCCCACCGCCGCACGGTGGGCGAGCACCATGCCCAGCGCCAGGAGAATATCGGCGATGGCCGTCCAGGCGATCTTCCCCGATTGCTCGTTGGCGCCGTCGGTGATTTCCTGCAGATCATCCATGATCTGCCAGATCCACGCCGCTGTGCCTACGCTGCGGCCCAGGAACGGCAGCGCGGCATTAAGCATCACCCAACCGCCCTGTTTCAGCGAGGCCCAGCGTGCTTCGGCATCGGAGACCGACTGCCGGTCGGCTTGAGTGACAAGCGCCTTGACGTTGCGTTCGTGCAGGGTTGCGAGGACATCGCTGGCGATCACCTGAGTGCCCAGCGCGACCGCGCCTGACATATCCAGCGCAGTGGTCGGATTGATCATCAGTTGCGGGATCGTCCACACCGACGGCAGCCTGGCGGTGAAGACGAACTGGCTGTAATTGAAGCGCACATCGTCCGGCAACCAGGCCAGTACCGAGTCACGCAAATGTCGCGAATGCTGGATCGCAAAAAGCAGATTCGCGGGCCCCGGATATTGCAGCAGAGTCTTGTCGAACAGCGGTCGATACAGCACGCACGGTCCTTTGTCGGCATCGCGCGGGCCTATGACATACATGTTGTCGACAGTGTCTGCGGTGGAGCGGCTGCGATGAGCGACGAAGGCCAAAGGGCGAATGACGATTTCCTCGCCATCGACGTAGCGTTCCGCGCCAGTCGTGGCGAATGCGGCGACCACGTATCGATAACCCGATTCATCGAGGCCGGCTCTACCCCGGATCTTGTGCTGCAACGCCAGCAATGGCAGCTCAATGCGCAACTGACTGGTGTAGAGCCCTTGCAACAGCGGCGCTTGCACGGGGTCGTCTAGCAGCATGGCCTTGAGATGCGCCGGGTAGGTCTTGCCGATGTCGACCGTGCTGACCAGTTTTTCCAGAAAAGTCGCGCTCATCCACTCGGGTACCGGGCTGCCATCCTTGTACCGCACAGTCTTGTTGCCCAACGGCAGGCCTGCGAGGTTTTGCAGGGCAAGCTCGGTCAGCGTCCATGTCTGAGCCTGAGTATTTCCCGGCAATACAAACGTGCCCCAGACCACGAGACTGGTGATGGTGATTTCGATGTTGTCGATGTTCACGTCTTTGGCGCCGGGCTGCTCCTTGAGAATCTGTTTGATCAGCGCTGCACGAGTGAACGCCTGCAGGCTGGTGATTTCGCTTTGAAAGGATTTGCCGTTGTTCTCGTGCTGCAGCGTTGTCAGATCCAGCAGGTGCCGGCTGTAACGCGCCTGATCCATGGGCAGTGCGTCGTTCAGCCAGTCCGGAAGCATCGGCTGCAAACGCTCGAAGTGCGCTTCGAGGCGCGGTGTCGGTTGAGCCGGTTTGCCGGCCGTGCCGGTATGCGGATAGACGCGTTTACCAGGGGAATCCTGAAAAAAACTGATTTCGCCCAAGGCATCCGCTTCCATGGAAATCAGCGTGCACGCCTGCTGGTCGAAGAAATTGCCCTGGGGTTCGACCAGCCGCCACTTGAGATCTTCGCCCGAGGCGCTTGCGCCATATATCCGCAGCAGAGCCTCGCCGAGCTCCTCCAGTGAATCGAAACGCTGAAAGCCCTGGGTGACCGCGTGGGTGAGAATCAACTTGCGGTCTGCGATTGTGCCGATCACTACTGCGGCATCGACCAGGGTCAAGTGCGATGACTTGTCGGAGCTACCGCGATCGAGGTCAATCAGATATGCCTTTGCCGAGTACGGGGCGGGGGCCAGGCGTTGTTGCGGGTCGGGCTGTTTGAAAATCGCCCGGGCCATGGCGATCTCGTCAGCGTCCCAGCCGACGCTGGCATCGACGTTCCACAGGTTGCGCAGTGCCTCGGACAACTGCTGCCAGCGCGGTTGCCCGGGGTAGGTGAACTCGTCCCAGTATTCGACGTGCTGCTCCTTGTAGGCGATGAACAGCAGTGGCGCCAGTTCGTTGAGCAACAGGCCGATGGCATCGATCTTTACCGGCAGATGCGCGGGTGCGGGCATGCCGGGTTGCAGGGTCAGATAATGCTCGCCATCAAGGTACGTCACCGTGGTGCCGGACAGGCCGAGCCGCACCAGGGCGTTGGTCAGCGATCCAGCCTGATACCCGTCGGGTACGACTCGACCATCCACAATAGCCCAGGTGGGTTGCACGACCATCGCCAGACGCGGGTCTATGTCGAGATTCGGATACAGCGTCTTGAGGGCATCGCGCAGCGTTTTTGAAGCGACTTCCTGCAGTGAGGGGCCAGTAACCAGCTGAGTCACGATATCGACGGCGCTGGCTTTGGGAATGGCGGTCATGGTGGTTTCCTGCTCTGTCGGGACGCCGCAAGGGCGGCGGAGCAGGGCAAGTTAAAAGGCGCAACAGCGACCCGTGCGGTAGATAAAGCTGCCAGGCAAAAAAAAGACCCGCCGAGGCGGGTCTTGAGCAAACGAGCCGGTTTCAGGTCCCGGACTTGATTTTCGTCCACGCTCGCGTGCGTGCGCGTTCGGCATCCCGAGGCAGCGGCTGCAAGGTGTAGAGCGTGCTCATTGCCGCGTCGGTCGGGTACAGGTTCGGGTTGTTGCGAATGGCTGGATCGACCAGGCCGGTGGCGTCCTTGTTCGGGTTCGGATAGCCGACAAAATCGCTGACCGGGGCAATCACCGCCGGTTGCAGCAGATAGTTGATGAAGGTGTAGGCGTCCTCGGTGTTCTTCGCGCCCTTGGGAATGGCGAGCATGTCGAACCAGATCGGCGCGCCTTCTTTGGGCAAGCGCATTTCCACCACCACGCCGTTTTTCGCTTCCTTGGCGCGGTTGGCCGCTTGCGAGAAGCTGCCGGAATAACCGACGGCCACGCAGATGTCGCCGTTGGCGATGTCGGCCATGTACTTGGACGAATGGAAGTAGGTCACGTAAGGACGAATCTTCATCAGCAGCGCTTCGGCCTTGGCGTAATCCGCCGGCTTCTTGCTGTTGGGGTCCAGGCCCAGGTGTTGCAGAGCCAGCGGCAGAATCTCCGACGGTGAGTCGAGCAGGGCGACGCCGCACTGCTTGAGCTTGCTGATGTTCTCTTCCTTGAAGATCAGGTCCCAACTGTCTACCGGCGCGTTATCGCCCAGGGCTGCTTTGATCTTGGCGGGGTTGAAGCCGATCAGAATGGTGCCGTACATGTACGGCACGGCAAATTTGTTTCCAGGATCATTGGCTTCGATCAGCTTCATCAGCTTCGGATCGAGATGATTCCAGTTCGGCAACTTGCTGCGATCAAGCGGCTGGAACACTCCGGCCTCGATCTGCTTGGCGAGGAACACGTTGGACGGCACTACCACGTCATAGCCGGAGTTGCCGGTGAGCAGCTTGGCCTCGAGCGCTTCGTTGGTGTCGAAGATGTCGTAGATCAGTTTGGTCTGGCTGTTCTGTGCCTTGAAGTCGTCCAGCGCCTTGGGCGTGATGTAGTCGAACCAGTTATAAACGCGCAGCGTGCGTTCTTCGGCGTGGGCGCCAGCGCTCAGCATGGCTGCGCACAGCGCCGAGGCGATCAGTCGCTTTTTCATTGTTCGAAACCTTCCAGCACGTTCACTGCGTTGATGCCGATTTCTTCCACCGCGTAGCCACCTTCCATGACGAACAGGGTCGGCTTGCCGAGGGCGGCGATGCGCTTGCCCATGGCCAGGTAATCCGGGCTGTCGAGTTTGAACTGCGAGATCGGATCGTCCTTGAACGTATCGACGCCGAGGGAGACGACAACGATGTCCGCTCCGTAGCGATCAATCTCGTCGCAGGCCTGATCCAGCGCTGCACTCCAGACATCCCAGCCGGAACCGGCCGGCAGCGGATAGTTGAAATTGAACCCTTCACCGGCGCCTTCGCCACGCTCGTCGTCATAGCCGAGGAAGAACGGAAACTCCGCTTCCGGGTGACCGTGGATCGAAGTGAACAGGACGTCGCTGCGTTCATAGAAAATCGACTGAGTGCCGTTGCCGTGGTGGTAGTCGACGTCAAGGATCGCGACTTTCTTGTGGCCCTGATCGAGGAAGGCCTGAGCGGCGATGGCGGCATTGTTGAGGTAGCAATAACCGCCCATCAAGTCGCTGGCGGCGTGATGTCCCGGCGGACGGCACAGGGCGAAGGCCGCGCGTGCGCCACGCTGGATTTCAGCCTGCGCGGTAAGCGCCACTTGCGCCGCGCTGTAGGCCGCTTGCCAGGTGCCGGCGGTAATCGGCGCGCCGCCGTCGAAGCTGTAATAACCGAGCTGGCCGTGCAGGCTGGTCGGTTTGATCGCACGCAAGGTCCGCGCCGGCCAGGTGTAGGGCAGCAGGTCGCCGTCGGTGTTGAACTCGGTCCAGCGTTGCCATGCACCTTTGAAAAATTCCAGATAGTCGCGGCTGTGAATGCGCGCGATCGGCTCCAGGCCGAAATCCTTCGGCGCTTCGACCGCACCGAGGTTTTGCTTCTGCACGCGTTGCAGCACATGGTCGGCACGCGACGGCATCTCGAAGCACGGCTTGAGCTGGCCATCGATGAGTTCGCAGCGGCCATGGTGCAAGTGGTGATCGTCTGAGTAGATCGTCAGCATTTGTTGTTCTCCGCAAGGCTGATTCGGTGGTCTTCAGTGTTGCGGCGCAACTTGAATCGGAGAACGTCGGGAGCGGCCAAAAGGGGATCGATATGGCCAAAACCTCTGACCGCAATTCGCCCCTCACAACCAAAGATCGCAGCCTTCGGCAGCTCACCGATCCCTGTAGGAGCTGCCGAAGGCTGCGATCTTTTGATCTTCAGGATCTGAACTGACTCGGCGCCACGCCACTCCAGCGCACAAATGCATGACGGAAACTCGCGGTCTCGCTGAAGCCCAGCGTCTCGGCGATCCGATAGATTGGTAACTGGTCCTCACACAGCATCTGCTTGGCCCGTTCGAAGCGCAGTTCATCGAGCAGTTCCTGATAGCTGCTGCCCATGTCTTTCAAATGCCGGCGCAGGGTGCGCGGTGAGCACTTCATTTGCTGCGCGAGCCCCTCGAGCCCCGGCGCGGCATTCAATTGTGCGCTGAGCAACTGACGAATCCGCCCCAGCCAGGCCTGACGTCCGGTGAACTCAAGATTCTGCTTGCGGCAACGTTCGGCCATGGCCTGATGAGTGATCGCGTCGGCCAGCGGCAGCGGCTGATCGAGCCAATGGCGGTCGAAGGCGAAGGCGTTGTCTTTGGCCGAGAAGTGCAGTGGCGAGTTAAAGGGTTCGGCATAGCTGTCGCGGTAGTCCGGCGCTGCATGTTCGAAGCGCGTGGCGCGCAGCGGCAAGGAATGGCCGAGCAAGTCGTCGCAGATGACTTTCAGGGACACCAGACAGAATTCGGCGTTGAACACCGCCATCGCCGCGCTTTCACGGTAATCAGCAGCGACGAACCAGACCTGCTCGCCATCGTCTTCCAGGCTCAGTTCGAACAACGTGCCCAACAGCGCCGGATAACGGATTGCCAGACGCAAAGCGTCACCGAAGGTGGCACAGGTCAGCAGGGCGTAACCGAGCATGCCGTAACAGGACACGTGCATGCGCCGGCCCAATTCGAGACCGATGTCACGCTTGAGCGCGACCGCGTTGGTGCAGACCTGCATCTCTTGATGGGTGGTGATGCGCGTATCGGCCCGCTGCAGATCCGCCGCCACGATGCCGCTGCCGGCCAGTAACGCCTCGCTCGACAGGCCTTCGGCCTTGAACGTGTTGAGGATCAGCGAGACCGCGTTGAGGGTGGTGAGGTGGGAGTGGAGCATTGGATCTTCCAGCCTGGAGGTGGCTGGAACGCAGCAAGTTGCATGCCGCAGGCCCTCACCCCAGCCCTCTCCCAGAGGGAGAGGGGGCCGAACGGGGGATATTGCAGAACTACACCGACGTGAGACACCGCCGCCGAATCCATAATCGACACTGTTTATAAGGTCGGTGTATAGCGCAAGACACTACGGTCAGTTCCCTCTCCCTCTGGGAGAGGGTTAGGGTGAGGGGCAATCCAGCGCCGAGCTCAGTTCAACTCACCACACAAATCCAGTTCGATCAATCGGCGCACTTCAGCCGTTTCCAGCCCGGCCCCCAGCAAGCCATGCAACTTGCCGAACGCCGCCTCGCGGGTCATGCCGCCACCGGACAACACGCCCACCCCACGCAAGCGGCTGCCAGCCTCGTAGACATCCAGCTCTACCCCGCCTTCATGGCATTGCGTCACTGCCACCACCACCACGCCGTTATCCCGTGCACGGCCAAGGCTGGCGAGGAACTTGGGGTTATCGCTCGGCCCGGTCCCGCTGCCGTAGCATTCCAGCACCAGACCTTGAATGCCGCTGTCGAGCAGGCCGTCGAGGACTTCGGCACTGATGCCGGGAAACAGCGGCAACACCGCGACTTTCGCCAGTTGCTTCGGCTGGTTGTAGTTCAGCGCGCCTGGAATCGAAGGCGCCTTCACACCACCGCCCTGACGCTCCAGGCGTTTGAACGGATGGCGGCCGAAGCTGCGCACTTTCGCGCAGCGGGTCGGTGCCAGCAGTTCGCCGTGGAAGTACAGGTGCACGCCTGGCGCCAGGCCCTGGCCGAGGGCGACCAGCGCGCCGCCGAGGTTTTCCCAGGCATCACTGTCGGTCACGCCCGCCGGCAGCATCGAACCGGTGAAACACACGCGGGCATGCAGGCCGAGCAACTGAAAACTCATCGCCGCCGCGCTGTAGGCCAGGGTGTCGGTGCCGTGCAGGATCAGCACGCTGTCGCAACCTTGCACATCCACGGCATCGACCACCGCTTCGCGCAGTTGCTGCCAGTAGGCCGGGGTCATGTTGGCGCTGTCGATCAGCGGCGACATTTCCCGAAATTGCCACTGCGGCACTACCAGCTCAGGCTGACTGTGCAGGTAGTCGCGCATCCGCGCTTCGAAACCGGACGCCGGGGCCAGACCGTTGGCGCTGGCCTGCATGCCGATGGTGCCACCGGTGTAGAGCACCATGACGTGTTGAGCGGCGGGATAGGTCGACGAGCTCATAGGATTCTCCGAAACGATGAGGGCCCTGTGGGAGCGAGCCTGCTCGCGAAAGCAGTGTGTCATTCAACAATGATGTTGGCTGAAAGTCCGCCATCGCGAGCAGGCTCACTCCTACAAGTTATTGCATCACAATAACTGACGGGCGCAGGGGATGCGCCCGTCATTCACCTGTCAGCGTTGCGCTGCAGGTACGCCTTGCGGCGCAGTTTCAGTCTGGCCCGCCGCTGCTGGCGGGTTCACCGGCCAGGCGTTGCGATCCAGATCCAGATCGGCGAATTTGCTCGAATCAAACACTGGCTGTTTGACGCCGGCGCGACGCTGCTCATCGTAGTCGCGCATCACCCGCAGGCCGACCTTGAACAGCATGGCCAGGGCCACCAGGTTGACGAAGGCCAGGCAGGTCATGGTGATGTCGGCAAAGGCGAACACCGTCGTCAGGT
The DNA here is from genome assembly GCF_031456345.1 of Pseudomonas sp. 2957. Lineage (NCBI taxonomy): Bacteria > Pseudomonadati > Pseudomonadota > Gammaproteobacteria > Pseudomonadales > Pseudomonadaceae > Pseudomonas > Pseudomonas sp. 2957. The sequence continues at coordinate 260,097 of NZ_JAVDUL010000004.1, forward strand.
CCTGCATCGAACCCCATACCACCAGCGCCAGCACCAGGCCGCGGAACAGCATCAGCAGGGCGCGGTTGCGGCTGAGGAACTGCAAGCTGTTCTCGCCCAGGTAGTAGTTGTAGAGGATGCAGGTGAAGACGAACAGCGACAGCGCGACGCTGACGAACATGCGGCCCCAGTCACCGACCACGGCCGCCAGCGAGTTCTGGGTCAGGACGATGCCGTCACCTTCGAAGCCCGGGGTGTAGAAGCCCGACAGCAGGATCAGCAGCGCGGTGCAGGTGCAGATCACGAAGGTGTCGAGGAATACGCTGAAAGCCTGGACCACGCCCTGCGCGCCCGGGTGCTTGACGGCGGCCACGGCGGCAACGTTCGGCGCACTGCCCAGGCCCGCTTCGTTGGCGAACACGCCACGCTTCACGCCCATGACAATGGCGCTGCCGAGCAGACCGGCAAAGGCCGGGTCGAGGCCGAAGGCGCTCTTGAAGATGGTTTCCAGCATGGCCGGTACGTGTTCGATCTGGGTGCCGATCACGTACAGGGTCACGCCGATGTAGGCCAGGGTCTTGATCGGTACCAGCAGGTCGGACACCGAAGCGATGCGCTTGATCCCGCCGATAAAGGTGATGGCCAGCAGCACCGCGAGGACGATACCGGTGTGTTGCGGGTTGAAGTCAAAGGCGTTCTGCAGCGAGTGGGTCACGGTGTAGGACTGCAGGCCGATGAAGGCGAAGCCGTAGGTGACCAGCAGCAGAACGGAGAAGACTATCGCCATGCCTTTGAGCTTGAGCCCGTGCTGGATGTAATAGGCCGGACCGCCACGGTACAGGCCGTCGCCATCCGCGCGCTTGTAGACCTGGGCCAGGGTGCACTCGAAGAAGCTGCTGGACATGCCGACCAGTGCGGTCACCCACATCCAGAACACCGCACCCGGACCACCGAGAGTCACGGCGATGCCGACACCGGCGATGTTGCCTGCACCGACGCGGCCGGCGAGGCTGAGCATCAAGGCCTGGAACGAGCTGAGTTGCCCGGCGCTGCCTTTGAGGCTGTCGCGGAACACCGCGAACATGTGGAAGAAATGACGCAGTTGAACGAAACGCGAGCGAATCGTGAAGTAACTACCGAGCCCGACAATGAGCACGATCAGTACTTTCCCTGAGAGGAAGTCGTTGATGACTTCGAGCATGGATTTATCCTCGCTGTTTTTTGTGGGTGCAAATGCTGGATCGGAGAAACATCGTGTTACACCGGTCTGCGCGCGGCACGACGGGTGAGGCGAAGGTTTCGTCCCGGATCCATATCGCGGGTTTTGTTATTAGTTCGGGTTTCGCATGGGTTATGGCCTCGTTACCGACGACCGCTCACGCGAAGAGGGGCGGCACTATACCGATCAGTGGCGCGCCCGTCTGCACGGTAGTGGTGCAAGCGACGAAACGAAGCTTTGAAACACTTGGCGTTTGTGGCGAGGGGATTTATCCCCGTTCGGCTGCGAAGCAGTCGTAAACCATTGAACGCGGTGTTTCTGGTACATCTTTATTGTTGGTATCGGGGCCGCTTCGCAGCCCAACGGGGATAAATCCCCTCGCCACAAAGGCTCACCTCCATATTGTTCAGTCCTCTACGTTCGGGTCTCAGGATAAAGAGTTAAAAAAAAGGGCTCGGGGACAAAATCCCCAAGCCCTCAAAAGGTGAGAGGTGTCTAGTCCCTCGACCTGGTGAGCGGTGCTACAAGTTCGCGTCGGCTCAGGCTTTGAGCGGAACCAGACGCGGGGCAATCATGTTTTCCGGGCGCAGGATGTCGGCGAGCATAGCTTCGTCGAGCAGACCTTCTTCGCGCACCAGTTCCAGCACGCCGCGGCCGCTTTCGAGAGCGATACGGGCGATGCGGGTGGCGTTTTTGTAGCCGATGTACGGGTTCAGTGCGGTGACCAGACCGATCGAGTGCTCGACCAGTTCACGGCAGCGCGCTTCGTTGGCGGTGATGCCGACGATGCAGTGCTCGCGCAGCATGTCCATGGCACGTTGCAGCAGGCGGATCGAGTCAAGGATCTTGAAGGCGATCAGCGGCTCCATCACGTTCAGTTGCAGCTGGCCGCCTTCGGCTGCCATGGTCAGCGCCAGATCGTTACCGATGACCTGGAACGCGACTTGGTTCACGGCTTCCGGGATCACCGGGTTGACCTTGCCGGGCATGATCGAGCTGCCTGGCTGACGCGCTGGCAGGTTGATTTCATTGATGCCGGTGCGTGGGCCGCTGGACAGCAGACGCAGGTCGTTGCAGATCTTCGACAGCTTGACCGCGGTGCGCTTGAGCATGCCGGAAAACAGCACGAAGGCGCCCATGTCGGAGGTCGCTTCGATCAGGTCGGCGGCCGGTACCAGCGGTTGGCCGCTGATCAATGCCAGGCGTTGAACAGCCAGTGCCTGATAACGCGGGTCGGCGTTGATGCCGGTGCCGATCGCGGTGCCGCCGAGGTTGACTTCGGTCAGCAGTTCCGGGGCCAGCGTCTTCAGGCGCGCGAGGTCTTCGCCCATAGTGGTGGCGAAGGCGCGGAATTCCTGGCCGAGGGTCATCGGCACGGCGTCTTGCAGCTGGGTACGGCCCATTTTCAGGACGTGGTCGAACTCTTTGCCCTTGGCCGCGAAGGCCTGAATCAGGCTGTCGAGACTGGCCAGCAGCGCGTCGTGACCCAGCAGCAGACCCAGGCGGATCGCCGTCGGGTAGGCGTCGTTGGTCGACTGCGCCATGTTCACGTCGTCGTTCGGGTGCAGGTACTGGTACTCGCCTTTCTCGTGGCCCATCGCTTCCAGAGCAATGTTGGCGATCACTTCGTTGGCGTTCATGTTGGTGGAGGTGCCGGCGCCACCTTGAATCATGTCGACCACGAACTCTTCGTGGTAATCGCCGCGGATCAATCGCGCACAGGCTTCGCTGATGGCAGCGTGCTTGGCTTCGCTCAGGTGACCCAGCTCGCGGTTGGCGTCAGCGGCGGCCTGTTTGACCATCGCCAGGCCCACAACCAGTTTCGGGTAATGCGAAATCGGAACGCCCGAGAGGCGGAAGTTATTCACCGCTCGCAGGGTCTGGATGCCGTAATACGCATGGGCCGGTACTTCGAGGGCGCCAAGCAGGTCGGTTTCTGTGCGGAAAGATGCAGCGGAGGACATGATAGAAATCATCTCGATAAGGACCCGGTCTGTGCCGGAACGCTGCGAATGCTAGGCTTGTGGGGATTTTTGGGCCAATGCTGTTCAGCACTGCCCTATGCACATTCGGCATAATGCCCGTGTGACGCCGCCTGTGCGGCAGACGTGTGACCTATTTTGGTGCGTGTCCGGGAGGACGTGATGAATCTGGAAAGCAAATGGCTTGAGGACTTCAGTGCCCTGGCCGCCACCCGCAGCTTCTCGCAGGCGGCCGAACGGCGCTTCGTGACCCAGCCGGCGTTCAGTCGGCGGATCCGCAGCCTCGAAGCGGCGCTGGGGCTGACCCTGGTCAATCGCTCGCGCACGCCGGTCGAACTGACGGCGGCGGGGCAGTTGTTTCTGGTGACTGCGCGCACCGTGGTCGAACAACTCGGTGAAGTGCTGCGCCATCTGCATCATCTGGAAGGCGGGCAGGGCGAGGTCATGCAAGTCGCAGCGGCGCACTCGCTGGCGCTAGGCTTTTTCCCGCGCTGGATCGCCCAGTTGCGCAACGAAGGGCTGAACATCGCCACACGGCTGGTGGCGACCAACGTTGGCGACGCCGTGCACGCTTTGCGTGAAGGTGGCTGCGATCTGATGCTGGCGTTCTACGACCCGGATTCGGCGATGCAGATGGACCCGGAGATTTTCCCGTCGCTGCACTTGGGCCAGACCGAAATGCTGCCGGTGTGCGCGGCGGATCTGGATGGCAAACCGCTGTTCGATCTGGAAGGCGAGGCGAGTGTGCCGTTGCTGGCGTACAGCGCCGGAGCGTTTCTCGGCCGTTCGGTGAACGGCTTGCTGCGCCAGCGCCAGTTGCGCTTCACCACGATCTACGAAACCGCGATGGCCGACAGCCTGAAAAGCATGGCCCTGGAAGGCCTCGGCATTGCCTGGGTGCCGCAACTGAGCGTACGCGCCGAACTGGCTCGCGGTGAACTGGTGGTGTGCGGCGGCCCGCAGTGGCATGTGCCGCTGGAGATCCGCCTGTACCGCTGCGCCCTGGTGCGCAAGGCCAACGTGCGGTTGCTGTGGCGAAAACTAGAAGGTGGCGCCGCACAAAGCGCTTGAAGCTGATGAAGATCGAATGTGGGAGCGAGCCTGCTCGCGAATGCGGAGTTTCAGGCGCTGAGGTATCGTCTGACGCAACGCTTTCGCGAGCAGGCTCGCTCCCACAGGGGGATTTTTGCGGTGTTCTTTCGCTGACCTCAAGGTCAATAAAACCGGGCGTTTCGCTCATTTGACAGATGGTCGTTTCGGGGGCTGTTTATTGCTTTCTTTGCGGTATACTGCGCGGCCTTCGGCCGGCACGTCCGGCCATTTTTCGTACAATCAAGCCACGCAACCTGCGTGGCTTGTTGTTTTATGACGCGCCTGCGGGCGCTCCAGAGAGAAGAGGCGCGACGATGAGTGCACTGGTTGGCGTGATCATGGGCTCCAAGTCCGATTGGTCCACCCTTAGCCACACCGCCGATATGCTGGAAAAGCTCGGCATCCCGTACGAGGTCAAGGTGGTTTCCGCCCACCGCACCCCGGATCTGCTGTTCCAGTACGCCGAAGAGGCTGAAAGCCGCGGCATTGAGGTGATCATCGCCGGTGCCGGTGGCGCAGCCCACTTGCCAGGCATGTGTGCGGCCAAGACCCACCTGCCGGTGCTGGGCGTGCCGGTGCAGTCGGCCATGCTCTCGGGCGTCGATTCGCTGCTGTCGATCGTGCAGATGCCAGCGGGCATTCCGGTTGCCACCCTGGCCATCGGCAAGGCTGGCGCAATCAACGCCGCCCTGCTCTCGGCGAGCATCCTCGGCGCCAAGCACCCGCAATTTCACGCGGTACTGAAAACCTTCCGTGCCGAGCAGACAGACAGCGTCCTGGACAATCCAGACCCACGTATTGCCTGAGGTTGTTGAGATGAAGATCGGTGTAATCGGTGGCGGCCAGTTGGGTCGCATGTTGGCCCTGGCGGGCACTCCGCTGGGCATGAACTTCGCTTTCCTCGACCCTGCGCCGGACGCCTGTGCGGCCGCGCTGGGCGAACACCTGCGGGCCGACTACGGCGATCAGGATCATCTGCGCCAACTGGCCGATGAAGTCGATCTGGTGACCTTCGAATTCGAAAGCGTCCCGGCCGAAACCGTGGCGTTTCTTTCGCAATTCGTGCCGGTCTACCCGAGCGCCGAAGCCCTGCGCATTGCTCGTGACCGCTGGTTCGAAAAGAGCATGTTCAAAGACCTCGGCATTCCGACCCCGGCCTTCGCCGACATCCAGTCGCAAGCCGACCTGGATGCCGCCGTCGCTTCCATCGGTCTGCCGGCCGTGCTGAAAACCCGCACCCTGGGTTATGACGGCAAGGGCCAGAAAGTCCTGCGCAAACCGGAAGACGTGGCGGGTACGTTCGCCGAACTGGGCAGCGTTGCCTGCTTGCTGGAAGGCTTCGTGCCATTCACCGGCGAAGTGTCGCTGATCGCCGTGCGTGCCCGCGATGGCGAAACGAAGTTCTATCCACTGGTGCACAACACCCACGACAGCGGCATTCTCAAGCTGTCGGTGGCCAGCACCGATCACCCGTTGCAGGCGCTGGCGGAAGATTATTCCAGTCGCGTGCTCAAACACCTCGACTACGTCGGCGTGATGGCTTTCGAGTTTTTCGAAGTCGACGGTGGCCTCAAAGCCAACGAAATCGCCCCGCGCGTGCACAACTCCGGGCACTGGACCACCGAAGGTGCCGAGTGCAGCCAGTTCGAAAACCACCTGCGTGCCGTGGCCGGCCTGCCGCTGGGTTCGACCGCCAAGGTCGGCGAGAGCGCGATGCTCAACTTCATCGGCGTAGTGCCGCCGGTGGAGAAAGTCATCGCCATCGAAGACTGCCATCTGCATCACTACGGCAAAGCTTTCAAGGCCGGACGCAAGGTCGGCCACGCCAATCTGCGCTGCGCCGACATGGCCACGCTGCAAGCGCAGATCATCAAGGTCGAAGCGCTGATCGCCGAGTAAAAACGCTTTCATGTGGCAGCGGCGGAACCATTCAGGGGCCGCTGTTCTCTCATGGCAGGATGCGAAACACTGGCTAGTCTTTCGCATATCTTCCAAATCAGAGGGAAATGCCATGGGAATTATCGGAACCATCTTTATCGGCTTGATCGTCGGCCTGCTGGCTCGGTTCCTGAAACCGGGCGATGACAGCATGGGCTGGATCATGACCATCCTGCTCGGTATCGGCGGTTCGCTGGCGGCCACCTACGGCGGCCAGGCTCTGGGCATCTATCAGGCGGGCGAGGGCGCGGGTTTCCTCGGCGCACTGGTCGGCGCTGTCGTGTTGCTGGTGATCTACGGTCTGATCAAAAAGAACTGATCGAAAGCGACCAAGCCCTCTCGGCCCGCGCGGCCGGGAGGGCTAGAATGCGCGGCGACTCACCGTCCATTCCTTTGCCTGCCGAGCACCTTCATGCGCCGTCTTCTGTTGACTCTCCTCTTGCTGGGCAGCTATCTCGCCCACGCCGGCGAACTGCCGGAAACCGACTGGCTGGAACTGATGCCCAAGTCGGATCAAAAGGCCCTCGAGGCCATGCCGGAAATCGACCACAACTCCCCCGAAGCCACCGGCACCTTCACCGAGAAGGGCGGGATGAAGCAGGCCAAGGGTCTGCCAGCGGTGATGTATTCGACGAAAACCGTGGCGTCAATGAACGACAAGCACATCCGCATCGGTGGTTACCCGGTGCCGCTTGAGTCGGATGCCAAGGGCCGCAGCACGCTGTTCTTCCTTGTGCCGTATCCGGGCGCCTGCATCCACGTGCCGCCACCACCGCCGAATCAACTGGTGCTGGTGCGATATCCGAAAGGGTTGAAGCTGGAGGACATCTACACACCGCTGTGGGTGACCGGCACGCTTAAAATCGAAAAGGTCAGCAATGACCTGGCGGATGCGGCGTATGCGCTGGAGGCGGAGAAGGTGCGGGTGGTGCAGGAGGCTGACCTCTAAAGCGCGCCGTACATAAATTTGGGAGTGAGCCTTTGTGGTGAGGGGATTTATCTGTGGTGAAGGGATTTATCTGTGGCGAGGGGATTTATCCCCGCTGGACTGCGCAGCAGGCCCCAGCTTTTGATTTAAAAAAAAGCGGGGGCCGCTTCGCGACCCAGCGGGGATAAATCCCCTCGCCACGGGGCTCTTTGCCCTTTTGTATTGCGCTAGAGCTTAGAGCGGCGTAGCGGCTACGCTAACACCCATCGTATGGCGCGCACCCGGCGCCAGGGTCACCAGATCATCCATCACATTCGCCGTTTCGATGCACAGCATGCGCTGCCAGCCATCGTTGTCCATGTCCGGCAGTGCGGCGGCGCGGTCGATCCACGGGTTCCAGATCACCGCAGTGCGCGAGCCGGTAGAGGTCAGCACGATGCGTCGTTCCCAGGTCGGATCAACGATGCTCAATTGCGGCGGAGCATTGAGGTAGATGCGGTCGGTCTCGCCGGCGAAATGCAGATCGCCGCTCTGGCTGGCCGTGTTCCAGTCGTCCAGGGTCTCGATGTAGTTGAGCCCGGCCACGCCGTCGACATGCACATTACGCACGTCACTCACGGCGAAATAGGTGTGCAGCGCCTGACTCAGCGTGACGCTGTCAGTCCCCCGGTTATGGCTGGTCAGACTGTAATGCAGTTGATCCGCCAGATGCAGGGTCAGGGTCAGATCGACTTCGTGGGGCCAGCCCGGCAGGCCACCTTCCGGGTAGGGCAGCTTGAATTCGACCTTGATGCCGTCAGCCTCTGATTCGATGTTGCCCAACTCCCAGTCCATCGCCCGCACCAGACCGTGCGCGGGGGCCGGCTGCTCGCCGGTATACATGGCCTGCACGCTGCTCGGGTTGCGTTCGAATTTGCCAAACCACGGCCAGCACACCGGCACGCCGGCGCGGATGCTCTTGCCGGTCTTGAACTCGGCCTTGTCGTTGAGCCAGATGATCGGCGGCTGGCCGTCGATCTGATAACTGAGGATGTGCGCGCCTTGCTGGGCCACCAGCACTTCGGCCTTGCCGTGGCGGATGCGCCAGCAGTTCAGTTCATCCTGTTTCACGGCTTCAACGTTGGGCGTGTTCATGGGCAACTCTCGATCTGACACTGGGGACGACTATCGACCGCAAAACGGTCGCGAGGTTTAACGCGCGCGTGGCGGCACCGAACGAGTGCGACCGCTGCCGTCGATGGCGACGAAAACGAAGACCGCTTCGGTGACCTTGCGCCATTCGCTGGAGAGTGGGTCATCGCTCCACACTTCGACCATCATCTGGATCGAGCTGCGTCCGATTTCCAGGGTCTGGGTATAAAAGGACAACTGCGCGCCGACCGCGACCGGGACGAGGAACGCCATGCGGTCGATGGCGACAGTGGCAACGCGGCCACCGGCCACCCGGCTGGCCATGGCGGTGCCGGCCAGATCCATCTGCGCGACCAGCCAGCCGCCGAAAATATCGCCAAAGCCGTTGGTTTCGCGGGGAAGTGCGGTGATTTGCAGGGCCAGGTCGCCCTGTGGGATCGGATCTTCTTGTTCGAGCTCTATCATGCCGAGGGGCCTCTGACCCATGACTCTTCGTGGGTATTGCGAGTGGTAGCCGTCTTCAAGAAAAACGATTCAACACCGAACACACTGCGTTCGTCACGTTTTCCATCAGGCGCCTAAAGGGAAACTCTGCGAAAAAGGCTAAATCCCGAGCAAAGGACGGGCCAACAACGTTTTCGCACAGCAACCTCTTACAAATCCTGCGCAGGTGGCGAGTATATCGGTCGATAGACCCCGCGACGACCACCCGGTTCTGATTTCGACCGTCAATTACGCGCCTCTATGTGCTTTTTCGAACAATTTGCTATGGTGCCGAACCTGTCCAAGCCACCGCCAGCGTTGTTGTGGCGACAGATTCGACTATAAGAGAAGCCCTTGCCATGACCACAGCGCCTTCGAGCCTCGCGCAGCCCGAGCAACCCGCACGACCGTTGACCCGCAATGACTACAAGACTCTGTCGCTGTCCGCCCTCGGCGGGGCGCTGGAGTTCTACGATTTCATCATCTTCGTTTTCTTCGCCACCGTCGTCGGCAAGCTGTTCTTCCCGGCCGACATGCCTGAGTGGCTGCGGTTGATGCAGACCTTCGGCATCTTCGCCGCCGGCTATCTGGCGCGTCCTTTGGGCGGCATCGTCATGGCGCACTTCGGTGACCTGCTGGGGCGCAAGAAGATGTTCACCCTGAGCATTTTCATGATGGCCGTGCCGACGCTGATCATGGGGCTGCTGCCGACCTACGCGCAGATCGGCATCTGGGCACCGATCCTGTTGCTGCTGATGCGGGTGATCCAGGGCGCCGCTATTGGCGGTGAGGTGCCGGGGGCGTGGGTCTTCGTTTCCGAACACGTACCGCAAAAGCACATCGGTTATGCCTGCGGCACGCTCACCAGCGGGCTGACTGCCGGCATCCTCCTCGGCTCGCTGGTCGCCACTGCGATCAACAGCATTTATACGCCAGCCGAAGTGTCGGATTACGCCTGGCGGATTCCGTTCCTGCTCGGCGGCGTGTTCGGCCTGTTCTCTGTGTACCTGCGCCGCTGGCTGCACGAAACTCCGGTGTTCGCCGAACTGCAATTGCGCAAGGCACTGGCCGAAGAAGTGCCGTTGCGCGCGGTGCTGCGTGACCATCGCGGCGCCATCGCGATTTCGATGCTGCTGACCTGGCTGCTCTCGGCTGGCGTCGTCGTAGTGATCCTGATGACCCCGACCGTGCTGCAAACGGTCTACCACTTCTCGCCAACCACGGCGCTGCAGGCCAACAGCCTGGCCATCGTCTTCCTCAGCCTCGGCTGCATTGGCGCTGGCGCGCTGGCCGATCGCTTCGGCGCCGGTCGCGTCTTCGTCTTTGGCTGCCTCGGTCTGCTGATCAGCTCCTGGACCTTCTACCACAGCCTCGCCGACCACCCGGACTGGTTGTTCCCGCTGTACGCATTGACCGGTTTGCTGGTCGGCACCATCGGCGCGGTGCCGTACGTGATGGTCAAAGCGTTCCCGCCGGTGGTTCGCTTCAGTGGCCTGTCGTTCTCGTACAACGTCGCGTACGCGATCTTCGGTGGCTTGACGCCGATGGTGGTGAGCCTGCTGCTGAAGGAAAGCGCAATGGGGCCTGCTTACTATGTGGCAGTGCTGTGCGGAATGGGGATTGTGGTAGGTGCGTGGCTCTGGAAGAAGGGGCGTTGATTTTCTCTCCCGCCTGATCGTTCCCACGCTCTGCGTGGGAATGCATCCTGTGACGCTCCGCGTCACGTCTCAAATGCGGACGCAGAGCGTCCATGGCGGCGTTCCCACGCAGAGCGTGGGAACGATATGTCGCGACATGCTGGCCTTTCATCCAATTGTCATATTTCAGCCATAGAGTGTTCACATGGCCTGCTGATACTTGGCCCCGACTTAACACACCCTATCTGCTAGGAGTAAGGCATGAAACTGAAGCGTTTGATGGCGGCAATGACTTTTGTCGCTGCTGGCGTTGCGACTGCCAACGCGTTCGCCGCTGTTGACCCTGCTATCCCGAGCTACACCAAGACCACTGGTGTGTCGGGCAACCTGTCCAGCGTCGGTTCCGATACCCTGGCCAACCTCATGACCCTGTGGGCCGAGAACTACAAAAAAGAATACCCGAACGTCAACATCCAGATTCAGGCTGCCGGTTCTTCCACCGCGCCACCTGCACTCACCGAAGGCACCGCCAACCTGGGCCCGATGAGCCGCAAGATGAAGGACAACGAGCTGCAGGCTTTCGAGCAGAAGTACGGCTACAAGCCGACGGCGATCCCGGTTGCCGTGGATGCCCTGGCCGTGTTCGTGCACAAGGACAACCCGATCAAGCACCTGACCATGGCTCAGGTCGATGCGATTTTCTCCTCGACGCGCCTGTGCGGTGCCAAAGCTGACGTCAAGACCTGGGGTGACCTGGGCGTGACCGGTGACCTGGCCAACAAGCCGGTCCAGCTGTTCGGCCGTAACTCGGTGTCCGGCACTTACGGCTACTTCAAGGAAGAAGCCCTGTGCAAAGGCGACTACAAGCCTAACGTCAACGAACAACCAGGTTCGGCTTCGGTAGTGCAGTCGATCAGCAGCTCGCTTAACGGCGTCGGCTACTCGGGCATCGGCTACAAAACTGCCAGCGTGAAAACTGTAGCCCTGGCCAAGAAAGAAGGCGGCGAGTTCATCGAAGACACCGAAGAAAACGCCCTGAACGGCAAGTATCCGCTGTCGCGCTTTCTCTACGTTTACGTCAACAAAGCCCCGAACAAGCCTCTGGCCCCGCTGGAAGCCGAGTTCGTGAAGCTGGTGCTGTCGAAGCAGGGCCAGGAAGTGGTAGTGAAAGACGGCTACATCCCGCTGCCAGCCAAGGTTGCTGCCAAAGCACTGGCTGACCTCGGTCTGCAAGAAGGCGGCGCTGTCGCCAAGAAGTAATACCCTGAGGCCGGCCTGAAGCCGGACTCCTGTGGGAGCGAGCCTGCTCGCGAAGGGGTGGTCACATGCAGCATCGATGTGACTGACCCGACGCCTTGGCGAGCAGAAGCGCTCCTGCAACCACCAAATTTTCGACTCCGCTGCCGGACTTCCGGCTGGCGGATTTGCTGCGTCACTGCACTGTCATCTTTCTGTCATACAGGATCGCTAGGGTGTGCGCATGAATGATCTGGCCAATTCCCCAATGACTACGTCTTCCCCTCCCAAGCGCATTGACTTCAATACGCCTGAGCTGCAACGCAAGCGCCGCATCCGCGCGCTCAAGGATCGCTTCACCCGTTGGTACGTCCTCGTCGGCGGCCTGGCGGTGCTGGCGGCCATCACCCTGATCTTCTTCTTCCTCGCCTACGTCGTTGCGCCACTGTTTCAAGGCGCCGACCTGACCGCGAAAGACTCGATCACCCCGGCCTGGATGCAGGACGCGGGCAAGCCGCTGATGATCTCGCTCGAAGAGCAGAATCAGGTGGCCATGCGTGTATCCGACAAGGGCCAGGCGCTGTTCTTCGATCTCGACAGTGGCGCTGAATTGAGGCGTGTCGATCTACCGCTGCCTGCGGGCGCTACCGTGACGTCTATTGGCGAAGACCAGCCGGGTCATCCGCTGGTGGCCGTGGGTCTGTCCAACGGTCAGGCGCTGGTGTTCCGTCATACCTATAAAGTCAGCTACCCCGATGGCAAGAAAACCATCAGCCCGGCCATCGAATATCCCTATGGTGAGGCGCCAATTGCGCTGAACGAAAGCGGCGGCGCGCTGGAGCATGTCAGCCTCAACGCCACCGACTCGACGCTGATGCTGGTCGGCTCCACTGGCTCGCAACTCAATGTGCTGTCGCTGACCAGCGAAGAAAACATGATGACCGGCGAAGTCACCAGCGAGCAGACGCGCATCGATCTGCCGCAGATGACCGAGCCGGTGAAAAACATCTTCGTCGACCCGCGCCAGCAGTGGCTGTACGTGGTCAACGGTCGTGCTCAGGCCGACGTGTTCAGCCTGCGCGACAAGAGCCTCAACGGGCGCTACAAACTGCTGGAAAACGCTGACGCCCAAGTCACTGCCACCGCGCAGCTGGTCGGCGGTATCTCGCTGATCGTCGGCGATTCCAAGGGCGGTCTGGCCCAGTGGTTCATGGCTCGCGATACCGATGGCGAGCAGCGTCTGAAGCAGATCCGCACCTTCCAGATGGGCACCACGCCGATCGTTGAAATCGCTGCCGAAGAACGCCGCAAAGGCTTCCTCGCCCTTGATGCCAGCGGCAAGCTCGGCGTGTTCCACAGCACCGCACACCGCACGTTGCTGGTCGATCAGGTGGTTGAAGGCCAGGGCCTGTTTGGTCTGTCGCCGCGCGCCAACCGGGTGATCGTCGAAGCCGGCGGCAAGCTGCAACCGCTGCTGCTCGACAACCCGCACCCGGAAGTATCGTGGAGCGCGCTGTGGAGCAAGGTCTGGTACGAGAACTACGACGAGCCTAAATACGTCTGGCAATCGACCGCCGCCAACACCGATTTCGAACCGAAACTGAGCCTGTCGCCGCTGACCTTCGGCACCCTGAAAGCCGCGTTCTACGCCATGCTGCTGGCCGCGCCACTGGCCGTCGCTGCGGCGATCTACACCGCGTACTTCATGGCGCCGGGCATGCGCCGCAAGGTCAAACCGGTGATCGAGCTGATGGAAGCGATGCCGACGGTGATCCTCGGTTTCTTTGCCGGCCTGTTCCTCGCGCCGTACGTAGAAGGCCATCTGCCGGGCATCTTCAGCCTGCTGATGTTGCTGCCGATCGGCATTCTGGTCGCCGGTTTCACCTTCAGCCGCCTGCCCGAGTCGATCCGCCTGAAAGTCCCGGACGGTTGGGAAAGTGCGCTGCTGATTCCGGTGATCCTGTTTGTGGGCTGGCTCTCGCTGTACATGAGCCCGTTCATGGAGAACTGGTTCTTCGGCGGCGACATGCGCATGTGGATCTCCCATGACCTGGGCATCACCTACGACCAGCGCAACGCCCTGGTGGTCGGTCTGGCCATGGGTTTTGCGGTGATTCCGAACATCTACTCGATCGCCGAAGACGCCGTGTTCAGTGTGCCGCGCGGCCTGACCCTGGGTTCGCTGGCCTTGGGTGCGACGCCGTGGCAGACCATGACCCGCGTGGTGATCCTGACCGCCAGCCCGGGCATTTTCTCGGCGCTGATGATCGGCATGGGCCGTGCGGTCGGCGAAACCATGATCGTGCTGATGGCCACCGGCAACACCCCGGTCATGGAGATGAACCTGTTCGAAGGCCTGCGCACCCTGGCCGCCAACGTCGCGGTGGAAATGCCCGAGTCGGAAGTCGGCGGCAGCCACTACCGCGTGCTGTTCCTCTCGGCGCTGGTGCTGCTGCTGTTCACCTTCGTCATGAACACCCTGGCAGAACTGATTCGTCAGCGTCTGCGCAAGAAATACTCGTCGCTTTAAGCAAAGGTAGAAGTCTGTGAAACAGAACTCCCTGAAAGGATGGTTCAAGAGCGGCGCCCCGGGCGTCTGGATCAGCGGTGGCGCGGTGTCCATCGCGGTCATCATGACCATTGGCCTGTTGGCGGTGATTGCCGTGCGCGGTCTCGGTCACTTCTGGCCGGCGGACCTGATCCACGCGCATTACGACGTACCGGGCCAGGCCAATCACCTGGTGATCGGCGAAGTGGTGCAGAAAGAAGAAGTGCCGCGCGCACGTCTGAAGAGCGCCGGTCTGCCGGTGCCGGACGAAGGTCCGGAATTCATGACCCGCGAGCTGATCAAGGTCGGCAACCGTGACCTGAACGGCAACGACTTCACCTGGATCGTCGGCGAGTGGTTGACCAAGCAGACCACGCCGCCCGAGCTGATGGCGATCGAGCGTCGCGAGTGGGGCAACTTCTACGGCTACCTGGTCAACGTCAAGCAGGATGGCAAGGTCATCGCCGAGGGCGAGGCCGCATGGCCCGAACTGCAAGCGCGCATCGACCGTGTGAACGATCTTGCTGCTCAGCTGAAAACGCTGGAAAAAACCGACATCGGCGCAATCAATGCCGGCCTCGAGCGAATCCGTCTGCACGGGCGCAAACTCGAGCTGGAAGGCAAACTCGACGCCACCGCACAAGCGGACATGGAATCCGAGCGCGCCGAGCTGGACGCGCGCTACAAGGACATCGAAGCACGTCTGTCTGATTTGCATGCTCAGTTCAACCGCGACGCCTTGACCGCCCGTGACGCCAACGGCAAGGAAATCGAAATCGGTCTGGGCAAAGTCGTGCATGCCTACCAGCCAAACGGCATGAGCACCTTGACCAAGGTTGGTTTCTACTTCAGCAAGATCTGGGAATTCCTCTCCGACGACCCGCGTGAAGCGAACACCGAAGGCGGGATCTTCCCGGCGATCTTCGGCACCGTGATGATGACCCTGATCATGGCGATGATCGTTACACCGTTCGGCGTGCTGGCAGCGGTGTACCTGCGCGAATATGCCAAGCAGAACACCCTGACTCGCGTCATTCGTATCGCGGTGAACAACCTCGCCGGCGTACCGGCGATCGTTTACGGCGTGTTCGGCCTGGGCTTTTTCGTTTACGTGCTGGGTGGCTCGGTCGACCGCTTGTTCTTCCCTGAAGCACTGCCGGCACCGACCTTCGGCACGCCGGGCCTGCTCTGGGCCTCGCTGACCCTGGCACTGCTGGCGGTGCCGGTGGTGATTGTGGCGACCGAAGAAGGTCTGGCGCGGATTCCTCGTACCGTGCGTGAAGGCTCGTTGGCCCTCGGCGCGACCAAAGCGGAAACGCTGTGGAAAATCGTTATCCCGATGGCCAGCCCGGCCATGATGACCGGGATGATCCTCGCCGTGGCCCGCGCCGCCGGTGAAGTGGCGCCGCTGATGCTGGTGGGTGTGGTGAAACTGGCGCCGTCGCTGCCGGTGGACGGCAACTACCCGTACCTGCACCTGGACCAGAAGATCATGCACCTGGGCTTCCACATCTATGACGTCGGCTTCCAGAGCCCCAACGTCGAAGCAGCCCGCCCGCTGGTGTACGCCACCGCGCTGCTGCTGGTGCTGGTGATCGCGACGCTGAACCTGTCGGCGGTGTATATCCGCAACCACCTGCGCGAAAAATACAAAGCACTGGATAGCTAAAGCCATTAGCCACAAGCGGCAAGCTACAAGCCGCTTTTGCTCAAACTTGCAGCTTGCAGCCAGAAGCTTGCAGCTACGAACGGAGTGAGACCCATGCAGCACGAAACACACAGCCACGGCATCAACATGTCTGCCCTGGGCCGCGACAAGCAGAGCCTCAACCTGGCGCAGGAAACCGTCGCCATCGAAGTGCCGGGCCTGAGCCTGTACTACGGCGACAAACAGGCACTGTTCGACGTCAGCATGAACATCCCGAAGCAGCGTGTGACCGCGTTCATCGGCCCGTCCGGCTGCGGTAAGTCGACGCTGCTGCGTACCTTCAACCGGATGAACGATCTGGTCGACGGCTGCCGCGTCGAGGGCGCGATCAACCTGTACGGCAACAACATCTATCGCAAGGGCGAAGATGTTGCCGAGCTGCGTCGTCGCGTCGGCATGGTGTTCCAGAAGCCCAACCCGTTTCCGAAGACCATCTACGAGAACGTCGTCTACGGTCTGCGCATCCAGGGCATCAACAAGAAGCGCATTCTCGACGAAGCCGTTGAATGGGCGTTGAAAGGCGCGGCATTGTGGGACGAGGTCAAAGACCGTCTGCACGACTCGGCCCTCGGCCTGTCCGGTGGTCAGCAACAGCGTCTGGTGATCGCGCGCACCATCGCGGTCGAGCCGGAAGTGCTGCTGCTCGACGAACCGTGCTCGGCTCTCGACCCGATCTCGACGCTGAAAGTCGAAGAGCTGATCTACGAGCTGAAGTCCAAGTTCACCATCGTCATCGTGACCCACAACATGCAACAGGCGGCACGGGTGTCCGACTACACCGCGTTCATGTACATGGGCAAACTGGTGGAATTCGGCGACACCGATACTCTGTTCACCAATCCGGCGAAGAAGCAGACCGAAGACTACATCACCGGTCGCTATGGCTGATTGGGGCAGCTGCACGCCGCAAGCTTCAAGCGGCAAGAAAGAATTGGTGCGATATCAGGACTTATACATAACTGCTTGAAGCTTGCAGCTTGAAGCTTGCAACTTTCGCGGAGCGAACAATGATTTCCAAAGAAGGCCTTACCCATCACATTTCCGCGCAGTTCAACGCTGAACTGGAGGAAGTGCGCAGCCACCTCCTTGCCATGGGCGGGCTGGTCGAGAAGCAGGTCAACGACGCGGTCACGGCGCTGATCGAGGCCGACTCCGGCCTGGCTCAGCAGGTGCGTGAGATCGACGACCAGATCAACCAGATGGAACGCAACATCGACGAAGAATGCCTGCGCATTCTCGCCCGTCGTCAGCCGGCAGCCTCCGACCTGCGTTTGATCATCAGCATTTCCAAGTCGGTGATCGACCTTGAGCGTATCGGCGACGAAGCCACCAAGATCGCCCGTCG
Organism: Pseudomonas sp. 2957; assembly: GCF_031456345.1. NCBI lineage: Bacteria > Pseudomonadati > Pseudomonadota > Gammaproteobacteria > Pseudomonadales > Pseudomonadaceae > Pseudomonas > Pseudomonas sp. 2957. Next base: position 277,323 of record NZ_JAVDUL010000004.1, read on the forward strand.
TGCCATCCAGTTGTGCGAAGAAGGCGAAGCGCCGCGCGGTTACGTCGAGGTTCGTCACATTGGCGACCAGGTACGCAACATGGTGCGCGATGCGCTGGACGCCTTCGCCCGTTTCGACGCCGATCTGGCCTTGTCGGTGGCGCAGTACGACAAAATCATCGACCGCGAATACAAAACCGCTTTGCGTGAGCTGGCCACCTACATGATGGAAGACCCGCGCTCTATCTCGCGGGTGCTGAGCATCATCTGGGTCCTGCGTTCGCTGGAGCGCATCGGCGATCATGCGCGCAACATCTCCGAACTGGTGATCTACCTCGTGCGCGGCACCGACGTGCGTCACATGGGCCTCAAGCGCATGAAAGAAGAAGTTGAAGGCACAAGCGCTGAAACCGCTAATGTTCCGGGCGAAGCTGACGATAAGTAAGATTGCCTGAGAAAAGCGCCCGGCCCTCTGGCCGGGCGTTTTTGTTTCTGCTTTTCGGAAGCAGATACGGATCGGAAAGCGCATTAAAAAGCAGCACCCGCGAACGAAAAGTCCCGGCGTGACTGAAGAGTTTTGGCAATGTGCCATCAGCCAGCGTTATGCTTGCCGGGATTTTAATAGGGGTGTTGGATGAGCAAGATCAGTGTGTTGGTCGTGGACGATGCTTCGTTCATTCGTGACCTGGTGAAAAAGTGCCTGCGTAATTACTTCCCGGGGATCCGCACCGAGGACGCCATCAACGGCAAAAAGGCCCAGGCGATGCTGGCCAAAGAGGCTTTCGACCTGGTGCTGTGTGACTGGGAAATGCCGGAAATGTCCGGCCTCGAACTGCTGACCTGGTGCCGCGAGCAGGACAACCTCAAGACCATGCCGTTCGTCATGGTCACCAGCCGTGGCGACAAGGAAAACGTCGTGCAGGCGATTCAGGCCGGCGTATCCGGTTACGTCAGCAAGCCGTTCACCAACGAGCAACTGCTGACCAAGGTCAAGCAGGCACTGAACAAGGTCGGCAAGCTCGACACCTTGATGAACAGCGCGCCGACCAAGATGAATTCGGCGTTCGGCAACGATTCTCTGAGCGCACTGACCGGCGGCAAGCCTGCCGTGGTTGGCGGCGCTGCGGCCAGGCCTGCCGCTGCCGCTACTGCACCCGCTCCATCCGTTGCGCCGTCGCGCGGTTTGCTCAACAGCCCGCCAGTTCAGGCGCCCGGTGCATCCAAGGCGCCGGTCGGCGGTCGTGGTCAGGGCCAGTTGCGCCTGCCGAGCGGTACTCAGCAATGCGTGATCAAGGCCCTGAGCATCAAGGAAGCGCTGCTGGTAGTGAAGCGCACCGAAACCCTGCCGCAGATCCTCGACAGCGCCGTGCTTGATCTGGAGCAGGGCGATAACGCCGAGATCGCGCGCCTCAATGGTTACCTGCACGCGATCGTCGCCCACGAGCAGAAAGCCGACAGCGACTGGCTGCAACTGACCTTCCGCTTTGTCGACCAGGATGCGCAGAAGCTCGACTACATCTCGCGCCTGATCGCCCGTGGCACGGCGCAGAAGCATTTCGTACCCGGCGCGTAAGCTTCGTCGCCCGATAGGCCGCCTTCGCGAGCAGGCTCGCTCCCACCCTGGAACGCATTCCAAATGTAGGAGCGAGCCTGCTCGCGAAGGGGCCAGCCAAAACACCACCCATGCCCCCGCTGGCCATTTTGAAACATCTGTCGACTAGCCTGGTCTGTCTCAGCTGCTAGGCTGATTCCCAGGCCTTCCTTCGACAGACTCTTGCCCATGCTCGCGCGCCTGCTGTTTTTCTGCGGTCTCTGCCTGGCCTCCCAGCTGGCGATGGCCATGACCATTTACAAATCCACCGATGCCAACGGCGTGGTCTCGTACAGCGACCGCCCGAGCAAAGGCGCGAAAGTGTTCGTGTTTCAGGACCGTATGGTCGAGCGCCTCGACCGCCAGGTGTATCTGGACATCAAGAAGCAGAAGGGCGTCGACGTAGTGTTTGCGCGCAACGATCTGTACGCGCCGGTTGAGGTTGCCCTGGCCTTCATCGGCACGAGCAATGTGCGCGGCGTGCCTGCGCGGGCGATCCGTCGCGTGCTGCCACCGCGCAGCAACACTCGGCTGGCGCTGCTGACGGCGATCAGCCGTGACCAGCCGCTGGTGTATTCGCCGCAGTTCCAGTATTCGCTGGGCGACCCCGCAGGCACCGCGCAGAGCTATCGCTATCCGCTGCCCTGGCGTGGCGGGCCGTTTCGCCTGAGTCAGGGCGCCAACGGTCAATACAGCCACTACGGGCCGAAGAACCGCTACGCCATGGACATCGCCATGCCGGTGGGCACGCCGATCATCGCCGCGCGAGCGGGAGTAGTAGTCAAGACCGAGAACTCACAGAGCGGGCGCGGTACCGATGCCTCCGGCAATTTCGTCCGGGTGCTGCACGACGACGGCACGATGGGCGTGTACCTGCATCTGAAACAGGGGTCGGTGAGTGTGCGCGAAGGACAACGGGTGAAGGTCGGCAGCCCGCTGGCGCTGTCCGGCAACACCGGCAACAGCAGCGGCCCGCACCTGCATTTCGTGGTGCAGCGCAATACCGGCGAAGGGCTGGTATCGATTCCCTATCAGTTCAACCAGCCGCTGGGGGCGTTGCCCAACTTTGCGTTGGGCAAGCAGTAGGCGCGATAGGGTGTTGAGGGTTTTTGTGGCGAGGGGATTTATCCCCGTTGGGCCGCGAAGCGGCCCCAAATATTGCAACTCTGTACTAACTGACTGCATTCAATGGTTTTGGGACGGCTGCGCCGTCCAACGGGGATAAATCCCCTCGCCACAACAGCCCCCCAAACTCCCATCAATCGAGCATCAACACCTTGGCCAGGACAATCTTCGGCCCTTTCATCTTCTTGATGATGATGCGCAGGCCTTCGACTTCCAGCACTTCTTCCTCTTCCGGCACCCGTTTCAGGGTTTCGTAAACCAGCCCGGCAAGGGTTTCCGCTTCGATGTGATCAAGATCGATGCCCAGCAGACGCTCGACCTTGAACAACGGCGTATCGCCACGCACCAGCAACTTGCCCGGCTGATAGGCAAGGATGCCGCGCTCTGCCTTGCGGTGTTCGTCCTGAATATCGCCGACCAGCACTTCCAGCACGTCTTCCATGGTCAGGTAGCCGATGATGTTGCCGTCAGCCTCCTCGACCACGGCGAAGTGCGAGCCGCCCTTGCGGAACTGCTCCAGCAGTTGCGACAGCGGCATGTGCCGCGATACGCGCTCCAGCGGGCGGGTCAGCTCGGCCAGGTTGAACGACTCGGGAATGTGGTCCAGCGCGGCCAGTTCCAGCAGCAGATCCTTGATGTGCAGCAGGCCGACGAACTCCTGGCGCTCGCTGTCGTACACCGGATAACGGCTGAACTTGTGGCGACGGAACATCGCCAGGATTTCCTTCAGCGGCGCGTTGAATTCGAGGGTGATCAGGTCTTCGCGGGAATTGGCCCAGTCGACCACTTCCAGCTCGCCCATTTCTACGGCCGAGGCCAATACGCGCATGCCCTGATCGCTGGGATCCTGGCCACGGCTGGAGTGCAGGATCAATTTCAGTTCTTCGCGGCTGTAATGGTGTTCATGGTGCGGGCCGGGTTCACCTTGCCCGGCGATACGCAAAATCGCGTTGGCGCTGGCGTTGAGCAGGTAGATCGCCGGGTACATCGCCCAGTAGAACAGGTACAGCGGCACCGCCGTCCACAGCGACAGCAGCTCGGGTTTGCGGATCGCCCACGACTTGGGCGCCAGCTCGCCGACCACGATGTGCAGGTACGAAATGATGAAGAACGCGGTGAAGAACGACACGCCTTTGATGATCTCGGGCGAGTCGACGCCGACTGCGCTCAGCAGCGGCTCGAGAATATGCGCGAACGCCGGTTCACCGACCCAGCCCAGACCGAGAGAGGCGAGGGTGATGCCGAGCTGACACGCCGACAGGTAGGCATCGAGCTGACTGTGCACGGTGCGCAGGATGTGCCCGCGCCAGCCGTGTTGTTCAGCGATGGCCTCGACCCGGGTCGAGCGCAGTTTGACCATGGCGAATTCCGCCGCAACGAAAAATCCGTTGAGCAAAACCAGGATCAGAGCAAAAAGAATCATGCCGAAGTCGGCAAAAATGGTAGCGAGGGACAAGCCAGGGGAAGGGTCCATGATGGAGTTTTGCGGGTTCCGTGTGATTCGAAAGTAGGGAGAAACAGCGCCTGAAAAGCAGGCACAAGTCAGCCAATGTAGCGGCTGACCGTGCGATTGCCTAGTGGCGTGTGCCGGGCGGCATCACTCGGTGGCGCTGATCGCCCGTGCGCTGGCCACTTGGGCCGGGGCGAAATGGCAGGTGAACGTGCTGCCGTGGCCGGGCACGCTGCTTATCTCCATCCGCGCGCGGTGGCGCAGCAGCACGTGCTTGACGATGGCCAGGCCGAGGCCGGTGCCGCCGGTGTTGGAGTTGCGGCTCGAGTCGACGCGGTAGAAACGTTCAGTCAGGCGCGGCAGGTGTTTGCTGTCGATGCCGATGCCGGAATCCTGCACGCTCAGGTGCGCGCCCTGATCGTCGCCCCACCAGCGAATGCGGATGTTGCCTTCGGCCGGGGTGTACTTGACCGCGTTGAACACCAGATTGGAGAACGCGCTGCGCAACTCCGCTTCGCTGCCCTTGAGCAGCACTGCGGCATTGGCCTCGAGGCTGATGCGCTGGTTCTTCGATCCCGACAACTGCTGCGCATCGCTGGTGATCGATTGCAGCAGCGTGTCGATCTGCACCGGTTGGTTGTCCGACGGGTAGTCGGTGGCTTCCAGTTTCGCCAGCAGCAACAGGTCGTTGAGCAGCGTCTGCATGCGCCCGCCCTGTTGCTGCATTTGTTGCAGAGCACGGCTCCAGCGCGGGTTCACTTCTTCGACATTGTCCAGCAGGGTTTCCAGATAGCCGCAGATCACCGTCAACGGTGTGCGCAGCTCGTGGGAGACGTTGGCGATGAAGTCCTTGCGCATCTGTTCCAGCTGATGGATGCGCGTCACGTCGCGGACCAGCATCAGGTGTTCATTGTTGCCGTAGCGCGTCAGGTACAGCTGAATGCGCACGCGATCGTTGGTCGGCGAAGGGATTTCCAGTGGCTCGGCGAAGCTGTCCTGCTCGAAGTATTCCTTGAAGCGCGGATGGCGCACCAGGTTCGTCACCGGTTGGCCGCTGTCCTGCGGAGTTTTCAGCCCGAGCAGGGTTTCCGCGGCGCGGTTCCACCATTCGAGGTTGCCGTCGCTGTCGAGCATGATCACCGCGTCTTTCAGCGCGGCGGTGGATTCCTGCACCCGGTCGATCACCGCTTGCAGACGCCCGCGCACCCGTTGGTCGCGGCGTTGCAGGTGATAGATGCTGTCGAACACCTCGCCCCACAGACCATAGCCATCGGGCGGTGCTTCGTCGGGTTGATGCTGGCGCAGCCATTCGTGCAGACGCAGCAGTTGCTTGAGCGTCCAGGCCAGATAAAGCCCCAGGCCCGCCGCGAGGCTCCAGCCGTAATAGCCGGTGATCAGGCCGATCACCAGGCAGGCGGTGACCAGCAACAGCATGTGGCGAATCAGGGTGCCATGCCAGTTTTGATTCACAGAGGCGTCCTTAGCCGCAGCTTCAAGTTTCAAGCCGCAAGCTCCAAGCTAAAGCGGATCGGCTGTTACTTGCCGCTTGTAGCTAAAAGCTTGCAGCTGCTTTTATGCTTTTGTAGAGAACCGATAACCGGTGCCGCGCACGGTTTGTACCAGATTTTCGTAAGCGTCGCCGAGGGCCTTGCGCAGGCGGCGGATGTGCACGTCGACGGTGCGTTCTTCGACGTAGACGTTGCCACCCCAGACCTGGTCAAGCAACTGGCCACGGGTGTACGCGCGTTCCTGATGGGTCATGAAGAATTGCAGCAGGCGGTATTCGGTCGGGCCCATCTCGGCGGGTTTGCCGTCGATGGTCACGCGGTGGCTGATCGGGTCGAGCAGCAGGCCGCCGACTTCGATCGGCGCTTCGCCATCGGTCGGTCCGGCGCGGCGCAGCACAGCCTTGAGGCGGGCGACCAGTTCACGCGGGGAAAACGGTTTGGTGATGTAGTCGTCGGCGCCGACTTCCAGGCCCTGGATCTTGTTGTCCTCTTCGCCCTTGGCGGTGAGCATGATGATCGGGATGTCCCCGGTCAGCTCGTCACGCTTGAGGCGCCGGGCCAGTTCGATGCCCGAGGTGCCGGGCAGCATCCAATCGAGCAGGATCAGGTCCGGTTTGCGGTCGACGATGATGGCGTGAGCCTGCTGCGAGTTCTCTGCCTCTAGGCAGTCATAGCCGGCCATTTCCAACGCCACGGCGATCATTTCGCGAATGGGCGCTTCGTCGTCGACGATCAGAATGCTCCTGCCAACCATGCCTTAATCCTCTTGTCATTTAACTGTCTTGCGCCGCATTAGATAACGGAATTATTGCAGTCGTGTGACAGTATTTCAGGCCGGCAACATTTGCACCCATCCTCGACTAAGCTCTAAGTCCGAATCCTGACAACCACAAAAGAAGGTTTCCATGACTCAGATGACTGCTTCTTTCAAAGCCCTGCTGATGGCCGCCGCCCTGACATTGCCGGGGCTGGCCATGGCGGCCGATCCGGCGATGGAGAAGGACGGCATGTACACCGACCACAAGGGCATGACCCTGTACACCTTCGCCAAGGACTCCGCTGGCAAGTCCGCGTGCAACGACAAGTGCGCGGCAAACTGGCCGCCGCTAATGGCGACAGCGAATGACAAGTCGATGGGGGACTGGACGGTAATCACTCGTGATGATGGCAGCAAGCAATGGGCCTACCAGGGCATGCCGCTGTACACCTTTGTGATGGACAAGAAGGCCGGCGACATGACCGGCGACGGCAAAATGGACGGCGCGTGGAAAGTCGCCAAGGCCAAATAACTACGGTCCAAAACCCTGTGGGAGCGAGCCTGCTCGCGAAGCGGTGTATCAGTTATCGCAGAGGTGACTGCCATGACGCCTTCGCGAGCAGGCTCGCTCCCACGGGTGTCATGCATCAGCGCAATGCGTAATCGAGCACGATCCCGACAAAGATCGCCAAGCCTGCCCAGTGGTTATGCAAGAACGCCTGGAAGCAGCGCATGCGGTCCTTGCTGCGCGTGTACCAGAACTCCCACGCATAACATCCCGCAGCCACCAGCAAACCGAGGTGGAACCAGATCCCCAGCTCGAACTTCGACCCGGCCAGAATCAGGCAGCCCAATGACAGCGCCTGCAAGCTGAGGATGATCACCCGATCCGCCTCGCCAAACAGAATCGCCGTGGATTTCACGCCGATCTTCAGGTCGTCATCACGATCGGTCATCGCGTAATAAGTGTCGTAGCCCACCGTCCACAGCAGGTTGGCGATCCACAGCAGCCACGCCGCCGCTGGCAACTCGCCGGTCTCAGCGGTAAAGGCCATCGGCATGCCCCAAGAGAACGCCGCGCCCAGCACCACTTGCGGGTAATAGGTGTAGCGCTTCATGAACGGATAAGTGAACGCCAGCGCCAGACCGCCGAGCGACAGCCAGATCGTCGGCGCATTGGTGCACAGCACCAGCAGAAAACTGATGCCCATCAGCACGGCAAAGAACACCAGCGCTTCCTTCGAGCTGATCCGGCCAGCAGCAAGCGGCCGTTGCGCGGTGCGTTTGACGTGGCCGTCGACCTTGCGGTCAGCCCAGTCGTTGATCACGCAGCCGCCGGCACGGGTCAGCACTACGCCAAGAACAAAAATCACCACGTTGGCCAGCGACGGCGAGCCCTTGCCGGCAATCCACAATGCCCACAATGTCGGCCACAGCAGCAGGTAAATGCCGATCGGCTTGTCCATGCGCGTCAACTGAACGAAATCCCAGGCGCGCGGGTTCAGACGGTTGAGGGACTTGAGCAGGCTTTGATACATCAGCAGTTCTCCGGATGGGCGCGGGCGGCGTCCCACAGGCTCGGCAGGAAGATTTCCGCGACCAGCACGCTCAGCGCGCCACGGTCGAAACGCGAACGCCGGCCCCACAGTTCAGGGGCTTGCACCGCTGGCGGCAACCATTGTTCAGGGTAGTGGCAGACTTCAATGGCGCGGCGTTGAAATGCGCGATCGCAAAACAGCAGTTCACCCAGCGAGCGGCTGCCCAGTTCATCCATGTGCAAACCATCGCCTTGCAGGGCGGCGCGCGAGGCGACGCTGCGGGCAAACACCCAGGCTTCGCCATGACCACGCAAATACACCTCACGCACCCAGCCTTCGCTGCCCTCGGCCAGATCCAGTGCCGCGCATTCATCAGCGCGCAGGGTGTCCCAGCCTTCGAACAACGGCGACACGCTGAAGCCATCCTCGGACAAACAGGTCAAACGGCGGGTCAGCGAACCTTCGTCGAACAACCAGTCCAGGGTGAACGGATCGGGGCGGGGCGTCAGGCGGTCTTGGGTCAGCCAGAGCGGGGCGGGGCAGGCATTTGAATGTTGCACAATGAGTCATTATTGGCCGCAAATGAGGCGGCGAGCTTACCATGGCAGGCGACAGGATTGAGCGGCGCCGGCCGCCGTTGCGCCGAACAGGCTTGCATCTGCGCGGCACCCTCAGTACAAAACGCCCTGAGCAGGATGGCAGCGCAACACCCATCGACCGTCCGCGCCGGCACTACGCCTGAACCCTGAGGAAGTACCTGAATGAAGAAGTGGCAATGTATCGTCTGTGGCCTGATCTATAACGAAGCCGAGGGTTGGCCGGATGACGACATCGCGCCGGGCACCCGCTGGGAAGACGTACCGGCAGACTGGCTGTGTCCCGACTGCGGCGTCGGCAAAATGGACTTCGAAATGATTGAAATCAACTAAGCAAATAGAGGAGTAAGGCATGAGCGCACCAGTCGTCATCATCGGCACCGGGCTTGCGGGCTACAACCTGGCCCGCGAGTTTCGCAAGCTCGACAGCGAAACCCCGCTGCTGCTGATCACCGCCGATGACGGCCGCTCTTACTCCAAGCCGATGCTCTCCACCGGCTTCGGCAAGAACAAGGACGCCGACGGCCTGAGCATGGCCGAACCCGGCGCCATGGCCGAGCAGTTGAAGGCCGAAGTGCGCACCCACACGCGCATCAGCGGCATCGATGCCGGCCACAAACGCTTGTGGATCGGCGAAGAAGCCGTGCCCTATCGCGACTTGATTCTGGCCTGGGGCGCGGAAACCGTGCGCGTGCCGATCGAAGGCGACGGCGCGGAACTGGTATTCCCGATTAACGATCTGGAAGGCTACGCGCGCTTCCGTGCCGCAGCGACGGGCAAGCGTCGGGTCTTGGTGCTCGGCGCCGGGTTGATCGGCTGCGAATTCGCCAATGACCTGATCCTCGGCGGCTACGAAGTGCAACTGGTCGCGCCATGCGAACAGGTCATGCCGATGCTCTTGCATCCTGCCGCGGCGGCGGCCGTGCAGGCCGGGCTGGAAAGTATCGGGGCGAAGTTTCACCTCGGCCCGGTGCTGACCCGCCTGGAGAAAGTAGTCGATGGCCTCGAAGCGCACCTGTCCGACGGTCAGATCATCCCGTGCGATGTGGTGGTCTCGGCGATCGGTCTGCGCCCGCGCATCGATCTGGCAGCGGCTGCCGGCGTGCAGATCAATCGCGGCGTGATGGTCGATCGTTACCTGAAGACCTCTCACGCCAACATCTACGCCTTGGGCGACTGCGCCGAAGTCGACGGGCTCAATCTGCTCTACGTGATGCCGCTGATGAGCTGCGCGCGCGCGTTGGCGCAAACCCTCGCCGGAAACCCGACCGCGGTCAGCTACGGGCCGATGCCGATCACCGTGAAAACCCCGGTGTGCCCGCTGGTGGTGTCGCCGCCACCACGGGGCAGCGAAGGCGTTTGGAGCGTCGAAGGGCAGGGCGCCGACGTCAAAGCGCTGTGCCACGGTGCCGACGGTCAGTTGCTCGGTTACGCCCTGACCGGCGGGGCGGTCATGGAAAAACTGGCCCTGAACAAACAGCTGCCGCCGCTGCTGGCGTAAATGCCGGTCGTTCTGTCGCAAACACCGCTCTTTTGCCCCGACAAAGGTCTTGGGGAGACTGGCGCCGCCGTTGGCGGCGTGCCATTCTCACTCCCGTCTGCCGCAGAGTAGAGCCTGCGGCGCCTTGGGCGCTGTTCCAACGAGAACAGCACGGACATAACAACAAAAAACCGTCAAAGGGGCTTCACTAATGCGTAAACCAGAACTCGCCGCTGCAATCGCCGAAAAGGCAGACCTGACCAAAGAACAGGCCAATCGCGTCCTCAACGCCGTCCTCGAAGAAATCACCGGCGCCCTGCACCGCAAGGACAGCGTGACGCTGGTCGGCTTCGGCACCTTCCTGCAACGCCACCGCGGCGCCCGCACCGGCAAAAACCCGCAGACCGGCGAACCGGTCAAGATCAAGGCCAGCAACACCGTGGCGTTCAAGCCAGGCAAATCGTTGAAGGACAGCGTCAATCCTTGATGGCGGCGTGCTCCCCTGAATGACGGGGAGTACCGCAAATGAAAAATGGGCACACCGATTGCGGTCGGGTGCCCATTTTTTGTGGTTGGAGCATTCGTCTAGATCAGACGGAGAAGAAGTAACGCGTCAGGTGAAAGAAGAGCGGTGCCGCGAAGCATGTCGAGTCCATCCAATCGAGGATTCCGCCGTGACCTTTGATCATTGTGCCCCAGTCCTTCGCGCTCAGACTGCGTTTGATAGCGGACATGACCAAGCTGTCTAGCCAGCTTGCGGCAGTCATTGGGACTTAACCGTCGGGCAGCACGCCGACTACTCGGTCATCCGAACTGTTAATCGCAATGGCTTATCCTGGAATTGCTCAATTCGTAGCCTGCCCAAAATTTCATCGTTCGTACTCTGCCCTTTGCATACCAATTCATATTTGAAGACTTTACTTAACCGGGAGTCCGCATATTTACACTCGACTGAAAGCAAGTTCTCGTTCGACCCATGCTCGTCCAGTGGTTCATCTGCCAAGTCATTAATATGTATCCAGACGGCGCTTAAGCCAAGTTTCTCTGGATCCTCAGTCATGTCCATGATCCAGATCTTGATTTCGCTGAGGAGCGTGAGACAGCCCCCAATGCTGGGAAGTAATTTGACGTTGAACTTGGCGGTCTGCGCAGTGGGTTGCCAAGGTTGTTTAAATTTTTTGACTCCAAGGTTGGGGTCTCTTGCGTAGTTTTCTGGCGCGTAACAGTAATATGGGGAAAACGGCTGATAGTACGCTTCGGCGGTGACGCTAAAATTCGCAGGGATGTCCATGTTCAGTGTTGCCGAACTGGAGAACGAGTTGCATCCAGTTCCAAATATTATGAAGCTGGCCAATAACAAAGCGCGGATCGAGTGCGTTGCAGTGGCGAAGTTTAACTTGGGGGACAACGAGAGCATCGGTACTTCCTTGTTGACTGATTAAGTTAAATGAACGAATCAATATCCAGCTGAAACGGCTCGCCAACCGCATGCCCTCCGGTCATCGCGGCGATAGCGGCGTCGTGGTCTTCAGCGGCTGGCGGGATCATCGCCAGTTGTTCTTGAACAAGATTTTCCGCATGGCTGTTCCAGCGCAGCAGACTTTCCTCGACCCATTCGGGCTGGTCGGCATAGCTGCCGTAAACGTCGACCTCGGTGACCCGTTGACTGCGCAGCGCTGTCAGGCGGGCCTTGGTCATGCTGATCTTGTCTATTTCCTGATTGAGCATCAGCGTCTTGTGCGCGCGCTCCTGCTCTCGCACGTAAGAACGGTGGTTGTTTTGCAGATCGCGCTTAACGGCCCGCAGCTGTTGCTGAATATTCTCCAGGGCGCTGCTGATCCACTCGAATTCGCGATTGGTCACCAGCGAACGCTTGCGCTGCAGTGCTTCCTGCCAACGGCGCAAGCTGGCCCAGCAGCCGGGGATGTAGCTGCCGACCATTGAGTGGTGACCCCGGTCGAACAACTGCCGCAGAAACGATCCGCGTTCGGGCAAGCCGTTGGTAGCGCGCAGGGCCTTGGCGCAGCCGTGATCGACGATCGTGCTGCAACCCGGCTCCCAGAGAAGGGAGGATCGGTGGTCCTTGTCGAACTCAACGGGCATGAAATGGCGCAAAGCACCGTGATGCCCATAGTCGTCGCCAAAGAAATTGATGATTCCCCAGATCAGCAGGCCGAGGCCGGCGACCGGGTTGAAGCCCAGCACCACGGCGTTGGTTGCGTACATCGGCCCAGGCTTGGCGAAAGTATTCATCCATGTGGCGGGAACGCTCGGAACCGGGTCGTTCTGATTGACGATGCGGTGGTGGGCCAATGCTTTGGCGCTTTCGATGAACGTGGTGTCACCAGCGCGGGGGGCGCCGTAGGTGTAGAGCACGATTTGCGGGGAAAACTCCAGGTTGCGTCTCAGCATCTCGGACAGGATCAGTGCAACTGCACCGCCCAGACTGTGACCCGTGATCAGCAGCTTTTGCCCGCTGTAGAATTTTTCCAGATAAGTCACGATAAATGGATAAGCCGCCAAAGCGCCACCGTAGAAACCGCGGTGCACTTTGCCTTCGCCTTCGGCAAAGGGAACCTGATAGGCATCGCCGTCACGCCGGCCGTCGGGCCAGATCTCACTGGTACCTCGCACGCTGATCAGGATCAACTCGTCGTGGTGGCAGATGAAAGCTTGGGTATCAGTACTGTTGTCTTTGTTACGGTCATCGAGACAGTGCAACTTGGCCGGGTGTTCTTGTTCGTCGCCCAACGCGGGGTCATTCACTTCGGGGTAAAGGTTCGGGTCGAACGGCACCACTTCCAAGCGTTTCGAATACGGCACGTCTTCGTACAGTGGGTAGTATTTCTGCGTTTGCGAGTCATCGACCTTCCACAACTCGTCGAACTGCGGCAGCGCGTGGCCGAACCAGTTGCCGCTGCTGGGCTGTAGCGGAAAGCTTACCGTGTCGGTCTGCACCGGTTGAGTGTTGGGTTCCTGCCCGAAATCGGTGTAGCTCAGCGTCGCCATCACCGACAGCTGATAAAGGTTAAGCGCGCAGAACGCTTCGCCTGTCGACAGCATTGGCCGTAGCGCTCTCATCGGCCGTACTTCCAGCACATGGTGTTTGTTCGGTAGCAACGCGACGCCCTTGGGCGGTGGCGGGGAAAACCCCAGCTCGACGGTGGCCATTTCCGCCGAACTCAGGATTGCGTGCAGTCCGCCATCCGCAGAAGTTTTATCGACGACCGTGAAGTCTCTGGATTTCGCAGCGGGGCGCATGAGCTTGTGCGCCGCCCTTTTCGGAGGGTCGCGACGAGCAGCCAGCGGCGGCAAGTGGGCGATGTGTTTTACCAATTCACTGACTTCGACTTGGCAGTACGCATCGGTTTCGGGCAGGTCCTTGGCGGGGTTGGCCTGGGTGCGAGTGCCTGTTTTGTGGAAAAAGCGGGTTTTTTCGGCGCGGACCTGGAGTTCGGTGATGGGGAGGGGATAGTGGGGGCGCTTTTGCAAAAATGTGTAAGATTTTTCGCTGCCTTGATAGCGGCTCTTCAATTTGAGTACTAGTGGACCGCAATAATGATCGTCGATCTTTGCAGATCCAGTCGCATCAAGTTTTCCGCTATGGGCCGTGTCTTCGTAATCAATCACTTCGTAAGACAGACCAGCGTATGGCTTACCGTCGCCGAATTCGTCCACTAGCTGGAAGCTGGTACGATGGCCGCGTTTAGGGCAGGCATGTATGTCGCCCTGCATGAAGCGCAAATCGGTCGCCGAGAAAGTCTCAATGTTCATGGTGCCCCTTGCTCCGTGCATCCCGGATAGATGGTGCAAACCCGCCCATCGACCATTTTGAAAGTGCTGAAATTTGTGTCGTTGCCGTAGCAAAAGGCGTATTGATCCTCGAAGTTGTCACCCATACAGCGCTTCCAGCCGCGGGGTACTTTGATCCAGGTATCGCCGATGGCTGGAAGTTCTTCACTTGCCAGCCTGACCTTCAGCGTCACCGTTTTGCCCTCAAGTTGAGTCAATGTGTACGCCGTGGAAGGTCTCGTTCGCAGCACGTTGCCCTGTGCATCCAAGTTTTTGCAGGTCAGCAGTTTGATCAGGGACCGATGTGGACCGACGGTGCGGAATGACCACCTGCATTCACCATAAAACTCCCCTTCACCGTCCTCGTTGAAAGTGCCCTTTAGTCGTTCCAGCAACTCTGGGCGCACGAAAATCGAGGCGTAGTCCATGCTGAAGTTGCTTCGGCCTTTTCCATAAAAGCCGATGACCTTGATTTCCACTTTGTTGAGCGCCAACGGACAATCGCTGACGGTTTTGTACAACTCGATTTCCGCAGTGCTTACATATTCCATGGTGGGTTTATTGAAGCTCACCCAGAAATCCGGCTTTCCTGGCACGCGGCAGGTTTCACCCGCTGCGGGCAGGTAGATAGCCTTCAGCTCATATTTGAATCCAGGCGGAAAATCCGGAACAAACGTAAACGTGTTCGGGGTCTTCACCGTCGTACAACCCACCAGCAATCCCAGGCAACCACTCAGCAGAAACCCTCGTTTCAAGTGCCTCATCGACCTACCTCTCCCTGCCAATACAACGCTTCCTGATATACCCGCTCAAAATGCATCGCCGGATCTTCACCGGGTTTGGGCAGCCATGATTTGCCTGGCCGATATCCCGGTAACTGCAAACTGCGGGTCAGCAAGAAATGCACTTGCTCCGGTTGTTGCCAGCCCCATAAGTGCGTCAGTTGAATCAGGCCCCACAGCCACTCATCGACGTCCAGTTGTTCGGCCAGCGTGGCCATGGCTTCGGTGTGTTCGCCGACCAGGTAACGGCGGGTGTTGTCGAACAGCACGTTGGCGTAGATCAGCTCCGGGGTCGGCGTGTGCAGCCACGGCGGATCCATCGGCAGCGGGTGGTGGCCGGGGTCCGGGTTGTCGATGGCGTTCCATCGCTCTGCGTGCCAATAGCAGACGCTGTTGAATGGCCCGAGAAACGCCGCGCGGTGCTCGGGTTGCAGGTGCGCCAGCGCACGTCCCAGAACCCGGTTGTCATGCACGCGGTACACCGCCTGATTCGGGCGTTCGCCGGTTATCAGGCGATCACGCCAATGCGCCGCCAGCAGATCAAGTTCGACGTGACGGGCACTGGCCAGCCAGCCCCAATTGCGCTCGGGCGTGGCGAGCAAGGTCTGGATGGCGGGATGCTGCGCCGTATCGATTTGCAACAGTAGCGGGCCGGTCGGCACCAGCGACTCGGCCGGCGTGCCGCTGTAGAGCGGACGAAACCGCTCGGTG
Source organism: Pseudomonas sp. 2957 (assembly GCF_031456345.1). Classification (NCBI taxonomy): domain Bacteria; kingdom Pseudomonadati; phylum Pseudomonadota; class Gammaproteobacteria; order Pseudomonadales; family Pseudomonadaceae; genus Pseudomonas; species Pseudomonas sp. 2957. The sequence continues at coordinate 292,632 of NZ_JAVDUL010000004.1, forward strand.
CCGAGGTCGCGGGTCAACGCAGCGTGCTCTGCGCTGTGGCCGTCGGTGTCGAGCATCAGATACAGTTCGCAGCCGGCGCGGGACTGAGCGTGCAACCATTGTTCGACCGGGCTCATGCGACTTCTCCCAGCTCGCACTGACCCGCCGCGCAGGCTTCGCACAGCGGGCAAAAATCCGCTGCCTGCTGGCGGGCGCTGTTGACGATCGACAGCGGTGTGGCGCTGCTCGGAAGAACCAGGCCAGCCTCTGCCTGTAGCGGTTGTAGCGGTGCGAGCCCCGGCAGTGGCGCTCCGCCCTGAACGATGGGCACGCTGCTGAAAATCCCGCCGGCATTGATCACGATGTGATGGCCGCCCGCTGACAGCGTCAGGCTCATGCCGGCATCGATCACCACGTTGCTTGCCGTGACATGCGCCTGCTGGCCGGCCTGGATCACCAGAGCGCCCAGGGTCTGGCTGCTGGTGCCGCTGACCTGCAACAAGTCGTCGGCGTTGATTACTGTGCTGCGCAGTCCTTGATGAGTGCGCGAATCCCTGCCTTCGATAAGGCTGGTGCTGTCATTGCCGACATGCTCATGGCGGTCGCGAGTGATCAGACTGCGGCTGTCATTGAGGATCAGTTGCTCGAGGTCGCGCTGCGCGCGCAGGTAGATCTTCTCCTGCCCGGCGCGATCCTCGATCGACAGTTCGTTGTAGCCGCCATTGCGCGGTGAGCTCTGGCTGCGTAATACCGTGCGGGTTTTACTCGCCGGCAAGGGATGAGCGACGGCATTGACCTTGTTGGCGACGCAGCCGGTAATCAGCGGTTGGTCCGGGTCGCCTTCCTGGAAGGTCACGACCACTTCCATGTCGACCCGGGGAATGGTCACCGCACCGAATCCGTCACCTGCCCAACTGGAAGCTACGCTTAACCAGCAGCTGCTTTTTTCGCTGTTGCGTTCAGCGCGATCCCAGGGAAACTCGACACGAACCCTGCCGTACTCATCGCAGAAGATCTCTTCTCCGGGAGGCCCGGTAACGCGCGCGGTCTGGCAGACCAGCAAGGGTCTTGGCGCGGGCAAAGGCGGACGGTAGACCACCTCTGCGGGAATGGCCCTGAAGGTATTGCGATAGCCCTGGGAAAAACCATCGGCAGGTTTCGCCTCGCTGCTGAAAGCCTCTTCGAGCACTGCCGGTTGCTTGCCTTCGTGACTGAGACTGACCAACAGCCACAACTCGTTGCACTCGGCCCTGGGATGTTCGCTCAGCTCGAACAGGTGACCGCTGCGCAAAATCGCCTGATCGCTTTTGCCTTCAATCCATTGATAGTCGCTGCGATGGCGCTCCAAGGCCTGACGCGCCAGCTGTTTGCCGTGCTTCTCGGACTTGATCAGCAGTGGATAGCGATAGTCCTCCAGAGCCGGCGTGAATTCTGCGGTGAAGCGGCTTTCCAGCAGCAGGCTTGGGCGCTTGAGGTCATAGTCGCGGCGGGTGACCGTGCTGGTACGGGTGTTGAAGCCCATGCTCAGGTGGTTGACCACCGGGTGTTCGGCGACCATGCCGCTATCGACCCTGAAGGGTGTGGTGCCCAATTTGCGCGCGAACACCGGGCTGTCGCTGAACACCAGCAAGTGCCTGTCGAGCGAATGCTGGTGGTGCCAGGCAATACCCTCTTCGGCGCACAGACGCTGAATGAATAGGAAGTCGCTTTCGCCGTATTGCGTGCAGTACTCACGAGGCTCACCGGCGGCGACATTGAACGTGAAGTCATCGGCCTGGATGCCATGGCCTTTGAGCACTTGCGCGACGATCTGCGGCACTGTCAGCTGCTGAAAAATCCGCTGATCGTGGCTCATTTGCAGATAATGCAGCGCCGGTACCAGTGACAGCTCATAGCGGGTCAGGCGCTTTCCCGATTCGCTGAGCATGACATTTTCGATCCGCCCGTGAATGCCTTCGCCCGCTAACCCGAATTGCAGAAAAGCAGGCTGGCTGAGCAAGCTTTCCAGATCGAAATCTGCGTGCTCGCTCACCAGCTCGATGCGAAATGCGTACAGCTGACTGATGGCTTCAGTGCCCGTGAACGCGAGCACCTTGAAGTCGTGACGAATGGCCGGGATATGCAGTGAGAATGGCGCGCAGTGGCCTTTGCCGAACATGGGCTTGTCCTTAAGCAAAGTGAGTCAAAGCGCGATACCGTCCTCCCTGATCGCCGCGCATGAAAAGTTGCCAGGGCAAGCTAGCGGCGCGGCAAACTAATTGATGTAAGAAGTATCCCTGAAATTTGTCAGAGTATTCCGGTGTGGAAGTCTTGGTTGGAATGCGAGAAGTGTCTGTAGGACGCGGCTCGGATAACTATCGAAGTGCCAGTATTTGCCGGGGGAGTAAAGTTTCAGAATAATGAAATGCCATCATTATAGTGGCACTTTTTGCATTGATCGTTGTCGCTGCAAACTTCTCGATGGAACCCGGTCATTTTAGGAAGTGTCCTACTTCTATTTTTTTTTGAATTTGGCATGCTGCACGCCGCTCGAGGGTGCGGGCGTCAGGTAAACTCGCCCGGCTGCGGCCGAGGCTCTGGGACAATGGTTTGGCGGGAGCCGGGAAAATGCGCTGATTTATAAACGGCATCAGGGAAACCCCTGCGACATATAGGGCGATCTCCTACAGATCGCAATGAACAGTTCGTCTTGTTGTTTAATCAGATGCTTGCTAGTGGCCATCATAGTGATTACGATGCGCCCACTTGAAAGAGCACATCTCAATTGGATGAGTCGCTGAACTGCTCTTCGATACTGTCCCGCGTTGCTGAAACTCCATTCACGCGCATGACTGTAATCCTTAATAAAGGCCATGGATGTCCTACTCAAGCAAACTTTCCGCCCATTACCTCGAACTCGCAAAAGTCTCTGTTTCCAAAGAGAATTTTGCGGGCGAAGACGTTCGTTTTTCGAGCGAATTCGAGGCGCTGGAAAGTGAGCTGGCCAAGGCTTCGTCGATGCACGAAAGCGGGCAGATCGACTGGCTGAAAATCCGCGAAAACAGCGAAAATCTGCTGCGTACCCAATCCAAGGATCTGCGTGTCGGCGCCTGGCTGACCTGGTCGCTGTACCAGCGCGAATCCTTCCCCGGGCTGCTTGCCGGCCTCGGTCTGCTGCACCATCTGTCGGAAAACAACTGGGCCGACGTCCACCCGCTCAAACCCCGCACCCGTGCCGCCGCGATCGGCTGGCTGGTGCCGCGTCTCGAGCAGGTCATCACCGAAAACATTGCGATCAAAGAGCAGTTGCCGATGTTCCGGCAGCTCTCCGAGCACCTGGCCGGTCTTGAGGCCGCGTGCACTGAACATCTGGGCGATGACGCGCCACTGCTGCTGCCGATCTCCCGCCGCCTGAAAACCATGATCCAGCGTGCCGCCGACAACCAGCCGGCACCCGGCGTGGTGGGGGCGGCGGTGGCGCAGGTCAAGCAGGCCGCGACCCAGCTGCTCACTCCTGGCGCACCGATCGACAACGAGCGGGATGCGCACAAAGCCCTGCGCGCCCAGCAGGACAGCGCCCGGCCGTTGTGTGCCTGGTGGCTCAAGCAGAAGGCTACCGATCTGCGTGCCCTGCGCCTCAATCGCACGCTGTTGTGGATGACCATCGACGCAGTGCCCGAGCGCAACGCCGAGCAGATCACCGTGCTGCGCGGTCTGCCGCTGGAAAAGCTCAAGCTCTATCAGGACCGTTTCGATCAGGGCAAATACGCCGATCTGCTGGTGGAACTGGAGGCGAGCCTGGCGAAGGCGCCGTTCTGGTTCGATGGCCAGAGGATGGTCTGGGAATGTCTCCAGAACCTTAACGCCGAGCTGGCCATGCGCGAAGTGGAAATCCACTTCGCGCTTTTGATTCAGCGCCTGCCGGGCATCATCGAGTTGCGCTTCCATGACGGCGCGCCGTTTGCCGATCCGTCCACCCGCGCGTGGATCGCCGCCAATGTCATGCCGCACCTGCAAAGCGCCAGCGCGCCGCGCAAGGTCGAAAGCGAGAACGTCGAAACCCAGCCGGCCTGGGAAAAAGCCCTCGAGGAAGTCCAGCCAATTCTGCGCAAGGAAGGTTTGAAGCCGGCCGTGCAGATTCTCAAGCAGGGTCTGCAATCGGCCCACGGTGGCCGCGAACGCTTCTTCTGGCAGTTCACCCTCGCGCGGCTGTGTTTCCTGGCCAAGAAATACGAACTGGCCAAGAACCAGCTCGAAACCCTCGATCAGACATTACAGGACTCAGGCCTGCACGCCTGGGAGCCCGATCTTGCATTGCAAGTGCTGCACCTGCTGCACAGTTGCTGCGAGTTGTTGCCGCAGAACCACGCCGTACGTGAAAGCAAGGAAGAGATTTATCGCAGGCTGTGCCACCTCGACCTCGAAGTGGTACTCGAATAGGCCCCAGGGCCACAACCGCAAGGAGAAAAGCCATGGCCAAAGAAGGCTCGGTAGCCCCCAAGGAACGCATCAACGTCACCTTCAAACCCGCCACCGGCGGAGCTCAGGAAGAGATTGAACTGCCGCTGAAGCTGCTGGCAATCGGTGACTACACCCACCGCAAGGACGATCGCAAAATCGAAGATCGCAAGCCGATCAGCATCGACAAGATGACCTTCGACGAAGTGTTGGCCAAGCAAGAGCTGGGTCTGACGCTGAGCGTGCCGAACCGTCTGCAGGAAGATGGCGAGGCTGAAGAGCTGGCCGTGCAATTGCGCGTCAATTCGATGAAGGACTTCAACCCGGCCAGCCTGGTCGAGCAAGTGCCTGAGCTGAAAAAACTGATGGAACTGCGCGATGCGCTGGTGGCCCTCAAAGGCCCGCTGGGTAACGCACCTGCGTTCCGTAAAGCGATCGAAGGCGTGCTCGCCGACGACGAATCCCGCGGTCGCGTACTCGGTGAGCTGGGCCTGAACGCCGCAGCCCCGGACGCCTGAGACTCCAGTAGCCAAGGAAGCCAACACAATGAGCACTAGCGCAGCACAAGAGAAGAGCGCCGCCAGCGGCGAATACAGCATTCTCGACAGCATCATCGCCGAAACCCGTCTGACCCCGGACGACGAAGCCTACGACATCGCCAAGCGTGGCGTGTCGGCGTTCATCGAAGAGCTGCTCAAGCCGCAGAACAACGGTGAGCCGGTCAAGAAAGCCATGGTTGACCGCATGATCGCCGAGATCGATGCCAAGCTCAGCCGTCAGATGGACGAGATCCTGCACCACCCGGATTTCCAGGCGCTGGAATCGTCGTGGCGTGGTCTGCAGTTGCTGGTCGACCGCACCAACTTCCGCGAAAACATCAAGATCGAAATCCTCAACGTCTCCAAAGAAGACCTGCTGGACGATTTCGAAGATTCGCCGGAAGTCATGCAGTCGGGCCTGTACAAGCACATCTACACCGCTGAATACGGCCAGTTCGGTGGTCAGCCAGTGGGCGCCATCATCGCCAACTACTACATGTCGCCAAGCTCGCCAGACGTCAAGCTGATGCAGTACGTGGCCAGCGTTTCGTGCATGTCCCACGCGCCGTTCATCGCTGCCGCCGGGCCGAAATTCTTCGGTCTGGAAAGCTTCACCGGCCTGCCGGATCTGAAAGATCTGAAAGACCACTTCGAAGGCCCGCAATTCGCCAAATGGCAGAGCTTCCGGACTTCGGAAGACTCCCGCTACGTTGGCCTGACCGTGCCGCGTTTCCTGCTGCGCAACCCGTACGATCCGGAAGAAAACCCGGTCAAGTCGTTCGTGTACAAGGAAACCGTTGCCAACAGCCACGAGCACTACCTGTGGGGCAACACCGCTTACGCGTTCGGCACCAAGCTGACCGACAGCTTCGCCAAATTCCGCTGGTGCCCGAACATCATCGGCCCGCAGAGCGGTGGCGCGGTTGAAGATCTGCCTCTGCACCATTTCGAAAGCATGGGCGAAATCGAAACCAAGATCCCTACCGAAGTATTGGTTTCCGACCGTCGTGAATACGAACTGGCCGAGGAAGGCTTCATCTCCCTGACCATGCGCAAAGGCTCCGACAACGCGGCGTTCTTCTCCGCAAGCTCGGTGCAGAAGCCGAAGTTCTTCGGCATCAGCGCAGAAGGCAAGGCGGCAGAGCTGAACTACAAGCTCGGCACCCAACTGCCGTACATGATGATCGTCAACCGTCTGGCTCACTACTTGAAAGTGCTGCAGCGCGAGCAACTCGGTTCGTGGAAAGAGCGTACCGACCTCGAGCTGGAACTGAACAAGTGGATCCGTCAGTACGTTGCCGACCAGGAAAACCCGAGCGCCGAAGTGCGTGGCCGTCGTCCGCTGCGCGCTGCGCAAGTGATCGTCAGCGACGTTGAAGGCGAGCCGGGCTGGTACCGCGTGAGCTTGAACGTGCGTCCGCATTTCAAGTACATGGGTGCCGATTTCACCCTGTCGCTGGTTGGCAAGCTGGACAAAGAGTAAGAGCGACTCATGGACGGATACGGCAGCCTGTTCGAACGCCTCAACGGCGACGCACAACTACGCAAGGGCAACAGCCTTGAGGCTTGCGCCATGGCGTCAGTGGCTGCCCATCTGGCCAAAATGCTCAGCACCCGGGCCGGCAGCGTGCAAACGCTGGCCGACTACGGGTTGCCCGATCTCAATGACATGCGTCTGAGCCTGCACGACTCGCTGAGTCAGGCCCGTCTGGCTATCGAAAACTTCATCGAAGCCTACGAGCCACGCCTGAGCAACGTGCGTGTCATTTCCCTGCCGCGTGACCACGATCAACTGCGCCTGGCCTTCAGTATCGAAGGCCTGCTGGAAGTCGAGGGTTTCAAGCGTCAGGTCAGTTTCTCCGCGCGCCTGGATGGCAGCGGTCAAGTCAAGGTCACCTAAGGAGATCCCCGATGTCTGGCAAACCCGCAGCACGCGTATCCGACCCCACCGCTTGCCCGCTCCCCGGCCACGGTACCAACCCGATCGCCGCCGGTTCCGGCGACGTGTTTTTCGATGGCCTCGCGGCCGCCCGCCAAGGCGATGCCTCGGCGTGTGGTGGTGCGCTGTCGGGCGGCTTGGCGACCACTGTTCTGATCAACGGCAAACCGGCTGCGACAGTAGGTTCGGTTGGATCTCACGGCAACAAGGTCACGGCTGGGTCCGGGACGGTGATTATTGGCAATTCGCATACGCCAGCGCCGTTTGTGCCGCCAGAGCCTGTTGTTATTCCCGGAGTCTTTAACCGTGTTTTTTCCTTCCATGCAGCGGATGGACAGCCCGTCGAGAACTTGAATTACAGAATGGTTTCTGAGAGTGGATTAGAAAAAGCAGGACGTTCATCGGCGGCCGGTGGCACGGGATGTTTCTCGACGGGTAAACAAGGCGAGATGGTTACCATCTACGTGTCGGCGGAGTAAGCACGTGGAAACCTCTATTGTTATCGATGGCATCGCACATATTTTCGAGACCTCCGATGGTAAAACGGAGTTGAAAATTGAAGGCGAAACTACGCCTAGCGAGGATAAAGAGCCGAAAAAGCTTCCTTTGCCAAGTATGTGGCTGATAACTAGAGGCAATGGCGTGCCTCTCTTCGCGGTAAAGCCGAATGCGACAGATGCACAGTTCAGAATCATGACGGCCGAAAAACTGTATGCGGAAGCCATTCAGTGGTTTGAGCCGTTAGCTGATAATTATCGGGAAAAATCTTGGATAAATCCCGAGTCCAAAGTCGCTGGCACCGATGCATACAATGCATATAAACAATTTACTTGGGCGGAAATTGCCAAGTTTGCAGCTGTTGACAGAATGTCGATTAGCTTCGCCGCTAAAATGCCGGGTGATTGGAAAAACAGTCCGGAGGGCGGTTCTGGATTCTTGTTGGTCATGATCGAGGGCGAACCTTACTGGGCTGACGGTGTAGGGCAAATACCATTCGCTACCGATACATACCGGTTATATCTGGAGGAAACCAAGTCCGTGGAAACGGCTATCAAGAAAACCGTTGAAACCGGCATGGAGTATGGCGATGGTCTTCCTATATTTCCGAAGGAGGACAAAACCAATGAATACGATAACTACATGGTGCTGCGCGGTGCTTTGTGGGCCTCCGAGAACTTTGATCTACGTACGGAAACGGTAAAAGTATTTGTGGGGCGAATGGGCTATCGCGAGAAAGTAATTACGAGCACGGTTTATCTCGGCGTTTCCGACCAGAAGTTGAAAAGCTTCATTACGCAGGGCTCTGTAGATACGTACGGAGAGTGGAAGAGATGATGACGAGAATAGCTGGGAGCTTGCTCGTCCATTTTTTTACCTGCGTAATTTACGTCGTTGTTAATTACTATGGTGTTTCTCTCTATAAATTTTTATTCGGCGGGTTAACGTCCCGTGGTGCTTCCATTGGAATTGCCATGTATATGGTTTTTTACTTATTCATTTTTGTTAATTTGCTCGTTGCTGTAATTCCGAATCGACGTTTTAAGTTGTGTGTTGTGTTTTTTATGGTGGCCTTGATATTGGTTTATCTGCTGCCGCTTTATCCCGTTCGAGCGTTGGCCTATATCGTTCTAACAGGCGGACTTACTACGCTGGCGATATTGGTGGCCGGCAAGTTTGAAAGGTTTTTGTTGGCCCGGGGTGCGAAATGATTTTTTTCGTTTTCCGCTATTAGTGCTTTTGGTCGATTAATTTTTCAAATCAAACGAATCAATACCCAGGCAGCCAGAAATGTCCTTTAACCACTACTACCAAAGCGAACTCACCGCACTGCGCCAGCTCGGTCGCCGTTTCGCCGAGCGTAGTCCGGCGCTGGCGCCGTATCTGGGGCAGGCCGGGCGGGATCCGGATGTAGAGCGGTTGCTCGAAGGCTTTGCATTCCTCACCGGGCGCCTGCGCCAGAAGCTCGATGACGAACTGCCGGAGCTCAGCCATTCGCTGATGCAGTTGCTGTGGCCGAACTACATGCGCCCGCTGCCGGCGTTCAGCATTTTGCAGTTTGATCCGCTCAAGCGTTCCGGCCCGGCGCTGCTGGTTGAGCGCGATACGCCGATCGAGAGCAAGCCGATAGAAGACGTGCGCTGCCGCTTCCGCACCTGCTATCCGACCGAAGTCTTGCCGCTGGATCTTGCCGCGCTGAATTACTCGGTGAAGGGCGACGGTTCGCTGCTCAGCCTGCGTCTGGAAATGAGCGCCGACGGCCACCTCGGCGAACTGGAACTGAGCAAGCTGCGCCTGCACTTTGCCGGTGAGCGTTACATCAGCCAGATGCTGTATCTGAGCCTGCTGCGCAACCTCGAAGGCATCGAGCTGATCCCGCTCGACGCCGCCGGCAAGCCGATTGATGGCGTCAGCGGCAAACCGATGGCGTTCAAGATTCCCGGTGATCGGGTCAAACCAGTGGGCTTTGCCGAAGAAGAAGCGTTGATTCCGTATCCGCTGAACACCTTCCGTGGCTATCGCTACCTGCAGGAATATTTCGCCTTCCAGGACAAGTTCCTGTTCGTCGACGTCAACGGTCTGGACATTCTCAAGGCGCTGCCGGAAGACACGCTCAAGCAGATGCGTGGTCTCGAACTGCGCTTCGACATCCGCAAGAGCGGCATCATGCGCATGCGTCCGACCCTCGATAACGTGAAGCTGTTCTGCACGCCGATCGTCAATCTGTTCGAGCACGACGCGCTGCCGATCCGTCTCGATGGCAAGCAGGACGAGTACCTGTTGCTGCCGGCGGAATACGACCTGGAGAACTGCGGTGTGTTCTCGGTGGAAACCGTCACTGGCTGGAAGCCCGGCGGTCTCGGTTATCAGGAATACGTGCCGTTCGAGTCCTTCGAGCACGACCCGAGTTTCGACGTGCCCAACAGCCGTCCGCATTACAGCATTCGCCAGCGTTCGTCCTTATTGCATGACGGCCTCGACACTTACCTGAGCTTCGGCATCCGCCACACCGAAGCCCACGAAACCCTGTCGATCGAGCTGATGTGCACCAACCAGAACCTGCCGAAAAAGCTCAAGCTCGGCGACATCTGCATGGCCAGCGAGCAGACCCCGGAATTCCTCAGTTTCCGCAACATCACCCCGGCCACTCCGAGTTTCGCGCCGCCGCTGAACCGTGACTTCCTGTGGAAGCTGATCAGCAACATGTCGCTTAACTATCTGTCGCTGGCGGACGTCAATGCGTTGAAGGTGATTCTGGAAACCTACGACCTGCCTCGCTACTACGACCAGCACGCGGAAAAGGTCAGCAAGCGCCTGCTCGGCGGCCTCAAGCACATCAAGCATCACCACGTCGACCGCCTGCATCGCGGTCTGCCGGTGCGCGGTTTGCGCACCGAACTGACCATCGACCCGGAAGGCTATATCGGCGAAGGCGACCTGTTCGTCTTCGCTTCGGTTCTCAACGAGTTTTTCGCGCTTTACGCCAGTCTCAATTCATTCCATGAACTGCGGGTAAAAAGCACACAGGGAGAGGTGTACCAATGGACACCACGTATGGGCCTGCAGCCCCTGCTTTAAGCGGGCTGACCAAGGTAATACGCGAGTACTCGCTGTTTCAGGCCGTGCTGCTGGTGATCGACCGGCTGCGCGAGGCACACCCGCATCTGAGCGAAGACGATCTGTACGACCAGGTCGAGTTCCAGGCCAACCCGAGCCTGGGCTTTCCGCGCAGCGACGTCGATCGCGTCGAGTTTTTCGAAGAGCACGGCAAGATGCGCGCGCGCATGCGCTTCAACCTGATCGGCCTGGTCGGCTCCGGTTCGCCGCTGCCAGCGTTCTATGGCGAACAAGCCCTGGGCGACAGCGAGGACGGCAACCCGACGCGCAATTTCCTCGACCTGTTCCACCATCGCCTGCAACGACTGATGCTGCCGATCTGGCGCAAGTACCGCTACCGCGCGAGCTTCCAGAGCGGCGCGATCGACCCGTTCTCGGCGCAACTCTTTGCGCTGATCGGCCTGGGCGGCGACGAGATCCGCAAGGCCAAGGAACTCAACTGGAAACGCCTGCTGCCGTACCTCGGTTTGCTCAGCTTGCGGGCGCACTCGGCGGCGTTGATCGAAGCCGTGCTGCGTTACTACTTCAAGCACGAAGACCTGGTCATCGAGCAGTGCATCGAGCGCCGCGTGGAAATTCTCGACGAGCAGCGCAATCGTTTGGGCCGCGCCAACAGCGTACTCGGCGAAGACCTGGTGCTGGGCGAGCACGTGCGCGACCGCAGCGGCAAATTCCGCATTCACATCACCGAACTCGACTGGCAGCGATTCCATGAATTCCTGCCGATCGGGTTCGGCTACCAGCCGCTCTGCGCGCTGGTGCGGTTCACCTTGCGTGACCCGCTCGATTACGACATTCGCCTGGTCCTGCGCCAGGAAGAAATCCGCGAACTGCGCATCGGTGAGCAGAACGCCTGTCGCCTCGGTTGGACCAGTTGGCTGGGACGCGAGAAAGCGGACGGCGTGGTAACCCTGGGCAGCAAAATTCATTAAGGACGTGAGCCATGATCAACGTAGACCTGCAACAACTCATCCAGGCGCTGGACGCCGAAACCCGTCGTGATCTGGAACGTTCGGCCGAGCGTTGCGTCGCCCGTGGCGGCAGCAAGATCCTCGTCGAAGACTTGCTGCTGGGCTTGCTCGAGCGCCCGAACGGCTTGCTGTCGCGCGCGCTGCAAGATGCTGACGTCGACGCCGGTGAACTGACCGCTGCATTGCAGTCGCGGGTCGAGCACAGTGCTTCGCGCAACCCGGTGTTCGCCCCGGAACTGGTGCAATGGCTGCAAGACGCACTGCTGGTGGCCAACCTCGAACTGGGCCAGACCCAGGTCGAAGACGCGGCGCTGATCCTGGCGTTGCTGCGCAACCCGATGCGTTATGCCGGCAGCCGCTATCAACCGCTGCTTGCCAAACTGAACATTGATCGCCTGAAAGAATTTGCCCTGTCGCAACAGGAGCAACCGGCGGCCAACGGCAAACCGGCCGCACAGGGCGAATCGCTGTTGCAGCGCTTCACCCACAACCTGACCCAACAGGCCCGCGACGGCAAACTCGACCCGGTGCTCTGCCGCGATGGCGCGATCCGCCAGATGGTCGACATCCTTGCCCGTCGGCGCAAGAACAACCCGATCGTCGTCGGTGAGGCCGGTGTCGGTAAGACCGCCATCGTCGAAGGCCTCGCCTCGCGCATTGCTGCCGGTGAAGTGCCGCAGGTACTCAAAGGCGTTGAATTGCTGTCGCTGGACATGGGCCTGTTGCAGGCCGGCGCCAGCGTCAAAGGTGAATTCGAGCGTCGTTTGAAAGGCGTGATTGATGAGGTCAAAGCCTCGCCAAAACCGATCATTCTGTTCATCGACGAAGCTCACACCCTGATCGGCGCGGGCGGCAATGCCGGCGGTTCCGACGCGGCCAACCTGCTGAAACCGGCACTGGCCCGTGGCGAACTGCGCACCATCGCTGCCACCACCTGGGCCGAGTACAAGAAATACTTCGAGAAAGACCCGGCGCTGGCGCGTCGCTTCCAGCCCGTGCAACTGCACGAACCGACCGTCAGCGAAGCGGTGACCATTCTGCGTGGTCTGGCTCAGGTCTACGAGAAGAGCCACGGCATCTACCTGCGCGATGACGCGGTGGTGTCCGCTGCTGAATTGTCTGCGCGTTACCTGGCCGGTCGGCAACTGCCGGACAAGGCTGTAGACGTCCTCGACACCGCGTGCGCCCGCGTGCGCATCAGCCTCGCTGCGGCCCCGGAAAGCCTCGAGCGCCTGCGTGGCGAACTGGCTGAAGGCGGCCGCCAGCGTCAGGCCCTGCGCCGCGATGCCGAGGCCGGTCTGCTGATCGACCACGAAGCGCTGGAGGCGCTGGAAGCGCGGCTGGACGAAGCCGAAAGCGAGATGGTTGCGCTCGAGACCCTGTGGACTGAGCAGAAAGAGCTCGCCGAGCGTCTGCTGGAACTGCGTCAGCAACTGGCCAAGGCCCGCGAGGCTGCAGCTGTTGAGCCGACCGTCAGCGTGGAAGAAGACGCCGAAGGCACCGTGATTGAAACTGTGGTCGCCGAAGTCGAAGAAGGCCAGAGCGTCGAAGCTCTGGAAGCTCAGCTGCATGAAACCCACGCCGCGTTGACTGCCGCGCAAGTCAAAGAACGCCTGGTCAGCTTCGAAGTCTGCCCGCGTCTGGTTGCCGAAGTGATCAGCGCCTGGACCGGCGTGCCGTTGGCGCAACTGGCCCGCGAGCACAACGCCAAGGTCGCCAGTTTCGCCACCGACCTGCGCACACGCATCCGTGGTCAGGAGCAAGCCGTGCACGCGCTGGATCGTTCGATGCGCGCGACCGCTGCCGGTCTGAACAAGCCTGATGCACCGGTCGGCGTGTTCCTGCTGGTCGGCCCGAGCGGTGTCGGCAAAACCGAAACCGCGCTGGCCCTTGCAGACCTGTTGTACGGCGGCGACCGCTTCATCACCACCATCAACATGTCCGAGTTCCAGGAAAAGCACACCGTCTCGCGCCTGATCGGTGCGCCACCGGGCTACGTCGGTTACGGCGAGGGCGGCATGCTCACCGAAGCCGTGCGCCAGAAGCCGTATTCGGTGGTGTTGCTCGATGAAGTCGAGAAGGCTGATCCGGACGTGCTCAACCTGTTCTACCAAATCTTCGACAAAGGCGTGGCCAACGATGGCGAAGGTCGCGAAATCGACTTCCGCAATACGTTGATCCTCATGACCTCCAACCTCGGTAGCGACAAGATCAGCGAACTCTGCGAAGACGGCGCGCGGCCGACCGCCGAAGTGCTCGAAGAAACCATTCGTCCGGTACTCAGCAAACACTTCAAACCGGCGCTGCTGGCGCGGATGAAAGTGGTGCCGTACTACCCGGTGGGCGGCCCGGTGCTGCGCGAGCTGATCGAGATCAAACTCGGCCGTCTCGGCGAGCGCCTGAACCGTCGTCAGTTGGAGTTCAGCTGGTGCCAGAACCTCGTCGATCACCTGTCCGAGCGTTGCACACAAAGCGAAAGCGGCGCGCGCCTGATCGATCATCTGCTCGATCAACACGTGCTGCCGCTGGTGGCCGATCGTTTGCTTGATGCGATGGCGACCGGCGAAAGCCTCAAGCGTGTGCATGCCACGCTCGACGGCAACTCCAGCGTGACCTGCGAGTTCGTCTGAGGTGGGCGTGATGTTCACTCAGGTGCCGCAGCCGCTGGTCTATGCCGAAGCGTTGCTGGCGCAGTTCGCCAGTCTTTCGCGCGCGGCGGACAGTGCTGCGCTGCTGGGTGAATTCGTCCGTGGCCTGGCCGAGCTGAGCGGCTGTGAATTGACGCAGCTGTATCTGCTCGATGCCACCCACACTTGCCTGGGGATGAACGCCGAGTGCCTCGACGGTGCGCTGCAACCGCGTCAGGCGGCGAGCCTGCCAGCGGATTACAACGGCGAGCAACTGCTGCAATTCGCCCTGTGCCAGAACCGCGTGGTGTGCCTCGACGACCTGACCGGCAGCCTGCACGAAACCAGTTTTCTACCGGCGGCGAGCACGCCGTGGCAGTCGCTGTTGTGCGTGCCGCTGGTCAATCAGCACAAGTCGGTCGAGGGCTTGTTGCTGTGTGCCAGTCGTCGTCGCACTGACTTGCAGGGTTTCGCCGACTCCCTCGGCCAGCTCGGCTCGTTCGTGCTCGGCCAACTGCATCTGCTGCAACGCCTGCGTCAGCCAGCCGCCGAATCGGCCACCGCCACACGCAGCGTGCCGAGCATCAGCGGCTACGGCCTGATCGGCAAAAGCGCGGCGATGCGCCAGACCTATTCGCTGATCAGCAAGATCCTTCACAGCCCGTACACCGTGCTGTTGCGTGGCGAGACCGGCACCGGCAAGGAGGTGGTGGCGCGGGCGATCCACGATTGCGGCCCGCGTCGCTCCCAGGCGTTCATCGTGCAGAACTGCGCGGCGTTCCCGGAAAACCTGCTGGAAAGCGAACTGTTCGGCTACCGCAAAGGCGCCTTCACCGGCGCCGATCGAGATCGCGCAGGGCTGTTCGACGCGGCCAATGGCGGCACGTTGCTGCTCGATGAAATCGGCGACATGCCGTTGTCGCTGCAAGCGAAGATTCTGCGTGTGTTGCAGGAAGGCGAGATTCGTCCGCTGGGTTCCAACGACACGCACAAGATCGACGTGCGCATCATCGCCGCGACGCACCGTGATCTGGCGGCACTGGTCAGCGAAGGCAAGTTCCGCGAGGACTTGTACTACCGTCTCGCGCAGTTCCCGATCGAGCTGCCGGCCCTGCGTCAGCGCGAAGGCGACATCCTCGATCTGGCCCGGCATTTCGCCGAGAAGACCTGCACCTTTCTGCAGCGTGATCCGGTGCGCTGGTCGGATTCGGCGCTGGAGCATCTGTGCGGTTACACCTTCCCCGGCAACGTTCGCGAACTCAAGGCACTGGTCGAGCGCGCGGTGTTGCTCTGCGAGGGTGGCGAGTTGCTCGCCGAGCATTTTTCCCTGCGCCTGGAAGCGATGCCCGAGGACAACAGCGGCCTGAATCTGCGCGAACGCCTGGAGCAAGTCGAGCGCACTTTGCTCCTCGATTGTCTGCGCAAGAACGACGGCAACCAGACCCTCGCCGCCCGCGAACTGGGCCTGCCGCGGCGCACGTTGCTGTACCGCCTCGGGCGCCTGAATATCAATTTGGGTGACTTTGATGGTTGAGCTACAGCACTTCTTCGAACCCAACACATACCCTGTGGCGAGGGGATTTATCCCCGTTCGGCTGCGCAGCAGTCGCAGTCCGGTACATACGGTTTCACTGAGAAATCGCGCTGGCAGGTTATGGGGGCGCTGCGCACCCCAACGGGGACAAGTCCCCTCGCCACGGGAGGTCGCCGTACCTCCAGGCTATGGCTCAAGGCCCCGATCTAGAGGCTTCGAGCCCACCTCAAAAACTTATTTCAGCGCCGCCCGCAAGGGTCGGCGCTTTGTGCTTTGTCTACACCTGGAGACCCTCTGATGTCTGTTCGTCACTGGCACGCTGTCCTGCTGACCCTCGTCGTTCTATGCGGCCTTGGCGGCTGTAGCGGCAATTACAAATTCAACGACAACGACTATCGCCCGTTGGGTGATCCGCAAGCGGTCAATCGCGGCAAGTGACCGCAAGGAGCATCAAACATGGAATTGGTTTTCGAAATGCTGAACACCAAGCAGTTCGTGCCCACCGAGCTGTGCCAGCGGACCTTCAAGCAGGCCGGCGGCGTGATCGGGCGCGGCGAGGACTGCGACTGGATCATCCCTGACCGCAAGCGGCACCTGTCCAATCATCACGCGATTGTCAGCTACCGCGAGGGCTCGTTCTTCCTCACCGACACCAGCAGCAACGGTGTCCAGGACGGCAGCAGTGGCGCACGCCTGCACAAGGGCGAGCCGGTGCGCATCGAGCACGGCAGCACCTACATTCTCGGCGACTTCGAGATCCGTGCGCG
This sequence comes from Pseudomonas sp. 2957, assembly GCF_031456345.1. Lineage (NCBI taxonomy): Bacteria > Pseudomonadati > Pseudomonadota > Gammaproteobacteria > Pseudomonadales > Pseudomonadaceae > Pseudomonas > Pseudomonas sp. 2957. Next base: position 309,040 of record NZ_JAVDUL010000004.1, read on the forward strand.
GCTGGTTCGTGATCCGGCGACCTTCGACGGCGAAGTCGGCCGCCCGCGCGCCGCTGGCAGCATCATTCCGGACGACGCGTTCCTCGACCTCGACCCGCTCAACGCCCTCGAACAGCAAGAGCGCGTGTACTCGGAAATCGACGAACTGCTGTCGCCTACCGCCAAGCCGGAAGATTCCCGTCAGCGTGCCGACTACGCGCGCATCGACATGGAAAGCCTGATGGTCCCGGAGCTAATTGCCGCCCCGGTCGAACCTGAGCCGGCGCCTGCACCGAAAGCCGTCGAGCGTCAGAGCGAAGGATTCTGGGAGCACTTCGGCGCGGCGCTGGGCGTCGACGTCAAAGGCCTCAGCCACGACGAACGTGAAGCGCTGGCGCTGAACGCTGCGCGCCTGCTGCGCCAGAGCATCGGCGGTTTGCAGCAGAGCCTGCGCACCCGCTCCGAGCTGAAAAACGAGCTGCGTTTGGCCCAGACCACCGTGCAAGGCACCAACAAGAACCCGCTGAAATTCGCCGTCGACCCGAGCGAAGCGCTACAGATTCTGTTGCAGCCAAGCAAGCCTGGGCACCTGCCGGCCGAGCAGGCGATCTCCCGCGCATTCCGTGATTTGCAGGCGCACCAAGTGGCACTGCTGACTGCCAGTCGCGCTGCCGTACGCGGCACGCTGGAGCACTTCTCGCCAGAGCAGCTGACCCTGCGTTTCGAGCGCGACAACAAGCCATTGATTGCAACATCGGGTGGGCGCTGGAGAGCGTTCGGCCGCTATCACCAGGCACTGCGTCAGGACGATGACTGGAGCGAGCGTCTGCTGGCCCGCGACTTTGCCCAGGCCTACGAAGAACAGATCCGCCTGATCTCCACCCTCCACACCGACCACCAAGGATGATGCGCATGTCTCGCCGCTCGACCGCTTTTTTCAAGACGCTGACTGCGCTCACCGTGCTGGTGCTGCTCGCTGGTTGCTCGTCGCTGTCGCCGTACTCGAAAGTGACCAAGATCAACCTCAAGCTGACCGGCAGCGATCAGCTCAATCCGGACCTCAACGGGCGGCCGTCGCCGATCGTCGTGCGCCTGTTCGAACTCAAGCACCCGGTGACCTTCGAGAACGCTGATTTCTTCAGCCTCTACGAGCGCGCCAAGGAATCCCTCAACCCGGATCTGGTGGCCAGCGAAGAACTCGAACTGCGCCCGGGTGAAACAGTGGAACTGAAACTCAGCGTGGAGGAGGGCAGCCGTTACGTGGGCATCCTCGCCGCCTATCGCGACCTGCCGGATACCCAGTGGCGCCACACCGTGCAGATCACTCCGCTGGAACTCACCGAGGCTGATCTGACCCTCGATCAGGCCGGTATCCGCAACACCCAACAAGTGCTCGCCAAGGCGGATGACTGATCATGAACACCCATAAAGTCATTTGGCAGGAAGGCATGCTGCTGCGACCGCAGCACTTCCAGCACAACGATCGCTACTACGATCACCAGATGAAAACCCGCACGCAATTGCTCGGTGGCTACACCTGGGGTTTTCTCAATCTGGAAATCGACTTGCAGTTCCTCAACATGGGCAAACTGGTGATCAGTGAAGCCTCGGGGATTCTGCCGGACGGCAGCCTGTTCGAACTCGGTGGCAACACTGAGCCACTGGCGCTGGACGTGCCGCCGAACACCGGCAACACGCCGATCTATCTGGCGCTGCCGCTGGTCACCGGCAACCACATCGAGGCCCGGCGCCCGGAGCAATCCGACGTGCTCGCGCGCTACACCGCGTATGACGCCGAAGTCGCCGACTCCAACGCCGGCGATGATTCCGCCAGTCAGGTCAGCTGCGGTCGTCCGGATTTCAAACTGTTGCTCGGCGAGCAGCAGAGCGATCAGGCCTACGTGAAGCTGAAAATCTGCGACGTGCTCGACACCACGCCCGACGGCGTGATCAGCCTCGATCCGGATTTCGTCCCGACCTACATTCAGGCCCACGCCTCGAGTTATCTGCTGTCGTGCCTGAAAGAAGTCATCAGCATGCTCAGCCACCGTGGCGACACCATCGCCGAGCGGATTCGCTCCAACGGCAAGGTCGGCGGCGCTGAAGTCGGCGACTTCATGATGTTGCAACTGATCAACCGCACCGAACTGCTGCTGCGTCACTATCTGGGTCTGGAGCAGGTGCATCCGGAAGAGTTGTACCGCACGCTGCTGACCATGCTCGGCGATCTGGCGACCTTCTCCGGCGAGAGCAAACGCCCGCGTCTGGACAGCCGCTATTCCCACGCCGATCAGGGCGCGAGCTTTCGCAAACTGATGGAAGCGATCCGTCAGGTGCTGTCGATGGTGCTCGAACAGCACGCCATCGAACTGATGCTGCAGGCGCGTCAGTACGGCATCATCGTCTCGCCGTTGCACGATCACAAACTGCTCGGCTCGGCCTCGTTCGTGCTGGCAGCCAGTGCCAACTGCGACTCCGAAGAACTGCGTCAGCGCTTGCCGCAGCACCTCAAGGTCGGCCCGGTGGAGCGCATCCGCCAACTGGTCAACCTGCACTTGCCGGGGATCAAGGTCAAACCGTTGCCGGTGGCCCCACGGCAGATCGCGTTCCACTCGAACAAAACCTATTTCATCCTCGAACTCAGTTCCGAAGACCTGGCACAACTCGAGCGCTCCGGCGGTTTCGCGTTCCACGTGTCCGGCGAATTCGCCGAGCTTGAACTGAAATTCTGGGCCATCAGGAACTGACCGACATGATCAAGGAAACGGATTACAACCAGGACGACAAAACCGTCCTGCTCGACCGTCAGGGCCACGGACCGGCATCGAGTCCGCTGACCGACTTCGCCGCGCCGCCGCGTTTCGAGCAACTGGAAGAACGCATGATCTACGCCGCGCGCCTGCGTCCGGCGGAGGCGTTCAACATCAGCCTCAACTCGCTGGTCGCCGCTTCGTCCGATCTGCTCTCGGAAGTGGTGCGTCTCAAGCACAGCGAGACCCGCGAAGATCTGTACGCGCTGAATGAGCGGCTGACCGCCGGGCTGAAGTTGTTCGAAGTGCGCGCCCTGCACAACGGTGCGGAAAGCAGCCAGGTAATGGCCGCGCGTTACGTGCTCTGCACCGTGGTCGACGAAGCCGTCGTGACCACGCCGTGGGGCAACGAAAGCGAGTGGTCGCAGATGAGCCTGCTGAGCAGCTTCCACAACGAAACCTTCGGCGGCGAGAAGTTTTTCCAGCTGCTCGATCGGCTGTCGAAAAACCCGGTCAAGCACCTGCCGATGCTCGAACTGATGTACCTGTGCCTGTCCCTCGGTTTCGAGGGCAAGTACCGCGTGCAGGCGCGCGGCATGCTTGAGCTTGAAGGCATCCGCGACGCCTTGTACCGGCAGATCCGTCAGTTGCGTGGCGACGTGCCGCGCGAGTTGTCGCCGCACTGGGAAGGCCTCAACGATCAGCGCCGCAACCTGGTGCGCATCGTGCCGGCGTGGATGGTGGTGCTCTTTACTCTGGTCTGTCTGGTGGTGATGTATTCGGGCTTCGCCTGGGTCCTGAGCGAACAACGCGACACCGTTCTGCATCCTTATCAGCCGCTTGATCCAGCCGCGGTGCAACCGCAGGCGCAGCCGTAAAACAGGGACGTGTGATGAAAAAGTTTTTCAAGAAAGTCGGCGCCTTCCTGCGCCAGACCTGGGTCTGGACTCTGCTGCTGGTGCTGTTCGTGGCGCTGCTGGTGTGGTTCGTCGGCCCGTTGTTGGCGGTGGATGATTACAAGTTCTGGGAAAGCGCGACCTCGCGTCTGCTGACCATCAGCGTGCTGTTCCTGATCTGGGGCCTGACCATGGTCTTCGTCAGCTGGCGCGCGGGTATCCGCAAGAAAGCCGAGGAAGAAAGCGAGGACGGTCAGGACCGCATTCGCCGCGAAGAGCTGATCGACGAAGAACAGAAAGAGTTGAAGGCGCGGTTCAAGGACGCGCTGAAAACCCTGAAGACGTCGAGCCTGTATCGCGGTCGCAGCGAGCGCTGGCGCAGTGACTTGCCGTGGTACCTGCTGATCGGTCCGCAGGCCTCGGGTAAGACCAGCCTGCTGGACTTTTCCGGTCTGGAATTTCCGATCAACAAGATCGACCGCAAGCTGACCCGCGACACCCTCGGCACCCGTCATTGCGACTGGTATTTCGCTGATCACGGTGTACTGATCGACACCGCCGGGCGTTACACCACTCAACCGGACGCCGAAGTCGACGGCAACGCCTGGACAACCCTGCTGGAGCTGCTGCGCAAGCGTCGTCGCGGACGTCCGTTGAACGGCGTGCTGGTGACCATTCCGGTGGAAACCCTCACCGGCGGCAGCGAGCAGGACATCGAAACCCTCGCACGCCAGGTGCGCAGCCGTTTGCAGGACGTGCATCAGAAGCTGCACGTCGACGTGCCGGTGTATCTGGTCCTGAGCAAGGCTGACAAGCTGCTCGGCTTCGACGAGTTCTTCGACCAACTGACCCGCGAAGAAAGCGATCAGGTGCTCGGCACCAGTTTCCGCAAGGATCAGGTCGGCACCGACGTCACGGTCCTGCGCAACGAGTTCGAAGAGCTGCTGCGCCGCCTGAACAGCCAAGTGATCATGCGCATGCACTCCGAGCGCGACACTCAGCGCCGTGGCCGCATCCTCGACTTCCCGCATCAGCTCGGGCAGATCGGCGAGCGCCTGTGCCTGTTCGTCGACATGGCGTTCACCGGCAACCGCTATCAGCGCGCCACGCAACTGCGCGGTTTCTACCTGACCAGCGCACCGCACCTGACTCAGGAAATGGATTCGACCACCGCCGGCATCGGCGCCAGCCTGGGCATGAACGCCGGCGTGCTGCCGACTCTGCGCAGCGGCCGTTCGCGGTTCATCCACCACTTGCTCAGCCAAGTGATTTTCCCCGAGGCCGATCTGGCCGGTCTGGACAAGCGCGAGCGCAGCCGCATTCATTGGGGCCAGCGTGCGCTGTACGTCGGTGCACTGGCGGCACTGGCACTGTTCGGCATGCTCTGGGCCGGTGGTTTCTCGGCCAACTACGAGCGTCTGGAAAACCTGCGCACGCTGGCGCAGAACTGGACCCAGCAACGCTCGGCCGTGACGCCGCGCGATGACGCCATGGGCGTGCTGAAAGTCCTCGACACCAGCTACGCCGCGACCCAGGTGTTCCCGAACAAGAGCGACGTGTCGTACCACGAGCGTGGCGGCCTGTATCAGGGCGAAGAGATCAACCCGGTGGTGAAAACCGCCTACGAGCGTGAGCTGGAAGCGCAGTTGCTGCCACGGGTGGCGACCATGCTCGAGGGGCAGATCCGCGCCAACATGAAGGACCGCGATCGCCTGCTCAACAGCCTGCGCGCGTACCTGATGCTGAACATGAAGGATCGTCGCGACGCGGCGTGGCTCAAGGACTGGGTCGCCACTGACTGGTCGCAGCGCTACACCGGTAACACTGCGGTGCAGAATGGTCTGAACACGCACCTTGAGCGCTTGCTCAAGCAGCCGTTCATCTACCCGCTGAACGATCAACTGGTGACGCAGGCGCGTCAGGTCCTGCGCAGCGAATCGTTGGCCAACGTGGTTTACCGCATGCTCCGCGAGCAGGCGCGCAACCTGCCGGACTACCGCTTCAGCCAGCACCTCGGCCCGCAAGGTTCGTTGTTCATCGGCACTGAATACGTGATCCCGGGTTTCTACACCCAGCAGGGTTATCAGCAGTATTTCTCGGTGCAGGGCGCGGCGCTGGTCACCGACATCCTGCGTGACAACTGGGTGCTGGGCGAAGGCGCGGGCATCAGCGACATGGATTTGCGTCGCCTGATGGTCGAGCTTGAGCAGCTGTACTTCCGCGACTACGCCAACTACTGGAGCGAAGCCGTTGGCCAGGTCGCACTGCCACCGATCAGCGACGCTGGCGAAGGCGCCGAGCAACTGGCGGGCCTGACTTCGGCGAACTCGCCGGTCCTCGCGCTGCTCACCGAAGTGCGTGAAAACACCCGCTTCGAAGCCGCGGCTGATCCGGTCGATGAAGCCGGCGAAGCTGCCGATGCGCTGGCCGGACAGAAAGGCAAACTGGGCAAGGTCGGCAAACTCGCCGCCGCTGCCGCCGACAAGGCTTCGGCGCTGAACGTGGCGAAGAACCTGCCGGACACCGCGAAGAAATCCCTGCAACGCCGCTTCGAACCACTGCATCGTCTGCTCGACGACAACAACGGCCCGGGCGCCGACCTGACGCCAGCGTTCAGCGCACTCAACGACCTGCAACTGCAACTGGCCGGTCTGGCCCGTTCCAGCACGCCGGAGCAAGCCGCGTTCGAGATGGCCAAGACGCGCATGAGCGGCCAGCGTGATGCGCTGACCAACCTGCGCAATGCCTCCGGTCGTCTGCCGCGTCCGCTGAGCGTGTGGTTCAACGTGCTGGCCGAGGACTCGTGGCGTCTCGTGCTCAACGATGCCTATCAATACCTGAACGGCCGTTATCAGAACGAGCTGTACAGCGTGTACGGCAAAACCATCAGCAAGCGTTATCCGTTCAGCGCCAGCAGCACCAGCGATGTGGCGATCAGCGACTTCCGCGAGTTCTTCCGTGCTCAAGGTACCGTCGACCGTTTCTTCGACAGCTACATGCGTCCATTCGTCAGCGGCGATCCGGGCAACTACCGCATGCGCAGCGTCGACGGTCACAGCCTGCCGGTATCGAAGGTCTACCTCGATCAGATGGCGGCGGCGCAGACCATTCGCCAGAGCTTCTTCTCGATCAACCCGGCCGAGCCGACGGTGCAGTTCAAGCTTGAGCCGTACACCCTCGATCCGGCGGTCAGCCGTTCCGAATTCAAGTTCGGCGACAAGACCATGGAATACCGCCACGGCCCGATCCTGCCAATGACCTTCAAGTGGCCGACCGATGCTGAAGACGGTCGCACCAGTCTGGTCATGGACAAGATGGCGGGGCGTCCGATCGGCATCGAGAAGAATTCCGGCCCATGGTCGCTGTTCCGTTTGTTCGACCTGATGCAGACCGAGTACCTGAACGGTCGTGACGTGCTGGTACTGAAAGCCGACGTGGGCGGCCTGCGCGCCAACTACCTGCTGACCAGCCAGCGCACGCCGAACCCGTTCGACATGGGCGTGTTGCGCACCTTCCGTATGCCGGTGCAGCTCTGATGCTGGTGGCCAGTCCCTGGCGCAGCGCGGCGCGTACCGACCCGGGCAAGGTGCGGGCGCGCAACGAAGATGCCTTCCTCGACTCGCCGCAGCATGGGCTGTGGGTGGTCGCGGACGGCATGGGCGGTCATCAGGGTGGCGACATCGCCAGCCAGTTGATCGTTGCCAGCCTGGCTGAGTTGCCGCAACACGAGGACTTCGACGAACGCCTCAAAGCCATCCGCCAGTGCCTGCACTGGCTGAACCGGCGCTTGGGGCAGGAGTTGACCGTCACCGCCGGACGCCACGACAGCATCATGGGCAGCACCGTCGTCGCGCTGCTGGTGGAAGGCAATCGCGCGGCCTGCATCTGGGCCGGCGACAGTCGTTGCTACATGTGGCGCGGGCAGCGGCTGTATCAGCTGTCCAAGGACCATTCGCTGCAACAGCAGCTGATCGACGAGCAGCAAATGAGCGTCGAACAGGCGGCAGCGCACCCAGCGGCTCAGGCACTCACCCGAGCCGTCGGCGCCGCCGACACACTGACCCTGGATGTGCTTGAACTCGAGGTCTACCCGGGCGATGTGTTTTTGCTCTGCAGCGATGGTTTGTATCAGGGCCTGAGCAGCGATGCCCTCGGCAACGCCCTCAGCCTCAGCGCGCCGCACGTGGCGCTGGAACGTTTGTTCGACGGCGCTCTGCGGGGCGCCGCTCGCGACAACCTGACTGCCGTGGTGATCCGCCAATGAGTGAACTCGAATCGCCCATCGATGACCTGCTGATCAGCGAAGAACAGGCCAACAACCTGACCTACTTCGCCTTCGCCAAGGGCAACCAGGCCGAACCGTTGCTGGCGCCGACCAAGGCCAGCATCGGTGCGCTGCCGGATGTACTCGCCGGTCGCTACCACCTCGAGCGTCTGCTCGGGGCCGGTGGCATGGGCGCTGTTTACCGGGCGCGGGATCTGCTGCATGAGCAGTTCGGCGATCCCGACCCTTACATTGCGCTGAAAATCCTCAGCGAAGAATTTGCCGAATCGCCGGATGCCAGTGCCTTGCTCTACAGCGAGTTCGCCCTGACCCGACGCCTGCGCCACGACAATGTCGTGCGTGCGCACACCTTTGAAGTCGACACCGACTGCCAGCGGGCCTTCATCACCATGGAATACATGCGTGGCCTGACCCTGGACAAATTGCTCTGCGAGCGGCCTCTCGGCCTGCCGTGGCAAGAATTGCGTGACATCGTCCTGCCGCTGCTCGACACGTTGGCCTACGCCCACGGTCGCGGCGTGCTGCACGGTGACCTGAAACCGAGCAACGTCATGGTCAGCGAAGACGGCCTGCGCCTTTTCGACTTCGGTCTGGGACAGGCAGAGGAGGGCACCTTGCCCGGTCTGCCGCACCTGAGCCGCGAGCGTTTCAACGCCTGGACCCCGGGCTACGCCGCCCCCGAACTGCTTGAGGGCCAACCATTGTCGGCCAGCGCGGACGTGTACGGCGTGGCCTGCGTGATCTATGAACTGGCGGGCGGCAAACACCCGTTCCGCCGCTTGCCCTCGACCCAGGCCCGCGACGAGCACCTGGAGCGCGAACTGCGCGCCCCAGCCAATCTACCCCAGCACGGCTGGCACGCGCTGCGAACCGCGCTGAGCTTCAACCCGGCAGAACGCACCATCACTGCCCGACAATTGCGTGACGCCTTGGGCGCCACTTCGTCCTGGCTGCAACGTCTGCGACTTCGGGCGTAACGGATGACATTCGAACAGGGAGCACACGATGTTCAACTCAGCTAACGAAACCCACTTCAGCCTCAAGGTCGAAGACTACGTCGGCGACCTGCAAGTGCTGTCCTTCACCGGCACCGAAGGCATCAGCCAGGCGTATCGCTTCGACCTCGAACTGGTCAGCGAAAACCCCGATCTGGACCTCGAACAACTGCTGCACAAGCAGGCGTTTCTGGCATTCGATCCACAGGGCTCGGGCATTCACGGGCAGATCTACCGCGTCGCCCAGGGCGATGCCGGCAAGCGCCTGACCCGCTACAAAGTCTCGATCGTGCCGCAACTGCAATACCTGCATCACCGCACCAACCAGCGCATCTACCAGCAGATGTCGGCGCCGAAAATCATCGCGCTGATCCTTGAAGAGCACGGCATCAAGAGCAACGCCTACAGCTTCCAGCTCAGCCAGCCGTGCCCGGATCGCGACTACTGCGTGCAGTACGACGAAACCGACCTGCATTTCGTCCAGCGCCTGTGCGAAGAAGAGGGCATTCACTACCACTTCCAGCACAGCGAAAAGGCCCACCTGCTGGTGTTCGGCGACGACCAGACCGTGTTCCAGAACCTTGGGCAGCCAACCGCCTACGTGCAGGGCAGCGGCATGGTCGCGGACGAGCCGGTAATCAAAGCCTTCAAACTGCGTCTGGAAACCCGCACCACGCGCACCACTCGCCGTGACTACGACTTCGAAAAACCGCGCCTGCGAATGGAAGCCGCATACAAACCGGACGGCGACAGCACTGAACCGGATCTCGAAGACTACGACTACCCCGGCCGCTTCATCGACCGCGCGCGCGGCAAGTTCCTCAGCCAGCGCGCCCTCGAACGCCACCGCGCTGACTACCGCCAGGCGGAAGGCCGCGGCGACCAGACCAGACTGGTCAGCGGCCACTTCATGGAAATGTCCGACCACCCGCGCAGCGAGTGGAACGACCTGTGGCTGCTCACCGAAATCTTCCACGAAGGCAAACAACCGCAAGTCCTCGAAGAAGGCGTGACCAGCGACACCACCGACAACAAAGACGACTTCCACCAGGGCTACCGCAACACTTTCCTCGCCACTCCGTGGGACGTGTTCTACCGCCCGGCCCTCGAACACCCGAAACCACGCGTACTCGGCAGCCAGACCGCCATGGTCACCGGCCCCAAAGGCGAAGAAATCCACTGCGACCAATACGGCCGCATCAAAGTGCAATTCCACTGGGACCGTGAAGGCCTCGCCGACGACAAAACCAGCTGCTGGCTGCGCGTCTCCAGCTCCTGGGCCGGCGACCGCTACGGCGCCATCAGCATCCCGCGCATCGGCATGGAAGTCCTCGTCACCTTCCTCGAAGGCGACCCCGACCAACCGCTTGTCACCGGCTGCCTGTACCACAAGGAAAACCCGGTGCCGTACGCACTGCCGGCGAACAAGACTCGCAGCGTGTTCAAAACGCTTAGCTCGCCGGGTGGTGGTGGGTACAACGAACTGCGTATTGAAGACAAGAAAGGTGCGGAGCAGATCTACATCCATGCGCAGCGCGATTGGGATGAGAACGTTGAGCACGACCAGAAGATTCGGGTCGGCAATGAACGCCACGACACGGTGGTGAAGAACACTTACACCGAGCTGAAGGCTGAAGAACACCGCACCACCATCAGCGATCGCAAGGTTGAAGCGAAGCTGGATGATCACCTGACGGTTGGGCAGAACCAGCATGTGAAGCTGGGGACTGCGCAGCTCACCAGTGTGGGGAAAGAGATTCACCTCAAGGCTGGGGACAAGATTGTTATTGAGGCGGGAACAGAGCTGACCATTCTTGGGGGTGGGAGCTTTATCAAGCTCGATGGCGGTGGGGTTACGGTGGTTGGGCCGGTGATCAAGATCAATGCCGGGGGCTCGGCTGGGTCGGGTACTGGCATCGGGATTAAACCGCCGGTGCTGCCGGGTGCGGCGGATAAGGATAAGGCGGGGAGTTTGATGGATAAGGCGTTGGGGAATGCACCGCCAGAGAAGGTTAAACCGAAGGCTTTTTTTGTGTTTTCCGAGTGATCGACATGAATCGTGTTTTGAAGAAGAGCAATGGCATCGCGATAGCGGTTTTCACCGCGTCGCTGTTGAGCCTGTTTCATGGCAGCGCTTATGCGGATGAATGCCCGTCCGAGGATTTTTCCCAGTTTCTGCCGGCGTTTTCTGCGAATGCTGAAACCCAGCAGCGTTTGACTGCGATGACGGTGAAGTCGCTGGTTTTGAAACCGGTGGGAGATCATGGGGTTTTTGAGCCTAAAACGATGGGGCTTACTAGCACCAATTTAGCGTTTCCGTTGATGGCGCCTGTAGGCGCGGACAAGACTGAAGGCGTAGAGGTTGAGGAGATTGACGATAATCATTTCAACGTAGTGGATAAGCGAGCAGGTAATAGCAACATCAAGATTTTTAATTTTTCTCGCCAAGCGTGTTGGGTGCTTGAGGGGGTTGAAGATTGGTCGATCAGTGAGAAAGATCTCGTAGAGACGAGCAAGCCCCGCATGAGCGAGGCAGAGAATTTTTGCTTTCAACGTGCAGAGGCCTTTAGAGGCCTAGGGGGGCTGGAGCAGTACCGACTCACAGGTGAGTTGTTTGAAGCTTCCTTGGAAAACTATCTATGCGCAGCCGCTTCCGGTGATCCCCAGGCTAGTTTGAATGCAGCAAGCTTGAGTCTTTCCGGAATGGCTCCGCAGTTGCAAACGGAGAAGGTTGAGCAGCTATTCAAGGCAGCAGCGACCACTCTGCCTGAGGGGGCGATGAGCCTCTCGTTGTTTTATTGCGATGGAAACAACATTTCCTCCAATGGCCCTTGCCAGCATCCAGCACAGGCCGAGGAAGCGCTGACGCAAGCGGCCCGTATGGGAAGTGCTTTTGCGATAAATGCACTCGGGCGTGCCTTTGAAACTGGAGAGCTGGTAACGAAGGACATGTCCCGGGCGGTTGCGTGCTACCAAGTGGCTGCCAAAAAAGGCAGCAAAGGGTCTATCGCACATTTGGAACGTCTAAATAAACAGACCGCTGAAATTACTAAAGCGAGCTATTGCTACTGATTATTGCAGGAAGCAGAAATGACAGAGCCACTAGATTTATCAAGTAACTATACGAGTGCTAACTATAGATATAAGGAAGGAGGAGATGGTTTCGTCGTAGAAAATGGCAAAAAAATCGTCGATTGCTCTCATATGGTAAACCTGTTGCTCACAGGCGCTGGATATCAAGTTCCTTACCAGAATACGGCGGGGCTAAATAGTGCAGCCGCACTTCAATACTATGATGTAATTAGTCCTGCTAATGTGAGGCGAGGAGATATCGTACTCTGGATTAACGTAATCTCTAATCGAGATAATAAAACGCTAAATCATACGGGTATCGTAGAGCACTATGATAGTACGCTGGACTCTCAATATGGTGAGTTTTTTGGGGCGCAAAGCTCTGGTCCAGCTACTGCAAAGTTTGGTGCCTATAGCAAAGCATATTTTTGGCCAGTCCCTACAAAATTTCTAAGGGTTAAGGAATCGACTCGGACGGGGGAAGGATCCGCACCTGCGCCCGCACCTGCACCTGCACCTGCACCGGTAGAATCTACACCATTAATGAATTTTCAGTACCCGTTTAGAAAAGCGGACGGATCGCAATTTAAGGATGCTGAAGAAATCTTTAAAGCACTTGAGAGTGAAAGCTCAGGTAACTTTTTACTTGGGAATCATGGATTTTGGCATGGCGGTATTCATATCACGCATAAGACTGCTCCGCAGTGTGTGAGAGATGAACCTATTCGTTGTATTGGAGATGGTGTCGTCGTAGCCTATCGGTTGAATGAGGATTATTTAAAGACTGAGTTTGAAGGTTCGAGTACTACAGAGGAATTGAAGTACTCAAATTCATTCTGCCTTGTCAAGCACGACTATAAATCACCACCTAATAAAGAGGTCGTGCCCAATACTAGTAATGAACTCGTATTTTATAGCCTGTATATGCATTTGCTACCATACCAGAGGTACGCGGATGAACCAGAACAGACGGGCCATCAGAAAATAAAGATGATCGCAAGTGGGTTTAAAGCTCGAAGCGATGTTGCTGGTGCGACTGGCTGCATCGAATACGGTTCGATTTCTGCTGGAACTCAAATTGAAATACTTGAAGAGCACTCTGATCACATCCACGCGAAAGGCAAACTAATTAAAGGTACAGTAGGTGGACGCACGCCAGGACAGGATTTCTGGTTCGCCTACAAGCAAAACGGTGTTGCATACCCAAGAGGTGATGGCAGTGCGAGCTGGAAAGCAATAACTGCACCGGAGCGAAAGAAGCCAGATTATTGGAAGGGCAAGGTCAGAGCTATAGTTACCGGCTCTGGGCTTACCTTAAGGGTAGCCCCCTCACCGCAGAGTAACGGCGCTTTAGCTGGGGCTGCAATGAGACAGGTAAATAGTCTGGGGCAAAACGAAGATTTAGTACTTTGTACAAATAGCGTAATAGAATTTGATAGTGGGAAAGTTTTTAGCCTGAAGATTGGCTCTAAGTCATACAAAATGGCGGAATGTTGCTTCGTGCCAAGTACTTCTGGCACTGCAACCGGTTTGAAAAGCCATTCCACTCCTGTCCCAGCAACTTTTTGGGCTTGTGTTGAAAAGCCTTATGTTCAACTGCTTGGATTGATTCCTACGGAGTTTGACAAGGTCGTAGCTATGGATACGGCAATTAAGGCAGGTGACGTAATCGGCTTTCTTGGTTTAAATGAAACATTGGCAGGTCCTGATGGAGGGGTTTCGAGAAGTTATCAAGTCCATGTGGAAATTTTTTCGGCAGATCCGAGAATTGAGGATTTCTTGAAAAACAAGGCAGCAGTGAAGCAAGGAAAGCAATACTTGCACTTGCCAGCGAATACAACTTTGAAAAGTAAGCCCCCTCTAACTGGGGTTGTGACAATTTCGAATGAAACCTTTGTGGAGCTTGGGAAAACTGTTATCTATAAGGACCCTGAAGAGTGGTACGAAGTAACCGTAGTTGATGAATCAGAAAGCAAATCGGGTTTGCTCAAAAAAGAAGGGGCGGAGCTTATTGCTCAGCACGACTGGGAAAAACTAGGCTTTCGCGTCGTTAAGGAATCAAATTCAAATTCTGATGGTTTTCTGGATCCTGATAATATGCCAGAATTCTTCCAGACCTTATATAACGACTTGGATCGATTTGGTAACAGAGATCAAAAAGTCACTCCCGAAGATTTCCCGATTGCACTCAAGAATATTGAGTTCAGGGATCATTGGTCAAAGCTCATTGCATATCACCCTACGGAGTGGAAATCTAAGTCGGACTCTTCCAAATGGGCGCGGCTGGATACATTGCTGGAGAATTACCCATCTGTTCTAAATCACGAAAAAGAACGAATAGATAGTTTAATATTTTGGGATGATTCAGTTATACAGTCTAAAGGCTTAGGTGATGGCGTTTTATGGCATTTTCATCCAATTGCATTTCTTGGTAATCAGATCGGTAGTCGCGGAAAAATAAAGATCACCGTCGAGATGTTAAAAAGGGTATTTGAAGGACTAAAAAATACCTCCGAACAAGATGTCTTATTGGCGGAAGTTGCCACCCAGCTAAATGAAAACTGTGAAAGATATAAATTAGATACTCCGTTGAGGTTGAGTCACTTTTTTGCTCAGGTAAGGCAGGAAATTGGATCGAAGTGCGCGGTGGTAGAGGACTTTACCTATGGAGTGCCTGGCCTAAAGGGTACATTTAAGTATTTTAGGGATCACCCTGATGAAGCAACACTTTATGGATATCCAGGATCTAATAAATATGTGTCTCACGAAAATCAGATCGCGATAGCGAATCGAGCATATGGCGGGAAATTAGGTAACGGCAATATATCGTCTGGTGAGGGGTGGAAATATCGTGGTAGAGGTCTTAAACATTTAACGGGTAAAGCAAACTATCAAGCCTTTAAGGATTATCATAAAACGTTCTGGGATGAAGAAGTTGATTTTGTTGGTCAGCCGGATATCTTGCATACACAGTTTAAATACTCTGTTCGTTCGGGTGTTTATTTCTGGCTTAAAAACAATATTTTTGTAGAAGCGGATAAGGGTGATGCGGACGAAAACGTAGATGCTGTTACTCGTATTATTAACAGAGATACTGATAGTTATGATGAACGTCGGAAGCATTTCCAGAGGATATATAAAAATGAAAAAATATTTGAAACTGTCTAAAATTCGTTGCATTTTTGCGATGGTCATAAGCTTGGTCGTATCCAATGTGTTAGCAGATGCGGCACCTACATTGAGTGAGTTTCATCCAGCGGTCGTGGCTTCAGTAGGAGAAAAAAAGATTGCAGTGTTCTTTTTAAAAAATAGTCTGAAAAAACTGGTGAACGGAGAGTATGTTGCTGACGCCGAAATATATTATTCTCCGATTGGTTCAGATAAAACATTTTTCAAATATGTTTGGAAAGTTGAGGGTGATCAAATTGCCTCCGTCTTCTTCTACGATTGGAAATCTCCGGAGCGACGCGGTAAATCAATGTATGTCTTGGTGAAGAGCAAGCTGTCTGACTCCGCGTTTGATGGTTTTTCGTATTCAGTCATGGAGCTTCCGCTCAGGGTCGATGGTGAAAACGCTTCATTGCTCTATTTCACAGGTGACCCATCTGATCCAGCTTTGGAAAACTGCAAGGATGGAAAGGACTTAGTTTCTGGAGCGAAGGTGGTTTGCAGTTATAAAGACGCTGCAAGTATTAAAAAATATTTTACCGCGCAGGATAAATGAAATTTCGAAGTCGCATGGGGGTTCGGCTTTGTTAGTTTCGTGCGATGGCTATTTTATCGTTGAGCATGAGTAAATCTGCCCCGTTTGGGTGAAATGGAGACATGGGTGAAATGGGGACAGTGAAATGGGGGCAGACCACGATTTTAGCAATTACCCGAAAAACGCGGTCTGTCCCTTTTTTCTTTTATGGTCTGTCCTCTTTTTCTTTTAGCCTGTTATCAAATGGCGGCTGACAAAGGTGACCAGTTGGGCGTCTTCAACGTGGGGCGATTGGGATCGTCAGCCACGGCGCCGATCAAAGCCAGCCACTGCATTTGAATTTCGAGGGGCTGTTTGAGGCGGTTTTTGCAAAAGTTTTGTCTGAATCCCTCACGCTAAAACGTTTAACGCTTGAGCATCTGACGACCGCGATTTTCCTTTAAACTCCCCACCCCCAAGGAACGCGCTCAGGACACGGAATGCCAGCCTCTTCTTCCTCGCTTCGCCCAGCGTTGGTGCTTTGGCTATATGCCGCTGCGATCACGCATATCCTCGCCGGTCTTACCCTGACCTGGGCCGGTGACTCCGGCTTGCTCGATGGCTACCTGCAAGTCCTCGAACTGTCGTTCTGGGGTGCCGATGCGGTTCCCACCGCCGGCCGCGAACAACAAGTCTGGTGGCTCGCGCTGTTCGGCGCGACGTTGCAAAGTTATTCGCTGTACATGTTCGCGCTGGTGCACTTGGGCAATCGCTTGAAAGCTCCGGCCATCTGGGGCTGGTTGATCGCCGGCATCCTGTTATGGGCGCCGCAGGACATGTGGCTCTCGGCGCAACAGCAGGTCTGGTCGCACGTGTGGCTCGACGGTTTTGCGTTGCTGGTTTTACTGCCACCGTTGTTTTGGCTGTATCGGCATGACCGCCGAAACTCCCCTTCAGTAAAGACTCCGAGCCAATCCAACCCGTTTGCCGGCGGCGCTTTCAAGCGTGTGCTGATCACTGGCGGCACCGGGTTTATCGGTGAAGCCTTGGTCAACCAACTGCTAGACGCCGGCCATTCGGTCAGCGTCCTAACGCGCGATCCGTTGGACGCGGCCAACCTGTTCAACGGCCGCGCTCGCTGTGTGCATTCGTTCAGCGAGCTCAGCCACGACGAAGCCTTTGACGTAGTGATCAATCTCGCCGGCGCCCCTGTCGCCGGCCCGCGCTGGACTCCCAAACGTCAGGCGCAACTGCTCGCCAGTCGAGTCGGCACCACCGAAGCGTTGATAACCTGGCTGAAACACACCAAGCACAAACCAACGCTATGGATTCAAGCATCAGCCATCGGTTTCTACGGCGTGCGCGATGCCAGCGAAAGCCTCGACGAACACGCCAGCAAGGGCGATGGCTTCATGGCCGAACTCTGCGCGCGTTGGGAAGCCGCCGCGCAACCGGCCACCGAGTTTGGCGTGCGTCAGGTGGTGCTGCGTCTCGGTGTGGTGTTCGGCCCGGGCGGTGCGTTGACGCCGCTGCTGATGCCGTTACGCCTGGGTTTCGGCGGGCGCATGGGCGACGGTCGGCAGATCATGAGCTGGGTGCATCGCGACGATGTGCTTCAGGTGATCGCGCGGGCTTTCAACGACGACACTCTACGTGGCATCTACAACATGGTCGCGCCCGAAACGGTCAGTCAGGCCGCGTTCGCCGAGCAGGTCGGCAAGGTCCTCAAGCGCCCGGTGTGGTTGCACATTCCCGCCGCGCCAGTGCGTGCATTGGCGGGGGAGATGGCGCAGTTGTTCTTCGACGGTCAGCGCGTGGTGCCGCAGCGTTTGACCGAGGCCGGCTACACATTCCGTTATCCAACTCTCGACGCTGCTCTGCGCGATCTGACCTGAGGATCGTCCATGAGCAAACCCTTGATGTATCTGCTGGCCGGCAACGGCAGCGCTGCCGATTGGTGGGATGACGCGCTGCCGCACTTCCAGCGCTACGAAGTCGTGCCGCTGGAGTTGCCGGGCTTCGGCGCGAATCCGCAGCCGCCTTGCGAGGATCTGGCGGACTACGCGCAGACTTTGTTGGCGATGACGCAGAAGGGCAGCGCGATCATGGCGGTCGGGGTCAATGCCTTGCTGGTGCTGCACGCGTTGCAACGTCGGCCCGGGCACTTTTCCCGCAGTGTTCTGTTGGCGCCGGTTGGGGCATTTTTGTGGCAGCGGCGCTTGCCGGCACTGATGTCGCCGCTGCCGATCCGCAAGACCATCCACTGGCTGCTGTCGAACAAGCCCACGCTGTTCGCGCGCAAGTTTTCCAACCAGACCTGGACGCCTGCGCAGTACCAGCGCATGGGCGCCGGTTATGCGCGCTGCCGTGCGTTTGTGCCGCACTGGGATCTGATTCGCGCCGATACCGCGTTGCCACTGCTGGAGTGGATCACCGATCCGGTCGAGCTGGTCTGGGGCGATCAGGACGCGGTGCTCGGCATCGAGCAAGCGGCGGCGTGGTCGGCGATTCTCGCCCGCGCAGATCTGACCATCAGCCTCAAACCCGGTTGGGGTCATTACCCGTGGATCGACTCGCCCGCGCAGTTCGCGCAGTGGCTGGAGTCGGGCGAGCGCGGGTTTGTCGCGCACACCAAGGGCGGGCGTTTGCGCTTGGCTGAACTGGCGGGGCAAGCGGTACCGGCAGCACTGACGCTCAACGATTGCAGCGATCCGCGCCTGCCGGCATTTCTCGCTGCTCAACCTGATGTGACCTGGGCGGTGCGCTCCTCCAGTTATGGCGAGGATCAGGCCGATTCGGCGAATGCCGGTTTGAGCACGACTTATCTGCGCGAGCCGACCGCCAATGTGCCGAAACGCATCGCCGAACTGACGGCCGAGGGCGTCGAGGAAGTGGTGGTGCAGCGCTTCATCACGCCGGTCGTTTCCGGCATCGCTTTCGTGCGCCATCTCTCGGTAGAACTTGAGTGGGTGGAAGGCCATCTCGAATCGCTGGCCGACGGTCACGTCAGCCCCTCGCGGGCAACGCTTTCGCGGCTCGGCGATGCCTGGCGCAGCGGCACGTTCACGCCGTCCCACGGTTTGACCGAAGACCTGCTCTGGCGCTTTTTGCAAGACGTACTGCGCGTGTTCCACTACGTGCCCGGCGATGTCGAATGGGCCTGGGACGGCTCACAACTGTGGCTGCTGCAATACCGGCCGATCAGCGATTACGGCTGGCGCCGGCACCTGACCGCCGCCAACATCGCCGAGATCCTGCCGCCGCAACCGAGCGTGCTGGTGGAATACGTTCAGCGCCGCGCGGCAGCGAGTATCCCTGCGATCATGGCGCGTTGGGATGCGCGGGTGTTGCAGGACAACGAGCCGTTCACCGCCGTGTTCGGCGGCGCGTCCTATATCAACAATGATCTGTTTCTTGCCCGGCTGGCCGACTGGGGCATCAGCGCCGCTAACTACGCCGGTGAAGTCGGCGGCGCGACTCCGCATCTGCCGTGGCAACCGCTCAAAATGCTGCGTTCGTTGCCGCTGTTTTTGCGCATGCAACGCAGCGCTCGCAGCCATTTGCTGAACCTTGAAAACGGCTTGCAGCGCTTCGATCGGGAACTGGCCGAACTCGTCGCCCAGAGTGCCGATGGCCAACAACTCGCGGACTGGTTCACCCGGTTTTACGTGTTCGTGGTGCAAGGCAATCTGTGCATCGCCACAGCGCTGGCGAGCAGCGGCGGTGATTGGCTGGGCCGCCCGCCAACCGCTTACGACAACCTTGAAAACAGTCCGCATCGATTGCCGTGGGAAACCGATCCGGCCACCCCTCGGCCCGCGTCGAGCGATCTGCCGCTACAGCCATTCCCGCAATGGTCAGGGCTGATCCGCCTAGCGCATTCGACCGGCCTGCCGGGCCTGCGCGGTTACTACCTGCAAGTGCGCGAGTGGTATCGCGACAACCTGATGCGCATCTTCTTCCGTCTGCACCACGCCATGCCGCTGGCGGATCGCGAGCACTGGTTCGCACCGCATCCGGACGTGCGCACCCGCGACGGCAGCTTCTGGCAGGACGGTCGCGAAGGTGCTGAGCAGGCCACCGGGTTCATGATTTATCCGGGGCAGGTGCAGGGCATTCTGGGCGAGGATATTTTGCTCGAAGACACCCTCGATCCGGGGCGACATGCGCACTATCAAACAGCGAGAGCGGTGATTGCGCGGATGGGTGGGCGCTTGTCGCATGGCTCGACGTTGCTGCGTGAGTTGCGAAAGCCGTCGGCGGTGATGCCACAGGTTGATCCGGCGTGGGTGGGGTGTGAGGTGTTATATCGCGATGGTGAGTTGGAATTGATCAATTCGAAGGATGTGACGTGAAACTACGATGCCTCCGCGAATTGATCATTGGTCTGGTCGTGCTTTTACAGATGGGTTATGTGACCGCCGCAGCTGCTGTGTTGGTCGGTAACGAACCCGGTCAGTCGCCGGTTGCCCAAGGCCCGACCGAGACAGTTGTCGACATGGGGTCGTGTCGGTTTTCCATGCCGTTGCTGCAGGACCAATGGTTGAAGTTCAACGACTTCTATTCGATTTTTGTCGCGGCCAAACAACTGCCAAAACCGTCCAGCGCTCCCAGCCTGTGGCAAGCGCAGACTTCGAGTGGTGCCGACTGGCACTTCGAGAAACACGGCGACCTGAGCCAGCCGTGGTTTGGTTTGATGTGTGAAAACTCGGAGTACTTTTCGCTTCTCACCGACTGGAAACCCCCGGTAGACGATGCGTTTGCGGTGCAAGTCCTGCGTGACGACAACGACCGCAGGTGTCCGGCGACCCTTACCGATCAGGGCTGGGTGCCCAATTCGCTGGCCGGTCGTGCGAACACCTACACCTTCGAGCAATGGGGCGGGGAGAGTTCTTCGGGTTTCATCTTCGGTTTCCACGACAAGTCACGACGGCACATTACCCGCATCGCTTTTTGCTTGCTGAGGGGCAAAGACGTGCTGATCGGCTCGGCGGAATCGGGTTCATCCACCCCGTTGGCGATCAGCAACGAAGGATTCGAACAAATCAAGAAAGCGGTGCGCGGCATTGCCTTCGAATGAACATCCCCAAAATGCATTACGTCGACGGAGCTACAGCGTGAAAGGATTTTCGGTTCTTCTCGGCAGCCTGTTATTGGTTGCCGCATCCATGGCATTCGCTGCCGATCCAACCTTCAAGGATTACACCGTCACGCCAGTTTTCACCGGCCCCAACCATAAGCTGGTGCCGCAAGAAAACAGCAGCCCAATGATGGATCAGGCACGGGTGCAAGCCCTGAAAGGCAAGGTCAACTTCGCCGGCCATTACATCCTGCACAGGCTCGGCTGTGGCGGCAGCGCCATTTGCGGCGAAGTGATGGACGCTCAGACTGGGGAAGTCGTTGGCGGTCTACCGAATGCTTACGACGGCAGCACGTTCGGCATGGTTTTCCAGCCCGACAGCAGCTTGATTATCGTGTCCGGCATCACGCTCGACGGCGAAGAAGATGCGCAGGGGAATGCTTTGGAGAGCGGCAACCGGGATCGTTACTACGAGTTTGTGAGCAACGAATTCCGGCTGCTGAGCATGACCGACGTTGAATCGTCGCCGATGGATGAGGAGTGAGTGGATGAACCGTCTTCTCGCGGGCAGTCTTAAGTGGTTGATGATTGTCATGAGCCTGTCAGCTTCAGCCAATGCCTTGTCTGAAAATATTCAGATCGTGGGGGTTGGCGGGCACTTAGTGACGCTGAAGGACAAGACATGGGGCAGGCCTGCTGCGGAGTCGGCGGTTGCCTCGTTTACCGCCAATGGAAAAACGTTTCCCCTCTATGTACCCGCGGTGGGTACTGAGACGCATGAGGCTTGGTTAAGTCCCGACAAGAAAACATTGCTCCTCCTTCAGACACTGTATGGCGTTGTCATTGGCCAGGAGGGTGAAGAAATCCCGACAGAGGAAACTGGTTGCGGGGTCATTTCAATGGAGACCGGTTGCGTGCTCAGTCAGCCGGCAGCCAGGTTTTGCTACGGCAAGTGGAAGGGCAATCGGTGGACTTCCGGGGAAGAGGATGCGCCTGACCTCGTCATGCAGACGCCGTCTCCAAAGGACTTATTGAAGCAGGTCTCAAATATTGAGATGCCACAATCTCGCGTGGAAGAACTCGCATTCAATCTTCGCACTATAAGTCCAGAGTCCTATATGGCTTGTCACCCACCGTCGCGCAATGTTCAAGCGTTCAACGACCTGGCTTTCTACTTGGCCGAGGGCGGTAGAGATGAGCTAGCGCTGAAGTTTTATCGCGGCGTTGAGGCCGTTGGTAAACGGACGGTGCTGATGTTGAACATTGCCGACTCGCTCTGGCGCCTTGATCGCAAAGATGAAGCGCAGCGCTATTACAGCCAGTACCGCGACGCGATGAGCGCCGATGGCAAGGCGCAGAAAATACCTCAACGTGTCGTTGAGCGATCCGTCATTCAGGGAATGAAAAATTGAACATGTTTGCGCGTTTTATCGCGTTGTCCTTTGGATGCCTGTTTGCCTCTTTTGCGATGGCCGAGGACGACTGCAAAGAAATCACCGTTAGCGCCCAGGTTGATCGGTGTGTGGAGGCAGCTCGCAAAGAAGCCGACACGCAACTCAATGCCAGCTACAAGAAACTGCTGGGACGGTTTGAGGCTCAACAGCGGCGCGACCCTGAGCAGGGTAAGGCGCTGGTCGCCATGGCCAGAGAATCCCAGCGCGCCTGGATCAAGCTACGCGACACCACGTGCCCGCTTGAAGCCACGGAAATCGAGCCTGGGGTGGCAGCGCATGTCACGACGATCAGCAACTGCATGGCCAGAATAAGTCTGGAGCGTGCGGCCTACCTGGACACAATCGTCGCTGATGAGCCGGGTAATGTGGTCGATCTCAACAAGGTGTACCTGTCCGGCTCTCAGCGCTTCGGCGATGTCGTGGCACGTTATGTCAGCACCTTTGGCAGCCCATGCCTGACGGTCCAGATACTGGCGCCCAACGGCGGTTGGAGAGTGCTGTCCTCCAAGCGGTTTTGCAGTTTCGAGGGCAAGGCATTTTGGACGGACTATGCCGATGGCGGGTTTGAGGATCATGCGTTTGCCGATGATGGATTGCACGTGACGCTCAGGTTGACGGAGCTTCGTGGGCTCGGAGAGAAGCGCCTCGCTTGTGTGATTCCGATCAAGAACGAGCAAATCAAAGAGCTGAGATGCGGCGCGCCTGAAGCCGGTGCCTAATCGGGGCTCAATTGGGACGTATTTGGACATCATTTGATTGAATCAAGGATTGAAGAAAGTGACACGCGTATTGCAGAGCGTTCTCTGCGCTCTAACTTGTTGTCTCGCTGTACCAGGTTCTCCCGCGCTTGCTGCGCCCCAAGTCCTCAAGGAAATTCCGGCAAGCTTGCTGGGTGATGCATCACGGCAAAACGTATTTGTTCTGGCAGGAGATGCGGACGAGGCCTCCAACCGGTTGTTGATCGCGCCGGTGCAGGCACGTAATGAGGAAATTTTGCTCGATTCGTCGAAGGCGCTGCCTCTGATCAAAAGTCAGTACTCATCTGCGCTTCAGGGTGTATTCAGCGTCCATGTACTTAAAGGTCGCCCCGGCGTCATGACTGTCATTGATCCGCAGGCTGAGGAAGCTGTCGTCAAGCAGCCGTTCGTTGAGGAAGGGGATTACATCGCGCTGGTAACCAGTGAAGAAGATAACGCGGTTTACAACTTCAACCTGTTGTTCGCCTTCAACAAAGGTTCAAAGCAGTTTGAGCTAAAGCAAATATTGCAGTTGGTTAACAACGAGTATTGCGATCGCTCGCTCATCAGCGTGGCGGAGTTGCCGGTGCGGACATTGGGCTCTATCACTCTGGCGTCCTTCGATGGGTTCGAGGCTCTTCAAAAGCTGCGGGCTGCGAACATTAGCGGGCCTCAGGGTGGTTATAAAAAACTCATGACTGTCTATTCGGCGGACCTGCTGGATACGGCGCTGGCGGCGTATCGGAAGGGTGACAGCAGCTCTTTCAAAAGAGTGATGAGTGAGGCACTGATGGGCGATGATTCACATGGCGCGTGCTCTCCTGAGAGTTATATCACCGGAAAGTACTACTTCCGACAGCATCCTGGCTGGTCCAACGACCTCGGTTTTCTGCTCGGCGAGGCGGGTTACTACGCTGAGTCGATTGAACTGTTGAATGCTGTAATTGCACATAACCCAGAGCGGACGGTGGCTTACCTGAATCTCGCCGATAGCTATTGGGGTATGAACGATAAAGAGCGAGCGGTGCCGGCGTACAAGCAATACGCATCGCGTATGTCGGAAGCGGGAAAGGCGTCGAAGATTCCTGCGCGGGTAGCTGAGCGCAGTGTTGGCGGATCCGAATCATGATCAAACTCAAGACGTTCTTTGAGCTGATCGCGGGTGTTTTTTTGGCTGCTTCGCTGGTTCCAGCGCATGCGCAGGAAGCCTGCAATCCTGACAGCTTTACCAATCGCGATTTGATCATCTGCGGTCAGCAGACTTTCGAGAAAGTCGATGCAATGCTGAATGAGCAATATAAGAAAGCGCTGGTCAGTTTGGCGCCTGCGGAAAAGATGCAACTCAAAGAAGTGCAGAAGAAATGGGTGCGCTTCAAAGAAGGATTTTGCGAGGAGATCTATCAAGGCACGTTCCCGGGTGCCGAAGCGCCGATTGATAGGCTTGGGTGTCTGGTGCAAACAACCAACGCACGTTTGGGAGAGTTGATTGCTCTGCAAACCGGGTTACCGCTGGACGGTTTTTACAAAGCCGCCACGGCCATGGCTGGGCAGGACCGGGAAAAAGGTTTGGCGACTTCGATGGAGCGATTGGGTGGAGCCGCCTTCGACGATCCGCTTTGGAAACAATACGCTGATGGGCACTGCGAAATGGCTGGTCGGCTGTTTCGTGAAGACTTTGCTTATTGCATTGTTCGTATGCGTTTTCAGTTGCCTATGAATCGTTGATGCAATGATTGGTTTAAAAGCGTTTCCTGCGTTTTGTTTACCTGCCCGCTGACAGAAAAGGACTCAATATTCCCTTGTAGTTGACTTGTTATTGGGGGAGCCGCGCCTCTAATATCCGGTCAAAGCGCGATATCCGCAGGGTCTCTATGAAAAAGTCCAAACATGAACCCAAGCCTATGATGGCTGCTCGGTTCCAGGCTGAAGCTCGTGAAGTTTTGGCCAAGCGCTCTGGTAAGCGCAGCCGCTTTCTGGATGTTGCGTTGGCCAAAGGTTCTGATTTTGAGCCAGTCGGTCGACTGGCTGGTTGAAGGTTTTCGGATTCTCAATAAAGCTGCCGTGATTGGCAGTTTTTTTTGTGCCTGGATTTTTACAGACAGTTGCAGAAAGGGGACTTAACGTCCCCTTTTTTCATCCTCAAATCTCGCTACGGCTTGGCCGCCACGCTTCGCACTTCAATCTGGTCGAGCGTCCCTTCCACCATCAGTCGCACCCCGTCCGCCATTCGGCTCAGGGCCAGTGCCACCGAGCGGCGTGAGCCGTGCAGATCGTCAGCCAGGTCGCAGGCGATGACGCTGATGGACAGCAGGTCTTCGGAGGCGTTGGCCATGAGGGCTTCGGCATCGGTGCCGGGGGAGAGTTTAAAGAGGCCGGTTTCGCGCTTGGGGTGTGGTTCGGTGGGCGGTTTGAAATGGTGGTCGAGGGCGCGTTCGGCGGCTTCGTGGAATTTCTTCGATTCCAGAGATTCGTAGGGCGATATGTCCGGGATTTCCGGGGGGTTGGGTGTTGGTTTCTTCATTCGGTCTTACTCCAGTTTCAGGAGCTGGCACCGTTTCGCTCGCACTTCGAAAGGGGTGGCAGCTGTGCATAGGTGTGCAAGACCGGTGGAGTCACCCGGCAGACCCGAAGGCCTCCCATACACAGCAGCCATAACGATCCGCGAGCATAGGAAAACGCTCGGCGAATTGCCATAACCAATGTGTACTCCCGCCGGACTTGCACGTCCGTATCGCCGGTTTAGCGGCGACACACACAGCCTATCCCTAGCGCACCAACTCGCCTAGTTCACGGACAGCCCCGCACTTCGCAGGAAATTTCCCATGGATTCGCGGGCCGGAAGATCAAAAGATCGCAGGCTTCGCCAACTCCTACAGGGATGTGTTTCAACAGGTGTAGGAAAGGTGAGCGGTGAGACGCGGAGCGTCTCGGGATGCGTTTCCACGCGTAGCGGGGGAACGATCAGGGGTGAACGTAGAATCGTGACTTGGCGGTCATCGTGCGGGAAATGGTCTGCATCCTCTTCCAACAGCTTCAGATACTGGCGTTATCGTCCGAATCCCTTACACTGCCCCGGCCGTTCATTTTCCTTTTGAGGCTGTGCGCATGAAATTTCGTTTTCTCCTGTGGATGATGGGTTTGTTGATGGGTAAGGCCAGCCGGACAAATCCTGCGTTCCAGCAGCAGTTGGGTGACAAGGATCTGGTGTTTCAGCTGCAGACGCTGGACGGGAAAGTGGCGCGGCATTTCGTGGTCAAGGATCAGCGCATCACCAGCAAGTCTGGCGTGGTGCCGGAGCCGGCGTTTGCGATTGCGTTTAAAGACGCGGGTTATGGCTTTGCCACGATGCAGGCGAAGAACAAGCAGTTGGCGTTTATGCAGGGGATTCAGGACAAGTCGATCCAGCTCAAGGGCAACCCGGCGCTGGTGATGTGGTTTCAGGGGTTGATGAAGTATTTGAAGCCGAGGAAGGCAAAGGCCAAGGCTTGAGATTTTTTTGGGTTGGCTTCAAGCGAAGCACAATGAAGAATCGTGCGTTCTTTGGCTCGCAAAGTCTTTATTCAGGCCTGTAAAGACGGTCGAACTGTCATTTCTGTCAGGTGCTTTGCTCATCTTCGCGATGCTCTACTCAAGCTCCGGTCCCGTAAAGGACGCCACGCACTTGATGGAGCAAGAACATGACTCAGGCTCAGGACTTGACCACGCCAGGTACCCCCGATCCCTCTTTTGCCCTGAATGGTTTATTGAAATTACCGATACCGGGCATTGCGAGCCATGAGGCTGCGGCCGTTTTGGCCCTTCCCGACGGGAAGTTGCTGGTCGCTCTTCCTCTGGAAGGAAGTGACGCGCTGCTGGCCATCGCCCGATTGAACGAAGACGGTACGCTCGACAAGTCCTTCGGAAGTCATGAGACGGGTTTCGTCGAGATATCTTTGAACGGCGCTAGCATCAGCACCGTGTTTGGGCTCGATGCGTTGCGGGACGGCGGCTGGCTGGTGCGCGTTCAATACTTCACACAGAAGGCCGTCGATGCCGGCCAAGCAATGATCCGCTTGAAAGGCGACGGTGAGCTGGACGATTCGTTCGGCGATAAAGGCGTGAGTTTATTTTCTTTCTACAAGATCCCGGGCTCCACGCTTGCGTCGTCGGCAGGGGCGAAGTCAAGCCAAAAGTCCCCCGCTACAAATGCCTCTACCGTCTCTGCAGTTCAGCAGGCCGATGGCAAAATCGTCCTGCTCCATTTCCTGCTGATCGATGAGCCATGGCCATCGCCCGTCGTGATGCGTCTTTTGGCGAACGGCTCGCTCGATCCATCATTTGACGGCGCGGGGTACGTCTTGGTGGATGTCGGTGCCACCTCGAACACCGCCGGCGCTATCGCTGTTCAAGCCGATGGCAAAGTATTGGTTTGCGGCGTTTTTCAGAGTGGTGAGACAGCCTCCGGAGTTTTTCTGGCACGTTTGGACGTAGCGGGGAAGCTGGATAAGGATTTCAACAACGGCCAGGCGAAGCTGATTTTCGACGAGGATGGCGAGAGCTCTTTGAACGCTGTTTCGGTGCGCGAAAGTGATGGCAGGATCGTTGCGGTGGGTGACGCCTGGCAAAAGAACGTCCATGGCGGGTTGGTGGTTGTGCTGAACGCCAGTGGAGCATCCAATCTTGTATTCAATAATGGCCAGCCTCTGTTTTCCCCGTTACTGCCAGACGGATTGACGTGGCGGCATACATCACAGCTCGACGGCTCGATCATTGTCGTTGGAGCCGGTGATTCCGCGGTAATTACCGCGCGCTTTCTCGCAGACGGCAAGCTGGACACGGCCTTCAACGGTATTGGCTATACGCTCTTCGATAACGTAGCGGGGCCAGTGTTTCCTCATGATCTGGCAATCATGGAGGACGGTCGGATAGTGGTGTCCATGACCCACACCAGCCTTTCTGACCCTTCCCGGGTGGATGGTTGGATCACTCGCTATCTAAGCGCAAACCTGACGAGTGGCACGCTGAATTTTGATCCGTCTTTTGGCGAAAACGGCATTGTCAGATTTCCGCTTGGAGGATTGTCTGAGTTTGACGTAAGAGCGGTATTGGCTCTGCCGGACAACAAGTTGCTGGTGGCTGTTCGTCGACGCAAGGATGGCCTGGAAACGCTGATCGCCCGGCTTCTGGAGGACGGCCAACTAGACCTCGGTTTTGGTGAAGAAAAGACCGGATTCGTCGAGATTTCACTCAAGGACGGTTTGTATATGCACTCGATGCTCGAGTTGACGCCGTTCCCGGATGGCGGTTGGCTCGTTCGTGCCGAGTACCAGAACAATGGGCCTGATGTTTCTGCCGGGCTGGTTGTCGTGAAACAAGACAAAGATGGACGGCTGGATCACAACTTTGCTGACCAGGGTGTGCGTTACATTCCTTATGGGCAGATGGGGAGCGCGGGTCATGGCGACAATGTCTTGCGGCAAGACGAGAAAATCCTGCTGGTCGGCTCCGTCGAAGACGACACTGGCCGTGTGAGCGGCATCGTCATGCGGCTCAATGCGGATGGCTCCGACGACACCACGTTCAATGGCACGGGTTTCGCGCTTGTCGAGCTCGCTGGCATTGCATACCAACACAGTTCTGCGCAGCTGGTCGTGCATCAACCTGACGGCGCTGTGGTGGTTGGTGGCAGCTATAGCGGGCCATCTTCGGGCGCTTACGTCATTCGATTCGACGCTAACGGCAAGATCGACAGGGAGTTTGGCGAGAGCGGTAACGGAGTCGTGATCATCTCTGGTGAGGATGAGATCCACCTGTCCGCCATTTCAATTGTGGATAGCAAGATTGTTCTTGCAGGGGCTGCCGTAAGGGACGGTGGCATGCGTGGAGTGATTGCGGTCCTCACGTCCAAAGGCTCCTACAATCTCGTATTCAATAATGGTAAACCGTTGTTATCCGACTTCGTCCCGCAAGGTTTGAGATGGTTGCGCTGTGTAGCGCGACCTGACGGTTCAATCGTCGTCAGCGGCGACACCGGAATCGGAGTCACCGACGATGATCCGAGTGCGATCACGGCGAAGTTTTTGGCGGACGGAACACCGGACCTGTCATTCAACGGCACAGGGTTCAGCATCTTCGACGAGGCCGGGGTCCTGGAGGCTCTTCATGACATGACGGTACTGGGGGACGGCCGAATTGTAGTGGGAGGGTATTTCATTGGAAGCTTCCCGAATCCGCAGGGCTGGGTGATTCGGTACCGCGGTTGATTACGCCAATAATCAACAGTTGGCCGCAACGCACCCGCTCCTGAAGATCGCATCGATCTTGTGGGAGCGGGCTTGCCTGCGAAGCTTTTCAGGCCTGGCTGAACTGCGAAGCCAGTTCACGCAGCAGCACTTCAGCCTCAAGCACTTTGCTGACGATATCGTTGGCTTTGTCACGGCTCAGGCCGACGCGTTCAAGCAGGGCATCCGGAATATCTTCATCCGGCCCGGAGCCAATCCCGCGGCTGCGTAGCAGGCGTACGGCCAGGCAGACGAGGTTCGGGTATTCGGCGTAGGCGCCGTCGTAGCTTGGGTCGTGCTGGAAGCGCAGGGCGGTGGCCAGTTCATCCGGCATGTCCCAGTAGCGCATCAGCCACGAGCCGATCTGTTCACGGCTGATACCGAGCAGGTGTTGCTCGATGTAGCTGTGGCAAAGGTGCGGGTTGACCTCCAGGTGGCGGCAGATCAGCGAGAAGTGCGGCGGAAACACGTGGGCCAGCAGCAGGTAACCGAAGTTATGCAGCAGACCGGCCAGATACGTCAGGCCGGCTTCCGGGCGCTGGGCGCGCGGCATGGCGCGGGTCAGGCCTTCGATGACGGCGGCGGTGTAGATCGACTGCTGCCAGTACGGCGTGGTGTGTTGCGGGTGGTCTTTCGGCAGGCTCAGGGTCTTGCCGAGGGCCAGGCCCAGCGCGAGGTTGATCACCAGATCGAAGCCCAGCACGCGGACGATCGCGTCTTCCACCGAACGAATCTTGCCCGGCGAGGCGTAGTACGGCGACGCCGCCCAGCTCACCACTTGCGCGGCCAGCGCCGGGTCGGTTTCAACCACGCCGGTGATGTCGTCGATGGTGGCATTGGGGTCAACGCGCAGCTTGATGATTTTTTGCGCGGTTTCGGCCAGCGGCGGAATCTCGATGGTCGCTTCCAGACGCTGCTGAATGCGGCGTGCGGTGAACGCCTGCACGGCCTGGGTGATTTCCTCGCGGTCATCGTCCGGGCGGTCGAGGTTCGGGCGGATGCTGCTCAGGGCTTCGCCGAAGTTGGCGGCGCTGGCCTTGGTCAGCATCGATTTGAAGTCTTCGCTGCTGATTTCCAGCAGCAGGCCCGGCTCGCCGGAGTTGATCAGCAGCTTCGGCTCGCGCAGCAGGCTTTCTTCGTAGAGGCACGGCGAACTCGTCAGCGCCGGCAGGCCTGGGAGCAGGCTCAGATTGTGTTTGCCGAGCATCTTTTCCAGGCGTTCGGTGGACACGGCTGTGAGTCGGCGACCAGTGAGTTCGGCGAGGCGATTGAGATCCAGCAACTGGCTCTGTGGAAACAGCACCATCAACGCGCCCACGGCGTCGTCCAGCAACACGGCCTGCACTTTGCGCGAGGCATTGAGGCCGTGGTGGTCGAGCACTTCTTCGTAGGCAACGCCCAGCTTGTTGAGCAGCAGCCGAATAACAGACGGAGCTTGCGGAGATTCGGGGACGAGAGCAGCTTCGATCATGGTCTGTATCCGTTTTTGAAACAATGGCAGGAGTATAACCAGCTCTGTAGGAACGATCCTGCACAAACTGCGACGGTGCTCACACTTGGCCGTATTGCTGCCCATGCCGCAGCCAACGGTCAAGCAATGGGCTGACGTGGGTCGGCCAGCGCTCCAGCAAAGCCTGGGCAGCATCGCGCACGGCGGGCAATAAATCGGCGTCGCGCATCAGGTCGGCGACCTTGAATTGCAGCAGGCCGGTCTGGCGGGTGCCGAGCATTTCCCCGGGGCCACGCAGTTCGAGGTCCTTTTCGGCGATGACGAAACCGTCGTTGGTCTCGCGCATGATGCCCAGGCGCTGGCGACCGATCTGCGACAGCGGCGGATGGTAGAGCAGTACGCAATGGCTGGCGGCGCTGCCCCGGCCGACGCGACCGCGCAACTGGTGCAGCTGCGCGAGGCCGAGGCGCTCGGGGTTTTCGATGATCATCAGGCTGGCGTTGGGCACGTCGACGCCGACTTCGATCACCGTGGTCGCCACCAGCAGTTGCAGGTTGCCGGCCTTGAACTCGGCCATCACCGCAGCTTTTTCGACCGGTTTCATGCGGCCGTGAATCAGCCCGACTTTCAATTCGCCGAGGGCGGCAGTGAGGTCTTCGAACGTGGTTTCGGCGGCCTGACAGGTCAGCTCTTCCGATTCTTCAATCAGCGTACACACCCAATAGGCCTGACGACCTTCGGCACAGGCGCTGCGCACCCGTTCGATGACTTCGACGCGGCGGGTGTCGGTGACCAGCACGGTGTTGACCGGGGTACGCCCGGGCGGCAATTCATCGAGGATCGAGGTGTCGAGGTCGGCGTAGGCGCTCATCGCCAGCGTCCGTGGAATCGGTGTGGCGGTCATGATCAGTTGGTGCGGGCACATGCGCCCGCCAACGCCTTTCTGCCGCAGCGCCAGACGCTGCTGCACGCCGAAGCGGTGCTGTTCGTCGATGATCACCAGCGCCAGATTCTTGAACTGTACTTCGTCCTGAAACAGCGCGTGGGTGCCGACCACCATCGGTGTGCCGCTGGCGATTTGTTCCAGCGCGGCGACGCGGTTCTTGCCCTTAAGCTTGCCGGCCAGCCACGCGACTTCAATGCCCAGCGGTTCGAGCCAGCGTTTGAAGGTGATGAAGTGCTGTTCGGCGAGGATCTCGGTCGGCGCCATCAGCGCGACTTGATAACCGGCCTCCAGCGCTTGCAGGGCGGCGAGGGCGGCAACCACGGTTTTGCCGGCGCCGACGTCGCCCTGAATCAGGCGCAACATCGGTTCGTGCTGGCTGAGGTCGTAGGCGATTTCGTTGCCGACGCGCTGCTGAGCACCGGTTGGGCTGAAGCCGAGGTTCTTCAGGTATTTCGGCGGCAGCCTGGTGGCTTTCGGCATCGCTGGCGCGCGCAGGGAACGCATGCTTTCGCGCAGACGCTGCTGCGACAGTTGATGGGTGAGCAACTCTTCGAACGCCAGACGATGCTGCGCCCAGTGATGGCCAAGGGCGAGTTCATCGACGTCGGCATCGGCGGGCGGGTTGTGCAGGTAACGGATCGCGTCGGCCAGCGGCGCCAGTTGGTAGTCGCGGGCCAGTTCGGTCGGCAGCCAGTCCGGCAGGGTGCTCGGCTTGAGCAGCGTCAAGGTCTGCATGCACAACTGGCGCAGGCGCTGCTGGGTCAGCCCTTCGGTGAGCGGGTAGACCGGGGTCAGGGTTTCATCCACTGGCGGCGGTTCGTCGCCGGTGATGGCGCGGTATTCGGGGTGGTAGATTTCCAGGCCTGAGGCGCCGGGCCGGGCTTCGCCGTAGCAGCGAACCCGCGTGCCACGCTTGAGCCCTTCCTTCTGCGCGTTGCTGAAATGGTAGAAGCGCAGGCTCAGCCCGCCGGTGCCGTCCTGCAAGCGCACGACCAGACTGCGGCGGCGACCCATGACCACGTCGGCACCGCTGACGGTGCCTTCGACCACGGCGTCCTGCCCCGGTCGCAATGCGCCGATCGGCACCACGCGGGTGCGATCCTGATAACGCAGCGGCAAGTGGAAGAGCACGTCCTGCAGATTCTCGAGGCCGACCTTGGCCAGTTTCTCGGCCATGGCTTCGCCGACACCCTTGAGTGCCGTCACCGACACTTGCGACAGCTCCGTCATGACGCTCGCTTAACCGGCCGTGACCGGCGCCGCTGGCTTGGCCACCGAGCACAGGCGAATGGAGTCGGCGAGGATCTCGATGGCTTTCGGCCGTGGGAAGCTGGCGCGCCAGGCGATCGCCACGGTGCGGAACGGCACCGGCGCGGTCAGTGGGCGCACTTCGATCACGCCGGGGGCGTAGTGATGGCTGTCCACCGCCGACAGCGGCAGGATCGAGATGCCCAGGCCGGACGCGACCATGTGGCGAATGGTTTCCAGCGAGCTGGATTCTACCGTGGTGTGCTTGGCGCCGTCATTGCCCTTGGTCAGGGTCGGGCAGGCTTCGAGCACCTGATCGCGGAAACAGTGACCTTCACCGAGCAGCAGCAGGCTCTTGTCGTTGAGCAGGCCGGCGTCGATGGATTCTTTCTTGGTCCACGGATGCTGGGCCGGCATGAGCACGTAGAACGGCTCGTCGTAAAGCGGCAGGGTCAGCACGTCGGCTTCATTGAACGGCAGGGCGATGATGATCGCGTCGAGCTCGCCGTTGCGCAGTTTGTCGCGCAGCACGTGGGTAAAGTTTTCTTCGATGTACAACGGCATCTGCGGGGCGACCCGGTGCAGTTGTGGAATCAGATGCGGGAACAGGTACGGGCCGACGGTGTAGATGGCGCCGACTTTCAGCGGTGCGGTCAGCTGGTTCTTGCCGGCCTGGGCCAGTTCGCGAATGCCTTGGGCTTGTTCGAGGACTTTCTGCGCCTGGGCGACGATGCCCTCGCCGACCGGGGTCAGGCGCACGGCGCTTTTGCTGCGCTCGAAAATCAGCACACCGAGTTCGTCTTCAAGTTTTTTCACGCCCACCGACAGCGTCGGCTGACTGACGTGGCAACGCTCGGCGGCATGGCCGAAATGCTGCTCTTGGGCGAGGGTAACGATGTAGCGTAATTCTGTGAGGGTCATAGCAAGCGTCCATGAAGATGCGCGCCAAGCATACCGGCTGCAATCGATAGACGCACGTTATCAGACTGCGGGCTGAGTGCGACACCGGTCGAGGTCGGTTTGCCGCTGGCAGATATGCAAAAGGCACCTTTCGGTGCCTCTTGGCTTGGTTCTCTCGGCTGGCGGAGAACCTTGTGGGAGCTGGCTTGCCAGCTCCCACAGGTATTGCGGTGTTGCTTAGCGGCGGCGTTCGAGCGAATAAACAAACGGCGCAACAATTTCGATCGAGCCGTTGTTGAGCATGTCGGCCGGCGGCTTGGGCAGCGGTTGCGCGCGGCGGATCATGTCCAGGGTGGCCCGGTCCAGATCAGCGTTGCCAGAGCGGCCCACCAGTTCGAACGACAGCACATTACCTTCGCCATCGACCACGAAGCGCAGACGATTCAAGCCTTCCTTGCCCCGCGACTGCGCACTCTGCGGGTACTTCTTGTACTTCTGCAGATGCGCGAGCAGAGTGCCTTGCCAACTGGCCTTGGCCGCCAACTGAGCCGGCGACGGACCTGGTGCAGGCTGGGCGGATTTCTCCGTCGGTGCCTGGGTCGGCTGGGTATCGGCCGGTTTCTCCTCGGAAGGTTTCTCCTTCGGCGGCTCGGGCAGCTTTTTCTCGACCGGCTTCGGCGGTTTTGGCTTGGGCTTCGGCTTGGGTTTCGGTACCGCGATTTCCGCTTTTGGTGCTTCAGCCAGTTTCGGGATCGGCAACTCTTCAACCGGAGCCGGTGGCTGCGGCGGTGTGACGACTTTCGGCGGAGCCGGCGGTGGCGGGGCAGGCAACGGGGCCAGCTCGACCATCATTGCCTGCGGCGGCAATTCGATGGGCGGGCGGGCGGTCCAGTTCAGCGCCAGCGCGATGGCCAGCGCGTGCACGCCCAGCACCACGGCCAGGCTACCGCTGTAACGCGTCAGCTTATGGCGCGTCGTGATCATTTCTTGGCTGCCGTCTCAAGTCCGACCAGACCAACCTTCAGGTAACCGGCGGCGCGCAGGCTGTCCATCACGCTCATCAGGTCGCCGTAATCCACGCCTTTGTCGGCCTGGAAGAAGATGGTGGTGTCTTTCTTGCCTTGGGTCTTGGCGTCGAGGGTGGCGCCGAGGGTTTCGGCTTTCACTTCGTCGTCACCGAGGAACAGGCGCTGGTCCGCTTTCACACTGAGGAACACCGGTTTCTCTGGCCGCGGCGCCGGTTTGGCGGTCGAGGCCGGCAGGTCGACTTTTATGTCCACAGTGGCCAACGGCGCGGCCACCATGAAGATGATCAACAGCACCAGCATCACGTCGATGAACGGCGTGACGTTGATTTCGTGGTTCTCGGCCAGATCGTCGTCTGCGCCTTCTTTCAAATGCAGGCCCATGGCCGATTACCCCACTTTAACCATGTGCGGCTGCGAGCTGCGCTCAGGCTGGTGGTCGAGATCGCGGCTGACCAGCAGCAGGACTTCTGCCGAGGCATCGGAGACCTGCGCCTTGTAACCGGCGATGGAACGGGCGAAGACGTTGTAGATCACCACCGCAGGAATCGCCGCAACCAGACCCAGTGCAGTGGCCAGCAGCGCTTCAGCGATGCCCGGTGCGACAACTGCAAGGTTGGTCGTCTGGGTTTTGGCGATGCCGATGAACGAGTTCATGATGCCCCACACGGTACCGAACAGACCTACGAACGGTGCGGTGGAACCGATGGTGGCGAGGACGCCGGTGCCGCTGCTCATGTTGCGACCGCAGGCAGCAACGAGGCGCTCGAGGCGGAAGCTGACACGCTCCTTGATGCCTTCTTTCTCGCGGCTGTTGACCGACAGGCGCATCTCTTCGAGCGCGTCATGCACCAGCAGGTTGGCGAGGGTGCCTTCTTTACCAGCGGTGGCGCTGGCTTCCTTGAGGGTGGTGGCTTTTTTCAGTGCAGCGATTTCGCCACGCAGACGACGCTTGGCGCCCATCAGCTCGAAGCCTTTGGCGATCCAGATAGTCCAAGTGATGATCGAAGCGATGGCCAGACCGATCATCACGATTTTCACGATGATGTCGGCGTTCTGGTACATACCCCACGGCGAAAGGTCGTGGGCCATGCCCAAGGTGTTGTCGGCTTCGAGGGCTTCAGGTGCGTCGGCGGCGTCGACAGCCTGCACCGGATCGGTGGCGGCTGGTGCAGCCGGAGCGGCAGCGGGTGCGCTCTGCTCGGTGGCGGCTGGGGTGGCGGGTGCTTGAGCGTCGGCGAAGGCGGCGGTCGGTGCCAGCATCAGGCTGAGCAACAGAGCCGCGACGGCGCTCCAGGCGCGAGGTCGAGTGGTTGGCGAAGCGGGAGTTTGATTACGTGTCATGCTGGCCGGACCTGAGATAGAAAAACGTTGTTGCTCTTCCAGGCCTCGTGAGGCCGAGAACAAAAGTGGCGTGCATTATTGCAAGTAATTCTTGTTAACAAAAGTAATAGAGTAACTTTTTTTCCTTCATTGCTAGCCGTTCGTCCTGTGCCAGAGCTAGTCTGTGCCTTTCTGATGGGAGTTTTCTGATGTCCGCGCCTTCTGTTTTGATTGCCGGTTGTGGTGATGTCGGCAGTCGTCTGGCCACGCAATTGCTGGCGGCTGGCTGGCAAGTTCATGGCCTGCGCCGCGACGTTTCCAAGCTGCCGGAGGGTGTCATCGGCGTCGCCGGCGACCTGTTCGGCGAAGAGTGTCCGGCGACCTGGCCGGTAGGCGCTGTCGATTATCTGGTGTATTGCGCCGCGGCCACCGATCACGACGAAGAGGGCTATCGCAAGGCCTACGTGCAGGGTTTGCAGAATGTGCTGAGCTGGCTGGGTGACTATGGGCAAGTGCCCGAGCGGCTGATCTTCGTGTCCAGCAGCAGCGTGTACGGCCAGCAGGACGGAGCATGGGTGGATGAGACCTCCGAGACGGTCGCGGCCGGATATTCAGGTCGCTTGATGCTCGAAGCCGAGCAGGTCGCGCTCTATAGCGGCATTCCGGCAAGTGTGCTGCGGCTGACCGGCATTTACGGCCCGGGCCGCGAGTGGCTGCTGACTCAGGTGCGTCGCGGCTATCGCGTAGCTACGGAGCCACCGCTGTATGGCAATCGTATTCATGCCGATGATGCAGCGGGGCTGCTGGCGTTTTTGCTGGAAAAAGACCGCGAGGGTGTCAAGCTGGACGAGCTCTATATCGGTGTGGATGACGCGCCGGCGCCATTGGCTGAGGTGGTGGGCTGGTTGCGCGAGTATCTGGGTGTGACTGAATGGGCGGACGACGCCAGTGTGCGCCGCACCGGCAGCAAGCGTTGCAGCAATGCGCGGGCGAAAGCGTTGGGGTGGGTGCCGAAGTATTCGAGTTATCGCGAAGGCTATGCAGCGATTCTTGAAGGTAAGTGCTGAATTTCCAGCAACACAAAAACCACTGTGGGAGCGAGCCTGCTCGCGAATGCGGTATGTCAGTCATTATCAGTTTGACTGACCCACCGCGTTCGCGAGCAGGCTCGCTCCCACATTTGATCTTCTGAGATTTCGGAGGCAGGTTACTGTTTCTCCAGCAACCACTTGCGCTCACCTGCGGCGAACTGCGGTTGCTCATCCGCCAGCGCAGCGTTCACTGCCTGCAGAATCTCCAGCTCCTTGCCCTTGCGCACAAAGATCCAGTTGTTGCCCTGGCCATTGAGTTGCAGCCACATGCTGTCGTTGCCATTGCTCATGGACGCGCAATCGCCGGCCAGACACAAGGCATAACGATCAACGCCCGGCAGGCCGGTCACCTGGCCGTCGGCCTGGAACTGCACGGTGCCGCCTTCACCCTGGCCGCTGGCGATGATCCAGTTACCGCCCAGATATGCCGAATACAGCGCGCGTTCGAAGCTGGCCCCGATTGGCGCGCCTTCCGGCACCGGGATCTGTGCGCGATCGAAGACTTGTTCGGGTTCGTTGTCGCTGGCAGCTTGCTGCAGGCGCCCGCCATCGCGTTTCAGTTCGCTGGCGGAGCTGCCGTAGAAATCGACTTTCCAGGCGCCGGACTCTTCGCCCAGCAGCCGTCCTTCGACGTTCTCAAAACCGTTGGTATAGCGGGCCTGGCCGGCCTTGGTGTTGACGTCCCACTCCAGATTCGGGCCGTAAGCCTGCAGCGCTTCACGCAGGGGACCGCCCTTGGCGGCGGCATCGATCGCCACCTGGTTGATCCAGGTGCCGCTGATGTCACGGTCGGCAGGGTCGCTGGCGCAGCCGCCGAGAAACAGGGCGAGCAGCGAGAGAGCTAGCGCTTTGCGCATGGTGAAATCCTTTCAAAACCTTTTCTTGCAGCAGTCGGCGCGGCGTGAAGGCCGCGCCGTGCGCATCACTCGATGACCAGAATGGCATCCATTTCAACCTGCGCACCCTTCGGCAGGGCGGCCACGCCAATGGCGGCGCGGGCAGGGTATGGCTGGTCGAAGTACTTGCCCATGATCTCGCTGACCTTGGCGAAGTGGCTCAGGTCGGTGAGGAAGATGTTCAGTTTGACGATGTCCTTGAACGAACCGCCGGCGGCTTCGGCCACGGCTTTGAGGTTCTCGAAGACCTGGACGGTCTGGGCTTCGAAGCCTTCGACCAGTTCCATGGTTTTCGGGTCCAAAGGAATCTGGCCCGACATGTAAACGGTGTTGCCTGCCTTGATCGCTTGGGAGTAAGTGCCGATGGCGGCCGGGGCCTTGTCGCTGGTGATGACGGTTTTGGTCATGTAGGACTCCTTGTAATAGGCAGGTTATGCGCGCATGCGGGTGATGCGGATCACCCCGGTCAAGGCGCGCAGTTTCTTGATCACGCGGGCCAGGTGCACACGGTCGTGGACGCTGACCACCAACTGCACGACGCTGATGCGACCATCGCGTTCGTCCATGCTGATTTTCTCGATATTGCCGTCGGCCGCGTTGACGCTGCTGGCCAGCAGGGCGATCAGGCCGCGCTGGTGTTCCAGCTCGACGCGCAACTCGACGTTGAATTCGCCGGTGACATCCTTGGCCCACGAGAGCTGGATGCATTTTTCCGGGTTGTGCCTGATTTCGCTGATGTTGCGGCAGTTATCCAGGTGCACGACCATGCCTTTGCCCGCAGACAGATGTCCGACAATCGGGTCGCCGGGGATCGGTGTACAGCACTTGGCGTAGCTGAGCACCAGGCCTTCGGTGCCGCGAATCGCCAGCGGACCTTCCGGGCTCGGCAGCTGCTCGCCTTCGCCAAGCAGGCGACGGGCGACCACGTACGCCATGCGGTTGCCCAGGCCGATGTCTTCGAGCAGGTCTTCGATCAGTTCGAGGCGGTACTCGGTAAGCATTGCTTTGACGCGCTCTGCCGGGATCTTCTCCAGGGAGCTGTCGAAACCGTTGAGGACCTTGTTCAGCAGGCGTTCGCCAAGACTGATGGACTCGGAGCGGCGTTGTAGCTTCAGCGCATGACGAATGTGCGTACGCGCCTTGCCGGTAACGACGAAGTTGAGCCATGCCGGGTTCGGCCGGGCGCCGGGAGCGCTGACGATCTCGACCGTGGAGCCGCTTTGCAGCGGTTCGGACAGCGGCGCGAGACGACGATTGATCCGGCAGGCGATGCAGCTGTTGCCGACATCGGTGTGCACTGCGTAGGCAAAGTCGACCGCCGTGGAGCCTTTTGGCAGCTCCATGATCCGGCCTTTGGGCGTGAACACGTAGACCTCGTCCGGGAACAGGTCGATCTTCACGCTTTCGATGAATTCCAGCGAGTTGCCGGCGCGTTGCTGCATTTCCAGCACGCCTTTGACCCACTGGCGAGCGCGGGCGTGCGTGCCTTTCGGTTGCTCGTCACCGCTGGATTTGTACAGCCAATGGGCGGCGATGCCGTTGTTGGCCATCTCTTCCATTTCGCGGGTACGGATCTGGATCTCGATCGGTACACCGTGCATGCCGAACAGCGTGGTGTGCAGCGACTGATAGCCGTTGGCCTTGGGGATCGCGATGTAATCCTTGAAGCGCCCTGGCAACGGTTTGTACAAATTATGCACAGCACCCAATACGCGGTAGCAGGTATCGACCTTGTCGACGATGATCCGGAACGCGTAAACGTCCATGATCTCGTTGAAGGCCCGACGCTTGCCGCGCATTTTCTTGTAGATGCCGTAGAGGTGTTTCTGCCGACCGCTGACTTCGCCCTGGATGCCGTCGATGGCGAGGCAGTGACCGAGGGACTCTTCGATCTTGTTGACGATTTCCTTGCGGTTGCCCCGGGCGCGCTTGACCGCCTGGTAGATCCGCGCGGAACGCATCGGGTGCATGGCCTTGAAGCCGAGGTCTTCGAATTCGATGCGGATCGCGTGCATGCCCAGCCGGTTGGCAATGGGCGCGTAGATCTCGAGAGTTTCCTTGGCGATGCGCCGGCGTTTTTCGCCGGACAGCACTTCCAGCGTGCGCATGTTGTGCAGGCGGTCGGCGAGCTTGACCAGGATCACCCGGATGTCGCGCGCCATGGCCATGGCCATTTTCTGGAAGTTTTCAGCCTGTGCTTCGGCCTTGGTCTCGAAGTTCATCTGGGTCAGTTTGCTGACCCCGTCGACCAGTTCGGCCACGGTTTCACCAAACTGCGCTTGCAGCGCTTCCTTGGCGATACCGGTGTCTTCGATCACGTCATGCAGCATCGCGGCCATCAGGCTCTGATGGTCCATGTGCATGTCGGCAAGAATATTGGCCACGGCAAGAGGATGCGTGACATACGCCTCGCCGCTGCGACGGCGTTGACCGTCATGGGCTTGTTCGGCGTAGAAATACGCTCGGCGGACCAGGTTGACCTGGTCGTTGCCGAGGTAGGTCGATAAGCGATCGGCGAGGGCGTCTATGCTCGGCATGATGATTCCTGCCGAAAGCTGTGACCCCGCGCCGTGCTACGTCGACCAGGCATAGGCTTAGACGGCCTCGTTCGACTCGTCCTCGAACGCTGCGAACAGCGGTTCATCCTGGACGATTTCCTGCTCGGCGATGAACTCGTAGCTCATCAGGCCTTCAGCAATTTCACGCAGCGCGACAACGGTCGGCTTGTCGTTTTCCCACTGCACCAATGGCTCTTTGCCGCCGGTGGCCAGTTGACGGGCACGCTTGGTAGAGAGCATGACCAGCTCAAAGCGGTTTTCCACGTGTTCTAGGCAGTCTTCAACGGTTACGCGGGCCATGGTATTCCTCGGAGCGAATGCAATATGCGCGCTGCCCGGTTGGGCGAGCGGACTGAGCAGTTTAAAAAATCACCAGCGATTAGGGAAGCGCTGATTTTTTGACCAGACCCTTCAACGCGCTGCAAGCACCAATGTAAAGCGCTTGCAGGCATTTTGGGAAGTGCTGTTTTAGCCGAGCAATTCAGCCAGCAATTTGCCGAAACGCACTTGCTGGCGTTTCTGTTGCAGCTGATTGGCGCGGAAAATCGCTTTCAGATCGTCGAGCGCGTGGGCGAAATCGTCGTTGATGATCAGGTAATCGTAGTCGACGTAATGGCTCATCTCGCTGACCGCTTCGCGCATGCGGCCGTCGATGATCTCGTCGCTGTCCTGGCCGCGGTTGGTCAGGCGCTGGTGCAGGGCTTGCAGCGATGGCGGCAGGATGAAGATCGAGCGCGCTTGCGGCATCAGCTTGCGCACTTGCTCGGCGCCTTGCCAGTCGATTTCCAGAATCAGGTCGTGACCTTCGTCCAGGGTCTGTTGCAGGCGGCTTTGCGAGGTACCGTAGAAATTGCCGAAGACTTCGGCGCGTTCAAGGAAGTCGCCGTGCTCGCCCATCTTCACGAACTCTTCGCGGGTCACGAAGTGGTAGTTCACGCCATCCACTTCGCCCGGGCGCATGGCGCGGGTGGTGTGCGAAACGGAAACGCGAATCTCCGGATCGGCGTCGGTCAACGCCTTGACCAGACTGCTCTTGCCCGCGCCCGATGGCGCGGAAATGATGTACAGGGTGCCGGTGTGTTGGGTCATGTCAGGGTAGCCTTACTCAATATTCTGCACTTGTTCGCGCATCTGCTCGATCAACACCTTGAGGTTGACGGCGGCCTGGGTGCTGCGCGGGTCGAAGGCTTTGGAGCCCAGTGTGTTGGCCTCGCGGTTGAGCTCCTGCATCAGGAAGTCCAGACGCCGCCCGGCGGCACCACCGGACTTGAGCACCCGGCGGACTTCGATGATGTGAGTGCTCAGGCGATCCAGTTCTTCGGCCACGTCGCTTTTTTGCGCGAGGATGACCATTTCCTGTTCCAGGCGCTGCGGGTCGAGCTCGGCCTTCATGTCGGCAAAGCGGTCGAGGACCTTCTGGCGCTGGGTGGCGAGCATCTGCGGCACCAGTTCACGCAGGGTCACCACGTCTTCTTCGATGGAAGTCAGGCGGTCGTTGATCAAGCGAGCCAGCTCCGCGCCTTCGCGCTCGCGACCAGCCTTCAGATCCTTCAAGCCCTGATTGA
Organism: Pseudomonas sp. 2957; assembly: GCF_031456345.1. Lineage (NCBI taxonomy): Bacteria > Pseudomonadati > Pseudomonadota > Gammaproteobacteria > Pseudomonadales > Pseudomonadaceae > Pseudomonas > Pseudomonas sp. 2957. Next base: position 351,232 of record NZ_JAVDUL010000004.1, read on the forward strand.
ACAGCGCCAGCGCTTCGGCGTTCAGCGCTTGCGGGTCGGTCGCATCGGCCACCAGCACGCCGGGCCAGGCCAGCACTTCCAGCGGATTCAGCGCAGCAGGATTCTTGATCAGCCCGGCAACGGTTTCCGCAGCGGCCACCAGTTGTGCGGCGCGTTCGCGGTCCACTTGCAGCGGTTTGCCGGTGCTTTCTTCGGTGAAGCGCAGCGTGCATTCCAGTTTGCCCCGCGACAGGCCCTGACGCAGTGCTTCACGCACGGCGCCTTCGAGGTCGCGAAACGATTCGGGCAAGCGCAGGTGCGGTTCCAGATAGCGGCTGTTGACCGAGCGCAGTTCCCAGCTCAGGGTGCCCTGAACGCCGGCTTTCTCGACGCGGGCGAAGGCGGTCATGCTGTGCACCATGGCGGTGACCTCGCAATGCAGATCGGCGCGAAACGCTGTTTCGCAGGCGCGATTTCAATGAATTTAAGCCGACTGGCAGCAAAGGCGCAGGATTGTAGCGCAGTGCGGCGAATGCGCCCAAACACACGGTGTGACAAAGCGCTGCAGCCCGTCGGTTATGCGCGCTCGAGGGGCTTCGGTCGTCGGCCGGCGGTTTTAACCAGTGCCCACTCGCGGTGCAGGGCTCTATAATGCTCGGCAGTTTTCCGTCCTCAGTACAGGTATCCCTATGAAACGTCCAAGTGGTCGCGCTGCCGATCAGCTCCGCTCGATCCGCATCACCCGCAACTACACCAAACACGCCGAGGGATCCGTACTGGTCGAATTCGGTGATACCAAAGTCATCTGCACCGTCAGCGTCGAAAATGGCGTGCCGCGCTTCCTCAAAGGCCAGGGCCAGGGCTGGTTGACTGCCGAGTACGGCATGCTGCCGCGCGCCACCGGTGAGCGTAACCAGCGTGAGGCCAGCCGTGGCAAGCAGGGCGGTCGTACTCTCGAAATCCAGCGTCTGATCGGCCGCTCCCTGCGCGCGGCGCTGGATATGTCCAAGCTTGGCGACGTGACCCTGTATGTCGATTGCGACGTGATCCAGGCCGATGGCGGTACTCGCACCGCGTCCATCACCGGCGCCATGGTTGCGCTGGTCGATGCCCTGAAAGTGATCAAGAAGCGCGGCGGCCTGAAAGGCGGTGACCCGCTCAAGCAGATGATCGGTGCAGTCTCGGTGGGCATGTACCAGGGCGAGCCGGTGCTGGATCTGGACTATCTTGAAGATTCCGCTGCTGAAACCGACCTGAACGTAGTGATGACCAGCACCGGCGGTTTCATCGAAGTGCAGGGCACTGCTGAAGGCGCGCCGTTCCAGCCTGAAGACTTGAACGCCATGCTGGAACTGGCGAAGAAAGGCATGAACGAGATCTTCGAACTGCAGAAGGCTGCACTGGCCGACTGAGGTTTTCGACCACAAGGAGGACATGATGAGTGACGAGCAAGAGTTGCTGCCCAAACCGAGCCAGGAGGTTCGCCAGTGGGCAATGTTCTGTCACCTGTCCGCCTTGCTGGGGATCTGGATTCCGTTCGGCAATCTGATCGGGCCGTTGATCCTATGGCAGATGAAGCGCGAGAAAGACCCTTTTATCGATGCACAGGGCAAAGAGGCGTTGAATTTTCAGATCACGGTGGCGATAGCCTCAATGATCTGCTTCCTGCTCATGCTGCTGATCATTGGTTTCTTCCTGTTTGGTTTGTTGGCGATCGCCGCACTGGTCCTGACGATCATTGCAGGGGTCAAAGCCAACGAAGGTTTCCCATACAGATATCCGTTCACCTGGCGATTGATCAAGTGAAAGTCTGTTGTGTCGCAATATGAAAATACCCCGACTTATCGGGGTATTTTTATTTGTGCAACTTAATAATTGGTTTTTGTTGTAGGACTAGTCTGTTAACGATGTGCGGTTTGGCATTTATTTGCTGATGTTCCTCTATTACATCTTTGGTCACAACTGATCGGTCCAGTGCTTATTCCCGTTCTTGTTATTGGCGCGAGCTGGTTGTTAAAGTTGCCCGATGTAATGTTTCGGTTGAAACATTCCGATATGTTCAAGCCATCGATGGCACTTGAATTCCCCAGTAATCAGTGTTGAGAAAATCAGCCGGTTCACCCGTCGAGCCCAGGTAAACGCTCGCCTCGTGAATACTTAGCCAAGAATAATCCACATGATTGAGCTCGATTTCTACGGCACGCTCGTGGCCGCTTCTTTAGTACTGCTGCTCGGACGCGGACTTGTTACGCGTGTCGGCTTTCTGCGAAGTTACAATATTCCTGAACCGGTAGCAGGCGGCCTTGTGGTTGCCGTGCTCCTGTTGATATTGCGCACTTTCGACATTGAAGTCCGCTTCGATACATCATTGCAAACCCCCCTGATGTTGGCTTTCTTTGCCACCATTGGCTTGAGTGCTGACCTTGCCAGTCTGAAGAAGGGCGGCCGCATTGTCGGTATCTTCCTGCTGGCGGTCATTGGCTTGCTGGTGGTGCAGAACGCCATGGGCATCGGGTTGGCAACCCTGCTCGGGCTCGACCCTTTGATGGGCTTGCTGACGGGCTCGATCACGCTGGCCGGCGGCCACGGCACTGGCGCTGCATGGGGCGCGGTGTTCAGCGAGAAATATGGCCTGGCGTCGGCTTCAGAGCTGGCGCTGGCCTCAGCGACGTTCGGTCTGGTGCTGGGTGGTCTGATCGGTGGGCCCGTTGCCCGGTTGCTGATCAAGCGCGTGCAAGTGCCGGGTTGCAATCCGCAACAAGCGCCGCGACTGCCAAGAGGTTTTGAACAGCCAAACAAGGAACGCTCAATCACGCCGTTTTCGTTCGTCGAGACGCTGGCGCTGATTGCCGTCAGCCTGCTCGCTGGCAACCTTCTGAATGGCGTTCTGCATGGCACTGCGTTCGAACTGCCGACGTTTGTTTGCGTGCTGTTTGTAGGTGTGGTGTTGCGCAACAGTCTGTCAGCACTTGGCTTGTATCAGGTGTTCGAGCGTGAAGTTTCCGTGCTCGGCAATGTCAGCCTCTCGCTGTTTCTGGCGATCGCGCTGATGTCGCTGAAGCTTTGGGATCTGGCGGCGTTGGCATTGCCGATCTTCATCATTCTGGCCGTGCAGGCGCTGGTCATGGCGCTGTTCGCGATTTTCGTAACGTTTCGGGTGATGGGCAGCAACTATGATGCCGCCGTACTCGCTGCGGGACACTGCGGCTTTGGGCTGGGTGCCACGCCTACGGCCATTGCCAACATGCAAGCGGTGACGCAGCGCTATGGCCCTTCGCAAATCGCGTTTCTGGTGGTGCCGATGGTAGGAGCGTTCTTCATCGATATCGTTAACGTCATCGTGATCAAGCTGTACCTGGCCTTGCCATTCTTCGCTGCGGTTTAGGAAGCACGGCGCATAAAAAATGCCCGCATCTCACGATGCGGGCATTTTCTTTGGCTGCGATACGACGCTTAGATGGTCAGCGTCCAGTCGTAGTCGACGATCAACGGCGCGTGCTGCGAGAACCGTGGCTGACGCGGCAGGCGTGCACTGCGCACCGAGCGACGCAGGCCCGGGGTCAGGATCTGATAATCGAAACGCCAGCCCAGATTGAGCATCTCGGCCTGTTCGTTATCCGGCCACCAGCTGTACTGATCGCCTTCTCGGCTGACTTCGCGCAGCGCATCGACATAGCCCATGTTGCCGACAATCTCGTCCATCCAGGCGCGTTCCGGCGCCAGGAAGCCTGGAGATTGCTGGCTGTCGCGCCAGTTCTTGATGTCGAGTTTCTGCTGCGCAACGTACAGCGAGCCACAATAAATGTACTCGCGACGTTTGCGTCGCTGTTTGTCCAGGTACTTGCCGAAATCGTCCATGAGCTTGAACTTCTGGTTCAAGTCCTCATCGCCGTTCATCCCCGAAGGAAACAGCAAGGTGGCAATACTGACTTTGTCGAAATCTGCTTGCAGGTAGCGCCCGTAGCGGTCGGCCGTCTCGAAACCGAGACCGCTGATGACAGCCTTCGGTTGCAACCGCGAATACAAAGCCACGCCGCCTTGGGCAGGGACTTCAGCATCGCAGGCATAAAGGAAGTAGCCATCCAGTTGGAAGGCTGGGTCATCCAGTTCAAAGGCGGAGGCACGGGTGTCCTGCAGGCAGATGACGTCGGCATTCTGGGCTTGCAGCCAACTGAGCAAACCGCGCTCGACTGCCGCCTGAATACCATTGACGTTCACACTGATGATCCGCATAAATGGCCCCAAAAATCGCGTGCGTGTATGATACACGGCGTCAAGCTAATTAGCTAAATCCGTGGTATTTGGGGTTTTTTTCATGCAAGCGTATCAGCGCGATTTCATTCGTTTTGCCATCGATCGCGGCGTTTTGCGCTTCGGTGAGTTCACCCTGAAGTCCGGGCGCACCAGTCCCTACTTCTTCAACGCCGGCCTGTTCAACTCGGGTTCGGCCCTGGCGCAGCTGGGGCGTTTCTACGCCGCCGCCATCACCGAGAGCGGCATCCCCTTCGACGTTCTGTTTGGCCCGGCTTATAAAGGTATTCCGCTGGCGGCCACGACCGCCGTTGCGCTGGCCGAGCATCACGATCGTGACCTGCCGTGGTGCTTCAACCGTAAGGAAGCCAAGGCCCACGGCGAGGGCGGCAGCCTGGTTGGCGCGCCGCTGACTGGCGAAGTCTTGATCATCGACGACGTGATCACCGCCGGCACCGCCATTCGTGAAGTGATGCAGATCATCGCTTCCCAAGACGGCGCCAAAGCCGCCGGTGTGCTGATCGCGCTGAACCGCCAGGAGCGTGGCAACGGCGAATTGTCGGCCATCCAGGAAGTCGAGCGTGACTTCGGCATTCCGGTGATCAGCATCGTCTCGCTGAATCAGGTGTTGGAGTTCCTCGCCGACGATCCGCAGCTCAAGCAACACCTCCCAGCCGTGGAAGCGTACCGCGCCCAATTTGGCGTGTGATACGCACCTGTAGGAGCTGCCGAAGGCTGCGATCTTTTGATCTTGTTTTTCAGGATCAAGATCAAAAGATCGTCCGATCGCGGCCCGAGCCTTCGGCAGCTCCTACAGTGGTCTACGCAGTTTTTGCCATTTGATCAGCAGTCTCAGCGCCAGTCCCGCATTGACCAGCGCAAACACCAGCAGCGCTACAACCACCATCACGTACAACGTGCGATCCACATCGAAATCCCACAAATCCAGCGTGCTGCTGTCGATGATGCCAACCGCAGCTGGCAAGTTGACGTAAAACAGCGCCACAAACGCGCACGTCAATGGCAATGCTCGCCAGTAGAAAGCAGCCATCACCTTGTCTCGACTGCGCTTGCGGGCCTGCGAACCTTTTTGAAATTCATCTTCAGCCAGCGCTTCATTGAGCGCCGGCCACGCCAGATTGAACATGAACGTGGTCAGGGTCAGCAGCAAGCCACTGACCGCGACGATGTCACTGAACGGCATTCAGACCCAGCGTTGCACAGAGCAATGCGTGGGAATCTTCGCTGATCTCGAATTGCCCGGCGCTGCCCTTGCGTTTGGTGATGGGTTTGAAGGTCGGCTCGTTCTGGGTGATGAGCATGTTCAATTCATCGCGAATCACATCCGAGCTGATCACCACCAGAAACACGTTCTGCGCGTGTTCGGCGGAAACGATGACGGCGCGCATGCTGTGCTGCAGGATGTCGTCGAGCTGATTGCGAAAACGCGAAACGGTGTTCTTCAGCAGGGTTTTGCTTTGGCTCTGGGTCAGTTGAAAGATCGTCGAGATCTGCGATTCGGTCGGCAGGGTTTGCCCGAAGTAACTCTGAATGAGATACAGCAGGCGATCCTGCTTGGCTTCGTCGGCCCGGCTGGGCATGCCGCCCTCGACCAGCATTTTCAGGTATTCGGTCAGGCTGGCTTTGGCGATGCGCTCCAGCGCATGGGCGATTTCCGCATCGCCGATGCGCAAGGTCTTTTTCACCGGTTCCTTCTGTTCCTGCTCGAAAGCATCGGCGTCGATCGTGAACGAGATCTGCATGAGTCGCCGCTCCGGTTATTTGTCGCTGGCGGCTGGGTAGGGATCCTGGGGTGCATCTCCTTGGCCGGTGAGCACTTTCCAGCCCTTGAGTGGGTGAGAGGCTTCGGTGAAGTCAGGGCAGGGCGGCATCGAAGTCTGCGAAGGGGCTGAATACTCTCGGCCGCAGTCCACGCAGGCGTAAGTGCCAGCCGAAATGTCACTGCCGTAAGGAACGCTGTTTTTTTGCATGGGAAGATCTCCGTTGGATGAGGGGAAGATCCTATGGAGATTTGTTCTGGAGGGATGTCGGACGTTTCGCTGTGTCGAGTCAGGCGTTTCCTGCGCGCACAAAAAAGATCGCAGCCTTCGTCAGCTCCTACAGAAATTTCGCATCAACGAAATTTGCAGGCGCTGCCGCAGATTGCGATCTCCGGTGTATCAGCGATCAAGGACGCTTGCGATTACTGATCAGCGTGCCCACGCCGGTATCAGTGAAGATTTCCAGCAGAATCGCGTTAGGCACACGACCGTCGATGATCAACGAACTGCCAACCCCACCCTGAACCGCTTCCAGTGCGCAGCGGATCTTCGGCAGCATGCCGCCGTAGATCGTGCCGTCAGCGATCAGGTCGTCGACCTGCTGCGTGCTCAGGCCGGTCAGCACGGTGCCCGACTTGTCCATCAGGCCGGCAATGTTGGTCAGCAGCATCAACTTTTCAGCTTTCAGTGCTTCGGCAACCTTGCCCGCTACCAGGTCGGCGTTGATGTTGTACGACTCGCCGTTCTCACCGACGCCAATCGGCGCGATGACCGGGATGAAGTTGCCTTTGACCAGCAGATTCAACAGCTCGGTATTGATGCCGACGACTTCGCCGACATGGCCGATGTCGATGATTTCTGGTTGGGTCATCTCCGGGGTCTGGCGGGAGACGGTGAGCTTCTTCGCCCGGATCAGCCCGGCATCCTTACCGGTCAGGCCGATGGCGCTGCCGCCATGGCGGTTGATCAGGTTGACGATGCTCTTGTTGACCTGACCGCCAAGGACCATTTCCACCACGTCCATGGTCGCCGCGTCGGTAACGCGCATGCCGTCGACGAAGTGGCTTTCGATCGACAGGCGCTTGAGCAGATCACCGATCTGCGGGCCGCCACCGTGCACGACCACCGGGTTGATGCCCACGGCTTTCATCAGCACGATGTCGCGGGCGAAGCCGGTTTTCAGCTCCTCGCTTTCCATCGCGTTGCCGCCGTATTTGATCACCAGGGTCTTGCCGACATAGCGTCGGATGTAAGGCAGCGCTTCGGACAGGACCTTGGCAGTGTTGGCGGCGGCTTCGCGTTCGAGGGTCATTCAGGGCTCCGGGTGGATCAGAACGGTAGTTGGAGATCAGGTGCAACGCGTTTCAGTTGGGCGTGGAACACATCCTTGATGCGCTGCAATTCAGCCTCGTCATCGGCCTCGAAGCGCAGCACCAGCACCGGTGTGGTGTTGGACGCGCGCACCAGGCCCCAGCCTTTGGCGTAATCGACACGCACGCCGTCGATGGTGGTCAGGTCGGCGCCTTCACCCCACTGAGCATCGTGCAGTGCATCAATGATGCTGAATTTGCTCTCTTCGGTCACATGGATATTGATTTCCGGCGTGGAAATATCGTTCGGGAAGGTCGCAAACAGCTCTTCCGCGGTGGATTTTTCCTTGCTGAGGATCTCCAGCAGACGTGCGGCGCTGTAGATGCCGTCGTCGAAACCGAACCAGCGTTCCTTGAAGAAGATGTGCCCGCTCATTTCGCCGGCCAACAGTGCGCCGGATTGTTTCATTTTCTTTTTGATCAACGAGTGACCGGTCTTCCACATTAGCGGCCGACCACCGTATTCCTTGATCAATGGCACCAGGCGACGGGTGCATTTGACGTCGAAGATGATTTCCGCGTCCGGGTTGCGCGCCACTACGTCGCGAGCGAACAGCATCAGTAGGCGATCCGGGTAGACGATGCTGCCGGTATTGGTCACCACGCCAACGCGGTCGCCGTCACCGTCGAAGGCCAGGCCGATATCGGCGTTGGTCTCTTTGACTTTGGCAATCAGGTCTACGAGGTTTTCCGGTTTGCCCGGATCCGGGTGATGGTTCGGGAAGTTGCCGTCGACTTCGCAGAACAGCGGGATGACTTCGCAGTTCAGCGCTTCGATCAGTTGCGGGGCGATCACGCCGGCCGCGCCGTTGCCGCAGTCGACCACGACTTTCAGGCGGCGGGCCAGTTTGATGTCCTGGACGATTTCGGTGTTGTAGCGGTCGAGGATTTCGACCTGGGTGACGCTGCCCTGGCCGCTGCTCAGGTCGTTGTTCTTGATGCGCTCGTGGAGCACCTGAATCTGTTCGTTGGCGAGGGTGTCGCCGGCGATGACGATTTTGAAGCCGTTGTAGTTCGACGGATTGTGGCTACCGGTGAGCATCACCCCGGACTTGCCGGCCAGCACGTTGGCGGCGTAGTACAGTGCCGGCGTTGGCACCAGGCCGACATCGCTGACGTGGCAACCGCTCTCGGCGATGCCGCGAATGAGTTCCGCGACCAGCTCCGGGCCGGACAGGCGACCGTCACGACCGACCGACACGTTCGGCTCGCCCTGGGCCAGGCTCTGCGAGCCGATGGCGCGACCGATCCAGTAGGCGGTTTCACCGTTGAGGAATTCCGGCACGGTGCCACGAATGTCGTAGGCGCGGAAAATGCTGTCAGGCAGCGTCGGGGCGATCTTGGCGGGGGTGCTCATCTGTGGACATGCTCCATCTCGAAAAGGGCGGGACAGACCGGCGAAAGATTCGACGGCAGGCTCAAACTGAAGGGTATGACGGCGTTTTCCACAGAGAGTTCGTGCTATGAAAGGGCCATGACGCCCCGGCTGGCGTGGCTTTCGGCCGGCAAAACCTTGATTTACGGTGTTAAAACCTGCTGCCGATATAGCGCATTTTTTGTGGCGAGGGGATTTATCCCCGATGGGCTGCGCAGCAGACCCAAAATCTTGGGGCCGCTTCGCAGCCCAACGGGGATAAATCCCCTCACCCCATAATTTCTATCCGGTTATTTGGTGCCAGTGTGGCCAAAGCCGCCGGTACCGCGCTCGGTCTCGACAAACTCTTCAACCATTTCGAAATGCGCCTGCACCACCGGTACCAGCACCAATTGCGCCAGGCGTTCGCCGACGGTCATGGTGAAGTCGCTCTGGCCGCGGTTCCAGCAGGAGACCATCAGCGGGCCCTGGTAATCGGAGTCGATCAGGCCGACCAGATTGCCCAGCACGATGCCATGTTTGTGGCCCATGCCCGAGCGCGGCAGGATCAGCGCGGCGAGATTCGGGTCGCCGATGTACACCGACAGGCCGGTAGGAATCAGCACGGTTTCACCCGGTTTGATCACGATGTCCTGTTCCAGCATGGCGCGCAGGTCGAGGCCGGCGGAGCCCGGCGTGGCGTATTGCGGCAGCGGGAATTCGCTACCGATGCGTGGATCGAGGATCTTGGCTTGCAAAGCGTGCATGTAAATTAAACCTGGTTCAGACGTTCGGCGATAAAAGTGACCAGTTGGCGAGCGATCTTGCTCTTGCTGGTCTGGGCGAAAACCGTGGCGTGCAGCTCACGGTCGATGACGCTGCAGGCGTTTTCTTCGCTGTTGAAACCGATGCTCGGGTTGGCGACGTCGTTGGCGACGATCAGATCGAGATTCTTGTCCTTCAGCTTGCGTGCAGCGTAGTCGAGCAGGTGTTCGGTTTCGGCGGCGAAGCCGACACTGAACGGACGGTCGGGACGGGTCGCGATAGTGGCAAGGATGTCCGGGTTGCGCACCATTTGCAGGACGAAGCCGTCACCGCTCGTAGGATCTTTCTTGAGTTTATGCGGGGCGACGACTTCAGGGCGGTAGTCCGCCACCGCTGCCGACGAGATGAACACGTCGCAAGGCATGGCCGATTCGCAGGCGGCGAGCATGTCGCGGGCGCTGACCACATCGATCCGCGTCACGCGATCAGGCGTCGGCAAGTGCACCGGGCCGCTGATCAAAGTGACACGGGCGCCGGCTTCCACGGCTGCTTCGGCGAGGGCAAAACCCATTTTGCCGGAGCTGTGGTTGGTGATGTAGCGCACCGGGTCGATGTTTTCCTGAGTCGGGCCGGCGGTGATCACCACATGCTTGCCGGTCAGGGCCTGGCGCTGGAAGCAATCAGCGGCGAGCAGCGCCAGATCGGTGGCTTCCATCATGCGGCCCATGCCGACGTCGCCGCAGGCCTGGCTGCCCGAGGCCGGGCCGAAAGTCTTCAGGCCACGGCTCTCCAACAGTTGCAGGTTGGCCTGGGTCGCCGGGTCGCGCCACATCGCCTGGTTCATCGCTGGTGCGACGGCAACCACGGCATCAGTGGCCAGCACCAGCGTGGTCAGCAGATCGTTGGCAATGCCTTGGGCCAGACGGGCGATCAGGTCGGCGGTGGCCGGGGCGATCAGCACCAGATCGGCCCATTTCGCCAGCTCGATATGGCCCATGGCGGCTTCGGCGGCAGGGTCGAGCAAGTCGAGGTGAACCGGGTGGCCCGACAGGGCCTGCATGGTCAGCGGGGTAATGAATTCGGCGCCGCCATGGGTCATGACCACGCGCACTTCGGCACCCTGGTCGATCAGGCGGCGAACCAGATCGGCGCTCTTGTAGGCCGCAATGCCGCCGCCGACGCCCAGAACGATGCGTTTCCGATACAGCCGCTGCATAGGTCTGCCTTTCATTTCGTTGATGACGGCGGTGCGATGCCCCTCCCCAGGGTTGAATCGACCGCCAAAAAGATGGGCTACGATATCACAGCGACCGCTACGGAACAGCGGCGCCCACAGACAAGGAGGTGCTATGAGTATTCGCGATTGGCCGGCGGCGGAACGGCCGCGGGAAAGGCTGTTGGAACACGGCGCAGGGAGTCTTTCGGACGCTGAGTTGTTGGCGATTTTTCTGCGCACCGGATTGCCCGGAAAAAGCGCTGTCGACCTCGCCAGACATCTGCTGACGCAATTCGGTGGCCTGCGTTTGCTGCTCGAGGCCGATCAGGACGCATTCAGCAAACAATTGGGCCTCGGTCCGGCCAAGTTCGCCCAGCTGCAAGCCGCGCAGGAAATGAGCAAGCGCCATCTGGCCGAGCGCTCACGGCAGAAACCGGCGCTGGAGAACCCTCAGGTCGTCCGCGATTACCTCAAGGCGATGCTGCGGCATGAGCCGCACGAGGTGTTCGGCTGCCTGTTTCTCGATTCAAAGCACCAGGTGCTGAATTTCGAGGCGCTGTTTCGCGGCTCGATCGACAACACCAGCGTGCATCCTCGGGAGGTGGTGAAGCGCGCGCTGGCCAATAACGCCGCAGCGGTGATCCTGTGTCACAACCACCCGTCCGGCAACACCGATCCGAGTCAGGCCGATCGGCTGCTGACCAAGCGCCTGCAGAAAGCGCTGGAGCTGATTGACGTGCGAGTGCTCGATCACTTCATCATCGGCGACGGCGAGCCGCTGTCGATGGCGGAGTGTGGTTGGATGTAGTTCTCGGCGCCGATTCTGGACCTTGTGGGAGCGAGCCTGCTCGCGAAGGCGTGTTATCAGTCAGCATCATTGTTTGCTGAATGACCGCTTTCGCGAGCGGGCTCGCTCCCACAGATTGTTTCCATCCACCGGTGTGTCAGGCAGGTTATTTGAGGCTGACCTTGGAATAATCCTGGCGGCCGAACGGGCTGACGGAATAACCCTGAACATCCTTGCGCGTCAAAGCGTAGGCCGTCGGGTGCGCCAGTGGCAGCCACAATGCCTGCTGCTGGATCTGCGCTTGTGCCTGCTCATACAGCTTGGTGCGCACGCCTTGCTCGCTGGTGGTCTTGCCGGCGCTGATCAGCTTGTCCAGATCGGCGTTGCAGTACCGCGCGAAGTTGGTCCCGGACTTCACTGCTGCGCAGGAAAACTGCGGAGTGAGGAAGTTGTCCGGGTCGCCGTTGTCACCGGCCCAGCCCATGAACAGCAGATCATGTTCGCCGGCCTTGGCGCGACGAATCAGCTCGCCCCATTCGATCACACGAATTTCTGCCTGGATGCCGATCTCGGCCAGATCCGACTGCAGCATCTGCGCGCCGAGGCTTGGGTTCGGGTTGAGCAGGCTGCCCGATGGCCGCGTCCAGATCGTGGTCTGGAAGCCGTCCTTCAAGCCGGCCTTGGCCAGCAGCGCCTTGGCCTTGGCCACGTCGTGCGGATAGCCCGGCAGGTTCTTGGCATAGCTCCAGGTGTTCGGTGGGTATGGCCCATTGGCTGCCTCGGCGGTGTCTTCGAACACGGCTTTGATGTAGTTGGCCTTGTCGAAAGCGAGGTTGATCGCCTGGCGCACTTCCGGCTTGTCCAGCGGCGGATGCTGGCTGTTAATGCCCACGAAAGCGGTCATGAACGCGTCAGTCTTTTCGACTTTCAGCGTCGGTTCCTTCAGCGCGGCCTGTACATCCAATGGTTTCGGCGACAGGGCGATCTGGCATTCATTGCGCCGCAGCTTTTGCAGGCGCACGTTGGCGTCCGGCGTGATGGCGAAGATCAACGGGTCGACGGCAGGCTTGCCACGGAAATAGTCCGGATTGGCCTTGTAGCGAATCGCTGCATCTTTTTGGAAGCGATTGAACACGAACGGGCCGGTGCCGATCGGCTGGCTGTTGAGTTTGTCGGTGGCGCCGGCCTTCATCAGTTTGTCGGCGTATTCGGCGGAATAGATCGAGGCGAAGCCCATGCTCAGGGTCGCGAGGAAGGTCGAATCCGGATGATCAAGCGTGAAACGCACGGTGAGCGGGTCAAGGGCGTCGATCTTCTTGATCAGGGTTGGCAGTTGCATCGACTGCGCATGGGGGAAGCCGCTCTGGGCGACTTTGTGCCACGGGTTGGCCGGGTCGAGCATGCGGTCGAAGCTGAATTTTACGTCTTCGGCACTCAGCTCGCGGCTCGGCTTGAAGTAATCGGTTGTGTGAAATTTCACCTGCGGGTGCAGTTTGAACACATAGGTGAGGCCGTCGGTGCTGACTTCCCAGCTGTCGGCAAGGCTCGGAATGACCTTGCCGCTGGCGGTGTCGAAATCCACCAGGCGGTTCATCAATACGTCAGCCGAAGCATTGGTGGTGGTCAGTGAGTTGTACTGCACCACGTCGAACCCTTCAGGGCTGGCCTCGGTGCACACGCTCAACGCGGCGGCCTGGGCAAGGGGGCTCAGCAGGAGCGGGGCGAGCAACAGGGGTAGGGCAGCGAGGCGCATGGTCGGTTTCCTTTACAGATCGAAGGCCCATCTGCAAGTGCAGTCTGGAAAAGTCCTACCCTAGAGCTCTGAATTGCAAATGACTATCCCCTTTTTGCATTTTCAGGCGCACTCTTGCGCGGTTTCGAGCGTGGGCAGGGGGATGAAAAGTCTGAATCGCCTGTAGGACGGGATTTCTGCGACGAGTGGTCAAAACTGGCCGCAGCCTTTGTCCAAGGCGTCTGCGGCGGAAAAAATCGCCCTTTTGCCGATTGATTGCACACCGATTGTTGTTGCACCCCGGTCTTTCTGGTATAAAGCAGCGCTCTTTTCTAGGGGCCCGGTTCCTTCACTGTAGGTGTAGCCGGTAAGACCTCTAAAGAAACGCGGCGCCTGGCGCCAAATGACTGAGAGATTAAGCGGCCAACCCATGCCGGGTTGGGCATGTGGTTTTAGAGGGCTGAGGCATGTCGAGAGTATGTCAAGTTACCGGTAAGGGTCCGGTGACTGGGAATAACATTTCCCACGCAAACAACAAAACCCGTCGTCGTTTCCTGCCGAACCTGCAGCATCACCGCTTCTGGGTTGAAGAAGAGAAACGTTTTGTGCGTCTGCGCGTATCTGCCAAAGGCATGCGTATCATCGACAAGCGTGGCATCACTGTCGTGCTCGCCGAACTTCGCCGCGATGGCAAGATTTAAGGGAGCTAATCATGCGTGAATTGATTCGTTTGATCTCGAGCGCCGGTACTGGTCACTTCTACACTACCGACAAGAACAAGCGTACTACCCCGGACAAAATCGAGATCAAGAAATATGATCCGGTTGTTCGCAAGCACGTGATGTACAAGGAAGGCAAAATCAAGTAATTGATTTTTCCTGACTGCGAAAAAGGCCCGTATCGTGAGATACGGGCCTTTTTTTTGCCTTGGATTCTGCGGTGACCGGTTAGGCCTTATCGCTGGCAAGCCAGCTCCCACATTGATTGCCGGTCTTCACAGAACCTGTGTCATGCACAAAACCTGTGGGAGCTGGCTTGCCAGCGATGAGGGCCGATCAGCAAGCAAACATCTCAAGCCTTCTGTTCAAAGATCACATAAACCTTGCGGCAAGCCTCCAGCACTTCCCAGGTTCCGCGAAACCCCGCCGGGATCACGAAGCGATCGCCAACGCGCAAGGTCTTGGCATTGCCATCGCTGTCACGCAATACCGAAACCCCCTGCAGAATCTCGCAGTACTCATTCTCGGTGTAATTCACCGTCCACTGGCCCACCGCGCCTTCCCACACACCAACACCCATTTGCCCACAAGGGCTGTCGTATTGATGAAACACCGCCTGCTCAGGATCGCCCTTGAGCACTTTCGCCGGGTCCGGGCGATAACGCTCGGCTTCGCTGCTGGCGAGGCTGATGTCGACGACGTTCTGGATGTTCATTGTTGTTTTCTCCGTTAATGACGGCGCGTTGGCTGGAATGAGCCAAAGTCTATGTTTATTAAAATGAACACCGCAAGGCCGTATGGCCAGCTTATGTCAAATATATTGAAACAAACCCGGTCGCTGGTTTAGGGTGGCGGGTGCCTCGGGCCGAAAGTGCAGGCTGGCCGGGCAGAATTCTTGAACAGCGCCGCAGCGCTTGCGGTGCTCGTATTCAATAAGAGGAGGACACCCGAATGACCACCCTGACTCGTGCCGACTGGGAACAACGCGCCCGCGATCTGAAAATCGAAGGCCGCGCCTTCCTGAATGGCGAATACACCGACGCCGGTTCCGGCGAAACCTTCGAATGCATCAGCCCGGTCGATGGCCGCTTGCTCGGCAAGATCGCCAGCTGCGACGCCGCCGATGCTGACCGTGCTGTAGAAAACGCCCGCGCCACCTTCAACTCCGGCGTCTGGTCGCGCCTGGCGCCGACCAAACGCAAAGCCACCATGATCCGCTTCGCCAGCCTGCTGAAACAGCACGCCGAAGAACTCGCGCTGCTGGAAACCCTCGACATGGGCAAGCCGATCAGCGATTCGCTGTACATCGACGTGCCGGGTGCGGCGCAGGCGCTGAGCTGGAGCGGTGAAGCGATCGACAAGATCTACGACGAAGTCGCCGCGACCCCGCATGACCAACTGGGCCTGGTGACTCGCGAGCCGGTGGGCGTGGTCGGCGCTATCGTGCCGTGGAACTTCCCGCTGATGATGGCTTGCTGGAAACTCGGCCCGGCGCTGTCGACCGGCAACTCGGTGATCCTCAAGCCGTCGGAAAAGTCGCCGCTGACCGCCATCCGTATCGCTGCGCTGGCCATTGAAGCCGGTATTCCGAAAGGCGTGCTCAATGTGCTGCCGGGCTATGGCCACACCGTCGGCAAGGCGCTGGGTCTGCATAATGATGTCGACACGCTGGTCTTCACCGGCTCGACCAAGATCGCCAAGCAACTGATGGTCTACGCCGGCGAATCGAACATGAAGCGCGTCTGGCTGGAAGCCGGCGGCAAGAGCCCGAACATCGTCTTCGCCGATGCGCCGGATCTGCAGGCCGCCGCTGAATCCGCCGCCAGCGCCATCGCCTTCAACCAGGGCGAAGTCTGCACCGCCGGTTCGCGTCTGCTGGTCGAGCGCTCGATCAAGGACAAATTCCTGCCGATGGTGATCGAGGCGCTGAAAACCTGGAAGCCGGGCAATCCGCTGGACCCGGCGACCAACGTCGGTGCGCTGGTCGATACCCAGCAGATGAACACCGTGCTGTCGTACATCGAATCCGGCCATAGCGATGGCGCCAAACTGGTCGCCGGCGGCAAGCGCATCCTCCAGGAGACCGGTGGCACTTACGTCGAGCCAACCATTTTCGATGGTGTGAGCAATGCGATGAAGATTGCTCAGGAAGAGATTTTCGGCCCAGTGTTGTCGGTGATCGCTTTCGACAGCGCCGAAGAAGCCATCCAGATTGCCAACGACACGCCATACGGTCTGGCCGCAGCGGTGTGGACCCAGGACATCTCCAAGGCGCACCTGACCGCCAAGGCTTTGCGCGCCGGTAGCGTGTGGGTCAACCAGTACGATGGCGGCGACATGACCGCGCCGTTCGGTGGCTTCAAGCAGTCGGGCAACGGTCGCGACAAATCGCTGCACGCCTTCGACAAGTACACCGAGCTGAAGGCGACGTGGATCAAGCTGTAAGACGTTAGCGAGCCCGGTCACTCCGGGCTTCCTGACCAAACAGAGATCCGCTGTGGGAGCGAGCCTCTGTGGTGAGGGGATTTATCCCCGTTCGGCTGCGAAGTAGTCGCTAAACCATTGCACGCGGTGTACCTGGTACATCGTGGTTGCAGGTTTTGGGGCCGCTGCGCGACCCAACGGGGATAAATCCCCTCGCCACAGGGGCTCGCTCCCACAGTGATTTTGTGGTGCATATAAAAATATCCACAGGAGCGTGGAACATGCGGTGGGCGACGTATTTCGCCGTGTTGGCGTCTGTCTTGAGTGTCGGTCTGGCCCTGGGGGTCAGCATGCCGCTGGTGTCGTTGCGTCTGGAGGGCTGGGGCTACGGCTCGTTCGCCATCGGTGTGATGGCAGCCATGCCGGCAATCGGCGTGCTGCTCGGGGCGAAGGTCTCCAGCCATCTCGCTGCGTATTTCGGCACGGCGAACCTGATGCGCCTGTGCCTGTGGGCCGGGGCATTGTCGATCGGCCTGCTGGCGCTGCTGCCGAGTTATCCGATCTGGTTGCTGCTGCGGTTGCTGATCGGTGTGATTCTGACCATCGTGTTCATTCTTGGCGAGAGCTGGATCAATCAGCTGGTGGTCGAGCAGTGGCGCGGGCGTCTGGTGGCGCTGTATGGCAGCAGCTATGCGCTGAGCCAGCTGTCCGGTCCGTTGCTGCTGGGTGCGCTGGGTACCGAGCATGATTACGGTTTCTGGGTCGGGGCCGGTCTGCTGACGCTCTCGCCTTTCCTGCTGCTGGGGCGCAGCGGCGCGCCGAGCAGCGAGGCCAACAGCGTCACGTTTGGTGATCTGTGGGGCTTCGCCCGTGAGCTGCCGGCGATTGCCTGGGCGGTGTCATTGTTCGCCGCGTTCGAGGCGATGATCCTGACGCTGCTGCCGGTGTACTGTCTGCAACAGGGGTTCACCGCCGAAATCGCGCTGGCCATGGTCAGCACCGTGGTGGTCGGCGATGCGCTGCTGCAATTACCGATCGGCGCGTTGGCCGATTACCTGTCGCGGCGCACGCTGTTTGCCGGGTGCGCGGTAGTGTTAATGCTGTCGAGTCTGGCCATTCCAATGCTGCTCGACACGCTGCTGATCTGGCCGCTTTGGGTGCTGTTCGGCGCCAGTGCTGGCGGCTTGTTTACCCTGTCGCTGATTCTGATTGGCGAGCGTTATCGTGACGATGCGCTGGTGCGCGCCAATGCGCATATTGCCCAGTTGTGGGGTGTCGGTTGTCTGGTCGGGCCATTGGCGGCGGGGGCGGGGAGTCAGTGGATCAACGGGCATGCGTTGCCACTGTTGATGGCGGCGGGGGCTTTCGGGTTGGTTATCCTGTTGTTGCGCCAGGGCGCCTTCGGCAAAATCCAGACTGCTTGAGATCAAAAGATCGCAGCCTTCGGCAGCTCTTACAGGGCAAACGCATTTCCAACTGTAGGAGCTGCCGAAGGCTGCGATCTTTGCTTTTTACAGCATCCGCTCCAGGCCGACGCTGGTGCTGAACCATGAGTTGAAGCGCCGCCACCAGCTCCCCGGCTCCTTGGTCAGGGTGTGCATCTGGCCGTTGTCTTCGGTGACCCAGACGACCTTGCCGTCCTCGAGTTTCGCCTGATAACTCAAGGTCGGCGCCATGCCTTGCAGTGCCAGTGCGCGCACATGCTCGGCCAGTTCCGGGCTGTCGACCAGGACGCCGACTTCGGTGTTCCACAGCACCGAGCGCGGGTCGAAATTGAACGAACCGATAAACGATTTGCGTCGATCAAAGATCATCGCCTTGCTGTGCAGGCTGGAATCCGAGCCGCGAAACGACTTGCTGTAGAACACGCGTGGCCCGCTGCCGTAGTTATCCCCAGGCTGGCGGCGCAACTCATAGAGTTTCACTCCGTGTTCAAGCAACGCCTTGCGATAGGGCGCGTAACCGCCATGCACCGCCGGCACGTCGGTAGCCTCCAGCGAATTGGTCAGCAGACTCACTGAGACCCCGGCATCGGCGCGCCCGGTCAGATAGACCAGCCCTGGCTGACCCGGCACGAAGTAGGCGGAAATCATGATCAGCTCTTTGCTGACGCCGGTCAGTTCCGGCGCCAGTTGTGTGGTCAGCAGCAGATGCGGATCGGGTTCGCCCTTGGACAGGACCTTGCTCGGCGCATCCCACAGCGCCTGGTTCCAGGCCCAGATCAGCTCTTTGCGCCAGATGTCCATGCGCGGGTCGGTAGTGAATTTCATCAACTGTTGATAGAGCGCGTGGTTCTGCTTGCGGGTTTCTTCCAGCGATTCTTCCAGGCGCGTGCGCGTGTTTTGCAGGTCGACGGCGGTCGGTTGGCTGGAGAGGAATTCGTCGATCGGCTTGCTCAGCGCGCTGTTCCAGTACTGGTCGAAACTGTGCCCGAGCTGCTCGGCCACCGGGCCGATGCTGAGCATGTCGATGTCGGTGAAATTCAGGTTGGCTTCGGCGTCGAAATATTCATCGCCCAGATTGCGCCCGCCGACGATGGCTGCGCTGTTGTCCGCCAGCCACAACTTGTTGTGCATGCGCCGATGCTGCACGGACAGATTGAACAGTCGCCCGGCCGCGCGTGTTACGCCGGTGCTGCGCCCCAGGTGCAACGGATTGAACAAACGAATCTGGATCTGCGGATGTGCCGCAAGGGTCGCGATGATCTGGTCGAGGCCGTCGCTGGTGGTGTCGTCGAGCAGGATGCGCACGCGCACGCCACGGTCGGCCGCCTTCAACACTTCCTCCACCAGCATCCGCGTGCTGATGCCGTCGTGGACGATGTAGTACTGCAAATCGAGGCTGACCTGCGCATGACGAATCAGCTCGGCGCGGGCGGTAAAGGCCTCGCCACTGTCCGAGAGCAGGCGAAACCCCGACTGCCCTTTGTAGGGCGCGGCCTGAGCCTGAATCGAACGGCCGAAGCTGGAGTCCGACGCCGGCAGGGCCTGGCTTGGTTCGCGCGGCACATCAAGGCTGGCGCAGCCGCTGAGGAACGAGGCGAGTATCAGTAAAGCGAGTAGGGGCTGTCTGAAGCTCACGTAGGGTCGTTCCGGTTGGCGGCTGAGGTCGGCAATTTGGACGCCGGGCGCGCAAAAAAGGTCAGTCGGTCTCGGCGAGTAATTTGATTGCCGCAGCGCCGACCTTGCGCACCGCTTCTTCGATTTGCGCTGTTGGTTTGGCAGCGTAGTTCATCCGCAAACAATTGCGGTACTTGCCCGAAGCGGAAAAGATGCTGCCGACGGCAATCTGTACGCCCTGATCGTGCAGCGCGCGATTCAGTTTCAGCGTGTCGAAACCTTCCGGCAGCTCCACCCAGAGCATGAAGCTGCCCTGCGGGCGACTGGCGCGGGTGCCGGCCGGGAAATAGCGCGTCACCCAGTCGATCATCGCGTCACGATTGCGTTGGTACTGCATGCGCATACGCCGCAAGTGCGGCTCGAAATGGCCGGCCTTGATGAATTCGGCGATGGCGATCTGCGGTTGTGGCGCGGTGGAGCCGGTGCTGATGTATTTCATGTGCAGCACTCGCTCCAGATATCGGCCCGGCGCCACCCAGCCGATGCGCAGCCCTGGCGCCAGGGTCTTGGAGAACGAGCTGCAGAGCAACACGCGGCCGTCTTCGTCGAAGGATTTGATCGTACGCGGGCGCGGGTAGGTATAGGCCAGCTCGCCATACACATCATCTTCGATGATCGCCACGTCGAAACGCTGGGCGAGCGTCAACAACGCGCGTTTGCGCGACTCGGGCATGACGTAGCCGAGCGGGTTGTTGCAGTTTGGGGTGAGCTGAATGGCTTTGATCGGCCACTGCTCCAGCGCCAGCTCCAGGGCGTCGAGGCTGATCCCGGTGAGCGGATCGGTGGGAATCTCCAGGGCTTTCATGCCCAGGCCTTTGAGGGTTTGCATGGCGCCGTGGAAACTCGGCGAGTCCACCGCGACGATGTCACCCGGCTCGCAGATCGCATGGATGCTGGTGGACAGCGCTTCGTGGCAGCCAGTGGTGATCACCAGATCGCTGGCGCTCAACTGGCAGCCGGAATCGAGCATCAGCCGTGCGATCTGTTCGCGCAGTTCGAGGTTGCCGTGGATGTTGTCGTAATACAGACCAGGCATGTCCTGCCGGCGACTGATTCGCGCCAGTCCGCGCAGCAGCGGCTTCATGGTCGGCGAGCCGACATCGGGCATGCCCCGACCCAATTGCACGACGTCCTTGCGCGGTACGGCGCGAATGAGTTCCAGCACCTGATCCCATTGCGAAATCTCTACCGGCCGTTGCGCGGGGCGGCCTACTGCGGGCAGCTCCGGCAATTCGCGTCCTACGGGGACAAAATAGCCGGACTTGGGTTTTGGCGTGGCCAGACCGCTGTCTTCAAGCACGCGATACGCCTGCTGCACCGTGCTCAGACTGACTCCGTGTTCGACGCTCAAGGCACGCACCGACGGCAAGCGGTCGCCGGGACGATAGAAGCCTTGTTCGATGCGGGTGCCGAGCAATTCGGCGAGGTTTACATACAGAGTCATGGTGGCCTCGGTGCGTCTTGGTGAAAACCAGTACAGATGCGGCAAAAATCAATCATTCAGTCGGCGAATCGGCAAATCTGTATGGATTTAATACTGGTTCTTTGAGTCTGTAATGGTTTTGCTCGCCCGCGCATCATGGAATCTCTGGCTACCCAAGTAAACAGGAGCAACGAAAATGAACGGCTTGAGCGATGTGCGGCTGACGTTACACAGTCAGGAACTGGCGGCAGGGCAAAAGGACAACGCGCGCAATCTGCTGCGTAATGCGCCGTCCGGCCTCAGTCGCTGGGAGCTGTTCTGGCATCGTCTGCACACGCGCAAGGCATTGCTCGGCCTGACACCGGAGCAGCTCAAGGATGTCGGGTTGACGCGGGAGCAGGCAAGGGAGGAGGGGTTGAAGCCGTTTTGGCGGATATGAATACCACAGATCGTTCCCACGCTCTGCGTGGGAACGATCCTGATTCGTCAGACCAACTCTTTCAGCCGATGCCACAACATCCCCAACGCCAACAACGGTGAGCGCAAGTGCTTGCCGCCGGGGAAGGTGATGTGCGGCACCTGGGCGAACAGATCAAAGCCGCCGCCATGCTGCCCGCTGATCGCCTCGGCCAGCAGCTTGCCGGCCAAGTGCGTGGCATTCACCCCATGCCCGGAATAGGCCTGGGCGTAATACACATTCGGCTGGTCGACGAGCCGGCCAATCTGCGGCAAGCGGTTGGCACCGATGCCGATCATTCCGCCCCACTGATAATCGATTTTCACCTCGGCCAGTTGCGGGAACACTTCAAGCATCTTCGGTTTCATATAGGCGCCGATGTCTTTCGGATCGCGCCCTGAATAATGGCAGGCGCCACCAAACAACAAACGTCGATCCGCCGAGAGCCGGTAGTAATCGAGCGCCACCCGCTGGTCGCAGACCGCCATGTTCTGCGGCAGCAGGTTGTGCGCCTGCTCTGCGCTCAGCGGTTCGGTGGCGATGATGTAGCTGCCGGCGGGCAGGACCTTGCCGCTCAGTTGCGGGTTGAGGTCATGGAGATAGGCATTGCAGCCCAGCACCAGAGTCTTCGCCCGCACCGAGCCTAGCGCGGTGTGCAGCTTCACTTCGGGGCCGTAATCGATGCGCGTCACTGCCGATTGCTCGAACAATTGCACGCCCAGTTGCTGCGCCGCTGCCGCTTCGCCCAGCGCCAGATTCAGCGGGTGCAGATGCCCGGAGCCCATGTCGATCAAGCCGCCGACATAGCGTTTGGAGCCGACCACAGTGTGCATTTCACTGGCCCGCAACAGACGGGTTTCGTAGCGATAACCCAGGCTGCGGAGTTCTTCGGCATCTTCGGCGAAACCGTCTAGATCGGAAGGTTTGTTGGCAAGATCGCAGTAGCCCCAGGTCAGGTCGCAGGCAATGCCGAAACGCTCAACGCGCCGACGGACAATCTCCACCGCTTCCAGGCCCATGAGTTTCATCTCGCGCACGCCCTCGGCACCGATGACATTGGCGAACTGGTCAAGGCCGTGACCGACACCGCGAATCAACTGCCCGCCGTTGCGACCGCTGGCGCCCCAGCCGATCCGGTGCGCTTCCAGCAACACTACGCTGAAACCGCGTTCGGCCAGTTCCAGCGCCGTGTTCAACCCGGAAAAGCCACCGCCGACCACGCAGACATCCGCCACCACCTCGCCTTGCAGCACGGGATGGTCAGGCTGCTGCAGGCTGCTGGCGGCGTAATAAGAGGCAACGTGGGGTTGGCTCGCGGTGGTCGGGGCGCGGGCGGTCATGGGCATCATCCAACGGCTGAGTGTCGAGAAAATTTGACGGAGCATAAGCCGCGCGCCCGAACGTGGGCAACATCGGTCGGCCTGCGGTGTCTGGATCCGGACTTTTGCGGCACAATCATCAGCCCGCCACTTTGGTCACCGTTTCGATGAGCTGCAACAGTCAGAAAATCCGCACCCTGCGTCAGCAGATCCCCACGTTCGACTGCGTGCCGGGCTGCCACGACTGCTGCGGCCCGGTGACCACGTCGCCCGAGGAAATGGCCCGGCTGCCGCGCAAATCCCGCGCCGAGCAGGATGCCGCGCTGGAAGAACTCAACTGTGTGCACCTGGGGCCGAATGGCTGCACGGTGTATGAAGAGCGGCCGCTGATCTGTCGATTGTTTGGTACGACCAAGACCCTGCCGTGCCCGAACGAGCGGCGGCCGGTGGAGTTGATACATCCACGGGTCGAGAAGCAGATTTTCGAGTACATGGCGGCGAATCGGCAGGTGTTGGTGTAAGCGATCGTTCCCACGCTCTGCGTGGGAATGCCTCTTCGGACGCTCCGCGTTCGGCCTTTGGGACGCAGAGCGTCCCGGGCTGCATTCCCACGCAGAGCGTGGGAACGATCATTGCGGTGATCAGTCCGGAATCGGCAGGCAAAGGCTCTCTTTCACCTCTTCCATGACGATATAGCTCTTCGATTCACGCACATGTGGCAGCTTCAACAGAATGTCGCCGAGCAGTTTGCGGTACGAGGCCATCTCGGAAATCCGCGCCTTCACCAAATAGTCGAAATCTCCTGAGACCAAATGGCACTCCAGCACATGGGGCAGCTTCAGCACCGCGCGTCTGAATTCTTCGAATGTGTCGCCGGATTTGTAGTCGAGGCTGATCTCGACAAACACCAGCAAGCTACCCTTCAAGTGCTGCGGATTGAGCCGGGCGTTGTAGCCCATGATGATCCCCTCGCGCTCCAGGCGCCGCACGCGCTCGGTGCAGGGCGTGGTCGAGAGACCGACCTTTTCCCCGAGTTCGGTAAAGGAAATCCGCCCGTCCGCCTGGAGGATGCGCAGGATGTTGCGGTCGATCTTGTCCAGCTCACGTTTGGTCTGAGTGTTGGTACGCATAGGGGATGCGCCTCCGTGAAAAGGGTTTTTGCCGAGAATTGTCGCCAAATATAGGCGCTTATATAGTGAAAAGCACTGGCATTTCTTTTTTACACTGCGCCCATCATTGCTCTAACAAACAGTTCGGCGAAAAGCCGCGATGAGGGATTGAAAATGCGCGTCATGGTCTTGGGTAGCGGCGTCATCGGTACCGCCAGTGCTTACTATCTGGCCCGTGCCGGGTTTGAAGTGGTGGTGGTCGACCGGCAGCCTGCTGCGGCCATGGAGACCAGTTTCGCCAACGCCGGCCAGGTCTCGCCGGGTTACGCCTCGCCCTGGGCCGCGCCGGGCGTGCCGCTCAAGGCCATCAAGTGGTTGCTGCAACGCCATGCGCCATTGGCGATCAAGGCCACCGCTGATATCGACCAATACCTGTGGATGGCGCAAATGCTGCGCAACTGCACCGCCAGCCGTTACGCGGTGAACAAGGAGCGCATGGTGCGTCTGTCCGAGTACAGCCGCGACTGCCTCGATGAATTGCGCGCCGAAACCGGTATCGCCTACGAAGGCCGCAGCCTCGGCACCACGCAGTTGTTCCGCACCCAGGCGCAACTGGATAACGCCGCCAAAGACATCGCCGTGCTGAAAGAATCCGGCGTGCCCTTTGAAGTCCTCGACCGCGCCGGCATTGCCCGCGTCGAACCGGCTCTGGCAGGCGTAACTGACATTCTCGCTGGCGCGCTGCGTCTGCCCAATGACCAGACCGGCGACTGCCAGATCTTCACCACCCGTCTCGCCGAAATGGCGCGCAAGCTCGGTGTGGAATTCCGTTTCGGCCAGGACATCCAGAGGCTCGATTACGCCGGTGACCGCATCAACGGTGTGTGGATCGACGGCAAGCTGGAAACTGCGGATCGCTACGTACTGGCGCTGGGCAGCTACTCGCCGCAGTTGCTCAAGCCGCTGGGCATCAAGGCCCCGGTGTATCCGCTCAAGGGCTACTCGCTGACCGTGCCGATCACCAATCCGGACATGGCGCCGACCTCGACCATTCTCGACGAGACCTACAAGGTCGCGATCACCCGCTTCGACAACCGCATCCGCGTCGGCGGCATGGCCGAGATCGCCGGTTTTGACCTGTCGCTGAACCCGCGTCGGCGCGAAACCCTGGAGATGATCGTCAACGACCTTTATCCTCAGGGCGGCAATCTGGCCGAAGCGAGTTTCTGGACCGGCCTGCGTCCGACCACGCCGGACGGTACGCCGATCGTTGGCGCCACGCCGTTCAAGAACCTGTTCCTCAACACCGGTCACGGTACGCTCGGCTGGACCATGGCCTGCGGTTCCGGCCGTTTGCTCGCCGACCTGATGGCGAAGAAAAAGCCGCAGATCAGCGCCGAAGGCCTCGATATTTCCCGTTACGGCAACCAGACCCAGGAGTCCGCAAAACATGTCAATCCAGCGCCAGCTCACCAATGAGCGCATGAGTCAGATCGTCAGCCACAATGGCACCGTGTATCTGGCCGGGCAGGTCGGCGACGACTTTGACGCCGGAATTGAACAGCAGACCCGCGAGGTGCTCGCCAATATCGAGCGCCTGCTCGATCTGGCCGGGACGGACAAGCAGCATCTGTTGTCGGCGACGATCTACCTGAACGACATTGAAGCGCACTTCGCCGGGATGAACGCGGTGTGGGACCAGTGGCTGCCAAAAGGCGCCGCACCGGCCCGTGCCACCGTCGAAGCGAAGATGGCCAAGCCAAGCATTCTGGTGGAGATATCCATCGTCGCCGCGCTGCCATAACGTTTTACAGATCCCTCTCCCGGTGCTGTTGGCGGTTCACGTCGTCAGTCAGCGCCGGTTTTTCTTCCCATGACCGCCCAGAAGTCTGCCGCCATGCGTCCTGCCCGTGCCCTGATCGACCTCCAAGCCCTGCGCCACAACTACCGAATTGCCCGCGAAGTCACCGGCGCCAAGGCGCTCGCCGTGATCAAGGCGGACGCCTACGGCCATGGCGCGGTACGTTGCGCCCAAGCGCTGGAAGCCGAAGCGGATGGTTTTGCCGTGGCCTGCATCGAAGAAGCATTGGAGCTGCGTGCTGCCGGAATTCGCGCGCCGGTACTGCTGCTGGAAGGCTTCTTCGAAGCCGATGAGCTGGCGTTGATCGTCGAGCATGATTTCTGGTGCGTGGTGCATTCGCTGTGGCAGCTCGAAGCGATCGAACAGGCAGTCCTGAGCAAACCGATCACGGTGTGGCTCAAGCTCGATTCCGGCATGCATCGCGTCGGCCTGCATCCGAAAGATTATCCAGCGGCCTATCAGCGTCTGCTGGCCAGCGGCAAGGTGGCGAAAATCGTGCTTATGAGCCACTTCGCCCGCGCCGATGAACTGCATGCGCAAAGCAGCGCCGAGCAGGTCGCGGTGTTCGAAGCGGCGCGTCAGGGTCTGGCGGCGGAAGTCAGCCTGCGCAACTCGCCAGCCGTGCTCGGTTGGCCAGAAATCCAAAGCGACTGGGTACGCCCGGGCATCATGCTCTACGGCGCGACCCCCTTCGAAGAAGTCAACGCCGTGGCCGAACGCCTGCAACCGGTGATGACCCTCGAATCGAAAGTCATCAGCGTGCGTGAATTGCCGGCCGGCGAACCGATCGGTTATGGCGCCAGATTCATCACCGACAAGCCGATGCGCATCGGCGTGGTCGCCATGGGTTACGCCGACGGTTACCCGCGTCAGGCGCCGACCGGCACGCCGGTGCTGGTGGCCGGCAAACTCAGCCGCCTGCTGGGGCGTGTGTCGATGGACATGCTCTGCATCGACCTGACCGACATACCGGAAGCGGGCCTCGGTTCCAACGTCGAACTGTGGGGCAAAAACATCCTCGCCAGCGATGTGGCGAAGTGGGCCGATACCATCCCGTATCAGATCTTCTGCAACCTGAAACGTGTGCCAAGGCTCTATTCCGAGGGTTGACGCCGCTGCGGGGGCCAAGTGTTGTAAATACTGAACGCTGTCGCCATGATAACGCTCAATATTCTTACAACATCAGGAGGCTCCCGCCTTGGACGTCGGTGAACGACTGCAATCGATCCGCAAGCTCAAAGGGCTTTCCCAGCGTGAACTCGCCAAACGCGCGGGCGTCACCAACAGCACCATTTCGATGATCGAAAAGAACAGCGTCAGCCCATCGATCAGTTCGCTGAGAAAGGTGCTCGGCGGCATTCCCATGTCGATGGTCGAGTTCTTTTCCGAAGAGATCCTGCAGGACCAGCCGACCCAGATCGTCTACAAGGCCAATGAGCTGATCGACATCTCCGACGGCGCCGTGACCATGAAACTGGTCGGCCGCGCCCACCCGAGCCGCGCCATCGCCTTCCTCAACGAAATCTATCCGCCGGGCGCCGACACTGGCGAAGAAATGCTCACCCACGAGGGCGAGGAAACCGGAATTCTGGTCGAAGGCCGCCTCGAACTGGTGGTGGGTCTGGAAACTTTTATCCTCGAAGCCGGCGACAGCTACTATTTTGAAAGTACCAAGCCGCATCGTTTCCGTAACCCGTTCGACGTGCCGGCGCGACTAATCAGCGCAGCCACGCCGGCGAATTTCTAAGCAGAGGGCGCCAGGCCAATATGGCAAAGGCCCCCGAACCGTTTTACCGATGGGCAACAAGACCCCTCTAACCATGGGGTTGTTTCAGTACAGCGGCCTACCCGCTATACTTGCGCCCGCCTGCGAACCGTGGCCGCAGGCGTGAATAGCCACCATTGAGGGTGAACGCGTGAACCTAATTATGAAAATGCTGGCTGCACCAGCAACCGTACTGGCCCTCTGGGCTGTCAGCGCTCAAGCTGCGACAAATGACGACATCGCCAAACGCCTCGAGCCCGTCGGCCAGGTGTGTGTTCAAGGGCAGGAATGCAAGGGTATGGAAGTGGCTGCTACCGCTGGCGGTGGCGGGGGAGCAAAGGCCCCTAAAGACGTGATCGCCAAGCACTGCAACGCTTGTCACGGCACGGGCCTGCTCGGCGCGCCGAAGATCGGCGACAAGGCAGCCTGGAAGGAACGGGCCGATCATCAGGGTGGTCTGGACGGCATCCTCGCCAAGGCCATCACCGGCATCAACGCCATGCCGCCAAAAGGCACCTGCGCCGATTGCTCCGATGAAGAGCTCAAGGGCGCGATCAAAGAGATGTCCGGTCTGTAATCAGCGCCGGCTTTGAAAAAAAACCGTCTTCGGACGGTTTTTTTGTGTCTGTGGTTTCTGGTTTCCGATTCATTCAGGCCCTGATCCCTCCAAACCAAACACTGTCCTTTGCAGCAAACTCAAGGCAATCTCGGTCTACCCCTATCAACAGAACGGGCGGGAGGCTTCAGATGGTGCAGTTGTGTTCGATCGAACAGGCGGTGGACGATGTGCTGGCGCGTTTGCCTGCGCACATCCACATGGGCCTGCCGCTGGGGTTGGGCAAGCCGAATCACTTCGTTAACGCGCTATACCGGCGCATCAAGGAGCTGCCCGAGCGGCAGCTGACGATCTATACCGCGCTGTGCCTCGGTCGGCCGAATCTGGGCGATGGCTTGCAGAAGCGCTTTATCGAGCCCTTTGTAGAGCGGGTGTTTGGTGATTATCCGGAGTTTGATTTTCTCGCCGATCTGCAGCGCGACAGTCTGCCCGCCAACATCCGTATCCAGCAGTTTTTCATGCAGCCTGGCAGTCTGCTCAACAGCGCGCCGGCGCAGCAGGATTACGTCAGCAGTAATTACAGCCATGCCGCCCGCGACATCAATGCGGCGGGCCTGAACCTTGTGGCGCAACTGCTGGCCAGCAACAGTGAGCATCCCGATCGTCTGAGTCTGAGCTGCAACCCGGACATCACCCTCGACCTGTTGCCGATGATCGCCAAGCGCCGCGAGGCGGGGGAGACCATTGTGCTGGTCGGCCAGGTCCATACGGATCTGCCGTACATGCCCGGCGATGCGGAAGTCGATATCGACACGTTTGATCTGCTGATCGACGAAAAGGACAGCAGCACGCTGTTTTCCACGCCGAATATGCCGGTGGGCTTTCAGGATCATTTCATTGGTTTGCACGCCAGTGCGCTGGTGCGCGATGGCGGCACGTTGCAGATTGGCATCGGTTCGATGGGTGATGCCCTGACCGCCGCGTTGCTTGCCCGTCAGGCCGATAACGCCGGTTATCAGGCGTTGCTCGATGACATCAACCTCAGCCAATGGGCGCAATTGATTCAGCGCGAGGGCGGCACCGCGCCATTTGCCAAAGGCCTCTACGGTTGCAGCGAGATGTTCGTCAACGGGCTGCTGGTTTTGGCGGATGCCGGGATCATCCGGCGCAAGGTCTATCCGGATGTGCCGACCCAAGAGCAGGCCAACGCCGGCAGCCTAGATGAAGCGGCACAGCCTGACGGTATCTCGGTGCACGGCGGCTTCTTCCTTGGCCCGCGCAGTTTCTATGAGCGGCTGCGCGAGTTGCCGCAAAGCAAGCTGCTGGAATTCAACATGACCCGTATCAGCTACATCAACGAGCTGTACGGCCAGGAAGAGCTCAAGCGCTTGCAGCGCATCGATGCGCGCTTCATCAACACCGTGTTCACCATGACTCTGCTCGGCGCCGGCGTGGCTGATCAATTGGCAGACGGACGCGTGCTCAGCGGTGTCGGTGGGCAGTACAACTTTGTTGCTCAGGGCCACGCACTGGAAGGCGCGAGATCGATGTTGATCCTGCGCAGCTGGCGCGAGTCCGGCGGCGAGGTCAATTCCAATATCGTCTGGGACTACGGCCACTGCACGATCCCGCGGCACCTGCGCGACATCGTCGTCACCGAGTACGGCATCGCCGACCTGCGCGGTAAGTCCGACGCGGCGGTGATTGAAGCGCTGCTCAATATCAGCGATTCGCGCTTCCAGCCGGGGCTGATCGAACAGGCGCAGAAAGTCGGCAAGCTGCCAAAGGATTTCCGTATCGATCCACGGTTTGCCGATAACACACCGCAACGCTTGCAGGCGATTGCCGCGCGACATCCGAACCTGTTTCCGGAGTATCCGCTGGGCTGTGATTTCACTGTGATCGAACGGGATCTGCTGCGGGCGCTGAACTGGCTGAAGAGCAAGTTCAAGCTGACGGAGATTCTGGAATTGGGCAAGGCAGCGCTGGATGCGCCGGAGGCCTCAACGTTCCCGGAACACCTTGAGCGGATGCAGCTGACCAATCCGGAGGGCCTGAAGGAGGACCTTTTCCAACGCCTGCTGCTCACAGGCCTCAAAGCTACCGCGCAATAACTGCCCACACCAGAACCCACTGTGGGAGCGAGCCTGCTCGCGAAAGCGGTGTGTCATTCACTCAACAGGGTGACTGACACAATGCATTCGCGAGCAGGCTCGCTCCCACAGGGGAAACTCGGTGCCGCTGGTTACTCGATGAAGGTAACGACGCCATCCTTCAGCGATTGCACCCGGGCCAGGGACTCAACGCGGTAGCCCTGCGAGTCCAGTTCGGCGCGGCCGCCCTGGAACGACTTCTCGATGACGATGCCCAGACCGGCAACGGTGGCGCCGGCCTGTTTGATGATCGAGATCAGCGCTTGCGAGGCCTTACCGTTGGCCAGGAAGTCGTCGATGATCAGCACGCGGTCGCTGCTGGTCAGGTGGCGCGGGGAAATGGCCACGGTGCTTTCGGTCTTCTTGGTGAACGAGTAGACGGTCGCCGAGAGCAGGTTTTCAGTCAGGGTCAGCGACTGTTGCTTGCGGGCGAAGATCACCGGCACGCCGAGGTTCAGACCGGTCATGATCGCCGGGGCGATGCCCGAAGCTTCGATGGTGACGATCTTGGTGATCCCGGAATCCTTGAAGAGCGCGGCGAATTCGTCACCGATCAGCTTCATCAGGGCCGGGTCGATCTGGTGGTTCAGGAAAGCGTCGACTTTCAGGACCTGATCGGAAAGCACGATGCCTTCTTCGCGGATTTTTTTGTGCAGTGCTTCCACAACAGCTTCCTCTGTTGGCGCGATGGGCGCCGAAGGTAGATTAAAAAGTAGTCGATTCTAGCGCTTTAACATCGCGCGTATATCGGCCAATGCGCTATTGCCACGCACGGCTTTGACTTCAGTCGGGGTGTCGTCGTTGCCTTCCCAAGCCAGATCGTCCGGCGGCAGTTCATCGAGGAAGCGGCTCGGCGCGCAGTCGATGATTTCGCCGTACTGCTTGCGCTTGGCTGCGAAGGTGAAGGCCAGGGTCTGGCGGGCGCGGGTGATGCCCACGTAGGCCAGGCGACGCTCTTCTTCGATGGTGTCGGCTTCGATGCTGGAACGGTGCGGGAGGATTTCCTCTTCCATGCCCATGATGAACACGTAAGGAAATTCCAGCCCTTTGGACGCATGCAGCGTCATCATCTGCACACCTTCGGCACCGTCCTCTTCTTCCTGCTGGCGCTCAAGCATGTCACGCAGCACCAGTTTGCCGATGGCGTCCTCGACGGTCATTTCGCCGTCTTCGTCTTTCTCGAGGGTGTTTTTCAACGCCTCGATCAGGAACCAGACGTTGCCCATGCGGTAGTCCGCCGCCTTGTCGCTGGAGCTGTTGGTGCGCAGCCAGTTCTCGTAATCGATGTCCATGACCATGCTGCGCAGCGCAGAGATCGGATCTTCGCCGGCGCACTGCTCGCGGACCTTGTCCATGAAGCGCTTGAAGCGCGCCAGGCGATCGGTGAAGCGGCTGTCCAGGTGCTCGCCCAGGCCAATTTCGTCGGTGGCGGCGTACATCGAGATCTTGCGTTCGGTGGCGTAGTTGCCGAGCTTTTCCAGGGTGGTCGAGCCGATCTCGCGACGCGGCACGTTGATCACGCGCAGGAAGGCGTTGTCGTCATCCGGATTGACGATCAGGCGGAAGTAGGCCATCAGGTCCTTCACTTCCTGACGACCGAAGAAGCTGTTGCCGCCGCTCAGGCGATACGGCACTTGGTGGTGCT
This sequence comes from Pseudomonas sp. 2957, assembly GCF_031456345.1. NCBI lineage: Bacteria > Pseudomonadati > Pseudomonadota > Gammaproteobacteria > Pseudomonadales > Pseudomonadaceae > Pseudomonas > Pseudomonas sp. 2957. The sequence continues at coordinate 383,017 of NZ_JAVDUL010000004.1, forward strand.
GCAGCTTCAATTCGATCAGCTTGGCCTGGTAGTTACCGCGATAGAGAATGGCGAAATCGCTGTACGGGCGGTCGGTGCGCAAGTGCAGGCTGAGGATTTCCATGGCCACGCGCTCGGCTTCGGCGTCCTCGTTGCGGCAGCGGATCACGCGGATCTCGTCGCCGTGGCCCATCTCGCTCCACAACTGTTTTTCGAATTCGTGCGGATTGTTCGAGATCAGCACGTTGGCGCAGCGCAGGATGCGGCTGGTGGAGCGGTAGTTCTGCTCGAGCATGACCACTTTCAAGGACGGGTAGTCGTCCTTGAGCAGCATCAGGTTTTCCGGGCGCGCGCCACGCCAGGCATAGATCGACTGGTCATCGTCGCCCACCACGGTGAACTGGTTGCGCTTGCCGATGAGCATCTTCACCAACAGATACTGACTGGCGTTGGTGTCCTGGTATTCGTCGACGAGCAGGTAACGGACCTTGTTCTGCCACTTTTCGAGAATGTCGGCGTGTTCTTCGAAGAGCTTTACTGGCAGCAGGATCAGGTCATCGAAGTCCACCGCGTTGAACGCCTTGAGCGTGCGCTGGTAGTGGGTGTAGACGATCGCGGCGGTCTGTTCCTTGGGATTGCGCGCGTTTTCCAGGGCCTGGGCGGGCAGGATCAGGTCGTTTTTCCAGGCGCCGATCATGTTCTTGATCTCGTCGACGCCGTCGTCGCCCGCGTATTCCTTCTGCATGATGTCGGTCATCAGGGCTTTGACGTCGGTCTCGTCGAAGATCGAGAAACCGGGTTTGTAGCCCAGCCGCGCATGCTCCTTGCGGATGATGTTCAGGCCCAGGTTGTGGAAGGTGCAGACGGTCAGGCCACGCCCTTCGCCGGCACGCAACAGGGTGCCGACCCGCTCTTTCATTTCGCGCGCGGCCTTGTTGGTAAAGGTCATGGCGACGATGTACTGGGCGCGGATGCCGCAGTTCTGGATCAGGTGCGCGATCTTGCGCGTGATCACGCTGGTCTTGCCGGAGCCAGCACCGGCGAGCACCAATAGAGGGCCGCCGACGTAGTTCACGGCTTCTTGCTGCCGGGGATTGAGTCGGGACATACGAAAATTCGGGAGTCGTTGACGAAATGGGCCGGCATTTTAACAGGCTCAGCGATTTGTGCTGCTCTGTCCGACTTGTGACGCAACACGCGATTCAAATTTGCCGGTTTTGTTACTTTCACGCAGGATACGCGGGGATTTTGCGGCTAATGTTCTCATTCGTGACACAAAATAACGTTTCGATGCCGTTGTCATCAGACAACGCATTGGTCATTGTTCAGCACACCGGCATAATGCCCCGCCTACATCATTGCAGAGTCTAGGGAGTCAGCTTGTCTACGCCTGTCGAACCCTTGCGTTTGCTGCTACTGGCCGAAGAGCCAGCGTGGACAGCGTTGTTGCGTGAGTGTCTGGCTCCGATGGGGAGCGCGGCGGTGCTGATCAGCGCGCCGAACTGGGATTCGGTCAGCCGCCTGTTCGAAGACAACCGCCACGCGGTACTGCTGACCCTGCCAGCGTTGCAACCGGCGCCCGGGCGTTGCAGCCTGCCGACCGTTCTGCTGCTGGAGCACGAACCGGCCACCGCGCCGGTCGGTGTCAGCGACTGGCTGGTATTCGACGCCCTCGACGCCGGCATGCTCCAGCGTTGCCTGCGCCATGTGCGCGAACGCGGCGTGCTGGAAAACACTCTTCAGCGCCTCGCCGAACAGGACCCGCTGACTGGCATCGCCAATCGCCAGGGCTTTCAGACCCTGCTTACTGCGCGTCTTGCCGAGGGCGACGGGCGCGGTCTCGCCCTCGGCCATCTTGATCTCGACAATTTTCGCCATGCCAACGACGCCCTCGGGCATCAGGCCGGCGATCGCTTGATCCTGCAAGTCGTCGCGCGGCTGAAAAGTCAGCTGGAGGCCGGCGATCAACTGGCACGGCTGGGCAGCGATGAATTCGCTCTGCTGATCGATACCCGCCGCGCGCCGCAACGCGCCGAGTGGATGGCCGAACGCATCACTGAGGCGTTGGCCGAACCTTATTGGGTCGACGGCGAGAGCCTGCTGATCGGCTCCAGCCTTGGCATCGCCCATGCCCGCGCCAATGGCGGCGCCGATCCATTGATGTGGCACGCGCACATCGCCATGCAGCAGGCCAAGAGCACGCAGGGCTGCACCTTTCATATCTTCAACGAACGCATCAATCGCAACGCGCGGAGCATGGCCGATCTCGAAAGCGAGCTGCGCCGGGCCTTGCGCCGCGATGAGCTGGAACTGCATTACCAGCCACGCCTGAATCTTGAGGACGGCCAGATTGTCGGCCTCGAAGCGCTGGTGCGCTGGCGTCATGGCGAGCGCGGTCTGTTGCCACCGAGCGAGTTCGTCCCGCTGGCCGAGCAGAGCGGTCTGATCGTGCCATTGGGTTACTGGGTGATTTCTCGCGCCTTGCGCGACATGCAGGCTTTGCGCGAGCAGGGTCTGCCGGCGCTGCACATGGCGATCAACCTGTCGTTCCGCCAGTTTCAGGACAGCCAGTTGCTGCCGACACTCAGCCGTCTGATTGCCGAGCGCGGCGTCGAGGCGCAGTGGCTGGAATTCGAACTGACCGAAACCGCGGTAATGCGGCGCAGCGATCTGGTCAAACAGACCATGGATGCGCTCGGCCGCCTCGGTGTGCGCTTCTCCCTGGACGATTTCGGCACCGGGTTTTCGTCGTTCGTGCACCTCAACAGCCTGCCCATCACCTTGCTGAAGATCGACAAGAGTTTTGTCGGCGGCATGGAACAGCGCGAAGAGAACCGCAAACTGGTGCACGCGATGATCAACCTCGCGCACAACCTGCATCTGGAAGTGGTCGCCGAGGGCGTCGAGACGCCGGAGCAACTGGAGTTGTTGCGCGGGTTCGGCTGCGATCAGGTGCAGGGTTATCTGATCAGCCGGCCGTTGCCGTTGGATGAGCTGGTGGAATATCTGACGTCTGGATCGAACCAGCAGCCGGCCCTGGAAATCGTCGGTTGATCACAATTGTTGCGGCCGGCGCAAATCCCCGTGGGAGCGAGCCTGCTCGCGAAGGCGTTATGTCAGCTGGATGATCTGGGCCTGACACTCGGTCTTCGCGAGCAGGCTCGCTCCCACAAAGGAAACCCTCATTCGGCCTGGGGGATGTTGAAACCTTGAGCTTGCGGCTCGCGCCGAATCATCCGCTGCATCTTCCATTCGAATGCCAGCGTCAAACTCACCGCCGCACACGCCAGGCCCAGCGCCAATCCCCACCAGACGCCCGTCGGCCCCCAGTTCAAATGGAACGCCATCCACCACGCCGCCGGTGCGCCAATCAGCCAATAGCAAGCCAGTCCGACCAGAAATGTGGTTTTGGCATCCTTGAGCCCGCGAATACAGCCCATGGCAATCGTCTGCGTGCCGTCGAACAGCTCGAACCACGCCGCTACGGCCAGCAGGCTCACCGCCAGACGGATCACCTCGGCAAACGCCGGGTCATTATGGTCCAGGAACAGGCCGACCAACTGGTTCGGCCACAGCCAGAACACCAGGGCGAAGCCGAGCATCACCACGGCGCCGAAAGCGATACCGACACGCCCGGACATCCGTGCATCGACCAGTTGCCCGGCGCCGTAGTGTTGGCCGACGCGCATGGTGATGGCATAGGACATCCCGGCCGGGACCATGAAGGCCACCGACACGATCTGCAGGGCGATCTGATGCGCACCCATTTGCGTACTGCCCATGGTGCCCATGCACAACGCGGCAAAGGCAAACAGCCCGACTTCCACCGCATAGGTGCCGCCAATCGGCAGGCCCAGGCGCCAGAGTTCTTTCAGGTATTTCCGGTTCGGCCGCGACAGACCGGCGCGCAACGGATAAGCGTCATAGGCCGGATGCCGGCGGATATGCCAGGCCAGCGCCAGTGCCATGCAGTTGGCGACAATCGCCGTGACCAGACCGATGCCGGTCAGACCCAGTTGCGGCAGGCCGAACATGCCGGTGATCAGCGCGTAGTTGAGCAGGAAGTTGGCCACCGTGCCGGCGAGGCTGATGACCATCACTGGCGTCGCCCGGCCGATTGCACTGGTAAAGCCGCGCAGAGCCATGAAGCTCAGATAACCGGGCAGGGCGAAAGGCAGGGCGATGAGGAATTGCCCGGCGGCGTTGACGTTGGTTTCGGTCTGGCCAAACAGCAGCAACACAGGTTTGAGGTTCCACATCAGCAGCCCGGCGCCGAGGGCCATCAGCCACGCCAGCCACAACCCGGCCTGCGTCAGCCGCGCCGCGCCGATGATGTCGCCGGCACCCTGACGGATCGCCACCAGTGTGCCGACCGCTGCAATCACGCCGATGCAGAAAATCGACACGAACGAGTAGCTCGCCGCACCGAGGCCGCCACCGGCCAGCGCTTCGGGACTGAGGCGCGCCATCATCAGGGTATCGGTCAGCACCATCAGCATGTGCGCCAACTGCGAAGCAATCAGCGGCCCCGCCAGCCGCAGGATGGCCCAGAGTTCGGTACGCACAGGATGCTGCATGGTCATCACCACCCAAATATCAGAGGAAGCAGAAGAGCGTCGATTCTCGGCGCTTGGCAGGCTTTGCACAAAGGGATAAAAAGGATGGGTGGCATGATTAATACTCATCCTGAAACGTACCCGCCGAATTGGCTACATCCCCGCTACTGGAGCTTTTTGTATGTCCCGACGCCTTCCGCCGTTGTATGCCCTGCGCGCATTCGAAGCGGCAGCGCGACACAGCTCGTTCACCCGCGCGGCGGAAGAATTGTCGATCACCCAGAGCGCGGTCAGTCGGCACATGCGCACCCTTGAAGAACACTTCGCCTGCCGGCTGTTTCATCGCAGCGGGCGCAACCTGCAACTGACCGAATCGGCACGGCTGCTGCTACCCGGAATCCGCGAAGGCTTCGCCGCCCTTGAGCGCGCCTGCAATACCTTGCGTGCCGAGGACGACATCCTGCGCATGAAAGCGCCATCTACCCTGACCATGCGTTGGCTGCTGGCGCGGTTGAGTCGCTTCCGCCATTTGCAGCCGGGCAATGAGGTGCAATTGACCAGCGCATGGATGGATATCGATTCGGTGGACTTCAACAACGAACCGTTCGATTGCGCGGTGTTGCTCAGTGACGGGCATTTCCCGCCGGACTGGGAAGCGAGCCTGCTGTTTCCCGAGGAATTGATCCCGGTCGGCGCGCCGAACCTGCTCAATGATCAACCTTGGGACGTAGCGCGTCTGGCGACCGCCGAACTGCTGCACCCGACCCCGGATCGCCGTGACTGGCGCAGTTGGCTGGAGCGCATGGGCCTGTCCGATCAGGTCTCGCTCAAGGGTGGGCAAGTGTTCGATACGCTGGAGCTGGGCATGATCGCCGCGGCGCGCGGTTACGGCGTTTCGATGGGTGATCTGTTGATGGTTGCCGAAGATGTTGCGCAGGGGCGCTTGAGCCTGCCGTGGCCAACGGCCGTCGCCAGTGGCCTGAATTATTACCTGGTCTGGCCAAAGCCGCGCCCGGGAGGTGAACGTTTGCGCCGCCTCAGCGATTTTCTCCAAGGCGAAGTCCGCGCCATGCAATTGCCGGCGGTAGAGCGCTTGAGCTGAAACGTTCGAGCCGGCACAATGCCACTACTGCGCCATACCCACGCAATCCGCTCAAGTATTCGGTTTTACCGCCGACTACGAGCATGTGGAACCGTCGTGCCGGTTCCGCGTTACACCCCACTATTAGAATATTTTCCGGGCAATTACCGCGATCAAGGAGGATTCGGTGGCTCGGCCAGGAGCTGTTCATGTCTCAACCTCGTGCTCGGATCGCCTCGCAGCTGGGTCTTGCCCTTGCTGTGATACTGGCGATAGTCATCAGCGGCAGTACGGTGTTCGCCTTGCGTTCGCTGGATTCCGCCAACCTCGCCACCCGTGAAGAGCATCTGGCCAGTGAGGCCCGGCTGCTGGCCGATCAGCTGAGTACCTTCCACGGTACGCTGCGCGAAAGCACCCTGCGCCTGAGCGGTCTGTTCGAAAAACGCTTCGGCAGTGGCCTGAGTGTGCACCCTGATCAGCCAGTGACCGTGGCCGGCGTGCAGACCCCGGGTCTGCATCTGGGCAACGAAGTGCTGAACAACAACTTCAAGGAAGTTGACGAGTTCAAGCAGATGACTGCCGGCGTGGCTACGGTATTCGTGCGCAGCGGCGAAGACTTCATTCGCGTCAGCACCAACGTCAGCAAGCAGGACGGCACCCGTGCCATCGGCACCGTGCTCGATCATGCCAACCCGGCCTACGCGAAGTTGATGGCGGGGCAGAGTTATGTCGGTCGCTCGCTGCTGTTCGAGCGCTACTACATGTCGCAGTACACACCGGTGCGCGATGCGGGCGGCAAGATCATCGCCGTGTTGTACGTAGGTTTCGATTACACCGACGCGCAGAACGCGCAGTTCGCCAATCTCAAGCGCTTCCGCATTGGCAAGACCGGCTCGCTGGCGCTCCTCGACGAGCAGAACAAATGGCTGGTGCCGATTGCCGGCGTCGAAAACCTGGATCAAGCCGCCCCGACCATTAACAACCTCGTCAAAACCCCGGGCAAGGGTGAGTTCTGGAGCGACAAGGGCGAGGACTTCTACAGCATCGCCGTGCCGTTCGAAGGTGGCCCGTGGTCGGTGGTGGCGAGCATGCCGAAAGCCGAGATCCGCGCGGTGACCTGGAGCGTCGGTACGCAACTGGCGATCGGCAGCCTGCTGGCGATGTTGCTCGCGGTCGGTTCCGTAGTCTGGCTGCTGCGCAGCAAACTCGCGCCGCTGGGCGATCTGGTGCGTCAGGCTGAGGCCTTGGGTGCTGGTGATCTGAGCGTGCGTCTGAACGTATCGAGCCACGATGAAATCGGACAGCTGTCCCGCGCGTTCAACCAGATGAGCCAGGCGCTGTCGACCATGGTCGAGCACATCCGCCGCGCTTCGGAAGAGGTCAACAGCCGTGCGCAGGCGCTGTCCGGTTTGTCCGGCGGTGCGTATGAGGGCATGGAGCAACAGTCGGGCGAAATCACCAGCATGGCCGGCGCCGTGGAAGAGTTCAGCGCGACGTCGTTGAACATCGCCGACAACATGGGCGCGACCCAGCGCCTGGCGCAGGAAAACGCTCAGCAAACGCAGATCGGCCGAAGCTCGATGGAAGAAGCGTCGTCGTCGCTGGAGCAGATCGCCGGTGCGCTGAACAGCACCGCCAGCGTGATCAACACGCTGGGGCAGCGTTCTCAGGAAATCGGCGGCATTGTCGGTGTGATCACCTCGATCGCCGAGCAGACCAACCTGTTGGCGCTCAACGCTGCCATCGAAGCCGCTCGTGCCGGTGAACAAGGTCGCGGTTTTGCCGTGGTCGCGGACGAAGTGCGCAGCCTCGCCTCGCGTACCCGTCAGGCGACCGATGAAATCTCCAGCATGATCCACAGCATCCAACAGGAAACCGGCAACGCGATCAGCACTATGGAACAGGGCAACGTGCTGATGCAGGAAGGCCTGTCGCGCAACGCCAATGTCGCCTCGGCGCTGGCGCGGATTGACGAGCAGAGCCGTTCGGCAGGCCAGCAGTTTGCTGCGATCACCACCGCCACTCAGGAACAAAGCAGCACTGCGACGTTGCTGAGCAGCAATTTGCAGAGCATCGCCTTGGCCAACAGCGAGCAGCGTGAGGTGGTGTCGAACCTGGCTGTCACCGCGAAAGAGCTGGAGAAGCTGGCGGCGGATCTGCGTTCCGAGGTTGACCGCTTCCGTTGATGCATCTTTGAAACAGCTATCGCGAGCAGGCTCGCTCCCACAGTAGTCGGCGTAATTCACAAATATTGTGAAGGCCCGATGTCCCTGTGGGAGCGAGCCTGCTCGCGAATGCTTTTCTCCCACCGCTTCTTTGCACTTGCTGAAACGTTTCCGCAGCGCTATAAAAATGGCACAACTCCAATAAAGGCTGCTGCCATGACCCCGCTCAAACTCCTCGTCGCCCTCGGCGCATTCTCTGCCGCTTCTCATGCCATGGCCTGGGACTATGTCCTGCTCGACGCCAACACTCCGGCAAAAAACCGGACGATCACCAGCGAGCAACTCGGTGTAAAAACCGCCAAACCGTTTTCCGTGACCTTGCGTACTCTGCATGGCGGTCGTCAGGAGGGCGTCAGCATCGTCGACATCGATAACGGCACGATGAAACTCTCGGTGGTGCCAACCCGTGGCATGAACGTGTTGCAGGCTTCGGTGGGCGACGTGCGCATGGGCTGGGATTCGCCGGTCAAGGACGTGGTCAACCCAGCGTTCATCGAACTCAACGGTCGCGGTGGTCTGGGCTGGCTGGAAGGCTTCAATGAGCTGGTCACCCGTTGCGGTTACGAGTGGGTTGGCCATCCCGGCATGGACAACGGCGAACTGCTGACCCTGCACGGTCGCGCCGCCAACATCCCGGCCAGCACCGTCACTTTGCACATCGACGAGAAGCCGCCGTATGCCATCACGCTGCGTGGCGAGCTGAAAGAGCAGGCATTCAAGAAAGTCGATTTCTCGGTAGCGACCGAACTGGTCACCGAACCGGGCAGCGCAAGCTTCGCCCTTAACGACACTCTGACCAACAACGGCGACTATGCGAAGGAATATCAGGCGCTGTATCACAGCAATTTCAGCACGCCGTTTCTTGAGCAAGGGGCAAAATTCGCTGCGCCGGTGAAGCAGGTATCGCCGTTCAACGACAAGGCCAAGGGTGACCTGCCCGACTGGCAGACCTATCGCGCGCCAACCAAGGACTACGACGAAACTGTCTACAACGTCGTGCCGTATGCGGACGCCAAGGGTGACACCCTGACCGTGCTGCACAACAAGGCCGGTAGCCTCGGCGTTGCGGTTGGCTTCAATACCCAGCAGTTGCCAGTGTTTTCGCTGTGGAAAAACACCGACACCCAAGGGCAGGGCTACGTCACCGGGCTGGAGCCGGGAACCAGTTTTTCCTACAACCGTCGCTATCAGCGGCCGTTGAATCTGGTGCCGACCATTGCGCCGAAAGAACATAAACAGTTCCAGATCAGCTACAGCCTGCTGGCCGACAAAGGGGCGGTGGACAAGGCCCTCAAGCGCGTGACTGAAATTCAGGCCGGGCGCGATACTGAAGTGCGCCAAGCACCGCTGGTTGATCTGACCGAGCATTAAGGTGTCGCCGGCCGGTATTGCAGTGCCTCGGCCAAGTGTTCGCGCTTGATTGCATCGACTTGCTCGAGGTCTGCCAGAGTGCGGGCGACCTTGAGCAGGCGATGGGCCGAGCGCAGCGAAAGCGTCAGCCGTTCACAGGCTGATTCCAGCCATGTCTCATCGGCTGTGGATAACTTGCAGTGCCGCTTCAATCCCGGCAGATCGAGAAACGCATTGGCACAGCCCTGACGCTTCTGCTGTCGTTCGCGAGCCTCGGCCACCAAAGCCGCAGCGCTGGCGCTGTTTTCGCCGGGCTTGGCTGCCGGATTCAACGCGGTTGCCTCCCGCGCCACGGTCAGGTGCAGATCGATACGATCCAGCAGCGGCCCTGACAACTTGTTGCGATAGCGTTGGACCATATCCGGTGTGCACGAGCATTTGCCGCTGGGTTCGCCAAGATATCCACAGGGACACGGATTCATCGCGGCAACCAATTGAAATCGCGCGGGGAAACGTACGCGATCCTTGGCCCGCGCGATGACGATATGTCCCGACTCCAAAGGCTCGCGTAAAACTTCCAACACCTTGCGATCAAACTCCGGCAACTCATCGAGAAACAGCACGCCATGGTGGGCGAGGGTGATCTCGCCGGGTTGCGGTTTCGAGCTGCCACCGACCAATGCCGGCCCTGAAGCCGAATGGTGCGGTTGCCTGAACGGCCGCTGCGGCCAGTGAGTCAAGGGAACCCCGCTGGCGACCGATTGAATCGCTGCCACTTCCAGCGCCTCGCATTCGGAAAGCGGCGGCAGCAAACCCGGCAGACGACTGGCCAGTAATGTCTTGCCGGTTCCCGGTGGCCCGCTGAACAACAAATTGTGAGCTCCCGCTGCGGCAATCAGCAGTGCGCGCTTTGCGGCTGTTTGACCCTGCACTTCGTTGAGGTCGGGATAGGGCTTGGCAGCGTGCATCAAACCATCGGAAACGTAAGGCTCGACCGGCGTGTGCCCATTGAAATGCGCCACCGCTTCCAGCAAATGATCGACCGCAAACACCTTGAGCCCGGATGCCAGGCACGCCTCTTCTGCATTCGCTCGAGGCACCACCAGCGCCCGCCCGGCCTTGCGCGCCGCCAGTGCCGCCGGCAGCACACCACGCACCGGCCGCACGGCACCCGACAGCGCCAACTCACCCAGACATTCCACCTCGTCCAGGGTCAGGCAGGGCACCTGCACACTCGCCGACAGAATCCCCAAGGCAATCGCCAGATCAAACCGCCCGCCATCCTTGGGCAGGTCCGCCGGCGCCAGATTCAAGGTGATCCGCCGCGCCGGAAATTGCAGTCCGGAATTGATGATCGCGCTGCGTACGCGATCCTTGCTCTCCTTCACCGCCGCTTCAGGCAGGCCGACCATGGTCAGCGACGGCAGACCGTTGGCCAGATGGACTTCGACGGTAACAGCGGGGGCTTCCACGCCAATCTGGGCGCGACTGTGGACAATGGAGAGGGACATGGTCGTTCCTTGAGCTGAATCGGGGAGCCGCTTCCTGCGGGTTTTTGAAGGGTAGTTGAGCCGGGTTTCGGTGCTGAAATAGAGGTTTACAAGACGTATCCAGACCCGATGGGCTGTCACTGCTTGCCTGAATTAGAGCGTTGACTCTCGCACGGCATTGAAGGATCATCCCATTCGAGGACTGCAACTGCGCATTCGTCGGGACTGGGCACCAGCAAAAGCTCCCCCGCATTTTTGGCAGCAGAGAAAGCTGGTTTCTCTGAAGTAGTGACGACGGGCTAGCCTGTCGGATTCTGAACCCAAGGCCGTAAAGCCAGGAGCTAAAGAATCGCTGCGACTACTCCTCAAAAAATACTTAAAAGGCGTCCATCGGACGCCTTTTTTTATTTCTGATTTGGTGGTGCTCGTGGTATCTGCCCCACTAACGTGCCATGTGCACGTTTTTGCGGGTACCAAGTCACCACGAAGTAACCAAATCCTGTGGCGCGCTCGTGTCGCGGTTCAAGAATCAGTGTTCCCATAGATGTCCTCAGTACCGCGACCCTGTTTCCACATCGTTGTTCTTTGAACTCACAATAGATTTGCGCCCCCGGGACGATCATTTTCGCAACAATCGCTGCTACCCCATCGGCAGTCTGGCAACCATGCTTGAGCAAATCGGCACTATGGGCTTCCCAAATGTGCACTACGCCAAAACCACTATTCGCTCGACGGTGAATACCTACCCGCAGATAAATCTTCCCGCCTGGCAAGCCGAATTTTGGCATATCGGGGATCGTGCCAAAGATGTAACCACCATCTGGATGCTGAACCAGCGTGTTTTCTTTGAGCTTGAGCAAATCAGACAAGAGGGATCCAGAACCAGAGTGTCTGGCGATCAATGTGTATCGCCTGGAACTCGACGAATAGGATCGACCAGCGCAGGCGAAAGCCACCAGCCTAATCACAGCGAAGAGCTCACGGAATCAGGCGCAGACGCTGATGTTTGTAGAGCCATGCCCTAATATGTGTAGGACGCTGGCGAAAGGGGTGTGAAGGTCTTGTATCCGGGAGTCGGATGCTCCAGTTGGCCACTCAACGCAGCCTCTGGAGGCGAAAAATGGACCGCAATGGTATGCGCCCGATTCATCCGGGCGAGGTTCTGAATAAGTAATTCATGGAGCCGTTGGGCATGGCCGTCATGGAACTGGCCATGCCCACCAACTGGCCCGAAAGTGAGATCGAAAAGCTTGTGAAATGCCAGCTCAGGATCTGCGCCGATCTGGCAATCAGCCTCGCCATTCAGCTCAACACTACGCCTGAGTTCTGGATGAATCTTCAGTCGACTTACGATTTGCGCAGAGCCCAGCTCCGGCATGCGGGCTCATAGCGATTGCAGCATCCGCGAAGCCCTTTTCCACCATGGCCCTGCCCGGGTCGCCCAACCCTCTGCTGAACATTCAGTATCAGATGAGCTTAGAAACCTGGGCTTTTTGGCGCAATCGGACGGCGGTCATTGAGGTTGTAGGACGTTGCGGGGATGGTTCAAGGGCTGAAGATCAAAAGATCGCAGCCTTCGGCAGCTCCTACAGGGGACGCGAATTATTCAGCGGGCGGTGTCAGCTTCGCTTCCATCTCGGCAACCTTGGCTTCGAGGCTTTCGAGGCGGGCGCGAGTACGCGCCAGCACTACCATCTGACTATCGAACTCTTCCCGGCTGACCAGATCGAGTTTGCTGAAGGCACTTTGCAGCAGCATTTTGAACTGGCTTTCGATTTCGGCTTTCGGCAGCGGGGTGTCGCCGTTGAAGAGGCGGGAGGCGGTGCCGCTCAGGGCGTCGAGGAAGTCTTTGGGCGCGAGCATGGGAAATGTCCTGGAAACAATGGCCGGCAGTGTATCACGCAGTGTCTATAGTCAATCCCGTTGCACGGATGCACGCTTTTCGCGCAGGGGGACGGACGGTGGCGCACCGTTGTTGTGCGTATCGGCAAAAGCTTTTCTGCCCGAGCGCGTGCAACAGGGGCCAAGCGATTGAAATGCAGGGTTTTTGCCGAGCTGGCAAGGTTTCTGCTTAGTCACCCTCGACCCATGCACTGATGCAGTCGCTGTGACGAATGCAGTGCGGCAGACGAAGCGGGGAGTTTCGTCTGATGCGGTTAGCTGGCGTCAACGATGCGTTACAAAGCCAGGCACTGCGCTTAGACTTGAGACGGGTTTGTTTTCCTGGGGCAAGTCCACCAATTCGGGAGAGAGTTTCATGAAGCTAGTCACTGCCATCATCAAGCCGTTCAAGTTGGACGACGTGCGCGAGTCGCTGTCCGAAATCGGCGTGCAGGGCATTACCGTCACTGAAGTCAAAGGCTTCGGCCGGCAGAAGGGTCACACCGAGCTGTATCGCGGCGCGGAATATGTGGTCGATTTTCTGCCCAAGGTGAAAATCGACGTGGCCATCGACGACAAGGATCTGGATCGGGTTATCGAGGCGATAACCAAAGCGGCCAACACCGGCAAGATCGGTGACGGCAAGATCTTCGTGGTCAATCTGGAACAGGCGATCCGCATCCGTACCGGCGAAACCGATACCGACGCGATCTAAGCGCCGCCACAAACCCAACGCCCCAGGAGAAAACAATATGACTCTGCGTAAATTCGCAGGGCTAGGCGCCCTGTTGTCCATCGTAATGCCCGGCATCGCCATGGCGGCAGACGAAGTGGCAGCGCCAGTCCTCAATTCCGGCGACACCGCCTGGATGCTCACCTCGACAGCGCTCGTGCTGTTCATGACCATCCCCGGTCTGGCGCTGTTCTACGGCGGTATGGTTCGCTCGAAAAACATTCTTTCCGTGCTGATGCAGTGCTTCGCCATTACCGGCCTGATCAGCATCCTGTGGGTCATTTATGGCTACAGCATTGCCTTCGACACCACCGGCATGGAACAGGGCGTCGTCAACTTCAATTCGTTCTTCGGCGGCATGGGCAAGGCGTTCCTCGCTGGTGTCACGCCTTCGAGCATCACCGGCCCGGCGGCGCTGTTCCCTGAGGCGGTGTTCATCACCTTCCAGATGACCTTCGCGATCATCACCCCGGCGCTGATCGTCGGTGCGTTCGCCGAGCGTATGAAGTTCTCCGCGATGCTGATTTTCATGGGCATCTGGTTCACGCTGGTTTATGCACCGATCGCGCACATGGTCTGGTCCGGTAACGGCGGCCTGATGTGGGACTGGGGCGTGCTCGACTTCGCTGGCGGCACCGTGGTGCACATCAACGCCGGTATCGCCGGTCTGGTCGCGTGCCTGGTACTGGGCAAGCGCAAAGGCTTCCCGACCACACCGATGGCTCCGCATAACCTCGGCTACACGCTGATGGGCGCGGCGATGCTGTGGGTCGGCTGGTTCGGGTTCAACGCCGGTTCCGCTGCAGCCGCCAACGGCACTGCCGGTATGGCCATGCTGGTTACCCAGATCGCCACTGCCGCTGCGGCACTGGGCTGGATGTTTGCCGAGTGGGTCACCCACGGCAAGCCAAGCGCACTGGGCATTGCTTCGGGTGTGGTCGCCGGTCTGGTCGCGATCACTCCGGCCGCTGGCACTGTAGGCCCGATGGGTGCACTGGTGATCGGTCTGGCCGCAGGCGTGGTGTGCTTCTTCTGCGCCACCACCCTGAAACGCAAACTCGGCTATGACGACTCCCTGGATGCCTTCGGCGTGCACGGTATCGGCGGTATCCTCGGCGCGATCCTCACTGGTGTGTTTGCCGCACCGGCACTGGGCGGCTTCGGCACCGTGACTGACATCGGCGCGCAGGTCTGGATTCAGATCAAAGGCGTCGGCTTCACGGTGATCTACACCGCGATCGTGACTTTCATCATCCTCAAGGTGCTGGACGCCGTCATGGGTCTGCGCGTAACCGAGGAAGAAGAGTCGGTCGGCCTCGATCTGGCACAACACAACGAACGCGGCTACAACCTGTAAGTACGCGCGATAAAAAAACTGCCCGGTTCGCCGGGCATTTTTTTGTCCGGGATTTGTCATTCAAGGTGCGGCTGAAAGGATTTTTCTTACGGCTTTGGTCGTCTTTACGACGAGGCTTTTTCTGCGGGCAATCGCTTACATCGCTGCAGGAATATTAGGGCCTTTGTTTTTTTTCAGAGCACGCTAGAATGCGCCCCGAACGAGCGGAGAACTGTATGTGGCAACAGACTCTGATAACCCTGCGGGCAAGGCCCCGGGGCTTTCATCTGGTGACGGACGAGTTGCTCGCAGGCTTGCCTGAACTCAAGGCCTGTCGGGTCGGTCTGTTGCATTTGTGGCTGCAGCACACGTCGGCATCGTTGACCATCAACGAGAACGCCGATCCGGCAGTTCGTCGCGACTTCGAACGATTTTTCAATCGTCTGATCCCACAAGGAACAGACGGCTACGAGCACAACGACGAAGGCCCGGATGATCTCCCGGCGCACTTCAAGGCCAGCGTGCTCGGTTGCCAGGTCAGTCTGCCGGTTGCGGCAGGGCGGCTGGCACTGGGTACCTGGCAAGGGATTTATCTGGGCGAGCACCGTGATCATGGCGGTGCCCGTAAAGTCCTCGCCACCTTGCACGGTGAACAGGCATGAGCCGCTGCCGGGCAGCGGCAGAAGATTTTTCAACGGCGGCTTCGACAGCCGCCAAAGCTGGTCTATAACTAATCTGCTTTTGGCAAGTCATGAGGTAGAACATGAGCGACGATGATCTGGAAAACGACGACCTCGAAGTAGGCGACGAAGACGAGGCCGAGGAAGGCCTGGAAGCGGCAGCGGAAGACGTTACCGAAGACGATGGCGGTGACGACACGCCGGCCCCGGCTGCCAAAGGCAAAGCCAAGGCTGCGGTCTCGGTCGACGAGTTGCCGAGCATCGAAGCCAAGAACAAGGAGCGCGACGCCCTGGCCAAGGCCATGGAAGAATTCCTTGCGCGCGGCGGCAAGGTGCAGGAAGTGGAGGCCAACGTGGTCGCCGATCCGCCCAAGAAGCCGGATAACAAGTACGGCAGCCGCCCTATCTGAGGCGCGTCGCTCGCTTGCTGAAAAAGCCCGCCGTCGCTGCGGGCTTTTTTATGCCTGGAATAAATGCGTTGAAAACAAATGCAGTCCCCTGTGGGAGCGAGCCTGCTCGCGAAGAGGGCATGTCAGCCGACATACATGTTGGATGACACACCGCATTCGCGAGCAGGCTCGCTCCCACAGGGTTTGTGGATTATTTCGAGGTGGCATTCCAGCGCGAGAGCACGACGGGCAATTCGGTCAGGCTGCGAATTTCCGCATCCGGCAAGTGCTCCGCCTCCCAGACCTTGCCTGTCGGGTTGAACCACACCGCGCGCAACCCCGCCTGCTGCGCCCCGGCGATGTCATCGCCGGGATGATCGCCGACATGCACCGCCGCTTCAGCACCCACACCGCCGCGCTGCAACGCTTCATGAAACAGCCGCGCATCCGGTTTGGCGATGCCGATGTCTTCGGCGCACAAGGCGAACTTGAAGTAATCCGCCAGCCCCAGCCGACGCACGTCGGCATTGCCATTGGTGACCACGCCGAGGGCGTAATGATTGGCGAGCAGCTCCAGCAGCGGCTCGACCTCCGGGAACACTTCGATCTGATGCCGCGCATGCAGGAACACTTCAAAAGCCTTGTCAGCCAGATCCGACGCCTCGCCGTGGGCATATCCGGCTTCTTCCAGCGCATGGAACAGCACGCGTCGACGCAGCGCGCTGATGCGGTGCTTGAGTCCCGGTTCGCCCGCCAGCACACGCTCGCGAATCGACCATAAATGCTCCACCGGCACCGCGCCCAGGTTCGACGCATGCTCGCTCAGCCATTCGCGCAACACGGTTTCGGCGCTGGCGATCACCGGAGCGGTGTCCCACAGGGTGTCGTCGAGGTCGAAGGTGATCAACTGAATGCTCATGAATCATCGCCTTTCATGCGTTTGGCCCGGGGATGGGCGCTGTCGTAGACCGCCGCCAGATGCTGGAAGTCGAGGTGGGTATAGATCTGTGTGGTTTTGATATCGGAGTGGCCGAGCAATTCCTGCACCGCGCGCAGATCCTGCGAGGACTCGAGCAAATGGCTGGCGAAGGAGTGCCGGAGCATGTGCGGGTGCAGGTTCTGCCCCAGTTCGCGCTCGCCAGCCAGTTTGACCCGCACCTGAATCGCGCGCGGGCCAAGGCGTCGGCCCTGCTGGCTGACAAATACGGCATCGTCTGCCGGGTTGGTCATTGCGCGTAGCGGCAACCAGTGTTCGAGGGCTTCGCGGGCCTTGGCGCCGACTGGCAGCAGCCGGGTCTTGCTGCCCTTGCCGAGCACCTGAACCATGCCGTCGGCGAGATCGAGTTGATCGAGATTGAGCCCGGT
This sequence comes from Pseudomonas sp. 2957, assembly GCF_031456345.1. Taxonomy (NCBI): domain Bacteria; kingdom Pseudomonadati; phylum Pseudomonadota; class Gammaproteobacteria; order Pseudomonadales; family Pseudomonadaceae; genus Pseudomonas; species Pseudomonas sp. 2957. The sequence continues at coordinate 400,082 of NZ_JAVDUL010000004.1, forward strand.
CAGCTCGGACAGGCGCAGGCCAGAGGAATAGAAAAGCTCCAGAATCGCCTGATCGCGCCGGGCGAGAAAATCGTCCTCGACCGCACCTTCCAGCAGCTGCAATGCGCGATCGGTATCAAGGGTTTTCGGCAGGCGTCGTTCGCCTTTCGGTGGGGCCAGGCCAGTGGCCGGGTCGTGGTCGCACAGGCCTTCGCGATTCAAATAGTGATAGAGCCCGCGCACCGCCGAGAGCAGGCGGGCGAGGCTGCGCGAGGACTGGCCTTGCGCATGCAACCGGGCAATCAGGCTGCGCAGGCGCTGGATATCCAGCGCGGCCCAGCTGCCGATGTTCTGCTTGATGCACCAGCCAAGGACTTTATCGAGGTCGCGGCGATAAGCCGACAGGGTGTGCGGCGACACCTGTCGCTCACTGCGCAGATGTTCGCAGTAAGCGTCCAGTTGTCGTTCCATGGTCAGCGTACCGAGCGCAGCGAGCTGTTGACTCGTGGCAGCACACGGCCCATGACCTCGGCGATGTAGCTCAGGAACAGGGTGCCGACCGAACTCTTGTAATGCTGCGGGTCGCGGCTGGCGATGGCCAGAATACCGTGAATGCCCTGATGGCTGATGGCAACCACGGCGGTCGAGCCGATCTGCTGGCGCTGTTCTTCGCCGAAGAGGAAATCCAGCTCATGTTCACGGAGGCTGCCGCTGACGCTTTTGCCTTCGGTGAGCAGGCCGCCGATCGCGGTTTGCGCGTCGGCGTGAGTCACCCAGCGGCCGACCGGTGCGGGGTTGTCGCCGAGCAGGATAAGGCTGACGAAAGGCACCTGGAAATCCTGACGCAGGCTGTCCTCAACGCTGATGACCACGTCTTCCAGGGTCGATGCATCCATCAGCGCGAGAATCAGGCGGCGGGTTTTTTCAAACAGGCGATCGTTGTCACGAGCCACGTCCATCAGATGCGAAAGGCGATGGCGCATCTCGATATTGCGGTCGCGCAGGATGGTCATCTGCCGCTCGACCAGCGACACGGTGTCGCCGCGTCGGTGCGGGATGCGCAACGACGGCAGCAGCTCTTCGTGCTCGACGAAAAAGTCCGGATGAGCCTCCAGGTAGGCGGCAACCGCGGCTGCCTCGAGGCTCTCGGACGCTGATTCGTCGGCTGGTCGGGCGGGTACCTGTGGCTTGTCGGTCATGATTTCTGCTCGCTCAAAGACGCACTTGTCCTTCGTATACACGCACTGCCGGACCGGTCATCAACACCGGTTCGCCCGGGCCGGCCCACTCGATGGACAGACGCCCGCCGGGCAGGTCGATCAACAGCGGCGAATCCATCCACCCCTGACTGATGGCCGCCACCGCCGCCGCACAGGCGCCGGTGCCGCAGGCCTGGGTTTCCCCGGCGCCGCGTTCCCAAACACGCAGTTGCGCGCGATGGCGGTCGATGACCTGAAGGAAGCCGACATTGACCCGCGCCGGAAAGCGCGGGTGGTGTTCGATCTTCGGCCCCAGTTCATGCACCGGTGCGCTGTTGATGTCGTCCACGCGAATGACCGCATGGGGATTGCCCATCGACACGGCGGCCAGTTCGACCGTGGTGCCATCGACTTCCAGCGGATAGCTGCTGGCCTGGGCCGGCGCCTGGAATGGAATGTCTGCCGGCACCAGGCGCGGCGCGCCCATGTTCACGCCGATCTGGCCGTCGTTACGCACGTCCAGTTCAATGATGCCGCCCTTGGTCTCGACGCGGATCTGCCGTTTGGCGGTCAGACGCTTGTCGAGCACGAAGCGGGCGAAGCAGCGCGCACCGTTGCCGCACTGCTCCACTTCCGAACCGTCGGAGTTGAAGATCCGGTAGCGGAAATCCACATCCGGGTTGCTCGGCGCTTCGACGATCAGCAACTGGTCGAAACCGATACCGGTGTGGCGGTCGCCCCATTGCTTGGCGTGTTTGGGCTGAATGTGCGCGTGCTGGCTGACCAGGTCGAGGACCATGAAGTCGTTGCCCAGGCCGTGCATTTTGGTAAAACGCAGCAGCATGGGTTACTCCGGCAGCAGGCTTTCGCCGGCAAACAGCTCGGCCACGGTTTCGCGGCGACGCACTTCAAAAACCTGATCACCATCCACCAGCACCTCGGCGGCACGGCCACGGGTGTTGTAGTTGGAGCTCATCACAAAACCGTAGGCGCCGGCCGAATGCACCGCCAGCAGATCGCCTTCTTCCAGCGCCAGCTCGCGGTCCTTGGCGAGGAAGTCGCCGGTTTCGCAGATCGGGCCGACGATGTCGTACTTGCGTGCAGCGCTGTCGCGCGGTTTCACCGCCGTGACGTCCATCCACGCCTGATACAGCGCCGGACGGATCAGGTCGTTCATCGCCGCGTCGACGATGGCGAAATCCTTGTGCTCGGTGTGCTTGAGGTATTCGACCTGCGTCAGCAACACGCCGCCATTGGCAACGATGAAGCGACCCGGTTCGAACACCAGCGCCAGATCACGCCCGTCGAGACGCTCGCGCACGGCTTTGATGTAGTCGGCAGCCAGCGGCGGCTCCTCATCGCGGTAACGCACGCCCAGGCCGCCACCGAGATCGATGTGGCGCAGGTGAATGCCGCAATCGCCCAGACGGTCGACCAGATCGAGCAAGCGATCGAGGGCGTCAATGAATGGCGGCAGGGTGGTCAGTTGCGAACCGATGTGGCAGTCGACACCGACTACTTCCAGGTTCGGCAGATGCGCGGCGCGCACGTACACGTCTTCGGCATCGGCAATGGCGATGCCGAACTTGTTCTCTTTCAGACCGGTGGAAATGTACGGATGGGTGCCGGCATCGACGTCCGGGTTCACGCGCAGCGAAACCGGGGCGCGAACACCCAGCTCGGCGGCGACTACTTGCAGGCGCTCGAGCTCGTCGGTGGATTCGACGTTGAAGCAGTGCACGCCGACTTCGAGGGCGCGGCGCATGTCGTCACGGGTCTTGCCGACGCCGGAGAAAACGATCTTGTCGGCGCTGCCACCAGCGGCCAGTACACGTTCCAGCTCGCCACGGGAAACGATGTCGAAACCGGCGCCGAGACGGGCCAGGACATTCAGTACACCGAGGTTGGAGTTGGCTTTGACCGCGAAGCAGACCAGATGCGGCATGCCGGCCAGCGCATCGGCGTAGGCCAGATACTGCGCTTCGATGTGCGCGCGCGAGTAGACATAGGTGGGCGTGCCGAAGCGGTCGGCGATGGCGGACAGCGCCACACCTTCCGCGAACAGCTCCCCGCCACGGTAGTTAAAAGCGTCCATGGCGATCCCTTAGTAAACGTCGTGCTTGTGAGCCTTGGATGGCTGCTTCTGCGAAGACTGGGCTTGTTCGGCCGGGTCCTGATCGTCATCCGGCAGGTACAGCGGGCCTTTTTGACCACAGGCCGAAACGAGGCAGGCAACCGCGACGAGCGCAGCAAGGGAAGAGATCAGGCGCTTCATGGCGAAATCCTTGAAAATGCGTTAATTGCGCCGGAGTATACCGGCCACCCGGCAGCTTGCCTATGCGAGGGGGTTCCCGTCCGGCGGGGCTCCTGTGATGCGCATCATCCCTGTGGGAGCGAGCCTGCTCGCGAAGGCGTCGGCAAATTCAACAGGCTCGTTGCCTGACACACCGCTTTCGCGAGCAGGCTCGCTCCCACGGGGGCGGTGCTGGATGGGCCGACAGGTGCTTGGTCGTTAATCTTTGCAATCGGTCGGCAGCGTCCGTATCTTTCGGCGCTTGAGCCTGATCAGACATTTTTGAGGTTGCCGCAATGAGTTTGTCCGAAGCCCGTTTCCACGATCTGGTCGATGCTACCCAGCAGACGCTGGAAGATATCTTTGATGACAGCGACCTGGATATCGACCTGGAGAGCTCGGCAGGTGTCTTGACCGTCAAGTTCGAAAATGGCTCGCAGCTGATCTTCAGCCGCCAGGAGCCGTTGCGTCAGCTGTGGCTGGCGGCCGTGTCCGGTGGTTTCCACTTCGACTACGACGAAGAAAGCGAGCGCTGGATGTGCGACAAGAGCGAAGAGCAATTGGGCGAAATGCTTCAGCGCCTCGTAAAGCAGCAGGCTGGCGCCGAATTCGATTTCGAAGGTCTGTGATTCGTGACGGATGCCGCGCCTGTTCGCCCGCCGAAACCGCTCTACAGCAACGTCAGCCCGGCGGTGCCTTCGCCCTGCACGGGTGTGTGTCGACTGGACGAGCAGAAAGTCTGTCTCGGCTGTGCGCGCCACGTCGAGGACATTCGCGAGTGGCGCTCGGCGGATGATCAGCGGCGCCGGGTGATTTGCCAGCAGGCTACCGCACGAAAGTCCCAAGCCTGTTGATATTGTGGCGAGGGGATTTATCCCCGTTGGGTCGCGTAGCGGCCCCAAAATCTATACGGCTGCTGCGCAGCCGAACGGGGATAAATCCCCTCGCCACAAGGGTTTCACCCAGGCAAAAAAGGGCGTGACTTGTATATTTTTTGAGCTGTGATAGTGTCCGCGAACGCCTCAAACCACCGAGGCACGGTGAAAACCCCGTCTTTTTTGGCGGGGTTTTGCTTTTTTTGTGCAGAAGAAAGGAGTCTGCCTGGATCATGACCGCACCTTCCATCACCCTTACCCGTCTGGACGTGCAACGTCTGGAGCGCCTGATCGACAGCCTGAGCGACAAAGACCAGGCTGCGCCGGGCGTGATTGCGCTGCAAACCGAGCTGGACCGCGCCGATACCGTGGTCGGCCACGATGAAGTGCCCGCCGATGTCGTGACCATGAATTCCCGCGTGCATTGCCGCGAAGAAGGCAGTGGCAAGGATTACCACCTGACGCTGGTCTATCCCAAGGACGCCAACGCCGATGAAGGCAAGATTTCCATTCTCGCTCCGGTTGGCAGTGCGCTGCTGGGCCTGAAGGTCGGTCAGCACATCGATTGGCCGGCGCCGGGCGGCAAGTCGCTGAAACTGACCTTGCTGGAAGTGGAATCGCAACCGGTCAACGGCGGCGCCTTTCCCGAATAAATTCCTGCTTCAAACCTGTTCGAGCGCTTCATTCAACGAGCGCTCCAGGTCTGCCTTGTAGCGCAGATACAGATTGCTTGAACTGTGCCCGTCACCGAGCAGACCCGACAGGTCGAGGTCGGTGATGTAGCAGCGATAACGATCGGTCTCGCGACGCTGCTCGACGATCTCCCGGGCGACCACGCTGAACAACTGGTCGCCATGCTCCAGCTCGCTGAATTCCCGCTGATTGCAGTACAAGGTGACCTGCACTTCGCCGGGTGCGGCTTTGCCGATGATTGCCTGCACGTCGTAGAACGGTTTGTTCACCGGGGTCTGCGGTGCTGGTCGGGTTTCGACCCTGCGCGAGCGCCCCGGGCCTGACGGCAACAGCTGGTAATACAAAGTCTCGGGGCTGCCCGCAGGGCCACCGTCCATCGGCAATTGCGCTTCACGGCGGTACTGGATCGATTGCAGAAAACGTTGCAGCGGCACCAGCAGACTCTGCTCGTCGTGGTACGGCAGATGTTGTTGCCACAGCGCATTGAATTCATCCAGCACGTACAGCTCCGCCTGCTGTTCGCTGATGCGATAGAACACCTGAATGCACTCCGGCTGACCCATCGGCAGGATCAGCGCCAGATCGTGATCTTCCAGCGCCATCGGGTCGAGGTGCAGCGGGCTGTAGCGCGGTTGTTCTTCGCCCAGATAATCGAGCAGCGCCGGCAGGGTGGCGAGGGCGACATGGTTGACCTGACCCGGCACCAGCTCCAGCACGTGATAGTGCTGCTGCACCTGAATCAGGTAGCGATGATTCAAATCACTGAGCAACAGGGTCTGCGCGGTGTCGACGATTTCTTCGACGCGGCGGGCAATGAATTGCGCGCGGTTGTGGCAGAAGCAGCGCACTTTCAGCGACGGCTGCACAGGGCCGCGCGGCAGGTTGTTGAGGTAATCGCGCAGGCAGTCGAGCAGCGCATGCGGGCCGTCGAAACGATTGACCAGCACTTCGTTCCAGCTGTTGAGCGTGACCTGATCGAGGGTCAGCACCAGGTTCTCGCGCACGCCGGCATAGCTCAGCGAGTCGGTGCGTTCGGTGGTCATCAAAATATTCAGATCACGGTGATGCTTGAGCGGATCGACGCCGACGTTGATCAGCAGCAGCACTTCGCTGGGCACGGCGGCGCGCAGCAAGGGCTCTTCGGCGACGGTGGACAAGGGCAGGGCGATGCACTGCTGCAGGCTGCCGAGCAGGTTGAACAGCTCGAACTCGCTCAAGTCGCTGGTGCCCGGATGCAGGGCCAGGCGGGTGCTGCTGTCGATCACGCCGTTGCGGTGGCACCAGGTCAGCAGTTCGAGCAGTTCGCGACTGCGCTTGATCGGCGCGAAATGTTCCCACTCCAGCGCCGTCAGGCTGCCGTTGTACAAACCCCACTGGGTCTGCCCCGGCTCCTTTTTGTTCGGCGACTGCACAAGGGTCAGGGTGTCTTCGGCCAGATCCGGGGCGATGCCCGGATTGATGAACTCGACCTTGTCGGCCTTGCGCTCGAATGCCGCGTAGAGTCGACGGCCAAGCACATTGAGGTCGCGCTTGTTGATCAGGCTGACAGTCTGTTCGCTGCGGGCGAACTGGGTCAGGAAGCGATAGCTGTAGTTGAGTTCGTTGACCAGCGCGCGGCGCTCGGCGCTGACCTGGCGGACTTTCCACTGACTGCGGCTGTCGAGCAGCGCCAGTTGCCGCTGATCCCAGTGCCACTCGCCGGCCAGGCGTTCGAGCAGTGCGCGTTGCCAACCCTGACTGCGGCTGTTGCCGGTGAGCTTGCGGTTGACCTTCAGATACAGCGCGCGGCGCACCAGCTCAAGACGTTCCGGCTCGTTGCGGGCGATCAGGTATTCCTCGATACGCCGGTACACGACCATGTACGGGTCAAGCTCATCGAGATCGAGCTGATTGGCGAACACGGCTTTCTTGAAGCGCAGGCTCAGGCACTGCACCTGCGGATGTTCGCTGGCGTACACCTCGGTCAGCAGCAGTTTGAGCACCGACTTGTAGGGCGACTCGATGCCTTTGAACAACTGCCACAATCCGGCACCGATGAATTCCCCGGGCGGAATGGTCGCCATCGGCCCGAGATCCAGGGTTTCGTCGGCGCGAATAAAGCGTTTGGACAGCAGGGTGTGGGTGTAAGCGTCGTAGGCTGTTTCTTCATAGACTGGCACCAGCCACCAGATCGGCGTGCGCCCGGCCAGCCAGATCGCCGTGCGATAAAACTCGTCGAGCAGCAGATAGTGCTGGGTGCTGCCGCAGTTTTCCGAACTGAGCTGAGCATCACGTTCGCCTTTGACGAAGCGCGCCGGGTCGATCAGGAAGAAATGCGCCTCGGCACCCTGGCTCGCGGCCCAGGTTTCCAGCAACTGGCATTTCTTCCGTAGCTCGGCGAGTTCGCTTTCGCTCAGATCTGGGGCATGGCAGACCCACACATCCATGTCGCTCTGATCGGCCTGTGCCAGCGTGCCGAGGCTGCCCATCAGGAACAAACCGTGAATCGGTCGCGGCGGGTTGCTGCCATGGCGCGGTTTGTAAGAAAACGAGCGGGTCAGGCGCTGCGCCTCGGTCAGCGCATTGGCGTCCGGCTCATAATTCGAGAGACCGGCCGGCGTACTGCCCGAGACATAGCCGGGCAGCAACGGATGATTGACGTGAAAGAACAGCGGCAACAGCGTCAGCACGCTTTGCTGGCGCGTCGACAAACCTTCGAGGGCGCGGCCGAGGCGGCCTTCATTGAGTTTGAGAAAACGGGCGCGCAGTTGGCTGAGTACCTTGCGGTCGATGCCTTCGTCCAGGTCGGGGCGGATTTCGTGGGTGCGCGTCATGTCAGCTCAAACCGGCTTGCAGGCTCGGACGTAGAGGGTCTCGGAATGGCCGCAGTTTAGCCTCTGCGCAGCAGGAGGTTTAAGCTGAATTTGTTTTTTGACGTCAGATTTTCATCGGCAGTGATCAGGCTGGCCCGCGGAAATCCCGTGGCAGGAGTTTCCGTGGGCAAAGTCGGAAAAAGTCAGGCGGTTTCCTGCTCTCTCAGAATCGTCAGTACGGTCTGCACGTTTTGCGCGGCATCGCGGCCGAGGCTGGTCAGATAACCGCCATCGGGCTGGTCGGTTAGTTCTTTTTCGAAGAGGCGTTTGGCGGCGGCTATGTGTTTCGGGGCAGCGGTCTGATGAATTTTCAGACCTTCCTGGGAACTGTCCAGGTTGAAGAGTGCAAGGACTTCCAGTTCGGCAACCAACTCAGGGGTAAGCGACATAAGGACTCCAGACTTTCTAGGAATTGGACGACAGCGCCCCTAAGGTGAACCCGCTGGTGCAGCATGTCCAGTGCTCGGATCAGGGGATTTTGTCTTGAGGCGAATTCCAGTGTAGTCCGCATAAAAAAGATCGCAGCCTTCGGCAGCTCCTACAGGAGATTGGTGCAGGAGCTGCCGAAGGCTGCGATCTTTTGATTTTATTATTTTTCCGGTGGCAGCTCTGGCAGCTTGCGCAATGCCGTTTCGTACCATTCGGTGTCGAACGGGCGATCTTCATCGAGCATCGCGTCAATCTCATAGGCAAGCACGTGAGCCATGAGGTTGAGGATATCTTCGCGCTCCATACCGACCAGAGTCAGCTTGTTCAATGTCGCCTTGGCCGCTGGGGGGGTGTCGCTTTCGATCTGGTTCTCGATGGCTTCGATCAGCGTCGCTTCGGTGAATGCTTCTTCGTCGTCATCGTTGACGATATCTGTCGGCTCGCTCATGGCAGGCTCCTCAGGGAAAGGCGCCAGTTTACCCGCATTCAGCGGCGTGATGCTGCTGGCGGGAAACGTCGCGGCGATCTATAAACAGGCACTGCCCACCCCGCACGGCCTGGAGGCTCTGTGATGTTCAAGCTCTACGGATTTGCTGTCAGCAACTACTACAACATGGTCAAACTGGCGCTGCTGGAAAAAGGCCTGCCCTTCGAAGAGGTGACGTTCTACCCGGCGCAAACCCCGGAGTCACTGGCGATCAGCCCGCGCGGCAAGGTCCCGGTGCTGGGTGTCGACGCCGGTTATATCAACGAAACCGCGATCATTCTCGAATACCTCGAACAATCACAAAAGGGCACGCCGCTCCTGCCCAGCGATCCGTTCGAGCGCGCGCAGGTATTGGCGATTGCCAAGGAGATCGAGTTGTACATCGAGTTGCCGGGGCGTGCCTGCTATGGCGAGGCGTTTTTCGGTATGACATTGCCGGAGCCGATCAAAGAGAAAACCCGGACCGAGCTGCTGCTGGGCTTCGCCGCGCTGGGCCGTCATGGCCAGTTCGCCCCGTATGTGGCGGGTGACAGCCTGAGCATTGCCGATTTGTATTTCCTCTACAGCGTGCCGCTGGCCTGTGCGGTCGGGCAGAAGCTGTTCGGGATTGATCTGCTGGCCGAGATGCCGCAGGCGAAAGCGCTGCTGGAGCGGTTAGAGCAGAATCCGCATGTGCAGAAGATTGCGGCGGATAAAGACGCGGCCATGCCGGCGTTTTTGGCGATGATTGCTGCCAAGAAGTGAATTTTGTAGCGCTCAGAAGTCAGTCATCGCTGGCAAGCCAGCTCCCACAGGGCTATGGGTCGAACGCAAAATTGTGTTCCACGAAGAACCCTGTGGGAGCGGGCTTGCCCGCGATGCTTCTAGCGGCTGGCGATTAGGGCCTGACCGCGCGCCACCGCAGCCTTGACCTGCGCCGGCGCAGTCCCGCCGATATGATCGCGGGCATTCACCGAGCCTTCCAGGGTCAGCACGGCAAACACGTCCTGCTCGATCTGATCGCTGAACTGACGCAGTTCTTCGAGGCTCATCTCGGCCAGATCCTTGCCGGTGTCGACGCCGTATTTCACCGCGTGGCCAACGATTTCATGGCAATCACGGAACGGCAGGCCACGGCGCACCAGATAATCCGCTAAGTCAGTCGCAGTGGAGAAACCGCGCAGTGCCGCTTCACGCATGATCGCGTGTTTCGGCTTGATCGCCGGGATCATGTCGGCAAACGCGCGCAGCGAATCGCGCAGGGTGTCGGCGGCGTCGAACAGCGGCTCCTTGTCTTCCTGATTGTCCTTGTTGTAGGCCAGCGGCTGGCCCTTCATCAGGGTCAGCAGGCCCATCAGCGCGCCGAAGACGCGGCCGGTCTTGCCGCGTACCAGTTCGGGCACGTCAGGGTTTTTCTTCTGCGGCATGATCGAGCTGCCAGTGCAGAAACGATCCGGCAGATCGATGAACTGGAACTGCGCGCTGGTCCACAGCACCAGCTCTTCGGAGAAGCGCGACAGGTGCATCATCGCGATGCTCGCGGCCGAGCAGAATTCGATGGCGAAGTCGCGATCGGAAACGTTGTCCAGCGAGTTGCCGCCGACGGCGTCGAAGCCGAGCAGTTGCGCGGTGTATTCGCGGTCGATCGGGTAGGTGGTGCCGGCCAGCGCGGCGCTGCCCAATGGCATGCGGTTGGTGCGCTTGCGGCAGTCGACCAGACGCTCGTAGTCGCGGCTGAGCATTTCGAACCAGGCCAGCATGTGGTGCCCGAAAGTTACCGGCTGCGCGGTCTGCAAGTGGGTGAAGCCCGGCATGATGCTTGCGGCCTCACGCTCGGCTTGCTCCAGCAGGCCTTTTTGCAGGCGGGTGATCTCGGCGAGGATCAGGTCGATTTCATCGCGCAGCCACAGGCGGATGTCGGTGGCGACCTGGTCGTTGCGGCTGCGCCCGGTGTGGAGCTTTTTACCGGTGACGCCGATGCGGTCGGTCAGGCGTGCTTCGATGTTCATGTGCACGTCTTCGAGGTCGACGCGCCAGTCGAACTGGCCGGCCTCGATTTCGCCCTGAATGGTCTTCAGGCCATCGATGATGCTGTCGCGCTCGGCATCGGTCAGCACGCCGACCTTGGCCAGCATGGTGGCGTGGGCGATCGAGCCCATGATGTCGTGGCGATACAGGCGCTGGTCGAAAGTGACGGAGGCGGTGAAGCGGGCGACGAAGGCGTCGACGGGTTCACTGAAGCGGCCGCCCCAGGACTGATTGGTCTTGTCAGTGCTCATGAATTCGCTCGTATCGGCTTGAAGAAATGGCGTGAAACGCTGGCGCGGATAATAACAGGGTTGCCAATCCTGTCGCTGACACCGGTCGATACGTTTTTTCGCGGATGTGTCAGGCATGTCCGGCGCGGTCTGCAAGGAATTTACAAAAGGATATTTTTTGATTGAGCAATATCGTTCCGACGAACGTCTACAGTGGACATAAGGGTCGGTGCGAATGCGGATCATGCAAAGGTCCGGCCACTGGCTATAAGAAGAGGGGGCGGGTGAGTTGTACAACGGTCACCCTCCGCGAGAAACGCAGGAAACACTGGGCTCTGAGCCGTTCGACCCGGACGCTGGCAAATATTGCTGGCCGACGTACGGCACTTTTTGGCGCTCGGGCTAGTCTTAGCGTGGATCGCGGTGACGGAGGTCACTACACCTGTCTACGCTATCCTTGTGCGAGACTCACGCAGGAATCCAGCGCAATATGAATGTCCTGATCGTTGATGACGAACCCCTGGCTCGCGAGCGCCTAAGCCGTATGGTGAGCGAGCTCGAGGGTTACACAGTCCTGGAGCCCAGTGCCACGAATGGCGAGGAGGCGTTAGCGCTGATCGACAGCCACAAGCCGGATATCGTGCTGCTCGATATCCGCATGCCGGGCCTCGATGGCCTGCAGGTTGCTGCCCGACTGTGCGAACGAGAGACGCCGCCGGCCGTGGTGTTTTGCACCAGTCCCGATGAATTTGCCGTGGAAGCCCTGCAGGCCAGCGCCGTGGGCTATGTGGTGAAACCTGTGCGAACCGAACACTTGAATGAAGCCCTGAAGCGGGCTGAACGTCCCAACCGGGCGCAACTCTCGGCCCTGACCCGTCCCGCTGCCGAAAGTGGCAACGGCCCACGCAGCCACATCAGCGCACGGACCCGTAAAGGCATCGAGCTGATTCCGCTGGATCAGGTGGTCTACTTCATCGCCGACCACAAATACGTGACCCTGCGTCATGAAGCCGGCGAGGTGCTGCTCGACGAACCCCTCAAAGCCCTCGAAGACGAATTCGGCGAACGCTTTGTGCGTATCCACCGCAACGCGCTGGTCGCTCGCGACCGCATCGAGCGCTTGCAACGCACACCACTGGGACATTTCCAGTTGTTCCTCAAAGGCCTCAATGGCGATGCGCTGATTGTCAGTCGGCGGCATGTTGCCGGTGTGCGCAAGATGATGCAGGGGCTGTGACCCGGTCTTCGCCGGGCCTTTCGAGTTCTTTTACCCGGCATGGCAGGCCAGGGAGGCCGCGCCGGTTCTGATTCAGGTCAAAGTGAAATTGGCTGAGCTGTTATTATCCGCCGTATCTATTCAGTACGGATTGTTCCATGTCCCCTCGCGAAATCCGCATCGCCACCCGTAAAAGTGCGCTGGCCCTCTGGCAGGCCGAATACGTCAAAGCCCGTCTCGAGGCGGCCCACCCGGGCCTGCTGGTGACGCTGGTGCCCATGGTCAGTCGCGGTGACAAGCTGCTCGACTCGCCACTGTCGAAGATCGGCGGCAAGGGCCTGTTCGTCAAGGAACTGGAAACCGCGCTGCTGGAAAACGAAGCTGATATCGCCGTGCATTCGATGAAAGACGTGCCGATGGACTTCCCGCAAGGCTTGGGTCTGTTTTGCATCTGCGAGCGTGAAGACCCGCGCGATGCTTTCGTCTCCAACACCTACGCCAGTCTTGAAGGGCTGCCTGCCGGTGCCATCGTCGGCACCTCGAGCCTGCGTCGGCAGACGCAATTGCTGGCGCGTCGCCCGGATCTGCAGATCCGGTTCCTGCGTGGCAACGTCAACACCCGTCTGGCCAAGCTCGACGCCGGCGAGTACGACGCGATCATCCTCGCCGCTGCCGGCCTGATCCGCCTGGGTTTCGAAGAGCGCATCACATCGGCGATCAGTGTCGATGACAGCCTGCCGGCCGGTGGCCAGGGCGCGGTCGGCATCGAATGCCGCAGCGCCGACCACGAAATCCACGCCTTGCTCGCGCCTTTGCATCACGCCGATACCGCTTCGCGGGTGAATGCGGAACGCGCCCTCAACAAACATTTGAACGGCGGCTGCCAAGTGCCGATCGCCTGCTACGCCGTGCTTGAAGGCGAGCAGTTGTGGTTGCGCGGTCTGGTCGGTGAGCCGAGCGGTGGCAAGCTTCTCAGTGCCCAAGCCCGGGCGCCGCGTGCCGACGCGGAAACCTTGGGTGTGCAGGTCGCTGAAGACTTGCTCAAGCAAGGCGCTGACGACATTCTCAAAGCTGTCTACGGCGAGGCGGGTCACGAGTGACAGCCTGGCGCCTGCTGCTGACGCGCCCGGCAGACGACTGCGCGGCGCTGGCCGAACAGCTGGCCGGGCACGGGATTTTCAGCAGTTGTCTGCCGCTTTTGGACATTGCTCCGCTGCCGGTCTCTGACACTATTCGCCAAGCGATTTCGCGATTGCCCGCTTGCAGCGCAGTGATCGTGGTCAGCAAACCGGCGGCGCGGATCGCGGTGGACTTGCTCAAGTCTGAAGGCGCGCCGCCATTGAGCATGCCGTGGTTCAGCGTCGGCGCGGCGACCGCAGGCATTCTTCGCGAACACGGTCTCGATGTGAGCTTTCCGGTTGACGGCGATGACAGTGAAGCCTTGCTGCAATTGCCGCGTCTGCGCGAGGCGCTCGACCAGTCTGGTGCGCAGGTGATGATCCTGCGCGGCGAGGGCGGTCGTGAACTGCTCGCCGAGCGCCTGCGCGCGCTTGGTGCTAGTGTCGAGTATCTGGAGTTGTATCGCCGCGATCTGCCAGTCTACCCGCCAAACGAGCTGCCACGGCGGATCGAAGCGGAACGCTTGAACGGGCTGGTGGTCAGCAGTGGACAGGGTTTCGAGCACCTGCGGCAGATGGCCGGCGATGCCTGGCCGAGGATCGCGCAGTTGCCGTTGTTTGTTCCAAGCCCGAGGGTCGCCGAGCTGGCACGTGCCGCCGGGGCTCAAACAGTTGTGGATTGCCGCGGCGCGAGTGCCGCGGCTTTGCTGACGGCGTTACGGGAATTTCCCGTGCCGTTTTCTAATGCAAAGGATGGATACGTGAGCGAAACAGCCTTGCCAAAAGATGACGTCCAGCCTGCGCTTGATGCCCAGGTTGAAACTCCACCACCGGCCAAAGAGCCGCGCCGAGGCAATGGACTGGCAATTGTCGCCCTGCTGCTCGGCGCCGCCGGTGTCGCCATCGGTGGTTGGGGTGTCTGGCAGGTGCGCCACCTGCAGAACAACACGCAGCAACAGTCGAGTCAGGTGCAGGCGTTGAACGATCAGGCGCAGAGTCTGAAGCTCAACGAACAGCGTCTGACCGAACGACTGGCGCAGTTGCCCGGTGCGGACGAACTCGCCGAGCGCCAGCGTCTGGTCACGCAACTGCAGGGCGATCAGCAGCGCCTCAATCAACGTCTGGAAACCGTCCTCGGCGCCAGCCGAAAGGACTGGCGTCTGGCCGAGGCCGAGCACTTGCTGCGTCTGGCCAGCCTGCGCCTTTCAGCGTTGCAGGACATCAGCAGCGCCCAGGCGCTGGTGCAGGGCGCCGATGAAATCCTCCGTGAACAGAACGATCCGGGTTCCTTCGCCGCGCGCGAGCAAGTGGCGAAAACCCTGGTCGCCTTGCGCAGCACTGAACAGCCGGATCGTACCGGGCTGTTCCTGCGCCTTGGCGCTTTGCGCGATCAGGTCATCGACCTCACCGAGCTGGCGCCGGAGTACAAGGATCGCGGCGAGTCGCTGCTGGGGCTGACCGCCGACGGCGATGGCGCCGGTCGCTGGGCGCAGTGGTGGGACAAGGTGTCGCGCTATATCCGCATCGATTTCAACGCTGACAAAAACGTCAAACCGCTACTCGCCGGACAGAGCCTGAGCCAGGTGCGCCTGGCCCTGAGTCTGGCGCTGGAGCAGGCGCAGTGGGCGGCGCTCAACGGTCAGGCGGCGGTGTACACCCAGGCGCTGGCCGAGGCACGCGATGTGCTCAAGGGCAATTTCAACCCGGACAATCCGCAAAGCAAAGTCATGCTGGAACAGGTCTCTGAGCTGAGCAAGGAACCGGTCACCGTCAAGACGCCGGATCTGACTGGCACCTTGAGTGCGGTGCAGGGGTATCTGGAGCGGCGTAACGTCAATGCCGAGGAATCGGTGAAACCGTTTGCCAAACCGGCCGCCAATGCTGCGCAGGAGGCGACCCCATGAAGCGCCTCTATGTAATCGTGTTTCTGGTCATCGCCGCGACGGCAGCGCTGGGCCTGGCGATTGCCGAGCATTCCGGTTACGTGCTGGTGGCGTACAAGAGCTTCCGCTACGAATCGAGCCTGTGGGCGACCTTGGCGGTGATAGCGGTGCTGTGGCTGCTGTTCTGGGGCATCAAGGTGCTGGTCGAGCTGGTGATGACCTCCACCGGCGTGGTCAATCCGTGGTCGCGACGCAATCGCAGCCGCCGCGTGCAAGTGGCGATCGAGCACGGGCAGCTGGATCTGGCTGAAGGTCGCTGGGCCAGTGCGCAACGGCATCTGACCCGCGCGGCGGAAGCCGAGCGCCAACCATTGCTTTATTACCTCGGCGCCGCACGTGCGGCGAACGAGCAGGGCCAGTACGAAGAAAGTGATCGTTTGCTCGAACGCGCGCTGGAGCGTCAGCCGCAAGCCGAATTGGCAATTGCCCTCAGTCACGCCCAACTGCAAACCGACCGTGGCGACACCGACGGTGCGCTGGTGACCTTGCAGGCAATGCATGAACGGCATCCGCGCAGCGCGCAGACGTTGCGTCAATTGCAACGTCTGCATCAGCAGCGTGGCGAATGGTCGGCGGTGATTCGTTTGCTGCCTGAGTTGCGCAAGGACAAAGTGCTGCCGCCGGCAGAACTGGCCGAGCTCGAACGGCGCGCCTGGGGTGAGAATCTCTCGCTGGCAGCGCATCGTGAAGAAGACGGTACGGTGGGTCTGCAATCGCTCAAGCGGGCGTGGGAACAGCTGACTTCGGCGCAGCGTCAGGAAGCACCTTTGGTACTGGCCTATGCCGAGCAATTGCGCCAGCTGGGCGCTCAGGTCGAGGCCGAAGAGGTCCTGCGAGCAGCGCTCAAGCGCAAATACGACAGCCATCTGGCGCGGCTTTATGGTCTGGTTCGTGGCAGTGATCCTGCGCGTCAGTTGCAGACGGCCGAAGGCTGGCTCAAGGAGCACCCGGCCGATCCGAGCCTGCTGCTGACCCTTGGACGCCTGTGTCTGCAAACCAGCCTTTGGGGCAAGGCCCGTGACTATCTGGAAAGCAGTCTGCGCGTGCAGCGCAATCCGGAGACCTGTGCGGAGTTGGCCCGTCTGCTTGCACAGCTTGGCGATACCGAGCGCAGCAATCAGTTGTTCCAGGAAGGTCTGGGGCTGCTTGATGAGCGCCTGCTGGCGGCGCCTCTGCCAGTCCCGGCGAAGGTCTGAAAAGCGAGGGAGGATGCTCCCTCGTGAACTTCGATGACCGAAAATTCCCCTTCTTTGCGCTCGAGAGACAAAGTCCTACAAAGCGCTTCACCGTTTCCTATCGAGCCTGTCGGGTTTTCCCTACACCTGTGGTGAACTGTCGGCAGGCCCTTGCCTTGAAAGGCTGACACGCTTTCCTCTACCGTAACCGTCTGTCTCTACTGTTACGGAAAAGCCATGTCGTTGGCCTGCTCACGCTCCTTGTTCTTCATGGCTTTCATTGCGGGGGCCTTTGCTCTGGGAGCTTCCTATTACCTCGAATACGCGGTCGGACTGACGCCTTGCAGTCTGTGCCTGGTGCAGCGGTTGTTCCTCACATTGCTGTGCATCGGCTGCGGCGTGGCGGCGGTGCATGGCCCCCGGCGCGTTGGCTTATGGTGGTACTGGCTGTTTGCGCTCGGCGCCAGTCTGGGTGGAACCACCGCCGCGTGGCGGCAGGTGTTGATCCAGAGTGATTCGATGCTGCAACTGGTCAAATGCTCGCCAACCGTGGAGTCAATGTTCAGCGACCTGCCGTGGATCTGCGCCCTGCAACGGATGTTCAACGGCGGCGCCGATTGTGCGGACATCTCCTGGACGCTGTTCGATCTGAGCATCCCCGAATGGAGCCTGCTGTTTTTTGTCGGTGTGTCGATCCTTGCGGTTTATCAGTTGTTGCGTCTGATCTGGAGCGCTCTGCAACGACCGGTCAGCGACGAAGCGTCGCACCACCTGCTGGTCAGGGATTAAACACTTGTATGAACTTTATCTCCTGCGTACCTTGAAGCCATAGGCGTGCGGGCATAATCTGGCCGGCACGTGTCATTGGATTTATGTTGCTCGATGACGCTCTGCCCGATCGTCCACCAGTCAAATCAGAACAGGGGCGCGGGTGTAGAGCAGCATGACCCACAAGGGAAGAGAGATCGCCATGCTCGAAAGTTGTCAGAATGCTCAGGAACGTTGGGGTGGAGTTCATCTGCTGATCGACCGCTGGTTGCAGGAGCGTGAAGAGCTGATTGGCGCCTACGACAAGCTCGGTGCTAAGCCTGATTCGCTGTCCGAGAGCCGCAAGCCTTTGCAGGAGTTCTGCGGAGTGCTGGTCGATTACGTATCGGCGGGGCACTTCGAAATCTATGAACAGCTGACTGGCGAAGCCAAGGCGTTCAACGACAAGCGCGGTCTGGAACTCGCCGAGACCATCTACCCGCGCATCGACGTCATTACCGAGAAGCTGCTGGCCTTCAATGATCTGTGCGATGAAGGCAAATGCGTTGCGGAGAAATTCAAGGAATTGGGCGGCTTGCTGCATGAGCGCTTTGAACTTGAGGATTGCCTGATCGAAGTGCTGCACACGGCACACAAGGAAGAATATTCGGTTCAGGCCTGATCCACGTCCTTCATGAAAAACGGTGCGCCCGCAAGCGCACCGTTTTTTTATGCCTGATCAGCTCGTCGCACCACGCAACTCCACTTCAAAGACCAGTGGTGTGAATGGCGCAATCAGGTCGCCGGCACCGTCGGCGCCATAGGCTTGATCCGATGGAATCACCAGCCGCCATTTCGCCCCCACCGGCATGTTCTGCAAGGCGGTGCGCCAACCGGCAATCACGCTGTCGAGGTTGAACCATTGCGGCTGGGTGTTCTGATCGAACACAGTGCCGTCCGGCAGCTTGCCGACATACAGCACTTGCACTTTGCCGTCAGGGCCGGCCTTGGCACCGTTGCCTGGAACCAGTTCAGTCAGGAGGATGCCATCGGCCAGTTCCTTCACCCCCGGTTTGGCTTTTTCTGTGCTGAGAAAGCGTTGCTCGTTTTCCATCGCAGCATCGCTCGACTGCCGTGAAGCCTGCTCGGCATTTTGCGATTCATGGTCGGCCAGAATCTGTTCAATGCGCGCTTCACTCAACGCCAGTGGCTTGCCCTGATACGCCTGTTGCAGACCTTCGATCAGCGCCTGGATCTGCAACTGCGGCACCTCCTGGCGCAGTCGTTCGCCGAGGCTGGCACCGAGGCTGTAAGCCAGATCATGAGCATCGTTCGCCGTGTTTTTTTCATCGGCATACGCCGTCGAAAAAAACACGCAGAGGGACAAAATAAAGTAGCGCGACATGGGCACTCTCCGACCTGAGATGCGGGGGATTATGCCAGTGCAAACGTCTGCATCGGTGAACTGCTTTTTCCTCGGCGCAGAACATTTCGGCTGCGGTGCAACGCAACGGTGCAGATACTGTCAACATGCCCTAGCGGCGGTATCAGCAGAGGTCTAGTATGAGCCGCACTCACGTCAGCCAGGAGGTAAACCATGTCGGCCACCAAGAAGCCTGTAAATACTCCGTTGCACTTACTCCAACAATTGTCGGGCAGCCTGCTCGAGCATTTGGAAAACGCTTGCTCGCAAGCCTTGGCTGATGCTGAAAAACTGCTCGCCAAGCTGGAAAAACAGCGTGGCAAGGCGCAGGAAAAACTGCACAAATCGCGCACCAAGTTGCAGGACGCCGCCACTGCCGGCAAAGCCAAGGCTCAGAACAAAGCCAAGTCTTCCGTGAAAGAGCTCGAAGACTTGCTGGACGCTTTGAAAGATCGTCAGTCCGAAACCCGCAGCTACATTCTGCAGCTCAAGCGCGATGCCCAGGAAAGCCTGAAACTGGCCCAGGGTGTTGGCCGCGTTCAGGAAGCAGTGGGCAAAGTTCTGTCGTCGCGTTCGGCCAAACCGGCAGCAGCACCAGTGAAGAAAGTCGCTGCTAAACCTGCTGCAAGCAAAGCCCCGGCGAAGACCGCTGCGGCGAAACCTGCTGTTGCGAAAACCGCCACCAAACCTGCGGCCAAGGCGCCAGTGAAAGCGGCTGCCAAACCAGCGGCGAAAACTGCAGCGAAGAAGCCGGCGGCGAGCGCGGCAAAACCGGCGGCTAAAACCACCGCAGCCAAACCTGCTGCAGCCAGGCCAGCAGTGAAAGCCACCCCTGCCAAAGCCGCTGCAAAACCGGCCGCGAGCAAAGCTGCACCGGCGAAAACCGCAGCCGCCAAACCTGCTGCCAAAGCAGCAGCGAAACCAGCAGCAAAACCTGCTGCCAAGACTGCCGCTGCGAAGCCTGCTGCCAGGACTGCGGCCAAGCCGGCCGCCGCCAAACCTGCTGCGAAAGTGGCGGTAAAACCGGCTGCCAAACCAGCCGCAACATCGGCAGCAAAACCTGCGGCAAAAACCGCTGTGAAACCGGCCGCCAAGCCTGCTGCCAAGCCTGCGACCGCTGCTGCAAAACCGGCCGCCAAGCCAGCCGCAAAACCAGCGGTGAAAAAGCCTGCAGCTGCCAAGCCAGCCGCGACCAAACCGGCCACCGCTCCAGCGGCCAAGCCTGCCACTGCCGCTACCCCGGCTGCTCCAGCTGCGTCGGCACCGTCGTCCGCCGCCCACTCGACCCCTTCGACTGCGCCAGCACCAGCCGCTTCGTCGAACGTCAGCAGCACCCCGACCAGCGCTTCCTAAGTGCCGGTTGCCGCGACGCGCAGCACTTGCAGCGCGTCGCGGTTCAGGCTGGCGGCATTGCCGGCCAGGTCTTCAAGCCAGGTCACCGAACCTGCATCGTTGCGCGTCCACTCCTGCGCCACACCTTCAAGGCGTGAAAGCAAGGTGCGCTCAGCTTCAAGCTCCAGTGATTTGATCTGCTCGCGCATGCCGGCCACCACCGCATCGTCGACGGCCCGCGCTTTCCATTGCAGGCGCAGGGTTCGCAGCGGCTGCACCACTTCGATATCCCATGGCGCGGTCAAGGCCTTGAGCAAGCGTACGCGCGGCTGATCGCAGGCCACCGCGCGCTGCTCCAGCCACAAACCGCACAGCAGCAGGCAGACATTGGCGCCCGCCGTTTGCAATTGCAGGCAGGCATCTTCCACACCCGGGCGGGCGTAGACATCAAGGGCAAAGCTCCACAGGTCAGAGGACATCGTGCTACTCGCGCCAGTTGTGAGCGAAGCTGGTAGACTCCGCCGCCATTATGATCCGACTTCAGAACCTGACTTTACAGCGTGGCCCGCAACGTCTGCTAGAAGACGCCGAGCTGACCCTGCACGCCGGCCACAAAGCCGGCCTCATCGGCGCCAACGGTGCCGGCAAATCCAGCCTGTTCGCCCTGCTGCGCGGCGAGTTGCACCCGGATTCGGGCGACTGCCTGCTGCCGGCCGACTGGCGCATCGCGCACATGCGTCAGGAGGTCGACACCCTCGAGCGCCTGGCGGTCGATTATGTGCTCGATGGCGACCTGCGTCTGCGCGAGGTGCAACGCGAGCTTGCCGCCGCCGAGGAGGCCCATGACGGCACCGCACTGGCGCGCCTGCACGCTGAACTCGACAGCGCCGACGGTTACACCGCCGATGCGCGGGCGCGCAAGCTGCTCGCCGGTCTTGGGTTCACCAATGAGCAGATGGATCGTCAGGTAGGAGATTTCTCCGGTGGCTGGCGGATGCGTCTGAATCTGGCGCAGGCACTGATGTGCCCGTCGGATCTGCTGCTGCTCGATGAACCGACCAACCACTTGGATCTCGACGCGATCATCTGGCTCGAAGAGTGGCTGAAGAGTTATCCGGGCACCTTGCTGCTGATTTCCCACGACCGGGATTTCCTCGACGAAGTGGTCGATCACGTCGCCCATGTCGATCAGCGCAAACTGACCCTCTACCGGGGCGGCTACACCGCGTTTGAGCGCGCCCGCGCCGAGCGTCTGGCCCAGCAACAACAGGCCTACGAGAAGCAGCAGGCGCAGCGTGCGCACATGGAAAGCTACATAGCCCGCTTCAAGGCGCAAGCGACCAAGGCCCGTCAGGCGCAGAGCCGGATCAAGGCGCTGGAGCGCATGGAAGAATTGTCGGCGGCCCACGTCGATTCGCCGTTCGACTTCGTCTTCCGCGAGTCGACCAAGATCTCCAGTCCGCTGATCGACCTGTCCGATGCACGCCTGGGTTATGGCGACAAGACCATCCTCGAGAAGGTCAAGCTGCAACTGACCCCGGGTGCGCGGATCGGTCTGCTTGGGCCGAACGGTGCGGGTAAATCGACGCTGATCAAGAACCTCGCCGGCGAGCTCGAACCGCTGGCCGGGCGCCTGACCCGTGGCGAAAACACCGTGGTCGGCTACTTCGCCCAGCATCAGCTCGACTCGCTGGACTCCAAGGCCAGCCCGTTGCTGCATTTGCAGCGCCTCGCGCCGGGTGAGCGCGAGCAGACCTTGCGCGATTTCCTCGGCGGCTTCGACTTCCGGGGCGCGCGCATTGATGAGCCGGTGCTGAATTTCTCCGGTGGCGAGAAGGCCCGTCTGGCCCTCGCGCTGATCGCCTGGGAGCGGCCGAACCTGCTGCTGCTCGACGAACCGACCAACCACCTCGATCTGGAAATGCGTCTGGCGCTGACCATGGCCCTGCAGGAATTCAGCGGTGCGGTGCTGGTGGTCTCTCACGATCGGCACTTGCTCAAGAGCACCACCGACAACTTCTATCTGGTCGCCGACGGCAAGGTCGAAGAGTTCGATGGCGATCTCGAAGACTACGCGCGCTGGCTGGTGGAATACCGTCAGCGCAATGCGCCGGTCAGCAACACGCCGGTCAACCCGGACAAGACCGACAAGAAGGCTCAGCGCCAGGCGGCGGCAGCGTTGCGTCAGCAACTGGCGCCGCACAAGCGCGAGGCCGACAAGCTTGAAGCCGAGCTGGGCAAGCTCCACGAGAAACTGGCCAAGGTCGATGCCAGCCTCGGTGACAGCGATATCTACGAGCCGGCGCGCAAGAATGAATTGCGTGATCTGCTCGCCGAACAGGCCAAGTTGAAGGTGCGTGAAGCCGAGCTGGAAGAAGCCTGGATGGAAGCGCTGGAAACCCTGGAAAGCATGCAGGCGGAGCTGGAGGCGTTGTCCTGATGGAAGCCTTCAAGCTGCCTTTCTCGGCGGTGTGGGTCGAACCGTTGTGGTTCACCGCGCAGATTCTGCTGATTCTGCTGGCCGGTTACCTGACCCAGCGTTTCGTCGCCAAAGGCCTCACTCGCCTGGGTGAGCGCTATCCGTTTCCGCCGCAGTTGCTGATGCCGCTACGCGGCGTGTTGCGCTGGCTGATCATGGGCAGCGCGCTGCTTTTCGTGCTTGAGCGCCTCGGCGTTTCGGCCACGGTGCTGTGGACGGCGCTGTCGGGATTTGTCGCGGTGGCGGCGGTGGCGTTCTTCGCCATGTGGAGCGTGCTGTCGAACCTGCTCTGCGCGATTCTCATCTTCACCGTCGGGCCGTTCCGCCTCGGCGACGTAGTCGAGCTGGTGGATACCACCGACAAGCCTGGCGTCAAAGGCCGGGTGATCGCGATCAATCTGCTCTACACCACGCTGGTCGAGGCCGAAGAGTTGGGCACCGGCAGCGCCATGGTGCAGGTGCCGAACAGCCTGTTCTTCCAGCGTTCGGTGCGGCGTTGGCGCGGGACAGATGTGTTTCCGTCGAGTGGCTTTGAGAAGTAGCTTTTCCAGCAAGATCAAAAGATCGCAGCCTTCGGCAGCTCCTACATTTGGAATACGATCCCTGTAGGAGCTGCCGAAGGCTGCGATCTTTTGCTTTTAGCCCCAAACAGCATTAGTTTTGACGACTTGTCACAAGCATCAGCCGAGGTGTGCGATGGAGCTTCAAACATGGCTGGCATTTTTTGCCGCCTGCTGGGTGATCAGCCTGTCCCCGGGCGCGGGCGCCATCGCGTCGATGTCCAGTGGTCTGCAATACGGGTTCTGGCGCGGTTATTGGAACGCGCTTGGCCTGCAGATCGGTCTGGCGATGCAGATCGCGATTGTCGGCGCGGGTGTTGGCGCTGTGCTCACCGCTTCGGCCACAGCATTCCATGCGATCAAATGGTTCGGTGTCGCCTATCTGGTCTACCTGGCGATCAAGCAATGGCGGGCGCTGCCCATGGACATGAGTGATGACGCCGCGGTGCGACCGATCGGCAAGCCGCTGGCCCTGGTGTTCCGTGGCTTTCTGGTGAACATCAGCAACCCCAAGGCGTTGGTGTTCATGCTCGCGGTGTTGCCGCAGTTCATCAATCCCCATGCACCGCTGCTGATTCAGTATGTGGTGATCGGCGTGACCATGGTGTTCGTCGATCTGATTGTCATGGCCGGCTACACCGGACTGGCGTCGAAGGTGCTGCGCCTGTTGCGCACGCCCAAGCAGCAGAAGCGCATGAACCGCACCTTTGCCGGATTGTTCATTGGCGCGGCGGCGTTCATGGCGACGTTGCGCAAAGCGGCGGCGTAAACCGTCCGGGGAGAAAAAAGGCGACCTCAAGAGGTCGCCTTTTTCATTTCTACCGAGACATCGGGGCAAGCGAGCTTTTGTGGCGAGGGGATTTATCCCCGTTGGACTGCGCAGCAGTCCCAATCGTCTTGAATCAATAGCGAGGGCCGCTTCGCGACCCAACGGGGATAAATCCCCTCGCCACAGAGCCCTTCGCCACAAAAGTCCTCAGATCGGCTCAGCGTAAAATCACCGGCGCCGTATCACGCGGCAGATTATTGCGCTGCGGCGCTTCACGCGGCTGCTCATAACCGTCACCGCCACCGAGTTGCATGCTCAGTTGCCCGGCCACGTCTTCGCCCAAGGCCTTCGACACCTCACGCACCACCCGCGGACGGTTCAGCGAGATCTTGATGTCGCGATGGTTCACCAGTTTGGTGTCCTGCGCTTCGCCCATCGCCGTGAAGGCCGAGGTGATCTCGTAGGTCTTGGTGTTGATCAGGCTGAAATCCGCCACCAGCGTCAGGCCCAGCACTGCCGAGTAGCTGTCGGTGTGCGCCAGCTCGTTGATGTCCTGGGTGAAATCGATGTCGGACACGGTGCCGAACAGCACGTAGTCGGCGCCTTTGAAGTTGCCGGCCTTGATGCGCTTGATCACGTCATACACGTCGCCTTTGGATGAGGCGGTATACGGCGTGCCCTGCACCAGCTGGAACATGCCGGTACGCAGGATTTCACCCTTGATGTCGCCGGTGAATTTGCGCAACTCGCCCTGTTCGATATAGCTGGTGGTCGCTTCGATCTCGTTGTAGCTCGAAGAACCGCTGGCGCTGTAGTAACTCTCACGATGATTGCTCTGCGCCGAAACGATGTGGATGTATTGCTCCACGCGCTCCTGATACGCCAGATCCGTCACCGCCACTTTCGGGGCCGCCTGCGCGCTGAACGCGCAAGCCAGGGCCATCATGCCAATCCATGTGCGCATCGATTAACGCTCCGTGGTTTTGCGGATCTCTTTTTCGTCCATCCACTCGGCCAGACCGCTTTCGACGTCGATCAACTGCAGGCTGAATTTGTAGAAGACGTCCTTGTAGTCGCTGCTGCGCTTGACGATCGAGCTGATCGAGCCTTCGATGCGGTACTTGGCGGCAACCATGTTGCCGGTCTTGGCCACGGTGCTTTTCTTGTACAGGCCGCTCTGGTTTTGCAGCTTGAGCTGGTCGACCTGGCTCTGCATTGCATTGTTGTCGCTGGCGAAGCGCGCGACACCGGTCTTCATCAGCTGGGTCTTGATGCTGGTGGTGATTTCGCGGGTGTCGATGTACTCGCTGGTCTTGTTCTTCACATCGTAGACCTGAACCACCGGACGGCCCTGCAGAATGCCGGACTGCGCCAGCGAGCGGGTCATCGACTCGGCGATCATTTGCAGGTCGGTCGAACCGAATTCGTTGGTCACGGTTTCAACAGCCTTGGTGTCGCCGTAGCTGATGTTCTTGCTGCCCAGGGTCGGCGAGGTGTTGGCGCAACCGGAGGCGAGCAGGGCGATGACGGCGATGCAGGAAAAGCGTGCAAACATGAGAAAGCTCTCTCAATCAGAAATAGGGTGGCGGGTTTACGGCGTCTTGATTTCCAGACGGAAATCCACGGCTTTCGGGGTCGGGGCGATGGCCTGAATGAAGCTGGTCTGGGCGCCGTACATCATCTGGCTTTTCCACACTTCTTCTTCGGCAACCGGGAAACCTTCGGCGCCGAGCCAGGCGAAGCGGTAGTAGAAAATCTTGTTGCTGTTGAGGGTGTTGCTCAACTGCACGTTGACGGTCATGAAGCCGTTTTCACGAGCCACGCGCATGGCGCCGACGACGATGTGTTTCTGCGGGCCCATGGCCACGACTTTGCTCGCGGCGCTGCCCGGCTCAGGTGGTGGCGGGGTGGCGCAGCCTGCCAGCAAGGCGAGGGCGGCGACGGCGATGATCTTCAAGCGCATTGCAAAGACTCCGTTCTTAAGGTTGTTTGAGGCTGGCGACGTTGGTCGCGGCAGCGCTCGGCATTACGTGAGCAGCGATGCCGCCAGCGAATACCTGGTTGCCCACGGCACGCAGGCTGATCACTTGGTAGCGCTGGTCGACAGTGACCTTGACCACCGAGCCGCCGACGGCGCTCGGCAGGGTAACCTGATGCTCACCTTTTTTCAGGCGCAGACGCACCACTTGGGTGTTGTCCGGCAGGGTGCGCCATGTACGGGTATCGGCACCTTCGAGCACTGCTGAAGAAATACCCACAGCGAGACCGGCCAGCGGATTGGTTTCGTTGATCTGCTTCTGCGCCACGCCTTTGGTGATCGCGCGCACGGTGGTGCGCACGATGATCCCCGGCATGTCATCGCGCAGGGCGCGGCGGGACATGGCGGTGGTGCTGTTCAGTGCGGTCAGGTCGACCTGCTTGCCGTCGACGCCGATCTGCGCAAAAGGCGCGGTGGAGGTGTCCGGTTTGATGATCGGGAACGACAACGGGGTGATCACCACGTTGTTGGAAATCGGCAGCGGCAGCGGTACGCGAATCGAGTCACGGGCCGGGGCCAGACCGCTCTGCACGACGATGAGAATGTCGCTGTCATCGGATTTGGAAGGCTTGTCGAGGTTGACCAGCGCCTGCTCGAGCAGCGGCGTGTTCGGGCGCAGTTCGGCAGCCTTGCGATAACCCGGCGCGGCCAGATCCTTCTCGCCCAGGGCTTCGTAAACGAAACCGGCCAGGTAATGGCTGAACGCACTCTGGTAGCTGTTTTTCAGGCCGACCACTTCCGGCGCGTCGAGGCTGGCCACCGGATAACCCTGCAGATCCTTGTACTGGGTCTTGATGCCTTCTTTCTCGGCCTGTTCTTCGCTCTTGAGGTATTCCTTGTCGCGCAGGTCAGCGATCACCGCTTCGCGTTCGTGGGTCTTTTTGATCGCAGTGCGGGCGCCATCGAAATCGTTGACCGCCAACAGGTTCAAGGCCATCTGCGTGGTCAGCATGACTTTCTCGTAGTCATAGCCTTCGTAGCGACGCACCTTGTCGTTGACGATGAAGCTGCCGAACTGCGCCAGGTACTTGGCCGAGTCGAGCTTGACCGCGTCTTCCCACTGGCCGACCACCTGATCGGCGCTGCCCCAGGCGTTCTGGCTGCCCGACAGGTCGCCCTTGGCGCGCAGCAGTTCGCCTTTCTCGAAGTAATAGAGCAGGTCTTTGTCGGTACCGGTGTTGTTCTTTTCCAGCAGGGTCAGCGCCGCGTCGACGTTGCCGGATGCCAGTTGCTGATTGGTCTGGGCCAGTTCGGAATCGTAGTTGCGAAACGCTGCGCAGCCGGACAACAGCGTGACGGCGCTGAGCGCGAGCAGCATGGGAGCGCGGAATGCCATGGGTACTTCTTCCCTGAGTAACAAAACTTGCAGCCGCGTGTGCTGGTCGGGCTGGTGTGACCTATCGACGGTGGCGCTGGCCTCCTGCCAATTCCTCATGGGTGAGGAGCTTTTGATGCCGGCTCGCTGGGCGAGGGCGCGGCATTATAAACGTGGGGTGATGGCTATGTAATAGCTTTTTGGGTGCATTTCTAGATGTTGTGCCATCACTTCTCCGCAGAAGCGGGTTTATCCGACGCGGGTTTTTGATTCGGTACAAAGGCTGATCCGACGGTATAGACCTGATCCCGGAATACCCGCAGGTGCAGAATCTGGCGGTCCTGGTCGACGCGCATTTCAAAAGGGTGGTCGATGGACGCAGGCGCAAAACGGAAGGTATGCAGGCCTTTCTTCAAGCGCAGGCGGGCGACCAGCGTCTTGTCCGGCAACGCTCGCCAGGTGCGGGTGTCGGCTTCTTCGAACGGATCATGCTGAGTGACGATCAACGAGGCTTTCGCCGGGTTGCGCTCGTTTTCCTGCGCTTGGCCGATGGCGGCCATGTTGGCGCGGAACATCGCCCGCGAGATGATTTGCGGCATGTCGTCGCGCAGTGTGCGCATGGACATATCGGTCACGCTGTTGATCACTACCAACGGCTGTTTGCGACCGTCTACGGTGATATGGCTGAAGTTGGGCGTGACCGCGTCCGGCACCATCACCGGGAATGAAATGGGCGCGATGATGACCAGCGTTTCGTTCAGACGAACCGGGATCGGCACTTGCACTGAGCTGCGAGCCGGGGCCAGGCCACTCTGGATAATCAGCAACACATCGCTTTCATCGGCTTTCGCTGGCGGTTTGTCGAGATTGCGCAGGGCCTTTTGCAGCAAGGGCATATCCGGCCGCAGTTCGATCGCCTGACGATAACCGGCCGCCGCGAGGGCGCGTTCGCCGAGGGCTTCATAGGTGAATCCGGCCAGATAGTGGCTGAACGCACTCTGATAGCCGTTTTTCAGCTCAACGACCTGCGGCGCATCAAGCAAGGCGACCGGGTAGCCTTCCAGTTCCTTGTAATGGAGAACTTTGCCTTGAGCTTTTGCCTGTTCCTCGGCCGCTTCGTATTGCTTTTCACGCTGGCGGGCGATCAATGCTTCGCGTTCGTGGGTTTTCCTGATGTCTGCGCGGGCGCCGGCAAAGTCATTGACGGATAGCTGGTTCAAGGCCATTTGCGTAGTCAACATGACCTTTTCGTAATCGTAGCCTTCATAGCGCCGCAGCTTGTCGTTGACCAGCATCGTGCCCATTTCATCACCGAAACGGGCCAGTAATTTCATCGCGCCGGACGGGTTGGCTTCCTCGCGCTGGAAGATCATGCGGTCGGCATTGCGCCAGGCGTCCTGGCTGTCGGGCAGGGCACTGCCAGCGCTGAGGATCGCGCCTTTTTCCAGGTAATACAGCAGATCCTTGTCTTCCCACGGGTTGTTCATTTCCACCAGTGCCAGAGCCCCGGTCAGATTGCCCCGGGTCATTTGCTCGGTGGTCTGCTGCATTTCAAGATCGTAGTTGCGATAGGCGGCACAACCGCTCAACTGAACAGCGACGCAAAGCAGCAAAACGAACGGAAGACTCCGCATTGAGGTTGATTCCTTGCGCGCAAATGCTCTGGGGCGGGCAGTATAAAGTGGATGGTGGCAAATGGCTGCGATCTTGATCGAGCGTCAATCGGCAGCGGGCAGTGCGGCAATACTCGGCGACAAACGCTGCTGCCGTCTGCCGGGTATTTCCTGCCAATCAAAGCGAAACGCCGACAAAGCTTGAGAGAAATGTCTTCGAAGTGAACAATATGTAACTTCGCATTTCCATTTGAGATTCGTTCATGACTGCCTCGTCCCGATTGCTGGCCTGGCTGCTGTTCCCGTTATTGTCCCTGAGCAGCCTGCCGCTGCTGGCCGATACCGTGGAAGGCGCGCCGCAAGCGTTGCACCTGCTCGATTACATCAGTGCCGATTACCCGCCGACGGTCGCGGCAGGCAAAGTCATCGACGATGGCGAATACCGCGAGCAGCTGGAATTCACCCAGGTTCTGCAAGGCTTGATCACTGCATTGCCAGCCAAACCGGAAAAAGCCGCGCTGGAACAGGGCGTCGAATCTTTGCACGCCGCCATCACTGCGAAGCAGGACGGTGCTGATGTCGCCCGTCAGGCCCGACAGCTGGGGGCGAAACTGGCGGTGGCTTATGAAGTCAGCCAGGCACCGATCATCACTCCGGACCCGACACGCGGTGCGCCGCTGTATGCGCAAAATTGCTCGGTGTGCCACGGCGACACTGGTGCTGGCGACGGCCCGGCCGGTGTCGGTCTGACCCCTGAGCCAGCCAACCTGCGCGACGCTGCGCGGATGGATCACCTGAGTCTGTACGCGATCTACAGCACCCTCGGCCAGGGCGTCGAAGGCACCGACATGCCGGCGTTTGCCGATCAGCTCGATGATCGCCAGCGCTGGGATCTGGCCACCTACATCGCCGGCTTCAGTGCCGATGCGGCGGCCGCCAAGTCCGACAAGGTCTACAACATCGCTGACCTGGCCCGGCAGACCCCGGCCGAGGTGCAGGCTGCCGAGGGCGCAGAGGTCGCGGCGACGTTCCGTGCCCAGCGCGCACAACCGCCGCAGGTCAAGCGCGGGCCGGCGCAGTTGCTTGATTACACTGCCGCCACGCTGGACAAGAGCCTCGCGGCCTACCGCGCCGGGGAACATGATCAGGCCTATGACCTGTCGGTGGCGGCGTATCTGGAAGGCTTCGAACTGGTCGAAAGCTCGCTGGACAACGTCGATGCCAACGTGCGCAAGGACACCGAAAAATCGCTGATGGCGTATCGGCAGTCATTGCAGGATGGTCTGCCGGTCGAGCAGGCCGAGCAGCGTCTGGATGCGGCCAAGGCCAAGCTCAAGGAATCCGCCGGCCTGCTGGGCAGCGACGGCCTGAGCTGGTCGCTGAGCTACATCTCCGGCCTGCTGATTCTGCTGCGCGAAGGCCTGGAAGCGATTCTGGTGCTGGCGGCGATTCTTGCCTTCCTGCGTAATACCGGTCAGCAATCGGCAGTACGCAGTGTCAACGTTGGCTGGGGTTTGGCGTTGCTGGCGGGGCTGGGCACTTGGGCACTGGCGGCGTACGTCATCGACGTCAGCGGTTCGCAGCGTGAGTTGCTGGAAGGCGCCACCGCGCTGTTTGCCAGCGTCATGGTGTTGTGGCTCGGCGTGTGGATGCATGACCGCCGTCATGCGGCGGCCTGGCAGGATTACATCAAAAGCAGTCTGGTCGGCGGCGGTGGACGTTTCGGCTTTGCGATCCTGGCGTTCTTCTCGGTCTATCGCGAGTTGTTTGAAGTGATCCTGTTCTACGAAACCCTGTGGCTGCAGGCCGGTCCTGCCGGGCACAACGCCGTGCTGGCTGGCGGTGCCACGGCGCTGGTGCTGCTGGTCGGCCTGGCGTGGGTGATTCTGCGCGGCTCGGCGAAACTGCCGCTGACCTTGTTCTTCAGCATTAACGCCGCGCTGTTGTGCGCGTTGTCGGTGGTATTTGCCGGGCATGGCGTCAAGGCCTTGCAGGAAGCCGGGATCTTCGGCACACGGCCGGTCGCGTTCTTTGAATTCGACTGGCTGGGGATCCATGCCGATGCCTATTCGCTGACCGCGCAGGTGGTGGCGATTGTGGCGATTGCTGTGCTGTATGGGCGTAGTTGGGTGGCGGAGAAGCGTCGGGTTTCGGCTGCATAAAGGCATTCGCTGCGCTCATATTCGCGAGCAGGCTCGCTCCCACAGGTTCGGTATGTATCCTGTGGGAGCGAGCCTGCTCGCGAATTTTTTGGAGGCAAGAACATGCGTGTATGGATCGATGCCGACGCCTGTCCACGGGCGGCGAAGGATCTTGTAGTGAAATTCGCCCTCAAGCGCCAGTTCGAAGTGGTGCTGGTAGCCGGGCAGCCGCAGACCAAGCCGGGGCTGGCCATCGTCAAACTGATCGTGGTGCCGAGCGGGCCGGATGCGGCGGATGATTATCTGGTCGAGCACGCCGTGCCGGGCGAGCTGGTGATCTGCAGCGATATTCCGCTGGCCGATCGGCTGGTCAAGAAGGGCGTGGCGGCACTGGATCCGCGCGGCAAGGAGTTCGATGCGCAGAACATGGGCGAGCGGCTGGCGGTGCGGAATCTGTTCACCGATCTCAGGGAGCAGGGCCAGATGAGCGGCGGCCCGGCGCCGTTTGGCGAGCGCGAGAAGCAGGCGTTTGCCAATGCGCTGGATCGGATTCTCACCCGGCTCACCCGCAAGCCCTGAAAAGATCGCAGCCTGCGGCAACTCCTACAGGGGCGGTGTATGCCGCAATATCACGGCGCGACACGAAACCTGTAGGAGCTGCCGAAGGCTGCGATCTTTTGATTTCAAGCGTCGTTTTCGTGAGTCAGTTCGAGCACGCGGTCGACCAGTTTGTTGATCCCCGAAGCCGCTTCACTGATGGTCTGCGCCAGCATGTACGCCGGGGTGGTGACCAGTTTGCGCGCCTTGTCTTCGACGATTTCCGTCACGGCGCACTCTTCGTGGGTGGCGCCCATTTTGTTCATGGCCGCAGCGGTGTCGGCGTCGTTGCCGATGGTGCAAGTCACCCCCGGGCCATAGATTTTCGCCGCCAGCGCCGGTGAGATGCAGATCAGCCCGACCGGTTTGCCCGCTTCGGCAAATGCTTCGGCCAGGGCTAGCACTTCAGGTTGTACGGTGCAGCCGGCGCCTTCGATGGCGAAGTTCGACAGGTTCTTTGCCGCGCCGAAACCGCCGGGCACGATCAGTGCGTCGAAATCCTCGACATCGGCGTCGCGGATATCCTTGACGTTGCCCCGGGCAATCCGCGCCGATTCCACCAGTACGTTGCGCGATTCCGGCATTTCTTCGCCGGTCAGGTGGTTGATCACATGCAATTGCGCGATGTTTGGCGCGAAGCACTGCACCTGTGCGCCGCGCTGGTCGAGGCGCAGCAGGGTGATGACACTTTCCTGGATTTCGGCGCCGTCGTACACGCCACTGCCGGACAGGATCACTGCAACTTTTTTGCTCATGGGCTTCTCTCCAGATTCATGGCGCTCAATGTCCCTTAAATCGTCGCGCGTGGCCATAGGGGCATGGCTGGCGCGCGCGGGAACAGAGCGCTCTCTCAATGGATCGCAACGGCGGCGGGGTGTTCATTATTTGCCTGGAATGCGCGTGGCAGCCGCCAGCGAATGGCTTATTCGGCTGGCGTTTTCGGCCCGGCAGGAGGGGGCGCTTCGGCCTGGCGCAACTGCTCTGCCTCGGCGGCCTTGGCGAGCTGCTCGTCCTGATAGATTTTCTTTGCCAGTTGCGCATTCTTGAAGCGGCGCCGCAGCCACAGGCCCAGCCCGAGGATCAGCAAGGCGCCGAGCACCCATAGCTCGTACTTCTTGATGCTGCCGAGCATGCCTTCCAGCACTGCGCCGAAGTGGTAAGCCGCCGCAGCCAGTGCGGTGGCCCAGATCGCCGCGCCGATACCGTTGAGCAGCAGGTAACGTCCCGGTGGATAACCGGACAGGCCGATCGCCACCGGCATCACGGTGCGCAGGCCATAAACGAAGCGGAAGCTCAGGACCCAGATGTCCGGATGTTTGCGGATGTGCTCCAGCGCGCGGTCGCCCATCATCTGCCAGCGCGGCTTGCGCGCAAGCAATTTGCGCCCGTGCTTGCGCCCCAGGAAGTACCACAGCTGATCGCCGGCATAGCTGCCGAAGAACGCCACAACCACCACCAGGTTGATGTCCATGTATCCACGGAACGCAAGGAAGCCTGCGAGCACCAGAATGGTTTCGCCTTCGAAGAACGTGCCGAGGAACAAGGCAAAGTAGCCAAAGTCGTGCAGAAATTGTTGGAGCATTGTCTGGGTGCTGGCGAAATGAACGCGCAGCCTAACCCTTCGGGCACATTCATGAAAGTGTCCAAATGTGTCTCGACGTGAACATTTCCTACATCGACAATGGATTGCGGCTACCTGTCACAGAGCACACATAACTGTCATCTGTTAGTCATAATGGCCGTCTATAACTGTCACGCTCGCCCGTTTGCCCGGGCTCAGGAGTCTGCCGTGAGCTTTACCCCCGCCAATCGTCTGTTCCCAGCCACTCGTCTGCGTCGCAATCGTCGTGATGATTTTTCGCGGCGGCTGGTGCGTGAAAACGTATTGACGGTCGATGACCTGATCCTGCCGGTGTTCGTGCTCGACGGTGAAAACCGCCGCGAAGCCGTGGCCTCGATGCCGGGCGTCGAGCGACTGACCATTGATCTGCTGCTTGAAGAAGCGGCGAAATGGGTCGAGCTGGGCATTCCGGCGCTGGCGCTGTTCCCGGTCACGCCGCCTGAACTGAAATCCCTCGATGCTGCCGAAGCGTGGAATCCCGAAGGCATCGCCCAGCGCGCCACTCGCGCCCTGCGTGAGCGGTTCCCGGAGCTGGGCGTGATCACTGACGTGGCGCTGGACCCGTTCACCACCCACGGTCAGGACGGCATTCTCGACGAAGACGGCTACGTGCAGAACGACATCACCGTCGATGCGCTGGTGCGTCAGGCGCTGTCCCATGCTGAAGCCGGCGCGCAGGTGGTGGCGCCATCGGACATGATGGACGGCCGCATCCAGGCGATTCGTGAGGCGCTGGAAATTGCCGGTCACGTCAACGTGCGCATCATGGCCTACTCGGCCAAATACGCCAGCGCCTACTACGGCCCTTTCCGCGATGCCGTGGGTTCGGCGTCGAACCTCGGCAAGGCCAACAAGGCCTCTTATCAGATGGACCCGGCCAACAGCGACGAAGCGCTGCACGAAGTCGGTGCCGACTTGTCCGAAGGCGCGGACATGGTCATGGTCAAGCCGGGCATGCCCTACCTGGACATTCTTTTTCGCGTCAAAGATGCCTTCAAGGTGCCGACCTTCGTCTATCAGGTCAGTGGCGAATACGCCATGCACATGGCCGCTATCCAGAATGGCTGGTTGAGCGAAGCGGTGATCCTCGAGTCACTGACCGCCTTTAAACGTGCCGGTGCAGATGGCATCCTGACTTACTTTGCCGTTCGTGCCGCTCAATTGTTACGAGAGCAGAAATAGCCCTCCCAGGAACATTCCATGAATACCGAAGGACTCACTGAAGTTGCCGTAAAAGAAGCTCAGCCGGTGGTCGAGCAAATCACCGAGACCCCGCCGGAACTGGAGCCTGCGCCACCCGCGCCGGTTGCCGAAACCGCTGCGGCGGTGCCGGCGATCGCCATCCCCGGCCTGGATGACAGCAGCCTGTACATCCACCGCGAGCTTTCGCAATTGCAGTTCAACATCCGCGTGCTGGAACAGGCGCTGGACGAGTCCTACCCGTTGCTGGAGCGGCTGAAGTTCCTGCTGATCTTCTCCAGCAACCTCGACGAATTCTTCGAGATCCGCGTCGCCGGGCTGAAAAAACAGATCACCTTCGCCCGTGAACAGGCCGGTGCTGACGGCTTGCAGCCGCATCAGGCGCTGGCGCGGATCAGCGAGCTGGTCCACGGTCACGTCGACCGCCAGTACGCGATCCTTAACGATATTCTGCTGCCCGAGCTGGAAAAGCATCAGGTGCGCTTCATCCGTCGGCGCAACTGGACAACCAAGCTCAAGACTTGGGTACGCCGCTATTTCCGCGACGAGATCGCGCCGATCATCACCCCGATCGGCCTCGACCCGACGCACCCGTTTCCGCTGCTGGTGAACAAGAGCCTGAACTTCATCGTCGAGCTCGAAGGTATCGACGCCTTCGGTCGCGACTCCGGTCTGGCGATCATTCCGGCCCCGCGTCTGCTGCCCCGGATCATCAAGGTCCCGGAAGAAGTCGGCGGTGCCGGCGACAACTATGTGTTCCTGTCGTCGATGATCCACGCCCACGCCGATGACCTGTTCCAGGGCATGAAGGTCAAAGGCTGCTACCAGTTCCGTCTGACCCGAAACGCCGACCTGGCGCTCGACTCCGAAGACGTCGAAGACCTCGCCCGCGCCCTGCGTGGCGAGTTGTTCTCGCGGCGCTACGGTGACGCGGTGCGTCTGGAAGTTGCCGACACCTGCCCGAAACACCTCTCGGACTATCTGCTCAAGCAGTTCAACCTGAGCGAGACCGAGCTGTATCAGGTCAACGGCCCGGTCAACCTGACTCGCCTGTTCAGCATCACCGGTCTGGACAGCCATCCAGAGCTGCAATACACGCCGTTCACCCCGCAGATCCCGAAACTGCTGCAGAACAGCGAAAACATCTTCAGTGTGGTCAGCAAGCAGGACATCCTCTTGCTGCACCCGTTCGAGTCGTTCACGCCGGTGGTCGACCTGCTGCGTCAGGCCGCGAAAGACCCGCATGTATTGGCCGTACGGCAAACGCTGTACCGCTCCGGCGCCAACTCGGAGATCGTCGATGCGCTGGTCGACGCCGCGCGTAACGGCAAGGAGGTCACCGCCGTGATCGAGCTGCGCGCGCGCTTCGACGAAGAATCCAACCTGCAACTGGCCAGCCGTCTGCAAGCGGCGGGCGCAGTGGTGATCTACGGCGTGGTCGGCTTCAAGACCCACGCCAAGATGATGCTGATCCTGCGCCGTGAGGCTGGCGAAATCGTCCGTTATGCGCACCTCGGCACCGGCAACTATCACGCCGGCAACGCCAAGCTCTACACCGACTACAGCCTGCTCACCTCCGACGACGCCTTGTGCGAGGACGTCGGCAAACTGTTCAGCCAGTTGATCGGCATGGGCAAGACGCTGCGCATGAAAAAGCTGCTGCATGCGCCGTTCACCCTGAAGAAGGGCATGCTCGACATGATTGCCCGCGAAACCCAGTTTGCCCTCGAAGGCAAACCGGCGCACATCATCGCCAAGTTCAACTCGCTGACCGATCCGAAGATCATCCGCGCGCTGTACAAGGCCAGCCAGTCCGGCGTGCGCATCGATCTGGTGGTGCGCGGCATGTGCTGCCTGCGTCCGGGCATCGCCGGGGTCTCGCACAACATTCATGTGCGCTCGATCATTGGCCGCTTCCTTGAGCACACGCGGGTGTTCTACTTCCTCAACGGCGGCGACGAGCAGATGTTCCTCTCCAGCGCCGACTGGATGGAGCGCAACCTCGACAAGCGCGTCGAGACCTGCTTCCCGGTGGAAGGCAAGAAACTGCTGACTCGGGTCAAGAAGGAGCTGGAGCTGTACCTGACCGACAACACCCACAGCTGGAGTTTGCAGTCGGACGGCCGCTACATCCGCAACACACCCACCGGCAACCAGAACCCGCGCAGTGCCCAGGCGGCGTTGCTGGAGCGGCTGGGCAGCCCGATATTGCCGGTGAGCAGCTGAGAGCTGAAAGTCAAAAGCCCCTCACCCTAACCCTCTCCCGGAGGGAGAGGGGACTGACCGAGGTGTCTTGCGTCATACACTGACCTGAAATACCTGATCGAACTCTGGCCTCAACGCTAGTACAAATCGGCTCCCTCTCCCTCGGGAGAGGGCTGGGGTGAGGGGAGAGCTACACCGCCGCTCTCAAGCCAAACCCAATAAAAAGGCGATCCTAACGGATCGCCTTTTTTGTGCCAGCCAGTTACTCAGTGCACCGTGAGGACAATTCCAACCCGCGTCAGCCAATCCGCTTCCAGGCCGAAATCCGCCTGAGTCAGCTGATTTTCATCCAGCCAGTTCTCCGGGAATTCCACATCGAGATGGTCGCCATTGGCATGCAGCGCCACCTGCGGCATCGCCTGGGTTCCGCGAATGTGATGGAACAGAATGGCAAACCGCAGCAGCACGCACAGGCGAATCAGTTTGATGCCGTCATCGCCGAATTCGGCAAACTTGTCCTTGGGAATATTGCGCCGGTGCCCGCGCACCAATAGCGCGAGCATCTGCTGGTCTTCTCGCGAGAAGCCTGCCAGGTCGGAGTGCTCGATGAGGTAGGCGCCATGCTTGTGGTAGTGATAGTGAGCGATGTCGAGGCCGACTTCGTGGACCTTCGCCGCCCAGCCGAGCAGTTCGCGCCAGATGCCGTCATCCAGTTCCCAGTCGACAGCAACCTGATCGAACGCGTGCAGGGCCTTGCGCTCGACCCGCGCTGCCTGTTCCAGGTCGACGTGATAGCGCTCCATCAGCGAGGTCAGGGTGCGTTCGCGCACGTCTTCATGGTGATGACGGCCGAGCAGGTCGTAGAGCACGCCTTCACGCAGTGCGCCTTCGCAATGGTCCATGCGTTGCAGTTCAAGGGCGTCGAAGATCGCTTCGAGAATCGCCAGGCCCGCCGGGAAGATCGCCCGACGGTCAGGCTTGATGCCTTCGAAATCGATCTTGTCGGCGTCGCCCAGCTTGAACAATTTGCGCTTGAGCCACGCCAGGCCTTCGGCGTTGACCTCGCCGCTGCCGTGGCCGCCAGCCTTCAGGGCCAGGCCGATGGCGCGAATCGTACCGGAGGAGCCGATGGCTTCATCCCAGGTCAGGCGATGCAGGGCGTGCTCGATGCTCATGATTTCCAGGCGCGCCGCCGTGTAGGCCTGGGCGTAGCGGGCCGGGGTGATCTTGCCGTCCTTGAAATAACGCTGAGTGAAACTCACGCAGCCCATTTGCAGGCTTTCGCGCAATAAAGGCTCGAAGCGCTGGCCGATGATGAATTCGGTACTGCCGCCGCCGATGTCGGCGACCAAACGTTTGCCCGGGGTGTCGGCGAGTGTGTGCGAAACGCCGAGATAGATCAGGCGCGCTTCTTCACGGCCGGAGATGACTTCAACCGTGTGGCCGAGGATTTCCTCGGCGCGGCGGATGAACTCGCCACGGTTGCGCGCTTCACGCAGGGCGTTGGTGCCGACGATGCGCACGGCGCCGAGCGGCATACCGTTGATCAGTTGGGCAAAGCGCTTGAGGCAATCGAGGCCGCGCTGCATCGATTCTTCGTTGAGCTGGCGCGCGTCGTCGATGCCGGCGGCCAGTTGCACCTTCTCGCCGAGGCGCTCGAGGATGCGGATTTCGCCGTTCTGGGCCTTGGCCACGACCATGTGAAAGCTGTTGGAGCCCAGGTCGATTGCGGCGATCAGGGACAGATTCTTGGCTTGGGATTGCGGCATGGTCAGGGGGTCTCGGTCGATAACCCCGACATCGTGCCACGATCAAACGCTGGCGCCAACGCGCATGGTTCAAACCGTTGATTCAGCGCAGAAAGTCTGGGGATCGCGACGCGGCCATTCGCGAGCAGGCTCGCTCCCACAGGTGAACGCATTCCCATGTGGGAGCGAGCCTGCTCGCGAAGAGGGCATCACTGCTTCAGAAAATCTTCAGGCTGTCGCTTCCACCGTGCCAATAAAGTTCGTCAGCTCGGCCGTCTGCGGATTGGCAAACAACACCTTTGGATCGCCCACCTCATGCACCTTGCCATGGTG
Organism: Pseudomonas sp. 2957; assembly: GCF_031456345.1. NCBI lineage: Bacteria > Pseudomonadati > Pseudomonadota > Gammaproteobacteria > Pseudomonadales > Pseudomonadaceae > Pseudomonas > Pseudomonas sp. 2957. Next base: position 438,699 of record NZ_JAVDUL010000004.1, read on the forward strand.
CATGAACACCAGTTTGTCGCCGACTTCCCGGGCAAAGCGCATCTCGTGGGTGACCATGATCAGCGTCATGCCTTCCTTGGCCAATTGCCGCACCACGCTGAGCACTTCATTGACCAGCTCAGGGTCCAGCGCCGAGGTGATTTCATCGCACAGCAGCACCTTCGGCGACATCGCCAAAGCCCGGGCGATCGCCACCCGTTGCTGCTGACCACCGGACAAACGGTCCGGGAAGGCATCGAATTTCTCCCCGAGCCCGACTCGCTCGAGCATTTCGCGCGCCAGTTCGGCTGCCTTGGCCTTGGGTACTTTCTGCACCACTTGCGGCGCGAGCATGACGTTTTCGCCGACGGTCAGGTGCGGGAACAGGTTGAACTGCTGGAAGACCATGCCGACCTTCTGTCGCAGGCTGCGCAGATCGGCGCGGGCGGCGTCGAGGTATTCGCCGTCGACTTCGATCACGCCGTCGTTGATCGACTCCAGGCCGTTGAGTGTGCGCAATAGAGTCGATTTGCCCGAGCCGCTGCGGCCGATGATCGCCACGACCTGGCCTTCCTCGACGCTGAGGTCGATGCCTTTGAGTACGTGGTGATCGCCGTAGTATTTATGCAGGGCGGAAATTCTAAGCAGAGGCATGCAGTCTCCTTTCCAGGTAGCGCGCACTGAGGGACAAGGGGTAGCAGAGCAGGAAGTAGCCGAGGGCGACGAGGCCGTAGACCATGAACGGTTCGAACGTGGCATTGGCGAGCATGCCGCCGGTCTTGGTCAGTTCGGTGAAGCCGATGATCGAAGTCACCGCTGTGCCTTTGACCACTTGCACCGAGAAGCCCACGGTCGGCGCCACGGCGATGCGCAGCGCTTGCGGCAGGATCACGTAGCGCAACTGCTCAAGCGGATTGAGCGCCAGGCTCGACGAGGCTTCCCACTGACCGTGGGGAATGGCCTCGACGCAACCGCGCCAGATCTCCGCCAGATAGGCGCTGGTGAACAAGGTCAAAGCGATCGCCGCGGCCATCCACGGCGAAATCTCGATCCCGGCCAGCGCCACGCCGAAGAACACCAGAAACAGTTGCATCAACAGTGGCGTGCCCTGAAACAGCTCGATCCAGGTGCGGGCGATGCTGCTTGGCAGCGTGTTCTTGGAGATGCGCATCACCAGAATCAGCAGGCCGACGAGGCCGCCGCCAATGAACGCCACCAGTGACAGCGCCAGGGTCCATTGCAGGCCGGTGAGCAGGTTGCGCAGGATGTCCCAGAAAGTGAAATCGCTCATTGGCTGCTCCTCGCAATGAACCGACGCCCGAACCAGTTGAGCAACTGGCGGATCAGCAGCGCCATGCACAGATAGATCAGGGTGGTCAGCGCATAGGTTTCAAAGGCGCGGAAGTTGCGCGACTGAATGAAGTTGGCGGCGAAGCTCAATTCTTCCGTGGCGATCTGCGAACACACCGCCGAACCGAGCATGACGATGATGATCTGGCTGCTCAGCGCCGGCCAGACCTTGCCCAGCGCGGGCAGCAGGACGACGTGGCGGAACGCTTCGAAGCGCGTCATCGCCAATGCCGCAGCCGCTTCCAGCTGCCCGCGCGGAATCGCCTGGATGCCGGCGCGGATGATCTCGGTCGAATAGGCGCCAAGGTTGATCACCATCGCCAGCACTGCCGCCTGCCACTCGGAAATCTGCACGCCGAGCGACGGCAGGCCGAAGAAGATGAAGAACAGTTGCACCAGAAACGGCGTGTTGCGGATCAACTCGACGTAGACGCCGAAGATCGCTGAGAACGGGCGGATCTGCCACGCTCGCACCAGCGCGCCGACAATGCCCACGCCGACCCCGAGCAGCGCGCCGATGGCGGTCAGCTCCAGCGTGAACAGTGCGCCGCGCAGCAGCAGGTCGGTGTTTTCCACCACCGGCATAAAATCGAACTGATAAGCCATGAACGTCTCCCGCGCAGTCGATCAGAGATCGGCCGGCAGCGGCTCTTTCAGCCAGGTCTGCGAGTTCTTTTCCAGTGCGCCGTCAGCCTTGGCGGTGTTGAGGATGTCGTTGACCTTGGCCAGCAACGCCGCTTCGTTCTTGTTCACGCCCACGTAGACCGGGGAATCCTTGAGCTTCACCTTCAGCGCCGGCACGCGCTTGGGGTTCTTCTCGCTGATGGCCACCATCACCACGTTGCCGCTGGCAATCAGATCGACCTGGCCTGCCAGATAAGCAGCGATGGTCGAGTTGTTGTCTTCGAAACGTTTGATGGTCACGCCTTCGGGGGCGACTTTGCTCAGCTCGATGTCTTCGATGGCGCCCCGGGTTACGCTGATGGTCTTGCCCTTGAGGTCGTCGAGGCTGGTGATCGCGGCGTCTGGCGGACCGAACACGGCGAGGTAGAACGGCGCATAGGCGCGGGAGAAGTCGATGACTTTCTCACGCTCGGCGTTTTTGCCGAGGCTGGAGATCACCAGATCGACTTTGCCGGTGGTGAGGAACGGGATGCGGTTGGTGCTGTTGACCGGGGTCAGTTCGAGTTTGACCTTGAGTTGGTCAGCGAGCAGCTTCGCCGTGTCGATATCCAGGCCGCGCGGCTTCATGTCCGGGCCGACCGAGCCGAACGGCGGGAAGTCCTGGGGCACGGCGACTTTCAGCGTGCCGCGTTTGACCACGTCGTCCAGACCGTCGGCGTGAGCGGGGGCCTGGCACAGCAGCAGGCCGGCAAACAGGGAAGCGAGGAGGGCGCTGTAACGCTGGGTCATGGACAATCTCCGGATCGGCGGGAAGTGGTTGCTGCGATCGGACAGAGCATGGGCCGTGCCAACAGGCGGATTTCGCCCCGGCAGGCCGCGGCATCAGCGGCTTGGTTCGGTCTTACTGGTCTGAACAGTCAACTCGGTTTTCGCACTGCGATGGCGCATCGGCAGTGCGCGCCGAACCCCGCTGGGGCACGACTTGCCGGACTCGACGAATAGCTTTACAACTAGCCGCACCTTGGCCCTGACGCGTCCGCACATCATGAATTCGATCTCCCGCGCCGTACCCGAAGTGGCGCTGCAAGCGATCCGCAAACTGATCACCGAACAGGGCTTCGGTGCCGGCGACGCGTTGCCTTCGCAACGGGATCTGGCGCTGCAACTGGGCGTCAGTCGGGCATCGTTGCGTGAAGCGCTGTCGTCGCTCAGTGCACTGGGCGTGGTCAGCATTCAGCCGGGCAAGGGCGTGTTCGTGCAGTCGCCGGTCGAATTGTCGCGCGGCGACAACGCGCCAGGCTGGTCGTTTGCGGCGCAGGCATCGCCGCTGGATATCTTTCAATTGCGCTATGCGCTCGAAGGGTTTGCAGCAGGGCTGGCGGCGGTGACGTTGAGCACGTTCGATCTGGATGCGCTGGAAGACAACGTTGCGGCCATGCGCGAGCAATTGAAGTTCGGCGACTTTGAGGCGGCGGCGAAACTCGACTTCGAATTCCACCGGCGCATCCTTCTCGCCAGCGGCAATCAGGCGATGCTGAGCATCCTCACCGCCAGCGCCGAGATCTTTCTCGAGAGCCAGAAACTGCCGTTCATCCGCGCCGAGCGCGCCATGGAAACCTGGCAGGAACACCGCAAGATCCTCCGCGCACTGGCGCGCCGCGCCTCGGCGGCGGCGCAGAAAGCCATGCAGGAACACGTGCGCAACGCCGCCCTGCGCACTGGAATCGCCTTCATCGCTCCCGCCACGGCGTGACTTGAGCTATACCCAAACTCATCAAGGGCCATAGCAACACTCAATCATCTGCGGCTTCCTGAACAAGGGAAGGGCGGCTATGATGGGCCACGTTTTTTTGCTTACAACCTGGAGAATTCCATGAGCAGCGATCTGATCAAACACGTTAGCGACGCTAGTTTCGAAGCCGACGTACTCAAGGCCGAAGGCGCTGTCCTGGTCGACTACTGGGCTGAATGGTGCGGCCCTTGCAAAATGATCGCACCGGTTCTGGACGAGATTGCCGAGACTTACAAAGGCAAGCTGACCGTCGCCAAACTGAACATCGACGAAAACCAGGAAACCCCGGCCAAGCATGGCGTGCGTGGTATCCCGACGCTGATGCTGTTCAAGAACGGCAACGTTGAAGCGACCAAGGTCGGCGCACTGTCGAAGTCGCAGCTGGCGGCTTTCCTCGACGCCAACATCTGAGCGTCGCAGTAAAACGCTAAAAAAAAGCCCCGCAAATCGCGGGGCTTTTTGCGTATTCAGGGCTAGACGCTCCGAAACTCAGGTGGTACATTCGGCCCCGCACTGGTTTCTCCAATGCCCCCTGCTAGCCGTCGCCGACGCACTCCTTTTCGAATTAGTTCGCGATCCTGTCGCCTTCTCCGCGGCGCGGCCTCATTAAGCCAAAAGCTTAATTTCCCCCCCTCCATAAATGATTACGTCATTCCTATATGAATCTGACTGAACTCAAGCAAAAGCCGATTACCGAACTGCTCGAATTGGCCGAACAGATGGGCATAGAAAATATGGCCCGTTCGCGCAAGCAGGACGTGATTTTCTCCCTGCTGAAAAAGCACGCGAAAAGCGGCGAGGAAATCTCCGGTGATGGCGTGCTGGAGATTCTCCAGGACGGCTTCGGCTTCCTGCGCTCCGCAGACGCTTCCTACCTCGCCGGCCCTGACGACATCTACGTCTCGCCGAGCCAGATCCGCCGCTTCAACTTGCGCACCGGTGACACCATCGTTGGCAAGATCCGCCCTCCGAAGGAAGGCGAGCGGTACTTCGCCCTGCTCAAGGTCGACACGATCAACTTCGATCGTCCGGAGAACGCGAAAAACAAGATTCTCTTCGAGAACCTGACGCCGCTGTTCCCGACGGTGCGCATGAAGATGGAAGCCGGCAACGGTTCCACCGAAGACCTCACCGGTCGCGTGATCGACCTGTGTGCACCGATCGGCAAAGGCCAGCGTGGTCTGATCGTCGCACCGCCGAAAGCCGGTAAAACGATCATGCTGCAGAACATCGCAGCGAACATCGCCCGTAACAATCCTGAAGTTCACCTGATCGTGCTGTTGATCGACGAGCGTCCGGAAGAAGTGACCGAAATGCAGCGCACCGTGCGCGGCGAAGTGGTTGCCTCGACCTTCGACGAGCCGCCGACCCGTCACGTGCAGGTTGCTGAAATGGTGATCGAGAAGGCCAAGCGCCTGGTCGAGCACAAGAAAGACGTGGTGATCCTGCTCGACTCCATCACCCGTCTGGCCCGTGCCTACAACACCGTGATCCCGAGCTCCGGCAAGGTATTGACCGGTGGTGTCGATGCCCACGCCCTGGAGAAGCCGAAGCGTTTCTTCGGTGCCGCGCGTAACATCGAAGAAGGCGGCTCGCTGACCATTATCGCCACCGCGCTGGTTGAAACCGGCTCGAAGATGGACGAAGTGATCTACGAAGAGTTCAAGGGTACCGGCAACATGGAACTGCCTCTGGATCGCAAGATCGCCGAGAAGCGTGTGTTCCCGGCCATCAACATCAACCGCTCCGGCACCCGCCGCGAAGAGTTGCTGACCGCCGACGACGAACTGCAGCGCATGTGGATTCTGCGCAAGCTGCTGCACCCGATGGACGAAGTCGCCGCCATCGAGTTCCTGGTCGACAAGCTGAAAACGACCAAGACCAACGACGAGTTCTTCTTGTCGATGAAACGCAAGTAATACGCTGGCGTTTCAGCAAAGGACGCTCCCGCGAGGGGGCGTTTTTTTTTGCCCCGAAAAATCTCGCGGCCATCACAGATATCTGTTGATGGGCCGATATTGCGGCGTCGGCAGCGCACTCCCGAGTTCGAGGCCTGCGCCTTCGCCGCAGCGCGGGGACCACAATCGAGCAATGACGGGCTGCTGTTTGCCCCTCAGAGCAGGTAGGATGTACGCCTATTTTGAGGGTGCCATCGTCAATGAAATTCAAGGATCTTCGGGATTTCGTGCAGCAGCTTGAGCAGCGCGGAGAGTTGAAACGCATCCAGATTCCCGTCTCGCCGGTGCTGGAGATGACTGAGGTGTGCGACCGCACGTTGCGGGCCAAAGGCCCGGCACTGCTGTTCGAGAAGCCTACCGGTTACGACATTCCGGTGCTCGGCAACCTGTTCGGCACCCCCGAGCGCGTGGCCATGGGCATGGGCGCCGAGTCGGTCAGCGAGCTGCGCGAAATCGGCAAGCTGCTGGCCTTCCTCAAGGAGCCGGAGCCGCCGAAGGGCTTGAAGGACGCGTGGTCGAAACTGCCGATCTTCCGCAAGATCATTTCGATGGCGCCGAAAGTCGTCAAAGACGCGGTATGCCAGGAAGTGGTCATCGAAGGCGACGATGTCGATCTGGCGATGTTGCCGGTGCAGACCTGCTGGCCCGGCGACGTCGGCCCGCTGATCACTTGGGGCCTGACGGTCACCAAAGGCCCGAACAAGGAACGCCAGAACCTCGGTATCTACCGCCAGCAAGTGATCGGCCGCAACAAGGTGATCATGCGCTGGCTCAGCCATCGTGGCGGCGCTCTCGACTTCCGCGAGTGGTGCGAGAAGCACCCGGGCCAGCCGTTCCCGGTGTCCGTGGCCCTTGGCGCCGATCCGGCGACGATTCTCGGTGCCGTAACGCCGGTGCCGGACAGCCTCTCCGAATATGCTTTCGCAGGGCTCTTGCGCGGCAACCGTACCGAACTGGTCAAGTGCCGTGGCAACGATCTGCAAGTACCGGCCACCGCCGAAATCATCCTTGAAGGCGTGATTCATCCGGGCGAAATGGCCGACGAAGGCCCTTATGGCGACCACACCGGTTACTACAACGAAGTCGACAGCTTCCCGGTGTTCACCGTCGAGCGCATCACCCACCGGATCAAGCCGATCTATCACAGCACCTACACCGGGCGGCCGCCGGATGAGCCGGCGATTCTCGGCGTGGCGCTGAACGAAGTGTTCGTGCCGATCCTGCAGAAGCAGTTCCCGGAAATCACCGACTTCTACCTGCCGCCGGAAGGCTGCTCGTACCGCATGGCCGTGGTGACGATGAAGAAGTCGTATCCGGGGCATGCCAAGCGCGTGATGCTCGGTGTCTGGTCGTTTTTGCGACAGTTCATGTACACCAAGTTCGTTATCGTCACTGACGACGATATCAACGCCCGCGACTGGAACGACGTGATCTGGGCTATCACCACGCGCATGGATCCCAAGCGCGATACGGTGATGATCGATAACACGCCGATCGACTACCTCGACTTCGCCTCGCCGATCTCCGGCCTGGGCTCGAAAATGGGCCTGGATGCCACCCACAAGTGGCCGGGCGAAACCACTCGCGAGTGGGGCCGCGTGATCGTCAAGGACGACGCCGTCACCCAACGGATCGATGCCATCTGGAATCAGTTAGGAATAGATTGATGCGTGTAACCCTGCAGCCTTCCGGAGCAGTGCTCGAGATACAGCCCGGTGAGCGGATTCTCGACGGTGCGCGGCGCCTGGGCTATGACTGCCCGCAAAGCTGCCGCAACGGCAATTGCCACGTGTGTGCAGCGCTGCTGGTGGAGGGCCGCGTCGAGCAGGCCGGCAAAGTCCACGACCATGGCGAGTTCTACACCTGCATCGCCGCACCGCTGGAAGACTGCGTGCTGTTGTGGGATGGCGTGCTCGCACTCGGTGAATTGCCGGTGCGCAGCCTATCGTGTCAGGTCATCGAGTGCCGCGAGGTCGGCGGCGACACCTGGCGCGTGCGTCTGCGTGCACCGGCGGGCAAGCCGCCGCGCTATCACGCCGGGCAATATTTGATGATCGAGCGTGAGAACGGCGAGAAATCGGCGTTCTCCATGGCTTCGGCGCCCCACGGCGGACGTGATCTGGAAATCCATGTGCTGGCGCGCGAAACCAGTGCGTTGAGCCTGATCGAGCAGCTGCAACGCAACCCGCTGGTGCGTGTCGAGCTGCCGTTCGGTGACACACATCTTGCGGAACTACCCGACGGTCCGCTGGTGTTGATCGCCGCCGGCACCGGCATGGGCCAGATTCACAGCCTGATCGAACATTGCCGCGCCGAAGGCTTCAAGCATCCAGTGCATCTGTATTGGGGCGTACGCCGTCCAGAAGACTTTTATCAGATCGAGCACTGGGACGAATGGCTGAAGCTGCCCAATCTGTTCCTGCACAAAGTGGTCAGCGACCAGTGCGGCTGGGAAGGGCGCTGCGGGATGTTGCACGAAGCGGTTTGCGAGGATTTCCCCGATCTGAAGCCGCTGCATGTCTATGCCAGCGGTTCGCCGGCGATGGTCTACGGCACGCTGGACGCGCTGGTCGAGGCGGGGATGGATGCGCATCAGATGCGCGCTGATGTGTTCGCCTACGCGCCGCGCTCCTGAGACTTATAACTTGGTATATAGCCGATCGGTATTTACCCTAAACAGTAAATATCGCTAGGTTATATATGAATCAGGCAATTAATCAGTGGCACTTAATTTGCCTTAAAACATATGTGCCTTATTGTTACAACGGTGCGTTCTATTAAGTAATTCTTCACCCGCGGGGAGCTGAACGCTATTCGCCATGAGCGCCATTGAAAACGCAATTCTGAACCTGGCTTACCCTCCGCGGCTCGATCTTGGGCCGCAGCTGACGCACGAACAACTTCTCGCTTCCATGCAATCGACCATGGCACGCCACAAGGGCGGGCCGGTGTGGCTGTTCGCCTATGGCTCGCTGATCTGGCGGCCGGAATGCACGGCGGTCGAGCGCATGCGCGGTCGCGTGCATGGCTATCATCGCGGCTTGTACCTGTGGTCCCACGAGCATCGGGGTACCCCGGAAATGCCCGGTCTGGTGTTCGGTCTGGATCGCGGCGGTTCATGCAGCGGTTTTGCCTACCGCTTGCCGGAAGACAATCTCGATACCGCGCTGTACGCCCTGTGGAAACGTGAGATGCCGTTTCCGTCGTATCGTCCGCACTGGCTCAATTGCCGGCTCGAAGATGGCACTCAGGTGCAGGCCTTGGGCTTCGTTCTTGAGCGCCACCTGCCGAGCTACGCCGGCAACTTGCCGGATCATGTGCTCAGCCAGGTGTTCGCCAGCGCGAGCGGGCGTTACGGCACCACTCGCGATTATGTCGAGCAGACCGCGCACGCCCTGCGCAGCCACGCCATGCCGGATCGAAATCTGGAGGCGCGGCTCAAGCGCTGTAAATCACACAGCGATCAGGCGACCGCTTCACGGCTCTGACTGGCGACTTGCTTGTGCCACAGCGTTGGCGCAAGGAAGGCCATCGCCAGCAGGCAAGCGCCGACCAGCAGCACGAAACCGCCATCCCAGCCGAAGTGGTCAACGGTGTAGCCCATCGCCGCACTGGCCGCGACCGAACCCCCCAGATAACCGAACAGACCGGTGAAGCCCGCTGCAGTACCGGCGGCTTTCTTCGGCGCCAGTTCCAGCGCTTGCAGGCCGATCAGCATCACCGGGCCGTAGATCAGGAAGCCGATCGACAGCAGGGCGATCATGTCGACCATCGGATTGCCGGCCGGATTGAGCCAGTAAACCAGGGTCGCGACAGTCACCAGGGCCATGAACACCATGCCGGTCAAACCACGGTTGCCACGGAAGATCTTGTCTGACATCCAGCCGCACAGCAGCGTGCCCGGAATGCCTGCCCACTCGTAGAAGAAATAGGCCCACGACGTTTTATCCACGGTGAAGCCCTTGGCTTCCTTCAGGTACGTCGGCGCCCAGTCCAGCACGCCGTAGCGCAGCAAGTAGACGAAGACGTTGGCCAGAGCGATGTACCAGAGCATTTTGTTGCGCAGCACGTACTTGACGAAGATTTCCTTGGCGCTGAATTCGTCTTCGTGGCTGGCGTCGTAGCCTTCCGGGTAGTCGTTCTTGTACTGCTCGATCGGCGGCAGGCCGACCGATTGCGGGGTGTCACGCATGGTGATGAAGGCGAACACCGCCACGCCCAGCGCGACCGCTGCCGGTACGTAGAACGCCGCGTGCCAGTCGTTGAACAGACCCATGCCGATCAGGAACAGCGGGCCGATCAGACCGCCGCCGACGTTATGCGCCACGTTCCACACCGACACCACGCCACCGCGTTCCTTCTGCGACCACCAGTGCACCATGGTCCGCCCGCTCGGCGGCCAGCCCATGCCCTGCGCCCAGCCGTTGATGAACAGGAGGATGAACATCATCGTCACGCTGGACGTTGCCCACGGCGCGAAACCGAAAATGAACATCACCCCGGCCGAGACCAGCAGACCGAACGGCAGGAAGAAGCGCGGGTTGGAACGGTCGGACACCAGGCCCATGAGGAACTTCGACAAACCATACGCAATGGCGATCGCCGACATCGCCAGGCCGAGGTCGCCACGGCTGTAGCCTTCATCGATCAGGTACGGCATGGCGAGGGAGAAGTTCTTGCGCAGCAGGTAGTAACCGGCGTAGCCGATAAAGATACCGGCGAAGATCTGCCAGCGCAGGCGGCGGTAGGTGCTGTCTATTTTTTCTTCAGGCAATGGAGCCTGATGTGCGGCAGGACGAAAGAAAGCAAACATTCAAGAGCTCCAGTTTTCTTGTTTTGACTGCGGATGCGAATGTTACAGTTTCGTTACCGAAAATAGCATCGCTTCACGTCGGCAAAACAGCGGAAATTTGGGCAGATGAACGTTCCTTTATGAACATGTCGCTCTGAGACAAGTACGCGGCGCTGAGGGAATGGTGGCTCGGGTGGGTTTCTGCGGTTTTGCGCATGGGAGAGGCAGACCTCAACGCTAAAGCGATCCGGATGGTTGCTCCGGATCGCTCCATGTTGTTAACGAACCTGAACGACAACCTTGCCCACAGCCTTGCGCTGACCGAGATCATCGATTGCCTGCGCGGCATTGCTCAGCGGATACACCTGCGACACCAGCGGTTTGAGCTTGCCCTCGGCAAACCAGGCGAACAGCTGCTGGAAGTTGGCTGCATTGTCCTGTGGCTGGCGTTGGGCAAAAGAACCCCAGAACACGCCGAGCACCGCCGCGCCTTTGAGCAGGGCGAGGTTGACCGGCAGTTCCGGGATGCGTCCGCTGGCGAAGCCGACTACGAGCAGGCGGCCGTTCCAGGCGATGGCGCGGATGGCTTGGTCGAACAGGTCGCCGCCGACCGGGTCGTAGATCACGTCGGCGCCCTGGCCGTCGGTGAGGCGTTTGATCTCCTCCTTGAGGCTGGCTTCGCTGTAATTGATCAGCTCATCGGCGCCGGCAGCCTTGGCCACCGCGAGTTTTTCGGCGCTGCTGGCGGCGGCGATCACGCGGGCGCCCATGGCTTTGCCAATCTCCACGGCGGCGAGGCCGACGCCGCCCGATGCGCCGAGCACCAGCAGGGTTTCGCCCGGTTGCAGGTTGGCGCGTTGCTTGAGCGCGTGCATCGAGGTGCCGTAGGTCATGCTGAATGCAGCGGCGATGTTGAAATCCATCGACGGCGGAATCGGCAGGACGTTGTAGCCCGGCACCGCCACCTGCTCGGCAAAACTGCCCCAGCCAGTCAGGGCCATGACCCGGTCGCCGACTTTCAGATGGCTGACCTTTTCCCCGACTTCACGCACCACGCCCGCCGCTTCACCGCCCGGCGAAAACGGGAAGGGCGGTTTGAACTGGTATTTGCCCTCGATGATCAGCGTGTCCGGGAAATTGACTCCGGCAGCGTGCACGTCCAGCAGGATTTCATTCTTCTTCGCGACAGGACTGGCGACGTCTTCCAGCACCAGCGATTCGGCAGGGCCGAAGGCTTTGCACAGCACGGCTTTCATCAGGGCTATTCCTTTGGGAGTGATGGCCGATAAGTGTAGGTGTGTGAATCAACGGGTCAACGAGCATGCCCGGCCCTGATAGTCAGCCATAAGCTTGTGCTTGCGCGGCGGGTCGTTATGCTAGGCCGCAAACCGGATAAGGAGCGAATTGTGAAAGCGTGGATCATGTTATTGCTGGCCCTGTCTCTGCCTGTGGCAGCACTGGCCGAAGAAGCCAAAGAAGGCGAGGCGCCGAAGGTCAATTACATCACCCTGAGCCCGCCGTTCGTCGGCAACTATGGCCTGGACGGCACCGCCAAGCTCAAGGTCTACAAGGCCGATGTGGCATTGCGTGTGACTGGTGAGGAGGCGACCAAACTGGTCAAGGCCAACGAGCCGCTGATCCGCAATCAGCTGGTGGCGCTGTTCACTCAGCAGTCGACCGAGGCGATGGGCAGCATCGAGGGCAAGGAAAAGCTGCGTCAGGAAGCGTTGAAGCAGACCCAGCAGGTCATGAATGACGAGACCGGCAAACCGGTGGTTGAGGATCTGTTGTTCAACAACCTGATCATTCAGTAAGTCATTCGCTGTCCGGGCAGGCCCCTTCGCGAGCAGGCTCGCTCCCACAGGGTTATTCGGTGAATGCAAAAATGTGCATCACCACCAATCCACTGTGGGAGCGAGCCTGCTCGCGAAAGCTATTTATCAGGCAAAAATGAATCAGGGTTTGAGCGCGATAACTGCCGCCCACTGCTCCGTCGTCACCGGCATCACCGACAACCGCGAGCCTTTCTGCACCAGTGGCATTTCTGCCAGCGCGGTCTGCTGTTTCAGGTAGTCGAGCTTCAAGACTCGCGCAAAGGTTTCGACGTGCGCCACGTCGATGGCGCTCCAGGCATTCTTCTGCGCTGTGGCCTTCGGATCGAAGTAATGGCTCTGCGGCTCCAGCGCCGTCGGATCGGGATACGCTGCTTGGATAATTTTGCCAATCCCGGCAATCCCCGGCTCCGGGCAGCTGGAATGGTAGAAAAAGAACTCGTCACCGACCGCCATCGCCCGCAGGAAATTGCGCGCCTGATAGTTGCGAACCCCGTCCCAGCGCGCCTTGCCGAGCTTTTCCAGACCCTTGATCGAGAGTTCGTCGGGCTCTGATTTCATCAGCCAGTAGGCCATGTCGTGTGCTCCTGAAGCGGTCATTGGGCAGGTTGTCGGGCAATTTTATGACAAACCGACAGTCGGTTGACGTCAGCGTTTGCGCACAGGTTCACGTTGCCGCAAAATGCCGGCCTTTAAAGCTTGACGCTGCTGCACGGCCTACGAACGGAAACCGCTGCTGTCATCGTGATGATGTGCCTTGAGGGGGGCAATCGATGAAACGCAAACCGGATTTGCTATGGACTTTGGTAATTTTGTTTGGCCTGGGCGTGGTAACCACCGGTTACGCGCAGAGCCTGTGGGCGAACAAGACCGACGCGCCGATTGAAGTGGCGCAACAGGTGCAACAGTCGACCGCTTTCAAACGCTGAACCTGTCTCTTCGACGCCGCTGTTCCATGCGGCGTCTACTCTGCGAAATACCACGCCTTGTCGGTGACCGTGCCTTGTAACGGAACATCCCAGCTCGCCTGCGCCAGACGTTCGACCTTCTGACACTCATGGGCCAGGCCCAGCAGCGTCGGCTTGCGCCAGTTCTTGCGCCGGGCCAGATAGGCGAGGCTGCGATCATAAAATCCGCCGCCCATGCCCAGGCGCCCGCCGACATCGTCAAACCCTACCAGCGGCAACAGCACCAGATCCAGCGCCCAGACCTTGCGTTGCCGAGCCAGATTGGCCCGGGGCTCGAGGATGCGGAAGCGATTGGGGGTGAGCTTTTCGCCGGGGCGGATGCGCTGGAAGACCATTTTCGTTCGTGGCCACGCGCTGAGTACCGGCAGATAAGTCGCCTTGCCGCGACGCTGGGCTTCGCGCAGGAGCAGGCGCGGATCGATTTCACCGTCGGTGGGCAAATACAGAGAGATATGTTTCGCCCGGCGAAAGTGCGGGTCTTGCGCCAATTGGCGGAACAGGCCTTTGGCCGCCTGGCGTTGTTCGCCTGGCGTCAGTGCGCGGCGTGCCTTGCGCAGCAGACGGCGGAGTTGCGGACGGGGCAGCAGCGCGGGTTCGGTCATGGTTCGGCTTCGGCAGGTGGATGCAAAAACGTACGCATAAAAAATCCGATGTCGGCATACACCGACATCGGATTCGAATCAGGCTCCCCGGATGAACCGCTGTCAACTCAGCCCTTGAACCCGAAAGTTCAAGGTGGAAGAAGCAGTAGACTTTAAGGCTTTCCGTCTAGCGGACATGCACACCAGCCCAACGTGCAACTTCCAGGGTAGTGCGAATCGGCTCCGGGACATCGTCAACTGGCAAGCACCCCAGGGAGTGCCGCGAGTATACCTCAAGCTGCCAGGCGAATCAGCCCTTGGCGGTGTTCTGATCGTCGGCCAGGACCAGATCGACACGATCGAGCAAGTCGCGCACCTGTTCGCGGGTCGAACCGCTGGCCTGGATGTCCGGGCGCTCTTCTTTGTGCAACAGGTCGTGGGTGATGTTCAGCGCGGCCATCACGGCAATGCGGTCGGCACCGATGACTTTGCCGCTGCTGCGGATCTCGCGCATCTTGCCGTCCAGGTAGCGCGCGGCACTGACCAGATTGCTGCGTTCTTCCGGCGGGCAGATGATCGAATACTCTTTGTCGAGGATCTGCACGGTAACGCTATTGCTTGAACTCATGAGTCTTGCTCCAGGGCCTTGAGGCGCGAAATCATCGATTCGACCTTACGCCGGGCGATTTCGTTTTTTTCAATGAGGTGAGCGCGTTCCTCGCGCCAGGTTTTTTCCTGAGCTAGTAAGAGTGCGTTTTGACTCTTAAGTTGCTCGACTCGGCCAATCAGCAGTTCGAGTCTGGCCATCAGCGCTTGCAGGTCGGTGTCTTCCATTGGGTCCACGTGTTCGTCTGATGGGTGGTGACTGGCGGACAGCCTTTAATGGTCTTGGCGGGGCTGTCGATGTAGGATACAAGGCCTTCATTCTAGACATAGCGCCGTCTGGCGCCTAGCTGCCCATGACCATTGCGAATTCCCCGTACCAAGCCTTTGCCACCCTGCTGACTGCCAGCGGCCACAACGTCTCGCCTGCCGAACTGCACGGCGTGCTGCTCGGGCGCAGTTGCGCCGGGGCCGGCTTCGATCACGAAGGCTGGCTGATCGACGCCGCCGAACTGCTCGAAGGCGACATCCAGGACAACGTCCGCAACGCTCTGATCGGCCTGCAGGAGATGGTCAAAGGCGAGCTGACCGGCGACGACGTCACTGTCGTGCTGCTGCTGCCGACCGACGATGCGCCGCTGGCCGACCGCGCTGCTGCACTGGGCGAATGGTGCCAGGGCTTCCTCAGCGGTTTCGGCCTGAACTGCCGCGACAGCAGCATGCTCAGCACCGAAGCCACCGAAGTGCTGCAGGATCTGGCCGCCATTTCCCAGGTGCAGGACGCGCTGGAAGAATCCGAAGACGGCGAATCCGACTACATGGAAGTCATGGAATACCTGCGCGTCGCGCCTCTGCTGCTGTTCTCGGAAACCAAGAAGTCCGATGTGCCGCCAGCGGCCAAACCTTCGCTGCATTAATCGCGTGCCAGGGAAAGCCATCTGCCCATGACCCATATCCCCAAAGCGGAATACAGCCGTCGCCGCAAGGCCCTGATGGCGCAGATGGAACCCAACAGCATCGCGATCCTGCCCGCCGCCGCGGTGGCCATCCGCAACCGCGACGTCGAGCACGTCTACCGTCAGGACAGCGACTTCCAGTACCTCAGCGGTTTTCCCGAGCCCCAGGCCGTCATCGTCCTGATGCCCGGCCGCGAGCACGGCGAGTACATCCTGTTCTGCCGTGAACGCAATGCCGAGCGCGAATTGTGGGATGGCCTGCGCGCCGGGCAGGAAGGCGCGATCCGCGAGTACGGCGCCGACGACGCCTTTCCGATTACCGACATCGACGACATCCTCCCGGGCCTGATCGAAGGCCGCGACCGGGTGTATTCGGCGATGGGCAGCAACCCTGAATTCGATCGGCATTTGATGGACTGGATCAACGTGATCCGCTCCAAGGCGCACCTCGGCGCGCAGCCGCCGAATGAATTCGTTGCCCTGGATCACCTCCTGCACGACATGCGCCTGTATAAATCGGCGGCAGAAGTGAAGGTGATGCGCGAAGCCGCGCGGATTTCGGCGCAGGCGCATATCCGCGCGATGCAGGCCAGTCGTCCGGGGCTGTATGAATACAGCCTCGAAGCCGAGCTGGATTACGAATTCCGCAAGGGCGGGGCGAAGATGCCGGCCTACGGTTCGATTGTCGCCGCCGGGCGCAACAGCTGCATCCTGCATTACCAGCAAAATGACGCGCTGCTCAAGGACGGCGATCTGGTGTTGATAGACGCTGGTTGCGAGATCGACTGCTACGCCAGCGACATCACCCGCACCTGGCCGGTCAATGGCAGGTTCTCGCCGGAGCAGAAGGCGATCTACGAGTTGGTGCTGGCTTCGCAGGAAGCGGCATTCGCCGAGATTGCCCCCAACAAGCACTGGAACCAGGCGCACGAAGCCACGGTGCGGGTGATCACCGCAGGTCTGGTCAAGCTTGGCTTGTTGCAGGGCGAGGTTGACGAGTTGATCGCCAGCGAAGCCTACAAGGCTTTCTATATGCACCGCGCCGGCCACTGGCTGGGCATGGATGTGCATGACGTTGGCGAGTACAAGGTCGGCGGCGAATGGCGTGTGCTGGAGGTCGGCATGGCGCTGACCGTGGAGCCCGGCATCTACATCGCGGCGGACAATCAGAACGTGGCGAAGAAATGGCGCGGTATTGGCGTGCGTATCGAGGATGACGTGGTCGTGACCCGATCCGGTTGTGAAATCCTCACCAGCGGCGTGCCGAAAACCGTCGCCGAGATCGAGGCGCTGATGGCACAAGCAAGGACACACGCAGCATGAGTCGAGTCAATCTGGCAATCATCGGTGGCGGTCTGGTCGGCGCCAGTCTGGCGTTGGCGTTGCAGGCCGGGGCCAAGGCGCA
Source organism: Pseudomonas sp. 2957 (assembly GCF_031456345.1). Lineage (NCBI taxonomy): Bacteria > Pseudomonadati > Pseudomonadota > Gammaproteobacteria > Pseudomonadales > Pseudomonadaceae > Pseudomonas > Pseudomonas sp. 2957. The sequence goes on from NZ_JAVDUL010000004.1 coordinate 455,539, forward strand.
GGGCTGGAAAATCGTCCTGATCGAACCGTTCGCCCCCGGCGACAGCTGGCAACCGAGCTACGACGCTCGCTCCTCGGCGCTGTCCTTCGGCTCGCGGCAGATTTATCAGCGCCTGGGCGTGTGGCAGGAAATCTCCCGCCGCGCCGAGCCGATCAAACAGATTCACGTCTCTGACCGTGGCCGCTTCTCCACCGCGCGCTTGTCGGCGATGGAAGAGGGTGTGCCAGCGCTCGGTTACGTGGTGGAAAACGCCTGGCTCGGCCAGTGCCTGTGGCAGCACCTCGACAAAGACGTGATCACGTGGCGCTGCCCGGCGGAAGTCACGCGCATGGAGCCGTTGGCCGATGGCTATCGTCTGACCCTCAACGATGAAACCACGCTGGAATGCGACCTCGCGGTGCTCGCCGATGGCGGCCGCTCCGGCTTGCGCGAACAGTTGGGCATCAACGTGCGCAAGCGCCCGTACAACCAGAGCGCGCTGATTGCCAACATCACCCCGAGTGAAGCGCACAACGGCATGGCCTTCGAGCGCTTTACCGATGAGGGGCCGATGGCCCTGCTGCCGCTGCCGGATAATCGCTGCGCGCTGGTGTGGACGCGGCTGGGCATGGACGCGCAGCGTCTGACTGAATTGAGCGAGCGTGATTTTCTCAGCGAGCTGCAAGGCGTATTCGGTTACCGCCTCGGCACTTTGAAACAGGTCGGCGCACGGCATCTTTATCCGCTGTCACTGATCGAAGCTGAAGAACAGGTGCGCTCGCATCTGGCCGTGCTCGGCAACGCCGCACACAGCCTGCACCCGATCGCCGGCCAGGGCTTCAACTTGTCGCTGCGTGACGCCGACGCCTTGGCTGCCGCGCTGCTGGCCAGCGACAAGCCGCTGGGCGACTTCGCCACGTTGCAGGCCTATCGCGAACGGCAGCGCCTCGATCAGGACCTGACGGTGGGCTTCTCCGATCAGGTCACGCGTCTGTTCGGCAGCACCCAGCCGCTGGTGTCGCTGGGGCGCAACCTCGGCCTGCTCGGCCTCGACCTGCTGCCGCCAGCCAAACGCTGGTTCGCCCGGCAGGCGATGGGTCTGGGAACCCGTCCGGATGCTTGAGTGGCTGAGCAACACATTCGGCAAGGCGCGATTGATGCGTTGGGTAATGACCTGCTACCCGCCATATCTCGGCGCGGGTGTGCGGGTGCGGCACATCAGCGATGACTTTCGCGACGTCCAAGTGTCCATGGGGTTGGGCTGGTACAACCGCAACTATGTCGGCACCCAGTTTGGCGGCAGTCTGTATTCGATGGTCGACCCGTTCTTCATGTTGATGCTCATGGAAAACCTCGGCCCGAAGTACATCGTCTGGGACAAGGCCGCCGACATCGATTTCATTGCGCCGGGCAAAGGCCCGGTGTTCGCCCGGTTCAACATCGACCAGACCCTGCTCGACGAGATCCGCCGGCAGACCGCCAACGGCGAGAAATACCTGCCGCAGTTGCAGGTCGACATTCATGACGGCGCCGGCAACCTTGTGGCGCGGGTCGGTAAAACCCTTTACGTGCGGCTCAAGCCGCAAGCGAGACAGGCCTAAAGCATGGAAATGCGCGCAGATCTGCTGATTGTCGGAGCCGGAATGGTCGGCAGCGCCCTGGCGCTGGCGTTACAGGACAGTGGGCTGGAAGTGCTGTTGCTCGACGGTAGCCCGCTGAGTGTCAAACCCTTCGCTGCCGAAGCGGCGTTCGAACCGCGCGTCAGTGCATTGTCGGCGGCGAGCCAGCGCATTCTCGAGCGCCTTGGCGTCTGGGACGGCATCGCCCAGCGGCGCAGCAGCCCGTACACCGACATGCACGTTTGGGACGGCAGCGGCACCGGGCAGATTCATTTCTCGGCGAGCAGCGTGCATGCCGATGTGCTCGGCCACATCGTCGAAAATCGCGTGGTCCAGGATGCCTTGCTCGAGCGTTTGCATGACTGCGACCTGGGCATGCTGGCCAATGCACGGCTGGAGCAGATGCGTCGCTCCGGCGATGACTGGCTGCTGACCCTGGCCGACGGCCGCACCTTGCGCGCGCCGCTGGTAATCGCGGCCGATGGCGCCAATTCTGCTGTGCGCCGTCTGACCGGCGTGGCGACTCGCGAGTGGGATTATCTGCATCACGCCATCGTCACCAGCGTGCGCTGCAGCCAGCCGCACCGCAAAACCGCCTGGCAGCGCTTTACCGATCACGGGCCATTGGCGTTTTTGCCGCTGGAGCGTGATGGTCAGCAGGACTGGTGCTCGATCGTCTGGTCGACCACACCGGCTGAAGCCGAGCGCTTGATGGCGCTCGAGGAGACTGCGTTTTGCGCTGAGCTGGAGCGAGCGTTCGAAGGGCGCCTCGGTGAAGTGATCAGCGCCGATCCGCGTCTGTGCGTGCCGCTGCGTCAGCGCCATGCCAAGCGCTACGTCGCTGAGGGCCTGGCCTTGATCGGTGATGCGGCGCACACCATTCACCCCTTGGCGGGGCAGGGTGTGAACCTTGGATTCCTCGATGCCGCCGTGCTGGCGGAAGTGCTCCTGCAAGCGCATCAGCGCGGTGAGCGACTGGCGGACGTGAAGGTGCTGAGCCGCTACGAGCGTCGGCGCATGCCGCACAATCTGGCGCTGATGGCGGCGATGGAAGGCTTCGAGCGGTTGTTCCAGGCCGATCCGCTGCCGCTGCGCTGGTTGCGCAATGCCGGATTGAAACTGGTCGAGCAGATGCCCGAGGCGAAGGCGTTGTTTGTGCGCGAGGCGCTGGGGTTGACTGGGGATCTTCCAACTCTGGCAAAGCCCTGACCGCCTCATTGAGGCTGATGGCCCCTTCGCGAGCAGGCTCGCTCCCACTGTTGAGATGCATTCCAATGTGGGAGCGAGCCTGCTCGCGAAAGCGTCCGCCCACTTACCGCAGTTTTGAGCCGTGCAACATCTGGTAACGCCTTCCCCCAGTGTTCGATTGTGGTGGTAAATGTGAGTCCTTATCATTTGGCCCACCTTTCCCGACCGTGAGACCACTCCCATGTTGGCACCCAAGCGTCTTCTGACCGCACTGGCCTTGACCCTGATCGGCAGCACCACTGCCCAGGCCGCCGATGAGGTGGTGGTGTACTCGTCGCGCATCGATGAGCTGATCAAACCGGTATTCGATGCCTACACCGCCAAGACCGGGGTGAAGATCAAGTTCATCACCGACAAGGAAGCGCCGCTGATGCAGCGCATCAAGGCCGAGGGCGAAAACGCCACCGCCGACCTGCTGCTCACGGTCGATGCCGGTAACCTGTGGCAGGCCGAGCAGATGGGCATTCTGCAGCCTTTCACCTCGAAAACCATCGACGCCAATATTCCTCAGCAATATCGCTCGTCCACCCACGCCTGGACCGGCCTGAGCCTGCGCGCGCGGACCATCGCCTATTCCACCGAGCGGGTGAAGCCGGGCGAACTGACCACCTATGAAGCGCTGGCCGACAAGAGTTGGGAAGGCCGCCTGTGCCTGCGCACGGCGAAGAAGGTCTACAACCAGTCGCTGACTGCGACCATGATCGAAGTTCACGGCGCCGAGAAGACCGAGAAAATCCTCAAGGGCTGGGTCAACAACCTGTCCACTGACGTGTTCTCCGATGACGTTGCGGTGCTGGAAGCGATCAACGCCGGGCAGTGTGACGTTGGCATCGTCAACACCTACTACTACGGTCGCCTGCACAAGCAGAAGCCTGAACTGCCGGTGAAGCTGTTCTGGCCGAATCAGGCCGATCGTGGTGTGCACGTAAACCTGTCGGGCATCGGCCTGACCAAACATGCGCCGCACCCGGAAGCGGCCAAGGCGCTGGTCGAATGGATGACCACGCCTGAGGCACAGAAGATTTTTGCTGATGTGAACCAGGAATTCCCGGCCAACCCGGCGGTGGCGCCATCGGAAGAAGTGGCGGCGTGGGGCAAGTTCATTGCTGATACCTTGCCGGTAGAAGTGGCGGGCAAACGTCAGGCTGAGGCGATCCGGATGATGGATCGGGCGGGGTGGAATTGAGGCGTTTCGTGTAACTGTTGATCTTTCAAGATCGCTCCCTCACCCCAGCCCTCTCCCGGAGGGAGAGGGAGCCAACTTGTGTTGTTTTCGAAACTTGAGTTCGACTCAATATCTCAGGTCGATGTAGTTTGCATGAGCACCTCGGTCAGTTCCCTCTCCCTCCGGGAGAGGGCTAGGGTGAGGGCAGCAATCCCAACCTGAAATACGCAATCCAAGAACACCCCAATCCCACCAGAGACCCAAAAGTGGCCCACCCCGCCCAACGCCGCTGGTACCCCATCGTCTTCGCCATCGCCGCGCTGGTGTTGTTGCCCCTGAGCGTGTTGCTGCTGTCGTGGCAGACCATCGATCAGCAGATCTGGTCGCACCTGTGGCAAACCCAGATGCCGCGTCTGCTCGGCAATACCCTGACGCTGATCCTCGGCGTCGGTGTCGGCGTGACTCTGCTGGGTGTCAGCCTGGCCTGGCTGACCAGCCTCTGCGAATTTCCCGGTCGGCGCTGGCTCGACTGGGCGCTGATGCTGCCCTTCGCCATTCCAGCGTATGTACTGGCGTTCGTTTTCGTCGGCCTGCTGGATTTCGCCGGGCCCGTGCAGTCCCTGTTGCGCGAATGGTTCGGCAGCGGCCTGCGCCTGCCACGGGTGCGTTCCACCGGCGGGGTGATCGTGGTGCTGGTGCTGGTTTTTTATCCCTACGTTTATCTGCTGGCGCGTACCGCGTTTCTGGCTCAGGGCAAAGGTTTGATGGAAGCGGCGCGGGTGCTGGGCCAGTCGCCGTGGCAGGCGTTCTGGCGGGTTGCGCTGCCGATGGCGCGTCCGGCGATTGGCGCGGGCGTGGCGCTGGCGCTGATGGAAACCCTCGCCGATTTTGGCGCGGTATCGGTGTTCAATTTCGACACCTTCACCACGGCAATCTACAAGACCTGGTACGGCTTCTTCAGCCTGCCCAGCGCCGCGCAACTGGCCAGTCTGTTGCTGCTGGTGGTGATGCTGGTGCTGTACGGTGAACGCCGTGCACGCGGGGCGAATCGAGCCGCCAACGAGCGGCCACGGGTGAAAGCGCTGTATCACCTGCGGGGAATCAAGGCCTTCGCGGCGACGGGCTGGTGTGGATTGGTGTTCGCCTGCGCCTTCGTCATCCCGGTGCTGCAACTGATCGTGTGGTTCTGGCAGCGTGGACGCTTCGATCTGGATGAGCGCTACGCCGGACTGATTCTGCACACGCTGTACCTGGGTGCCATGGCGGCGCTAATCACCGTCAGCGTTGCACTGTTGCTGGCGTTTGCCCGGCGTCTGGCGCCGACCCCAGCCATCAACTCTGGCGTCGGTCTGGCCAATCTCGGCTACGCCTTGCCCGGTTCGGTGCTGGCGGTGTCGATCATGCTTGCCTTCAGTTATCTGGATCGTGAACTGGTGATTCCGCTCTCCGCCTGGCTCGGTGGTGCCGGCAAACCGTTGCTGCTCGGCAGCCTCGCGGCGTTGCTCATGGCGTATCTGGTGCGCTTCATTGCCGTCGCCTATGGGCCGCTGGAAAGCAGTCTGGCGCGTATACGGCCATCTTTGCCTGAAGCGGCACGCAGCCTGGGTGTCAGTGGGCCGCGACTGTTTTTCAAAGTGTATCTGCCGCTCTTGCTGCCCGGCACGTTGAGCGCCGCGTTGCTGGTGTTCGTCGATGTGCTCAAGGAAATGCCCGCGACCCTGCTGATGCGCCCGTTTGGCTGGGACACGCTAGCGGTGCGCATCTTTGAAATGACCAGCGAAGGCGAATGGGCGCGCGCCTCATTGCCGGCATTGACGCTGGTGCTGGTCGGGTTGTTGCCGGTGATCGGATTGATTCGACGTTCGGCGCATCGAAACACTTAGTCGTCAGTCCTACATCATGCGGCTACAATGCGCGGCATTCGGTGCGGTTCGTCTGACAGACCCGTGCGCTGGAATCGGCTGCAAGCCTTATCCATCAAGGCTTTCAGCCGTATAGCGGCGGTCCGCACCCTCGCCACGCCCGGAAGGAGAAACCCATGGGACAGCGTACGCCTCTGTATGACCTGCACCTCGCGCTCGGCGCGAAGATGGTGGATTTTGGCGGTTGGGACATGCCACTGCATTACGGCTCGCAGGTCGAGGAGCACCACGAAGTGCGCCGCGATTGCGGGGTGTTCGATGTTTCCCATATGACCGTGATCGATGTCACCGGCGCCCAGGCCAAGGCCTGGCTCCAGCATCTGCTGGCCAACGACGTCGAACGTCTGCACCGCCCCGGCCGGGCGTTGTACAGCACCATGCTCAATGAGCGCGGCGGCATCGTCGACGACATGATCGTCTATCGCCTCGACGACGCGTACCGGCTGGTGTTCAACGCCTCGACCCGCGATCAGGATCTGGCCTGGATGAGCGCCCAGCTCGGCGCCTACGACGTGCAACTGCACGAGCGCGCCGAGCTGGCGATGCTCGCCATCCAGGGCCCGCAGGCCCGGCACAAGATTGCGGAACTGGTGACCCAGTCGCGCGCCACGCTGATCCAGCAACTCAAACCTTTCGAAGGCGCCATCGACGGCGACTGGTTCATCGCGCGTACCGGTTACACCGGCGAGGATGGCCTGGAAATCTGCCTGCCGGCCAATCAGGCGCCGGGTTTCTTCAACGACCTGGTCGGTGCCGGTATTTCGCCGATCGGCCTTGGCGCTCGCGACACCTTGCGTGTCGAGGCCGGAATGAACCTGTACGGTCAGGACATTCATCAGGACGTTTCACCGCTGGCCTCGAACATGGCCTGGAGCATCGCCTGGGAGCCGGCCTCGCGGCAGTTCATCGGCCGCGCGGCGCTGGAGGCGGAAAAAACCGCCGGCGTGGCGCACAAACTGGTCGGTCTGGTGCTGGAAGAGCGCGGGGTTTTGCGCGCTCACCAAGTGGTTCGCATCGCCGATGTTGGCGAAGGGGAGATCACCAGTGGTAGTTTCTCTCCTACGCTGAGCAAATCGATTGCCCTGGCGCGTGTACCGATGGCGACTGCCGACCGCGCCGAAGTGGAAATCCGTGGCAAGTGGTATCCGGTGCGAGTGGTCAAACCGACCTTCGTGCGCCATGGCAAAACCTTGATCTAACCTTTTCTGGCGGGTATGACCGCTGACCAATTTCCGAGGAACCGAAGATGAGCGATATCCCTGCCGAACTGCGTTTTGCCGAAAGTCATGAATGGGCGCGTCTGGAAGCCGACGGCACCGTCACCGTGGGCATCAGCGATCACGCGCAGGAAGCGCTGGGCGACGTGGTGTTCGTCGAGTTGACCGAAGTCGGCAAGGTGTTCGCCGCCGGTGATCAATCCGGCGTGGTCGAGTCGGTGAAAGCCGCCTCCGACATCTACGCCCCGGTCAGCGGTGAAGTCATCGCGATCAACGAGGCGCTGACCGACTCGCCAGAAGAGCTGAATAATGACCCGTACGGCGCGTGGATCTTCAAGCTCCAGCCAAGCGACAAGGCCGAGCTGGACAAGCTGCTGGATGCTGCTGGGTACAAGGCTGCAATCGGCGAGTAAGTTGCCGGCAACACCCAAAGCCCCGATTCGTCGGGGCTTTTTTATGGGCGACGAATATCCCTTTGTGGGAGCGAGCCTGCTCGCGAAAGCGCCATATCAGTCAATGCCAAGGTTTCTGAAACACCGCTTTCGCGAGCAGGCTCGCTCCCACAGGGGCGGCGTGATCTTGAAAATTCGCCTGCTATGCTGGTTTGACCGTGTCGATTGACGCCAAGCGCCAGCCAGGAGAGCCCGTCATGTCCCAGTCGCCGTCCCTGAGCCAGTTACGCGATCCCGAAGCCTTCCTGCGCCGCCACCTTGGCCCGGATGCCGCCGAGCAGCAGGCGATGCTCGACAGCCTGGGCCTGGGCAGTCGTGCCGAGCTGATCGAGCAGACCGTGCCGCCGGGCATTCGCTTCAATCGCGCACTGGATCTGCCGCCGGCACTCGACGAACAGGCTGCGCTGGCGAAACTGCGCGGTTATGCCGAGCAGAATCAGCTGTTCACCAGCCTGATCGGCATGGGTTATCACGGCACCGTGACGCCGACCGTCATTCTGCGTAACGTGCTGGAAAATCCCGGCTGGTACACCGCGTACACCCCATATCAACCAGAGATCGCCCAGGGCCGGCTCGAAGCCCTGCTGAATTTTCAGCAGCTGACCATCGACCTCACCGGCCTGGAACTGGCCAACGCCTCGCTGCTCGATGAGGCTACCGCAGCGGCCGAAGCCATGGCTTTGGCCAAGCGCGTGGCGAAGTCGAAGAGCAATCTGTTTTTTGTGGATGAAAATTGCCATCCGCAAACTCTCTCCGTGGTACAGACCCGCGCCGAAGGTTTCGGCTTCGAGCTGATCGTCGACGCGGTGGATAACCTGGCGCAGCACGAGGTGTTCGGCGCGCTGCTGCAATACCCCGACACCCACGGCGAAATCCGCGATCTCGAACCCTTGATCAACCACCTGCACGCACAACAGGCCCTGGCCTGCGTCGCCACCGATTTGCTCAGCCTGCTGGTGCTGACGCCGCCGGGTGAGTTGGGTGCCGATGTGGTGTTCGGTTCGTCCCAGCGTTTCGGTGTGCCGATGGGTTATGGCGGCCCGCACGCGGCGTTCTTCGCCAGCCGCGAGGAATACAAACGGGCGATTCCGGGGCGGATCATCGGTGTGTCGAAAGATGCTCGCGGCAACGTCGCGCTGCGTATGGCCCTGCAAACCCGCGAGCAACATATCCGCCGCGAGAAAGCCAATTCGAACATCTGCACAGCGCAGGTGCTGCTGGCCAATATCGCCAGTTGTTATGCGGTGTATCACGGCCCGGAGGGTTTGAAGCGTATCGCCCAGCGCGTGCATCGCCTGACCTGCCTCCTTGCGGCGGGACTCGAGCGCAACGGCATCAAACGGCTCAACAGGCAGTTCTTCGACACGCTGACTCTGGAGGTCGGCGGCGCACAAACCGCAATCATCGAGAGTGCTCAGGCAGCGCAGATCAACCTGCGCATTCTTGGGCGCGGCCGCGTCGGTCTGAGTCTGGACGAGACCTGTGATGAACACACCGTGGCGAAACTGTTTGACGTGCTGCTCGGCGCCGATCACGGCCTGAGCGTGGATGCGCTTGATGCGCAGGACATTGCCTCGGGAATTCCCGACGAACTCCAGCGCAGTACGCCGTATCTGCAACATCCGGTGTTCAACGCTCACCACAGCGAAACCGAGATGCTGCGTTACCTCAAACAGCTGGAAAACAAGGATCTGGCGCTCAACCAATCGATGATCCCGCTGGGCTCGTGCACGATGAAGCTCAACGCCACCAGCGAGATGATCCCGATTACCTGGCCGCAGTTCGCCCATCTGCATCCCTTCGTGCCGAGGGAGCAGGCTGTCGGTTACACACTGATGATCGAAGAATTTGAGGGTTGGCTCTGCGCGATTACCGGTTTCGATGCTATCTGCATGCAGCCCAATTCCGGCGCCCAGGGCGAATACGCCGGGCTTTTGGCGATCCGTAAATATCACGAGAGCCGGGGGGAGGGCGCGCGGGATATCTGCCTGATTCCGTCATCGGCCCATGGCACCAACCCGGCCTCGGCGCAGATGGCTGGGATGCGTGTGGTGATTGTCGAATGCGATGAGGCGGGCAATGTCGATCTGGATGATTTGCAGCTGAAAGCCGCCGAGGCCGGGAACAAGTTGTCGTGCCTGATGGCGACTTATCCGTCGACCCATGGGGTTTACGAGGAAGGCATCAGCGAAATCTGCGCAGTGATCCATCAGCACGGCGGCCAGGTGTATATGGATGGCGCCAATCTCAATGCCCAGGTCGGCCTGGCCAGACCGGCGGACATTGGCGCCGACGTCTCGCACATGAACCTGCACAAGACCTTCTGCATTCCCCATGGCGGCGGCGGGCCGGGCATGGGCCCTATCGGGGTTCGCGCGCATCTGGCGCCGTTCGTCGCCAATCATCCGGTGGTGCCGATTGACGGGCCGCTGGCACAGAACGGCGCAGTCAGCGCAGCGCCGTGGGGCAGTGCGAGCATTTTGCCGATCAGCTGGATGTACATCGCCATGATGGGCCCGCAACTGGCGGACGCCAGCGAGGTGGCGATTCTGGCGGCAAATTATCTGGCGCAGCATCTATCCGGGGCATTCCCGGTGCTTTACGCCGGGCGCAACGGCCGGGTGGCGCATGAATGCATTCTTGATCTGCGCCCACTGAAGGCGCAGACCGGCATCAGCGAGGAGGACGTCGCCAAGCGTCTGATGGATTACGGCTTCCACGCGCCGACCATGTCCTTCCCGGTGCCAGGGACGTTGATGGTCGAGCCGACCGAGAGCGAATCCAAGGCTGAGCTCGACCGCTTCATCGCGGCGATGCTGAGCATTCGCGCCGAGATCAATGAAGTGCAGAAGGGCAACTGGCCGGGCGAAGACAATCCGCTCAAACGCGCGCCGCATACCTTGGCCGATGTCACTGGGATCTGGGAACGGCCTTACAGCATCGAACAGGCCATCACCCCGGATGCGCACACTCGATTGCACAAATATTGGCCGGCGGTGAATCGGGTGGATAACGTCTACGGCGATCGCAATCTGTATTGCGCGTGTGTGCCGGTGGATGATTACCGCTGATCTCTAAATCCACCGCCGTCCCTGTGGGAGCGAGCCTGCTTGCGAAAGCAATCGTCCAGCCAGCATTTTCGGTGACTGGCTCACCGCTTTCGCGAGCAGGCTCGCTCCCACAGGGTTTTGTATCGGTTTCAGAAGACGGGCAAAAAAATGCCGCTCGATCGAGCGGCATTTTCATCGGCGCAACGTTTACTCGGAAGCCACGGCGTTCTTCGCCAGAATCGCGTTCGCCAGTTCCATGTCCGAAGCCTGCAGGCCCGGGTTGTCGGCGCGGACTTTCTGCATGGCTGCTTCCAGGTACGGGCCACGGATGCCGCCGTCGCTGGCGACGAAGCTGCCGGCGTCGTCCTGGGCGGCGACGATCAGCTTGTGATCCTTGAACGTCAGGTAGGTCGAGCCGGTGGTGGCACCGGAGGAGATGACGTTACGCCAAAAGCTGTCCGCCATGGCCGAACCAACGGGAAGCGACAGCAGGGCCAAGGTGGCGACAGCAAGTTTGAGACGCATGATGAGGTGACTCCTGGGATTGACTACGGCGTTGGATAGCCGATCCCCCGATCCAGTTCCGTGCTGAATTATTTCAACTCACTTTGCGGCGTCACCCGCAGCACTTCTTCCACCGTGGTCAGCCCCGCCGCGACTTTCTGCGCGCCGGACAGGCGCAGGCTGCGCATGCCTTCCTTGAATGCCTGACGCCTGATCGCGGTGAGGTCGGTATCCGGGGTGATCAGCGCTTTGAGGCTGTCGCTCAGTTGCATGATTTCGTAGACCCCGGCGCGGCCGCGATAGCCGGTGTCGCGGCATTCCAGGCAACCGATCGCTCGCTGCGCATTGCTCGGCAGCGGCGCTTGCCAGGGCCGGGTCAGGGTTTGCCAGTCTTCATCCTCGAGCGTCAGTGGCGCCTTGCAGTGCGGGCATAACGTGCGCACCAGACGCTGAGCCATAACGCCGAGCACGGTGGCTTTGATCAGGTAATGCGGCACACCGAGTTCGAGCAAACGGCTGATGGCGCTAGGTGCATCGTTGGTGTGCAGGGTGGACAAGACCAAGTGGCCGGTGAGTGCGGCCTGAATCGCCATTTCCGCAGTTTCCAGATCGCGGATCTCGCCGATCATGATGATGTCCGGGTCCTGCCGCATCAGTGCGCGCACCCCGGCGGCGAAAGTCAGCTCAATGTTGTGCTGCACCTGCATCTGGTTGAAGGCCGGCTCGACCATTTCGATCGGGTCTTCGATGGTGCAGAGGTTGACCTCCGGCGTCGCCAGTTTTTTCAGCGTGGTGTACAGAGTGGTGGTCTTGCCCGAACCGGTCGGCCCGGTGACCAGAATGATGCCATTGGGCTGGCGGGTCATGTCCTGCCAGCGGCGCAGGTCGTCGGCGCTGAAACCCAACTGGTCGAAATTCTTCAGCAGCACTTCCGGGTCGAAAATCCGCATGACCATTTTTTCGCCGAACGCCGTCGGCAGGGTCGACAGACGCAATTCCACTTCGCCGCCGTCCGGGGTCTTGGTCTTGACCCGGCCATCCTGGGGTTTGCGCTTTTCCGCGACGTTCATGCGACCGAGGCTTTTCAGGCGGCTGACGATCGCCATGGTCACCTGCGGCGGGAATTGATAGACGTTATGCAGCACGCCGTCGATGCGAAAGCGCACGGTGCCGTGCTCGCGGCGCGGTTCGATGTGGATGTCGCTGGCGCGCTGCTGGAAGGCGTATTGGAACAGCCAGTCGACGATGTTGACGATGTGCGCGTCGTTGGCGTCCGGTTCCTGGTCGCTGGCGCCGAGATTGAGCAGTTGTTCGAAATTGCCGAGGTTGCCGCCCTGGGCGTCGGCATTGCTGGCGCCGCTGACCGATTTGGCCAGACGAAAGAATTCGACGCTGAAGCGCTGGATGTCGACCGGGTTGGCCACAACGCGTTTGATCGGCAGCTTCAACACGTGGGTCAGGTCGGCTTCCCAACCGCTGACGTAGGGCTGAGCGCTGGCCACGGTGACCGAATCGCGGTCCACGGCGACGGCGAGAATCTTGTGGCGCTGGGCGAAGGCATAGGACATCAGCGGCGTGATCGCCGCGACATTGATTTTCAGCGGATCAATGCGCAAATACGGCTGACCGGCCTGTTGCGCCAGCCACAGGGTCAGGCTTTCCAGATCCAGATGTTTGCCCGGACGGCTGAGGTCGTCGAGTTGCTGGCTGGCGATGAATTCCAGCGGATGCATCTGCCCGTGAGCAGCATGGCGACGGCGGGCATTGAGCGCCTGTTCCGCCGCGTCCTGGCAGATGAAGCCTTGGGCGACCAGTTCCCGTAATACATCGTTGAGGTCCAGCCAGCGGTCCTGAGTGACAAATTGAACGGACATGCGGCTTTCCTTTTTAAGCGTCATGCGCAAAAGGATAGTCGTGGCTCTGCTGACCGTTGGGCCACTACCCGACGAAGCCGTTGCCGGATTTGTCAGCCGGCAGCCTGTGCGGGCGCCTGCCACGCTGCGTCGGCGTTGTGCAGGTCCACTGTGCAGACGCTGATCAGGTTGCGCAGTTTTTCCGCGATCACTTGCGCGCGATGCCAGCTCAGGCCGCTCATGAGCAGATCGATCGACAGCAGATCGTCCTGGCGCTGGACGTTGACCTGCTCCGGGGTCAGAAACTGCAAGGCGAACAGATTCAGCACGCGCACCAGCAGGTCCGGCTCGGCCTCGGCAAGGATTCGGTACTGCGCCAGGCAGTGAGCGTTGTTGACGTTCCAGACATCGACGCGGGTGGGGGTGCTGTTCACGGCTTCAAGGTGCGGCATGGCAAATCTCCAGATCAGTGGAGAAATTTTTACATTCGGTGCGGGGTATTTCTTGGCTATGATCGGCGCCTGTACAGATTTATCGAAAGAATTGATTCGTGAAAGCTGATCTTTGAGGATTTTTTATGCACAGCGAGCTGGACGCCTACGACCGCAAGATCCTCGCCTTGCTGCAGGAAGACGCTTCGCTGTCGAGCGCGCAGATCGCCGAGCAGGTCGGCTTGTCGCAATCGCCGTGCTGGCGGCGGATTCAGCGGATGAAGGAGGAGGGCATCATTCGCGGCCAAGTGACCTTGCTGGATCGCAAGAAGATCGGCCTGAACACGCAGATTTTTGCCGAGATCAAACTCAACGCTCATGGGCGTTCGAACTTCACTGAATTCACCGAGGCGATTCGCGGCTTTCCGGAAGTGCTGGAGTGTTATGTGCTGATGGGCGCAGTGGACTTCATGTTGCGCATAGTCGCGGCAGACATTGAGGCGTACGAGCGGTTCTTTTTCGAAAAGCTGTCGCTGGTGCCGGGGATACAGGAAGTGAATTCGATCGTGGCATTGTCGGAGATCAAGTCCACCACCAGCCTGCCGGTCTAGTGCGGATGGCCTTTGTGGCGAGGGGATTTATCCCCGCTTGGCTGTGCAGCAGTCCCCGCTTGATCGTTCCCACGCAGAGCGTGGGAACGATCAGGTGGGAAGGTGTTTAGCTGCGCAGGAGGATTTTCCAGGCGCGATTCTGGTACACCGCAATCGCCTGATGCTTGCGTGCATCGAGCAGTTCGTCGGTGATGGTCGGCTCGTTGGCCAGTTGCGCCAGTTTGTTCAGCTCACCGTACAGGCGATCCATTTCCGGGATGTCCAGCACGTTGCGCGCATGGTGCAACCAGACCTGAATGCGCTCGATACGCGGCAGTTGTTCAGCGAGATCTTCCGGCTGCTGCTGATAGCGTTGCAGCTGCAGAGCAGTGGCTTCTTCGCCGAGCAGACGCGGCAGCCAGCTGTGCAGTTGCGCGTCACCCTGACGATTACCGCGAGTGTTGCGGTCGGCGGTCCAGGTGCGGGCCAGCAGCCAGCGTGAAGCGTTCAGCGAGAACTGGCCCCAGCGCGGGTCTTCCAGTTCTTCGAGGAACTGCTCCGGCGCGGCCTTGCGCACGTCTTCGTCTTCGATACCGACCTGTACCAGCGGACGCCAGTCTTCCAGCAAGGCATCGAGGGCCACGCGCAAATCGTGGGTCGACTGACGCGGCGCAGCCTGGCCGAGGCTGCTGAGCAGGGCGCGCATTTCCGCGAGGTTCTCGACCCAGTCCTGCAGCAGACGCCAGTGGCCGTTGAAGCGATATTGTTCGGCCAGACGCTGGCTGCTGCCGAGCAGATGCCAGCTCAGCGCGGCGAAGGCGTCGTCGAGACGGGTTTCGGTGGTCAGCTGCGGCGCTGGCAGGCTCAGCGAGTAGCTGTTGGCGTCGTGCAGGCGATAACCACGCTCGGCCTTGCTGATATCGCATGGCATCAGCGCCAGGGTTTCGGCCAGTTCGGCAGCCAGTTCCAGCAACGCAGCAGGCGCGCCTTCGCGCAGCTCCAGTTCCAGCTCGCAGATTTCTTCTTTCTGCTTGCCGACCACCACGTGACCGAGATCCAGCGCGGCCTCGATAACCACTTTGGTCTTGCCACGGCCCCAGGCGATTTCGGCGCGCTCGCGGACGAAATCGGTGGTGAAGATCGGCTTGAGGGTTTTCTTGTCCAGCTCGGCGAGCGACTCTGGCCAGCATTCGCCGTCGAGTTTCTTCACGTCGAGCTTGGCTTTCGGCAGTTTCCAGTCGTACTCGTTACGCTCGGACAGACCGGCGACGCTCTGGCCACGGGTCTTGAGAGTTTGAATCACTTCGTCACCGTCCTTGCGCAGGCGCAGGGCGACCTTGGCCTGGGCGAGGTCGCGCTCGGGGGTGTCGAAGTACTGGTTCATCAACTCACGGCGTTCCCAGCCACTTTTGTTGCGTTTCTTCAGCAGCGGGTGCTCGCGCAGGGCAGCGAGGGTTTCGCGGCTGACGCGGAGTTTGATTTCAGTTTCTTTTTGCATGGCCGGAACATCCAGAATCGGGAGCGCAGCCGGGGGAATGTGTGGCTGCCAAGGCCGTGCAGTGTACAGGAGTCAAACTTCCTACGCCCTGCGGCGGTTTATTCCGCGCGCCGGATGGTTCTATAGTGGGCCTCAATCCGGGACCTGGAGTCAGTGATGCCATTGCCGTCCATGCAAGACCAGTTCGCCGCGCTGATTGCCGCGCCATCGGTCAGCTGTACCCAACCGAACCTGGACCAGTCCAACCGCGCCGTCATCGATCTGCTGGCGTGCTGGCTCGGTGACCTGGGTTTCAGCTGCGATATACAGCAGGTCAGCCCCGGCAAATTCAATCTGCTTGCCAGTATCGGCAGCGGCCCCGGCGGCCTGGTGCTGGCCGGGCACAGCGACACCGTACCTTATGACGACGCGTTGTGGCAGACCGACCCGCTGAAGCTCACCGAAGTCGACGGTCGCTGGGTCGGGCTGGGCAGTTGTGACATGAAGGGCTTCTTCGCGCTGATCATCGAAGCCGTGCGGCCGCTGCTCGATCAGCCGTTCAAGCAACCGCTGCTGATCCTCGCCACCTGCGACGAAGAAAGCTCGATGTCCGGCGCCCGCGCACTGGCCGAGGCCGGGCAGCCGCTGGGCCGCGCGGCGGTGATCGGCGAGCCGACCGGGCTCAAGCCGGTTCGCATGCACAAAGGCATCATGATGGAGCGCATCGACATCCTCGGGCAGAGCGGCCATTCGTCGGATCCGCGCCTGGGCCACAGCGCCCTTGAAGCGATGCACGATGCCATCGGCGAACTGCGCGGTCTGCGTCTGTTGTGGCAGCGTGAATTCAGCAACCCACAGTTCAGCGTGCCGCAACCGACGATGAACTTCGGCTGCATTCATGGCGGCGACAATCCCAATCGCATCTGCGGCCAGTGCTCGCTGGAATTCGACCTGCGGCCGCTGCCGGGCATGGACCCGAGCCTGCTGCGCGCGGAAATCCTGCGCAAGCTCAACCCGGTGGCCGAGCGGCATAAGGTGAAAATCGATTACAAACCGCTGTTCCCGGAAGTGCCGCCGTTCGAGCAGTCCGAAGATGCCGAACTGGTGCGCATCGCTGAAAAGCTCACCGGCCATCGCGCCGAAGCAGTAGCGTTCGGCACCGAAGCGCCTTATCTTCAGCGCCTCGGCTGCGAAACCATCGTCCTCGGCCCCGGCGACATTGCCTGCGCGCATCAACCCGGCGAGTACCTTGAAATGTCACGTTTGCAGCCTACCGTGCATCTGATTCGGCAGTTGATTGAACATTACTGCCTGACGACAGACGAACGATGACGGCCCTGTGTGGGAGCGAGCCTGCTCGCGAAAGCGTTTTGTCAGTCGCCATTGATGAACCTGATCCACCGCTTTCGCGAGCAGGCTCGCTCCCACAGGGTTAAATGTCTTGCATCAACCCGGTAAATTGCCTGCACCACAACCCGTATTCATGAGGAGAGCGCGCGTGTCGCCAAGCCTGTTCCGACGATAACCATCAGCCCGCTGTGCGTTTTTCGTTTCGCCCCTTTTTTCGGCTGCTCTTTATTACAGGCCCAGGTTCATGCCCGAATACGTCAATTGGCTTCGCCACGCGTCTCCTTACATCAATGCCCACCGCGATTGCACCTTCGTCGTCATGCTTCCCGGCGACGGCGTCGAGCATCCGAATTTCGGCAATATCGTCCACGACCTGGTCTTGCTGCACAGTCTGGGCGTGCGTCTGGTGCTGGTGCACGGCTCGCGCCCGCAGATCGAAACCCGCCTCGCCGCCCGTGGCCTGACCCCGCATTACCATCACGGCATGCGCATCACCGATGCCGCGACGCTTGAGTGTGTGATCGATGCGGTCGGCCAGTTGCGCATCGCCATCGAAGCACGGCTGTCGATGGACATGGCCTCGTCGCCGATGCAGGGCTCGCGTCTGCGCGTGGCCAGCGGCAACCTCGTCACCGCGCGGCCGATCGGTGTGCTGGAAGGTGTCGACTATCACCACACCGGCGAAGTGCGTCGGGTCGACCGCAAGGGCATCAATCGCCTGCTCGATGAGCGCTCGATCGTGCTGTTGTCGCCGCTGGGCTATTCGCCGACCGGCGAGATCTTCAACCTTGCCTGCGAAGACGTCGCCACCCGCGCTGCGATTGATCTGGGCGCGGACAAGCTGCTGTTGTTTGGCGCCGAGCTCGGCCTGATCGACGAAAACGGCAAACTGGTGCGCGAACTGCGCCCGCAACAAGTGCCGGCACATTTGCAGCGTCTGGGCATGAGCAACTATCAAGCGGAATTGCTCGATGCCGCCGCCGAAGCCTGTCGAGGCGGCGTTGCGCGCAGCCATATCGTCAGTTACGCCGAAGATGGTGCGCTGCTGACCGAGCTGTTCACCCGTGACGGTGGCGGTACGCTGGTGGCGCAGGAGCAGTTCGAACTGGTGCGCGAAGCGGCGATTGAAGACGTCGGCGGTTTGCTCGACCTGATCAGTCCGCTGGAAGAGCAGGGCATTCTGGTACGCCGCTCGCGGGAAGTGCTGGAGCGCGAGATCGAGCAGTTCAGCGTGGTCGAGCGCGAAGGCATGATCATCGCCTGTGCGGCGCTGTATCAGATTGCCGATTCCGATGCTGGCGAACTGGCGTGTCTGGCGGTGAATCCGGAATACCGCCACGGCGGACGCGGCGACGAGTTGCTCGAACGCATCGAAACCCGCGCGCGGGCGCAGGGTTTGAAAACCCTGTTCGTACTCACCACGCGCACCGCGCACTGGTTCCGCGAGCGCGGTTTCGAGCCAAGCAGCGTCGAACGCCTGCCAGCGGCGCGGGCGTCGCTGTACAACTATCAGCGTAATTCGAAGATCTTCGAAAAGACCCTCTGAACAACAGCGAGGTCTGTGGCGAGGGGATTTATCCCCGCTGGGTCGCGTAGCGGCCCCCTGTGGTTTCACTTGGAATCGCTGGGGCACTGCTGTGCAGTCCAACGGGGATAAATCCCCTCGCCACTTTCTGCATTCAGTCAGTGATGAATTTGGCGCTGACGTACGGCGAATAATCCGCCAGCACTGTCTCGACCTTGCCCTGTTCCTTCAAGAATTTCGCCGTTTCGGCAATGGCCTCGGCGGTGCCGCCGTCCAGCAGCGCCGTGCTTTGCTGCGCCTTGGCATCCGGGAACGCCGAACCGGCCAGCAGTTCCGGTACATCTGCTGCGTTGGCACCGGTCAATTTGGCGATTTTCTGCACAGGCACCGAGTCGGCCGTCCAGCTGTCTTTGTGTGCCGCGTAATCAGCGAACGATTCCAGGGTGACCTTGGCAAACTTGGCCACCACTTCGGGATGCTTCTCGGCAAAGTCTTTGCGCGCCACCCACACCTCGAAGGTTGGCGCACCCCACTGGCCGACCTGGGCGGCGTCGGTCAGGGTCTTGCCGGTCTTGCGGATCTCGCCTAGCGCCGGCGACCAGACAAACGCACCATCAATGTCGCCACGCTTCCACGCGGCGGCGATTTCCGCCGGTTGCAGGTTGACCACTTTGACTTGCGAGGTATTCAGGCCCCAGTGCTTCAGCGCCCCAAGCAGACTGTAGTGCGAGGTGGACACGAACGGTGTGGCGATGGTTTTACCGATCAGGTCCTGCGGTTTGTCGATGCCGCTGCCGTTGCGCACCACCAATGCTTCGGCGGCATTGATCTGTGCCGAAACGATGAACGCCACGATCGGCAGATTGCGTGAAGCAGCTGCTGCCAGGGGACTTGAGCCAAGGTTGCCTATCTGTACGTCGCCAGAAGCAATGGCAGTGACGACTTCCGGGCCGCTGTTGAAACGACGCCAGTCGATCTTCTCGCCGATGGTTTTTTCATAGACACCATCGGCCTGCGGCACTTTGCTCGGATCGATCCCGGTCTGGTAGCCGACCGTCAGACCGGCGGCATGTGCGGAAAAAGAAAACAGTGCCGACACACAAACTGTAACAAATTGACTTGATAGTGCGCGTTTCGCCATGATGCGTCGCCTTTTCGATGGGATTTGCCGTGTTGGGAGTACGGCAAAGCTAATCGATCTAAAAAAAGGTCAGCAAATACCATTTAGGAATGAGCTTAGGCGCCGATACGCTGTTTCCCGGCGCGGATGGCCATTAATGGGCCATATGCCTGAATGGCATGAAAAAGGACGAATAAATTCTTTTTGGGATTATCAGGAAGTCTTTACGCTGCAGGGACCAAATCACTCGCGATTAGACGATGGTCGTAGACATACAAGGTTACGATTGACTTGGCAGTCACGGTCTGGCGCTAATCGCGAATCTTAGGATTCAGGGCAAATCGACCCCGAACCAGGAACACAAGAATTAGAACGAGAGGAGCGATACATGAACAAGTCCACCTTGGCCCTGGCTGTGGCCGTTGGGGTTATGGCGCAGCAGGCAGGCGCTGCCGGTTTCATCGAAGACAGCAAGGCTACTCTGGGTCTGCGTAACTTCTATATCAACACTGACAACCGTGACGGCGATACCAAAGCTGCCGGCGCTCAGAACAAGCAAGAAGAATGGGGCCAAGGCTTCGATCTGCGGTTTATCTCCGGTTATACCCAAGGCACCGTAGGCTTCGGTATCGATGCCATCGGCCTGTTGGGTGTGCGTCTGGATTCGGGTGGCGGCACCAACGGTGCTACCTCGACTTCCTACGGCGGTACTGTATTCCCGAGCAAATCCAACGGCGAAGCGGTCGACAACTTCTCCAGCCTGGGTTTGACTGCCAAAGCCAAGATCTCTCAGACCGAACTGAAATTGGGCACCCTGCAGCCAAAACTGCCGGTCATCGTGACCAACGACGGTCGTCTGCTGCCGCAAACCTTCCAGGGTGGCCAGATCACTTCGAGCGAGATCAAGGATCTGACGCTGGTTGCTGGTCAAATCGAGCACGCCAAGGGCCGTAACTCCAGCAACAACGAAGAGTTGTCGATTGCGGGCTCCAACGCTCACACCGCTGCCGGTCGTGACAGTAACAAGTTCATCTACGGTGGCGGTGACTACAAAATCACCAAAGACCTGACTGCTCAGTACTACTACGGCAACCTGCAGGATTACTACAAGCAGCACTTCCTGGGTCTGGTGCACAACTGGGCAATCGGCCCGGGTGTATTGAAGTCGGATTTGCGTTACTTCAATAGCCGTGACGATGGCGCCAACGGTAATGATCCGGCGTACTACACCACTGGTGACTACGGTACCGGCATCACCAAAGGGAAAGTCGACAACAACCTGTACAGTGGTTTGTTCCTGTACACCGTTGAAGGTCACACCTTCGGTGGCGGTTATCAGGTCAGTAACGGCAACAGCGACTTCCCTTGGCTGAACCAGGGTGACGGCTCGTCGGCTTACATCACTACCGACATGCAAATTGCCAAATTCGCTCGCGCTGGCGAACGTACTTGGCAAGCTCGCTACTCGTACGACTTCGCGAAGGTAGGCGTACCTGGCCTTACCGCCGGTGTGGTTTACCTGCGTGGCGATAACATCGACACTACTGGTCGTGTTGGCAGTAGCGTGCCACAAGTCAGCACCAATGCCACTGGCCGTTCCGAGTGGGAGCGTGACCTCACTGTTGCTTACGTCGTACCGGAAGGCCCGCTGAAAAACGTTGGCGTAATGTGGAAAAACGCAACCTGGCGCAACGACATCCCGGGTCAACGCGACCAGGACGAAAACCGCCTGATCCTCAGCTACTCGATCCCGCTGCTGTAACAGCTCGACCAAGTAACTGAAGCAAAAAAAAGCCCCGTCCGGCATCGCGCCGGACGGGGCTTTTGCGTTTCGAGTCAGGCTCACCCCCGTAAGCCTTTCTCGATTTCCCTCTTTGCTGCAACTCAAGGCCTTCTCGAACCTTGGTTGGATGTTCGTCGCGATGCCGTCTGGTGTCCAATGAACAGATGTTTAATATTCACTAATGATCTAGATATCTAGTTATTTATTCTTTTTCACACTGATTGATCCCGAGCTACAGTTGTTGTCTCCCATCCCTCATCAGGAGCAGCACCATGAGCCTCAGACTCGGCGACATCGCCCCCGATTTCGAACAGGATTCCAGCGCCGGCAAGATTCGTTTCCACGAATGGCTGGGCGATAGCTGGGGTGTGCTGTTTTCCCATCCGGCGGACTTCACTCCTGTGTGCACCACCGAGCTGGGTTTCACCGCCAAGCTCAAGGATGAATTCAGCCGACGCGGCGTCAAGGCCATCGCGCTGTCGGTTGACCCGGTGGACTCGCACCACAAGTGGATCGAGGACATCAACGAAACCCAGAACACTATCGTCAATTTCCCGATCCTGGCCGATGCCGATCGCAAGGTCTCCGATCTCTACGACCTGATCCACCCGAACGCCAATGACACGCTGACTGTGCGTTCACTGTTCGTCATCGATCCGAACAAGAAGATTCGCCTGACCATCACCTACCCGGCGAGTACCGGGCGCAACTTCCACGAGATCCTGCGGGTGATCGACTCGCTGCAGCTCACCGACAATTACAAAGTCGCCACCCCGGCCAACTGGCAGGACGGTGAAGAAGTGGTGATCGTGCCGTCGCTCAAGGACGAAGACGAGATCAAGCAGCGCTTCCCAAAAGGCTATCGCGCGGTGAAGCCCTACCTGCGCCTGACGCCGCAGCCGAACAAATAAGATTTGTGGTGCAGTCACCGCCGCTTTCGCGAGCAGGCTCGCTCCCACATTTGCAATGCATTCCCCTGTGGGAGCGAGCCTGCTCGCGAAGGCGTCAGTCCAGGCACTTGAGAATCCAGAATCACAACGCAGGGGAATTTCGGCCGTTTCGACGGCCTTTTTTTTCGCCTGGATTCTGCTTATCTTCATATTTCTTAAACGCATAACCAAATGAATAAATATGATTTATGGATATATAAATCAGCTGGTAAGGTCACTGCCATTGAAGCGAGATCGCAGCCTGCGAATCGCCTGTAACGCTTAAAGGAATCTGCAATGCTGGTCGTCTCACTCGGTGGCAGCCCCAGCCTGCGCTCCCGTTCCGGGGTGCTGCTGGAGCGTTCGCAACGCTGGTTGCAACAGCAAGGGGTGGAAGTGGTGAGTTATCAGGTGCGGGACTTCCCGGCCGAGGATCTGCTCCACGCGCGCTTCGACAGTCCGAAGGTCCTCGACCTGCTGCAACAGATCGCAAACGCCGATGGCCTGCTGATCGCCACGCCGGTGTACAAGGCCTCGTTTTCCGGAGCGCTGAAGACCCTGCTGGATCTGCTCCCCGAGCGTGCTTTGAACCACAAGGTTGTCTTGCCGATGGCCACGGGCGGCAGCATCGCCCACATGCTGGTGGTCGATTACGCCCTCAAGCCTGTGCTGTCGGCACTCAAGGCCCAAGAGATGCTTCAGGGCATTTTCGCCGAGGACAGCCAGATCGCTTACGGCGAAGGCAGTGCCGCCGCGCAACTGGCGCCGGCCCTGGAGCAACGGTTACACGAGGCCCTGGACCAGTTCATCGGCGCCATGGCGCGCCGGCCGAAACCGCTGGAGCCAGGCCTGCTGAACGAACGTTTGTTGAGTGCTCGCTGGAGCATTTAAGCCTTATCGAAATTTGAAGTACTGGCCTTACTCGCCCGCCAACGGGCAAGCAGGTGCAGCCACAACCCAACAGCAAAAAGGAGAGCGCTATGCGCACTGTATTTTTGCGTCGTGGTCTGGTCGCTCTGTTTGCTGCGGCTGTCACCTTCGGCGCCATCACCCAAGCTCAAGCCGAGACATTGCGGATCGGTTATCAGAAGTACGGCACGCTGGTGCTGCTGAAAGCCAAAGGCACGCTCGAAAAACGTCTGGCGGCGCAAGGCGTCGACGTGCAATGGACGGAATTCCCCGGCGGCCCGCAGCTGCTCGAAGGCCTCAACGTCGGCTCGATCGATTTCGGCGTGACCGGCGAAACTCCACCGGTTTTCGCCCAGGCCGCTGGCGCGGATCTGCTCTACGTCGCCTATGAACCGCCAGCGCCGAACAGCGAAGCGATCCTCGTGCCGAAAGACTCGCCGATCAAATCGGTGGCCGACCTCAAAGGCAAGAAAGTCGCCCTGAACAAAGGCTCCAACGTGCACTACCTGCTGGTGCGTGCACTGGAAGACGCCGGCCTCAAGTACAGCGATATTCAGACCGTGTTCCTGCCGCCGGCCGATGCTCGCGCTGCGTTCGAACGTGGCAGTGTCGACGCCTGGGTCATCTGGGATCCGTATCAGGCCGCTGCCGAGAAACAACTGCAAGCGCACACCCTGCGCGACGGCAAAGGCATCGTCGACAACCATCAGTTCTATCTGGCCACAAAACCTTACGCGCAGAAAAATCCCGAGGTGATCAAGACCCTCGTCGAAGAGGTGCGCGCGGTTGGTGAATGGTCGAAAGCCAATCCCGAAGACGTGACGCAACAGGTCGCGCCGCTGCTCGGCCTGCCGGCGGACATCACCCTGACCTCGGTGAAACGCCAGGGCTACGGCGCGCTGTTCCTGACCCCGGAAGTGGTCGCTGCGCAACAGAAAATCGCCGACACGTTCTTCCAGCTCAAGCTGATTCCCAAGCCGTTGAGCATCAAGGATGTGATCTGGACCCCGCCGGCCGCTGTGGCCCAAAGCTCCCAAGCCCAGTAATTCGAATCCACAAGGAGACCACTCCATGAGCCTCAATATCTTCTGGTTCCTGCCGACCCACGGCGACGGCCATTACCTTGGCACCGCCGAAGGCGCCCGCGCGGTTGATCACGGTTATCTGCAACAGGTCGCGCAAGCGGCGGATCGTCTGGGGTTTGGCGGTGTGCTGATACCCACCGGGCGTTCCTGCGAAGACTCATGGCTGGTCGCGGCCTCGCTGATTCCGGTGACCCAGCGTCTGAAATTCCTCGTCGCCCTGCGCCCCGGGATCATTTCCCCGACGGTCGCGGCGCGCCAGGCTGCGACGCTGGATCGTCTGTCCGGCGGGCGTGCCCTGTTCAATCTGGTCACCGGTGGTGACCCGGAAGAACTGGCCGGTGACGGGCTGTTCCTCAACCACGAAGAGCGCTATCAGGCCTCAGTGGAATTCACCCGCATCTGGCGTCGCGTGCTGGAAGGCGAAACCGTCGATTATGACGGCGAGCACATAAGCGTGAAGGGCGCGAAGCTGCTCTATCCGCCGATCCAGCAACCGCGTCCGCCGCTGTATTTCGGTGGCTCTTCGGAAGCGGCGCAAGATCTGGCCGCCGAGCAAGTGGAAATGGTCCTGACCTGGGGCGAGCCGCCGGCAGCGGTGGCCGAGAAGATCGCACAAGTGCGCGCCAAAGCTGCCAGGCTCGGCCGCACCGTACGCTTCGGCATTCGCCTGCATGTGATCGTCCGCGAAACCAATGCCGAAGCCTGGCAAGCGGCGGATCGGCTGATTTCGCATCTGGACGATGACACCATCCAACGTGCGCAGGCTTCGCTGGCGCGCTTCGATTCGGTCGGCCAGCAACGCATGGCCGCGCTGCACGGTGGCAGCCGCGACAACCTCGAAGTCAGCCCGAATCTCTGGGCTGGCGTCGGTCTGGTGCGCGGCGGTGCCGGTACCGCACTGGTCGGCGATGGCCCGACCGTGGCAGCGCGGGTCAAGGAATATGCGGATCTGGGCATCGATACCTTCATCTTCTCCGGTTATCCACACCTCGAAGAATCGTATCGGGTAGCCGAGCTGCTGTTCCCGCATCTTGACGTTGAACGCCCGGAACTGCCGAAGAGCGCCGGTTATGTCAGCCCGTTCGGCGAGATGGTCGCCAACGACATCCTGCCCAAAGCCGCGTCGCAGAGCTGAGGCGCGGCCATGAACAAATTTATCCACAGCCTCGCGCCCTGGGCGTTGCCGGTGTTGCTGCTGGCGGTGTGGCAGTTGTCGGTGTCGGCCGGTTGGTTGTCGACGCGGATTCTGCCGGCACCGGTGGCGGTGATCGAAGCCGGTGTCAGTCTGGTGCGCAGCGGCGAGATCTGGACACACCTGGCGATCAGCGGCTGGCGCGCAGCACTCGGTTTCACCATCGGCGGCAGCATCGGTCTGGTGCTGGGTTTCATCACCGGCCTGTCGAAGTGGGGCGAACGCCTGCTCGACAGCTCGGTGCAGATGATCCGCAACGTGCCGCACCTGGCGCTGATTCCGCTGGTGATCCTGTGGTTCGGCATTGACGAGTCAGCGAAGATTTTCCTCGTGGCGCTGGGCACTTTGTTCCCGATTTACCTCAATACTTACCACGGCATCCGCAACGTCGACCCGGCGTTGGTGGAGATGGCGCGCAGTTATGGTCTGAGCGGTTTCAGCCTGTTCTGGCAGGTGATTCTGCCGGGTGCGTTGCCGTCGATTCTGGTTGGCGTGCGCTTCGCCCTGGGCTTTATGTGGCTGACGCTGATCGTCGCTGAAACCATCTCGGCCAGCTCCGGTATCGGCTATCTGGCGATGAACGCCCGCGAGTTCTTGCAGACCGATGTGGTGGTGCTGGCGATCCTGCTTTACGCGGTGCTCGGCAAACTCGCCGACCTCGCCGCCCGTGGTCTTGAACGTGTGTGGCTGCGCTGGCACCCGGCCTATCAGGTTGCCAAGGGAGGTGCGGCATGACTGCTCAACAACCTCCACGCCTGTTGCGCGGGATTCCGTTGGCAGTGCGCAACCTGCAGAAGACCTTCGGCTCACGCCAGGTGTTGCGCGACATCGATCTGCACATTCCGGCGGGGCAGTTTGTCGCCGTGGTCGGGCGCAGCGGTTGTGGCAAGAGCACGTTCTTGCGCTTGCTCGCCGGCCTCGATCAACCCTCTGGCGGCGAGCTGCTGGCCGGCTCCGCACCGCTCAGCCAGGCGCGCGACGATACGCGGCTGATGTTCCAGGAAGCGCGGCTGCTGCCGTGGAAAAAGATCATCGACAACGTCGGTCTTGGCCTCAAGGGCAACTGGCGCCAGCAAGCGCTGGATGCATTGGAAGCAGTGGGCCTGGCCGATCGCGCCAATGAATGGCCGGCGGCGTTGTCCGGCGGCCAGAAGCAGCGTGTCGCGCTGGCCCGGGCGCTGATTCACCAGCCGCGTCTGCTGCTGCTCGACGAACCGCTCGGCGCACTGGATGCCCTGACCCGCATCGAGATGCAGCAACTGATCGAACGGCTCTGGCAGCAACACGGTTTTACCGTGCTGCTGGTGACCCATGACGTCAGTGAAGCGGTGGCGATCGCCGATCGGGTGATCCTGATCGAGGACGGCGAAGTTGGCCTCGACCTGCACGTCGAACTGCCGCGCCCCAAGGTGCGTGGCTCGCATCGCCTCGCCGCACTGGAAACCGAAGTGCTCAACCGTGTTCTGTCCCTGCCCGGCGAACCGCCGGCGCCGGAACCCGTTTCACCCCTGCCTACGCAATTGCGCTGGGCGCAATAACACCTTTATCAACGACAGGAATCAATGCCATGACTATCAAAGCCATCAACGTGCGCAACCAGTTCAAAGGCTCGATCAAGGAAATCGTCCTCGGCGACGTGCTGTCGGAAATCGACGTGCAGACCGCTTCGGGCATCGTCACTTCGGTGATCACCACCCGTTCTGTGAAAGAGTTGGAGCTGGTGGTCGGCAGTGAGGTGATCGCCTTTGTGAAATCCACCGAGGTGTCCATCGCCAAGTTGTGAGCCGGTGAGCAAAAAACAACCCCGGAGGGTGTGAGCCCTGCGGGGTTTTTTGTGCCTGTCGCGGATTCGGCGGCGCGGCTTTCGCGAGCAGGCTCGCTCCCACAGGGGAACGCATTTCAAATGTGGGAGCGAGCCTGCTCGCGAAAGGGCCGGTGCATGCGCTAGAGATTTCTTTTGGGTAGATACGGCGGAAGGTACAACCCGATATAGGCATCAAACACGCGCATCCCTTCCTCGGCCATGCGCGGGGTGATCTGCCCGTGCTGCTGCACCGAACGTGCATAGACCCGGTCGCCCAGTTCCATCGCCAGGGCAAACACATCGACATCGTCCGGCAGCCTCGGCAACTCGAAATGCTGGTCGAACAGCTTGTGCATCAGGTCGCCCAGTTCCAGATCGTGCTGGCGGTCGGCCTGGGTGACTTCGGTCAGGCCATGTTGCGCCAGAATCAATTGCCGTGCGGCGGCATCCTGATCGTAGATCTCGAGCATGCGCTGTTCGACCAGTCGCGACAGATCTCGCCAGTCGCGCAAGGCATCATGATCGATCGGTGCTTGCAGGCAGGCGCGGAAGGCTGCGTGGACATCGGCGGTCAGCGCTTCGAGCAGCGCCGGGACGCTGGCGAAAAAGTGATACACGGAGGAGGGCGGAATCTGCGCGCGCTCGGCGACGCTGTAGATCGACAGACTGGCCACGCCCTCGGCCGCCAGCAGGGTGCGCGCGGCATCGAGGATCGAATCGATCCGCGCCTGACTGCGGGCACGGGGTTTGCGGACGGTGGCGGGACGCGTCATGGAAGTCTCCTGCGGGGCAGCGGGCATTGTACGAGGCGGCTTGTGCGTTGTCTGCCAGTACCCTGTGGCGAGGGGATTTAGCGAAACGTCGCACCGCCCCGTTCGGCTGCGCAGCAGTCGTAAACCCTGAGAGCCGGGTATTCCTGACACACCGAGTGGGATGGATTTGGGGCTGCTTCGCAACCCAACGGGGATAAATCCCCTCGCCACAGGTTTTGTGTTCGGCCATAAAAAAACGCCGTGGGCGCGAAGCCAACGGCGTTTCTTTGGACGTTACAACGCTTAAACGGTATGCAGATACCAGTTGTACTCAAGGTCGGAGATGGAGTGTTCGAACTCCTCCAGCTCGCTTTCCTTGCAGGCAACGAAGATATCGATGTACTTCGGATCGATGTACTTGGCCATCACCTCGCTGTCGTCCAGCTCGCGCAGGGCATCGCGCAAGTTGTTCGGCAGGCTCTGTTCGTTCTGCTCGTAGCTGTTGCCTTCGACAGGCGCGCCCGGTTCGATCTTGTTGACCAGGCCGTGGTGCACGCCGGCCAGTACCGAAGCCATCAGCAGGTACGGGTTGGCGTCGGCGCCGGCCACGCGGTGCTCGATACGTACGGCATCGGCAGAACCGGTTGGTACGCGAATCGCCACGGTGCGGTTGTCCAGGCCCCAGCACGGCGAGTTCGGTACGTAGAACTGCGCGCCGAAGCGACGGTAGGAGTTGACGTTCGGGCAGAGAAAAGCCATCTGCGCCGGCAGGGTCTCGAGCACACCGCCGATCGCGTGACGCAGCGCGGCGTTCTGCTCGGGATCCTCGCTGGCAAAAATGTTTTTGCCGGCTTTGTCCAGAATCGAAATATGTACGTGCAGACCATTGCCCGCCTGGCCCGGATACGGCTTGGCCATGAAGGTGGTGTCCATTTCATGGTCGTAGGCGATGTTCTTGATCAGACGCTTGAGCAGGACCGCGTAGTCGCAGGCCTTGATCGGGTCGGCGACGTGGTGCAGGTTCACTTCGAACTGCGCCGGGGCACTTTCCTTGACGATCGCGTCGGCCGGGATGCCTTGCTCTTTGGCACCTTCCAGAATGTCCTGGAGGCAGTCGACGTATTCGTCGAGGTCGTCGATCAGGTAGACCTGAGTCGAGTGCGGGCGTTTGCCGGAGATCGGCGAGCGTGGCGGCTGTGGACGGCCGTTCACGTTTTCCTGGTCGATCAGGTAGAACTCGAGTTCGAAGGCGGCGCAGATGGTCAGGCCGAGCTCGTCGAACTTGGTCACCACCTGGCGCAGCACCTCACGGGGATCGGCGAAGAACGGATCGCCTTCGAGTTCGTGCATGGTCATCAACAGCTGCGCGGTCGGGCGCTTCTGCCATGGCTCGTTGCACAGGGTATCGGGGATCGGATAGCAGATACGATCGGCGTCGCCGATGTCCAGGCCCAGCCCGGTGCTTTCCACCGTGGAGCCGTTGATATCCAGAGCAAATAGAGAGGCCGGCAGGTTGATGCCTTTCTCGTAAACCTTGTGGAGGCTGGTGCGTTCGATGCGCTTGCCGCGCACCACACCATTCATATCCGCAATCAGAAGGTCAACGTACAGAACCTCAGGATGTTCCTTAAGGAACGCGTTCGCTTCGTTAAGCTGAACGGCACGCGGGGGTACCGACATGATGCAACACCTTTGTTGTTAAAAATATCAATCATTGATCTTTTCTGGTTTCAGTCAACCCGAACGGCCTGCCGAAGTCAAGCGAGGCCTTTTTTGCCCCGAAAAAGCGCTTGAAGGGCATTTATGGGGCACTTTGGGGCGTTTTTTCAAACCTTGAACGTTGCTCAGCTGCGGGCTTGAGCAGGCCGTGTTGTATTTTTTACGGGGGTGTTGTGTAAAAAAATGAACAAGGCTAAGCTCCGGTCAAACCCATAACAGCAATAATACCGGGGTGCTTCATGTCTCGCCTGCCGTTAATCGGCATCACCGACTGCTCGCAACAGTCCGGTCTGCATGCTCATCACATCAGTGGCGATCAATCCGTCCGTAGCGCAGCCAGCAAGGCGCGCAGCCTGTTGACGAGACTCTCGTCAACATCCGGCAAAACGGCAGCGTCCGATATTCTGGACGTCGGGCACAGCATCCGCTTTATGGCGTCTCCTTTCACTATAGAACTCTTTCCCTCCCAAAGCCCGTGCCGCACTCAGCGTCATGCTTGTGATTCTGCACGTTTGCAAAGTGCACGGGAAATGCAACGCCAGCGTCAAGGGCAGGTAAGCTCCTCTTTCATTGTCTATGCGCGGTGCCAGGCGTAAGCCGGCACTGCGCGAGCAAGCCCCCTTTAACGCGACGCCGCAAGCGTCAAAATTGCCTGACATCGCGTCAGGAGACTCAGCCCAGAGGCATTTATGAGTAACAACCTCGACCAGCTCACCGATTGGTTGAAAGACCGCAAGATCACAGAAGTCGAATGCATGATCGGCGACTTGACCGGTATTACCCGGGGCAAGATTTCGCCGACCAACAAGTTCATCGCCGAGAAAGGCATGCGTCTGCCGGAGAGCGTGCTGCTGCAGACCGTGACCGGCGACTACGTCGAAGACGACATCTATTACGAACTGCTCGACCCGGCCGACATCGACATGATCTGCCGCCCCGACCAGAACGCCGTGTACCTGGTGCCGTGGGCGATCGAGCCGACCGCGCAGGTGATCCACGACACCTACGACAAGCAAGGCAACCCGATCGAGCTGTCGCCGCGCAACGTCCTCAAGAAAGTCTTGAAGCTGTATGCCGACAAGGGCTGGCAGCCAATCGTGGCGCCGGAAATGGAGTTCTACCTGACCAAGCGCAGCGACGACCCCGACTATCCGTTACAGCCGCCGATCGGCCGCTCGGGCCGTCCGGAAATTGGCCGGCAGTCGTTCTCCATTGAAGCGGCCAACGAATTCGACCCGCTGTTCGAAGACGTCTACGACTGGTGCGAATTACAGGAGCTGGACCTCGACACGCTGATCCACGAAGACGGCACCGCGCAGATGGAAATCAACTTCCGTCACGGTGACGCCCTGTCGCTGGCCGATCAGATTCTGGTGTTCAAGCGCACCATGCGCGAGGCCGCGCTCAAGCACGATGTCGCTGCGACATTCATGGCCAAGCCGATGACCGGCGAGCCGGGCAGCGCCATGCACCTGCACCAGAGCATCATCGACATTCAGACCGGCAAGAACGTTTTCTCCAACGAAGACGGGACCATGAGCCAGTTGTTCCTGCACCACATCGGTGGCTTGCAGAAGCTGATCCCCGAGCTGTTGCCGCTGTTCGCGCCGAACGTCAACTCGTTCCGCCGCTTCCTTCCGGACACTTCGGCACCGGTAAACGTCGAGTGGGGCGAAGAGAACCGCACCGTCGGCCTACGCGTACCGGATGCCGGCCCGCAGAACCGGCGCGTGGAAAACCGTCTGCCGGGCGCCGACGCCAACCCGTACCTGGCGATCGCCGCGAGCCTGCTCTGCGGTTACATCGGCATGGTCGAGGGCCTGAACCCGAGCGCGCCAGTGGTTGGCCGTGGTTACGAGCGCCGCAACCTGCGCCTGCCGCTGACCATTGAAGACGCGCTGGAGCGTATGGAAAACAGCGCGACCATCGAGAAGTATCTCGGCAAGACCTTCATCACCGGCTACGTCGCGGTCAAGCGCGCCGAGCATGAAAACTTCAAGCGCGTGATCAGTTCCTGGGAGCGTGAGTACCTGCTCTTCGCCGTCTGATACGCCGGGCGCGGCGGCCAGCCGTCGCGCCTTCACCGATAACAAGGAGAATTGGCATGACCAGCAACAACCCGCAAACCCGTGAGTGGCAAGCGCTGAGCAGCGATCACCACCTGGCCCCGTTCAGCGACTTCAAGCAACTGAAAGAGAAGGGCCCGCGGATCATCACCAACGCCAAGGGCGTTTATCTGTGGGACAGCGAAGGCAACAAGATCCTCGACGGCATGGCTGGCCTCTGGTGCGTGGCGATCGGTTACGGTCGCGATGAACTGGCCGATGCCGCCGCCAAACAGATGCGCGAGCTGCCGTACTACAACCTGTTCTTCCAGACCGCACACCCGCCGGCACTGGAACTGGCCAAGGCGATTGCCGACGTGGCGCCAGAAGGCATGAACCACGTGTTCTTCACCGGCTCCGGCTCTGAAGGCAACGACACCATGTTGCGCATGGTCCGTCACTACTGGGCGATCAAAGGCCAGCCGAACAAGAAAGTCATCATCAGCCGCAAGAACGGTTATCACGGTTCGACCGTGGCCGGCGCGAGCCTCGGCGGCATGACTTATATGCACGAGCAGGGCGACCTGCCGATTCCGGGCATCGTCCACATCGCCCAGCCGTATTGGTTCGCCGAGGGTGGTGACATGTCGCCGGAAGAGTTCGGCATCTGGGCGGCCAATCAGCTCGAAGAGAAGATTCTCGAAGTCGGCGTCGACAACGTCGGTGCCTTTATTGCCGAGCCGATCCAGGGTGCCGGCGGCGTGATCATTCCGCCCGACACCTACTGGCCGCGCATCAAGGAAATCCTCGCCAAGTACGACATCCTTTTCGTTGCCGATGAAGTGATCTGCGGTTTTGGCCGTACCGGTGAGTGGTTCGGTAGCGATTTCTACGACCTCAAGCCGCACATGATGACCATCGCCAAAGGCCTGACCTCCGGCTACATCCCGATGGGCGGATTGATCGTGCGTGACTCGGTGGTGGCCGTGCTCAACGAAGGCGGCGATTTCAACCACGGCTTCACTTACTCCGGGCACCCGGTGGCAGCCGCGGTGGGCCTGGAAAACATCCGCATCCTGCGCGACGAAAAAATTATCGAGAACGCCCACAACGAAACGGCACCGTATTTGCAGAAACGTCTGCGCGAGCTGAACGATCACCCGTTGGTGGGTGAAGTTCGCGGCGTCGGTCTGCTGGGGGCGATCGAGCTGGTGCAGGACAAGGCCACGCGCAAGCGTTACGAAGGCAAGGGCGTGGGCATGATCTGCCGGCAGTTCTGCTTCGACAATGGCCTGATCATGCGCGCGGTGGGCGACACCATGATCATCGCGCCGCCGCTGGTGATCAGCAAAGCCGAAATCGATGAGCTGGTTACAAAAGCACGCAAGTGTCTGGACCTGACCCTCAATGCGCTGCAGGCCTAGGTGCTAGGCTTTGGGCGGGGGAGCTGCGGCGCACTCGCTCAAAGCTGTCAGAAAGGCTGGTCTTTTGTTGAAAGACCGCCTCGGATCTTGCCAGACTAGCCGCGGTTCCAGTTGTCCGGGTTCGGCCGCTGAACAAAGTGGTTCAAAAAAGAAAAATTTGGAGCATGACGCATGAAGGCATTAGGTAAAAAGCTAGCTGGCAAGACTCTGCTCGCGCTGTCCATGGCGGGCATGATGGCGGGTGCGGTGCACGCGGACGACAAGGTGCTGCACGTCTACAACTGGTCCGACTATATCGCGCCGGACACCGTGGCCAACTTCGAAAAAGCCACCGGGATCAAAGTCGTCTACGACGTCTTCGACAGTAACGAAACCCTGGAAGCCAAGCTGCTGGCCGGCAAGTCCGGTTACGACATCGTGGTGCCTTCCAACAACTTCCTCGCCAAGCAGATCAAGGCCGGCGTTTACCAGGAGCTGGACAAGTCCAAGCTGCCTAACTGGAAAAACCTCGACGAAGACCTGCTCAAGGCCGTTGGCGACGCCAGCGACCAGGGCAACAAACACGCCTTCCCGTACATGTGGGGCTCGATCGGCATCGGCTACAACCCGGCCAAGGTCAAGGCTGCGCTGGGTATCGACAAGATCGATTCGTGGGACGTGGTGTTCAAGCCGGAAAACATCGAGAAACTCAAAAGCTGCGGCGTGAGCTTCCTCGATGCCCCGACCGAAATGATTCCGGCGGCATTGCACTATCTGGGCAAGCCGACCAACAGCAAGGACAAGGCTGATCTGAAAGCTGCCGAAGACCTGTTCCTGAAGATCCGTCCTTCGGTCGCCTACTTCCACTCTTCCAAGTACATCTCGGACCTGGCCAACGGCAACATCTGCGTCGCCGTCGGTTACTCGGGTGACCTGGAGCAATCCAAGACCCGCGCTCAGGAAGCCGGTGACAAGGTCAAGCTGGCCTACACCATTCCGAAAGAAGGCGCCGGTACTTTCTACGACATGGTCGCCATTCCCAAGGATGCCGAAAACGTCGAAGCCGCCTACAAGTTCATGAACTACCTGCTGGAGCCGCAAGTGATGGCCGGCATCACCAACGCCGTGCGTTTCCCGAACGGCAACAAGGCGGCAACGCCTCTGGTGGACAAGGACATCACCAGCGACCCGAGCATCTATCCTTCGGCTGAAGTGAAGAAGCAACTCTATGCGATCAGCGATCTGGACGCCGCCACGCTGCGTCTGATCACCCGCAGCTGGACCAAGATCAAATCGGGCAAATAAGCCGGTTTGTCGCCACAACCACTGGCCGTCGTCGTCGCGACGGCGGCCAGCGGATAATTAAATGACAGAAAGTTTTGCTGGATCGGTTTTTCGAGGGTAAGTTGCGCGCCGGTTTTGTTGTCGGGCAGCCATGGCTG
The DNA here is from genome assembly GCF_031456345.1 of Pseudomonas sp. 2957. Taxonomy (NCBI): domain Bacteria; kingdom Pseudomonadati; phylum Pseudomonadota; class Gammaproteobacteria; order Pseudomonadales; family Pseudomonadaceae; genus Pseudomonas; species Pseudomonas sp. 2957. Next base: position 490,104 of record NZ_JAVDUL010000004.1, read on the forward strand.
TCATGCAGCGCGGGGCAACTTGGGCCCAATCAATTTAGAGGACCTCCACTTGCCTGTATTTTCTTCTTTGCGCAAAGCCCTGCTGGCCGCTGCCGGCCTGACAATCGCTGTCGGAGCCCAGGCCGCCGGTACGGTGCATATTTATAACTGGTCCGATTACATCGGCGAATCGACCCTGGCCGACTTCGAGAAAGAGACCGGGATCAAACCGGTCTACGACGTTTTCGACTCCAACGAAACCCTGGAAGGCAAGCTGCTCGCCGGGCGCACCGGTTATGACGTGGTCGTGCCGTCGAACCACTTCCTTGGCAAGCAGATCAAGGCGGGCGCGTTCCAGAAGCTCGACAAGGCGCAGCTGCCCAATTATTCCAACCTCGACCCGGTGCTGCTCAAGCGCCTGGAGCAGAACGATCCCGGCAACCTCTACGCCGTACCGTATCTGTGGGGCACCAACGGCATCGGCTACAACGTCGACAAGGTCAAAGCTGTGCTGGGCGTCGACAAGATCGATTCCTGGGCCGTGCTGTTCGAGCCGGAAAACATCAAGAAGCTGCACAGCTGCGGTGTCGCGTTCCTCGATTCGGCTGACGAAATGATGCCGACCATGCTCAATTACCTGGGCCTGAACGCCAACAGCACCAACACCAAGGACTACGAAAAGGCCACCGCCAAGCTGCTCGCGGTGCGTCCCTACGTGACCTATTTCCATTCGTCGAAGTACATCGGCGATCTGGCCAACGGCGACATCTGCGTGGCCATCGGTTTCTCCGGCGATATCTTCCAGGCGAAGAACCGTGCCGAGGAAGCCAAGAAGGGCGTCAACATCGCCTATTCGATTCCGAAAGAGGGCGGCGCGCTGTGGTTCGACATGCTGGCGATCCCCAAGGATTCGTCCAACGTCAAAGAGGCCCACGCCTTCATCAACTATTTGCTGAAACCTGAGGTGATCGCCCAGGTCAGTGATTACGTCGGTTACGCCAACCCCAATCCGGGTTCGGACAAGCTGATGGAACAATCCATTCGCACCGATGAAGCGGTTTACCCACCGCAAGCAGTCCTCGACAAGACCTACGTGTCGACCGAGTTGCCAGCCAATATTCAGCGTTTGATGACCCGTAGCTGGACCAAGGTCAAGTCGGGCAAATAACGCACAAACTATCCAGGGTTCGTCTTGCGGGGCGAACTGCTGCTTCTGTTGGGAGTTTCGTAAATGGCAGTTGCCTCCGGCGCCTACAAGAAAGCCCTCGAGGGCGACCAGACACCAAAACAGGTGCTGGTCAAAATCGACCGGGTCACGAAGAAGTTCGACGAGACGATTGCCGTGGACGACGTGTCCCTGGAAATCAAGAAGGGCGAAATTTTTGCTCTGCTCGGCGGTTCGGGATCGGGCAAATCCACCTTGCTACGGATGCTGGCAGGCTTCGAACGGCCCACGGAAGGGCGGATTTTCCTCGACGGCGTCGACATCACCGACATGCCGCCGTACGACCGTCCGATCAACATGATGTTCCAGTCCTACGCTTTGTTCCCGCACATGACCGTGGCGCAGAACATTGCCTTCGGCTTGCAGCAGGACAAGATCCCCAAGGCCGAGATCGACGCCCGCGTGGCCGAGATGCTCAAGCTGGTGCAGATGAGCCAGTACGCCAAGCGCAAGCCGCATCAACTGTCCGGCGGCCAGCGTCAACGCGTGGCCCTGGCCCGTTCGCTGGCCAAGCGGCCGAAGCTGTTGCTGCTCGACGAACCGATGGGCGCACTGGACAAAAAGCTGCGTTCGCAGATGCAGCTGGAACTGGTGGAAATCATCGAGCGCGTCGGCGTGACCTGCGTGATGGTGACCCACGACCAGGAAGAGGCCATGACCATGGCCGAGCGCATCGCGATCATGCACCTGGGCTGGATTGCGCAGATTGGTAGCCCGATTGACATCTACGAAACCCCGACCAGCCGTCTGGTCTGCGAATTCATCGGCAACGTCAACATCTTCGAAGGCGAAGTGATCGACGACGCCGAAGGCCACGCGACCATCACCTGCAAGGACCTCGACCGGCAGATCTACGTCGGCCACGGCATCAGTACCTCGGTGCAGGACAAGTCGGTCACCTACGCGATTCGCCCGGAAAAACTGCTGGTCACCGCCGACATGCCGACCTGCGAGTACAACTGGTCGAGCGGCAAGGTCCACGACATCGCTTATCTGGGCGGGCACTCGGTGTTCTACGTCGAATTGCCGAGCGGCAAACTGGTGCAGTCGTTCGTCGCCAACGCCGAACGTCGCGGCGCGCGTCCGACCTGGGGCGATCAGGTCTACGTGTGGTGGGAAGACGATAGCGGCGTGGTACTTCGCTCATGAACATGCGCAAATTCAAACGCCGTATAAACCGAATCATCCCCAATGGCCGGCAGCTGGTCATCGGGGTGCCGTTCATCTGGCTGTTCCTGTTCTTCATGCTGCCGTTCTTCATCGTTCTGAAGATCAGCTTCGCCGAAGCCGACGTGGCGATCCCGCCGTACACCGAGATCTACACCTACGCCGAGCAGAAGCTGCAACTGCTGCTGAACCTGGGCAACTACGCGTTGCTTGGCGACGACGAACTGTACATCGCCGCCTATCTCGGCTCGCTGAAAATGGCCTTTATCAGCACCGTGCTCTGCCTGCTGATCGGTTACCCGATGGCCTACGCCATCGCCAGCGCGCGCAAGGAGCTGCAAACGGTGCTGGTGCTGCTGATCATGATGCCGACCTGGACGGCGATCCTGATCCGCGTGTACGCGTGGATGGGCATCCTCAGCAACAACGGCCTGCTCAACGGCTTCCTGATGAGCATGGGCCTGATCGACGAGCCGCTGCAGATCCTCAACACCAACCTGGCGGTGTACATCGGGATTGTCTATTCGTACCTGCCGTTCATGATCCTGCCGCTGTACGCCAACCTGGTGAAGCACGATCAGAGTCTGCTGGAAGCCGCGTCGGATCTGGGTTCGAGCACCTTCAACAGCTTCTGGAAAATCACCATTCCGCTGTCCAAGAACGGCATCATTGCCGGCTGCATGCTGGTGTTCATTCCGGTGGTCGGCGAGTTCGTGATCCCGGAACTGCTCGGCGGCCCGGAAACCCTGATGATCGGTAAGGTGCTGTGGCAAGAATTCTTCAACAACCGCGACTGGCCGGTGGCGTCCGCGCTGGCGGTGGTGATGCTGGCGATCCTGATTGTGCCGATCATTCTGTTCAACCGCAGTCAGGCCAAGGAAATGGAGGGTAAAGAATGAAGCGCTTCCGTTTCTCCAGCCTGATGCTGGTACTGGGTCTGATCTTCATCTATCTGCCGATGCTGATCCTGGTGATCTACTCGTTCAACGCCTCGAAACTGGTGACGGTGTGGGGCGGCTGGTCGATCAAGTGGTATGTCGGCCTGCTCGACAACTCGCAACTGATGGGCTCGGTGCTGCGCTCGCTGGAAATCGCCTGTTACACCGCGGTTGCTGCGGTGGCGCTGGGTACCCTGGCAGCGTTCGTGCTGACCCGTATCACGCGCTTCAAGGGCCGTACGCTGTTCGGTGGCCTGGTGACTGCGCCGTTGGTGATGCCGGAAGTGATCACCGGTCTGTCGCTGTTGCTGCTGTTCGTGGCCATGGCCCAAATGATCGGCTGGCCGCAGGAGCGCGGCATCGTCACCATCTGGATCGCCCACACCACGTTCTGCGCGGCGTATGTGGCGGTGGTGGTGTCGGCGCGTTTGCGTGAGCTGGACCTGTCGATCGAAGAAGCGGCGATGGATTTGGGTGCACGGCCGTGGAAGGTGTTCTTCCTGATCACCATCCCGATGATCGCGCCGTCGCTGGCGGCGGGCGGGATGATGTCGTTCGCGCTGTCGCTGGATGACCTGGTGCTGGCGAGCTTCGTGTCCGGCCCGGGTTCGACGACCCTGCCGATGGAAGTGTTCTCGGCGGTGCGCCTGGGCGTGAAGCCGGAGATCAACGCCGTGGCCAGCCTGATTCTGCTGGCGGTGTCGCTGGTGACCTTCCTCGTCTGGTTCTTCAGCCGCCGCGCCGAAGAAGCACGCAAGAAAGCCATCCAGCAAGCCATCGAAGAAAGCGCCGCCGATTCGTGGAAACAACCGGACGCACGCCGCGCGCCAGCGCCGCAATCGGCCTAAGCAATATCAGGTTGGCCTCAAACTCGAGGCCAACCCGGTTGTAAATGTGGGAGCGAGCCTGCTCGCGAAGACGGAGTGTCAGTCGACTCCGATGCCGGCTGACACAGCGCTTTCGCGAGCAGGCTCGCTCCCACATTTGGAATGCAATCTCCTGTGGGAGCGAGCTTGCTCGCGAAAGGGCCGGTGCAGATTGCATCAATCTATTGCGCAGCCCGCGCAGGCAACAGCTTCAACGTACTGCGCGTATTCGCCAGCACCTCTTCCTCGCTGAAATGCGCCTGCACATAAATCCCCTCCACATACGCCTCGGCCTGATCGTCATAGTGACTGTCCAGTGGCACGCCACTCTGGCCGACCGGATTGATCGTCAGGCTATGGACCGGATCGGCGAAGTCCACCAGGCGTCGGGTCGACGGGCCATAGGTCACCGGCCATGGCGCCGGGCCGATTTTTGCCGAGAGGTTGTTCGGCACTTCATGACTGCCCGGCGCCGTGAACGGGCCGACGTTGAACAGGCGATCCAGCGGCTTCTGCTGCCCCAGCGGATGGCCGTGAGTCAGGGTGTGCGCCGCGCCCCACTGCCAACCGGCCACGTTATCGCCGAGGGTCAGTTTCAGATGCGCCATGCTTGCCGCCCACGCCGTGCGCACGACATCGGCGCGGGTTTCCTTGGCCGGCGTGCTGCGATTGTCCCACCACGGTGAGTCCGCCTTGGCCGCCAGGCGTGGCAACGCCGAATCGATTACCCGCGTCGACAGCAGTGTCTCGAAGAAGTCATTGCCCAACTCATCGCGCATCGACGCGTCGGCAAGGTCGTAGAGGAATTGGTTGAACACCGTCGCGCTGATCGAATTCAGCGGATAGTCGCCGGGCCACTGCGCCAATTGCTCGACCAGTTTCAGCTGCGCCGGATCACTCACCACCTCGCGCAACACCGGCAACAGCGGCGCCAACAGACGCGGGCCGTAACCGGTCGCGGTGCCCAGTTGCAGTTGCTGGTTGGCCTCGTTGTTCCACTTCACCCGGTTGTCGCTGAGCTGACGGTCAAGCTGCTGACCGCGATCGGCAAGGTTGTAATAACCGGGAATCTCCATGCCGGTCGGCGACACGGGCTGGAAGTTGGCCGAGACGATATAGCCGCGCGCCGGGTTTTCTTCCTGCGGGTTGGCGCTGAACGGGTAGTAGCCGTCCTTGTCCGCTTCGGGCGTGCTGCCGTCGAGGATGAAGCCCGGTTGCACCCCGGCCGGACGTTTGGGCAGCAAGGCCGAGGCCCACCAGGCGATATCGCCTTTGGCGTTGGCGTACACCAGATTCAGGCCCGGCGCCTGCACCTTGGCCGCTGCCGCGCGGGCCTTGGCCAACGTGTCGGCGCGGTTGAGCTGGTAGAAGCAGTCGAGGATCGGGTTAGGTGTTTCGAGGAAGGCCCACCACATCGCGATCGGGGTCTTGCCGGCGGCGCTGCCAAGAGCATCGTTGACGATTGGCCCGTGCGGGGACTGGCGCAAGGTGAGAGTCACCGGCGCCTGACCCTTTACATTGATCTGTTGTTCGCTGACGAGCATCTCGGTCCACTGGCCGCGATACCAGACCTGATTGGGATTGTCCGGGTTGACCTTCTCGGCGATCAGATCGAGGTCATCGTTCTGGAACATGGTCAGGCTCCAGCCGAAATCGAGGTTGTGCCCCAGAAACGCGAACGGCACCAGTGCCTGATGATGGCCGTACAACTCGAAACCCGGCGCCGACAACTGCGCCTCGTACCACACCGACGGCACCGAGAAACGAATATGCGGATCGCCGGCCAGCAACGGCTTACCACTCTGGCTGCGGCTGCCGGCAATCACCCAGGCGTTGCTGCCCTCGAACTGCGGCAGGCCGTTGTCGAGCAGCGCCTGTTCGCTGAGGCGGGCGAGGGCGGTGAGGTCCTGCCAGTCGCCGGCGGCGAGGGCCGGTGCGTGCCGGGTGTGATCGGTGGCCAGAACGCCTTTGGCCTGCCAGTCGAGATCGAAGACATTGAGGTAATCGGCGCCGAGCTGATCGCGCACATAGGTCAGCAGCGGCTCGGTGCGAAACGCGGCGGCAAAGCTGTAGGCCATGTAGCCGGCGACGCTGATGCTGTCTTCGGCAGTGAACGGCCGCTTGGGGATGCCCAGCACGTCGAACTCGATCGGCGCGGCGTGGCTGTCCTGATATTGGTTGATGCCATCCAGATAGGCTTGCAGGCCCTTCCATGCCGGCGACTGCTTGTCGAGGCTGGCGACGTAACTGGCCGCGCGCTCGCGGATGCGCAGGCTGCGAAACAGTTTGTCGGTGTCGAGCAGTTTCGGCCCGAGCACTTCGGCCAGCTCGCCCCGGGCGAGGCGGCGCATGGCTTCCATCTGGAACAGACGATCCTGCGCGTGCACATAACCGAGGGCGCGATAGAGGTCGGTTTCGTTCTCGGCGCGGATATGCGGCACACCGCGCTCGTCATAGCGCACGGTCACCGAGCCTTGCAGATTGCGCAACTCGACCTGGCCCTGGCGCGTCGGCTGCTTGCTGTAGATATACCCGCCGGCGGCGCCGAGCAGGACAACGATGAGCAAGGCAACGACGATCAACGCACGCTTCATGGTGACTCCTTGTGCAGGCGGGAGGGCCGCCCATCGGGCTGCAAACATTTATCACAGAGCATCTGTGCGCTGCAGCGCTGTCCTTGAAAAGTCCGGAATGCCTTACTTCGCGTCCGCCGGCCATGGGCAATAACAACCCACCGCCAAGGTGTGCGTAGCATTGACCGGGCGATCTTCCGTCAGGGCATGCAGGATCGGTTCGATAAAGCTGTTGCTGGAGTTGCAGGTCAAGCCTTCGCTGTACGGGCCGAAGTAGGCGAGTTTGCCGCTGCGATCCCAGATCGCCACGGCAGGGCTGGCGGGGATCTGTTCGGCGCCGGGCAGGACGATGATGGTTTTCAGGCTGGCGAGGGTGGCGGGCAACTGGCCGTGGCTGCCGGGCTTTTGCACGGCGAAGAACTCCACGCCACGCGCGCCGAACTGTTCGACCATCTCGCTCAGGTGCTGTTGATTGCCGACGTTGCACGGGCAGGCCGGATCCCAAAAGTGCACGAGGCGGATATTGCCCGGCCCGGCGAGGTTGTCCGGCAGGCGCAGCGGGTCACCGGAAAATACCGCCGTATGTTCGCTGAACGCGCGCAGATAGCGGCCCTGAAACCAGTCATATGCCGCCCACAGCACCCCGGCGCAGATCAGCGCGAGCAGGCTGGCGAACAGTGCGGTGCGGTAGGGCGAACGCATGATTTCGGAATCTGAAAAGGTTGGCTAGCTTGCCATGCTTGCTCCGACAGATGAATATCGCAGGCCGATAAAGTCCGTTTACCGCTTTGGAATGTCCGCATGCCTGATACTTTCGACCCCGATCATTTACGCGCGAGCCTCAAGCCATTGGCCGAGTGGCAGCCGTTATCGGATGAGGCGAAGGCTTATCAGCGCTTCTACAAGACCGACTTCGCCGAGCGCGATGTCTGGCGCGGCATGGGTCGTTTCGAAGTCGATGGCTACGAGCTGGTCAGCCATTGCTGGTGGCCGGAGAAGGTCAAGGCGACGCTGTTTCTGCTCCACGGTTATTACGACCACATCGGCCTGTACCGGCATGTGATCGAGTGGGCGCTGGATCAGGATTTCGCCGTGATCGCCTGCGACTTGCCGGGCCATGGTCTGTCGAGCGGGCCACGGGCAAGCATTCGTGATTTCTCTGAATACCAGGACGTGTTGCAGGCGCTGTTCGCTGAAGCGAACTCGATCGCGCTGCCGCAGCCTTGGCATTTGTGCGGGCAAAGCACCGGTGGCGCGATTGTCGTCGATCACCTGCTCAACCATGGCGAGAACAGCCCGGCGCAGGGGCAGGTGATTCTGCTGGCGCCGTTGGTGCGGCCGAGGGCGTGGGGCTGGTCTCAGTTGAGTTATTACCTGCTGCGGCCGTTTGTGCGCGGGGTGGTGCGACGCTTTAGCGAGAATTCCAACGATCCGGATTTTCTGCCGTTTCTGCAGGCCGACCCGTTACAGCCAAGACGTCTGCCAACGAAATGGGTGGGCGCGCTGTCGCGCTGGATCATCCGCGTCGAGCACGCGAAAAAAAGTCCGCGACGGCCGCTGATCATTCAGGGGCAGGCGGACATGACTGTCGACTGGCAGCACAATCTGCAGGTGTTGAAATGGAAGTTCGACCGGCCGCAGATACTGCTGTTGGCCGAGGCACGGCATCACCTGGCCAATGAAACGGCGGAGATGCGTGAGGAGTATTTCGAATTCTTGAGCAAGCGGATCAGGGGCCGGAATCTGTAGCGGCTGTGCGGGTCTCTTCGCGAGCAGGCTCGCTCCCACAGGGAATTCGGGATGCTCACACATTTTGTGTCCACTGATGATCCAATGTGGGAGCGAGCCTGCTCGCGAATGCGATCTTTCAGGCAACGAAGATTATTGGCCGACCGCCAACCCCGCCCGAATCGCCGCCAGTGCCGCCTGGTAGTAAGCCTTGCCCTCGGTCGACTCGGCAAACGTCGCAAACTCTTCCAGCTCTTCATCCGACAAATCGCGATAGACGTAGAGCAACGTGTTGTTCAGATCGGCGCCAATCTGATCCATCAGCCGCTGGCGCTGACCATTCAACATGCCCTGCGCCTGACCGCCGCCAAGCAATCCCGGAATCATCGAACTCAAGCTGTCCGCTGCCACGCCGGCAATCGCCAGGCTGACCTCGGCGCCAGCCTCACGGGCCGGCAGGGCCTGAGCGAGATGGCCGATGATCAGCAAGCGACTGTCGCTGGCCTGCATCTTCGGCAGGCCCTGGGCATTTTTTGCCAGTTGATCGCGACGGGTTGCGAGCAATTCGGCGGCGACGATTTTCTTGCCCAGCGGTGACTGGAAGAAGGTCAGCGCTGGTTTCGGGTCGGCGAGTTTCTGCCGCAGTTGCGCTTCGGCACGCTGATCCATGGCCTGCGCGGCAAAGCGTTGATTGCTGTTGTTGACCAGCGCCTGAAATACCGCAGGCGGCAGGCTGTTCTGATAGCGCTGCTGGGCGGCGCTCAGGGCATCGTTGAAATGCGCGCGTTGTTCTGGCCAGCCGGCGACCTTGTACAACTGATCGTGGCCGTCCGCCCAGGCGGGCAATACGCAGAACATCAACAGTGAAAAAAGCAAACGGCGCATAGGGACTCCTGTCAGCAGCGGACTATTGTCCGTGCGGTGCCGGTACTTGTCGAGAATTCCTAGCAAGGCGCTGCGTGGCTCTGTCGGATTTGTTGCCGTCGGCATACTATGCGCGCCATGCCGATATCCTCTGAACACCCGCTGCTGTTACGCATTGTCGACGACCTGGCCGAACACGGCTGGTCGCAGCAGAACATCTTCCTGCCCGCCGATCTGACCCGGGCGCTGGCGGCCGAGTGCCGTAAACGTGAAGCCGAGGGTGAGCTGGCGCCGGCGGCGGTCGGTCGCGGGCCGTTTTCGGAGATTCGCGAGGGTATTCGCGGCGATCACATCCAGTGGATCGACCCGGGTCAGGCCGACGCCACTGACCGCTACCTGAGCCTGATGGACAGTCTGCGCGAGGCGCTCAATCGTGGCTTGTTTCTGGGGCTTGAAGATTTCGAATGCCATTTCGCCCTGTACCCGCCCGGCGCGTTTTACCTCAAGCACCTCGACCGCTTTCGCGATGATGACCGGCGCATGGTCTCGGCCGTCATCTACCTCAACGAGGCCTGGTTGCCGGAGGACGGTGGCCAGTTGCGCATGTACCTGGGCGAGGAACGTGTGCACGACGTGCAGCCGACCGGCGGCTGCCTGGTGGTGTTTCTCTCCGGCGAAGTGCCCCACGAAGTGTTGCCGGCCCATCGCGAGCGCCTGTCGCTGACTGGCTGGTTCCGTCGCCGTGGCAACGAGCCGTTCTGAACATGGAAAAGATCCTGGTCAGTCGCTGCCTGCTGGGCCATCGCGTGCGCTATGACGGTGGCGCGAGCGGGCCGTTTGATCTGCTCGAGCAGTGGATCGAAGAAGGGCGGGTAGTGCCGTTGTGTCCGGAGGTGGCCGGTGGATTGCCGACGCCGCGGGCGGCGGCGGAGATTCCCGGCGGGCAGGGCGGTGAGGTGCTGGATGGCATTGCCGCAGTCATCACTACTGAGGGCGAGGATGTCAGCGCGCAATTTCTCGAGGGGGCGCGGCAAGCGCTGGAACTGGTGCAAAAGCACGGCATTCGGGTGGCGGTGCTCAAGGCCAACAGCCCCTCTTGCGGGAATCTGTTGACGTATGACGGCACGTTCAGTGGGGTCAAAGTCAGTGGCGAAGGGGTGACGGCGGCGTTGCTCAAGCGTCATGGGGTTCGGGTTTTCAGTGAACTTGAGCTGGTTGAGGCGGCGGTGACTCTGGCGGCTTTGGACTGATCCGCCATCGTTGCCCTCACCCCAGCCCTCTCCCGGGGGGAGAGGGGGCCGACCGAGGTGTCTGGCGCTGTCCATCGACCTGAAGACCTTGGCGACCAGAGATTCGACAAAGCCATGATCAGTCGATTTCGGATTCGTTATAGCAATCCCAAGTCGGCGTACCTCTAAAGCATCCCCGGATCAGTTCCCTCTCCCTCCGGGAGAGGGTTAGGGTGAGGGGCTCTTACGGTTTCAACCACTTCTCGGACAGCGCCGCCAACCGCCCATCCGCCTTGATCCGTTCCAGCGCGCTCTTGAGGCTGGCCTGAAATGCCGGATTACCCTTCTGAAACGGGATCGCCAACTCGACCGGCGCTGCCGCTTTCGGCTTCGCTTCGGTCAACGCCTGCACCAGCACCATCGGTCGCGGCGTCTCGTCCTTCTTCGCCAACAACTGCCCGTCGACCTCGCCGTACGGCTCGCTGAAGTCGAAACGATCCTTGAGTTCGGGTGTCAGTGCTATGTGGTTGAGCGCGACATCGTATTTGCCGCTTTCAACGCCCTGGAGCAGGTCGCCCTCGTCGGTGACGATGAAGTCGGCGCGTACATCCAGCTCCTGGGCCAGAAGTTGCCCAAGCTCGACCTCGAACCCCGTGAGGGTGTCGCCTTCCTTGTAATTGAAGGGCGGTGTATTAGCCTCAAGGGCTATGCGCAGCTCGCCACGGTCGTTGACGTCATCAATCAGTTCGGCGTGAGCCAGCGGGCTCAGAAGGGGTAGCAGGCAGATCAGGCCAGGCAGCAGGCGCATGGTCACTCCTTTGAAATCATTATCGCGACGCTCTGATTCAGGCTCGCTTTGCTATGGTTGTCGAGTGCCTTCGACAACGAATGGTCATGAAGTTGTCATGGCCGTGCGGATTTTACGGAAAAACTGGAGAAGAAAATGAAAAGCTTTATGTCTCGTGCAGCGTTGGCCGGTGTGCTGATGGGTGTTTCGGTGCTGGCCAGTGCGGCGACACCGGCGCCGAAGGATGCTGAAGTGTTCATCGTTTCTCCCGAGGACGGCGCCACCGTCTCGCAGGAATTCAAGGTCAAGTTCGGCGTCAAGAACATCGCGCTGGCCCCGGCGGGTGACACCACCAAGAACACCGGCCACCATCACCTGCTGATCGACGTCGACGACCTGCCGGCCGAAGGCGCGCCGATCCCGACTGACGCTCACCACATGCATTTCGGCAAGGCGCAGACCGAAGCCACGATCAAACTGGCCCCCGGCAAGCACACCTTGCAACTGATCCTCGGCGACAGCGGCCACATGCCGTTCGACCCATCGATCGTTTCCGAAAAAATCACCGTAAACGTGAAATAAAAAAAGGGAGCCCTGCGGGGCTCCCTTTTTTATTCAGCTTCAAGTGGCTAGCTGCAAGCGGCAAGTAAAGGCAAAGCGCTTTCACTTGCCGCTTGCAGCTGCTTTTAGAAAAGCACCCGACTACGGATAGTACCGTTGACGTGTTGCAGCTTCTCTTGCGCCAGCTCCGAGTATTCGGCGTCGACGTCGATCACCACGTAACCGACCTTCTCGTTGGTCTGCAGGAACTGACCGGAGATGTTGATGCCGTTTTCGGCGAAGACCTTGTTGATCTCGCTCATCACACCCGGGATGTTCTCGTGGATGTGCAGCAGGCGGTGCTTGCCAGGGTGAGCCGGCAGGGCCACTTCCGGGAAGTTGACCGACGACACCGAAGTACCGTTGTCGCTGTACTTGACCAGTTTCTCCGCCACTTCCAGACCGATGTTGGCTTGCGCTTCGGCGGTCGAGCCGCCGATGTGCGGGGTCAGGATCACGTTGTCGAGGCCACGCAGCGGGCTTTCGAACTCTTCGTCGTTGGAGCGGGGCTCCACCGGGAACACGTCGATGGCCGCGCCGATCAGGTGCTTGTCCTTGATCGCGTCCGCCAGGGCGTCGAGCTCGACCACGGTGCCACGTGCAGCGTTGATCAGGATGCCGCCCTTCTTGATGGCGCGGATTTCCTTCTCGCCGATCATCCACTGAGTGGCGGCGGTTTCCGGTACGTGCAGGGTGACGATGTCGGACATGCCCAGCAGCTCGTGCAGATTGTTGACCTGCGTAGCGTTGCCCAGCGGCAGCTTGGTCACGGTGTCATAGAAGAACACCTGCATGCCCAGACCTTCAGCCAGCACCGACAACTGCGTGCCGATCGAGCCGTAGCCGACGATGCCCAGCTTCTTGCCACGGATCTCGAACGAGTTGGCAGCGGACTTGATCCAGCCGCCACGGTGGCAGGAGGCATTTTTCTCAGGGATGCCGCGCAGCAGCAGGATCGCTTCGGCCAGTACCAGCTCGGCTACGGAACGGGTGTTGGAGTACGGTGCGTTGAACACGGCGATACCGCGCTCGCGGGCCGCACTGAGGTCAACCTGGTTGGTGCCGATGCAGAAACAGCCGACCGCGACCAGTTTCTTCGCGTGATCGAAGATCTCTTCGGTCAGTTGCGTGCGCGAGCGGATGCCGATGAAGTGAGCGTCAGCAATCTTTTCCTTGAGCTGGGCTTCCGGCAAGGAACCAGTCAGGTATTCGATGCTGGTGTAGCCCGCCGCCTTGAGGACGTCGACAGCCGATTGGTGGACGCCTTCGAGAAGAAGGAACTTGATCTTGCTCTTATCGAGAGAAGTCTTGCTCATCTGCGTAAACCTGTATCCCGGAGAAAAATGGCAGGGAGGGAGCAGCCTGGAGCTGACCCGCACGGCAACAAAGCCGTCACCGCGGATCTGGCCTTGGGCACTGTCCTGCGGGGTCGGTATGCTAGCATAGCCACCCCGCTAAACACTCATTCCTGCGACGTGAAGCGTTCTCAGGATGACCATGAATTGTTCGAGAGTTCTGTCGATGACCAATCCTGCGCTGATTGATGAACTGAAGACCCTGGTTGAGCCTGGCAAAGTCCTCACCGACGCCGACTCCCTGAACACTTACGGCAAGGATTGGACCAAGCACTTCGCCCCGGCACCGAGCGCCATCGTGTTTCCCAAGACCATCGAGCAAGTGCAGGCCGTGGTGCGTTGGGCCAACACTCACAAGGTTGCGCTGGTGCCATCCGGCGGGCGCACCGGGTTGTCCGCCGCTGCGGTGGCGGCCAATGGCGAAGTGGTGGTTTCGTTCGATTACATGAACCAGATTCTCGACGTCAACCTCACCGACCGCACTGCCGTGTGCCAACCGGGCGTGGTCACTGAGCATCTGCAGAACGTCGCCGAAGAAAACGGCCTGTACTATCCGGTCGACTTCGCCTCGGCAGGTTCCAGCCAGATTGGCGGCAATATCGGCACCAATGCCGGCGGGATCAAAGTGATTCGCTACGGCATGACCCGCAACTGGGTGGCCGGCATGAAAGTCGTCACCGGCAAGGGCGATGTGCTCGAACTGAACAAGGACCTGATCAAGAACGCCACCGGTTACGACTTGCGTCAGCTGTTCATCGGCGCCGAGGGCACCCTCGGTTTCGTCGTCGAAGCGACCATGCGCCTTGATCGCGCGCCGAAAAACCTCACGGCGATGGTCCTCGGCACCGCCGATTTCGATTCGATCATGCCGGTGCTGCATGCCTTCCAGGGCAAACTCGACCTGACGGCGTTCGAATTCTTCTCCGACAAGGCCCTGGCCAAGGTCATGGGCCGTGGCGACGTGCCGGCGCCATTCGACACCGAGTGCCCGTTCTACGCCCTGCTGGAATTCGAAGCGACCACCGAAGAAGTGGCCAACAGCGCGCTGGAAACCTTCGAACACTGCGTAGAACAGGGCTGGGTGCTCGACGGCGTGATGAGCCAGAGCGAAACCCAGCTGCACAATCTGTGGAAGCTGCGCGAGTACATCTCCGAAACCATCTCCCACTGGACGCCGTACAAGAACGACATCTCGGTTACCGTCTCGAAAGTGCCGGCGTTCCTGCGCGAAATCGACGCGATCGTTGGCGAGCACTACCCGGATTTCGAAATCGTCTGGTTCGGCCACATCGGCGACGGCAATCTGCACCTGAACATTCTCAAGCCGGAAAACCTGAGCAAGGACGAGTTCTTTGCCAAGTGCGCCACCGTCAACAAGTGGGTGTTCGAAACCGTCGAGAAGTACAACGGCTCGATCTCGGCCGAGCACGGCGTGGGCATGACCAAGCGTGATTACCTGACCTACAGCCGCTCGCCGGCCGAGATCGAGTACATGAAAGCGGTCAAGGCAGTGTTCGACCCGAACGGCATCATGAACCCGGGCAAGATTTTCCCGGTTTGATCGGTAATCTCTGTTGAATCAATAAAGGCAGGAGTCGGTAAATGAGCTATCAGCACCAGTACGTCGACGGCACGCGCATTCACTTCCCGATCGGGAAAGTCGTGTGCATTGGCCGCAATTACGCCGAACACGCCAAGGAACTGGATAACCCGGTGCCGACCGAGCCGCTGCTGTTCCTCAAGCCGGGCAGTTGCGTGGTGCCGCTGGAAGGCGGGTTCAGCATTCCGACCGAGCGTGGTTCAGTGCACTACGAAGCGGAAATCGCCGTGTTGATCGGCAAGCCGCTGTCGACCAAACCAAGCCGTGAAGAAGTCCTTGATGCGATCTCCGGTTTCGCCCCGGCGCTGGACCTGACCCTGCGCGACAAGCAAGCCGAGCTGAAAGCCAAGGGCCTGCCGTGGGAAATCGCCAAGTCGTTCGACGGCGCGGCGGTGATCGCGCCGTTCGTGGTCGGCAGCACCTTCGCTGACCTGACCGACATCGGCATCCGCCTGACCATCAACGGCGAAGTGCGTCAGGACGGCAACAGCAGCGCGATGCTCAACCCGATCGTGCCGATGATCCAGCACATGGCCGGCTGCTTCTCGCTGCAGGCCGGCGACGTGATCCTTACGGGTACGCCAGTGGGCGTCGGCCCGCTGAACGTCGGCGATGAAATCGTCCTCGAGCTGCCGGGGGCGAGCAGCTTCAGCAGCAGCGTGCGCTAACCGCGGAAGCCCTTGCAGGGGGTGAGCTTTGTGGTGAGGGGATTTACCCCGGTGGCGCGCGAAGCGGGTCCCTCTTGATCTTAAAGAGGGGCCTGCTGCGCAGTCCAACGGGGATAAATCCCCTCGCCACAAGGGCCATTCCATATCTGTAATGTGTTGCTGCTGGCAAATGCACACGCCAATCCCGCCATTTCCCGTTTTTTTCACATCCTCTCTGGATAATTCCCGCGATTCTGGCGTCTCAGCCGGCCTCTTTGTGCTATTACCCTTGGCCTGAATTAACGGAACGCATCCCTCGATGGCATCTCGAACTCAGCAGAAACCCTCCCTCCGTTCGCGTTTTTTCCTGCGCTGGTATGTCTGGCTGTTGCTGGTCATCGCCGCAGCCTATGGGCTGGCGTTCGCCATGCATTGGGATGATCGCGGCGTGCTGTGGGTGCTGGAGCGCTTCGAGAGCAAGGCCGAGCAAAAGGAGAGTGTGTGGCTGCCGGATTATCAGGTGGTGATCGATGCCAAACCGCTGCCGGGTATGGAAAAGGACGAAGCTTCGGATCTGGCCTATAACCCGCAGACCAAGACCCTGTTCGCGGTGATGGGCAAGAATGCCTTCCTGGTCGAGCTGACGCTTGAGGGCGACGTGTTGCGCAAGATGCCGTTGGTGGGCTGGAGCAATCCGGAAGGCCTGACGGTCATGGAAAACGGCTTGCTGGCCATTGTCGATGAGCGTGAGCATACCTTGTCGATCGTCAAGATCGACGCCGCGACTCGTGAGCTGAACATCGCCGATTTCCCCAAATACGACCTCGGGCCGTCGAAAGATCAGAACAAGGCGTTTGAGGCCATCACGTGGGATCCGCGCAATCAGCGATTGATTCTGGGGGAGGAACGCCCACCGGCGCTGTTCACCTGGAAAAGCGATGGCGGCCAGACCCTGGAGGGCGACAAGCAGAAGCTGGCCAGCGATCAGCTGGATCTGCGCAACCTGTCGGCGCTGGCTGTCGATCCGCGCACTGGCCATCTGCTGGTGCTGTCGGCGGATTCACACCTGTTGCTTGAACTCGACGAGGATGGCAAGCAAGTCAGCTTCATGACGTTGCTTGGGAATTTCAACGGTCTGAAAGACACCATTCCCCGCGCCGAAGGCATGACCATGGATGCGGACGGCACGCTGTACATGGTCAGCGAACCGAACCTGTTCTACCGATTCGAAAAACACCGGTGATGCCTTCCCTGTAGGAGCTGCCGCAGGCTGCGATCTTTTGATCTTGCTTATGAAAGTCAAAAAATCGCAGCCTTCGGCAGCTCCTACGGCGCTTGGCTTGTGATCTGAGGCAAGTGGCCATTAAGCTTCAATTCAGACGGGCGTGATATTTCATCGGCCTGTCATGAATCCGAGCCTGCCTGAATGCGTCGACTTGCCCGCCCCAAACCGCTGATTCTCGTCCTGTTGATGATTGTCCTGATTGCGTTGATCGCGATCGGCCAATACCTGCGTCTGTTCGAGCGCGCCTGGTTCAACCTGCACACGCTGTGGCAACCGGTGAGCAGCGAGGCGATCGGGCTCGACCAGTATCGGGTGACGATCGAGGCGCGGCCGATCGAGGGGCTCGACGATGACGTCTCGGCGCTGACCTACGATCCGGTGCGTAAAAGCCTGTTCACCGTGACCAACAAGAATTCCGAACTGGTCGAATTGTCCCTGGAAGGCAAGATTCTGCGGCGCATCGCTCTGGTGGGGTTTGGCGATCCGGAAGCCGTCGAGTACATCAGTGCCGACACCTACGTGATCACCGACGAGCGTCAGCAACGCCTGATCAAGATCCACCTCGAGGCCGACACCACTTTTCTCGATGCCGAGGATGCCGAGCAAATGACCCTTGGCGTGCACATGTCCGGCAACAAGGGTTTCGAAGGGCTTGCTTATGATTCTGTGGGCAAGCGGCTATTCGTGGCGAAAGAACGCGACCCGATGCTGATCTACGAAGTCCACGGCTTCCCGCATTTCAAACCGGACAAGACCTACGCGGTGCACGTGATCAACAACCCCAAGCGCGATGCCGGAATGTTTGTGCGTGATCTGTCGAGTCTGCAGTACGACGAGCGCAGCGGGCACTTGCTGGCGCTGTCGGACGAGTCGCGCTTGATCATCGAACTGGATGTCGACGGGCGCCCGTTGAGCACCATGTCGATCAGCGGCGGGCGCCAGGGTTTGCAGAAAACCGTGCCGCAGGCGGAGGGAATTGCAATGGATGATGACGGCACGTTGTACCTGGTGAGCGAGCCGAATCTGTTTTACGTCTTCAAAAAACCCACACCAAACTAACTGACATCACAAAACACTGTGGGAGCGAGCCTGCTCGCGAAGGCGGTTGATCAGTCTCTGAATATGTTGACTGACCCGACGCTTTCGCGAGCAGGCTCGCTCCCACAGGTTACTTATCAGCCCATGGCAAGTGGGCAGTCTGTTACTCAGCCTTGAGGGTTTTCACGCCTTCACTGGTGCCCAGCAACAACAGATCCGCCGGACGCGCGGCGAACAGGCCGTTGGTGACCACGCCGACGATGGCATTGATCTGCGCTTCCAGCTCCACCGGGTTGGTGATCTGCAGGTTGAACACGTCGAGGATGATATTGCCATTGTCGGTCAGCACGCCTTCGCGGTAGACCGGGTCGCCACCGAGTTTCACCAGTTGGCGGGCTACGTGGCTGCGGGCCATCGGGATGACTTCCACCGGCAGCGGGAACTCGCCGAGCACCGGCACCAGTTTGCTGGCGTCGGCGATGCAGATGAAGGTCTTGGCCACGGCGGCGACAATCTTCTCGCGGGTCAGGGCGGCGCCGCCGCCCTTGATCAGGTTCAGGTGCGCATCGCTCTCATCGGCGCCGTCGACGTAGAACTCCAGATCGCTGACGGTATTCAGCTCATATACCGGAATCCCATGGCCCTTGAGGCGCGCGGCAGTGGCTTCGGAGCTGGCGACCGCGCCATCGAACGCGCCCTTGTGCTGGGCCAGGGCATCGATGAAGCAGTTGGCGGTGGAGCCGGTGCCGACGCCGACGATGCTCTTGTCGTCGAGTTTCGGCAGGATGAAGTCGACGGCGGCCTGGGCCACGGCCTGTTTGAGTTGATCCTGGGTCATGCGGGCTCCGGAAGCGGGCAAGGGTTGGGCAGAAAGGCCGGCATTATAGGCCTCGCGGTGGTACAGGGGGAAACAAGCTGTGGCGAGGGGATTTATCCCCGTTCGGCGACGCAGTCGTCGTAAAACCCAGGAACGCGGTGTGACTGAAAAAAAGCAGGGGAGCGCTTCGCACTCCAGCGGGGATAAATCCCCTCACCACAACGGTGCTCACTCAAGATTGGGTTTCCAGACCTTAAAACCACCTGTTTAGTGTGGTCGCCTCGGCAAAAGGCGGGTTAGACTCGCTGGTCCCGCCCAATCGCCAGTGATGCTTTCCGATGCTCGAACAGTACGTCAAAAAGATCCTCACCTCGCGCGTTTATGACGTTGCCGTAGAAACCCCGCTGCAGAACGCCCGCCAGCTCTCCGAGCGGCTGGGCAATGACATCTGGCTCAAGCGCGAAGACTTGCAGCCAGTGTTCTCGTTCAAGATTCGCGGCGCCTACAACAAGCTGACGCAATTGAGCGACGAAGAGCGCGCTCGTGGCGTGGTCACCGCGTCGGCGGGCAATCATGCGCAGGGTCTGGCTCTGGCGGCGAAAGTGTTGGGCGTCAAAGCCACCATCGTCATGCCCAAGACCACCCCGGAAATCAAAGTCGAAGGCGTGCGTTCGCGCGGCGGCAAAGTGGTGCTGCACGGTGACTCGTTTCCGGAAGCGCTGGCCTATTCGCTGAAACTGGTCGATGAAAAAGGCTACGTCTACATCCACCCGTACGACGATCCGCACACCATTGCCGGGCAGGGCACCGTGGCGATGGAAATCCTGCGTCAGCACCCGCAACCGCTGGATGCGATTTTCGTCCCGGTCGGCGGGGGCGGGCTGATCGCCGGTATCGCGGCTTACGTGAAATACCTGCGTCCGGACATCAAGGTAATTGGCGTCGAGCCGGACGATTCCAACTGCCTGCAAGCGGCAATGGCAGCGGGCGAGCGCGTGGTTCTGCCGACCGTGGGCATTTTCGCCGACGGCGTGGCGGTGGCGCAGATCGGCCAGTACACCTTCGAAATCTGCAAGGATTACGTCGATGAAGTGATTACTGTCAGCACCGACGAGATCTGCGCAGCAATCAAGGATATCTACGACGATACCCGCTCGATCACCGAGCCTGCCGGCGCGCTGGGCGTGGCCGGGATCAAGAAGTATGTTGAGCAGCGTGGCGTCAGCGGCCAGACTTTCGTCGCCATCGACTCCGGTGCCAACGTCAACTTCGACCGCCTGCGCCACGTCGCCGAACGCGCCGAACTGGGCGAAGGGCGCGAGGCGATCATCGCCGTGACCATTCCGGAAAAAGCCGGCAGCTTCAAGGCGTTCTGCGAAGCCATCGGCAAGCGCCAGATCACTGAATTCAACTACCGCTACAACACCGGCAGCGAAGCGCACATCTTCGTCGGCGTACAGACCCACCCGGACAACGATCCGCGCAGCGCCCTGCTGGCGAGCCTGACCGAACAGGGGTTTCCGGTGCTCGACCTGACCGACAACGAGCTGGCCAAGCTGCACATTCGCCACATGGTCGGTGGCCGCGCCGCGCAGGTGGTCGATGAAGTGGTGCTGCGTTTCGAATTCCCGGAGCGTCCGGGCGCCTTGTTCAACTTCCTCAACAAGCTCGGCGGGCGCTGGAATATCTCGATGTTCCACTACCGCAACCACGGCGCAGCGGACGGCCGCGTGGTCGCCGGCCTGCAAGTGCCCCATGACGAACGTCATCTGGTGCCGGCGGCACTGGCGGAAATCGGCTACCCGTATTGGGATGAAAGCGACAACCCGGCCTATCAGCTGTTTCTTGGCTAAGCGGCTACGCTGATGGGCATGGATCTACGGAAGAGAACGACATGGAAACCCTGACCACCCTGAAAGTCCTCCACGTCGCTGCGACCGTGGTCATCCTCGCGAGCGGGCTGGGGCTCGCCGCCCTGACCTGGCGAAATCGCAGCGAAGGGCCGGCCAGTACGATGCGCCGTCCCTGGCTGTTCATCTGGTGTCTGATGCTGATCGGCATGCTCAGCATGCCTTTCACCGGCTGGTGGCTGGTGCACCTGGTGGGCTGGCCGTTGGGCCAATTGTGGATTCTGGGATCCAGCGTGATCTACGCCGTGGCCACGTTCAGTGCGGTCTGGCTGCTGGTCCGGCTGGATCGGCTGTGGACAAGCGGGGTGGGCAATCGCAAGTTCAATCTGGCGCTGGCGATTGTCAGCGGCGTCGGATTTGTCGCCATCGCGGCGTTGATGGGGGCCAAGCCGGTTTAAGGCTTGAGGCCCGGTTGCGGCCATTCGCGAGCAGGCTCGCTCCCACAGGGGATTTGTGAATGACACAGGTCCAATGTGGGAGCGAGCCTGCTCGCGAAGGCGATATCAGTCGCGCAACGAAATCACCGGCCAGCCACGCTTCTCGGCCTCGGCCCGCAGATTCGGATCCGGGTCCACCGCCACCGGATTCGTCACCTGCTCCAGCAGCGGCAGATCATTCATCGAATCGCTATAGAAATAGCTGTCCTCAAGCGAATAGCCGGTCTCTTCCAGCCAGCGATTGAGGCGCGTGACCTTGCCTTCGCGGAAGCACGGGATGTCGGTGCTGCGCCCGCTGTAGCGGCCGTCGATCATTTCGCATTCGGTGGCAATCAGGGTTTCCACGCCCAGGCGCACGGCGATCGGTGCCGTCACGAAACGGTTGGTGGCGGTGATGATCACTAGTTTGTCGCCGGCATCGCGGTGCTTCTTCAGCAGCTCCAGTGCCTTGGGCAGCACGATCGGCTCGATGCAGTCGCGCATGTAATCGCTGTGCCATTGCTCAAGCACGGCCATTTCCGTGCGGCCGAGAATTTCCAGGCAGAAGTTCAGGTAGGCGGCGTTGTCCAGCTTGCCGGCCAGGTAATCCTGATAGAACTCGTCGTTGCGCGCCTTGTAGGCGATCGGGTCGAGGAAGCCGCGCTCGCACAGATAATCGCCCCAAGCGTGATCGCTGTCGCCGCCCAGTAGGGTGTTGTCCAAATCGAATAAAGCCAGGCGCATTGCAGTTACCCGCTGAAAAGTCAGTAAAAAGGCGACAAGAATACGGTCTTTTCACAAGAGTGCACATAAGGTAGGAACCTTCGTTGCCGCCTGATCAAGCTTTGTGGAACAATGCGGCGACATGCGTTTGCGAGGTTGTTGCCGTGATCGACCCCGATGGTTTCCGCCCCAATGTCGGGATCATTCTGACGAATGACGCCGGCCAGGTGCTATGGGCTCGCCGTATCAATCAGGACGCCTGGCAGTTTCCGCAAGGGGGGATCAACCCCGAGGAGACGCCGGAAGACGCCTTGTACCGCGAGCTGAACGAAGAAGTTGGCCTGGAACGTGAAGATGTTGAAATACTGGCCTGTACCCGGGGCTGGTTGCGCTATCGTTTGCCGCAACGCCTGGTGCGTACCCACAGCCAACCGCTGTGCATCGGCCAGAAACAGAAATGGTTCCTCCTGCGCCTGATCTCCAACGAGCAGCGGGTGCGGATGGATCTGACCGGTAAACCGGAGTTCGATGGCTGGCGCTGGGTCAGCTATTGGTATCCGTTGGGCCAGGTGGTGACATTCAAGCGCGAGGTGTATCGACGCGCTCTCAAAGAGCTTGCCCCGCGCCTTTTAGCGCGCGACTGACGACGGAGTTCGACCCCGAGCCATGCTCAATACGCTGCGCAAGATCGTCCAGGAAGTTAACTCCGCCAAGGATCTCAAGGCGGCGTTGGGGATTATTGTGTTGCGCGTCAAAGAGGCCATGGGCAGCCAGGTCTGCTCGGTCTACCTGCTTGATCCGGAAACCAATCGCTTCGTCCTGATGGCCACCGAGGGCTTGAACAAGCGCTCGATCGGCAAGGTCAGCATGGCCCCCAACGAGGGTCTGGTCGGTCTGGTCGGCACGCGTGAAGAACCCCTGAACCTGGAAAACGCGTCGGTTCACCCGCGTTATCGCTACTTCGCCGAAACCGGTGAAGAGCGTTACGCCTCGTTCCTCGGTGCACCGATCATTCACCACCGCCGCGTCGTCGGCGTGTTGGTCATCCAGCAGAAAGAACGCCGCCAGTTCGACGAAGGTGAAGAAGCCTTCCTCGTGACCATGAGCGCGCAGCTTGCTGGTGTAATCGCCCACGCCGAGGCCACCGGTTCGATCCGTGGTCTGGGCCGGCAGGGCAAGGGCATTCAGGAAGCCAAGTTCGTCGGCGTACCGGGTTCGCCGGGTGCTGCCGTCGGTACCGCCGTGGTCATGCTGCCGCCGGCGGACCTGGACGTGGTGCCGGACAAGACCATCACCGACATCGACGCTGAGCTGGCGCTGTTCAAGACTGCCATCGAAGGCGTGCGCGCCGACATGCGCGCCTTGTCCGCCAAACTCGCGACCCAACTGCGCCCGGAAGAGCGCGCGTTGTTCGACGTCTACCTGATGATGCTCGACGATGCCTCGCTGGGCAGCGAAATCACCACGGTGATCAAAACGGGGCAGTGGGCTCAGGGCGCGCTGCGTCAGGTGGTCACTGAGCACGTCAACCGTTTCGAACTGATGGACGACGCCTACCTGCGCGAGCGTGCTTCGGACGTCAAAGACCTTGGCCGCCGCTTGCTCGCCTATCTGCAGGAAGAGCGCCAGCAGAATCTGGTCTACCCGGAAAAAACCATTCTGGTCAGCGAAGAGCTGACGCCGGCGATGCTCGGCGAGGTGCCGGAAGGCACGCTGGTCGGTCTGGTTTCGGTACTCGGTTCGGGTAACTCTCACGTCGCGATTCTCGCCCGAGCCATGGGCATTCCGACGGTGATGGGCCTGGTCGATCTGCCGTACGCCAAGGTCGACGGCATCGAAATGATCGTCGACGGCACCCGTGGCGAGGTCTACACCAACCCGAGCGAAGTGCTGCGCAAGCAGTTCGCCGAAGTCGTCGAGGAAGAGAAACAACTGGCGCTGGGCCTCGACACCCTGCGCGACCTGCCGTGCGTGACCCTCGATGGTCACCGCATGCCGCTGTGGGTCAACACCGGCCTGCTCGCCGATGTGGCGCGGGCGCAGAAGCGTGGCGCCGAAGGGGTCGGCCTGTACCGCACCGAAGTGCCGTTCATGATCAACCAGCGCTTCCCGAGCGAGAAGGAACAGCTGGCGATTTACCGCGAACAGCTCGCCGCGTTCCACCCGCAACCGGTGACCATGCGCAGCCTCGACATCGGCGGTGACAAATCGCTGTCGTACTTCCCGATCAAGGAAGACAACCCGTTCCTCGGCTGGCGCGGTATCCGCGTCACCCTCGACCACCCGGAAATCTTCCTGGTGCAGACGCGCGCGATGCTCAAGGCCAGCGAAGGCCTGAACAACCTGCGGATTCTGCTGCCGATGATCTCCGGCACCCACGAACTCGAAGAAGCCCTGCACCTGATCCACCGCGCCTGGGGCGAAGTGCGCGACGAAGGTACCGATGTGCCGATGCCGCCGATCGGCGTGATGATCGAGATCCCTGCAGCGGTGTACCAGACCAAGGAGCTGGCGCGGATGGTCGATTTCCTTTCGGTCGGCTCCAACGACCTGACCCAGTACCTGCTGGCGGTAGACCGCAACAACCCGCGCGTCGCCGACCTCTACGACTATCTGCACCCGGCGGTGCTGCAAGCCCTGCAAACCGTGGTCACTGACGCCCACGCCGAAGGCAAGCCGGTGAGCATCTGCGGCGAGATGGCCGGGGATCCAGCGGCGGCGGTGCTGTTGATGGCGATGGGCTTCGACAGCCTGTCGATGAACGCCACCAACCTGCCGAAGGTGAAGTGGATGTTGCGTCAGGTGAACCTGAGCAAGGCGCAGGAGATGCTGGCGGAACTGATGAAGATCGATAACCCGCAGGTTATCCACAGCTCGCTGCAACTGGCACTGAAGAATCTCGGGTTGGCGAAGATGAATTCGCCGGTGGTGACCAAGGCTCTCTAAAGATCAAAAGCCCCTCACCCTAGCCCTCTCCCAGAGGGAGAGGGGACTGATTGGGGGATGCTGCAGAACTCCGTCGACCTGTAAGTGCTTTGCTGAATCCATAATCGACTCGATCTTTCAGGTCGATGTATACCGCAAGACACCTCGGTCGGCCCCCTCTCCCAGAGGGAGAGGCGACTGATTGGGGGATGCTGCAGAACTCCGTCGACCTGTAAGTGCTTTGCTGAATCCATAATCGACTCGATCTCTCAGGTCGATGTATACCGCAAGACACCTCGGTCCGCCCCCTCTCCCTCCGGGAGAGGGCTGGGGTGAGGGGCTGCTGTTAGACACAAACCTCAACTTCCCCGAGATGCCCGCCATACGGCCCAAAACTGCGCTCTACCATCCGCCGCGTGCCGTCCGCCTGTACAACCAACGCTGTACTCGCCCGCGTCCCGTAACTCTGGCTGGCAATAAACACGCTCGACAACAACGACTCCGTCGCCATGCCTACCCCGGTATCCGGCAACTCCGCCTCGGGTGCGGTCTGTGCATCGCTGAGCAAGGTCAACAAGCGCTCAGACTGCGGATCATCCAGCACCGCGCTCAACGCCGCCCTGGCCTTGAGCAGTTTCGGCCAGGGCGTATCCAGCCCCGCGTTGGATAAACCATAAACCCCCGGCTGCAACATCACCGGCTCTGACGCCCGCGCATTGAAGTGCCACAACTCATGGGCATTGCCCAGCAGCAGATTGAACCCGGCATATTCGGCGGCACGACCCACCACATCGCTCAAATAATCATCAATCGACAGATCGCCCGCAAGAAACCGCGCCACCAGCTCGCCCCGGGATTTGGTCGCGGGCGGCTGTTGCGGATCGCGGATATTGGTCAGCGCGGCGAAGCGTCCGTTGCTGCCGATCCCCAGCCACGTGCCGCCGGCTTCAAGATCGCGCCCGGCATGCACCTGTGACGCCTCGGGCCAAGGTGCCAATGGCAGGCTGGGGCGGGCGTAGAACTCGTCGCGGTTGGCCGCGACGATCAGCGGCTGGGCATGGCCCGGGCGCCAGGCGAAAACAATCAGGCACATAAGGTGGTCCTTGTGTGTTTTTTGCCCACTCTACGCATCCGGCGTCCGTGCATCCATCGCCAGTGGAGCAGAAGGCTGCGCATCCGTTAACATGCCGCTCCTGTTTTGCCGATGCGTGCTGGAGACGGTCATGGAATTTCTGCTCTACCTGGCGCTCGGCGCCTGTGCGGGCGTGCTCGCCGGGCTGTTTGGCGTTGGCGGCGGGATCATCATCGTCCCGGTGCTGGTGTTCAGCTTCACTTTGCAGGGCTTCGATCAGTCGATTCTTACGCACCTGGCGGTGGGCACGTCGCTGGCGACGATCATATTCACCTCGGTCAACGCCGTGCGTGAACATCACCGCCGTGGCGCGGTGCGCTGGGCGATTTTTCGCTGGATGACCGTGGGTATCCTGCTCGGTGCCGGTTTCGGTGCGCTGACCGCCGAAGCCATCTCCGGGCCGAACCTGCAAAAGATCATCGGCGTATTTGCCCTGGTGATCGCCGTGCAACTGGCGCTGGACGTCAAACCCAAGGCCAGCCGAACGGTACCGGGCAAACTCGGTCTGACCGCTGCCGGTACGGTGATTGGCTGGGCCTCGGCGATTTTCGGTATTGGCGGCGGCTCGCTGACCGTGCCGTTTCTGACCTGGCGCAGCGTGCCGATGCAGCAGGCCGTGGCGACCTCATCGGCCTGTGGCCTGCCGATCGCTCTGGCCAGTGCAGCAAGTTTCATGATTCTGGGGTGGCACGATCCGTTGTTGCCGGCCCATAGTCTCGGTTTTGTTTATCTGCCGGCATTGTTGGGCATCGCCCTGACCAGCATGGTCTTCGCTCGGCTCGGCGCGCGTCTGGCGCACAGGTTGTCGCCGCGCTTGCTGAAAAGGCTGTTCGCCGCTTTGCTGTTCTGCGTGGGTTTGAGCTTTCTGCTCTGACCGCGTGGCAATCCTGGCTTAATCCTGAGGTGGCAGCGTCACCCGGGAATTTTGCTTTCAACTCTAACAAGGAGTCGCAATGCTGCCTTACCCGCAGATCGACCCGGTGGCCCTGGCCATCGGTCCGCTGAAAATCCACTGGTACGGTCTGATGTACCTGATCGGCATCGGCGGCGCGTGGCTGTTGGCGTCGCGCCGGCTCAACCGCTTCGACCCGACCTGGACCAAGGAGAAACTCTCCGATCTGGTGTTCTGGCTATCGATGGGCGTGATCGTCGGCGGCCGTCTGGGTTACGTGCTGTTCTATGATCTGAGCGCGTACCTGGCCAACCCGACGCTGATTTTCGAAGTGTGGAAGGGCGGCATGTCGTTCCACGGCGGATTCATCGGCGTGATGCTCGCGGCCTTGTGGTTCGGCAAGCGCAATGGCAAGTCGTTCTTCCAGCTGATGGACTTCGTCGCGCCGATGGTGCCGATCGGCCTGGGCGCCGGGCGCATCGGCAACTTCATCAACGCCGAGTTGTGGGGCAAGGCCACCGACGTGCCGTGGGCAATGGTGTTCCCGCCGTTCAGCGATCCGGCGCAGTTGCCGCGCCACCCGTCGCAGCTGTATCAGTTCGCCCTCGAAGGCGTGGCGCTGTTCCTGATCCTGTGGATCTTCTCGCGCAAACCGCGTCCGACCATGGCGGTCTCCGGCATGTTCGCGCTGTTCTACGGCATCTTCCGTTTCATCGTCGAGTTCGTCCGCGTCCCGGATGCTCAGCTCGGCTACTTGGCGTGGAACTGGCTGACCATGGGCCAGGTGCTCTGCGTGCCGATGATTGTCGGCGGGCTGTTGCTGATCTGGCTGGCCTATCGTCGCGCCCCGGCAGCGCCGCTCGCGCCGACGGCTGAAACTACGAACCCCGGCGCGCGACGCCGGGGCTCCAAGGACACAGGTAACTCATGAAGCAATATCTCGAACTGGTCTCGCACGTCATTCAGAACGGCACCAAACAGGCCAACCGCACCGGCATCAACACCATCAGTTTCCCGGGGGCGATGCTGCGTTTCGATCTGCAGGAAGGCTTCCCGGCGATCACCACGCGCAAAATGGCCTTCAAATCGGCCATCGGCGAGATGTGCGGCTTTCTGCGTGGCGTGAACAACGCCGCTGAATTCCGCGCGCTGGGCTGCAAGGTCTGGGACCAGAACGCCAACGAAAACGCGCAGTGGCTGGCCAACCCGTTCCGTCAGGGCGACGACGACCTCGGTGAAATCTACGGCGTGCAATGGCGCAAGTGGCCGGCGTACAAGCAGATCCCGCTGAGCAATACCGCCGCCATCGAACAGACCCTGAGCAACGGCTACAAGCAGATCGCTCAGGGCGAAGAAGACGGCCAGGCCTACGTCGTGCTGTACAAGGCGATCGATCAGGTGCGCCAGTGCGTCGACACGATCATCAACGATCCGGGCAGCCGCCGCATCCTGTTCCACGGCTGGAACGTCGCCCAGCTCGATGAAATGGCCCTGCCGCCATGCCACCTGCTGTACCAGTTCCACCCGAATGTCGAGACCAAAGAGATTTCTCTGACCCTCTACATCCGCTCCAATGATCTGGGCCTGGGCACGCCGTTCAACCTCACCGAGGGCGCCGCGCTGCTGAGCCTGATCGGTCGCCTGACCGGCTACACGCCGCGCTGGTTCACCTATTTCATCGGCGATGCGCACGTCTACGAAAACCACCTGGACATGCTCAACGAACAGCTCAAGCGCGAGCCGTTTGCCATGCCGAAACTGAAGATCTCCGACCGCGTGCCGGAGTTTGCCAAGACTGGTGTATATCAGCCGGAATGGCTGGAACTGGTGGAACCGGGTGATTTCTCGCTGGAAGGCTATGAGCACCATCCGCCGATGACCGCGCCGATGGCGGTCTAAACCACACCGCAATATCCCTGTGGGAGCGAGCCTGCTCGCGAAGAGGGCGTGTCAGTCACAGATGTGTCGACTGATACACCGCTTTCGCGAGCAGGCTCGCTCCCACATTTGTTTTTGCGGTGTGCTTAGTGGCCGTGGCTACGGCCGACGTGGGAATGCTCAACTTCGGTTGCGACAACCCCGCCACTCACTTCCAGCCGCTGCAAGATCCCGCATTGATCCGCCTCCGGCCCTTCGCCACAGCGTTGGCGCAGGTCGAGCAGTTGTGTCTGCAAGGCCAGCAAGCCATCAATCCGCGCCTTCACATGCTGAATATGTTCGTCGATCAGCGCATTGACGCTCTCGCACTGATCCTGCGGGCTGTCGCGCAGGGCGAGCAGGCTGCGGATTTCTTCGAGGGTCATGTCGAGGGTGCGGCAGTTGCGGATGAAGGTCAGGCGCTCGGCGTGGGCTTGGGTGTAGACGCGATAGTTGCCGTCGCTGCGCGCCGGTTCCGGCAGGAGGTTTTCGCGCTCGTAGTAGCGGATGGTTTCAACCGCACAGTCGGTGAGTTTCGCCAGTTCGCCGATCTTCATGACCGCCATCTCCAAAAGGGTGCTTGACCCTATAGTGGCTACAGGGTCTTTACTTGGCAACAGGCACCTTCATGGACGCGACCAATGAGCGATTCCCTGCACACCCACAAGCCCGGCGACGGTCACGATCACAGTCATAAATTGCAGCCCGTGCATAAACATGCGCATGGCGGCGATTCCTGCTGCTCGTCAAAAGCCGCCGCACCTGCGCGGGTGCAACTGAGCGAAAAGACCAGCGCCGACGCGCGCCTGAGCAGCTTCCGCATCGAGGCGATGGACTGCCCGACCGAGCAGACGCTGATCCAGAACAAACTCGGCAAACTCGCTGGTGTGCAGCAGCTGGAATTCAATCTGATCAACCGCGTGCTTGGCGTGACCCACAATCTGCCGGGCACCGAGCCGATTACTGAGGCGATCAAGTCCCTCGGCATGCACGCCGAGCCGCTCGAGGCGGGTGTCGACGCGCCGGCACCGGCAGCGGTAAAAAAACACTGGTGGCCATTGGCGCTGTCCGGCTTGACCGCGCTGGGCGCCGAAGTCATTCATTTCACCAGCGCCGCGCCGGACTGGGTGGTGGCAGTCGTTGCGCTGGTGTCGATTCTCAGTGGCGGCCTCGGCACCTATAAAAAGGGCTGGATTGCCCTGAAGAACCGCAACCTCAACATCAATGCGCTGATGAGCATCGCCGTGACTGGCGCGATCCTCATCGGCCAGTGGCCGGAAGCGGCGATGGTGATGTTCCTGTTCACCGTCGCCGAGCTGATCGAAGCACGCTCGCTGGACCGCGCGCGCAATGCGATCAGTGGCTTGATGCAGATGACCCCCGAGCAAGCCACGGTCTTGCAGGCCGACGGCAACTGGCGCGAACAAGAGGTGAAAAGCGTCGAACTGGGCGCCCGCGTGCGGGTGAAGCCCGGCGAGCGCATCGCGCTGGACGGCGCGGTGGTCAGCGGCAGCTCGACCATCGACCAGGCGCCGATCACCGGCGAAAGCCTGCCGGTGGAAAAAACCGTCGGTGACAAAGTCTTCGCTGGCACCATCAATCAGGCCGGTTCGCTGGAATATACGGTGACCGCTGCGGCGAACAATTCGACCCTGGCGCGGATCATTCACGCCGTCGAACAGGCCCAGGGCGCGCGGGCGCCGACGCAGCGTTTCGTTGACCAATTCTCGAAAATCTACACCCCGGCGGTATTCGTCTTCGCCATGGCCGTGGCGATCATCCCGCCGTTGTTCATGGGCGCGGCGTGGTTCGACTGGATCTACCGCGCGCTGGTGTTGCTGGTGGTTGCCTGCCCGTGCGCACTGGTGATTTCCACCCCGGTGACCATCGTCAGCGGCCTCGCGGCGGCGGCGCGCAAGGGCATTCTGGTCAAGGGTGGCGTGTATCTGGAGGGCGGCTTCAAGCTTGATTATCTGGCGCTGGACAAGACCGGCACGATCACCCACGGCAAACCGGTGCAAACCGATTACCTCTCGCTCGACCCGACCGCAGACGCCACGGCACCGGCCATCGCCGCCGCGCTGGCCAGGCGCTCCGATCACCCGGTGTCGCTGGCGATTGCCAACGCCGCTGTGGATAAAAACTTCGCCGCGCTTACTGTGGATAACTTCGCCGCGCTGGGCGGGCGGGGCGTCAAAGGCGACATCAACGGCCAGACTTATCACTTGGGCAACCATCGTCTGGTCGAAGAGCTCGGCCTGTGCTCACCGCAGCTGGAAGAAAAGCTGTTCGCCCTGGAAAAGCAGGGCAAATCCGTGGTGCTGCTGCTCGACAGCTCAGGCCCACTGGCACTGTTCGCCGTGGCCGACACGGTCAAGGAAACCAGCCGTGAAGCGATTCGTCAGTTGCATGAACTCGGGGTGAAAACCCTGATGCTGACCGGCGACAACGTCCACACCGCGCAAGCGATTGCCGCCCAGGTCGGCATCGACGAGGCACGCGGCGATTTGCTGCCGACCGACAAGCTGCAAGCCATCGAAGATCTGTACAAGCAGGGCCACCGGGTGGGTATGGTCGGCGATGGCATCAACGACGCGCCGGCACTGGCCCGCGCCGAGATCGGGTTCGCCATGGCCGCCGCCGGCACCGACACCGCGATCGAAACCGCCGATGTCGCCCTGATGGACGACGATCTGCGCAAGATCCCCGCGTTCATCAGCCTGTCGCGCAACACCGCGAGCATCCTGAAACAGAACATCGCACTGGCGCTGGTGATCAAGGCGATCTTTCTTGCGGTAACCTTTGCCGGGCTCGCCACCATGTGGATGGCGGTGTTTGCCGATATGGGTGTGAGCCTGCTGGTGGTGTTCAACGGTTTGCGCCTGCTGCGCAAATAAACGTGAGGGATGGTTGTGCTGAGTGCCGAGCTGAAAGCGTTTTACATGGTCGCCCGCTTGGGCAGCATTACGCTGGCGGCGAAAAAACTCGGCCTCAGCCAACCGACCGTGACCACGCAAATCCGCAATCTGGAGAGTCAGTATTCGGTGGAACTGTTCTACCGTGGCGGGCGCCGCTTAAGCGTCAGTGACGAAGGCGCGCGCTTGCTGCCGATGGTCAAGACCCTGTTGCAGCAAGAGGCGGACATCGAGTTTTTCCTGCGCAACAGCGGCCAGGTGCAGGGCACGCTGCGCATTGCCGCGACGGCGCCCTATTACATCCTCGATCTGGTGAAGACCTTCCGCGAGCGTTTGCCGCAGGTGGAAGTGTCGGTGGAGATCGGCAATTCGCAGCAAGTGCTGGAAGCGCTGGAGGATTACCGCGTGGATGTCGCGGCGTCGTCACAGCTGCTCGACGATGCGCGGTTGATTCGCCGGGTACTCGGCACCGATCCGCTGGTGCTGGCGGTGCATCGCAATCATCCGTTGGCCTCGTTGGAGCATGTGAGGCTGAACGCGCTGGCCGGGCATACGTTGTTGATGCGCGAGCCGGGTTCGACCACGCGGCGGTTGACCGAAGAGTTGCTGGCCAGCGCCGGAGTGAGCTTCGGACCGCTGTTGGAAATCGGCAGCCGCGAGTCGATCCGCGAAGCGGTGCTGCGCAATATCGGCATCAGCATCATTGCCCGGCAGGAAGTGCCGCATGATCCGCAATTGCGCGTGCTGACCATCGAGAATGCGCCGCAGATTCCGGAGTATCTGTATTGCCTCAAAGAGCGCAAGGGTGCGCGTCTGCCGGCGGCGTTCCTCGGCTTGGCACAAGAGATGTCTCCGGCATGAGACCTTCAATGTCTGAGAAGGCCTCTTCGCGAGCAGGCTCGCTCCCACATTGGATTTGGGTTGTGAACACGATCCCCTGTGGGAGCGAGCCTGCTCGCGAAGGCGTCAGCCCAGGCAAAACACAATCTGAACCAAAATCCCCGAATACCACTATCAGCCGTTTTTGCCTCGCTGCCACATGACGGACGCATTACAACTCTAGGATTGGCCTCATCCGTTTGCTGAGGTCCGTCCATGAATCCTGCCATCGCAACTGCCCTGACCAACCCCGGCGCGCCGATGAAAGTGCGCGGCGTGCACAAGCGTTTCGGTGCGTTCACTGCGCTGGATAACGTCTCCCTTGATGTCGCCGCCGGCGAACTGGTGTGTCTGCTCGGCCCGTCGGGCTGTGGCAAGACCACGTTGTTGCGCTGCATCGCCGGGCTGGAGCAGCAGGACAGTGGCGAGCTGTACCTGGGCGATCGCGATGTCTCGCACCTCGCCCCGCAAGCACGGGATTACGGGATTCTGTTCCAGTCCTACGCGCTGTTCCCGAATCTGACGGTCGAGGCGAACATTGCCTACGGCCTCGCCGGCAGCGGTCGCGATGAAGTGCGCCGGCGTGTCGGTCAGATGCTGGAACTGGTCGGCCTCAGCGGCAGTGAGAAAAAGTACCCAGGCCAATTGTCCGGCGGTCAGCAACAGCGGGTGGCGCTGGCTCGCGCATTGGCGCCGGCACCGTCGCTGCTGTTGCTGGATGAACCGATGTCGGCCCTCGACGCGCGGGTGCGCGAGCATCTGTGCACTGAGCTGCGTCAGCTGCAACGCAACCTCGGCATCACCACGCTGATGGTCACGCACAATCAGGACGAAGCGATGTTGATGGCCGATCGCATCGCCGTGATGAACAACGGCCGCGTCGAGCAGTACGCCACGCCGCAGGAAATCTACAACCGTCCGGCCACGCCGTTCGTGGCCGAGTTTGTCGGCCAGGGCAACTGGCTGCCGTTCCAGCGCAGCAGCGACAGTCACGCCCAGGTCGGCGGGATGAATCTGCGTCTGGCCGAGGGCAGCGTGCACGGCGCTTCGGGTCGACTGTTCTGCCGCCCGGAGGCGATCAACGTCAATCCGCTGGTGCACGAAGAAAACCTGTTCCCGGCCAGGGTTCGCGAAATCACTTTCCTCGGCAATCGCTGCCGGATGAGCTTCGAACTTGATCAATTGCCGGGCCACGCACTGCTCGCCGAAATCGCGCCAGAAGCCATGCCGCGCCTCGGCGCCCAGCAGATCATGGTCGCCTTGCCGCCGCGCAGTTTGCAGGTGTTCGCCTGATGAACAGCAACCTCGCGCTGCCGCTACCGCACAAGCAGGTGCGACAGTCTTCGAAAGCCGAGATCGGCGATCGCCTGTTCGTGGTCGGCGGCAAAGTCGTTCTGCTGGTGTTGCTCGGCCTCGCGGTGCTGCTGCCGTTGTTGGCGATCTTCTGGCGCGGCTTCAGCAATGACGCCGGGCAGGGCGGTGGCTGGCTCGCGGCGAAAGAGTTGGTGACCAGTGCCAATTTCCATTGGTTGCTCGGCAACAGCCTGAAAGTGTCCCTCAGCGTTGCGGCCATTGTCGTACCGCTGGCCTACCTGTTTGCCTACGCGCTGCAACGCACGCTGATTCCGGGCAAAGGCATCTGGCGCGGGATCTCCCTGCTGCCGCTGATGGCGCCGTCGATGCTGCCGGGGATTGCGCTGGTCTATCTGTTCGGCAATCAGGGCATGCTGCGTGGGTTGCTCTCGGACAATATCTACGGGTTCTGGGGCATTGTGCTGGGCGAGGTGATCTACACCTTTCCCCATGCGCTGATGATTTTGCTCTCGGCATTGTCGCTGGCCGATGCGCGGCTTTTCGATGCCGCATCGAGCATGGGCGCCAGCCCTGCGAAGGCGTTTCGCAGCATCACCTGGCCGGCGACCCGTCAGGCGGTGTTCGCCGCGTTCTGTCTGGTGTTCACCCTGACCATCACCGATTTCGGCGTGCCGGTGGTGGTCGGTGGCGACTATCAAGTGTTGGCGCTGGAAGCCTACAAAGCCGTGGTCGGCCAGCAGCAATTCGGTCGCGGCGCGTTGATCGGCATGGTGCTGTTGCTGCCGGCGCTGTTCAGTTTCGGTGTCGATGCCTGGTTGCGTCGCCGCCATGGCGACTCCATGAGCGGACGCGCGCAGGTGTTCAAACCGCTGCCGTGCAAGCTGCGCGACGGCTGCTATCTGGCCATTGTTTTGCTGATCAGCGCGGCGTTGATTCTGGTGTTCGGCATGGCGGTGTTTTCGTCGCTGGTGAAGTTCTGGCCGTACAACCTGTCGCTGTCGCTCAACCACTATCAGTTCAACGATACCGCCGGCGGTGGCTGGCTCGCCTACGGCAACAGTCTGAAGATGGCGCTGGGCACGGCGCTGATTGGCAGTGTGCTGATTTTTACCGGCGCCTATCTGATGGAGAAAACCCGCACTCAGCGCGGGCTGAACCTGGCTTTGCGTATGCTCAGCTTCGTGCCGATGGCGGTGCCGGGGCTGGTGCTGGGCCTGGGTTACGTCTTCTTCTTCAACCTCAGCGGCAATCCGCTGCACGTGCTCTACGGGACGATGACGCTGCTGATCGTCTGCACCATTGCGCACTACCTGACCACCGCACAAATGACCGCGACCACCGCGCTGCGCCAGCTCGATGCTGAGTTCGAGGCTGCGGCGCTGTCGCTGAAGGCGCCGCTGTACCGGCATTACCTGCGCGTGACTGTGCCGATCTGCCTGCCGGCGCTGCTGGACATCGTGCGCTACCTGTTCGTCTCGGCGATGACCACGGTTTCCGCCGCGATCTTCCTCTACAGCCCCGACACCATCCTCGCGGCGGTGGCGGTGCTGAACATGGACGATGCCGGCAACGTTGGCGGCGCGGCGGCGATGTCGACCCTGATTCTGTTCACTTCGGCCGGCGTGTCCTTGCTGCTGGCGTGGGCTTCGCGCGGTTTGCTGCGCCGTTCCCAGGCCTGGCGGCAAACCGCGCCCGGTCACTGATTGCAACTCCGTTCAACTCATCTACAGGAAAACGCTCATGTTCAAGCCTATGGCCCTGGCCGCTGCTGTGCTCGCGACTTTCAGCCTGAATGCCTTTGCGGCAAAAACCGAGTTGACGGTGTACACCGCACTCGAAGCCGAACAGTTGAAGTCCTACAAGGACGCTTTCGAAAAGGCCAACCCGGACGTCGAGATCAAATGGGTGCGCGATTCCACCGGGATCATCACCGCCAAACTGCTCGCCGAAAAGGCCCGTCCGCAGGCTGACGCCGTTTGGGGGCTGGCCGCTTCCAGCCTGGCGATCCTCGACCAGCAAGGCATGCTGCAAAGCTACGCGCCGAAGGATCTCGGCAAGATCGGTGCAAACTACCGCGATGCCGCCAACCCGCCAGCCTGGGTCGGTATGGACGTGTGGGCCGCGACCATTTGCTTCAACACCGTCGAGGCTGAGAAGCAGGGTCTGAGCAAACCGGTCAGTTGGCAGGACCTGACCAAGCCTGAGTACAAGGGCAAGATCGTCATGCCCAATCCGGCGTCGTCCGGCACCGGTTTCCTCGACGTCAGCGCCTGGCTGCAAACCTTCGGCGAGAAACAGGGCTGGGCCTACATGGACGGCTTGCACCAGAACATCGGCCAGTACGTTCACTCCGGTTCCAAGCCGTGCAAACTGGCGGCGGCGGGGGAGTTTCCGATCGGGATTTCCTTTGAATATCCAGCCGTACAGTTGAAACGCCAGGGCGCGCCACTGGACATCATTCTGCCGAAGGAAGGTCTGGGCTGGGAGATCGAAGCGACGGCGGTGATCAAGGGCACGCCGCATGAAGAGGCAGCGAAAAAACTCGCCGACTTCTCCGCCAGCGCCGAGGCGATGGATCTTTACAAGGAGAACTTCGCCGTGCTCGCCCAGCCGGGGATTGCCAAGCCGCAAACCGAATTGCCAGCCGACTATGAGCAGCGCCTGATCAAGAACGACTTTGCCTGGGCCTCAAAGAATCGCGACGAGATCCTGGCTGAATGGCGCAAGCGGTATGACGGCAAGTCCGAGAAAGTTGTCGCCAAGTAAGATCTTTATCGACTGACAAGGCCTCTTCGCGAGCAGGCTCGCTCCCACAGTTGCAATGCTGTCCCCTGTGGGAGCGAGCCTGCTCGCGAAAGCGGTTTCTCATTCAGAGCACCTCTTCATGACACAACCCAAAGACCTGCTCATCATCGGCGCTGGCATCCTCGGTCTGTCCCACGCCTATGCTGCTGCCAAACGCGGCCTGAAAGTTGCGGTATTCGAACGCACCGCCACGCCCCTCGGCGCTTCGGTGCGCAACTTCGGCCAGGCGCTGGTGACCGGTCAGCCGCCCGGCATCATGCTCGAACTGGCCAAGGCCAGCCGCGAGGTCTGGGGCGACTGGGCGCAACTTGCCGGCCTGCAGATCAAGCGCAACGGCTCATACCTGTTCGCCCGCAGCGCGGCCGAAGAATACTTGCTCGAAGCCTTCTGCGCCGACCGCGCGGTCGAGCATGGCTACAACGTCGAGCTGCTGCGCGGCGCGGCGTTGCGTGATCTCTATGGCGGCCAGTTCAGCCATCACCGCGCCGCGCTGCACGGTATCGATGATCAGCAGTTGTACTCGCGCGAAGCGATTCCGGCGCTGATCGATTATTTGCGCCGAGATCTGGGCGTCGAGTTTCACTTTTCCACGCTGGTGCGCGACGTCGAGCCGGGGCGTCTGCACAGCACCGCCGGCAGTTTTACCGGCAAGCAGATCATCGTCTGCTCCGGCCACGATTATCAGACCCTGCTGGCCGAGCCGATTGCCGCGCTCAATCCGCAGATCTGTCGTTTGCAAATGCTCCGCGCCAGACCGCAGGCCGGTCTCAATCTGCAACACGCCGTGCTCACCGGCCTGAGCTGCGTGCACTACGGCGCTTTCGCCGATCTGCCGGAAGCCGCAGCGGTGCAGGCGCAGATCCTCCGTGAACAACCGCACCTGCACGCTAACGGCATTCACTTGCTGATCAGTCCGACGCCGTATGGCGAGTTGATCATCGGCGATTCGCATCATTACGGCAGCGATGCTTCACCGTTCAACGCCGAACAGGTCGACAACTGGATGCTCGAACTCGCCGAGCAGACGCTGGGCTGCCAGGTGCAAGTGGTCGAACGCTGGCAGGGCGTCTATGGTTCTCGGGGGCCAGGGCCGTTTTCATTCCTGCGTCCGGCACCGGGCCTGAGCGTGGCGCTGATGCACACCGGCGTCGGCATGAGCGTCGGCCCGGCGCTGGCCGAACGCAACATCGCGCAGTTACTGGAGGAGGCATGAATCACGAACAGGTGATCGCCCGGGTGTTCGGCCTGTATGAACGCTTCGGCGCCAGCGATTACATCGGCGAACCGGTGTCGCAGCTCGAGCACATGTCCCAGGCCGCAGAACTGGCCATGGCTGAAGGCTGTGACGATGAAGTGGTGCTGGCGGCGTTCTTTCATGACATCGGCCATTTGTGTGCCGAGGGCGCGGAAAACATGGGCGGTTATGGCGTGGTCAGCCATGAACGGCTCGGTGCCGACTATCTGCGTGAGGCAGGTTTCAGCGAACGGCTGGCGCGACTGGTGGAATATCACGTCCAGGCCAAACGCTATCTGACCTTACGCGAGCCGGGCTATTACGCGCGGTTGAGTGAGGCGAGTCGGCGCACCCTGGAATATCAGGGCGGGGTAATGAGCGAGGCTGAGGCGGATACGTTTGCGGCTGATCCGTTATGTGCGCTGAGTTTGCGCATGCGGTGTTGGGATGAGTTGGCGAAGGAGGTTGCAGTGCCGCTGGTGGATCTGAGTGTGTTAAAGCGCAAGGCTGAGAAATTGTTGTCGGCTGAGTGATTGCAGCCCTCACCCCAGCCCTCTCCCGGAGAGGAGAGGGAGCTGATCTCCATGCTTTTCAAACCTGAGTTCGACTGGATATCTCAGGTCGGTGTATGACCCAAGAGCAACACAGTCGGCCCCCTCTCCCTCCGGGAGAGGGCTGGGGTGAGGGGGTAGCGATCTAAAGCTCAAGCACCCGATCAACCAACGCCTCAACCTGCTCCTGCCTTTCCGCCTGATTCAACTTCGCCTGCGGATTGAGCGACGACCACTGCGGATGCGCGCGCGCCTTGTTCAGCGCTTCCGGCAACTTGCCTTCGCGCCAGGTCTTGTCCAGAGGCGTGGCCACCTGAATGCTGTCCATCGCCGCATGCCCGCGCTGATCCAGGGCCAGCAGCAACTGGCGCTGGCGCAACGCCAACAGGCGCAGCACGGCGTCATCCACTGTCAATTCCCGCTGGCCTTTGATTTTGCCGAGCAGGCGACTGCCATAACTGCGCGCGGTTTGCAGCGCACCGCCGGCGATCGCACCGGCCAACGCCGCCGCGCCAAGGGTAATCCCGCCGACCAGCAAATCCACCCCAGCCCCGGCCGCTGCACCGGCAGCAATGCCGCCGCCGACGCGCACGCCGAGTTGCTTCAGGGTTTCCGGGTTGAACAGATCATCGCCCCAGCGCCCGTCGAGCAACGGCAAGTCACTGGCCGCCGCGTCCTGCGGGCGAAACGCGTAGAGCTTGAGCAGCGCCTCAACGCACTTCTGCTCACGCTGACGTACGGCTTTGCGCAGCTCGCTGATCGCCTGTTGTTCCTGCTC
Source organism: Pseudomonas sp. 2957 (assembly GCF_031456345.1). Taxonomy (NCBI): domain Bacteria; kingdom Pseudomonadati; phylum Pseudomonadota; class Gammaproteobacteria; order Pseudomonadales; family Pseudomonadaceae; genus Pseudomonas; species Pseudomonas sp. 2957. Next base: position 529,193 of record NZ_JAVDUL010000004.1, read on the forward strand.
GGCTTCGCTGACCACACTGCGTCGGCACGCAGCGCAGTCGATCAGCAATTCGGCAATCAAGCGCGCGGCGCTTTGCTGACGGGCGAGGCGCTGCGCCTGCTGGTCGGCGATCAACCGCTCCAGTTGCGGCCGGGCGTTTTCCAATAGCAGGGCGAGGCTCTCGTACAAGCGCCGCTCGCCATCCTCGGGCGGCGCGACGCTGTCGAAACGTACCAACGCATGCAGCCCCAACCGCGCCAGCGCTTCACGCCAATCGGGTTCGCGATGGTTGGCGCTGCTGACGAAATTCAGCACCGGCAGCAGCGGTTTGCCGCAACTGGCGAGCACTTCCAGCTCGTCGCGGTACTTGGCCAGCACCGGTTCGCGGGCGTCGATCACATACAGACCGGCATCGGAGGCCAGCAGTTGTCGCAGTACCTTGGCTTCCTGTTCGAAACGCTGGCGCGCCTCGCTGCCGTCGAGAAACCGCGCCAGTCGTGCCGGGCCGTCGAGGCGTTCGCCGGGGCGTTCCAGACGCTCGAGAAAATCCAGCAGGGCGATCGCATCTTCCAGCCCCGGCGTGTCGTACAGATCGAGCAACGGCTCGCCATCCACCGACAACCGCGCGCCTTCGACATGCCGGGTGGTGCTCGGCCTGTGCGAGACTTCGCCGAAGCCGACGTCACGGGTCAGCGTGCGCAGCAGCGAGGTCTTGCCGACGTTGGTGTGGCCAACCACTGCCAGTTTCAGCGGGGCCTTGCGTGCATCAGTCATGTCCGCTCTCCAGCCAGTTCATCGGCGCGCAATCGGCGAATGGCAGTTCCAGCTGTTGCAGCGCCGCGTGCCAGTCACCCAGACGTTGCCCGTCCAGCGCTTCGCCGGGTGGCGCTTGCAGCAGCCAGATGCGAGTGGCGCTGGCGTTGCGCGCGAGTTCGGCGATCAGCGCGAGGCTGCCGCGATCCGGCGAACGTCGCGGATCACAGGCGATGGCCAGCCGCGCTGGCGGGAAGCGACTGAGTTGCTCGAGCAGTTTGTGCCGCGATTCGCGACTGTCGAGGATGCCCGCGTTGCTGACGTTTTTCGGCAGCGCGGGTGGCCACGGACGCTGTTCGTCCAACTCGATCGCCACCAGCAGCGCGCCTTCGCTGGCGCGTTCGCCGATGTTGCTTTCGACGCGATGCAGTTGCGCCGGCTCCGGGTCGTTGACACCAAGGCGCTCGCTGGTCGGCATCAACCGTTCGCGCAGTTGCGCGTAGCCGGGCAGGTTCAGATCCAGGCGCAGCGCCGCTTTGCCGCTGTTCCAGCGCCACAGGCACAACAGCGCGAGCAGCAGGCGCGGCAGCACGCCGTAGACCACCAGCACACCGACCAGCCAGGTTGCCCAGGCTTGTCGTGCGCTTTCAATATCCAGTGCGCCGTCGCCGCTGGCGCGGATCATTTCCTCGGTCGGCACATTGAAGCCGAGCAGCGACGGCAGATAGCCAAGGGCCTGGGTGACATGGATAAAGGTGTCGGCGCCGAGGATCGTGGTTTCCCAGACAAAGCCGTAGCGCCGCGTGGCCATCAGGGTCAGCAACAGAATCAGCGCGCTGAGCATTGCCAGTAGCCACAGGCCATTGACCAACGCGCCGAGCGCCCAGCGGTTGAGTTTCTTGCGTTGCAGCAGCAACAGCAGGGCCGGTGCCAGTTGCGCGGCTTTGGCGTCGCGGGCGAATTTTTCGCTGAGCCACAGCCACAAGCGCCCGAGGGTGGCGCCGTGTTCGCCAGCGAAAATCAAGCCCAGCGCCCAGCTCAGCAGCAAAATCATATTGATCCCGAGCAGACTGCCCAGCGCCCAGAACACATTTACCGGCGTCTGCCCAAGTGCGGCGAATGCCAGACCGGCGCCGCTGAGCACGGCGACAATCATCAACAGCACCAGCGCCAGGCGCGCGCCTTGCAGCCAGTGCTTGAGCGCGGCGGTCAGTCCGTCGCGCTCGGCCAGCCATAGCGCCCGGCGCGCAATGCGGCTCGGCAGATCGCCACCAGCGGCGCGGGCCAGACGATTGGCTTCCAGGTCATCCAGCGGCCCCGCGTGTTCTTCGCGCAGGCGGATGGTTTCGGTGAGCCAGAGGTTTTGCAGTGGAGTCAGTTCAGTCACGCGGCGTCCCGTCGCTAAATCGAGCGCTGAGCATAACCGCTGTGGCGCTTATCGGGGTAAGCGCGGCTCTGGTATCCTCGCCGGCATGACTAAATCACTGCCCCTCAGCCTGATCGCAGCCCTCGGTGAAAACCGCGTGATCGGCGTCGACAACAGCATGCCCTGGCACCTGCCGGGGGACTTCAAATACTTCAAGGCGACCACGCTCGGCAAGCCGATCATCATGGGCCGAAAGACCTGGGATTCGCTCGGCCGGCCGTTGCCGGGGCGCTTGAACATCGTGGTCAGCCGTCAGCCTGATCTGCAGCTCGAAGGCGCCGAGGTCTATCCGTCGCTGGAAGCCGCCGTGGCCCGCGCCGAGGAATGGGCGAAAGCCCAGGGCGTTGATGAACTGATGCTGATTGGCGGCGCGCAGTTGTATGCGCAAGGGCTGGCGCAGGCCGATCGGCTGTACCTGACCCGCGTAGCGCTGAGCCCGGAAGGGGATGCGTGGTTTCCGGAGTTTGATCTGAGCGAATGGAAGCTGGTGTCGGATGTACCGAATCCGGCAGAGGGCGATAAACCTGCATATAGCTTTGAGGTTTGGGAGAAAGCCTAACAGCTTCGCGAGCAGGCTCGCTCCCACAGGGGAACGCATTTCAGTGTGGGAGCGAGCCTGCTCGCGAAGAGGCCCGCTCAGTCGCTGAGAAGCTTAAGCCTGGGCCAACTCTGCGTGTTCATCGGCATCCAGCAACGCTTTATCAGTCTGCTGCATGACCTGACTGGTAATCGCCCCTGCGGTAATCGAGCCACTCACGTTCAACGCGGTGCGGCCCATATCGATCAGCGGCTCGACCGAAATCAGCAACGCCACCAGTGACACCGGCAGGCCCATCGCTGGCAGCACGATCAGTGCGGCGAACGTCGCGCCTCCACCCACTCCGGCGACACCGGCCGAACTCAACGTGACAATCGCTACCAGCGTCGCGATCCACAGCGGATCCAGCGGGTTGATGCCGACCGTTGGTGCCACCATCACGGCCAACATCGCCGGGTACAGGCCGGCACACCCGTTCTGGCCGATGGTCGCACCGAACGAGGCAGCGAAACTGGCGACTGACGACGGAATGCCCAGACGACGGGTCTGCGCTTCGATGCTCAGCGGAATGGTTGCCGCGCTGGAGCGGCTGGTGAAGGCGAAGGTCAGCACCGGCCAGATCTTGCGGAAGAAGCGCAGCGGGTTGATCCCGGCGGCCGACACCAGCACGCCGTGCACGACGAACATCAGGCCCAGGCCGATATACGAGACCACGACGAAACTGCCCAGCTTGATGATGTCCTGCAGGTTGGAACCGGCGACCACTTTGGTCATCAGCGCCAGCACACCGTACGGGGTCAGCTTCATCACCAGACGCACCAGACGCATCACCCAGGCTTGCAGGGTGTCGATGGCGTTGATCACTTTCTGACCTTTCTCGACGTCGTCCTTGAGCAGTTGCAGCGCGGCAACCCCGAGGAACGCGGCGAAGATCACCACACTGATGATCGAGGTCGGCTTGGCCCGGGCCAGGTCGGCGAACGGGTTCTGCGGAATGAACGACAGCAGCAATTGCGGCACATTCAGGTCGGCGACCTTGCCGGCGTAGTCGTTCTGAATGGTTTGCAGGCGTGCCATTTCCTGAGTGCCGGCGACCAGACCTTCAGCGCTGAGGCCGAACAGGTTGGTCAGGCCGATGCCGATCAGCGCTGCGATGGCGGTGGTAAACAGCAGCGTGCCGATGGTCAGGAAACTGATCTTGCCCAGCGACGAGGCATTGTGCAGGCGGGCCACGGCGCTGAGGATCGAGGCGAACACCAGCGGGATCACGATCATCTGCAGCAACTGTACGTAACCGTTGCCGACCAGATCGAACCAGCCGATCGAGGCTTTCAGCACCGGGTTGCCGGCACCGTAAATCGTGTGCAGCGCGACGCCGAACGCCACGCCGAGGACCAGTGCAAGCAGGACTTTTTTCGCCAGGCTCCAAGTGGTGTGGCGGGTTTGCGCCAGACCGAAGAGCAAGGCGAGGAACACCAGCAGGTTGAGAATCAGCGGTAGATTCATGAGAACTCCAGTAAAGACTGTGCCAACAGCCATCCGGGGCTGCTGCGAACCGGCAAGCCTAACAGCTTGATTTGCAATGATTTAATACCAAAATGGCTGGGCAACCGTCGTTTTTGGAATAAGCGCGTGTCGCTGTCGGCAATGCAACTGACGCGCAGGGGACGTCAGCGGTCGCTGACAGGCGAGGCTTGTCACAATGATTTGTTAGCGTCGAACTCTTTGCATCGGGGAGTAGCGCTATGAAAATTGCACGCACGTTGTTGGCTATGGCACTGGCGGCTGGCCTTGCTGGCCAGGCATTGGCCACGGACCTCAAGCATTGGCCGGCGGATCAGGCCAAGGCGCTGGACGCGATGATTGCCGCCAACGCCAACAAGGGTAATTACGCGGTGTTCGACATGGACAACACCAGTTACCGCTACGACCTCGAAGAATCCTTGCTGCCGTTCATGGAAAACAAGGGCCTTATTACCCGCGACAAGCTCGACCCCTCGCTGAAACTGATGCCGTTCAAGGACACCGCCGAGCACAAGGAAAGCCTGTTCAGTTATTACTACCGGCTCTGCGAAGTCGACGACATGGTCTGCTACCCGTGGGTGGCGCAGGTGTTCTCTGGCTTCACCCTCAAGGAACTCAAGGGCTACGTTGACGAGCTGATGGCTTCGGGCAAACCGGTGCCGGCGACGTATTACGAAGGCGATGTGGTGAAGAAGCTCGATGTCAATCCGCCGAAGATCTTCACTGGCCAGCAGGAGCTGTACAACAAGCTGATGGAGAACGGTATCGAGGTCTACGTGATGACCGCCGCTTCAGAGGAACTGGTACGCATGGTCGCGGCGGATCCCAAGTACGGTTACAACGTCAAACCGCAGAACGTCATTGGCGTTTCAATGCTGCTCAAGGATCAGAAGACCGGCGAGCTGACCACTGCGCGCAAACAGATCACTGCTGGCAAATATGACGAGAAGGCCAACCTCGGCCTGGAGCTGACGCCGTACCTGTGGACCCCGGCAACGTGGATGGCCGGCAAGCACGCAGCGATCCTGACCTATATCGATGAATGGAAAAAACCGGTACTGGTCGGCGGCGATACCCCGACGAGCGACGGTTACATGCTGTTCCACGATGTCGATGTGGCCAAGGGCGGCATTCACTTGTGGATCAACCGCAAGGACAAGTACATGACGCAAATCAACGGCATGATGGCCAAGCACGCGGCGGCGCAGGCCAAGGAAGGCTTGCCGGTGACGGCGGACAAGAACTGGGTGATCGTCAAACCGGAAGACATCCAGTAAGCCACGATCGCATGTAGATACCGTCTTGAGCCTCACCGGGCAAGCGCAAGTTTCGGGTCATATGGCAGTCCTGACTTGAGCACTCCGTAAATGAAGTGCAGCAGCTTGCGCATTGCTGCGCAGATGATCTGCTTGGGGGCCTTGCCATTGGCTTCCAGGCGTTCTTTCATCGCCTTGATCGCCTTATTGTGTTTCAGCGCCACCATGCCAGGCATGTAAAGGCCTGCACGCAGCCGTGCTGACCCTACTCTTGAGATCAGGGTGTGACCTTTGAGCTTTCCTGATTCCTGCAGCTTTGGATTGAGCCCTGCGGCAGCGACCAGTTGGCGAGGATCACTGTATTTGCGCAGGTCACCCAGTTCGGCGAGCAATCGTTCAAGCGTTTTTTGTCCGATGCCGTCGATGGTTACGATGAGATCCCGCATCTGACGCATATCCGGGTCGTCATCGATGTGTTTTTTGATCGCCTTATGCGTTTCTACGATCTCTTTTTCGATATGGCGCAGAACGGAGTTGATCGAGTCTTTGACCTTTTCGTCGGAAACGTCCAGACGATTAAGCTCCATTTGTTCCATTTCCTGAAGGTCATCCAGGCGGCGCACCATTGCTTTTAACTGGCGGTATTTCAGCGGCTCAGGCGCCCATGGGTGAAGTTTTTGATCCTTTTCCCGGGCAAAGTCGGCGATCAGTTTGGCATCGCTTTTATCGGTCTTGATGCGGCGCAGTTCGCTGTCAGCGTACGCTTTGGTCGTAGCCGGGTTCACGACGCAGACCCGGAAGCCTTTGTTGTAAACGAATTCCGCGAGCTCCAAGTGGTAGACGCTGGTGGCTTCCATCACGATCAGGGCCGAACGCTCGGCGTTTTTTTCTAGCCACGCCTCAAACTCTTTAAAGCCCTTTGGATCGTTGGCCAGCTTGGCCTTGGTTTTGTGCTTGCCGTTGGGCTGGTGTGTAGCGATATCAAAGGTGTTCTTTGCGATGTCGACGCCAACGAAACCGGACATGATCGTTTCTCCACTTGTTCCCTGTTGCGATCATCACGTCACTCTGTCCAACCTTGCGAATGCGGGCTCTCGCCGCAGGCGGGCCCAAGATACCGTGCGAACTGTACGAGTGAGTGTGGAGGGCTGGAGCACGATCTACGTCACAGGCAAAAAGCCTAAGGAGCTGCGCGGCTTCCAAGTCCCTCCCTCGATGATCAGTCGAGAACTATCGCTCCTGACGGAGCGTTAGTCGAGATACAAGGAGCTGCCGAAGGCTGCGATCTTTTGATCTTGTTTTGGATCGTTCCCACGCTCTGCGTGGGAATGCAGCCCGTGACGCTCCGCGTCACTGGACGCGGAGCGTCCCTTGAGACATTCCCACGCAGAGCGTGGGAACGATCAGCCCCGCACATGGCGGGGCATTTTTGCATCGACGATTTGACGGTTACAGCCCGTCGAGCATCGCTTTGTTGCGCACCGCGCCCTTGTCGGCACTGGTGGCCAGCAGGGCGTAGGCCTTGAGCGCGGTGGTCACTTTGCGTGGACGCACCTCGACCGGTTTCCAGCCTTTCTTGTCCTGCTCGGCACGGCGTGCCGCCAGTTCTTCGTCGCTGACCAACAGGTTGATCGAGCGGTTCGGAATGTCGATCAGCACCTTGTCGCCATCCTGCACCAGACCAATCGCGCCGCCGGCCGCAGCTTCTGGCGAAGCGTGACCGATTGACAGGCCGGAAGTACCGCCGGAGAAACGCCCGTCGGTGAGCAGCGCACAGGCTTTGCCCAGACCTTTGGATTTCAGGTAGGACGTCGGGTAGAGCATTTCCTGCATGCCCGGGCCGCCTTTCGGGCCTTCGTAGCGAATGATGACGATGTCGCCTTCCTTCACTTCGTCAGCGAGGATGCCGCGCACGGCGCTGTCCTGACTTTCGAAAATTTTCGCGTTGCCTTCGAAGACGTGGATCGACTCATCGACCCCGGCGGTTTTCACCACGCAACCGTCCTGCGCGATGTTGCCGTACAGCACGGCGAGGCCGCCTTCTTTCGAATAGGCGTGCTCGAAGCTGCGGATGCAGCCGTTTTCACGATCGTCGTCGAGGGTTTCCCAACGGGTCGACTGGCTGAACGCGGTCTGGGTCGGAATGCCCGCAGGACCTGCCTTGAAGAAGTGATGCACGGCTTCGTCGCTGGTCTGGGTGATGTCCCACTTGGCGATGGCTTCTTCCATGCTGCGGCTGTGCACGGTCGGCAGGTCGGTGTGCAGCAGGCCGCCACGGGCCAGCGAACCGAGGATGCTGAAAATGCCGCCGGCGCGGTGCACGTCTTCCATGTGGTACTTCTGGATGTTCGGTGCGACTTTGCACAGCTGCGGCACGCTGCGCGAGAGACGGTCGATGTCGCGCAGGTCAAAATCGATCTCGGCTTCCTGGGCGGCTGCGAGCAAGTGCAGGATGGTGTTGGTCGAACCGCCCATGGCGATGTCGAGCATCATCGCGTTCTCGAACGCCTTGAAGTTGGCGATGTTGCGCGGCAGCACGGAGTCATCGTTCTCGCCGTAGTAACGCTTGCACAGCTCGACGATGGTGCGACCGGCCTGCAGGAACAGCTGCTCGCGGTCGCTGTGAGTGGCCAGAGTGGAACCGTTGCCCGGCAAGGCCAGACCCAGTGCTTCGGTCAGACAGTTCATCGAGTTGGCGGTGAACATGCCGGAGCATGAACCACAGGTCGGACAGGCGCTGCGCTCGTACTCGGCGACTTTCTCGTCAGAAGCGCTGGAGTCGGCGGCGATCACCATGGCGTCGACGAGGTCGAGGCCGTGGGAGGCGAGTTTGGTCTTGCCCGCTTCCATCGGGCCACCGGAAACGAAGATCACCGGGATGTTCAGGCGCAGCGCGGCCATCAGCATGCCCGGGGTGATCTTGTCGCAGTTGGAAATGCACACGATAGCGTCGGCGCAGTGGGCATTGACCATATACTCGACGGAGTCGGCGATGATCTCGCGGCTCGGCAGCGAATACAGCATGCCGTCGTGGCCCATGGCGATGCCGTCATCGACGGCGATGGTGTTGAATTCCTTGGCCACGCCACCGGCGCGTTCGATCTCGCGGGCGACCAGTTGACCCAGGTCCTTCAGGTGCACATGCCCCGGGACGAACTGGGTGAACGAGTTGGCGATGGCAATGATCGGCTTCTTGAAGTCGTCATCTTTCATGCCGGTGGCGCGCCACAGTGCGCGGGCGCCGGCCATGTTGCGGCCGTGGGTGGATGTTTTCGAGCGGTAATCTGGCATGGAGCACTCCGGGCGGCTAATCACGTACTAAAGGGGAGTGAGCTTCTGTTGACCTCTGAAACACCCGAAAAATGGCCGTGTGTCCGGAAGCTGCCGATGACGTTGCGGGATCGCCGCTGGTCTCAGCCTGAGCTCATAAACCCGCCGGGGATGAATGGCGATGAATGAGGCGATTCTACACCGCTGGCGTCGCGAGGGAATGGCGCAAAGCATCGTTGACTTGCTGATGCGGTGCGCGGGATGACGACTGGCAGGGTCAATGGTCGCCTCCGGGCATCAACCTGTTGCTGCGCAGGTTGCTGACGCGGCGGCCAATCACGCTGTTGAGCAACAGGGATATGCCGCTCAACAGGACGAAACCGTAGCCCAGCGTCGCTTGCAGGTTGGCCGGGCCGAGGCTGATCAAGGCGCTGACCAGCCCGCCACAGATAAAGATGATGGTGCTGCCGGCAGACGCCGATGCGCCGGCATTTTCGGCAAACAGGCTCATGGCGCGGGAGGTAGCCGGTGGCCGGGTAATGGTCGTGCCCACCGTGCAGATGAGCATTGGAATCAGCACAGTCGCAGCTGACAAATCATGGTTGGCGGCCAGATAGAGCATTACCAGTCCCGAGAGCAGGATCAGACTCAGCCCGGTAAAAATCTGCTGTTGCGCATTGATATGCCGGTTCAGCACGCTGGCGAGCACGCCGCCAAAGACATAGGCGGCGCCGTAGATCAGCAGGATCAAGGCGAAATCGTAAGGTGCCATCTGCAGCTGCTCCATGAAGATCAGCGGGGAAATGACGATGAAGGAAAAGTGGCAAGCGAAAGCGAATGCGGAAATCAGCCAACAGCCGACAAATTCGAAATTGCCCAAGACGCGCTGATAGGACTGGATGAAGCCAAGGCGGCTGGGATCATGAGGAGGACGGCTGTTATCGAGCAATCGCCAGGTCTTGATCAGAACTGCTGCGGCCAGGGCGATGAAGACCCAGAAGCTGCCGCGCCAGCCGAGCGTGGCCTGCAGAAACGTGCCCGCCAATGGTGATATCGAAATGAAGATGCCCGTTGCGGTGACCATCAGGATCCGCAGGCGATCACGCTCGTTGCCTTCGAACAGATCCTGCACCAGTGCCTGGGACAGCACGAAGCAACCGCATCCCAGCGCCTGCATCACCCGGAAAATCAGGAACAGCGTGTAGTCATTGCTCAGCACGCAGCCCAGTGCGCCGAGCAGCGACACGCTCATGCCGGCAAGCAGCAGACCTTTGCGCCCGATCACATCTGACAGCGGGCCGATCAATAACTGGGCAAATGCGATGCCCACGGCAAACAGACTGATCGACAGCGCGATGTCGTTAGACGATCGGCCAAAGTGTGCTGCCAATGCCGGAAAGGAAGGCAGCAGCACATCCAGCGGAAACACGCCAAGCAGGATCATCGCCAACAACAGGCTGACGGCACCGCGTTGTTGCCGGCGGGTAGCTACACGGCTGTGTTTATCCATCGATCAATCCTGCTTTGGCGAAGAGTGTCTGGTTATGGGGCAATGCAAAGAAGCCCGCCTTGTGCAAGGCCTCCACCGTAGGTTTGCAGCCAACGCGTGCACGGGCGCGGTTGGCCTGCACCGTTGCCGTGCCGCCGACAATCTCCATCACGTCGATCTCGGCAATACCGGCCGAACGCAGGCTTTGTTGCAGCCAGCCTTCATCTGCTTCGAAGAAGATGGAAATGATCTCCACGAGGGTCTTGCTGGCGAACAGGCGTTGACGACTGTTCATCGCAATCCAGAAGTAATGGAAGGCTTCGGCGAAATAGCGGCTGTGCCGGGCTTCGTCGGCAAGGTGATCACGCAACATGTCACTCACACTGGATACCAGCGTGTCGCGGCAGACCTCCAGCAACTCGCGGGCAATGATGGTTTCCGAGACAAATCCCAGCAGGAACCAGGCCAATGCACGGTTTTTCTCCGGCGTGCGCGCGATCAAAGCGTTCATGCGGCTGATCCGCTTCGGAATGACCGGTCGCCGGGTGATGCCGTAGAGCGCAGCGATCTGCTCGGCAATCTGGTTGGAAAACAGCGCGTGGTAGCCCTCGTCGGTATACAGCTGCAGTGCCGCATGTTTCATCGGTAGCGGTATATAAATGGGCAGTTCGCGGTGCACGATGACTTCCACCGCGCGGTTGACGATGCGGTGTTCGAGCAGGGTGGTGTAGTCGAGGAAATACACCAGATGATTGGCGGTAAGGCGGTGCAGGGTTTCGCGACCTTTGGCCTGGATGGCCGGATGCGCCAGATAGGGCACAAAGGCCGGGGGTAACCAGTAGCGGGTTTGCAATTGCTGCTCGACATCGCCCGGTAACCGATAGTCATGGACACTGCTGCGTACCGATGCACGGTTCTCCCAGCCTGGAAGCGTGAATTTGAGCGACCATGACACCGGGGCTTCGCTCTCGTCCATAGCCGTGGGAATCATGACTGTGCTCCGCTGAGCAGATCACGCATTTCCTGGCACATGGCCTGGCCATCGCTTTGTCCGCAACCGACGAAGAACAACGGTTGCTCGGCGCTGTCCGCGATGCCGAGCAGGGTTTCAATCTGTGCGTCGGCAAACGCGCCGGTCAACCAGGTGTTCAACCCTAGCGTCGTCGCTACCAGTTGAAAGGTTTGCGAGAGATGACCGGCTTCGATGAAGGCCATGCGATAGGCACGCGAGTGCTCGTACTTCCACCAGAGACGATCAAACCTTGCAGTGATGAACACGCCCAGTGGCAGGTTGTTGATGAAATGCTGGCCGCCGAGCAATTGACCCAGCTCCGGATCCGGCAGCGCATTGATCCGACTCAGGGCGTGTTCGGCAGGGTGATAGGCGTAGATGCCGGGTTCCAGTCCGCTGACATTTTGCGCCAGGACAAATCCCTCACAGGCGTTCAATCCGCCGCCGGACGGGCAGCTTCGGCGTGCCTCGAGACCCGGTGCGACCGGATCGTCGTGGGCATTGTCGCGTGGGGGAAGATAGCCGAGGGTCAAATACAGCAGCGTGCCAACCTCATCCAGTGTCACCGCTGCACCGGTGTAGGAACGACAGGTTTTGCGCCTCATCAGGGCCTGAGTCAGGCTGTCATCATCAATGGCGCCCGGTACGGGCAGGGTAATCAGGGGCTGCACTGATCGCCGCGCCCGGGTGTCTGCAGGTTCTGGCTTCGCCAGCACTTCGCTGCAGTGCGCCAGATATTGCCTGGACCACTCGTGGATATTCCGAGGCGTATGTGCGCAAGGTATGTTTTGTGTGCCGATGTGATAAATCTTCGACAATTCATCCCAGCCCCAATTCGGGCTGTCTATTTTTGAAGTTGTCAGAATTCCTGCGTCCAGAAGTTGTGTGTCTATTATGTTGTTCGGATCAAATAATTCAGGGTTGTGTATAAGTCTGGCGAGGCGATGGGAGTAATCAAGATCAAGTTCGTGTTGAGTGTGGTTCTTGTAGTTCCAGACAACTTGTCCAGGCGGGCGCGGCAATATAAAAAGAAAAGGATTGATATACATGGGCTCAGGTCACTCGGGAAAAAGTCTGATGGACGCCAGAGTGCCGGCACTCTCCGGCGTCCAGGCTTACTTAGCGGCCGGTGGCTGCAACCAGAAAGGCCAGGTTGGCGAGTTTGTCTGTTTCGAGATAAATGGTTTTCATGATGTGAACTCCTTGTTCGTTGGTAGTTGAGTCGCTTCGTTGCGACAACTTCATATTAGTTTGTAATCGAATATTGGCAAGCGGATATTAAGTAGGAATATTCCAGTAATTTTGTCGGAGTGATCTTTTGCAGGAGGCTTACTGTGTAGGTTTAATTTCCATGATTGACAGGCATGACGAAACTTCCTGCAAGGCAGCGAGAAAGAAGTTGTAGGAAGAGGGCAGGACACTCATGTCGAGTGTGAAAAAACGGGGGGAGGGCGCGCAAAAAAAACGGGGAGCTCAGTGGCTCCCCGGCGTTCAAGCGCAATCAGCTGTTGGGCAGCAGACGGCAGGTGATGCTTTTGATGTAACGGGTTTCAGCGATGGCCGGATGCACCGGATGATCCGGACCCTGACCGCCACGCTCGAGCATCTGGATATTGCGGTCCAGGTGACGGGCGCTGGTCAGCAGGATGTTCTGCAGATCATCTTCCGGCAGGTGCATGGAGCACGAAGCACTGACCAGAATGCCGTCCTTGGTCAGCAGGCGCATGGCTTGCTCGTTCAGACGACGGTAGGCGCCTTCGCCATTCTTCATGTCTTTCTTGCGTTTGATGAACGCTGGCGGATCGGCAACGATCACGTCGAAACGCTCTTCGCTGGCTTTCAGTTCCTTCAGCGCTTCAAAGACGTCGCCTTCGATGCAGGTCATCTTGTCAGCGAAACCGTTCAGCGCAGCGTTGCGCTCGACACCGTCGAGGGCGAATGCAGAGGCATCGACGCAGAACACTTCGCTGGCGCCGAACGCCGCGGCCTGCACGCCCCAGCCACCGATATAGCTATAGAGGTCGAGCACGCGTTTGCCTTTGGCGTAGGGTGCCAGGCGCGCGCGGTTCATGCGGTGATCGTAGAACCAGCCGGTTTTCTGCCCTTGAATGACCGGCGCTTCGAACTTGACGCCGTTCTCTTCCAGCGCGACCCATTCCGGCACCAGACCGAATACGGTTTCGACGTAGCGGTTGAGGCCTTCGGCGTCGCGGGCTGCGGAGTCGTTCTTGAACAGGATGCCGCTTGGCTTGAGCACTTGAGTCAGCGCGGCGATCACGTCGTCTTTGTGCGCTTCCATGGTCGCCGAGGCGATCTGCACCACAAGAATGTCGCCGAAACGATCGACCACCAGACCCGGCAGCAGGTCGGAGTCGCCGTAGACCAGACGATAGAACGGCTTGTCGAACAGACGCTCGCGCAACGACAGCGCGACGTTCAGACGGTGCACCAGCAACGACTTGTCGAGTGCCAGTTTGATGTCGCGTGACAGCAGACGCGCGCAGATCAGGTTGTTCGGGCTCATGGCGACGATGCCCAACGGCTTGCCGCCAGCGGCTTCGAGCACCGCCTGATCGCCGGCCTTGAAGCCGTGCAGAGGCGTGGCGGCCACGTCGATTTCGTTGCTGTAGACCCACAAGTGGCCGTTGCGCAGGCGACGGTCGGCGTTGGCTTTGAGGCGCAGGCTAGGCAGGGACATGACGTCGCTCCGGAAAAAAGAGCGGGAGTATAGCGTGTTGACGCGTGCTCCGGTCTGGCCTGCGATGAAAAGCGGATGGCCCCTTCGCGAGCAGGCTCGCTCCCACACTTGGAATGCATTCACCTGTGGGAGCGAGCCTGCTCGCGAAAGCGATTTCAGCTCTTATGCATCCAGTGCGTCAATCAGGGCCTGACTGAACGCCGGCACATCATCCGGCTGGCGGCTGCTGATCAGGTTGCCGTCCTTGACCACCTCCTGATCGACCCAGTTGACCCCGGCATTGACCAGATCGTCCTTGACCGTTTTGTAGCTGGTCATGGTCTTGCCATTGACCAGCCCTGCAGAAATCAGCAGCCAGCTGCCATGACAGATCACGGCAATCGGCTTGCCCGCCGAAGCGGCAGTCTTGACCAGATGCTGAGCATCCTGGTCGATACGGATGGTGTCGGAATTTTGCACACCACCCGGCAGCAGCACGGCATCGTATTGATCGATGCTCACGGCCTGAAAAGTGTTGGCGACCGGAAAGTCGTCCGCCGGTTTGTCATGGTTCCAGCCTTTGACCGTGCCAGCCTCGGCGGAAAGAATATCCACCTGCACGCCGGCCTGCTCCAGGGCATCCTTGGGGCCGGTCAGTTCGACCTGTTCGAAACCATCGGTAACCAAAATAGCGACGCGTTTGCCATTGAGGGAAGTTGCCATCGGTAAGCTCCTGAGCCTGTGGAGATTTTGCCTTCGCAGCGGACCGTTGAGGTCCGATGCGCCCTACAGATTCCGAAGCCTGGGCACAGATGAAAGTTCCGGCGATGTGCCCATCGGTGTGTCGCCCTGCGGTTTCAGCGGTTAGAATCGCCGCCTGCCCCGGAGTGTGTACTTATGTCCCAAGAGCTGACCACCGAACAGATTCAACAATCGCTGCAAGGCATCAGTGTGCCGGCGCAACCGCAGATCATGGTGGATCTGCAAATGGAGCAGTACATGCCCGATCCGGACCTGGAGGTGATCGCCAAGCTGATCTCCCAGGATCCCGGCCTGTCCGGCGCGCTGCTGAAAATCGTCAACTCGCCGTATTACGGCCTGAGCAACAAGATCACCTCGATCCAGCGTGCGGTGAACCTGTTGGGCAGCCGCTCAATCATCAACCTGATCAACGCGCAGTCGATCAAGGGCGAGATGAACGACGACACCATCGTCACCCTCAACCGTTTCTGGGACACCGCGCAGGATGTGGCGATGACCTGCCTGACCCTGGCCAAGCGTATCGGCACCCAGGCCGGTGACGAAGCCTATGCGTTGGGCCTGTTCCACGATTGCGGCGTGCCATTGATGCTGCAGCGGTTCCCCAATTACATGACCGTGCTGGAAGAGGCCTATGCCAGCGCCAGCCCGGAATGCCGTGTGGTCGATACGGAAAACCGTGTGTTCAACACCAACCACGCCGTGGTCGGTTACTACACTGCCAAGTCCTGGCGCCTGCCGGAGCATGTCAGCGCCGCCATCGCCAACCACCACAACGCGCTGGCGATTTTCAGCGACGAATCGTCGAAGAACAGCCAGCTGAAAAACTTGCTGGCGATTCTGAAAATGGCCGAGCACATCTGCGCCTCGTATCGGGTGCTGGGTAACCAGACCGAAGATTTCGAGTGGAACGCGGTCGGCCCGCTGGTGCTCGATTACGTCGGTCTGTCGGACTACGACTTCGAAACACTCAAACAAACGATTCGCGACCTCGGCGCGCATTGATCCGAGGACACCATGCCTGAACTGCCGGAAGTCGAAACCACCCGTCGCGGGATCGCCCCGCACCTGGAAGGCCAGCGGGTCAGCCGGGTCATCGTCCGCGACCGGCGCCTGCGCTGGCCGATCCCCGAAGACCTCGATGTGCGCCTGTCCGGGCAGCGCATCGTGCTGGTCGAGCGGCGCGCCAAGTACCTGTTGATCAATGCCGAGATCGGCACACTGATCAGCCATTTGGGCATGTCGGGCAATCTGCGTCTGGTCGAGGCCGGGTTGCCGGCGTTGAAGCACGAACACGTCGACATCGAACTGGAATCGGGTCTGGCCCTGCGCTACACCGACCCGCGACGCTTCGGTGCGATGCTGTGGAGCAACGACCCGCTCAATCACGAACTGCTGATTCGCCTCGGGCCTGAGCCGCTGACCGATCTGTTCGATGGCGAAAGATTGTTCAAGCTGTCACGCGGACGTTCGATGGCGGTCAAGCCGTTCATCATGGACAACGCGGTGGTGGTCGGGGTCGGCAATATCTACGCGACCGAAGCGCTGTTCGCCGCCGGCATCGATCCGCGCCGCGAAGCCGGGGGCATCTCCCGCGGGCGTTACTTGAAACTGGCAATCGAGATCAAACGCATCCTTGCCGCCGCCATTGAGCGTGGCGGCACGACATTGCGCGATTTCATTGGCGGCGACGGTCAGCCCGGCTATTTCCAGCAGGAACTGTTTGTCTACGGCCGGGGAGGGCAGCACTGCAAGGTCTGCGGCACCGGTCTGCGCGAAGTGAAGCTCGGTCAGCGCGCCAGCGTGTTTTGCCCGCGTTGCCAGACCTGAAAAAATCCTTGGGTCTATATTGAGAAGTCTCACTGTTCAGCCCGAAGGATCGTGCCATGAAACTCCTGCAAGTCTTCTTCGTCACGCTGCTGCTGTGTTCCAGTCTGGCTGCTCAGGCCTCGGAAAACGGCAGCGGTGACCCGCGATACACCATCCAGAATCCCCCGGCCTACGCCATGCTCGGCGACCTGCTGATTGCCCGACCTTTGCTGGTGGTGGCAACGGTGATCGGTGCGGGAGCGTTTGTGGTGTCGTTGCCGTTTACCGCGCTCGGCGGCGGTGTTGGCGATGCCGGTCAGGCGCTGGTGGTAGACCCGGCGAAAGCGGCGTTTGTGCGGTGTCTGGGGTGTACGGGGGAGGGGTTCGAGCAGCGCGAGTGAGCTAATCGGGTTTCAGGGGTGTGGCTGATGGCCCATTCGCGAGCAGGCTCGCTCCCACAGGAGAATGCATTGCAAATGTGGGAGCGAGCCTGCTCGCGAAGAGGGCCGGAACGGGCACTGAAGAGATCAGGCCTTGCCGGTGATCTTGCGGTACTTCTCCATCAACTGTTCTTCAGTTTCCGGATGGGCTTCGTCCAGTGGAATGCAATCCACCGGGCAGACCTGCTGGCACTGCGGCTCGTCGTAGTGGCCGACGCACTGGGTGCACAGGTTCGGGTCGATCACGTAGATCTCTTCGCCTTGGGAAATGGCGGCGTTCGGGCACTCGGGTTCGCAGACGTCGCAGTTGATGCAATCGTCGGTGATGATCAGGGACATGCTAACTCCAGCCGGGGCGGCAGGCCCGGGCGCTATAAATCAATGCGCGCAATTGTGCCGCATTGGCGAGCGCAGTGCACGCGGGGGCGATCAAGGGCACGAGACTGCAATCTTCAAAAGCAAAGATCGCAGCCTGCGGCAGCGCCTATTTCTTGAAGCGCAGGGTCAGCGCGTCGGCCACGGCCGGGTGGACGAACTTGCTGATATCGCCGCCCAGCGCAGCAATTTCCCGCACCAGCGTCGAGGAAATGAACGAATAACGCTCCGACGGCGTGAGAAACAGGCTCTCCACATCCGGTGCCAGTTGGCGGTTCATGTTGGCCAGCTGGAATTCGTATTCGAAGTCCGAGACCGCGCGCAGACCACGCAGGAACACATTGGCGTTCTGCTCTTTGGCGAAATGCGCGAGCAGCGTCGAGAAACCGACCACTTCCACGTTCGGCAGGTGTTTGGTGACCTCGCGAGCCAGTTCGACCCGTTGTTCCAGCGGGAACAGCGGGTTCTTTTTCGGGCTGGCGGCGACCGCAATGATCACGTGATCGAACAGGCGCGAGGCGCGTTCGACCAGATCGCCATGGCCCTTGGTAATAGGGTCGAAGGTACCTGGGTACAACACTCGGTTCATCGCGTCGTCCTGGCGGGAGTCCGTTGGGGAGTCGGATGGTATCGCAGCCTTCCCGGTCGGCCAAGTCGCCTGTTGGGTAAGAAAGCACTATAGACGATAGGAATATTCTGCTTTTTCATGGATTTTTCAGTCGGTCAGCCAAGGCTGTCGCCAGTTGCGCGGTCAGGCCATACACCGACAACTGCGGGTTGGCGCCGATGCTGGTGGGGAACAGCGAGCCGTCGTGAATCGACAGATTGCGCAGTTGATGATGGCGACCGAGGCTGTCGGCGACCGCGCTTTTCGGATCTTCCCCCATCGCACAACCACCCATCACGTGGGCACTGCCCAGCCGCGTGCGGTACAGCTCCAGGCTCAATCCGTCGATCAGCGAGCGCGCCTCAGCCAGTGTCTTCACATAGCGACCGTCGGCGTGCATCGGCATGACCGATTGCGCGCCGCCGGCGAACTGGATTTCGGCCATCACGTGAAAGGCCCGGCGCAAACCGTCCCAGGCGTACTGCGAAACCTGATAGTCGAGCACCGGCGAGCCGTCGCCGCGCAGCTCCACCGAGCCACCGCTGCTGTCCGGGTGGAAGCCATCGCGCAGCAGCGCCAGCATTGCGTGGGTGTGCGGCAGGTCGGCCATGTGTTGCGCATTCTCTTGACCGAAACCGCCGAGCAGTGTGGCGGCCAGCGCCGGGTGCAGCGGTGGCACTTCAAGTTTGAACGCCATCGGCCCGGTGGTGCCGTCCTTCCATTGAAAATGGTCGGAATAAATCGACTGCGGCGCGCCGTAGAACGGATTGACCACCTCGGCGAAACGCGCGGCGGACATGTTCACCGGGTGCAAAAAGGTGCGCTTGCCCACGCGCTCATGCGGATCCGGCACGTCGGAGCGCAGCAACAGCGCCGGGCTGTTGATGCCGCCGCCGGCCAGCACGTAATGCCGCGCCTTGACGGTGATGCTGCGCCCGGTCGGCTCGACGCAGCGTTGGTCCATCGCCACGCAATGCAGCCCGGTAACCTTGTCGCCACTGATCAGCAGTTTCTCCACCCGCGCCAGATACAGCAGCTCGCCGCCCTTTTCCAGCGTCGCCGGGATGGTCGTGACCATCATTGATTGCTTGGCGTTGCTCGGGCAGCCCATGCCGCAATAGCCAAGATTCCAGCAGCCGCGAACGTTGCGCGGGATCACGTGCCAGCTGTAGCCGAGTTGCTCGCAGCCTTTGCGGATCACATCGTTGTTGGCATTGGGCGGCACCATCCACGGCGCGACCCCGAGGCGCTGCTCCATTTTTTCGAACCACGGCGCCATCTCTGCCGGACTATGGCCTTTGACGTTGTGCTCGCTGGCCCAGTGTTCGAGGGTCGGCTCGGGTGTGCGGAAGCTCGAGGTCCAGTTGATCAGCGTCGTGCCGCCGACCGCGCGGCCCTGCAGGATCGTGATCGCGCCGTCCTTGCTCATGCGCCCGATGCCTTCCTGGTAGAGGCTGCTATAGGCCTCGTCTTCGAGCAGTTTGAAATCCGAGCTGGTCTTCAGCGGGCCTTCTTCGATCAGCAGGACTTTGTAGCCGGCCGCGCTGAGGATCTCTGCCGTGGTGCCGCCGCCGGCGCCACTGCCGATGATCGCCACGTCGGCTTCGAGGGTGAGGTCGTCGCTCAGTTGCGCGCCGTTGTAGGTTTTCCAGCCTCGGGCGAGGCCTTCGCGGAAGGGATCGGGTACGGGCATCGGTCAGGTTCTCTTTATTATTCTGGATGCTGAGGTGATGCAGCAGGCCCCTTCGCGAGCAGGCTCGCTCCCACAGGGACATGCATTTCAAATGTGGGAGCGAGCCTGTTCGCGAAGGCCGCGCCCTGGTTTCAGACCTTCGGCGGACCGGGATAACCGCAGTGAGCCCAGGACTCGGCGCGGGTGTACCAGGCCATCATCACCATCTGCTGCAACGAGCTGTGGCCCATGCGCAGCAAGCTCAGTGAACTGTTCTCCCAGCGTTCAAGGAAATGCCGCATCGCTTCAGGGCTGGCGTTTTCCCAACTGCCCCAGATGCCGGTGAGCGGGCCACGGGTCACGGCCATGCCGAGCACATCGAAGAGTTGCCGAGTGAGCTTGAGCATTTCCGGCGACACGTGATCAAGGCTGTAGTCCAGCGACTTCAGCGTGCCGTCTAGCGCTGCGGGCATTTCCCCGGCGGCGACGGCGCCGTCGAGCATCACCGGGATCAGCGCGCGCAGGAACAGCAGATCGCCGTCGCGCAAACTGACGAAGCCGTTGGCGCTGACGCTCGACGAGCAGCCAGTGAGGCTGGCGCCAAGGCCGGCGGTGGCGAGAAACGCGCTGGCGCCGAGGCTGAATTTCAGCAGGCCACGGCGCGACAGGGCAGGTGTTTCGGTCAGGCTTGGGTGCATTGTTTTTATTACCCGGCGTCGACGAACGTTTAGCGAATGAACAGCTTCTGAATCAGTTTCTGAATCGATGTGCCGTAGGGCGGGTAGATAAGCCGGGCCGCGTTGAAGCGCTGTTTGATCAGCACGCCCTTGGCCTTGCTGAAGGTCAGGAAACCTTCGTGGCCGTGGTAATGGCCCATGCCCGAGGGGCCGATGCCACCGAAGGGCATATCGTCCTGAGCGACATGCAACAAGGTGTCGTTCAGGCATACGCCGCCGGAATGGGTCTCGTGCAGCACGCGATGCTGTTCGCGTTTGTCGTAGCCAAAGTAGTAAAGAGCCAGAGGACGAGGCCGCTGATTGATGTAAGCGAATGCCTGCTCCAGATCGCGATAGGGCACGATCGGCAGCAACGGGCCGAAAATCTCGTCCTGCATCACCGTCATCTCATCGCTGACATTGAGCAGCACGCTGTGTGGCATGCGTCGGCCCTGGCCTTGTTCGAACAGTGGGATCAGCAGCGCGCCCTTGCTGGTCGCGTCGCTGACGTAACCGTTCAGTCGGGCCAGTTGGCGTTCGTTGATGATCGCGGTGTAGTCGGCGTTGTCGGCCAGGGTCGGGTAGAAGCCTTTCACAGCCTGACGGTAGGCCTCGACGAAGGCGCCGACGCGGTCTTCCGGCACCAGCACATAGTCGGGCGCGACGCAGGTCTGCCCGGCGTTGAGGGTTTTGCCGAAGGCGATGCGTTCGGCGGCGTCCTTGAGCGGTACGTCTGTGGAGACGATGGCCGGCGACTTGCCGCCCAGTTCCAGGGTGACCGGCGTGAGGTTTTCCGCCGCAGCGCGCATGACGTGTTTGCCGACGCTGGTGGAACCGGTGAACAGCAAGTGATCGAACGGCAGACGCGAGAACGCCACGCCGATATCTGCCTCACCCAGCACCACGCAAACCAGGTCTTCGGGAAAGATCCGCGCGAGCAGCTCTTTGAGCAACAGGCCGGTGGCCGGGGTCGATTCGCTGAGCTTGAGCATCACCCGATTGCCCGCCGCCAGGGCGCCGACCATCGGCCCTACGGCCAGATACAGCGGGTAGTTCCACGGCACGATCACACCGACCACGCCCAGCGGCTGGTAAACCACCTTTGCCGAAGCAGGCTGGAACGCCATGCCGACCTTGCGCCGCGATGGCTTCATCCAGTTCTTCAGATGACGGCTGGCGTAGTGAATGCCGTGCAGGCTCGGCATCAGTTCGGCGAGCAGGGTTTCGTCGGCGCTGCGGTGACTGAAATCGGCGCTGATCGCCTCGATCAATGCCTGACGCTCAGCGCTGAGCAGATCGCGCAAAGCCTTGAGCCATTGCTGACGTTGTGCGGCCGGCGGCATCGGGTTGGCGGCGTACGCGGCCCGTTGTGCCTGGAACTGCCGATCGAGGGTTTCAAGAGGCTGTTGCAGGGTTTGCAGGTAGGCAATGTCGGCAGTCATCGCGGGCTCCGGATTTTATTGTAATGGGCACTTTTTAGAGTCTAAGCTCTAGAAAGTCAAACGACTTCCGTGCACGGCAAGGTTTTATCCATTTCCGGTTAGGTCGTAAGATGCGCCGTCTACGCACTCTGAATTAAAGCTCAAGCCATGGCCCCACGAATAAAAACCAGCGAGCGCATCGTTCAGAACAGCCTGGAGCTGTTCAATCAGCAGGGCGAGCGCAGCGTCAGCACCAACCACATCGCCGCGCACATGGAGATTTCTCCGGGCAACCTGTACTACCACTTCCCCAACAAGCAGGCGATCATCGCCGTGTTGTTCAGTGAGTACGAAGCCCTGGTGGACAGCTTTTTGCGTCCGCCTCAGGGTCGCCCGGCGACCGTCGAGGACAAGCGTTTCTATTTGAAGGAACTGCTCTCGGCCATGTGGCGCTACCGTTTTCTGCATCGCGACCTCGAGCATCTGCTCGACAGCGATGCGGAACTGGCCGCGCGCTATCGGCGCTTTTCCCAGCGCTGCGTGATCCAGGGCGCAGCGATCTACGAAGGCTTCGTCGCCGCCGGCATCCTGAAAATGGACCGTGTGCAGATCGAATCGCTGACCCTCAATGCGTGGATCATCCTGACCTCGTGGGTGCGTTTTCTGTGCACCACCCGGGAAAACTCCAACCACCTCAGCGAACAGGCCGTGAAGCGTGGCGTGTATCAGGTGCTGGTGCTTGAGGCAGGGTTTGTCACCGATCAGGCGCGGGATGAAGTCAACGCACTGTTCGACGAGTTCTATGTGCCGCTGGCGCAGGCCCTTGAAGACGTGAAATAAACCGTTCAGCCGAATTCCACAGGAGCCCGTTATGTCGATTGCGCAGTTGATCAGCCCACAAGCTTTGGACGCTCGCAAAGAGCAGCCGGGGCTGGTGATTCTCGATTGTCGTTTCGCCCTCGAAGATCCGGATTACGGCCAGCGCAGCTACGCCGAAGGGCATATTGCCGGGGCGAGTTTCGCCGATCTGGAACGGGATCTGAGCGGTAAAGTCGAGAAGGGTGTGACCGGGCGTCATCCGTTGCCCGAGCCGGCGGTGTTGATCGAGCGCCTGCAAGCTTGGGGCATCAGCAACGACAGCGATGTGGTTTTGTACGACGACGGCCCTGGTGCGTATGCGGCGCGGGCGTGGTGGTTGCTGGCATGGCTGGGCAAGCGCGACGGCGTGTTCATTCTCGATGGCGGGCTCAAGGCCTGGCACGCGGCCGGCCTGCCGCTGAGCCTGGATCCGCCGAGCGTGACGCCGGGTAACTTCAGTGGCCAGCCGGACATGAGCCTGTTGCTCAGCGCCGAGCAATTGCAGCAGCGCCTCGGCCAGCCAACCCTGACCCTGCTCGACGCCCGCGCCTTGCCGCGCTTCAAGGGCGAAGTGGAACCGATCGATCCGGTCGCCGGGCACATTCCCGGCGCGCAGTGCGCGGCGTTCACCGACAACCTCGGCAGTGATGGACGTTTTTTGCCGGCGGAGCAGCTCAAGCAGCGCTTTGCGGCGAAGCTGGGTGATCGCTCACCGTCGGAACTGGTCGCCTACTGCGGCTCCGGGGTGACGGCGTGCCATAACCTGTTCGCACTGTGCCTGGCTGGCTATCCGCTGGGGGCGCTGTATGCCGGATCGTGGAGCGAGTGGATCAACGAACCGTCGCGCGGCATTGCCACGGGCGAATAAACACAGCGATCTCTCTGTAGGAGTGAGCCTGCTCGCGATGGCGGTGTGTCAGTGAGTTAAATGCCATCTGACCCACCGCATTCGCGAGCAGGCTCGCTCCCACATTGAACCAGGTTGTGCCATGCATTTTCATGCCGACACAAATCCCTGTGGGAGCGAGCTTGCTCGCGAAGGCGTCCTGTCAGGCATTGAATTTCCAGACTGACCCACCGCCATCGCGAGCAAGCTCACTCCTGCAAGGGCCATGCGGCGTTTATTGACCGAGTGCGGCCAGCCATTGCGGGACACGCCGCTCCAGGTAATACCCGGGCCGGCGAAACGAGCCGTCGACGAAGCCGACATGACCGCCACGCGCCTGCAATTCGAACCGGGTGCAGGCTGACAACTCATCGGCTTGCGGCAGGCTGTGGGGAAATACGAACGGATCATCCGCTGCCTGAATGATCAGCGTCGGCGTGCGGATCTCGCCGAGGTAGTAGCGGCTCGAGGCGCGGCGGTAGTAATCCTCGGCATCGGTGAAACCATGCAGCGGCGCGGTGACCCGGCCGTCGAAATCCCAGAACGTACGCATGTTTTCCAGCGAGCCGAGCGCGGCCAGTTTCGCCAGGCCGTCTTCGCGTCCGTCATGCTGGAACTGGCGCTGCTTGTTCTTGATGTAGGCGACCATTTCGCGCATGAAATGCGCCTGGTAAACCCGCGAAAATCCCTGGCCAATCCGGTCTGCGCACTGGTCGAGCCTGAACGGCACCGACACCGCCACCGCGCCGAGCACGCCGCTGTTGCTGCCGGTTTCGCCAAGATGTTTGAGCAGCACGTTGCCGCCCAGTGAATAGCCGACCGCGTACAACGGCGCCAACGGTCGTTTCGCGCGCAGATGCTGGATGGCTTCGGCAAGGTCTTCGCTGGCGCCGGAGTGGTAGCTGCGCGGCAACAGATTCGGCTCGCCGGAACAACCGCGCCAGTTCAGCGCGACGCTGGCCCAGCCCTGCTCGGCCAAGGCCTTTTGAATGCCCGCCACATAGGGCGAATTGGATGAGCCGGTCAAACCGTGCAGCACCAGTACCAACGGCGCCTCGGCGCTGTGCGGGCCGTGCCAGTCGAGGTCGAGGAAGTCGCCGTCCTCGAGCCACAGGCGTTCGCGTTCGCGCTCGATGTGCACGGTCTTGCGCCACAGCGGACCCCACAGGGTTTGCAGATGCGGATTGCCGAGGCCGAAGGCCGGAACGAAACGCGAGGCGGGAAGCGGGGACGGTGATTGCACGGCAAATCTCGACAGGTCTTGCGTAAAGCGACCGGCGCACAGGGCGGGCTGTCGCTTCTCAACGAAAGCGCCTAACTTGCCACAAAGCCCGGGTCGGCGCGACACATGTCCTCTTCAGCCTGACCGATCGGCGCAACCTCCGGTCCAGGCAGTGGCTGTTGCTCGACACTGGGGCCGACCGTAACCGACACCCAGCGATCAACAGACAAGTGACGGTTCATGGCGAGTTTGATGTCGTCCACCGTCAGCTTCTGCACTTGTTGCATTGTGTAATCCAGATCGAGCGGCAAGTCGTAGCGGTTGATCTCCACGAGTCTGGCCAGAATGTGCCGGTTGCTGGCGCTGGTGAGCACATTTCTGTTGGCCAGCCTGCGCTTGAGGTGCTCGAGTTCCGGGGCGGTCGGCCCTTCCCGAAGAAAATCATTGAGCATCGAGCGCACCAAAGCGACGGTGCTGTCGCTCATGGAGCTACCTGTCTGCAAGGTGACGGTCAGCAACCCGGCGCCACCAGCCCAATTGACGCTGGCGCCATACACGTCATAAACCTGTCCGCGCTTGTGCCGCAGTTCATTCATCAACCGACTGTTGCTGCCTCCGGCGAGAATCTGACTGGCGGCGTACAAGGCGGTGTGATCGGCATGTCGTCGCGGCACGCTGATTTGGGCAAAGGCAATGTGGGTCTGCAGTTGATTCAGTTCCAGGTGACTGGACTGGACGTTTCCGGGCGTTGCCATTGCTGAAGACACCAGCGCGTCAGGAGGCTTGGGCAGGGCATTGCTGATCTGCAGGCTGATCGCTTGTGCCTGGTCCAGAGTGAGGTCGCCGACCAGGGTGATTTGCGCATGTCGGGCAGCGTAATAGCGGCGATGGAAATCCTCCACGGCGGCCCGGGTCACGGCATTGAGGCCCCATTGCGTGCCATAGACCGGAAGGCTGTAGGGGCTGTCCGGCGCAAGCAGTGCCTTGATGTTCTGCGAGGCCAGACCCGCGGCATCGCCTTGCTCTGCGATGAGCGCGGCGCGCAGTTCGTCTTTCACTGGCGGCAGGCGCTGGGCGCTGAGCGATGGCTCGCTGAATATTCGCGTCAACAGATCCATCGCCGGTAGGCGCTTGGCCGGATCGCTGAGGCTGCGCAGGGAGAACACGGCGCGGTCGTGATCGATGTCCATTTCCCATTGCGCGCCGAGCCCGTCGAAGGTTTCGACGATGGCGGACAAATCCTTGCCGGGGATACCTTCATTGAGCATGGAAAAGGTCGTGGCAGCCAGGCCCGGCAGGCTACCGTCGCGGGCGCTGCCTGCGGCGAAGCTGACGTGAATATCGAACATCGGCAGATCGCTCGTGCGCACGAACAGCACCTTGGTGCCGGTCAGGGTTTTCCAGCCCCTGATCTGCAATGCGCGCGGCTTGATTTCCAGCGCCTGGACTTCGCTGAGCGATTGCAGGCGCGATGTCCGCGCTTGTTCAGGCTGGCCATCAGCGCAAGCCGCCGCAGCCGACAGCCACATCAGGATCAATCCCGTGCACCTTGAGAACCTGCTCATCGGACGTCCACCTTGCGCACTTGGGCAACGCTGAGACGCTCGGGTATCAGCCAGGTGGCGGCCACTTCGCGGATCTGTTGCGGCGTCACTTTCGCCAATGCAGCGGCATCTTCGTCGAGTATTCGCCAAGGCAAGCCGATGGCCTGGAGCCTGGCCAGCTGACGCGCCTGTTCCTGAATCGAATCGCGGGCATACACCTGCTGCGCAATCAGTTGCGTGCGTGCCCGCTCGAGCTCTTCCGGCGACGGTGGTGTGGTGCGCAACGTTTCGATCTGCTCCCACACCCGCGCTTGCGCACCTTCAAGATCGGTCAGCGGCGGATCGGCCAGCTCGGCAGTCAACATCAGCAGGCTGTCGCCGCGCGTCCGTTCGTCGTAGTGAGTGTCGACACGATTGAGCACGCGGTCGGTGAAAATCAGTTTCTTTTGCAGGCGCGCGCCATGTGCGCCGCCGAGTATCGCGTTGATCAGGCGCAGGGCGTGCACGGTGTGCAGGTCTTTGGCCGTGGCCAGTCCGGGCAGATTGAAAGCCATCAGTAACCGCTCTGCTGGGACATGGCGCTGCAAGGTCAGTCTGCGTTCGCCCGGCACTTTCAGCTCCACGGGCCGTAAGAGGCGCGGCACGGGACGATTTGCGAGCGCGCCAAAATAGCGCTCGGCCAGCGGCTGCACGTGTGCGAGCGTGACATCGCCGACGATCACCAGTACGGCGTTGCCCGGCGCATAACGGCTTTGATACCAATGGCGAAGTTCCTCGGCGTCCACGTGCTGCAGGTCGTGCATCCAGCCGATGACTGGCGTGCGATAGCTGTTGGCGACATGCGCCTGGCTGGTGAAGTGTTCCAGCACAGCGGCGTCGACATCGTCGTCGATGCGCAGCTGGCGCTCTTCGCGAATGACTGCCAGTTCGGTTTTCAGGTCGTCGACGTGCAAATCAGCAGTCGTCATCAGGTCGGCCATCAGCTCGAAAACCACGCCCAGATAGCGCGGCGACAAGGTCTGGTAGTAGCCGGTGACGTCCTCGGCGGTGAAGGCATTTTCTTCGGCACCCAGGGATTCCAAAAGACGCGAAGCCTCACCGGCGCAGGTCTTGCGGCTGCCTTTGTAGAGCATGTGTTCAAGAACGTGCGATAGCCCGGCTTGCCCCGGCGCCTCGTCTGCCGAGCCGACCTTGAACCACAAATGCGAAGTGACCAGCGGCGCACGGTGATCCTCGCGCACCAGTACCTGCAAACCGTTTTCCAGGGTGAATTGATGAGTCGGCGGGGGCGTGGCGGCCAGCGTCATGAACGGCGCGAGGCCAAGAAAAAGCAGCATCCGGCTGCAGAGCGTATCCATACGCGAAATCCTCAGTGGTTAACGCAGATTGCGGTAACCACTGTGGCGGACTGCGAGGCACTGGGTGCGGTAACTATCTACCGCACGCTAAAGCGCAGTACGGATGGTTCAAGCGCTGCGCTGCCACAGCGCGTAATACACACGACCGGATTTCTGTTCGCGGTGCAGGCGCCAGTTGCCCGGCAGGCCCAGCGTCGATGGCGCTGTTTCGCTTTCCGTGTAGATCCATGAATCGGCCGCCAGCCATTGGCGCTCTTCCAGCAAAGTACAAACCGCTGGTAACAGGTTCTGGTTGAACGGCGGGTCGAGGAACACCAGATCGAACGGCGTCGCGGCCTGGGTTTCCAGGTAGCGCAGCGCGTCGGCGGTTTGCACCTGGCCGTTGCTGCAACGCAAGGTGCCGAGGTGCTCTTTCAGGCTGGAAACTGCAACGTTGCTGGCGTCCAGCGCCTGGGCCGTGGCCGCGCCTCGGGACAGCGCTTCGAGAAACAGCGCGCCGCTGCCAGCGAACGGGTCGAGCACTTTCGCCCCTTCGACATAGGGCGCGAGCCAGTTGAACAGGGTTTCACGCACGCGATCCGGGGTCGGGCGCAGGCCCGGTGCGTCGGGGAAGCTCAGCTTGCGGCTGCGCCACTGGCCGCCAATGATGCGCAGCTGATTGACGCCGTTGTGCACGTTTTGCACAGGTTTTTTCGGTGCTCGAGTGGCCATTAATGCTCCGGAACCCCGAGCGGTTGCTCGGCAGGTTTATCAGATGGGGCCGGTAACGGCTTTTGCGGCACGGTCGGGCCAGCGGTGACGATGACCATTTTCTCCGTGCTCAGGTGTTTGTTCAGCGCAGCGCGGACCTGCTCTACGGTCAGGCTCTGCGACTGACGCATGAAATCGTCGAGATAGCTCAGCGGCAGATTATAGAAGCCCATCGCGCCGAGCTGACCAACGATGTCGGCGTTGCTCGCGGTGGACAGCGGGAAGCTGCCGGCCAGTTCGCGCTTGGCATCGTCGAGTTCTTTCTGTGTCGGCCCGGTTTTCAGGTAGTCGGCGAGCACGTCCTGCACCAGTTTCAGGGTGCCTTCGCTCATCTCGGCGCGGGTCTGCAGGTTGATCATGAACGGCCCACGGGCCTGCATCGGGCTGAACGCCGAATACACGCCGTAAGTCAGGCCGCGCTTCTCGCGCACTTCGCTCATCAGGCGCGTTCCGAAACCACCGCCGCCGAGGATCTGGTTGCCCAGCGACAGCGCGGCGTAATCCGGATCATCGCGATCGATGCCCAGTTGCGCGAGCATCAGGTTGGTCTGTTTCGACGGAAACTCGATGTGGTTGACGCTGGCTTGCGGTTCCTGCGGCGCGGCGATTTTCGCCAGTGCCGGGCCTTTCGGCAGGGACGAGGAAACCTGATTGGCAATCGCCTCGGCTTCGGCTCGCGACAAATCACCAACCAGCGCAATCACCGCATTGCCGGCGGCGTAGGCCTTGGCATGAAACTCGCGCAATTGCGCCAGGGTGATCTTCGGCACGCTCTGGGCAGTGCCATCGCTGGAATGCGCGTACGGGTGATCGCCGTACAGACGCTTCATCAGCTCCAGGCTGGCGAGTTTGCCGGGGTTCTGTTTCTGGTATTCGAAACCGGCGAGCAGCTGGTTCTTGATGCGCGCGAAGGAATCGGCGGGGAAGGTCGGTTTGCCGACCACATCGGCGAACAGCTTCAACGCCGGTTCACGCTGCTCAGGTGCGCTCAGGCTGCGCAACGAGGCCAGCGCCATGTCCTTGAACGCACCGTTGCCGAAGTCGGCCCCGAGACCTTCAAAGCCCTGGGCGATGGCGCCGACGTCTTTGCCGGCGATGCCTTCGTTGAGCATGGCGTTGGTCAGCACTGCGAGGCCGGGGACGTTGCCATCCTGGCTGCTGCCAGCGGCGAAGATCAGGCGCATGTCGAACATCGGCAGCTCATGCGCTTCGACGAACAGCACTTTGGCGCCTTCAGCGGTGTTCCAGGTCTGCACATCGAGCTTGCGGCTGGCCGGGGCCTTGCCGTCGAGTTCGGCCAGCGATTGCAGTTTCTGGCTGGACTTGGCGTTATCCAAGGCTTCGCTGGCGTGGCTGTCAGCGCCGGGCGACAGATACACAGCCGCCGAGCCGATCACCGCGACAGCAATCAGGCCAAGCAGCATCAGGCGTGGGGTTTTGCGCTCACTCATGAGTCGTCTCCAAAGGCAGGACGTGGGCGACGCTGAGACGTTCGCGGGTGAAATACTTTTTCGCGGCGTTCTGGATGTCTTGCGGGGTCACGCTTTCCAGATCGGCCAGTTCGGTGTCCATCAGCTTCCACGACAGACCGACCGTTTCCAGTTGACCGATCGCGGTGGCCTGGCTGGTGATCGAGTCACGCTCGTAGACCAGGCCGGCGATGACTTGAGCGCGGACGCGTTCCAGCTCTTCGGCAGACGGCGCGGTGGTTTTCAGTTGCTCAAGCAGTTTCCACAAGCCGGCTTCGGCCTGGGCGATGGTCTTTTTCTTCTGCGTATTTGGCGTGGCCGACAGGGTGAACAGGCTGTCACCACGGGTGTAGGCGTCATAGTCCGACGAGCCGCCGGAGACCAGCTCTTCGCCACGTTCCAGCTGCGTAGGGATGCGCCCGCTGTAGCCGCCATCGAGCAGCGCGGAGATCAGGCGCAGGGCGTTGACCGAGCGTTTGTCTTCAGCGGTAGCAATGCTCGGCACGTTGAAGCCAAGCATCAGGCTCGGCAGTTGGGTCTGCACGCGCAGGGTGATCTGGCGTTCGCCGGGCTCGGCCAGTTCCAGCGGTTTTTTCGCCGGTGGCACGTCGCGTTTGGCGACCGGGCCGAAGTAGCGCTGGGCGAGGGTTTTCACTTCGTCCGGAGTGACGTCACCGACCACCACCAGCGTGGCGTTGTTCGGCGCGTACCAGGATTGGTACCAGTGACGCAGTTCCTCGACTTTCATGCGGTCCAGGTCAGCCATCCAGCCGATGGTCGGCGTGTGGTAACCGCTGGCCGGGTAGGCCATGGCCTTGTAGCGCTCGTAGGCCTTGGACATCGGCTTGTCATCGGTGCGCAGGCGGCGCTCTTCCTTGATGACTTCGATTTCCTTGGCGAACTCGTCGGCCGGCAGGCGCAGATTGGCCATGCGGTCTGCTTCCAGCTCAAACGCCACGCCGAGGCGGTCACGGGCCAGCACCTGGTAATAAGCAGTGAAGTCGTCGCTGGTGAACGCGTTCTCTTCGGCGCCGAGGTCGCGCAGGATCAGCGAAGCTTCGCCGGGACCGACTTTTTCGCTGCCCTTGAACATCATGTGCTCGAGCGCGTGGGACAGACCGGTCTGGCCCGGAGTCTCGTAGCTGGAGCCGACCTTGTACCAGATCTGCGAAACGACCACCGGCGCACGATGGTCTTCGCGCACGACGACCTTGAGGCCGTTGTCGAGGGTGAATTCATGGGTCGGTTGCGGGTCGGCCGCCAGGGCCGAAAGGGGCAGGCAGACTGCGCTGAGCAGCAGGCCAGCAGCGCGGCGGGCTAGAGCATTCATTCGTTTTTCAACCTGTTGGGCTGCCCGCTTGGTCTTAGCGTCGGCGGGCGAGAGGTAGGGCGTGTCATTGATCATTACCAGTACCGCGCCGGCGCCTGATAGTGTGCAGGGCAAGGCGCGAGGAGTGTGGTTTGGTTGTTCCAAATAAACTCCGAGCAACGCAGCCCTGCACACTATCAGGCCCGGCCCTCCGGGTGGCGCCTGAAAACGGGCCATACTGCGTTGCAGTCCTTGGCAAGGAAAGCACATTCCCTGCGGCCTGCGCCTTGTCTGGCCCGTTTTCAGGCGGCCACGCGGTACTGGTAATGATCAATGACACGCCCTAGGATACTGATCCGTTTTACTGGCGGCCACGCCTATCAGGCTTCAGGGTTTGATAAGGCTGTATAGGTTCGCGGCGAAAAGCTGTGTTTTTCCCACTAAACTCCGCGTTTTCGCCGATCTTTGCCGGTTTAGATCAACGTTAATACGATCCTTGAGGTGCCTTCGGTGCCTCGACAAAATGTTGCGCGTGAACAAGCTGGGTGAAACACAGTCTGTTCTGCATCGAATATTTATTTGCCGGGGCGCCCTGTTGGCGCGTCGCTACCGTGAGATAGCCGTCCTCCATGTTTGGTTCCAACGACGACAAGAAGAGCCCAGCTGCGGCTGGCGAGAAGAAAAGCCTGTTCGGATGGCTGCGGAAAAAACCGCAGGAACCCGTCGTCGAACAGCCGCCCGCGATTCCTGAACCGGCCCCGGCGCCAGCTCCTGTAATAGAAGAAGAGCCGGCGCCGATTGTGCTGCCGATCGCCGAGCCGGTGCTGCAACCGGAGGCTGAAGCCGAGCCGGAAGCGCCCGCCGCTGCCGAGTTGCCGCTGACGCCCGCCGCCGAGCCGTGGCTGACCTTGCCGGTGGCAGAAGAGCCGGTCGCGCTGGTTGAAGAAGCAGCGCCGCATGTGACGCCAGTGATTCCTGCGCCGGTTGCCGAGGTGGCTACGCAGCCTGTGCCTGAGCCGGTTGTCGAGCCAGCGCCGGTCATTTCTGAACCAGCCGCCCCGGTTGTTCCGCCGTCCGAGCCTGAGCCCGCACCGATTGCCGCTGCGCCAGTTGTCGCTCCGGTCGTACCGGTCGAAGCACCTGTAGAAACGCCCGTCGAAACCCCGCGCACCGAAGAAACCAAAGCCGGTTTCTTCGCCCGCCTCAAGCAAGGCCTGTCGAAGACCAGCGCCAGCATCGGCGAGGGCATGGCCAGCCTGTTCCTCGGGCGCAAAACCATCGACGACGATCTGCTCGACGACCTCGAAACCCGTCTGCTCACCGCCGACGTGGGTGTTGAAGCCACCACGCAGATCATTCAGCGCCTGACCCAGAAGGTCGCACGCAAGGAACTGGCAGACGCCGACGCCCTGTACAAATCCCTGCAGGCCGAACTGGCCGCAATGCTCAAACCGGTCGAACAACCGCTGAAAATCGCCTCGCAGAACAAACCGTTCGTGATTCTGGTGGTCGGCGTCAACGGCGCCGGCAAAACCACCACCATCGGCAAACTGGCGAAGAAGCTGCAACTGGAAGGCAAGAAAGTCATGCTCGCCGCTGGTGACACCTTCCGTGCTGCGGCGGTAGAGCAATTGCAGGTCTGGGGCGAGCGCAACAAGATTCCGGTGATCGCTCAGCACACCGGCGCCGATTCCGCTTCGGTGATCTTCGACGCCGTGCAAGCGGCCAAGGCCCGTGGCATCGACGTGCTGATCGCTGATACCGCCGGTCGCCTGCACACCAAAGACAACCTGATGGAAGAGCTGAAAAAGGTTCGCCGGGTGATCGGCAAGCTCGACGCCGACGCGCCGCATGAAGTGCTGTTGGTGCTCGACGCCGGCACTGGCCAGAACGCGATCAACCAGGCCAAGCAGTTCAACCAGACCGTCGAACTGACCGGCCTGGCCCTGACCAAGCTCGATGGCACTGCCAAGGGCGGGGTGATTTTCGCCCTGGCCAAGCAATTCGGCCTGCCGATCCGCTACATCGGCGTCGGTGAAGGCATCGACGATTTGCGTACCTTTGAAGCCGAACCCTTTGTCCAGGCACTGTTTGCCGAGCGGGAGCGTTCATGATTCGTTTCGAACAGGTCGGTAAACGCTACCCGAACGGTCACGTCGGCTTGCATGAGCTGAGCTTTCGAGTCCGTCGTGGCGAGTTCTTGTTTGTCACCGGCCACTCCGGTGCCGGTAAATCCACGCTGTTGCGCCTGTTGCTGGCAATGGAACGGCCGACCAGCGGCAAATTGCTGCTCGCCGGGCAAGACCTGAGCACTATCAGCAATGCGCAGATTCCGTTTCTGCGCCGACAGATCGGCGTGGTGTTCCAGAATCACCAGTTGCTGTTCGATCGCACGGTGTTCAACAACGTCGCCTTGCCGCTGCAGATCCTCGGCCTGTCCAAGGTCGAGATCGCCAAGCGCGTCGATTCGGCGCTGGAGCGCGTGGCGCTGTCGGACAAATCCGATCTGTACCCGGGCGACCTGTCCACCGGTCAGCAACAGCGCGTCGGCATTGCCCGCGCCATCGTCCATCGCCCGGCCTTGCTGCTGGCGGACGAACCGACCGGTAACCTCGACCCGCGTCTGGCGGCGGAGATCATGGGCGTGTTCGAAGACATCAACCGTTTGGGCACCAGCGTGCTGATCGCCAGTCACGACCTGGCACTGATCGCGCGCATGCGTCATCGCATGCTGACCCTGCAACGCGGCCGCCTGATCGGCGACGGGGAGGCCGGGGTATGAGTGCGACACGCAGTCCGAAGGTATCCGAGCGCGTGGCCCCGAAGGCCGCCGATCCGCATCCGCAGAAAAAGAAAAAGCACGACGATGACGACGGCCCGGACTTCGCCACGCTGTTTCGCGCCTGGATCGAAAGCCATCGCGCCAGCCTGCTCGACAGTCTGCGCCGTCTCGGCAAACAGCCGATCGGCAGCTTCTTCACCTGCATGGTGATGGCCGTGGCGTTGAGTCTGCCGATGGGGCTGTCGCTGTTGCTCAATAATGTCGAACGTCTCGGCGGTTCCTGGCAGCGCGCGGCGCAGATTTCACTGTACTTGCAACTCGACGCCAGCCCGGAACAAGGCGAAGCGCTGCGTGAGCAGATCAAAGGCATGCCGGGCGTCGCTGATGCCGAATATGTCGGCCGCGATCAGGCGCTGGAAGAATTCCAGCAGCAGTCCGGCCTGGGCGAGGCCCTGCGTGAGCTGCCTGACAACCCTTTGCCGGGTGTGGTGCTGGTGACACCGAACGAAGTCGACAAGCCGACACTCGAAGCATTAAGACAAAAACTTTCCGAGCTGCCGAAGGTACAACAGGCGCAACTTGATCTAGTCTGGGTCGAGCGTCTGGCCGCCATCCTCAAGCTTGGCGACCGATTTGTCTTCGGTCTGACGGTGTTGTTGGTGTCTGCATTACTTTTGGTGATAGGCAATACCATTCGTCTTCATATTGAAAACCGCCGCACCGAGATAGAAGTGATTAAACTCGTCGGCGGCACTGACAGTTATGTGCGCCGCCCTTTCCTTTATATGGGCGCGTTGTATGGCTTCGGTGCAGGGCTGTTGTCCTGGGGCGTATTGGCGTTCGGCCTCAACTGGCTGAACGATGCGGTGGTCGGACTGGCCGGCTTGTACGGCAGTGATTTCGCCCTGGCCGGTGTGCCAGTGGCCGACGGTCTGTCGCTCTTGCTTGGCGCGGTGCTGTTGGGTTATATCGGTGCATGGATTGCAGTCGCACGTCATCTCAGGGAGCTGGCGCCGAAGTAGAATCTTTTTTGCGCGTGATTGACCTTGCGGTTTTTATGGGAACTTGTACCTGAGTTCCCGGTCAATTTTTCGCAGTGCCGAGAGGCACGAGTATGTGAGTGGGAGGTTTTTTCGTATGACCAATTCTTTGCAACCTGCGTATGCGTTGGTTCCGGGTGCGAACCTGGAAGCCTACGTGCACACCGTCAACAGCATTCCATTGCTGACGCCGGAGCAGGAGCGTGAACTGGCCGAGAGTCTCTACTATGAGCAGGATTTGGGGGCGGCTCGGCAGATGGTGCTCGCCCACCTGCGTTTTGTCGTACACATTGCCCGTAGCTATTCCGGCTACGGTCTGGCTCAGGCTGACCTGATCCAGGAAGGCAACGTCGGCCTGATGAAGGCCGTCAAGCGCTTCAACCCGGAGATGGGCGTGCGTCTGGTGTCGTTCGCCGTGCACTGGATCAAGGCGGAAATTCACGAGTTCATCCTGCGCAACTGGCGCATTGTGAAAGTCGCGACCACCAAGGCCCAGCGCAAGCTGTTCTTCAACCTGCGCAGCCAGAAGAAGCGTCTGGCGTGGCTGAACAACGAGGAAGTCCACCGTGTGGCGGAAAGCCTCGGCGTCGAACCACGTGAAGTGCGCGAGATGGAAAGCCGCCTGACCGGCCATGACATGGCCTTCGACCCGGCTGCCGAAGCCGACGACGACAGTGCTTTCCAGTCTCCGGCCAACTACCTGGAAGACCACCGGTACGACCCGGCGCGTCAACTGGAAGATGCCGACTGGAGCGACAACTCCAACACCAACCTGCACGAAGCACTGGAAGTGCTGGACGAGCGCAGCCGTGACATCCTCTACCAGCGCTGGCTGGCGGAAGAGAAAGCCACGCTGCACGATCTGGCGCAGAAGTACAACGTGTCGGCCGAGCGAATCCGTCAGCTCGAAAAGAGCGCGATGAACAAGCTCAAGTTGTCGATCGCCGCTTAACTGGCGAATCCGCAATAAAAAACGCCCCGATCAGCGATGATCGGGGCGTTTTCATTTCTGTTTCAACACAAATCCCTGTGGGAGCGAGCCCGCTCGCGAAAGCGGTTTATCAGTACCATCAATGCAAGCTGACACACCGCTTTCGCGAGCAGGCTCGCTCCCACATTGGAATTTCGGTGTTATTCAGCCCAAGGCGCCCGCCGCGAATCGTTCAGCCCGAGCAAGTAACTGTCTCCGCCCAACTGACTCATCTGCTGCCGAATCCACCCAGCCCGGCGCGATACATAACCGGTCGGATGACTCGCGCTCCACACCCGTGGATTGGGCAGTACGGCAGCCAGATAACTCGCCTGCTGGCGCGACAACGACTTTGCGCTCACACCAAAGTGATGGCGGGCCGCCGCTTCAGCGCCAAATACGCCGTCATCCCACTCGACGCTGTTCAGGTACACCTCGAGAATTCGCTGCTTGGGCCAGAACACCTCGATCAGCGCGGTAAACCACGCCTCCAGGCCTTTGCGCAGATAACTGCGGCCCGACCACAGAAAGAGGTTTTTCGACACCTGTTGGCTCAAGGTGCTGGCACCGCGAATCGAACCGCCCAGTTCGTTGTGGGCCAGAGCAGCCTGAATCGCGCGCAGATCGAAACCCCAGTGCTCAGGGAATTTCTGGTCTTCGCCGGCAATCACCGCCACTTTCAGGTCATCGGAGATCTCGTTCCACGGTTTCCAGGTGCGCTGCAGGTCAATCGGCTCGCCGTCGACCCAGGATTCGACCTTGCGCTCGACCATCAACGCCGTGCCCGGCGGTGGCACAAAGCGAAACACCAGCACCAGCAAGACACTGCCGCCGGCGAACCAGAGCAGGGCCTTCGTGAGACGACGGAAAATTGAACGCAGCATAGAGATGGCTTGGCCGAACCCGTGGAGCGGGCCATTATACAGACCCTGCCGATGGCGTCTGACTGGAGTTCCCCATGCTGCGTGGCTTTTTGATGCTGGCCGCTTTTTTCGGATTCACCGGTGTTGCGCTGGGCGCGTTTGCCGCCCACGGCCTGAAAAACCGCCTGACGCCGGAATACCTGACGATCTTCCACACTGGCGTCACCTACCAACTGGTGCACACGCTCGCACTGTTCGGCGTTGCGCTGCTGGCCACGCAGATTCCAGGGCGGCTGGTCACTTGGGCCGGCGTGTCCTTCACCGTCGGCATTGTGTTGTTCTCCGGCAGCCTGTATCTGCTGACCACCACCGGCATCAGCAAGCTCGGCATCATTACCCCTTTTGGTGGCCTCGCGTTTCTCATCGGTTGGGTTTGCCTCGGCCTCGCCGCCTGGCGCTTGCAGCTAACCGCTTGACGCTTGGTACTGACCTTTAGGTCATGATCGGGCTAGAATGCCAGCCCCTAAAAATGATGGCGGCGTTGTGCATGCGCATTCAGTTGAACGGTGAGTCCTTTGAACTGCCCGACGGTGAAACCGTTGCGGACCTGATCACCCGTCTGGATCTGACCGGACGTCGGGTGGCGGTCGAGCTCAATCTGGACATCGTCCCGCGCAGCCAGCATGCCGACACCACGTTGAACGACGGCGACAACGTCGAAGTGGTCCACGCCATCGGCGGCGGCTGATTGTCCCGGCCCGCAAGGGCACAGAATTCTGCAAGACCCTCACCCTTAAAGAGGATTCCCCATGAGCATCGTTCGTAGCGACAAGCCTTTTGTGCTGGCCGGTCGTACTTACCAGTCGCGTTTGCTGGTCGGTACCGGCAAGTACCGTGACATGGAAGAAACCCGCCAGGCCATCGAAGCCTCGGGTGCCGAAATCGTCACCTTCGCCGTGCGCCGCACCAACCTGGGCCAGATCGAAGGCGAGCCGAACCTGCTCGAAGTGCTGTCGCCGGATCGCTACACCTTCCTGCCGAACACCGCCGGTTGCTACGACGCTATCGAAGCCGTGCGCACCTGCCGCTTGGCGCGTGAGCTGCTCGATGGCCACAATCTGGTGAAGCTGGAAGTGCTGGCCGACCAGAAAACCCTGTTCCCCAACGTGATCGAAACCCTCAAGGCCGCCGAAACCCTGGTCAAGGAAGGCTTCGACGTGATGGTCTACACCAGCGATGACCCGATCATCGCCCGGCAACTGGCGGAAATCGGCTGCATCGCCGTGATGCCGCTGGCCGGTCTGATCGGCTCCGGTCTGGGTATCTGCAATCCGTACAACCTGCAGATCATCCTCGAAGAAGCCAGGATCCCGGTGCTGGTGGATGCGGGTGTCGGTACCGCTTCCGACGCGACCATCG
Organism: Pseudomonas sp. 2957; assembly: GCF_031456345.1. Classification (NCBI taxonomy): domain Bacteria; kingdom Pseudomonadati; phylum Pseudomonadota; class Gammaproteobacteria; order Pseudomonadales; family Pseudomonadaceae; genus Pseudomonas; species Pseudomonas sp. 2957. The sequence continues at coordinate 567,386 of NZ_JAVDUL010000004.1, forward strand.
CCATGGAACTGGGTTGCGACGCCGTACTGATGAACTCGGCCATCGCCCACGCCCAGCAACCGGTCATGATGGCGCAAGCCATGCAGCACGCCATCGTTGCCGGTCGCCTGGCGTACCTCGCCGGTCGCATGCCGAAAAAACTCTATGCCAGCGCCTCTTCGCCGCTGGATGGTCTGATCAAGTAAGAGCCATTGATGACTGAATCGAACGACACGCCTGTCCAGCCGGACGAAGGCGACGAGCGCCAACACCGCCGCATCAAGAGTTTCGTGATGCGCGCCGGGCGCATGACCGAAGGCCAGCAACGCGGCCTGGATCAGGGCGCGCCGCTGTATGTGCTGCCGCTGGCCGATGCGCCGGTCGATTACGACCAGGTGTTCGGCCGCTCGGCGCCGCGCTCGCTGGAAATCGGTTTCGGCATGGGCCACTCGCTGCTGGAAATGGCCGCTGCTGCTCCAGAGCAGGATTTCATCGGTGTTGAAGTACACCGTCCGGGTGTCGGCGCGCTGCTCAATGGCGTGCTGACCCAAGGGCTGACCAACCTGCGGGTCTACGATTGCGACGCGATCGAAGTGCTCAACCGCTGCATCGCCGACAACAGTCTCGATCGCCTGATGCTGTTTTTCCCGGATCCGTGGCACAAGAGCCGCCACCACAAGCGCCGCATCGTCCAGGCCTCGTTCGCTGAGCTGGTGCGCAGCAAGTTGAAGGTTGGCGGCATTCTGCACATGGCCACCGACTGGGAGCCTTACGCCGAGTACATGCTGGAAGTGATGAACGTCGCCCCGGGGTACCGCAACCTTGCCGAAGACGGCAAATGCGTCCCACGCCCGGCCGAACGCCCGATCACCAAGTTCGAACGCCGTGGCGAACGACTTGGCCATGGCGTGTGGGATCTGAAGTTCGAGAAGATCGCTTAAGCATCACGCAAAAAAAACTGTGGGAGCGAGCCTGCTCGCGAAAGCGGTCTGACGTTCAACGATGATGTTGGATGTCAAGACGCCTTCGCGAGCAGGCTCGCTCCCACAATTGTTTTGTGTATGAGGAGATTACAGGGGGGCAAGAAATCGAGCGGGCACCTGCTCTGTCAACCAGACGCCATTTTCGGCCTGATAGAACTTGAAGCCCTGTTCTTCCATCTGCTTCGCGGCAACCTTCAGAACGACTGGCGTTCCGTAGCGTTGACCCACGGCCGACGCGGTGGCGATTTCGTCGGACAGATGCACCTGATGGCGTTGTCCTGGAATCAGGCCTTGTCTGTGGATCGAGTCGAGAAAACGCGTCGCTGTTCCGTGGTAGAGCGTTTGCGGTGGCTGTTTCTGCTCGAATTGCAGATCAACGCTTTTCGTCGAGTGGCCTTGAACAGCGCGTATACAGTGGCCATCAGCGGAAATCGTAAAACGCTTCTTGTCACTGCTGGTCACGACGTTTTCAATCAGCTCACGACTTAAATGCCTGCCATCACGCGCCGCGCCGCTGATCAGTGCTTCGATATTTGCCCAGCCTTCCGAATTCAGATTCAGTCCGATCGCCTGAGGCTCGTGACGCAACACGAAGCTAAGAAATTTGCTCGTCTCATCCAGTAGTTTTTTACTCATGAACTTCCCTTTCATTGCGATCAACAGTGGGAGCGAGCCTGCTCGCGAAAGCGGTCTGACAATCAACGATGATGTTGGATGTAAAGACGCCTTCGCGAGCAGGCTCGCTCCCAAATTTTGTTTTGGGGTGTTTGCGGGGTCAGCGGCGATCAGCAACCACACCGATCAACACCAGTACCACCAGCAGCACCGGCGCCAGGCTGTAGTTGTTGAACTGGCTCAGGCCTTTGATCACCCATGGCGTGGCGTAGATCAGCGCGGCGCCGCTGCCGATCAGGCAGAGCAGGGCCATCAGGGGCACGCGCAGGGCGCCGGCGATGCTGCCCAGGCGTTGCTCGACCCAGCCTTTGAAGTCAGCGCCGAACAGCACCAGCAGGCAACCGACCAGCGCCAGGGCGATTTCCGAGAGATTGCTGCGGCTCCAGCGGGAGACGGTGGCCAGCAGGTCGAGTATCAAATCCATGCGTTTTCCCTTTGAGCTGAAGTCAGTTCAGAAATTGTTGCAGCAAATCGTTGAGAAACAGCTGGCCGCGTTCGGTCGCCGCCAGGCGTGACGGTTCGACCTGCAACAGGCCGCTTTGTTCGGCTTCGCGCCGGCCTTCGGCGAGGGTCTCCAGCGACAAACCGGTGCGTTCCGGATACAGGCGCGACTCGACCCCGGCAGTCAGGCGCAGGGCGTTCATCAGGAACTCGAACGGCATCTCGTCATTGCTCAGCGATTTCTCGCCGGCCTGAAAGCTTTTCGCCGGGTTCAGATAATCCTTCGGCAGGCGGGTTTTCCATGTGCGCACGATGCGCCCGTCCGGGTGGCTCAACTTGCCATGGGCACCGGCGCCGATGCCGATGAAGTCGCCAAAACTCCAGTAATTAAGGTTATGCCGCGCCGGTCGACCGGCCTGGGCATACGCCGACACTTCGTATTGCGCGTAACCGTGCTCGGCCAGCAGCGCCTGACCGGCTTCCTGAATGTCCCACAGCGTGTCGTCTTCCGGCAGCACTGGCGGCTGATTCCAGAACACCGTGTTCGGCTCCAGCGTCAGCTGATACCAGGAAATGTGCGTCGGCTGCAGCGCAATGGCCTGACGCAGATCGCTCAAGGCATCGTCCAGCGACTGATCGGGCAAACCGTGCATCAAGTCCAGGTTGAAGTTATCGAACCCTGCCTGTCGCGCCATGCCCGCCGCACGCACGGCTTCGTCACCGTTGTGGATGCGGCCAAGGGCCTCAAGCTTCTCCTGCTGAAAGCTCTGGATACCGATCGACAGCCGATTGATCCCCAGCTTGCGATAGGCGACAAACTTCTCTTGCTCGAAGGTGCCTGGATTGGCCTCAAGGGTGATTTCGATGTCGGCGGCGAACGGGATGCGTTGTTCGACGCCCTTCAACAAGCGCCCGAGGGCTTCGGCGCTGAACAGGCTCGGCGTCCCGCCACCGAAGAAAATCGAAGTCAGCTCACGGCCATACACCGCATGCAGATCCTGATCGAGATCGGCCAGCAGCGCGTCGACGTATTCCTGCTCCGGCAGCACCGGGCTGGCGGTGTGCGAGTTGAAATCGCAATACGGGCATTTGCGTACACACCACGGAATGTGGATGTACAGCGCCAGGGGCGGCAGGGTTGGCAGCGGCGCCCGAGGCGAGGACGCGGCGCCGCCGATAATCAGCGACGACGCGGAAGAATCAGTGGTCATTTCAAGCCCAGACGCTGGCGCAGCAGATCCATTGCACGGGCGCGGTGGCTGATCTGGTTCTTGTCGGCCGGGCTCAGTTCGGCGCTGGAGCAGTCGCGCTCCGGCACCCAGAACAGTGGGTCATAACCGAAGCCGTGCTCGCCGCTGGCAGCGGTGAGGATGCGCCCGTGCCACAGGCCTTCGCAGAGAATCGGCAGCGGATCATCGGCGTGGCGCACCAGTGCCAATACGCAGACGAACTGCGCGCCGCGCTCGGCTTGCGGTACGTCCTTCAGCGCATCGAGCAGTTTGGCGTTGTTCGCCGCATCGCCCTGGCCGTCGGCGTAACGCGCCGAGTAGATACCCGGCGCACCGCCAAGGAAATCCACCGCCAGCCCGGAATCATCGGCCAGTGCCGGCAGCCCGGAAATACGCGCGGCGTTGCGCGCCTTGAGAATCGCGTTCTCGACGAACGACAGGCCGGTTTCTTCCGGCTCGACCTTGCTCCATTCGCCAATCGAGCGCAGTTGCACCGAGTCACCGAGCATGGCCTGAAGTTCTTTGAGTTTGCCGGCGTTATGGCTGGCCAGTACGAGCTGCTTGATGTTCATCATTCGCCGGGAAAGAGTTCTTGGTTGAAGTTGATGGTGTTGATCTTGTCGCCGTTCTGCACCTTGATTTCAAAGGTGCGGGTTTCCTGCTGCGGCACCGGGTACTGGGCGATGTAGTAGATCGCGCCCTGTTCGGTGACCTGGCGAAAGTTCAGCGGCACGCTGTTGCTGGTCAGGTCCTTGATCGTGCCGGTGACGCTGGCGATCACCGGTTTGCCGTCCTTGACCACCGAGACGTTGATCACGCCTTGGTTCTTGCTGCGGATCAGCTCGGCAGCCTTGGCGATGTCCGGTTGCAGGAACGTCGAGTTGAAGGTGTTGTAGTGCACCGTGATGTCGCCGAAGGTTTCCTTGCGCTCACCTTTGATGACGTCCGCCGCCATGGTGCTGGCGCTCAGGCAGGCGGTGAATAACAGCAACGCTAGACGGCTCATGTTCGTGCTCCTTCAAATGCCCTGGCTCAGACCGCGACTCGGGCGTCCGCCAACTGCGGACTGCTGACGCGGTAGATACCGATTTCACCTAACAGATTAGGCCATAGCTTACTGGCCCACCCGTGGCGGTGCTGTTGATCCACGGCAAGCCGATCAATGACCTTGGCGTCACGTTCGCGGCACAACTCTTCGAAGTCCTCGAAGGTGCAGAAGTGAATGTTCGGCGTGTTGTACCAGGTGTAAGGCAGGAATTCCGAGACCGGCATGCGGCCCTTGCTCGCCAGATACCAGCGGCAGCGCCAGTGGCCGAAGTTGGGGAAGGTAATGATGCACTGGCGACCGACCCGGAGCATTTCGTCGAGGATCTTGTCCGGGTAATGCACCGCTTGCAGGGCCTGGGTCATGACGACGATGTCGAAACTGTTGCTGGCAAAATTGCCCAGGCCTTTGTCCAGATCCTGCTCGATGACGTTGATGCCCTTGGCCACGCACTCGGCGATGTTGTCGGCGTCGTTTTCCAGGCCATAACCGGTGACGTTCTTGTTGTCGCGCAGCCAGGTCAGCAGCTCGCCGTCACCGCAACCCAAGTCGAGGACGCGGCTGCCGGCGGGGATCCATTCCTGGATGATTTCCAGATCAGCTCTCATGGCTTTCTCACAACGAAATGCGGTTCATGTAATTGCCGAACGCCTGCAAGTAACGCGGGATCGGAATCAGGAAGGCGTCGTGGCCCTGCGGTGCGTCAATTTCCAGATAACTGACGTCCTTGCGCGCGGCCATCAGCGCATCCACCAGTTCCCGCGAGCGCGCCGGGGAGAAGCGCCAGTCGGTGGTGAACGACATCACGCAGAACTTGGCCGTGGCGTTTTCGAAGGTTTTCGCCAGATCATCGTCGAAGTTCGCCGCCGGATCGAAGTAGTCCAGCGCTTTGGTCATCAACAGATAAGTGTTGGCATCGAAGCGCCCGGAGAACTCTTCGCCCTGATAACGCAGGTAGCTTTCGACCTGGAACTCGACACTGTGGAAGTCGTAGTTGAGCTTTTCGCTCTTCAGGCCACGGCCGAATTTCTCACCCATGGAATCATCGGACAGATAGGTGATGTGCCCGACCATGCGCGCCAGCATCAGCCCGCGCTTGGGGATCACGCCTGCTTCCTGGAACGAGCCGCCGTGGAATTCCGGATCGGTGAGGATCGCCTGGCGCGCGACTTCGTTGAAGGCGATGTTCTGCGCCGACAGTTTTGGTGCCGAGGCGATGGCCAGGCAGTGCCGCACGCGATCGGGGTAGGTGATGGTCCATTGCAACGCCTGCATGCCGCCGAGGCTGCCGCCGATCACCGCCGCCCACTGGCCGATGCCGAGCAGGTCAGCAAGGCGCGCCTGGCTGTGCACCCAGTCTTCCACGGTGAGTACCGGGAAGTCAGCGCCGAACGGCTTGCCGGTCTCCGGGTTGATACTGCTCGGGCCGGTGGAGCCGTTGCAGCCGCCGAGGTTGTTCAGGCTGACCACGTAGAACTTGTTGGTGTCGATCGGCTTGCCGGGGCCGATGCAGCTGTCCCACCAACCGGGCTTGCGGTCGTCGACGCTGTGATAACCAGCGGCGTGATGATGACCGGACAGCGCGTGGCAGATCAGCACGGCGTTGCTCGCCTGGGCGTTCAGCGTGCCGTAGGTTTCATAAATCAGGTCATAAGCGGCCAGCGAACGGCCACAGGCCAGCGTCAGCGGTTCGCTGAAATGCGCGGTTTGCGGCGTTACCAGACCAACAGAATCGGCGGGAAAGGCAGTTGGCATCGACCCTGCTCTCGTTGAAATGAGGCGTAAGTCTAAAGACCGGGGGGGTTAGCGGCAAGCAGCCCTCACCCTAACCCTCTCCCGGAGGGAGAGGGGACTGACCGCGGCGATCTTCAGAGTGATGCTGACCTGAGATATCGAGTCGAACACAGGCCTTGAAAACAACCCGATCGGCTCCCTCTCCCTCGGGAGAGGGCTGGGGTGAGGGGCGCAGACGACGCCATATCAAGCCGAGCGCCAATCCCTCTCACCTCACATCAGCAAGCGCAGGATTTCCGGCATCATCGTCATCGCCGCCAGATTGTTGATCACCAGCATGTCGATCAATTTCAGCGCAAGGAAAGCGAAGATCGGCGACAGATCCAGGCCGCCGAGGTTCGGCAGGAAGCGGCGGAACGGTGCCAGCGCCGGTTCGCAGATCTGGTTGACCAGCTCAGCGCCCGGATTGTGGCTGCCCGGTGCGACCCACGACAGAATCACGCTGATGATCAGAGCGAAGAAGAAGATCTTCAGGAACAGCGCAGTGACGCCGATCAGCGACCAGATCAACAGTTGCAGCGGGTTTCCGGTGGTGCCGTAGGTCAGCAGCAGGGTCAGCGCCATCAGCAGCAGTTGCACCAGAATCGCCAGCACCAGCGACGACATGTCGAGGCCGAACAGGCTCGGGATGATCCGGCGCAAAGGCTTGAGCAGCGGCTGGGTGGCCTTGACCACGAACTGGCACAGCGGGTTATAGAAGTTCGCCCGCACCAGTTGCAGGACGAAGCGCAGCAGCACGATCAGCAGGTACAGGCTGCCGAGGGTTTGCAGCACGTAAACCGCTGCGGTGTTCAATCCGATCATGTAAGGCTCCTTTATTTGCCCAGTTGTTCGGCCATTTCGGCCGAGCGGTGCGCGGCGGCGCCGAGTGCGGTTTCAACCAGCGCTTCGAAGCCGCCAGCCTGGAATGATTTGATCGCAGCTTCCGTGGTGCCATTCGGCGAGGTCACGCGGCGGCGCAGTTCGGCTGCATCGACATCGCTGGACACCGCCATGTGCGCGGCGCCCAGAGCAGTCTGCACGGTCAGTTGCTCAGCGATCTCTTTTGGCAGGCCAAGTTTGACGCCGGCGGCGGTCATCGCTTCGATCAGCAGGAAGAAGTACGCCGGGCCGGAGCCGGACACTGCGGTGACTGCGTCCAGTTGCTGTTCTTCTTCCAGCCACAGGGCGATGCCGACGGCGGACAGCAGCTCTTCGGCTTGCTGACGCTGCTCGGCGGTTACTTCGCTGGTCGCGTACAAACCGCTGACACCCTGACGCAGCAGCGCCGGGGTGTTCGGCATGCAGCGCACGATTGGCTGTTCGCCGAGCCACGCGGTCATGCTCGCGCAGGTAATGCCGGCGGCGATCGACACCACCAGTTGATTCGGTTTCAGGCTTGGGCGAATCGCCTCGCACACGGCTTTCATCGCCTGTGGCTTGACCGCCAGCACGATGACATCGACGCCGTCGATGGCCTGGGCGTTGTCAGCGAAGGTTTCGATGCCGTGTTCGGCGCTGACCTTGGCACGGGTGTCTTCGCCCGGATCGCTGGCGCGGATCTGCGCCGCTTCCAGACCTTTGGCGCGCAAGCCGCCAATCAGACTGGCCGCCATGTTGCCCGCACCGATAAACGCAATACGTGTGTTGCTCATGTGTGGTCCTTATCTGGAAACGTTCAAGACTGGGAATAATCTCTGGCGCCAAACAGCGCGGTACCGATCCGCACCCAGGTGGCGCCTTGGGCAATGGCCGACTCGAGGTCGTGGCTCATGCCCATGGACAATGTGTCGAGCGGCAGAGCGAGGCTCGCCTGCAATGTCTGCACGGCGGCGAAGGCAGCGTCCTGTTCAGCGCGCTCTTCGGTCGGCTCGGGAATCGCCATCAGTCCGCGCAATTTCAGCCGGGGCAGGGCGCTGATGGCCTCGGCCAGCGCCGGCAGATCGGCCGGGGTGCAACCGGATTTGCTCGCCTCGCCGCTGACATTGACCTGAATGCAGATGTTCAGGGGCGGCAGTTCGGCCGGGCGCTGCTCGGACAGGCGTTGGGCAATTTTCAGACGATCCACGGAGTGCACCCAGTCGAAATGCTCGGCAATCGCGCGAGTCTTGTTCGATTGAATGGGGCCGATGAAGTGCCAGATCAAGGGCAGGTCGGCCAGCTCCAGCTGTTTGCCCAAAGCTTCCTGCAAGTAGTTCTCGCCGAAGTCGCGCAGGCCGGCGGCATAGGCTTCACGCAGGGCCTGGGCGGGTTTGGTCTTGCTCACGGCGAGCAAATGGATGCTGTTTTCGTCGCGGTGCGCAGCTTTCGCCGCTGCCTGGATGCGCGAACTAACCTGAAGGATGTTGTCTGCTATCGTGGACATCAAGAGGCGCCGGCGGTCTGTAGGTTCGCGGCATTCTACTGGAATTGAGGGACGCTATGGATATCACTGAACTGCTGGCCTTCAGCGCCAAACAGGGCGCTTCCGACCTGCACCTGTCGGCCGGCCTGCCGCCGATGATCCGTGTCGATGGCGACGTGCGACGGATCAATCTGCCGGCGCTGGATCACAAGCAAGTGCACGATCTGATCTACGACATCATGAACGACACCCAGCGCATCGAATTCGAGAAAAATCTGGAAACGGATTTTTCCTTCGATGTACCCGGCGTGGCGCGCTTTCGGGTCAACGCATTCAACCAGAACCGTGGCGCCGGCGCCGTGTTCCGCACTATTCCGTCGAAAGTGCTGAGCATGGAAGACCTCGCCATGGGCGATGTTTTCCGCAAGATCACCGACGCGCCGCGCGGGCTGGTGCTGGTCACCGGGCCGACCGGCTCCGGCAAATCGACCACGCTGGCGGCGATGATCGATTACCTCAACACCCATCGCCATCACCACATCCTCACCATTGAGGACCCCATCGAGTTCGTCCATGAATCGCGCAAATGCCTGATCAATCAGCGCGAAGTCCATCGCGATACGCGCAGCTTCGCCACCGCACTGCGTTCGGCCTTGCGTGAAGACCCGGACGTGATTCTGGTCGGCGAAATGCGTGATCTGGAAACCATTCGCCTGGCGCTGACCGCCGCCGAGACCGGGCATCTGGTGTTCGGCACCCTGCACACGACCTCGGCGGCGAAGACCATCGATCGCGTGGTTGACGTGTTTCCCGGCGACGAGAAGTCGATGGTGCGTTCGATGCTGTCGGAGTCGTTGCTGGCGGTGGTGTCGCAGACATTGATCAAGAAGATCGGCGGCGGGCGGGTGGCGGCGCACGAAATCATGCTCGGGACGTCGGCGATCCGTAACCTGATCCGCGAGGACAAGGTGGCGCAGATGTATTCGGCGATTCAGACCGGTGGGTCGTTGGGGATGCAGACACTCGATATGTGCCTGAAGGATCTGGTGACCAAGGGCCTGATCAGCCGCGAGCATGCGCGGGAGAAGGCGCGTACGCCTGATAATTTCTGAGGGTCGCTGGTGCGGCTGCCGGCCCCTTCGCGAGCAGGCTCGCTCCCACATCAAACCGCATTCCTTCAGCTGGAATGCATTCTTCTGTGGGAGCGAGCCTGCTCGCGAAAAGGCCGGTACTGCTGAAGCTGATTCAGGAGATCAAACAGCTCAGCGCTGGACTACGCGCAGCTGCTGTTGTTCTTTCGGCAATACGCGCTTGGCCACGACGTAATGCTTTTCCCAGTACGGCTTGTTCAGCGTGTCGATGCTCACCGCTTTGCCACGGCGCGGGGCGTGGATGAAGCGGTCGTTGCCCAGGTAGATGGCAACGTGGTTGACCCGACGGCTCTTGATGTTGAAGAAAATCAGATCGCCCGGCTTCAGATCCTTGCGCTCGACTTTCTCGCCGTGACCGCTGGCCATGGCGTTGGAGGTGCGTGGCAGGTCGAAAGTAGCGTCGTTGAACGCGTATTTCACCAGACCGCTGCAATCGAAGCCTTTACTTGGGCTGCTGCCGCCCCAACGATAAGGTGTACCGAGGACGTTTACCGCACGGCTCAGCACATTGCTGCTTTCCTTGCTCGCCATCGGTGGCACCAGCTTGCTGCGGCTCTTGCTGCTCAGCGTGGTGGTCTTGCTCTTGCTGCTTTTGCTCGAGGGAGCCGAAGCATGGGATTTAGGGGTGAAGCCGTTGACGTTGGGAAGACGTTGCTCACGATTGGTGGCGTGGGCGGCCAGTGGCATTAATAGGCAAATAGTCAGCCATGTCTTGAAAAATGGTCGCATTAGGCGTGGCTCATAAGTGATAGCGCGCAACTTTATAACAGCTTTTTTTGCCGTTCCGAGGCCGTTCATCGATTCATTCGGCTGGCTACGGAACCAAAAACGCTCAAAAAGTACGCAATTGTCCGACAGAAGTCAGGTTCTATAAGGGTTTCGCGCTAGCAACGGTAACATTTGCCATACGTCGGCCACCTGTAAAAAAGTCACAAAGAAATGAAGAATATTTATCTATCGAGTGCAATGAGGTCTTAATGAACAGCTATCAGCTACCCCGCGTGAAAGAAAAAGACACTCACAGCAAAGTCATCGGCTACCTGCTGTGGATTTTCGGATTCACTGGCGCGCACCGCTTTTATTACGGCAAACCGGTGACCGGGACGATCTGGTTCTTCACCTTCGGTTTGCTGGGGATTGGCTGGCTGATCGACCTGTTTCTGATCCCGGCGATGGATCGCGAAGCGGATTTGCGCTTTGCTGCCGGGCCGATCGAGTACAACGTCGCGTGGATTCTGCTGACCTTCCTCGGTGTGTTCGGCGTGCACCGGATGTATCAGGGCAAATGGATCAGCGGCCTGCTGTATCTGCTGACCGGCGGGTTGTTCTTTATTGGCGTGCTGTATGACTTCTGGACGCTGAACGATCAGGTGTCGGTGCGCAACGCGCAGAATCGGGGCGCCTTTCAGTAAGCTTTCGCGAGCAGGCTCGCTCCCACAGGAATCATCGCAATACCTGTGGGAGCGAGCCTGCTCGCGAAGGGGTCAACTGGCTATCAAGCCTGGTGCGTAATCCGCCCATCCACCAGCGTATAGCGCACCACGCCCGGCAGACTATGCCCGATGAACGGGCAGTTCTCGCCCTTCGACAGCCATTGTTCACCGGCCACCGTGGATGACTTCGGATCGAACAGCACGATATCCGCCGCACCGCCCACCGCCAGTTTGCCCGCCGGCAGGCGCAGCGCTTCGGCCGGGCCTGCGCTCAACCGAGCCAATAGCGTCGGCAAGTCGAGCAAACCATCCTCAACCAGCGTCATCGCCAGCGGCAGCAGCAACTCAACACTGCTGATGCCCGGCTCGGTGGCGCCGAACGGGGCCAGTTTGGCGTCGCGCTCGTGGGGCTGGTGATGGCTGGAAATGGCCGAGACCACCCCGGACTTCACTGCCTCACGCAGGCCATCGCGATCGGCGCGGGTGCGCAGCGGCGGTTGCACATGATAGAGGCTGTTGAAGTCGATCAGCGCTTCGTCAGTCAGGATCAGCTGATACAGCGCTACATCGGCGGTGACTTTCAGGCCACGGGCCTGCGCTTGGGCAATCAGGGCAACACCGCGCGCACTGGTCAACTGGCTGAAATGCGCACGTACGCCGGTTTGCTCGACCAGCAGCAGATCGCGAGCGAGCGCCACGGTTTCCGCCGTCTCCGGGATGCCCGGCAGGCCAAGGAAACTGGCGACCGCGCCTTCGTGGGCCAGACCGCCCTCGGCCAGATCGTGATCCTGCGAGTTGAAGATCACCGTCAGGTCGAAAGTCGCCGCATATTCCAGCGCCCGGCACAGGGTGCGAGTGTTGCGGAAGCTTTCCAGATCGTTGCCGAACGCCACGCACCCGGCGTCGCGCAGGGCGACCAGTTCGGCCAATTGCTCACCGTCCAGTCCTTTGCTCAGGGCGCCGATCGGGAACACCTTGGTGTTGCCGGCCTCGCGGGCGCGGTCGAGGATCAGTTCGGCGACGGCCGAGGTGTCGAGCACCGGTCTGGTCTTCGGTGGGCAGCACAGGCTGGTCACGCCACCGGCAGCGGCGGCGCGGGTTTCGCTGACGATCGAGCCTTTGCGGCTGTAACCCGGCTCGCGCAGGGCGACATTGAGATCGACCAGGCCAGGTGCGGCGACCAGACCTTGGGCATCGATGGTTTCTACTGCGCTGAAACCGGCCGGTGCGGCGCCGAGGGCGACGATCTTGCAGGCTTCAACGTGGATGTCGGTGATTTGATCCAGGCCGCTGCTGGGATCGATAACGCGTGCGCCGAGAATGCTGAGCTTCACTGGGCGTTCTCCTGCTCGAATTGACGTTGCGCAGTCTGCCCGCTCATGGCCATGGACAGCACAGCCATACGAATCGCGATGCCGTAGGTCACTTGATTGAGGATCACCGAGTGCGGGCCGTCGGCCACCGCCGACTCGATCTCCACGCCACGATTGATCGGCCCCGGGTGCATGACGATGCAATCGGGTTTGGCCCCGGCCAGACGCGCGGTGGTCAGGCCGAACAGGCGATAGAACTCGCCTTCGCTGGGCAGCAGGCCGCCGGTCATGCGCTCACGTTGCAGGCGCAGCATGATCACCACGTCGACGTCTTTCAGGCCTTCAGCCATGTCGGTGTAGACCTTGACGCCGTATTGCTCGATGCCGATCGGCAGCAGGGTTTTCGGCGCGATCACGCGGATGTCCGGGCAGCCGAGGGTTTTCAGCGCGAGCATGTTCGAGCGCGCCACCCGCGAATGCAGGATGTCGCCGACGATGGCGACCGAAAGGTTTTCGAAACCGCCCTTGTGCCGACGGATGGTGAGCATGTCGAGCATGCCCTGGGTCGGGTGCGCATGCCGGCCGTCGCCGCCGTTGATGATCGCCACTTGCGGGCAGACATGCTCGGCGATGAAGTGCGCCGCACCGGAGTCGCCGTGGCGCACGACAAACATGTCGGCGGCCATGGCCTCAAGGTTGCGCAGGGTATCGAGCAGCGTTTCGCCCTTGCTCGCCGACGATGTCGACACGTTCAGGGTGATCACGTCCGCCGACAGCCGCTGGGCCGCCAGTTCAAACGTGGTGCGGGTGCGCGTGGAGTTTTCGAAGAACACGTTGCACACGGTCTTGCCGCGCAGCAACGGGACCTTCTTCACCGCCCGGGCACCGACTTCAAGGAACGAGTCGGCAGTGTCGAGGATTTCCGTCAGCAACTCGCGGCGCAAACCGTCGAGCGAGAGGAAGTGGCGCAGCTGGCCCTGATCATTGAGCTGCAGCGGGCGCTTGGTATCTAGAGGCGTCATCGCGAGGGGGACTCTCAATAGGGCGGATTAAAGGGTGACGTCTTGCAGTTCGAGCGTCAGCGGCTCGGGGCCGGACAACTTGACCCGCTGGTTGCCGGCCAGGGTCAGGGTGGCGCCGACCACGTTCGGGCGGATCGGCAGCTCGCCGGCGTCCAGGTCCAGCAGGCAAACCAGGGTGACGCTGGCCGGGCGGCCGTAATCGAACAATTCATTCATCGCGGCGCGGATAGTCCGACCGCTCATCAGCACGTCGTCGATCAGCACCAGATGCTGGCCTTCGATCTCGAAGGGCAGGGCGGACGGGCGCACTTGCGGGTGCAGGCCATTCTGGCTGAAGTCATCGCGATAGAAGGACACATCCAGCGTGCCCAGTGGCGCATCGCTGTTCAGTTCCTTGAGCAGCGCCTGCGCGACCCAGATGCCGCCGGTGCGGATGCCGATGTAACGCGGTTCGCTGATGTCACGCTGGGCAAGGTGCGCCTTGAGGCGGGTCGCCATCTGGCTGATCAGATCGGCGGGATTGGGCAGGCTCATGGTTGCTCCTTCGTGATTCCGCGCTGCGTCCTGCCGGACGAAGCTCGGTTTATAACCAAAAGAAAAGCGCCGAAGCGCTTGTCAGGATTCAAACAATGCAGTGTTTTCATCGAGCCAGCCCTGCAGCAGCAGGGCAGCGGCGATGGCGTCCACCGGGTTGTCGCGGTAACTGCCTTTCTGCCCGCCACGCACCAGTCGCTCGCCCTTGGCTTCGAAAGTGGTCAGGCGTTCGTCGTGGGTATAGAAGGGCAGGTTGTAGCGGCCGTTGAGGCGGCGGGCGAATTTCTCGGCGCGCACGCACATGTCGCTCGGCGTGCCGTCCATGTTCAGCGGCAGGCCGACCACCACGGCGTCGGGTTTCCATTCTTTTATCAGCGCTTCGACCTGATCCCAGTTCGGCACGCCGTTCTGCGCTTTCAAAGTGCACAGCTCGCGGGCCTGGCCGGTGATGACCTGGCCGACCGCGACGCCGATCTGTTTGGTGCCGTAGTCGAAGCCGAGAATCAGGCGCAGGGCCATCAGGCGTGACCTGCCTGGCTGGTGAGCAGATTGAGGTCGATGCCCAGATGCCGCGCTGCCGCTTCCAGGCGCAATTCGCTGCGAGTGTTGAACAGGATGTCGGCGTTGAACGGGCAGGTCAGCCAGGCGTTGTCGGCCAGTTCGGCTTCCAGTTGCCCGGCTTCCCAGCCGGCGTAACCCAAGGTAATCAGGCTCTGCGCGGGGCCGACGCCGTCAGCGATGGCGAACAGCACGTCCTGCGAAGTCGACAGGGCCAGGTCGCCATCCAGTTGCGCCGTGGCCTGGAACGTTTGGCCCGCCGGGTGCAGGACAAAACCGCGATCGGTCTGCACCGGCCCGCCGATGAAGATCGGCACATCCTGGCAGCGTGCCGGCGGCTCGATGTCCGGGCGCAACTGTTCGAGGATGTCGGCCAGGTTCAAGTCTTGCGGCCTGTTGACCACCAGCCCCATCGCGCCATTGGCCGTGTGCTCGACGATGTAGGTCAAGGTGTGGGCAAAGTTCGGGTCGGCCATGTGTGGCATGGCGATCAGGAAGTGATGCTTGAGGTAGCTGGGGCTGACGTTTTTCATGAGCGCTAGTGTGGCGTCGAAGGGGCAAACTGACAAGCTGAGGCTTTAAAAGATCGCAGCCTTCGGCAGCTCCTGCAGGGTGTACGCAGGCCCACTGTAGGAGCTGCCGAAGGCTGCGATCTTTTGATTTTGCTCTTAATTGCTTGAGAGCTTGTCGCCCCGGGCAAATTTCCAGGTGCGGATGATTTCCAGGCGGTCGATGTCCGACAGATCGCCGGTAAACGGTGCAAACGGCGCGGCCAGGCGGACAATGCGCTGCGCCGCCTGATCGAGCAGCGGCTGGCCGGAGGATTCCAGCACCAGCACCTCATACAGCGAACCGTCGCGGTTGATCGAGACCATCAGGCGCAAATTGCCGTAGATCTGCTTGCGCCGTGCTTCTTCGGGGTAGTTGAGGTTGCCGATGCGCTCGACCTTCTTGCGCCAGTCGTCCTTGTACCAGGCGCCCTTGTCGCGCATGGTCGAGGCCGCGCTCAAGCGGTGGATGCGCGGGCGTTTGGCGTACAGCTGTTGTTCCTTGGCCAGCTCTGCTTCGAGGCTGGCGATGTCGCTGGACAACTGCGAGCTGTCGAACACCGGCGCGTCGACGGTCGGTTTGACTTCGGTTTTGCTTTCTTCTTTCTTGGTCGGCGCCTTTTTCGGTTTCGGCGCGACGGTGGTCACCGCTGCCTTCGGTGCCGCTTCCTGCACCACTGGCTTGGCGGCGGGCGGCGGGGTGACCTTTTTGACCTGATTGTCCTGGAAAGGCGCGACTTCAGTGGTCTTGGGCAGGGCCTTCTTATCGAGCGTGCCGCTGCCTTCCTGGTTTTCCTGGGCGAGAAAATCTGCCTTTTCCGGCTTCTTCTCGGCCTTGAAGGTGGCCAGGGTGATTTCCAGGGTTTTGCTGATCTGCTGCGGCTCGACCATGGTGAAGCCGACGCCTAGCAGCAGCGCCAGGTGAATCAGCGCTGCCAGAAACAGTGTAAAACCGAGGCGATCGGCCGGGCGCACGCCACGATGGGCGAGTTCAGCGGGCAGATCGGACGGAAGGGTCATGACAAGAAAACCAACATCGCGTTTTTCAGAGGCTGCGCATGATAACGCAATGTTGGTTTCGCGCCTTGGGCTTCACGCTTCAAGCGACAGGCTGCATGTGACGTACATCAAGCTTGTGGCTTTTTGCCGGCCGCTTGCAGCTTTTTATCGATCGCATCCATCAGCATGCCGCCGATATCAGTGCCGAACGCATTGTCGATTTCGCGGATGCAGGTCGGGCTGGTGACGTTGATTTCGGTCAGGTGCTCGCCGATTACGTCGAGGCCGACAAACAGCAGGCCTTTCTCGCGCAAGGTCGGGCCGACCTGGGCGGCGATCCAGCGATCCTTCTCGGTCAGCGGACGCGCTTCGCCACGGCCACCGGCGGCGAGGTTGCCACGGGTTTCGCCCAGAGCCGGAATCCGCGCCAGGCAGTAATCCACCGGCTCGCCATCGATCATCAAAATGCGCTTGTCGCCATCGACGATCGCCGGCAGGTAGCCCTGAATCATGATCTGCTGCTTGCCATGCAGGGTCAGGGTTTCGAGGATCACCGAGAGGTTCGGGTGCCCGGCGGTGTGGCGGAAGATCGACGAACCGCCCATGCCGTCCAGCGGCTTGAGGATCACGTCACCGTGATGGTCGGCGAACTCACGCAATACGTCCGGGCGGCGGCTGACGATGGTCGGCGGCGTGCACTGCGGAAACAGCGTGGCGAACAGCTTTTCATTGCAGTCGCGCAGGCTCTGCGGCTTGTTCACCACCAGCACGCCGGCGGCTTCGGCCTGTTCCAGCAGATAAGTGGAATAGACGAATTCCATGTCGAACGGCGGATCCTTGCGCATCAGGATCACGTCCAGGTCGCTTAGCAGCTTGTCCTGTTCGGCGTCCAGCTCGAACCATTTGTCCGGGTTGGCGAAGACTTTCAGCGGGCTCATCCGCGCCCGCGCCTGGCCTTCGGCCTGATACAGGTCTTTCTGTTCCATGTAGAACAGTTCCCAGCCACGCTTCTGCGCGGCCAGCAGCATGGCCAGCGAGCTATCCTTTTTATAGGAGATGCTGGCGATAGGGTCCATGACAATCCCGACGCGAACGCTCATTGGGTTTTCCTCGAAATTTGGCTACCGGATCGGTATTGAAAAAGTGCCGCCAGAGTGGCGCCGGGCGGGTTTCGGGTCAAGGAAAAACCCGTCGATAGATTGCATCTGGAGACTGTGCTAAAAAGGCTGGCAGATCGCGCCGCCCCATGGGTTTCAAGGGTTTCAGGCCATTATTCACAGCAAAACGGACAATTTGATTCGCAAAGGCGACGGTAGAACCCTCTTATGGAACAGCAGTCCAGCGCCTTGAAGGTCATGGTGATCGACGACTCGAAAACGATTCGCCGCACCGCCGAAACATTGTTGAAGAATGTCGGTTGCGAAGTGATCACCGCCATCGACGGTTTCGACGCGCTGGCGAAGATTGCCGACCACCATCCCGGGATCATCTTTGTCGACATCATGATGCCGCGTCTGGACGGTTATCAGACCTGCGCCCTGATCAAGAACAACAGCGCCTTCAAGGCGACGCCGGTGATCATGCTGTCGTCCAGGGATAGTCTGTTCGACAAGGCCAAGGGGCGGATTGTCGGCTCTGATCAATTTCTGACCAAGCCGTTCAGCAAAGAAGAACTGCTCAACGCGATCCAGGCCCATGTTCCGGGCTTCGCCGCCGTTTTGCCGCAGTAAGACACGCACAGTGACGCTCGGCCAGCGGGCCGGCAGTCGACCAGAAAAATGGGGAAGACCATGGCACGTATCCTGATCGTCGATGATTCGCCGACTGAAATGTACAAACTCACCGGCATGCTCGAAAAGCACGGCCATGAAGTGCTCAAGGCCGAGAACGGCGCCGACGGCGTGGCCCTGGCCCGTCAGGAAAAACCCGACGCGGTGCTGATGGACATCGTCATGCCCGGCCTCAACGGTTTTCAGGCGACCCGGCAGTTGACCAAGGATGCCGACACTGCGCACATCCCGGTGATCATCATCACCACCAAGGATCAGGAAACCGACAAGGTCTGGGGCACCCGCCAGGGCGCCAAGGATTACCTGACCAAACCGGTCGACGAAGACACCCTGATCAAGACCCTGAACAACGTACTCAACGGCTGATCGCGCGATCATGAACGAATCGCTGACCGCGTTCGAACTGCTCTGGCAGATCGACCAGCGCTGCCGCCTGCTGGCAGCGGACCTGCCGTCGCAAGCGGCGCGCCCGGATCGCTGGAGCGGCATCGGCTTTCGCCTCGGCGAACATTGGTATGTGGCGCCGATGGGCGAAGTCAGCGAAGTCCTGCATGAACCGCGCTTCACCCAGTTGCCCGGGGTCAAGCCGTGGGTCAAGGGTGTCGCCAATCTGCGCGGGCGGCTGCTGCCGATCATGGACCTGTGCGGCTTCTTCGGCCATGAGCTGTCGCCGCTGCGCAAACAACGGCGGGTATTGGTGGTGGAACATGAAGACGTGTTCGCCGGGGTAATGGTCGACGAAGTCATCGGCTTGCAGCATTTCGAACAGGGCAGTTTCGAGCCTCTGTCGATCAGCAAGCGCCAGGGCTCCAAGGCCGAATTCGTCAAAGGCTATTTCCGCCGTGAACAGAACTGGCGGGTGTTCAGCCTGTTCGCACTGGCCAGGTCTCCGGTGTTCATGGGTGTGGCTCTATAGCACGAACAACAGAACCCATGTGGACGCGGGCCATGTGGCGAGGGGATTTATCCCCGTTGGGTCGCGCAGCGGCCCCAAAAACTGCAATGCCTGACACCGTCAGCGCATGCGATATTTTTGCGACTGCTTCGCAGCCGAACGGGGATAAATCCCCTCGCCACAAGGCTCGCTCCCACAAGGGCCATGGCAGGTTTCATAGGCGAGGACCGATGACAAAAGCAAAAACAGGCAAGTCGGCAGAAGCATCGCGCAGTCGCGCACAGATCATCGTGCTGTTTATCGCACTGATCGTGTTCATCATGCTGCTGTTCGCCAACTTCGCGTACCTCAACACCCAGGCGAACTACGACAAGCAGTACATCGGCCATGCCGGCGAACTGCGCGTGCTCTCGCAACGCATTGCCAAGAACGCCACCGAAGCGGCGGCGGGCAAGGCTGCGGCGTTCAAGCTGCTCAGTGATGCGCGCAACGATTTTGCCCAGCGCTGGGGCTACCTGAAGAAGGGTGACCCGAACACCGGCCTGCCGCCGGCACCCGTCGCGGTGCGCCCGGAAATGCGCGCGGTGCAGATGGACTGGGAGCGCCTGTTGAAAAACACCGATGCGATCCTCAGCAGCGAACAGACCGTGCTGTCGCTGCATCAAGTCGCCGCGACGCTGGCCGAAACCGTGCCGCAGTTGCAGATCGAATACGAAAAAGTCGTGGAAATCCTGCTCCAGCGCGGCGCTCCGGCGGCGCAGGTGGCAATGGCGCAACGGCAATCGTTGCTTGCCGAACGCATCCTCGGTGCCGTCAACACGGTGCTCGCCGGTGACGAAAACTCGCAGCAGGCCGCCGATGCCTTTGGCCGCGATGCCGCGCGTTTCGGTCTGGTGCTCAACGGCATGTTGCAGGGCAACCCGGCGCTGAAAATCAGCCAGGTCGAAGACCGCGACGCCCGTGCGCGTTTGAGCGAAATCTCCGAGCTGTTCCAGTTCGTTTCCGGCTCCGTGGACGAAATCCTCGAAACCTCGCCTGAGCTGTTCAAGGTGCGCGAATCGGCGAGCAACATCTTCACCCTGTCGCAAACCCTGCTCGACGAAGCCTCGCACTTGGCCACCGGATTCGAGCATCTGGCCGGCGGGCGCAACACCGACACCATTGGCGGCTATGTGCTGGGCTTGCTGGCGCTGGCCTCGATCATCCTCATCGGTCTGGTCATGGTCCGTGAGACCAATCGCCAGTTGCGCGAAACTGCCGAGAAGAACGAGCGCAACCAGAACGCGATCATGCGCCTGCTCGACGAAATCGAAGACCTCGCCGATGGCGACCTCACCGTGACCGCTTCGGTGACCGAAGACTTCACCGGCACCATCGCCGACTCGATCAACTATTCCGTCGACCAATTGCGTGATCTGGTCGCCACCATCAACCTCACCGCCGGCCAGGTTGCCGCCGCTGTGCAGGAAACCCAGGCCACCGCCATGCATCTGGCCCAAGCGTCTGAGCAACAGGCCCAGCAGATTTCCGAAGCCTCGACAGCGATCAGCGACATGGCCGAGTCCATCGATCAGGTCTCGGCCAACGCTGCCGAATCGTCGGCGGTGGCCGAGCGTTCCGTGGAAATCGCCAACAAGGGCAACGAGGTGGTGCACAACACCATCCACGGTATGGACAACATCCGCGAACAGATTCAGGACACGGCCAAGCGCATCAAGCGCCTCGGCGAGTCCTCTCAGGAAATCGGCGACATCGTCAGCCTGATCGACGACATCGCCGACCAGACCAACATCCTCGCCCTCAACGCGGCGATCCAGGCATCGATGGCCGGCGACGCCGGGCGCGGTTTTGCCGTGGTTGCCGACGAAGTGCAGCGCCTGGCCGAACGTTCGTCCGCCGCGACCCGGCAGATCGAAACCCTGGTGCGGGCGATTCAGGCCGACACCAACGAAGCGGTGATTTCCATGGAACAGACCACCACCGAAGTGGTGCGCGGCGCGCGACTGGCGCAGGATGCCGGTGTGGCTCTGGAAGAAATCGAAGGCGTGTCCAAGACCCTCGCGGCGCTGATCCAGAGCATTTCCAACGCGGCGCAGCAGCAGACCTCCTCGGCCGGGCAGATCTCGCTGACAATGAATGTGATCCAGCAGATCACCTCGCAAACCTCGTCGGGGTCCACGGCCACCGCCGAGAGCATCGGCAACCTGGCGAAAATGGCCAGTCAGCTGCGTCGTTCGGTGTCCGGATTCACCTTGCCGGCGGCGACAGATAAAGCGTGAGTGGAGTGGTTATGGGTGATCGGCACGACTACGTGGCCCTGGAATGGGTCAAGGGCGAAATTGCCGAAACGCTGAGGCTGGCGCATCAGGCGATCGAAGCCGTGCTTGACGATCCGCAGGCCTTTCCCGGTCTGGACGAGTGCCTGGCGTACATTCATCAGGTCCACGGCAGTCTGCAGATGGTCGAATTCTACGGCGCAGCGTTGCTCGCCGAAGAAATGGAACACCTGGTCGAAGCCCTGCAACATCAACGCGTGCCACACCGCGACGAGGCCTTGCACCTGCTGCTGCAAGCCCTGGGGCAACTGCCGCTTTACCTTGACCGCGTGCAGAGCGCCCGCCGCGACCTGCCGCTGGTGGTGTTGCCGCTGATCAACGATCTGCGCAGCGCCCGTGGTGAAAGCCTGTTGGCGGAAACCAGCCTGTTCAGCCCGCCACTGCCCGAGCTGGCGCCGCTCGGCGACGCGGCACTCGCCGCGCTGGAACCGCCCGATCTGCCGAACGTGCTGCGCAAACTGCGGCAGATGCTGCAAATGGCTCTGGTCGGTCTGCTGCGCGAACAGGACGACCAGACGCACCTTGGCTATCTGGCCAAAGTCTTCAGCCGTCTCGAAGCGCTGAGCGGCGATGCGCCGTTGAGCCCTTTGTGGCAAATCGCCTCGGCATTGGTCGAGGGCATGCGCGAGGGCGTCATCGCCAACAGTCCGGCGCTGCGCAGCCTGTTCAAGGACGCCGACCAAGAGCTCAAGCGCCTGCTCGAGCAGGGCATCGTCGGGCTCAATCAACCGGCGCCGGCCGAGCTGCTGAAAAGCCTGTTGTTCTATATTGCCAAAGCCGAACATCCCACCGGGCAGATGCTGACCATGAAAGATCACTACTCCCTGGACGACGCGTTGCCCGACAGCGCGATGGTCGATGAAGAACGCGCGCGCCTCGCCGGCCCCGACCGCGATGCCATGCGCTCGGTGCTGGCGGCGCTGTGCGAAGAGCTGGTGCGGGTCAAGGAGCGCCTCGATCTGTTCGTGCGCAGCGACCGCCAGCACGCCTCGGATCTGGACAGCCTGCTCGCGCCGCTGCGACAGATCGCCGACACCCTCGCGGTGCTGGGTTTCGGCCAGCCGCGCAAGGTCATCATCGACCAACTGGCGGTGGTGCTCAGCCTCGCTCAGGGCCAGCGCGAACCGAACGACGCCATTCTCATGGACGTCGCCGGGGCCTTGCTCTACGTCGAAGCGACGCTGGCCGGCATGGTCGGCACGGTGGAGACGCAAAGCGCCGAAGACGCACGCCTGCCGACCACCGACCTGACGCAGATCCATCAGATCGTGATCAAGGAAGCGCGCATCTGCCTGCAACAGGCCAAGGACATGATCGTCGACTACATCGACGCCGATTGGGACCGCCAGCATCTGCAACCGCTGCCCGAACTGCTGACGCAGGTGCGCGGAGCGCTGGCGATGATTCCGCTGGCCCGCGCGGCGAGTCTGGTCGAGGCCTGCAACGGTTTCATTCGCGAGCATTTGATGCTCGATGCCCACGAACCGGGCTGGGAACAACTCGATCATCTGGCCGATGTGATCAGCAGCCTGGAGTATTACCTCGAACGCCTGAGCGACGACCCGCAGGCGCCCGCCGAGCATCTGCTCGATGTCGCGCAAAACAGCCTTGCCAGCCTCGGCTTCTTTGCCAACGAGCAGCCCGGCGAAGCGCAAGTGCCGGTGCTCGATGAGGTGCTCAGCCCCAGCGAAGCGCAGCTCATGCAGGATCTGCAAACCCTTGACGACCCTGACGTCGTGCAGTCGCTCGCCGAGGTGCTGGCCAGCCCGGTGTCGGCGCTCAACCCGCCGGCGCGCAACACCCCTGACAGCCTGATGCCGCCGCCGACCGATGAAGAACCGGTCGACGATGAACTGCGCGAAGTATTCCTCGAAGAGACCGACGAAGTCCTCGCGGTCCTCCACGAATACCTGCCGCGCTGGAGCGCCAATCCCCAGGACCGCGCCGCCCTGATTGAGCTGCGTCGGGCCTTCCATACCTTGAAGGGCAGCGGGCGCATGGTCCGCGCGTTGGTCCTTGGCGAACTGGCCTGGGCGGTGGAAAACCTGCTCAACCGCGTGCTCGAACAAAGCGTCGAACCCGGGGCAGTGCTGCGCCAATTGCTCGGCGACACGCTGTTGCTGCTGCCAGAGCTGATCAACGAATTCGCCACCCAGCGTCAGCGCCAGCGCAACGATGTCGACCAACTCGCCGCCCGCGCCCACGCGTTGGCCAAAGGCGATGAGCCGCTGGCTGCCGAAGACACCGACGACGTCGCCGCGCTTGATCCGCTGCTGCTGGAGATCTTCCGCAAGGAAGCTGAAACCCATCTCGCCAGCCTCAACCGTTTCCTCGATCAGGCCGCCGAACGGGTGCCGTTGCCGGCCAGCGACGAGCTGCAACGCGCGCTGCACACGCTCAAAGGCAGTGCATCCATGGCCGGCGTATTGCCGATGGCCGAACTGGCGGCTTCACTGGATCAACTGGCTCGCGAGTTCAAGGCGCATCAGTTGCCGCTGGATCTGGACGAGGTTGAATTGCTGCTCGAAGCCGAGGGCTTGTTCCGCGTCGGCCTGCGTCAGCTCAAACACGATCCGCTGGCGCCGATTGTCGGTGCGCAGTCGCTGATCAAACGCACCGAGGCGCTGCTCGCCGAGCGCCTGCAAGCCAGCTCCGATGGCGCTGACAGCGGCCTGCGCCTCAAGCGCGATCCGCAGCTGATCAACAACTTCCTCGCCCAGGGCATGGACATCCTCCTCGACGCCGAAAACCTCTTGCAGCGCTGGCAGCAACACCCCGGCGAGCGCCAGGAACTCAGCGCCTTGCTCGATGAGCTGACCACTCTGGGCGAGGGCGCGCACCTTGCCGATCTGCTTCCGGTCGATGGCCTCTGCGAAGCTTTGCTCGACCTGTATGGCGCGGTGGAAGAAAGCAGCCTGGCGGTCAGTGAGCGGTTTTTCCACGAGGCGCAACTGGCCCACGAAGCGCTGATCAACATGCTCGACGAGCTCGCTGCCGGCCAGGAAATCACCGCGCAACCGGAGCGGATTCGTGCCTTGCAGGAACTGCTCGACGAAGGCCTCGACCCGGCGGCGATGGGCCTGATCCGCAGCGACGGCAGTCGCACCCTGGACATTCGCGAACTGGGCAGCGCCACCGCGCAATTGCAGCAATCGGTTGCCGTCCTCGAGCCTGACGACGAGATCGTCGAAATCTTCCTCGAAGAGGCGGTGGACATTCTCGACAGCGCCGGGCAAGCCTTGCAGCGCTGGCGCAAGGATCCGGACAACGCCGCGCCGCTGTCGTCATTGCAGCGCGACTTGCACACGCTGAAGGGCGGCGCGCGCATGGCCGAAGTCGAGGCCGTCGGCGACCTTGCCCAGGAGCTGGAAAACCTCTACGAAGGGCTGGTCGATCGGCGTTACAGCCACAGCGTCGTGCTCGAAGGTTTGCTCCAGCAAAGTCACGAGCGTTTGGCGCTGATGCTGGAGCAACTGCAAGCGCATCAAGCGCTGACCCCGGCGCAGGATCTGATCGACGCGATCCGTCAATTGCGTCAGGGCCAGGCCGCCAGCGAATCTGCCCCCGCAGCGGTCGAACACGACAACGCCGGGCATGATCCGGAACTGTTGGAAATCTTCCTCGAAGAAGGTTTCGACATCATCGAAAGCTCCGGCGCCGCGCTGTTGCGCTGGCAGGCCGAGCCGGGTAACCGTCAGGAGATTGAAACCCTGCTGCGCGATCTACACACCCTCAAGGGCGGCGCGCGCATGGTCGAAATCGGCCCGATCGGCGACCTCGCCCATGAGCTGGAATTTCTCTACGAAAGCCTCTCTAGCGGTGCGCTGCAACCGTCTGCCGAACTGTTCGCGCTGGTGCAGCGCGGCCATGACCGACTGGCGCAAATGCTCGATGGTGTGCGCGCCGGGCAACCGTGCCCGCCGGCCGATCGGCTGATCAACGCGATCCAGAATTTCAGTCACCCGGTGCAGGTTGAAGCGCCGCCGGCGCCGGCTCCAGTCATCAAGCCCGAGGCCGCGCCGCCGAGCGCCGATGCTGGCGCGGACATGGTCAAGGTCTCGTCCGAACTGCTCGATGAGCTGGTCAATCTGGCCGGGGAAACCTCGATTTTCCGTGGGCGAATCGAGCAGCAGGTCAACGATGCGCAGATTGCCCTCAACGAGATGGAAACCACCATCGAGCGCATTCGTGATCAGTTGCGCCGCCTCGACACCGAAACCCAGGGGCGCATTCTCAGCCGCCAGCAAGTCGATGGCGAACGCCTCGGTTATGAAGACTTCGATCCGCTGGAAATGGATCGCCATTCGCAGTTGCAGCAATTGTCGCGGGCGCTGTTCGAATCCGCCTCGGACCTGCTCGACCTCAAGGAAACCCTCGACCGCCGCAATCACGACGCAGAAAACCTGTTGCAACAACAGGGGCGGATCAACACCGAGCTGCAGGAAGGCCTTATGCGTACGCGCATGGTGCCGTTCGAACGCATGGTGCCGCGTCTGAAACGCATCGTTCGTCAGGTCGCCGAAGAGCTGGGCAAGGATGTCGCATTCGTCGTCGGCAACGCTGATGGCGAGATGGATCGCAACGTGCTGGAGCGCATGGCCGCGCCGCTGGAACACATGCTGCGCAACGCCGTCGACCATGGCCTCGAACCCGCTGATGTGCGGCTGGCGGCAGGCAAACCGGCGCAAGGGCAGATCACCCTTGATCTGTCCCGCGAAGGCGGTGACATCGTTTTCGACATCCGCGACGACGGCGCCGGGGTGCCGCTGGAAGCCGTGCGGCGCAAGGCGATCAAACGCGGCTTGCTGGCGCCCGACGCCGAGATCAGCGATCGCGACGTTTTGCAGTTCATCCTCCAGCCGGGGTTTTCCACGGCGGAAAAGATCACCCAGATTTCCGGGCGTGGCGTCGGCATGGACGTGGTCCACGAAGAGGTGCGTCAGCTCGGCGGCAGCATGAGTATCGATTCGGTGCCGGGGCAGGGCGTGCATTTCCGCATTCGCCTGCCGTTCACCGTGTCGGTCAACCGCGCGCTGATGGTGCAGTGCGGCGAGGATCAGTACGCGATTCCGCTGAACACCATCGAAGGCATCGTGCGCGTGTTGCCGAATGATCTGGAAGGGCATTTCCGTCACGATCCACCGAGCTATCAATACGGCGGCCAGCGGTATGAGCTGTGCTATCTCGGCGAGCTGTTGAAGACTGCGCCACGGCCAAAACTGCTCGGGCAGAACCTGCCGTTGCCGGTGCTGCTGGTGCATTGCAACGACCGCCACATTGCCGTGCTGGTCGACGCCATGGCCGGCACTCGCGAGATCGTGGTCAAGAGCCTCGGCCCGCAGTTCGCGGCGGTGCAGGGCGTGTCGGGGGCGACGATTCTCGGCGACGGCCGGG
This sequence comes from Pseudomonas sp. 2957, assembly GCF_031456345.1. Classification (NCBI taxonomy): domain Bacteria; kingdom Pseudomonadati; phylum Pseudomonadota; class Gammaproteobacteria; order Pseudomonadales; family Pseudomonadaceae; genus Pseudomonas; species Pseudomonas sp. 2957. The sequence continues at coordinate 593,828 of NZ_JAVDUL010000004.1, forward strand.
TGGTGCTGATTCTGGATCTGCTCGCACCGATCCGCGCGATGCAGGCGCGGCTGGCGCAGGAACCGACGCCCACGGAGATCGACAGCGAACCGCACAAGCCGTTGCTGATTATGGTCGTCGATGACTCGGTGACGGTGCGCAAGGTCACCAGCCGTTTGCTCGAGCGCCACGGCATGAACGTGCTGACCGCCAAGGACGGCGTCGATGCGATGCTGCTGCTCGAAGAGCACCTGCCCGACCTGATGCTGCTCGACATCGAAATGCCGCGCATGGACGGCTTCGAAGTCGCCACCCAGGTGCGCGCCGACGAACGCCTGCGCCACTTGCCAATCATCATGATCACCTCGCGCACCGGGCAGAAACACCGCGACCGCGCCATGGCCATCGGCGTCAACGACTACCTCGGCAAGCCGTATCAGGAATCGGTGTTGCTGGAGAGCATCGCCCAGTGGAGCAAGAAACATGCATGAGCACCGGCACAACCCGCGCACCAGCCAGCTTACCGGGCTGCTGCTGCCGCTGGCCGATCGCAACCTGATTCTGCCCAATGTCGCCATCGCCGAGCTGATCGACTACCAGGCCAGCGCCTTCGATCTCGACACGCCGCCGTGGTACCTGGGGCGGGTAACGTGGCGCGAGCGGCAGATTCCGCTGATCAGTTTCGAATCGGCCTGCGGGCAGAAAATCGTCATCGGCGAACGGGCGCGGATCGTGATTCTGAATGCGCTGGGCGGCTTGCCCGAGCTGAGATTCATCGCCCTGTTGGTGCAGGGGATTCCTCGGTCGTACAAGCTCGACAGTCAGTTGAGTTACGTGGATGTGCCGTTGTGTGCGCTGGAGCAGGCGGCGGTGCAGGTCGGCGAGCAGGTGGCGAAGGTGCCGGATTTGTTGGGGCTGGAGCAGTTACTGGTGGATGCGGGATTGGCCCGCTGATCCAAGGCTTGACTGATCATTCCCACGCTCCGCGTGGGAATGCAGCCCGGGACGCTCCGCGTCCCATCAAGAGCCGAACGCGGAGCGTCCGTGGAGGCATTCCCACGCAGAGCGTGGGAACGATCAAAAGCCCCTCACCCCAGCCCTCTCCCAAAGGGAGAGGGAGCCGACCGAGGTGTCTCGCGTCCTACATCGACCTGAATGACCGAGTCGATTATGGATTCACTACAACGGGCTCAGGTCAGCGTCATTCCCAAGCATCCCCCAATCGGTTCCCTCTCCCTCCGGGAGAGGGCTAGGGTGAGGGTAGCTTTTGAACGTTACGCTCAGCGTAATGATTCACCACCCAGCTTGATTGATGCCCTCACCACACACGCCTAACTTGGCTCCACGACAGCGAACCCGTGGAGTGAGCATGACAACAACAATTTCCCCCGACTCGCGCTGGACGCGGCGGCGTGACGAAAAGCAGCGCCGGCTCGACAAGGTGCGCGGGCTCGCCGATGGCGCGGTGCTGCCCAGCGACAAAATCGTCGCCGCGCTCGAAGCGCTGATCCATCCCGGCGACCGTGTGGTGCTGGAGGGCAACAACCAGAAGCAGGCGGATTTCCTTTCGCGCTCGCTGGCCAAGGCCGACCCGGCCAAGCTCCACGATCTGCACATGATCATGCCCAGCGTCGGCCGCTCCGAACATCTTGATCTGTTCGAACGTGGCATTGCCCGCAAGCTCGATTTCTCCTTCGCCGGCACCCAGAGCCTGCGCATCAGCCAGTTGCTCGAAGATGGCTTGCTCGAAGTCGGCGCCATTCACACGTACATCGAACTCTACGCCCGCCTCGTCGTGGACCTGATCCCCAACGTTGTGCTCTCGGCCGGCTTCATGGCCGACCGCGCTGGCAACATCTACACCGGCCCGAGCACCGAAGACACCCCCGCACTGATCGAACCGGCGGCGTTCAGCGACGGTATCGTTATCGTCCAGGTCAACCAATTGGTCGATGACGTCAGCGAGCTGCCTCGCGTAGACATTCCCGCTTCATGGGTCGATTTCGTCGTGGTCGCCGACAAGCCGTTCTACATCGAACCGCTGTTCACCCGCGACCCACGGCACATCAAGCCTGTGCACGTGCTGATGGCGATGATGGCGATTCGCGGGATCTACGAAAAACACAACGTGCAGTCGCTCAACCACGGCATTGGTTTCAACACCGCCGCCATCGAACTGATCCTGCCGACCTACGGCGAATCCCTCGGCCTGAAAGGCAAAATCTGCCGCAACTGGACGCTCAATCCGCACCCGACGCTGATCCCGGCGATTGAAAGCGGCTGGGTCGAGAGCGTGCATTGCTTCGGTACCGAACTGGGCATGGAAAACTACATCGCCGCTCGGCCCGATGTGTTCTTCACTGGCCGCGACGGCTCGCTGCGCTCCAACCGCATGGTCTGCCAACTCGCCGGGCAATACGCGGTGGATCTGTTTATTGGCGCGACATTGCAGGTCGATGGCGACGGCCATTCCTCGACGGTGACCCGAGGCCGTCTCGCCGGTTTCGGTGGTGCGCCGAACATGGGTCATGATCCGCGCGGCCGGCGTCACGGCACTCCGGCGTGGCTGGACATGCGCCACGCCGATGGGCCGCAACCGATGCTCGAACGTGGCAAGAAACTCGTGGTGCAAATGGTCGAGACCTTCCAGGAGGGCGGCAAACCGACCTTCGTCGAAACCCTCGACGCCGTGGAGGTGGCGAAGAAAAGCGGCATGCCGCTGGCGCCGATCATGATCTACGGCGACGACGTTACCCACCTGCTCACCGAAGAAGGCATCGCCTACCTGTACAAGGCGCGCTCGCTGGAAGAACGCCAGGCGATGATCGCAGCGGTCGCCGGGGTTACCGCCATCGGCCTGCGGCACAACCCGAAAGACACCGAACGCATGCGCCGCGAAGGCCTGATCGCCTTGCCCGAAGACCTCGGCATCCGCCGCACCGACGCCACCCGCGAATTGCTCGCGGCGAAAAGCGTCGCCGATCTGGTCGAGTGGTCCGGCGGCCTGTACAACCCGCCCGCCAAATTCAGGAGCTGGTAATGCACGCATTCAACCTGCAAGCGAAACCGCTTTCTCTGGCTGACCGCTTGGCCGATCTGGCGGTGGACGCACTGATCGACGAAGCCGATCTGTCGCCGAAACCGGCGCTGGTCGATCGTCGCGGCAACGGCGCGCACACCGATCTTCACCTGGGCCTGATGCACGCGTCGGCGCTGGCATTGTGGCCGGCATTCAAGGAAATGGCCGAGGCCGCGCTGGAGACCGGTGAAGTCGGTGTGCCGTTGCGCGAAGCGATCGGCCGCATCGGCCGCGAGGGCGAACAAGCGATGCTCGTGACCACCAACGGCGTCAACACCCATCGCGGTGCGATCTGGGCATTGGGACTGTTGGTGACAGCCGCCGCGCTGCAACCGAAATCCATCGCCCTGTGCGCCGCACGCCTGGCACTGCTCGACGATCGCTACGCACCGACACCGCTCAGCCACGGCGCACAGGTCGCCCAGCGTTACGGCGCACGCGGTGCTCGCGAAGAAGCGCAACTGGGCTTCCCGTCCGTGCTGCAACGCGGCCTGCCGCAACTGCACAAAAGTCGCGCCAACGGCCACGGCGAACAGAACGCCCGGCTCGATGCGTTGCTGGCGATCATGACCGAGCTGGCCGACACCTGCGTGCTTTACCGCGCCGGCGAACCGGGCCTGCACGCCATGCAGGCCGGCGCGCAAGCGGTACTTGATGCCGGCGGCAGCGCCAGCCTCAGCGGTCGCCGGCGCCTGCACGAACTGGATCAACAACTCATCGCATTGAATGCCTCGCCCGGTGGCGCCGCTGACTTGCTCGCGGCCACGCTGCTGCTCGATCGCATCGAGCGCGACGGCATTGTTCAGGGAGCGTTTTGATGGAAAGCCTATCGTTTGAATTCCCCGCCGGGCAGCCGCCACGCGGGCGGGCGCTGGTCGGTTGTGTCGGCTCGGGTGATCTGGAAGTGCTGATCGAACCGGGTCTGGCCGGCAAGCTGACGATCAACGTGCAGACCTCGGTCAACGGCGCGCAGCAGCGCTGGCAGCACCTGTTTGCGCGGATGTTCGACGGCACCACGCCACCGGCGATGGCCATCGATATCCACGATTTCGGCGCGACGCCGGGGGTGGTGCGCTTGCGTCTGGAACAGGGTTTCGAGGAGATCGGCCATGACTGACAGCGCAGCGTTGCTGAACAAACACAGTTTCGTTGAACTTGGCGCACGGCAGCGGGCGAAAGCCTTGCTCGACGCCGGGACCTTTCGCGAACTGCTTGATCCGTTTCAACGGGTCATGTCGCCATGGCTTGAGCGCCAAGGTGTGGTGCCGCAAGCCGACGACGGCGTGATCATCGCCAAGGGCAGCCTCGACGGTTTGCCGGTGGTCATCGCAGCGATTGAAGGTGCGTTTCAGGGCGGCAGCCTTGGCGAAGTCGGCGGGGCGAAGATTGCCGGTGCGCTGGAACTGGCTGCCGAAGACAACCGCAACGGCATCCCCACCCGCGCGGTATTGCTGCTGGAAACCGGTGGCGTGCGCTTGCAGGAAGCCAATCTAGGGCTGGCGGCGATTGCCGATATTCACGCGGCGATTGTCGATCTGCAGCAATACCAACCGGTGGTCGGCGTGGTCGCCGGCAGCGTCGGTTGCTTCGGCGGCATGTCGATTGCTGCGGCGCTGTGCAGTTATTTGCTGGTGACCCAGGAAGCACGTCTCGGCCTGAACGGCCCGCAGGTGATCGAGCAGGAAGCCGGGATCGAGGAATACGACTCCCGCGACCGGCCCTTCATCTGGAGCCTGACCGGCGGCGAACAGCGTTTCAACACGGGACTAGTGGACCGTTATGTCGGCGATGATGTGGCGCAGATTCGCCAGCAGGTCGGTGAATTGCTCCAGCAAGGCTTGCCGGCACAGGCACGCAGTCAACGCGCCGAGTGGTTCCTGCAACGCCTCGGCAAGCTGAACACTGACCAGCAAATCGAACCGTCGCTGGTTCGCGATCTGTATCAAGGAGTGCGCTCATGAGCGGTTATTCATTGCGCGGTTTGCACTGGTTCAACGCCTTGAGCACCGGCGCTGAAAGCGTCGAAGGGTTGCCGCCGTCATTGAAAGTGGCCGACGCTGAGCTCGGGCGTTTTATCGCCGTGGTCGCCGACCCGGACAATCGTTTCCCCCGCGCCCGCAATGGCGAAGTCGGTCTGCTCGAAGGCTGGGGGTTGGCCAAGGCTGTGGATGACGCGATCAGCGCCGATCGCGACAACGCGAAGATGCGCCCGATCATCGCCATCGTCGATGTACCGAGCCAGGCGTATGGCCGCCGCGAAGAAGCCCTCGGCATTCATCAGGCGCTCGCCGGCGCGGCGGACAGTTATGCCCGTGCACGCTTGGCCGGCCATCCGGTGATTGCGCTGCTGGTGGGCAAGGCCATGTCGGGTGCGTTTCTCGCCCATGGTTATCAGGCCAATCGCCTGATCGCGCTGCGCGACCCCGGCGTGATGGTCCACGCGATGGGCAAAGCCTCGGCGGCGCGGGTGACCTTGCGCAGTGTCGAGGAACTGGAAGCGCTGGCCTCGAGCGTGCCGCCGATGGCCTACGACATCGACAGCTACGCCAGCCTCGGCCTGCTCTGGGAAACCCTCTCGGTGCAGCAGATCGAACAACCGACGGCGGAAGATCTGACGCGCGTGACTGAGTGCCTCAAGCAAGCGATCAACGATGTGACCAGCACAGATTTGAAAGGGCGACTTGGTGCGAGCAATCGTGCCGCCTCCAGCAAAGTCCGCGAGTTGCTGAGGGCGCAGTGGTGAACCTGCCCCTGGCCCACGATCTGCTCTGGGGCATGACCCCGGCGCAGTTGCCGGCGGATGCGCCGCAGTGGGCGGTCGCGGCGCTGGCGGCCGGGCAACCGGTGGTGGTGCGCCGGGCCTTGAGCGAGGAAGGTCAGGTCGCGGTCGGTGTGCGCGGTGTGTTGCGCGAGCAGCGGCTGGCGGCGGTTATGGCGCTGGATTCGATTGCCTGTCGGGTCAGTCCCGAAGCCCTTTGTCATGTTGAGTGTGAGCGAGATCTGCCGGTGATGCAGGCGCTCAAACAGCTGCGGCCGATGCTCGATGACTGCTGTTGGGTCTGGGGTGTCAGCGGCAGTGTCGGGTTTGAATTGGCCAGTGGTTTCAGAGCAATGCATGCGGCCAGTGATCTCGATCTGATTCTGCGTGCGCCGCAGATGATCGGCCGTGATCAGGCGCGCGAACTGGTCGCGCTTTTTGATCAAACTGCGTGCCGGGTCGACATGCAATTGCAGACGCCGTTCGGCGCTGTGGCGTTGCGGGAATGGGCCAGCGGTTCGTCCCGAGTGCTGCTGAAAAATGCTTATCAGGCCTGTCTGGTGACGGATCCGTGGAACCCGCAGGAGCAGGCAGCGTGAGCAGCCTGTTGGTGTTTCCCGGCCAAGGCGCGCAGCAAGCGGGCATGCTCCAGCGTTTGCCAAGGGAAACGCTGGTCGAGGCCAGTGATGTGCTCGGCGAGGATGTCTTGCTGCTGGATTGTGCCGAGGCATTGCGCACGACACGAGCGGTTCAGTTGTGCCTGCTGATCGCCGGTGTCGCTGCTTCGCGGCAGTTATTGCAGGATGAACTGACTGCGGATTACGTCGCCGGCCTGTCCATCGGCGCCTACCCGGCGGCAGTGGTGGCGGGGGCATTGAGCTTCAGCGATGCGCTGCATCTGGTCAGCCTGCGCGGTGAGCTGATGCAACAAGCCTATCCACAGGGCTACGGCATGACCGCGATCATCGGCTTGCAGTTATCCACCGTCGAAACGCTGCTGGCGCAAGTGCACAGCGAAGATGCGCCGGTGTATCTGGCCAACATCAACGCCGATAACCAAGTGGTGATTGCCGGCAGCGACAAGGCCATGCACGCGGTGGCCGAACTGGCGCGCAGTCGCGGCGCCGGAGTGGCGAAGCGGCTGGCGGTGAGCGTGCCGTCGCATTGCCCATTGCTGGAAAAACCGGCGCAGGCGCTTGCCGAAGCCTTCGCCAGGGTCGAACTTAAAACGCCACGGATCGGCTATCTCAGCGGCAGCCGCGCCCGCCCTGTGAGCAAAGTCGAAGCGCTGCGTGACGACCTCGCTTTCAACATGTGCCGCGTGGTGGACTGGCGCGGCACCGTGCAAAGCGCCTACGAGCGCGGCGTACGTCTACAGATCGAACTGCCGCCCGGTGCGGTGCTGACCGGGCTGGCGCGCCGGGTGTTCGAGCAAGGCACCGTCACTGCCTTCGACAGTGCCCGCCTAGACACCCTGCAAGCGCTGTTGCGCGAGGAGGGTGGCCGCCAACTCTAAAACCGCCGCGACTCAAGCTTCGAACAACAAAAACAACATTCGACGATGCACTTTGAGGACTACAACAATGATTATTTACGGTGTGGCATTTCTCGCCTTTTGCACGCTGGTCGGTATCTGGGTCGGTGAACTGCTCGGCAAGCTGATCGGCGTGCCGGCCAACGTCGGCGGTGTCGGTATTGCGATGCTGCTGTTGATCGGCCTGGGCAGCTATCTCTACAAGAGCGGCTGGCTCAAGGGCAAGACCGAGCAGGGCGTGGAGTTCTGGAGTGCGATCTACATTCCCATCGTGGTCGCCATGGCCGCACAGCAGAATGTCTACGGTGCGCTGAAGGGCGGCCCGATGGCGATTCTTGCCGGCACCCTCGCCGTAGTGATCGCTTTTGCCTTGGTGCCGGTGCTGACGCGCATGGGCAACAAGCAAGAGACGCCGATTGCTCCTGCCAAGACTGCGGGGTAATCGCCATGTACGAATCAATGATGAAAGTGATCACCGGCTACGGTTTGATCAGCGGCTTTTTGATTGTCGGCCTGACCATGTGGGTGTCCTACTGGATGTCCAACACTTTCACCAAGGGCCGTCTGCACGGTTCGGCGATCGCCATTCTGCTCGGGCTGGTGCTGTCGTATATCGGCGGCGCACTGACCGGTGGGCAAAAAGGCGTGGTGGATATTCCCCTGCTGTCCGGCATCGGCCTGCTCGGCGGTGCGATGCTGCGGGATTTCGCGATTGTGGCGACGGCGTTTGGCGTGAGTGTCGATGAGCTCAAACGCGCCGGATTCGTCGGTGTGCTGGCGCTGTTTGTCGGCGTTGGCACCTCGTTCGTCGCCGGGGTCGGCGTGGCGATGGCGTTCGGCTACACCGATGCGGTAAGCCTGACTACCATTGGCGCGGGTGCCGTGACCTACATTGTCGGCCCGGTGACCGGCGCGGCGATCGGCGCCAGTTCCGAGGTGATGGCGCTGTCGATTGCGGCGGGGCTGATCAAGGCGATTCTGGTGATGGTGATGACACCGTTCGTGGCACCGATGATCGGCCTGAACAACCCGCGCAGCGCGGTGATTTTCGGCGGGCTGATGGGCACCTCCAGCGGCGTTGCCGGAGGCCTGGCGGCCACCGATCCGAAGCTGGTGCCATATGGTTGCCTGACGGCGGCGTTCTACACCGCGCTCGGGTGTCTGCTCGGGCCTTCGCTATTGTTTCTGGCGATGCGCGGGTTGATGGGCTGACGCTTTCGCGAGCAGGCTCGCTCCCACAGTTGGAATGCATTTTCCTGTGGGAGCGAGCCTGCTCGCGAAGGGGGCGACTCGGTATCAAGCCTGGCGATTGGCATACATCCGACACTCCGCCAGCAACGCCAGCAAATTCGGATCACGCTCCTTGGCCTTCAGAAACACCACGCCAATGTGCTGCTGCAAGCGGTACTTCTCCTGCAACGGGATGAGCTTCACCCGGTTCTCGTACACCGCCGCAATCCGCCCCGGCAGCAACGCATAACCCACCCCCGAGCTGACCATGCTCAGCAGGGTGAAGATGTCATTGACCTGCATCGCCACCTTCGGCTCGAACCCCGCTTGCTTGAATACCCGCACACCGTCCTGATGCGTGGCGAAGCCCTGGGTCAGGGTGATGAAGGTTTCATCGCGCACTTCCGCCAGATCGACTTCACTGCGCTGAGCGAATTTTGAATCCGCCGGGGTGGCGAGGAAGATGTCGTCGGAGAACAGCGCAATCTGTTCGCAATCGGGGTCGTTGATGCTGTCGTCCAGCGACACCAGAATCGCGTCGACTTCCATGTTTTTCAGCTTGTAGAGCAGGTCGATGTTCGAGCCGAGGATCAGGTCGATGTTGAGTTCGCTGCGGCGGATCTTCAGGCCCATGATCAGCTGCGGCACGGTCTTCACCGTCAGTGAATACAGCGAGCCGAGCTTGAAGCGCTCGGCGGAGAACCCGGCGGCTTCGCGGGTCAGGCGCACGCTGTCGACGACGTCGTTGATCAGCTTCTGCGCACGTTCCTCCAGCACATAAGCGCTTTCCAGCGGCGTCAGGTTGCGCCCTTCGTGTTTGAACAGCGGGCAGCGCAGAGCATTTTCCAAAGAGTGAATGGCGCGGTGCACGCTGACGTTGCTGGTCTGCAGTTCGGCGGCGGCGCGGGCGAGGTTGCCGGTGCGCATGAAGGCGAGGAACACCTCGAGTTTTTTCAGGGTCAATTCTTCGTCGATCAGCATGGCGCGGACTCTTTTTGGTATCGGCCGATTGTGCCCAATTCCCGCGGGCCGCGCAGGCGAGGTTGAACAGAAACATTGCGCTTTTACGCTCAAGGCCCGAGCCTTGCGCGCTGCGGTAACGAATGTGAGGTGAGCAATACATGTATCACGGGGAAAAACTCAACGCCTGGACCCATCTGGTCGGGGCCATCGCCGCGTTTATCGGCGGCGTGTGGATGCTGGTGATTGCCAGCCTCGACGGCAGTCCGTGGAAGATTGTCAGCGTGGCGATCTACGCCTTCACTTTGCTGGTGCTCTACAGCGCCTCGACCGTGTATCACAGCGTGCGCGGGCGCAAGAAAGCGATTATGAAGAAGGTCGATCATTTCTCGATCTACCTGTTGATCGCCGGCAGCTACACGCCGTTCTGTCTGGTGACGTTACGCGGGCCTTGGGGCTGGACGCTGTTCGGGATTGTCTGGGGGCTGGCGCTGATCGGCATCCTGCAAGAGATCAAACCGCGCTCCGAGGCACGGATTCTGTCGATCGTGATTTACGCGGTGATGGGCTGGATCGTGCTGGTCGCAGTCAAACCGCTGATTGCCGCACTGGGCACAGCGGGGTTTGCCTGGCTGGCATCGGGCGGGGTTTTGTATACGGTGGGGATTATCTTCTTTGCCCTGGATCACCGCCTGCGGCATGCCCATGGCATCTGGCATCTGTTCGTGATTGCCGGGAGTCTGCTGCACTTTGTCGCGATTCTGTTTTACGTCCTGTAAATGCAATCCCTGTGGGAGCGAGCCTGCTCGCGAAGGCGTCAGGTCAGCCAACACCTTCGTTGAATGAAACACCGCTTTCGCGAGCAGGCTCGCTCCCACAATAAATCTTCAGTGAACTCTGGTTTTGTGAACACCCTAGATCCAATGTGGGAGCGAGCCTGCTCGCGAAGGGGCCTTAGAAGTCACCCCACAGTTGCTGGGCCACCGCCAACGCCACCACCGGCGCGGTCTCGGTGCGCAACACGCGCGGGCCGAGGCGGGCGGCGTGGAAGCCATTGCCTTTGGCCTGCTCGACTTCGCCATCCGTCAACCCACCTTCCGGTCCGATCAGAAACGCCAGCGTCGCCGGTTTGGCATGGCTGACCAGCGGTTCTGCGACCGGATGCAGCACCAGTTTCAATTCGGCTTCAGTCTGCTTGAGCCAGTCCGCCAGCAACACTGGCGGATGAATCACCGGCACCCGTGAACGCCCGCACTGTTCGCAGGCACTGATCGCCACCTGGCGCCAGTGCAGCAAGCGCTTGTCGGCGCGTTCGTCCTTGAGGCGCACTTCGCAGCGTTCGCTGAAGATCGGGGTGATTTGCGTCACGCCCAGTTCAGTGGCTTTCTGAATCGCCCAGTCCATGCGCTCGCCCCGGGACAGGCCCTGGCCGAGGTGGATCTGCAGCGGCGATTCGATTTGCCCGGCGAACTGCTCGTCGATCTGCACGACCACGCGCTTCTTGCCGACTTCGACGAGCGATCCGCGAAACTCATGGCCGGAACCGTCGAACAACTGCACCGCATCGCCTTCGGCCATGCGCAGCACGCGGCTGATGTAATGCGCCTGAGCCTCCGGCAGTTCGTGTTCGCCAGTGCTCAGCGGGGCGTCGATAAAGAAGCGGGACAGTCTCATTTCGGGTCTCTGGAAAGATATGAATCAGTTGGATCGGTGTCGACTTCATTCGCGAGCAGGCTCGCTCCCACACTTGAAATGCATTCCCCTGTGGGAGCGAGCCTGCTCGCGAAAGCGGCAGTCCAGCCACCGCAAATCTCAAGCAAGGCGAATCAGCCCGGGTCGCGGAATCCCGGATGGAAGTCTTTCGGCACCGCAACACTGACGCTGTCACGCGTAGCAATATCAATACCTTCACTGGCCACTTCGGCCAGAAAGTCGATCTGCTCCGGGGTGATCACATACGGCGGCAGGAAATACACCACGCTGCCCAGTGGCCGCAACAACGCGCCACGTTCAAGCGCATGTTGGAAGACCTTCAAACCGCGACGCTCCTGCCAAGGGTAGGCCTCTTTGGTGGCTTTATCCTTGACCATCTCGATGGCCAGGACCATGCCGGTCTGGCGCACTTCCGACACATTCGGATGATCCACCAGATGCGCGGTCGCCGAGGCCATGCGTTGAGCGAGGGCCTGGTTGTTCTCTATGACGTTGTCCTGCTCGAAGATGTCCAGGGTCGCCAATGCCGCAGCGCAGGCCAGCGGGTTGCCGGTGTAGCTGTGCGAATGGAGGAAGGCGCGCAGGGTCGGGTAGTCGTCGTAGAAGGCGCTGTAGACCTCGTCGGTGGTCAGGCACGCGGCCAGCGGCAGGTAGCCGCCGGTGAGGGCTTTGGACAGGCAGAGGAAGTCCGGGCGGATGCCGGCCTGTTCGCAGGCGAACATCGTTCCGGTGCGGCCGAAGCCGACGGCGATTTCGTCGTGGATCAGGTGCACGCCGTAACGGTCGCAGGCCTCGCGCAACAGCTTGAGGTAGACCGGGTGATACATGCGCATGCCGCCCGCGCCCTGAATCAACGGCTCGACGATCACTGCCGCGACGCTGTCATGATTCTCTGCCAGCGTCTGTTCCATGGCCGCGAACATATTGCGTGAGTGTTCTTCCCAGCTCATGCCGTCGGGCCGGCCGTAGCAATCCGGGCTCGGCACTTTGATGGTGTCCATCAGCAGCGCTTTGTAGGTCTCGGTGAACAGCGGCACATCGCCGACCGCCATCGCCGCCATGGTCTCGCCGTGGTAGCTGTTGGTCAGGGTGACGAAGCGCTTCTTGTTCGGCTGGCCGCGATTGAGCCAGTAGTGAAAGCTCATCTTCAGCGCGACTTCGATGCAGGACGAGCCGTTATCGGCGTAGAACACCCGGTTCAGGCCTTGCGGGGTCATCTTCACCAAGCGCTCGGACAGCTCGATCACCGGCTGATGGCTGAAACCGGCAAGGATCACGTGTTCGAGTTGATCGACCTGATCCTTGATGCGCTGGTTGATGCGCGGGTTGGCGTGGCCGAACACGTTGACCCACCAGGAACTGACTGCGTCGAGGTAGCGCTTGCCTTCGAAGTCTTCGAGCCAGACGCCTTCGCCGCGCTTGATCGGGATCAGCGGCAGCTGTTCGTGGTCTTTCATCTGGGTGCAGGGATGCCACAACACCGCGAGATCGCGTTGCATCCACTGGTTATTCAGGCCCATTTACAGTCTCCTCGAGGCGGCTCGCGTCAGGCGCGGGCGAACAATCGCGCAAGCCTATGCAATGCATCGCGCGGGAACAACCCATTGTGTCGATTGAACTACTTTGTCTGAGCCGATAGACGTCGCTGGCGGCGTTTTGATGGCTAACGTATTCTTCGCGGTTCTTTGAGTCGTCTGACTCGCAAAACTGCTTTTTTCCCACATGTTTTTCCGGAGTTCGCTGAATGTCTGTCGGTTGGCTGCGCGCCTGTGCGCTGGTGATGTTGGGGCTGTTCAGCGTTACGGCGCTGGCCAAGGATAAAACCGCAATCGTGATCGGCGGCGGCCTCTCGGGTCTGACCGCTGCTTACGAACTGCAGAACAAAGGCTGGCAGGTCACCCTGCTGGAAGCCAAACCGAGCCTGGGCGGGCGCTCGGGCATGGCCACCAGCGAGTGGATCGGCAACGACAAGACTCAGCCGGTGCTGAACAAGTACGTTTCGACCTTCAAGCTCGGCACCACGCCGGCGCCGGAATTCGTGCGTACGCCGGGTTATCTGATCGACGGCGATTATTTCTCCGCCGCTGATCTGGCCACCAAACAGCCAGCCACCGCCGATGCGCTCAAGCGCTACCAGAAAACCCTCGACGATCTGGCGCGCTCGATCGACGACCCGCAGAACCCGGCGGCGACCGCCACCCTGCATGCACTGGACCAGATCACCGTATCGAGCTGGCTCGACAAGCAGAACCTGCCGGCCACCGCGCGTCAGTTGATCAACCAGGACATTCGCACCCACTACGACGAACCTTCGCGTCTGTCGCTGCTGTATTTCGCTCAGCAGAACCGCGTCTATCGCGGCGTTTCCGACCGCGACCTGCGCGCCTCGCGTCTGGTCGGCGGCAGCCAGGTCCTGGCCCAGGCCTTCGTCAAACAGATCAAGACCATCAAGACCAGCTCGCCGGTCTCGGCCATCATCCAGGACAAGGACGGTGTGACCGTCAAAGTCGGCAGCGTCGGCTATCAGGCCGACTACGTTGTGCTGGCGGTACCGCTGCGCGCGCTGAACAAAATCGCCCTGACCCCTGCGCTGGATGCTCAGCACCTGGCGGCGATCAAAGGCACCAACTACGGCTGGCGCGACCAGATCATGCTGAAGTTCAAGACGCCAGTGTGGGAAAGCAAATCGCGCATGTCCGGCGAGATCTACAGCAATACCGGTCTGGGCATGCTCTGGATCGAACCGGCACTGAAGGGCGGCGCCAACGTGGTGATCAACCTGTCCGGCGATAACGCCCGTGTGATGCAGGCGTTCGGCGACAAGCAGATGGTCGATCAGGTGCTGATCCGTCTGCACGCGTTTTACCCACAGGCCCGTGGCTCGTTCACCGGTTATGAAATCCGTCGCTACAGCACCGACCCGTCGATGGGCGGCGCCTACCTGGCTTACGGCCCGGGGCAGATCAGCAAGTTCTGGCGCCTGTGGGAACGTCCGCTGCAACGCGTAGCGTTCGCCGGCGAACACACCGACACCTTGTACCCGGGCACCTTGGAAGGCGCACTGCGCACCGGCCAGCGCGCGGCTAGCCAGGTTGAAGATCTGGCGGCAGGCAAGTCGTTCGAACCGGCCAAAGTGGTTCCGGCTGCAGCTGCGGCAGGCGCGGCGGGTGCGGTAGCGGCGAAGAAGGGCAACTTCTTCAGCAACCTGTTCGGCGGTTCGGATGACGAGAAAAAGCCAGAGCCTGTTAAAGCGCCAGAGCCAGCACCTGCTCCGGCCGCTCCAGCGCCTGCACCGACCCCGGCACCTGCACCTGCGCCGGTGGAAGCACCGAAGCCAGCGGCCCCGGTAAAAGCCGAGCCAGCGAAGAAAGCAGCGGCCAAGCCAGCGGCGAAGAAACCGGCGGCAAAAACCGAAACGAAAAAGCCGGCGGCCAAACCGGCGGCGAAGAAGGCTGAACCGGCGAAGAAGCCAGCGGCCAAGCCTGCTGCAACGACCGAGACCAAGGCGCAGTAAGGCTTTGTTCACATGAAAACGCGGCCCTCGGGTCGCGTTTTTTTTTGCCCTGCGTTTCAGTCCTTCGTCATCCGGTTACGGGACTTACCGGCGTACCGGAGCCTTCCCACAAGATGCTCGGAATGAGGTGATAGCGGCTGCCAGCGCGCCAATTTTATGCTGGAAAAAATTGGAGGCATGCTATGAAAACGCTTATCGCGATACTGGTTTTGATTGCACTTTCCGGATGTAGCAACGGGCAATTTTTCCCCGGCGGCTATGGTTCTGAACTGGCGCACAAGTGCCACATAGACCCCTACAGTGCCGAATGCCTGCAACCGCCGGCAGTACTCCATAACTGATCGGCCATGAATGGCTGGTCAGTCAAAACTCCCACTTGAAGAATTCTGTCCCGTTCGGCAGTTTCCTCAGCCACTTTTGCTTGGGTTTGCACAGGCGCCCGGGAATGAAACCGAAACGCGCCCAGCGCAGACTGCCCGTGCGCTGGTCGTAAATCACCAGGTTTCCATCGTCCTGCACAGTCATGTATGTGTTGTACCAAAGCGACTTGTCGGTGCTGTGCGTGCTTTCCGCGATCCATAATCGTCGCCTGGAGGGGTCATAAAGAAAGCCGCTGTTGCTGATCACAAACTGCAGCGGCTCGCGCATCTTCTTCGGGTGCAAAGTTGCGCTTTAAGGTTGATTGGCGTCGGCGATCCAGATGATCGCCTCACCGTCCTTGAGCACGAGGTTCCCGTCGCTTTGCAGCATCAGACGAAATCGACCGTTCTCGGATTGCAGGAATTGGCCCGCAGACATCGTTTGATTGGGCGGCAGTACAGACGAACCACTTGCTTGAAAGGGCGTATATCGCAGAGCCATGTTTTCGTGCCTGTTTGAATAATGAAAAGAAGCATCATTCGAGCAGGTTTGAATTGCGCATCAGCGGTACATAGTTATCAGGGTCGAGTTTCGCCGTATGCGTGTGCAGAGATGACGATGGTCAATGCAGCCCCCGTCATTTGTACAAGCGCTCTACGCAGGAATCGCCTTTAATCCTTCCTTAACACCCCGCTCGCAGACTCTTGATCGTATTTATCGATATTTCAAAGCAAAATTTTCCGCTTTAATTCGATAGATAACTCGCTAGTCTTGGTTCGCAGTTCTCACAGGATTTGGGCAATGCAGCTACGTAACTCTTCTTCGCGCTATGGTTGGGTCAGCATCTTCATGCACTGGGGCGTGGCGCTGGCGGTCTTCGGGCTGTTTGCGCTGGGTCTGTGGATGGTTGGGCTGGATTACTACAGTACCTGGCGCAAAGACGCGCCGGATCTGCACAAGAGCATCGGTCTGGTGCTGCTTGGTGTGATGGTGTTGCGGGTGCTGTGGCGCTTCATCAGCCCACCGCCGCCAACGCTGCAAAGCTACAGCCGCATGACCCGTATCGGCGCTAAATTCGGCCACGGGTTTCTGTATCTGGCGCTGTTCGCTGTGATGATTGCCGGTTACCTGATTTCCACCGCAGACGGTGTCGGGATCCCGGTGTTTGGCCTGTTTGAAGTCCCTGCTCTGCTCTCCGGACTACCGGATCAGGCAGATACCGCTGGGGTGATTCATCTGTGGCTGGCGTGGGCACTGGTAATTTTTTCCGGTCTCCATGCGTTGGCAGCATTGAAGCACCACTTTATCGATCGTGATGCGACCCTCACTCGAATGCTCGGTCGCAAAGCCTGAAATTCAACCTCGACTCAAAGGAAAAGAAAGCATGTTGAAAAAGACTCTGGCCGCTCTGGCAATCGGTTCGGCCGTGCTGTCCGCCAACGTAATGGCTGCTGACTATGTAGTAGACAAGGAAGGCCAGCACGCCTTCGTCGACTTCAAGATCAGCCACCTGGGCTACAGCTACATCACCGGTACCTTCAAGGACATCGACGGCAAGTTCAGCTTCGACGCTGCCAAGCCTGAAGACAGCAAGATCGAGTTCAACGTCAACACTGCCAGCGTGTTCACCAACCACGCCGAGCGCGACAAGCACATCGCCAGCGCTGATTTCCTCAACGCCAGCAAGTTCGGCAAGGCTACTTTCGTATCCACCAGCGTCAAGTCCACCGGTGCCAACACCGCTGACGTGACCGGCGACCTGACCCTGCTGGGCGTAACCAAGCCGGTTGTCGTCAAGGCCACCTTCCTGGGCGAAGGCAAGGATCCATGGGGCGGCTACCGTGCCGGCTTCGAAGGCACCACCACCATCAAGCGCTCCGATTTCGGCAAGCAGAAAGACCTCGGTCCGAAGTCCGATGCGGTCGAGCTGTATGTTTCGTTCGAAGGTGTGAAAGCGAAATAAATTTCGCCGCCACATGAAAACGCCCCCGGTCGAAAGGCCGGGGGCGTTTTTTTTTGCCATAACACGCTATTCCTTGTGGGAGCGAGCCTGCTCGTGAAAGCGGTGTGTCAATCGGCAAAGATTCAGCTGACCCGCCGCCTTCGCGAGCAGGCTCGCTCCCACAGGGGTATTGCGGTGTGGCAGAGATAATCGAGGTAAAAAAATGCCCCGGCTCTTTCGAGTCGGGGCATTTTTCATGGCGGGTTGAAACTCAGCGATTGCGGGTCAGCAGTGCTGGTTTCTCGCCACGCGGGCGGCTTGGCAGTTGATCGAGCTGCTCAGGCGTCGGGAAGCGGTCGGCTTTCGATTCCTTGTGCATGATCTTCGGCCCGTTGCTGCGCGGGTTCTGCACGGCCGGTTCGCTGCGAGGTTGATCGTCACGGGCCGGGCGGCGGTTGCGCGGCGCGGATTCGTCACGACGACCCTGACCGTCACGCGGTGCGCCATTGCGCGGGCCGCTGCGTTTGGCCGGTGGCGTGCCGGTGCTCGAGCCGTTGCTGTTGCGTGGACCGTTCTGACGACCCTGAGGCTGGCCACCGCGTGGTGCGCCCGCGCCTTGCGCCGGTGCACCCGGACGACGGCCACGGCCGCCGGCAGGAGCGGCTTTCGGCACGTAGTCGACGCGGTTACCGAAGTTATCGATATCGTCGTCAAGGAATTCGTCCGGGGCACGGTCAGCCGCTGCACGCGGTGGCTGGCTCGGGCGCTGTTCGCGGCTCGGGGTGCCTTCGCGCGGTTTCTGCTGACGGGCAGGGCGCTCGCCACGTTCACCGGCCGGTTTTTCCTTGCCCTTGTCTTTGCCTTTGTCCTTGCGACCACCACCACCGCCGCCGCCATTCGGGCCGTCGCCACGCGGGCCACGGGAATTGCGCGGGTTGCGGATGTCCGGACGCTCGCGGGCTTCCGGCTTCTCGGCTTCGATGGTGCTGGAGTCGAAGCCCATCAGATCGCCGTCGGCAATCTTCTGCTTGGTCATGCGCTCGATGCTTTTCAGCAGTTTTTCTTCGTCCGGCGCGACCAGCGAGATCGCCTCGCCTGAACGACCGGCGCGGCCGGTACGGCCGATACGGTGCACATAGTCTTCATCGACGTTCGGCAGCTCGAAGTTGACCACATGCGGCAACTGATCGATGTCCAGGCCACGGGCAGCGATGTCGGTGGCAACCAGAATGCGTACTTCGCCGGCCTTGAAGTCGGCCAGGGCTTTGGTGCGCGCGTTCTGGCTCTTGTTACCGTGGATTGCCACAGCCGGCAGGCCGTGTTTGTCCAGGTATTCAGCGAGACGGTTGGCGCCGTGCTTGGTGCGGGTAAAAACCAGTACCTGTTCCCACGCGCCGGCGGTGATCAGGTGCGCCAGCAGCGCACGCTTGTGGCTGGCCGGCAGGCGGAACACGCGTTGTTCGATGCGCTCGACCGTGGTGTTCGGCGGCGTCACTTCGATGCGTTCCGGGTTGTGCAGCAGCTTGCCGGCGAGGTCGGTGATGTCTTTGGAGAAGGTCGCCGAGAACAGCAGGTTCTGACGCTTGGCCGGCAGACGCGCGAGGACTTTCTTCACGTCGTGGACAAAACCCATGTCGAGCATGCGGTCGGCTTCGTCGAGAACGAGAATTTCCACGTGGGACAGATCGACGCTGCCCTGGCCGGCGAGGTCGAGCAAGCGACCCGGGCAGGCGACGAGAACGTCGACGCCACGGGACATGGCCTGGACCTGCGGGTTCATGCCGACGCCGCCGAAGATGCAGGCGCTGACGAATTTCAGGTCACGGGCGTAGATCTTGAAGCTCTCGTGCACCTGGGCCGCGAGTTCGCGGGTCGGGGTCAGGACCAGCACGCGAGGTTGGCGCGGGCCGTGACGCTGGGATTTGTCCGGGTGACCGTTGGGGAACAACCGCTCCAGAATCGGGAGGGCGAAGCCGCCGGTTTTACCGGTACCTGTCTGAGCCGCCACCATCAGGTCGCGACCTTGCAACACGGCGGGAATGGCCCGCTGTTGCACCGGAGTAGGCTCGGTATAGCCCGCATCTTCGATGGCACGGACTAAAGCCTCGGAGAGACCGAGGGAAGCAAAGGACATGAGTAATCCTGTTTTAGTTAGGGCTTGGCCCAATGGGAGTCTTGCCTGGCGCGAATCACGTTTAAGAGGACGCAATCCCGTCCGGTCCAGCGGCGGTTCCGAAGGCACGTCAGGAGCGCTCGCGCGGGCTGAAAGCTGCGCTGTAGCGGGTCGAGAGACCTGTTACGGTTCCGGGCGTCCGGGCGTGAGCCTGGCGGGAACGCCGGAGTATAACAGAGCAATCACTGCGCGCTGCTTTCCTGCTGCTCAACGGTTTCGCCGCTGGCCGTGGCCGAGCGCAGTGATGCGCTATCGACAGGCGCGGCACCGTAGCGCGCGCTGAGCTCGGCGTAGGCCGGTTCGCGCTTGAAACGCTTGAGCTCGGCACCGAAACGCTGCACCAGCAAATCCATGCCGGCATTGCGCCGAACTGCTAGAAACTGGCTCTGGCGGCTGATAACCGTCGGGTTTTCCGTGATCAGATCGCGAATATTCAGCTCATCGAGCAAATGCTGACCGACGCGGCGATCGGTAATCAGCAGGTCAATCCGCCCGCGCACCAGTTTGCCGAAATTGGCTTCATGAGTTGGCGCCGGCTCACGGGTAAACAGGTCCGACTGGCTGAAGTCAGGGCTGTACAGATAACCCGGCGAGGTGCCGATGGTCAGGCCTTTGAGTTGTTCGAGGGTGTTGAATGGATGCGGCCGCTCGTTGGCGTAGAACATCACGAATTCGACGTCGGACAGCGGTTCGCTGGGGTAGAGCAGAGTGGCGTCGCGTTCGGCGCTGTGAAAGATGTCCAGCGCACCGTCGGCTTGACCGGTCTCGAGCATCGACAGGCAGCGCTTCCACGGCAGGAACTGCCATTCCACTTCAATGCCCAGGCGCTGGAACACGATGGCGGTGGTTTCGTAGTCAAGACCGAGGTTTTTACCACCCTGTTCGTAGACGTAAGGCGCCCACGGCTCGGTGACAATACGCAACTTCTCCCCCCGAGCGGCGACGCTCAGGCAAGTCAGAAGAATAACGCTCAGCAGTTGGGCAATAAGGGGCATGGCCTGAGGTTAGTACGCGAAACGCCTGATGAGAAGCTCTGGCATGCATGTTTCGCGCAGACCCCGGGCGCAATGGCCGCGATGGCCTTATTTGCTTGCGGTTTTCAGCAGGTGTTGGTGGACCTTCGCGTGGCGCGAACCAAGGATCCGCTTGACCAGGCCGCGACTGAACCAGTCCCTGAGCAAGTGCCTGCAAACCGGCTTGCCGATGCGTTGCTGCTGGTTTTCCAGCGCCTTGTCCCACCAGACCGCTGCACATGCCTGATCGAACTCGTTGGGATGTTCATAGCAGCCGTAAAGGATTTCGCGAATGAACTGACGCAGATGTGCCGGCAGCAGCAACGTGACGAGCTTGTAGAACATCCGCTGCAGTCGCGGTGGTCGAGGCAGTTGCGGTGATACACGTCGGGTGTCGTCCAGTGCAGCCTCGCCGGTCGGGTTGTCGCCATGTTTGGCGACCCAGGCCTGAACCTTGGCCCTGAACAGGTGCTTGCGGCTCCAGTAATGGTGAATCAGATCCGGGCACTTGTTGACGTCCAGCGTGCGATAGGCAGCCACTGACAGGCAGAACTCTTCGAGGGTGTAGGCGCCCTGTGCCGACGGGAACAGCTCATCGATCAAAGCGATGGAGCGGTCGAGCACGTGAGCGTCCTGGCGGTGCAAGCCGATGACGCCGGAGTTGAGCAGGCGCATGTGATCGTCAGTCAGACCTTTGTCCAGCAGTGTGGCCGACAGCGTGCGGTAGAGCAGGCTCATCTTGTTGTCGCCATAGCGGGCGTAGTAGTCATTGCACAGCAGGGTGCCGGGCTGCACCCGCTCGAACAGTTTGAGCGGCGAGCAGTGGAAGAACGTGTCGGTGTCGATCAACAGCGCCGTTTCATGCTCTTCAAGTACCGAGCGCAAAGCGACATGTTTGATGCGGAAATGATAACCGTGGGGCTCGCTCCATTTCTGGCGCGTTTCGGCGTCCAGCGGGCGAACGCGTACGGGGAGATGTGCATAGGGTTGCGGATTGTCGCTGAAGACCTGGATATCGATCGGGGCATCCGGTGTCTCGCGCAACCACGCCAGAGCACTGGCGATGCTGAAAACAGCTTCCTGATGGTAAGTCTCGGCACCGAAAACCAGATAGACCAGTTGAGGGCGTGTTTTTGTTTGCGCGCAGATCATCGACGACAATATTCCATTTGTGCTTTTCAGTGAAAAGGCCCGGTGAGGGCCTTTTTTATCGCATGGAAAACCTTCAGCGCGGCAGCTTGAGGTTGTTCCAGATGGCCAGGCTAGGTTCGGCCTGGTTCATTGAGTAGAAGTGCAGCCCCGGTGCGCCGCCCTGCAGCAGGCGTTCGCACATTTCGCTGACGACTTGTTCGCCAAAGCTTTGAATGCTTCGCGTGTCATCGCCGTAGGCTTCCAGTTGCTTGCGGATCCAGCGCGGGATTTCCGCACCGCAGGCATCGGAGAAGCGCGCGAGTTTGCTGTAGTTGGTGATCGGCATGATCCCCGGCACGATCGGCAGATCCACGCCCAGCGCCTGCAAACGGTCGACGAAGTAGAAGTAGCTGTCGGCGTTAAAGAAGTACTGGGTGATCGCGCTGTCGGCACCGGCCTTTGCCTTGCGCACGAAGTTGGCGAGATCGTCTTCGTAGTTGCGTGCTTGCGGATGCATCTCCGGGTAAGCCGCGACTTCGATATGGAAATGATCGGCGGTTTCTTCACGAATGAATTCCACCAGTTCATTGGCGTGACGCAGCTCACCGCTGGTCATGCCCATGCCGGACGGCAGGTCGCCACGCAGGGCAACGATGCGCTTGATGCCGGCAGCCTTGTATTCGTTCAGCAGGCCGCGCAGGTCGTCCTTGCTGTCACCGACGCACGACAGGTGCGGTGCGGCGGGTACTTTGACTTCGCTTTCCAGCTGCAACACGGTGTTGAGCGTGCGATCACGGGTCGAACCGCCAGCGCCGTAGGTGCAGGAAAAGAAATCAGGATTGTAGGTGGCCAACTGGCGGGCAGTGGCGAGCAGCTTTTCTTGCCCGGCATCGGTCTTGGTCGGGAAAAACTCGAAGCTGTAGCGACGGTCTTGGGACATGGTCATACCCTTGGAAACAAGTACCTTCGAGGCGCTGCAATCCCGTGTGGTAGCGAGCCTGCTCGCGAAAGCGCTGGGTCAGACAACACGGATGTTGAATGATAAGCCGCCTTCGCGAGCAAGCTCGCTCCCACAGGGAGAGCGAGCATTCAGCGCCTGTTAGTAGCGGTAGGCGTGCGGCTTGAACGGGCCTTCGACGGTGACGCCGATGTAGTCAGCCTGTTGCTTGGTCAGTTGGGTGACCACGCCGCCGAAGCCGCGAACCATTTCCAGGGCCACTTCTTCGTCGAGTTTCTTCGGCAGCACTTCAACGGTCAGACGCTCGGCTTTCTGCGCTGGCGACAGGTCGGCGTATTTCTGACCGAACAGGAAGATCTGTGCCAGTACCTGGTTGGCGAACGAACCGTCCATGATGCGGCTCGGGTGACCGGTGGCGTTGCCCAGGTTCACCAGACGGCCTTCGGCCAGCAGGATCAGGTAATCGTCGTTCTGTGGATCGAAGCTGCCGGCACCGGTGCGGTGAACCTTGTGCACCTGTGGCTTCACTTCTTCCCATGCCCAGTTCTTGCGCATGAAAGCGGTGTCGATTTCGTTGTCGAAGTGACCGATGTTGCAGACCACGGCGCGCTTCTTCAGGGCTTTGAGCATGTTCGCGTCGCAAACATTGACGTTGCCGGTGGTGGTCACGATCAGGTCGATCTTGCCCAGCAGCGCTTTGTCGATGCTCGCTTCGGAACCGTCGTTGATACCGTCGATGAATGGCGACACCAGTTCGAAACCGTCCATGCAGGCTTGCATGGCGCAGATCGGGTCAACTTCGGAGACTTTAACGATCATGCCTTCCTGACGCAGCGACTGAGCCGAACCCTTGCCCACGTCACCGTAACCGATGACCAGCGCTTGCTTGCCGGACAGCAGGTGGTCGGTGCCGCGCTTGATCGCATCGTTCAGGCTGTGACGGCAGCCGTACTTGTTGTCGTTCTTGGACTTGGTCACCGAGTCGTTGACGTTGATCGCCGGGATCTTCAGCTCGCCCTTGGCCAGCATGTCCAGCAGACGGTGTACGCCAGTGGTGGTTTCTTCGGTCACGCCGTGAACGCGATCCAGCACTTGCGGGTATTTCTTGTGCAGCAGCTCGGTCAGGTCGCCGCCGTCGTCGAGGATCATGTTGGCGTCCCATGGCTGGCCATCCTTGAGGATGGTCTGCTCCAGGCACCACTCGTACTCTTCTTCAGTCTCGCCTTTCCAGGCGAACACCGGGATACCGGCGGCAGCGATAGCGGCAGCGGCCTGATCCTGAGTGGAGAAAATGTTGCAGGACGACCAGCGCACTTCGGCACCCAGGGCAACCAGGGTTTCGATCAGCACGGCGGTCTGAATGGTCATGTGGATGCAGCCGAGGATTTTTGCGCCTTTGAGCGGCTGCTCGGCAGCGTATTTGCGGCGCAGACCCATCAGGGCAGGCATTTCCGATTCGGCGATGATGGTTTCGCGACGGCCCCAGGCAGCCAGGGACATGTCGGCAACTTTGTAATCGGTAAAATCGGCAGGCGTGTTGACAGCGCTCATGAAGAGCCTCCATTCGTAATGTATGCGAATGGGCGCCGTTGTGCGTTTAGTGTCCGGCGTGAGCCGGTCAACGCCCCATCCGAGCCTGACAGGTCGAACCTGCTGCAGCGCCCCTCGGACAGGTGGCGGGAAAACGGTAGCCAATGAACGTTACCGTTTTTTGAAACGGGGGCGATTATAGCCGCCCGGGCTGATCTTCCAAAGGGTTTCTGTCGGCCAGATGAAGATCGCCAATGGCGACCATAGTCGCAGCTGCCTGGAGCCTGACTGATCAGTCTGCCAAGATGGGCGCATCTTTCGGCAAGCGCTCAGGAGTGAACATGAATTTCCACACCCGCAAATGGGTTAAACCCGAAGACCTCAACCCCAACGGCACCCTGTTCGGCGGCAGCCTGCTGCGCTGGATCGATGAAGAAGCGGCGATCTACGCCATCGTGCAACTGGGCAACCAGCGCGTGGTGACCAAGTACATCTCGGAAATCAACTTCGTCAGCGCCTCGCGCCAGGGCGACATCATCGAACTGGGCATCACCGCCACCGAATTCGGCCGCACCTCGATCACCCTGACCTGCGAAGTGCGCAACAAAATCACCCGCAAGAGCATCCTCACCGTCGAGAAAATGGTGTTCGTCAATCTCGGCGAAGACGGCCTGCCGGCGCCGCACGGGCGGACCGAGATCAAATATGTGAAAGACCAGTTCAAGGATGACGAGGCCGTTCAATAAGATCGGCGGCGCATTCTTCGCGAGCAGGCTCGCTCCCACAGGTACAGCGTGATCCTTGTGGGAGCGAGCCTGCTCGCGAAAGCGGTTGCCAATTCAGCGGAGATTCGCCTGGCCACTGAACAGCCATGAAGCGCAACGGTCGTAGCTACATCCCCCCCCACCGGTTGCCACGCCATGACCACCCCCACCAGCGAAAAGACCCCCGACCTCTCGGCCAAGGAGCAGCACGAAGTCGAGAAGAGCCAGCCGCCGCGCGCGGCCGTTCTGCATGAAATCATCCGCACCCAGGGCGACCAGGAACTGGAGCGCAGCATTGCCGCGCTGTGGTGGTCGGCGCTGGCGGCAGGATTGACCATGGGCCTGTCCCTGATGGGCATGGGCCTGCTCAATTCGCGCCTGCCCGACGGCGACGAATTCAAGGTGATCGCCAGTTTCGGCTACTGTGCCGGTTTCCTCGCGGTGATCCTTGCCCGCCAGCAGCTGTTCACCGAGAACACCTTGACCGCCGTGCTGCCGGTGATGACCAAGCCGACGCTGAAGAACTTCCTGCGACTGATCCGTCTGTGGACAGTGGTACTGGTCGGCAACCTCTGCGGGACGATTCTGGTCGCCTACGTGATGCTGGAACTGCCGATTTTCGACAGCAAGACCGACGTCGCCTTCCTCGAGATCGGCCGCAAGGTCATGGAGCACAGCGCCAGTCAGATGTTCGCCAAGGGCATCGTCTCCGGCTGGATGATCGCCACCATGGTCTGGATGATCCCCTCCATGGAGAGCGCGAAGATGTGGATCATCATCCTCATCACCTACTTCATGGCGCTGGGCGACTTCACCCATATCGTCGTCGGATCGGCGGAAGTGTCCTATCTGGTGTTTGCCGGCGAGTTGCCGTGGAGTGATTTCTGGGCGGTGTTCGCCGCGCCGACGCTGGCGGGAAATATCATCGGCGGCAGCTTTATCTTCGCGCTGATCAGCCATGCGCAGATTCGCAGCGAAAGCGGTGCGCCGAAGGAGCCTGCGGATCAGGCTGTTAAGCCCGATCCGCAGTCGATCAAGAAATGATCAGTGGTGGGCTGGCTCAGGCACGCTCGCCGGCTCGTTGCGCGTCGCGTGCTTGACCAGTTTGCCGATGGTCAGGCCCTGCAGCAGGATCGACGACAGCACGACGATGTAGGTGATGCTCAGCAGCAGATCGCGCTCCGGGCCCAGCGGCAGGGCCAGCGCCAGTGCCACCGAAACACCGCCGCGCAAACCGCCCCAAGTGAGGATGCGGATCGTGCCGGCCGGCACTGAGCGCCAGCGCCGCAGCAGCAGGATCGCCGGCGCCACGGTAAGCAGGCGCGACAACAGAATCGCCACCGCCAGCAGACCTGCGGCGGCCATGTGCAGCCAGTTGAACGGCAGCAGCAACAACTCCATGCCGATCAGCGCGAATAGCAAAGCGTTGAGCATGTCATCGAGCAGCTCCCAGAAACCGTCCAGATAGCGACGGGTCATGTCGTTCATCGCCAGATTGCGCCCGAGGTTGCCGATGATCAGACCGGCCACCACCATCGCAATCGGCGCCGAGACGTGCAACTCGGTGGACATCGCCGAGCCACCGATCACCAGGGCCAGGGTCAGCATCACGGTGATCTGATGCTGCTCGACGCTTTTGATCATCCGATAGACCAGATAACCAATCAGTCCGCCGAACAACACACCACCAATCGCCTCATGGACGAAGAGCATGGCCGTGGCGCTGACGGTCGGGGTTTCGCCCAGTTGCGCGATGCCCAGCAGCACGGTGAAGACCACCACCGCCGTGCCGTCGTTGAACAGTGATTCGCCGACGATGGTGGTTTTCAGTGGCTTCGAAGCATTGGCGGTACGCAACACGCCGAGTACCGCAATCGGGTCGGTCGGTGAGATCAGCGCGCCGAACAACAGGCAGTAGAGGAAACTCACGTGCCAGCCGAACAGGGCAAAAATGTAGAAGGCCAGGCTGCCGATCACCACGGTGGCGATCAACACGCCGAAGGTCGCCAGCAGGCCGATCGGCCAGCGGTAGCTGCGCAAATCATTGAGGTTGACGTGCAGGGCGCCGGCGAAAAGCAGGAACGAGAGCATCCAGTTCATCAGCAGATCGCCGAAATCGATCTGTCCGATCAGTTGCTGCACGCGATCTTCGAGGCCGGGAAAGCCGAGGACGCTGAGGCCTTGCAGGAGCAATGAGAACAGCAGGGCGGTAACCATCACGCCGATGGTCGGCGGCAGGCCGATAAAGCGGAAATTGACGAAGGTCAGGAGAGTGGTGAGGCAGATGAAAGCGGCGACAAGTTCAAGCATCCGGGGTCCTTTGGATGAAGGGTGAATGGAGCGCGACCGGAGGTTGGACGCAGGGGTTTGATGGGGCGGGGTTGGCTGAGGGCACATTCGAATGGCGCGTCATGCTCAACAACCCCCTCACCCCAGGCCTCTCCCGAGGGAGAGGGAGCTGACCGAGGTGTCTGGCGAGGTGCATCGACCTGGACGATCGGGTCGATTATGGATTCAGCAATGCACGTTCAAGTCGGCGTGGGTATCGAGCATCCCCCGATCAGTCCCCTCTCCCTTCGGGAGAGGGCTAGGGTGAGGGCTCTATCTGACACACCACGATCAGCCAGTCACATTGACCGCACTCGCCTGCCGACGTTGCAGGTAAATGAACAATAGCGCCGTCAGCACCGTCAGCACGCCAACCAGCGCCCCGGTCCACGGCAGATCCGCCAGATCCGCGCCGCTGGCCACCACCAGCCCGCCAATCCAGGCACCTGCTGCGTTGCCCAGATTGAACGCGCTCTGGTTCAGCGTCGAACCGAGGTTCGGCGCTTCATGCGCCTGATCGATGATCAGCAGCTGCAGAATCGGGCACAGCGCAAAGGCGAAAATCCCCCATAGCACCAGGGTGATCGCCGCCGGAATCACCGCACGGCTGGTCTGGCTGAACGCCGCCAGAATCACCACAACTGCCAGTGCCACGCCGACCAGTGACGGCAGCAAGCGGCTATCGGCCAGACGCCCGCCGAGCATGCTGCCCGCTGTCAGGCCGACGCCGAACAACAGCAGCATCACCGTCACGCCGTGGGGGCTGACGCCAGTGATGTCTTGCAGGATCGGTGCGATATACGTGAACACGCTGAACAGGCTGGTCGAGGCCAGCACGCTCATGCCCAGCGCCAACAAGACGTTGGCCTTGCCCAGCACTTTGAATTCGCTGGCGAGATTGGCCTTGTCCATCGCGATGTGTTTGGGCAACCACAACCATTGCGCCAACGCCGCCACAATGCCGATCACCGACACCGCCCAGAAGGTCGAGCGCCAGCCAGCGTATTGGCCCAGCGCTGTGCCGAGTGGCACGCCGAGCACGTTGGCCAGGGTCAGGCCGGTGAACATCATGGCAATGGCTTGCGCGCGTTTGTTCGGCGCAACCAGGCCGGCGGCAACCACCGAGCCAATGCCGAAAAACGCGCCATGACACAGCGCCGTGACCACGCGCGCCGCCATCAGCGTCGCGTAGTTCGGCGCGAGCGCGCAGAGCACGTTGCCGAGGATGAACATCAGCGTCATGCCCAGCAGTGTCGCTTTGCGCGGCATATTGGCGGTGCCGATCGCCAGGATCGGTGCGCCGAACACCACGCCCAGGGCGTAACCGGTGATCAGCAGCCCGGCATGAGGAATGCTCACCGCCAGATCGCGGGCAACGTCGGGCAGCAGGCCCATGATGACGAATTCGGTGGTGCCGATGCCGAATGCGGCAACGGCGAGTGCAAGTAAAGCGAGGGGCATGCGCAAGGTCTCTGTCGGTAGTCTTGACGCTTTGATCAGGCATACGCGTGCCAGCGACCGTTTTCGAAGAAAGCGGAGCAGGCAGCTTTTATTGGAGTTTTTGGTGTGCAGCTGAGTACGGCGTGGTGGGTTGCAGTATAAACAGCTGCTGACACATGGCGAATCAATAATCTGACTAATCGACGGCTCACTGGAATTGCCGTGTTATATCCAGCTGAAAGAACCTTTCGGCCGGGCGCTGCTCTTAGCCTGTGGGCAGGTGCTGATCGGCATGCTGGTGATGAAGTTCTGACCGCTCGCCAATTTCTCCAATCGAAAAAAGGACGACGTTATGACAGTGGCTCTGTGGTGTGTGTTGATCGCGATTTTCCTGCCGTACGTGTGCACGATCGTGGCGAAGGCCACCGGCGGTTTCCGCCTCAAGGACAATTACGATCCACGGGACTTTCTCGACAGCGTCGATGGCGTCGCCCGTCGCGCCCACGCCGCGCAACTGAACAGCTTTGAAGTAACGCCCGCGTTTGCCGCTGCGGTGATCGTTGCGCATCTGGTCGGCACTGCGGAGCTGGTGACGGTCAATGTGCTGGCCGTGCTGTTTATCACCAGTCGCCTGCTGTACATCATTTGCTACCTGGCTGACTGGGCTGCACTGCGTTCGGTGGTGTGGTTTATCGGGATGGGGCTGATTGCTTCGTTCTTCTTTGTGTCGATCTGACTATCGGCTGTTGCTGCCGGCCTCTTCGCGAGCAGGCTCGCTCCCACATGGAATGCATTCCAGATGTGGGAGCGAGCCTGCTCGCGAAAGCGATGGATCAGACCACGAAGAACCTAAGACTTTTGCTTCGGTGTATCCGCCACCTGCGGCACTTGCGGCAACTCTTTTCCTTTAGGCCAGAGCATCCAGATCTGCCCCTGCTGTTTCATGTCCCCGGCCAGTTGCCCGGCCGCATCGCCGGTGCCCCAGAACAGATCCGCGCGCACCTCGCCGGCAATCGCGCCGCCGGTGTCCTGCGCCGCGACCGGGCGCACCAGTGGGGTGCCATCCGGTTTGGTGGTCGACAGCCATAACAGACTGCCCAACGGAATTACTTTGCGATCCACTGCCGCGCTGTAGCCGGCGGTCAACGGCACGTTCAGCGAGCCGCGCGGGCCTTCGTTGCTGTCCGGGTTGCGGGTGAAGAACACGTAGCTCGGGTTGCTGGCCAGCAGTTGCGGAATGCGCGTGGGGTTGGCCTTGGCCCAGTTGCTGATCGCGGTCATGGTCACGTCTTCTTTCTTCAGCTCGCCTTGCTCGACCAGCCAGCGACCGATCGGTCGGTACGGGTGGCCGTTCTGATCGGCGTAGGCAATGCGCAGCTGTTTGCCGTCCTCGGTCTGAATCCGGCCCGAGCCCTGGATCTGCAGAAATTGCAGGTTCATCGGATCAGTCAGATAGGCGACCACTGGCGCTTTCACGCCATTGGATTCAATGGTCGCCGCGTCGTCGTAAGGCTTGAGCACGCGTCCTTCGAGGCGGCCGCGCAGGCGCTTGCCTTTCAATTCCGGGTAGATGCTGTCGAGCGAGACGATGATCATGTCTTCCGGCACGCCATACACCGGCACGTTCGCCGTTGCGGTTGGCGTCAGGCTGCCGGGGTACACCGGTTCGTAGTAGCCGGTGATCAGACCGTTGGGGTTGTCGTTCTCGGCGCGCAGGCCGTAGACATCGAGATTCTGCTTGAGGAATGCACGAATCTCGGCGGCGCTTTGCGGCACATTCGCCGCCGCAGCGCAGGTCGGCCCCCAGACTGCGTCGGCTTTGAGTCGGGTGCACGCGCTGCGCCAGGAACCGAAAC
The DNA here is from genome assembly GCF_031456345.1 of Pseudomonas sp. 2957. NCBI lineage: Bacteria > Pseudomonadati > Pseudomonadota > Gammaproteobacteria > Pseudomonadales > Pseudomonadaceae > Pseudomonas > Pseudomonas sp. 2957. The sequence continues at coordinate 624,090 of NZ_JAVDUL010000004.1, forward strand.
CTGCGACCAGATCGCTGTCGGAGACCGCGGGCAAGGCTTCCCAGGTCGCGCTGGAATAGGTGGCCAGCGCATGGGTTTTTGGTTTGGCGCTGTCGCCGCCTGTGCAACCGGCGAGGATGGCGAGCAGTGGAAGGGTGACGATAAGCGGGTGACGCCAGGCCGTGAAGCGGCTGTTCATGGAGTGATTCCTGTGCCGGTTGGCCGAAAGCTCCATGCGCTCGACCAACCCGTATTTTTAATAGGGCTATTGGTGTTTGGCAGTGAGCCGAGGATACTGGCCGCCGATTTCCGCGACCTGAAGCCATCATGACTCTGAAACCAATTGCTGTTGTATTGCTGGCCTGTCTGACCTTGTCCGCCTGTGGCGGCGTCGACCCGAATTCGCCGCTGGGCCAGCGCAAGGCCATCTTCAAGCAGATGCTCAAGACCAGCGAAGACCTCGGCGGCATGTTGCGTGGGCGCATCGCCTTCGACGGGCCGAAATTTGCCGAGGGCGCGGTCAGACTTGATGCGTTGGCCCATGAACCGTGGAAGCATTTTCCGCAGGTGCGCGAGGAAGATCACACCAGCGCCAAGGACGATGTCTGGCAGAAACAGGCGCGTTTTCAGCAACTGGCCCGCGCCCTCGAAGCGGCAACCGGTGAACTGGTGGTCGCCAGTCAGGTTCAGCCGTACAAGGCCAGCAATCTCGGACCGGCAGTGCAGAAAGTCGAGGATGCCTGCAGTGCTTGCCATAAAGAGTTTCGCGATCATTGATTCCTGAGGCTGCTGAGTACCTTGTGGCGAGGGGATTTATCCCCGATGGGCTGCGAAGCAGCCCCAAAACCATACAGCCGGGTTTTTTCAGTCGGACCCGACCAGTCGAATTTGCGACAGCTTCGCCGCCGGACGGGGATAAATCCCCTCACCACAGGGCTTGGGTTACTTATCGATCTCGTCCAGCGCTTCCTGCAGTTCCTTGCGCGACTCGGCGAGCTTTTCCTTGCGCTTGTTGATCTTCTCCGGATCGCCCTTCTTCATGGCCTTGTCGAGGTCCGCCTGACGCTGGCTGACTTCATGCTTGGCCTCAAGCACCTTGTTCTCACGCTCTTTCTTCAGCCCGGCGTCGGTGCAATGTTCGTTCACTTCACGCAGTGCTGTTTCCAGGCCTGCCTGCTGCTCCATGTTGCCGCGCGACTTGGCCTGTTCGATCTGATTGATGATGCCCTGCTTCTTGGCAGCGCAACCGGTCAGGCCCGGGCCGTCTTCTTCGGCCATGACCGGGGCGGCCATGACGCCGCAAAGAGTAAGCAGGGCGAGCGGTGCGAGAAATTTCATAAAAGCTCCATGTGCAAAGGCAATCGGGGTTGGAGGGCACTGCGCTGTTGGAGCGTCTGGCCGGCCGTTGGGTTCCCGCCGGGCGGGGATTGCAGGTTCAGAAGCCGTCGATTCCGGCGGCTTTCAGGGTGTCACTCAAAGCCAGTACCTGCGGGTCACGAAAGAATGCGCTCAGTTGCGCCGCGCGTCCCGGGCCGATACCGGCTTCTGCCTGCCATTGTTCAGTGTCGCGTTGTGCCAGGGCCTGCCACGAATCGTCCAGTTGTGCCTGTCCGGCCGGCGGCATGCCCAGCGCTTTCAACCATCGAGCGAACGGCTTTTGCCGCGCGCCCTGAAAACTGTCGATCAGCCGTGCGCTGCTGCGCTCGCCGAGGCCGGCAATGTTAGCAAGCTCTGACGCATCGAGGGTCAGCCAATCCAGCAGGTGTTTCAGACGGCCTGTTTCCAAAAGTTTCTCCCAGGTGCCGCGACCGACATGCTGCATGGCCAGGCCCTGCTTGCCACTGAGCCAGGTCAGACGCGCGAGAAACTGGCTTTCACACCCCGGCGTCGGTTGCCAGCAGCTCAGGGCGTGGTAGTCGCCAGCATCGGGGATGTTGATGTCCGCCCGTTCGTTGGTGCGCAGCACGACACTGTCGAGGCGCGGAATGGTCAGCCCGGCCAGAGTGATTGCCACCTGATCGCCGGGACGGATGTCGAGGGTTTGCCAGCGCTTGAGTGAGCTGACGCTGACCCGTTTGATTTCGCGGTCATCGAGTCTGACCGGCAGCAGTTCCAGCACCGGCGTGATCCGCCCGGTGCGGCCGATCTTGAAATTGACCTTGCGCACTTCGGCCAATGCCTGGGCGAAAGGGTATTTCCAGGCGATCGCCCAATACGGCGCGCGAGCCTGCCAGCGTTCGGCGGGTGGCCGTTGGCTCTGGCGCAGCACCACGCCGTCGCTGGCAAAGGGCAGTGGCGAGCGATACCAGTGCTCGCGCCATTTTTGCGCGTCTTCGAATCGGGTGACGGGCTGGGTATAGGGCTCGTTTGTGGCGAACCCCAATGTCTGAAGTTCGGACAATCTTTCCGGCAGCCGCACAGGACCTTGCGGCCAGTCCCAGACAAACAGACCGATCCCGGCGGCCTGTTCGGCATCGAGGGATTTGCGCCCCATCAGCCCGGCGACGGTGGCGCGGGCATTGACGCTGCCGGACTGTGATTGAACATGCGCGGTAAGGCGCCAATAGAGTTCGCCCTGTACCAGCAGATCCCGTGGCTGCCTCAACCGTTGCGGAATGGCTGCAATCCTGCGCGCGGAGGCGGTCCAGTCCTGGCCGTTGACCCCGTCACCGCGACTGATGGCCTGCTGCAATATCCCCTGGCGGTAGATCAGCGTGACAGCCACGCCGTCGACTTTGGGCTGCACCCAGACGTTCTGGCGATCGCGCAGCCAGTGGGCGACGTCTTCGACTTTGTGCAGCTTGTCCAGACCGGTGTGTGCGATGGGGTGGGTGACCGTGCCGGACGCGGTGCGCAACGGCTGCGGGGATGTGGGTTGGTTGAAACAGGCTTGCCATTCTTTCAGCCGCAGTCGGGACTGGTCATAGAGTTCGTCGCTGATCAATGAACGGCCTTCGCGGTGATAGGCGTCGTCCCATTGGTCGATCCGGTTTTGCAGGCTGGTGATTTCGCGTTGGGCTTGGGAGTGATCCCAGTTCGGACAGTTGGCTTGGCTGACAAGGGTGATGAGTGCCAGCAGGAAAGCCAGCAACAGGCGCAGTGTGAAGAGCATCGTTGAGCGTCCTTGCTCGGGGGTAATATTTGAAGGGTAGGTGAGGATTCGAAATGCGTTACCGGGGGTGTTTTTCGAGGTGTTTCCGGATTCTGAATTGACGTTGCATGAGCGGGCGCCTTCGCGAGCAGGCTCGCTCCCGCAGGGATCTCAAAAATCTGTCAGGCATGAAAAAGCCCCGCACGGCGCGAACCGTGCGGGGCTTTCTTGCAGCCAGGGTATTACAGGCCAGCGGCGGAACGCAGGGCGTCGGCGCGGTCGGTTTTTTCCCAGGTGAACGTGGTGAAGCTGTCTTCGCCAACGGTCTTGGTCTGCGGCGCGCGACCGAAGTGGCCGTAGGCTGCGGTTTCCTGGTACATCGGGTGCAGCAGGTCGAGCATGGTGGTGATCGCGTATGGACGCAGGTCGAACACTTCACGCACCAGTTTGATGATCTTGTCATCGCTGATCTTGCCGGTGCCGAAGGTGTTCAACGAGATCGACGTAGGCTGGGCCACACCGATCGCGTAGGACACCTGAATCTCGCAACGCTCGGCAAGGCCGGCCGCAACGATGTTCTTGGCCACGTAACGGCCTGCGTAGGCAGCCGAACGGTCAACCTTCGATGGATCCTTGCCGGAGAACGCGCCGCCGCCGTGACGGGCCATGCCGCCGTAGCTGTCGACGATGATCTTGCGACCGGTCAGACCGCAGTCACCTACCGGGCCGCCAATGATGAACTGGCCGGTCGGGTTGATGTGGAACTGGGTGTCCTTGCTCAGCAGTTCGGCAGGCAGTACGTGCTTGACGATCAGCTCCATTACGCCTTCGCGCAGGTCTTTGTACGACACTTCCGGGTTGTGCTGGGTCGACAGAACCACAGCGTCGATGCCGACAACCTTGCCGCCTTCGTAACGGCAGGTCACTTGCGACTTGGCATCCGGACGCAGCCAAGGCAGCAGGCCCGACTTGCGTGCTTCAGCCTGACGCTGCACCAGCTGGTGCGAGAAGGTGATCGGCGCTGGCATCAAAACGTCGGTTTCGTTGCTGGCGTAGCCGAACATCAGGCCCTGGTCGCCGGCGCCCTGATCTTCAGGCTTGGCGCGGTCAACACCCTGGTTGATGTCAGGGGACTGCTTGCCGATGATGTTCATCACGCCGCAGGTCGCGCCGTCGAAGCCGACTTCGGAGCTGGTGTAGCCGATGTCGCAAATCACGTCACGAACGATCTGCTCCAGGTCGACCCAGGCGCTGGTGGTCACTTCACCGGCAACGATGGCTACGCCGGTCTTGACCAGGGTTTCCACAGCCACGCGAGCGTGTTTGTCCTGGGCAATAATGGCGTCCAGCACCGCATCGGAAATCTGGTCGGCGATTTTGTCCGGATGTCCTTCAGACACGGACTCGGAGGTGAAGAGGGAGTATTCGCTCATCTCGATGTTTTCCTGAATTTACCGATGGTGAGTGTCGCCAGCCGGTCGCTGAAAGTGGCGAACCTGGATCTGGAAACCATTACGTAAGCCTACATAGAGGCTTTCCCCGGGAACGAGTCCCGCAGCGGTGGCCCAACGGGCCAGATCGTCCTGTTCAAACCCCAACCAGAGATCACCGCAGGCCTCCCTGGCCCAACTCTGGTTGTGGCTACATAACTCTGTCACGAGCAGGCTACCGCCCGGTTGCAGCAGATCGGCCATGTGCCTGAGCGCATCGGCCGGAGCGGCGAAATGGTGCAGGACCATGTTCAACACTACGCAATGGGCCTTGAGGCTTGTGCCGTTCAATGCATCGGCCAATTGCAGGCTGACGTTAGCCAGCTGTTCACGTTCACACACCTGACGCGCCAGTTCGAGCATCGCCGGGCTGTTGTCCAGCGCGGTTACGGTGCCGAAACGACGGGCCAGTTCCGGCAGAAAAGCACCATCGCCGGGGCCGACTTCAATGGCCGTGGCTGCACCATCGAAGTTCAGTTTGTCGAGCAGGGCCAGCACGCTGTCACGGTACTGCGGCAGGCCTGCGATCAAATCTTGCTGGGCACGGAATTTCTCCGCGACCCGGGCGAAAAAATCCCGGCTGGCGGCGGCACGCTGGCCGTGAACCTGCTCGATGCGTGCTTGCACTTCATCGGGCAGATCCAGATTGTCGACTTCTTCCAGCAATGCCGCGTGCAGCTTGCCGCCGAGCAATTCGCTGTGGGGCAGGGCACGACGATAAAAAATTGCGTTGCCCTCACGGCGTGTCGCCACCAGGTCGGCTTGCGCCAGCACCTTGAGGTGATGGCTCATGCCCGACTGACCGATGCCGAAAATCTGCGCCAGCTCCAGCACGCCAAACGAATCGTTGGCCAGCGCGCGCAATACATTCAGCCGCAGCGGATCGCCGCCGGCCTTGCACAGGGCCGCCAGCTCGTCGCAATCGTCATGGCGAATGGAAGGCACGCGTAAGTTCATAGGGCTGGCAGTCTAGAGACGGGGACAAGGCACCGCAAGGTCAATATCAAAAAGTTTTGATATTGCTCGATAAATGGCACTTCTCGGCGGACGGCAGTCTCTACAAACGAATAGCGGAAAGGTTTCACCAAGCGAAACCTGTGCTATCGATTGGAAAAACGCCTGCCGATGACTATCTGTCATTGCCCCGAGGCGCATGGGTGAGGGAAAATGCCCTCCTTTTTTCCGTTTCAGTCTATTCACACCCAGGAGATCAGCGATGCCTAGCCGTCGTGAGCGTGCCAACGCCATTCGTGCCCTCAGCATGGATGCCGTGCAAAAAGCCAACAGCGGCCATCCCGGTGCCCCTATGGGTATGGCAGATATTGCCGAAGTGCTGTGGCGCGACTACCTCAAGCACAACCCGAGCAACCCGTCGTTCGCCGACCGTGACCGCTTCGTGCTGTCCAACGGCCACGGCTCGATGTTGATCTACTCGCTGCTGCACCTGACCGGCTACGACCTGTCGATCGACGACCTCAAGCAGTTCCGTCAACTGCACAGCCGCACTCCAGGCCACCCGGAATTCGGTTACACCCCGGGCGTCGAAACCACCACCGGCCCGCTGGGTCAGGGTCTGGCCAACGCCGTCGGTTTCGCTCTGGCTGAAAAAGTCATGGGCGCGCAGTTCAACCGTCCCGGCCACAACATCGTTGATCACCACACCTACGTGTTCCTCGGTGATGGCTGCATGATGGAAGGCATTTCCCACGAGGTCGCCTCCCTGGCCGGCACGCTGGGCCTGGGCAAGCTGATTGCCTTCTACGATGACAACGGCATTTCCATCGACGGTGAAGTCGAAGGCTGGTTCACCGATGACACGCCGAAGCGCTTCGAAGCCTACAACTGGCAGGTGATCCGCAACGTCGACGGCCATGATCCGGAAGAGATCAAGACCGCCATCGAAACCGCACGCAAGAGCGCTCAACCGACGCTGATCTGCTGCAAGACCACCATCGGTTTCGGTTCGCCGAACAAGCAGGGCAAGGAAGATTGCCACGGCGCCCCATTGGGTGACGCAGAAATCGCCCTGACCCGCCAGGCATTGAACTGGAACCACGGCCCGTTCGAAATCCCGGCCGACATCTATGCCGAGTGGGACGCCAAAGAAGCTGGCCGCGCGGTCGAAGCCGAGTGGGATCAGCGTTTCGCCGCCTACTCCGCTGCGTTCCCGACTGAAGCCAACGAGCTGATCCGTCGTCTGAGCGGCGAACTGCCGGCCGACTTCTCGGAAAAAGCCTCGGCCTACATCGCCGAAGTCGCCGCCAAGGGCGAAACCATCGCCAGCCGCAAAGCCAGCCAGAACACCCTCAACGCTTTCGGCCCGCTGCTGCCGGAAATGCTCGGCGGTTCGGCTGACCTCGCCGGCTCCAACCTGACCCTGTGGAAAGGCTGCAAAGGTGTCAGCGCTGAAGACGCCAGCGGCAACTACATGTACTACGGCGTGCGCGAGTTCGGCATGACCGCGATCATGAACGGCGTCGCCCTGCACGGCGGTCTGGTGCCTTACGGCGCGACCTTCCTGATGTTCATGGAATACGCACGCAACGCCGTACGTATGTCGGCTTTGATGAAGAAACGCGTGATCCACGTCTACACCCACGACTCCATTGGTCTGGGCGAAGACGGCCCGACGCACCAGCCAATCGAGCAATTGACCAGCCTGCGCAGCACGCCGAACCTCGACACCTGGCGCCCAGCCGATGCCGTGGAATCGGCAGTGGCCTGGAAAAACGCTCTGGAGCGCAAGGACGGCCCGTCGGCGCTGATCTTCTCCCGGCAGAACCTGCAGCACCAGGAACGCGACGCTGGCCAGATTGCCAACATCAGCCGTGGCGGTTATGTGCTCAAGGATTGCGCAGGCGAGCCTGAGCTGATCCTGATCGCCACCGGTTCGGAAGTCGGTCTGGCCGTACAGGCCTTCGACAAACTGACCGAGCAGGGCCGCAAGGTTCGCGTGGTTTCGATGCCTTGCACCAGCGCGTTCGATGCTCAGGATGCGGAGTACAAGCAGTCGGTTCTGCCATTGCAGGTCAGCGCACGTATCGCCATCGAAGCCGCCCACGCCGATTTCTGGTTCAAGTACGTGGGTCTGGAAGGTCGTGTGATCGGCATGACCACCTACGGTGAGTCGGCGCCGGCTTCGGCATTGTTCGAAGAGTTCGGCTTCACCCTGGAAAACATCCTCGGTCAGGCTGAAGAGCTGCTGGAAGACTAAGCAGTACGAATGCGGTGGCCCTGGCCGCCGCGTTCCCCTGTAGGAGCTGCCGAAGGCTGCGATCTTTTGATCTTGATCTTAAAAACAAGATCAAAAGATCGCAGCCTCGTTTCACTCGTCAGCTCCTACATGGGGTTGTGTTGTTAGCGAATCTATCGAGAACCCCATGCCTCAACCGCGTCCCTACAAAGTTGCACTCAACGGCTACGGCCGCATTGGTCGTTGCGTCTTGCGTGCGTTGTTTGAGCGAGGCGAGAAAGCCGGGTTTGAAATTGTCGCGATCAACGATCTGGCCGACATGGCCAGCATCGAATACCTGACACGCTTCGACTCCACCCACGGCCGCTTTCCCGGCGAAGTGCGGGTTGAAGGCGATTGTCTGCATATCAATGGCGACTGCGTGAAGGTCCTGCGCAGTGCCACCCCTGAAGGCATCGATTGGGCGTCGCTGGGCGTCGATCTGGTGCTTGAGTGCTCCGGCGCTTACCACACCCGTGCCGATGGCCAGCGTTTTCTCGACGCCGGCGCACCGCGCGTGCTGTTTTCGCAGCCGATGGCCAGCGAAGCGGATGTCGACGCCACCATCGTCTACGGCGTCAATCAGGACTGCCTGACCGGCGACGAACTGCTGGTGTCCAATGCCTCCTGCACGACAAATTGCGGCGTGCCGCTGCTGCGCCTGCTTGATCAGGCGATCGGCCTCGATTACGTGTCGATCACCACGATTCACTCGGCGATGAACGATCAGCCAGTGATCGACGCCTATCACCACGAAGACCTGCGCCGCACGCGTTCGGCGTTCCAGTCGGTGATCCCGGTGTCCACTGGTCTGGCACGTGGTATCGAGCGCCTGCTGCCGGAACTTGCCGGGCGAATTCAGGCCAAAGCCGTGCGCGTGCCGACAGTCAACGTGTCCTGCCTCGACATAACGATGCAGACCGCCACGGCGACTGACGCCAATGAGGTCAACCGGATCCTGCGCGAAGCCGCCACCAGCGGCCCGCTCAAAGGCCTTCTGGCCTATACCGAGTTGCCGCACGCCAGCTGTGATTTCAACCATGACCCACATTCGGCCATCGTCGATGCCAGCCAGACCCGAGTTTCCGGCCCCAAACTGGTGAACATCCTGGCCTGGTTCGACAACGAGTGGGGTTTTGCCAACCGAATGCTGGACGTAGCAGACCACTATCTGCAAACAGCAACTTCAAAAAAACCGTAGGAAGTGCGACCCATGACCGTGTTGAAGATGTCCGACCTCGATCTGCAAGGTAAGCGCGTATTGATCCGCGAAGACCTCAACGTCCCCGTCAAGGACGGTGTTGTCACTAGCGACGCGCGCATCCTGGCTTCGCTGCCGACCATCAAGCTGGCCCTGGAAAAAGGCGCGGCGGTGATGGTCTGCTCGCACCTGGGCCGTCCGACCGAAGGCGAGTTCTCCGCCGAAAACAGCCTGAAACCTGTCGCCGACTACCTGAGCAAAGCGCTGGGCCGCGAAGTGCCGCTGGTGGCTGACTACCTCGGTGGCGTGGAGGTCAAGGCTGGCGACATCGTGCTGTTCGAAAACGTACGCTTCAACAAGGGCGAGAAGAAGAACGCCGACGACCTGGCGCAGCAATACGCGGCCCTGTGCGACGTGTTCGTGATGGACGCCTTCGGTACTGCTCACCGCGCCGAGGGTTCGACCCATGGTGTAGCCAAGTTCGCCAAAGTCGCAGCCGCCGGCCCGTTGCTGGCCGCTGAGCTGGATGCACTGGGCAAAGCCCTCGGCGCGCCGGCCAAGCCAATGGCAGCCATCGTTGCCGGCTCCAAGGTGTCGACCAAACTCGACGTGCTCAACAGCCTGAGCCAGATCTGCGATCAACTGATCGTCGGCGGCGGCATCGCCAACACCTTCCTCGCGGCGGCTGGTCACCCGGTCGGCAAGTCGCTGTACGAACCGGACCTGCTCGACACCGCGCGTGAAATCGCTGCCAAAGTCAGCGTACCGTTGCCGGTTGACGTTGTGGTCGCCAAGGAATTTGCCGAAAGCGCTGAAGCGACCGTCAAGCTGATCGCTGACGTGGCGGCTGACGACATGATTCTCGACATCGGTCCGCAAACTGCAGCCAATTTCGCCGAGCTGCTGAAGTCGTCGAAAACCATTCTGTGGAACGGCCCGGTTGGTGTGTTCGAGTTCGATCAGTTCGGCAACGGCACCAAAGTGCTGGCCCAGGCTATCGCCGAAAGCTCGGCATTCTCCATCGCGGGCGGTGGCGACACCCTGGCGGCGATCGATAAATATGGCGTGGCTGAGCAGATCTCCTACATTTCCACCGGTGGTGGCGCGTTCCTCGAATTCGTCGAGGGCAAGGTGCTGCCTGCCGTTGAAGTCCTGGAAAGCCGGGCCAAGGCCTGAGGCCGCCCGTTTGGCCAGGCAAAGGAGTGTTCACATGGTCAAGTCGTTAGCGCTGTTGTTGCTGACCGGTACGCTGGCGGCCTGCGGTAGTAACCCGAAGGCCGAAGCCACGCCGGCGCCGAGCGAACCGCAGAAGGGCTGTTATCAGGCCGACTGGCAGGCCGAAACCAACCCGGTGCTGAACAAGCGCTCGGGCCCGGACGGCCTGGACAAATACGAGACGCAAACCCCGGTCAAGGAACATGGTTGTCCTTGACGGGTCTGACTCTTTAACTCAGGGCTGGCGGCATGCGTCGTCAGTCGAGGAACACGGATGAAAGGCTTGATCGCCGTTGCGGCGTTGGCATTGTTGGGTGGTTGCGCGCAGTTGAACCTGTTTCAGTCGTCGGCCCCGGCAGACAACTGGACGACCTGGACCTGCGACAGTCAGGCCAAGGTGTTTTGGCGTTACGCCGATGCCGGCCAGAAGGAAGTCGACGTTCGCCTCGGCGGCGGTGATCAGGTCTATCGCCTGAAAGAAGAGCCGGGCGCCTCGGGCACGCTGTACAGCGACGGCATGCTGGCGTTTCACGTTAAGGGTGACGAAGGCCTGGTGTACTGGGTCGCCACCAATGACCTGATTGGCCGTGGTTGCAAGGCGCAGTAATTGACACACCACAGTTCTACTGTGGGAGCGAGCCTGCTCGCGAAAGCGGCCTGGCAGGCACTGCATCAGCGACTGCAAGATTGCTTTCGCGAGCAGGCTCGCTCCCACAGGGGATCTGTGTAGTTCTTGGAATTTGCTTTACCGAATCACCAGGTCGGGCCTCAACCCCCGATCTGCATTAACTTGAATAGCCGCCGCCGCTTCGGCAGGCTGGCACGATCAACGACCCTCAACCGGGAGAGACACACACAATGGCACTTATCAGCATGCGCCAGATGCTGGACCACGCAGCCGAGTTCGGCTACGGCGTTCCAGCCTTCAACGTCAACAACCTTGAGCAGATGCGCGCCATCATGGAAGCCGCTGACAAGACTGACTCCCCGGTGATCGTCCAGGCTTCGGCCGGCGCCCGCAAATACGCCGGCGCACCGTTCCTGCGTCACTTGATCCTGGCCGCGATCGAAGAATTCCCGCACATCCCGGTGTGCATGCACCAGGACCACGGCACCAGCCCTGACGTCTGCCAGCGTTCGATTCAACTGGGCTTCAGCTCGGTGATGATGGACGGCTCGCTGGGCGAAGACGGCAAGACCCCGACCGACTACGACTACAACGTCCGCGTTACCCAACAAACCGTAGCCATGGCCCACGCCTGCGGCGTTTCGGTAGAGGGCGAGCTGGGTTGCCTGGGGTCGCTGGAAACCGGCATGGCCGGTGAAGAAGATGGCATCGGCGCTGAAGGCGTTCTGGATCACAGCCAGATGCTGACCGACCCGGAAGAAGCCGCTGACTTCGTCAAGCGCACCCAGGTCGACGCCCTGGCCATCGCCATCGGCACCAGCCACGGCGCCTACAAGTTCACCAAGCCACCCACCGGCGACGTGCTGGCGATCGACCGCATCAAGGAAATCCACAAGCGCATCCCGAATACCCACCTGGTGATGCACGGTTCGTCTTCGGTTCCGCAAGAGTGGCTGGCGATCATCAACCAGTACGGCGGCGATATCAAAGAAACCTACGGCGTCCCGGTTGAAGAAATCGTCGAAGGCATCAAGCACGGCGTGCGCAAGGTCAACATCGACACCGACCTGCGCCTGGCCTCCACTGGCGCCATGCGTCGCCTGATGGCCACCAACCCGAGCGAATTCGACCCACGTAAATTCTTCGGCGCCACCGTGACCGCAATGCGCGATGTATGTATCGCACGTTATGAAGCGTTCGGTACTGCCGGTAATGCTTCGAAGATCAAACCGATCTCGCTGGAAGCGATGTATCAGCGTTATCTGAAGGGTGAGTTGAACGCCAAGGTTAATTAAATTTAAGTGTTTGAAAGAAGCCCGCAGTGATGCGGGCTTTATTTATATTAAGTAGCCAGAACGAAATTCAATCTTTTTTATATCCTAACCGTAGATGCTTACGGGATCGCTCCACTCTGTATTTGAGACCGGCGCGTTTTTAGTTGCATAGCATCGAGCTTGAACCTGAATCCATTCACCTGTTTTGATTGTTAACTCGACTCTCCATTGCCCACCCGGCTCGACACGACCTGTTCCGAGGACTTGGCCTGTGTTGGAAACAGCAACGTCAACAAAATAATTAGGCTCGCCAGTTCCGTAAAGTGCGGGATGTGGACCAAGGGGGGGAGCATATTGAAGGGGAGCGATGGTTGCTTTCTGTGCCATGTTGGTTTCTTCCATGTAGATGAGATGGTGTTTGGCTGTAAGGGATACAGTTGGTGCTTGTATCGCTTGTTTTTGATGTTAAGGATTATTTAAATACGCGTAACCTGTAATAGTTGACAGTCTTTAATCTCAATTGGCTATAACAGTCGGATCATTTAGATATTACGATGTCTACTGTGGGAAGAGGCGTATTTATCAAATCCTTCGTTAGTTAAGCCACTAACTGAGCTTGGGTGTTGAACTGATTAAAAGGAAACCCGCCGAGACAGACTGTGTGAAAACGCACTGATGGTGGTTCCAGCAAACGCCCCGACTTGTTCGGGGCGTTTGCTTTTGTGCTCACAGCAGACGAAAAAAGGCGTTTCAGCCCCATCAGCGCCATCATCTGGCGCACGCTCAACACGTTAATTGCTCTTTTCAGGTTGTAGGCGTTCACCGCCAAGGCCATTTCAGCTCTCGCGCCTTCAAGCTGTCGCAGCAAGAAGCGAGCGTTACCAAATAACCACTGTTTAAGGTTGCCAAAGGGATGTTCGACGATGGATCGTCGGCTGACCATCATTTCGGGATGCGCCTGCATTCGCTGCTCCATTCGCTGGAAAGCCTGTTCGTGCATATGGCGCGAGATGTATCGGCGTTTGGCGTCGGTGCACTTCGCTTTAATCGTGCAGCTTGTGCAGTCGCTGACCTTCGCTTGGTAGATCCGGCCTTTGTTGCTGATCTGCTTAAAGATCAGCCATTTCCGCTGGAAATAGCCGTAGAGCTAGAGTTTGAGCTGATCCGCTGGATCGTAAGAGGGACGGCCGGTGCTTTTGGGAAGTGCTTTATCAAAGCCCAGTCGAGCCAGATCCAGCTTGGCGACGTGAAGATCGATAACGCCAACGAGGTGATCCTCGGGGATCAACTCTTCCAGCGAGACCGGAAACAGGCTGGTCTGGCTGCGGGACTGTCCCTGGATGTAGGCCATAACGAAAAATGCTCCGTATCTTTCGATACGGAGCATTTTCTTTGAGCGCTGCGCAGATTGCTAGGTTTTCACACAGTCTGGAGAGGCGGGTTTTTTGGGGGCGGAATTTCTCGCAATGACGAAGTTATCTAAACGTCAGAGAAAATGGCGCTGCCGCGCGCTCAATGGCGTTGACCACATGAGGCGCGTGTTCGCGATACTGAGGATAGCGTCCGAGCACCGTTTCAACCGAGGCAAGCAGGTTTTGAATTCGCTCTTTGGGTTGGTCGATTTCACAGGTGCGAGCAAACTCCAAGAGTCCTTGTCGTGAGGCGAACATTGACTTGTTGCCCGCCAGATCCAATGCCAGAACATCTTCTGGAATATAGGCCGTGGTGTTGACGATGTCGTAAGCCGGCGCCAGATGCGCATCGCGTTGCGTCGGTTCTGAGTAGAGCAATCCGAAATTTTTCAAATGAGCGTCGCCGTTTCCGACGATGCAGCTCAGGGCAACGCTAGCGAAGAGTTGATCAAGCGACGTACGCAAGTGTTTCGCCGGGCAAAACACTCGAACAGCCTTGGCGATTGCCGCATAACTCTTGCTGTACTTCTGGTTAGCCGACAGCCCCATCAGCACGGCCATGTCTTCAAACCCAATCGGGTTGAGCCTGTCGTCGCGATCAAATCGACGCATGACAAACAGCTTGGCGTTGTCGGAAAGGTAAAACGGTGGAACGGGAATCCCCGCCTCTTTCGCCATGGACATGCAAAGGAATTCGTTGATCGCAAGGCCCGGGAATTCGTCTCTTCCACTCTTGATGATCAGATCCGAGGTTTTGGATGTCACTCTCGGCAACTCTGGTTCTTGCCGCTCCGGCACCAGCAACTTGGGTTGAACACCTGAAATGCCTGCCCGCAGGAGGTAACGATCAAGCATCTCAGCGAAGATATCTTCCGTACCATCCCACGTGAGGATCTCTTCGAGTTTTTCTCCCGGAAATTCTTGCGCCTGCAACAATGCATCAACGGTTTCAGAGCGTACGTGAATCCTGCCAATGGGCGATGTACTGCCGGAAAGCGCCAGTAGCAGCATTGGGTTGACGTTCACAGTCTTGGCCAAGCGGTTGCGCAACTGCTCCAGTACGTAGCCTTCTGGCAGGTTCATTTGAAAAACAGGGTGCAACTCGCGCCGACGAAATTCGTCATGCCGTACAGGCATCAGGAGGCTGATCGCCATTTGTGGCGATGCATCTTCGTGATAACGAAAAGTGAAATCCTCGGCATCGCTGCAAAGCCTTCCGCTAGTACCTTCAGGGGTACTGACTTGAAGAGAGGCCATGTTCATTCGAATAAATCTCCAATCTCTTCAAGGGTTGGCATCGTTGCTGGAACCACTGAGAGTTCGCAGTCCAAAGCAGCCAAAACCCGCGCGTAAGCGATCATGCCGACAGAAAGGGTGCCTTTCTCCACTGCGATGACTTTGTATCGCGTCAGTCCCGCCAGATGGGCAAGCTGCGCCTGCGTCAAGCCACGATTTATACGTTTTTCACGTAATTGAATGCCGAGACGGGTAATTAAAAGAGAGTAATCCATGTTGCGCTACCGTCACATTTTGATGTCAATGTAGCGTATGCGGAACATTTAATCTATTTGGCTCAAGAAACCCGCGGTGAGGGAGGCTTTTTTGTGGACGACTATTCCTTCAGTTCAACGAGCATGACCACCTGCGCGATGCCTAGCGCAGTCCTGCGGTGTGAGGTGTCGAGCATGGCGGCGAAGTTGTTGAGCATTTCGCTGGCTGAACCCAGGGTTTCGCTGGCGTTTGCCAGCAGCGATTCAGTGTTGTACTTCGGGTTGGCGAGGTACATGGATCGGGTTTGTGCGTGCTGGCCATGATGAAGGCGGACGGTTTGAGGTAATGGTCGAGGGCGCGTTCGGCGGCGTCGTTGAGTTTTTTGGAATCAAGGGATTCGTAGGGGGATGCGGGACTGTTTCTGGGGTGCGGCGTTGATTTGATCATGGTTCGTCTCCGGTAAATGGAGCCGACACCGGATCGCTACTAAACGAAGAGGGTGGCAGCTGAACGCAGGTTAGTAGACCGGGGAGACGCGACCGGCGCACCCGAAGGCGCTCTGCGTACAGCTACCATCAAGCGCGGGTTATGCCCGACTGAATGGTGCCAGTGCGCATCGCGTAACCACGGGCTACTAAACCCGATCACTGGGAATCAGCTGTTGTAGGCATCCGGAAGTAACTGCTGACAGATATAAACAACGCTGTTTAAAGGTAGGAGCTGCCGAAGGCTGCGATCTTTTGATTTTGATCCCGGCGTCCCAAGAGGCGCCAACATCAAGATCAAAAGATCGCAGCCTTCGGCAGCTCCTACAAGGGATTGCGATGTCGAAATGGGTTACTTGTCGTGATCAATATCCAGTTTGGTAAACGTCACCTGTCCACCTTCACTGGTGTACCCGGTGTTGTCCTGCACATACACGCCGGCCTTGAAGTACAGCGGCTTGTCGCGCCAGGTCGCGCTGATCTGGGAGTCCCACTGATAGCCCGCCGCACTCACGCCCAGGGCACCGCCGGGGCTCAAGTGGATGAGATAGTTGAATTCGCGATCAAGCTTGACGCCGGTGGCGAGGGTGATGACGCGGCTTTCGGCGTCGTCCGGGCGCATGCGCACTTTGATCACCAGATTGCCGGTCTGGGTTTTTTCCTTGTACTGATATTCGAGCTTGACCATCGGCCGCTGGCTTTCGTACGCGTGAATCTGGCCGATGACGATCTTGCCCGAGCTCGGCACCTTGTTCACCGCGAGGGTGGCGCGCAGCAGGTTGTCGGCGTCCGGGTAGTACCAGTTACGCAGGGTGCCGTTGCTGTAGGTTTCGCGCAGTTCGGTACGCGGGTAGATGGCGTTTTCGGTTTTCGAGCCAGTCACCGGGGACCAGAAGAACAGGGTGCCGGTGTCGGAATGGAAGTACTGATCCTTGAAGCCATCCACCAGTTTCGAGGTTTCGACGGTGTACGGCGGGCTGCCAACAGGAACGCTGAGGTTCCAGGTTGCGAGGTCGATCATGACGGTTCTTCCAATCAATTCATCCGGAACGCCGGTGCCAGAAGCTCTAGCCCGCGCGTTTTCGGGCGTCTTTATAAGCGTAGCGGCAATTTTTGTTAATGCCCGTCCGGCGATTACTTGACGTCAAAGTCCTGTCGAAATGCCATCCCGCCCGGTTTTCGGGGGCTGTAGCGGTGACCGTTAGTCGGCTGGGTTGAGCATTGTTTAAATGATGGCGGGATGACAGCTTCTGCTTTCACTGATCCGCGTCTAGAGTGAAGGCTCAGTACGTCTATGGTTTTGCCGGCAACCGGTCCCGATAAGAGAAGCAGCATGGAATGCGCGCAACCCCAGCCAGGTGAAGGCAGCTCGGTCCTTTTGATCGTCGATGATTACCCCGAAAATCTGATCAGCATGCGCGCGTTGCTGCAGCGTCAGGATTGGCACGTGATGACCGCCGCCTCCGGTTTCGAGGCGCTGAACCTTTTGCTCGAACACGACATCGACCTGGTCCTGCTCGATGTGCAGATGCCCGGCATGGACGGTTTCGAGGTCGCGCGGCTGATGCGCGGCAGCCAGCGCACGCGGCTGACGCCGATCATTTTCCTCACCGCCAACGAGCAATCTCAGGACGCCGTGATCAAAGGCTATGCCAGCGGCGCGGTGGATTACCTGTTCAAGCCGTTCGATCCGCAAATCCTCAAGCCCAAGGTCCAGGCGCTGCTCGAGCACCAGCGCAATCGCCGTGCCTTGCAACGCCTGAGTCATGACCTGGAAGTGGCGCGCGCCTTCAATGCCTCAGTGCTGGACAACGCCGCCGAAGGCATTCTGGTGTTGAGCGAGGACGGCGTGATCCGCTTCGCCAACCCGGCGATTTCGCGGTTGCTCAATGCGCCGGTGAAGGATCTGCAAGGCAAGGAGTTTCTCGATTTCCTGCAGAAGCCACACATTCCCCTGTGGGCCGATTCCGAGTTCTACGCCGGCTACCAGCGCGGTGAAACCCTGCGCCTGCATGATGCGTTGCTGCGCACGGCGCCCGGGCAGCAAGTGCCGGTGGCATTGTCCTGTGCGCCGCTGTCCTCGGAGCAGCATGCGATGGTGGTAACGGTGCTGGACATGTCGGTGGTGCGTCACTTGCACCAGCAACTGGAATTCCAGGCGGTAACCGATCCGCTGACCGGGCTGCTCAACCGACGCGGGTTCTACCAGACCGTCGAAAACCTGCTGTTGCGCGGCGAACGTAGCGACAGCAGTTGGGTGTTGCTCTACCTTGATCTCGACGGCTTCAAGCGGGTCAATGATTCCCTCGGTCACGATGCCGGCGATCGCGTGTTGCGCTGGGTCTCCGAACAGTTGAAAGCGTGCCTGCGGCCGTTCGATATTCTCGCGCGTATGGGCGGCGATGAATTCACCGCGCTGCTGGATCTCGAGTTCCCCGAGCAAGCGGCGAAGATTGCCGAAAAACTCATCGAACGGGTATCGGTGTGTCAGCAGATCGAAGGTCTGGATATCGTCCTTGGCGCCAGTATCGGCATCGCCACCTATCCTGACTGCGGGCGCAATCTCGACGGCTTGCTGCGCGCCTCGGACATCGCTATGTACGAGGCCAAGCGCGCCGGGCGTCAGCAATATCGTTTCTATGACCCTGAAATGAACGGCCGCGCACGCTCGCGTCTGATGCTGGAAGACAGCGTGCGCGAGGCCATCGAGAATCGCGATTTCAATTTGGTCTATCAGCCGCAGGTGGCGATCGGCAGCGGACAGATCCGTGGGTTCGAAGCGTTGCTGCGCTGGCAGCATCCGAGCGTCGGCGATGTGCCGCCGGGGTTGTTTCTGCCGTTGCTGGAAGAGGCGCGCTTGATCAGTCGCCTCGGCAGCTGGATCTATCACCGTGGCGCCGGTCAGCGTAAAGCCTGGGAAACCTTGTTCGCTGAAGATCTGGTGCTTGGCGTGAGCCTGAGCAATACCCAGTTCGGCCTGCCGAATCTGGTCACTGAATTGCGTCAAGTCATGGAACGCCATGCGCTGCAACCGCGGCAACTGGAAGTCGAAGTCACCGAAGAAGCGTTGATGCAAGACCCGGACGAAACCCGCAAGCAACTGCGGCTGCTGCGTCATCTCGGGGTGCGCGTGGCGCTGGATGATTTTGGTTCGGGGCCGTGCTCGCTGGCGCATCTGCGCGATCTGGAACTGGACACGCTGAAGCTCGACCGCCACTTGATCGCGCGCCTGCCGAACTCGCCACGTGATGCGGCGCTGGTGCGCATGGTCATCGACCTGTGCAAGCAATACGGTCTGCTGGTGATCGCCGAAGGAGTGGAAACCCTCGAGCAATATCAGTGGCTGCAAGCCCATGGCTGCGAATACGTGCAGGGCTTCCTCGTCGCGCGGCCGTTGATCGCCGAAGACGCGGTCAGCTTCGTCGAGCCGTTTGACTGGAGCGCGCTGCCCGGTTGAATTCGCTACACTGGCGGACCTTTTTCGAACCGCGTCGCTTGTCCATGACTGTGTTGAAGTACCTCCAGGCCTACCCCGCGCAATTGCAGGATCAGGTGCGCCAACTGATTGCCGAAGGGCGTCTGGGTGAATACCTGAATCAGCGCTATTCAGGGCGACACGACGTGCAGAGCGACAAGGCCTTGTACAGCTACGCGCTGGATCTCAAGCAGCAGTACATGCGTAATGCGCCGGCGATCGACAAAGTGCTGTTCGACAACCGCCTCGACCTGACCCACCGCGCGCTCGGTCTGCACACCACGGTGTCACGGGTGCAGGGCGGCAAGCTCAAGGCCAACAAGGAAATTCGCATCGCCGCGCTGTTCAAGGACGCCGCGCCGGATTTTCTGAAGATGATCGTGGTGCACGAGCTGGCGCACTTCAAGGAATCGGATCACAACAAGGCGTTCTATAAACTGTGCGAGCACATGCTGCCGGGGTATCACCAGATCGAGTTCGATCTGCGTGTGTACCTGACGTGGCGGGATATGCAGTAAAGATCAAAAGATCGCAGCCTTCGGCAGCTCCTGCAGTTGAAATGCGATCTTCTGTAGGAGCTGCCGAAGGCTGCGATCTTTTAACGGTGGGAGTGTTTAGATGGACGTAAGCAAGACCAAAAGCAGTTTCTATCGCCGTTTGTACGTGGCTTATCTCATCGATAGCGGCCTGGCGCCGAGTGTGCCGACGCTGACCGAAGTCACCGGCATGCCGCGACGTACGGCGCAGGACACGATTGCCGCGCTGGCCGATCTGGACATCATCTGCGAGTTCGAACAGGAAGAGGGCGCACGCAATCATGCCGGGCGCTATCGGATTCGTGAGTGGGGAGCGATTGATCGCGGATGGATCGAGCGCAATTTGCGGCAGATAAAAGCGGTGCTGGAATACCCCTGAATCCAGCCGCGCCTGAACTGACGCAATCGCTGGCAGCTCCCACAGGGATCTCCAGCGAACACGGTTTTCGTGAACGAGCGATGAACCTGTGGGAGCTGGCTTGCCAGCGATGAGGCCCTCAAGAACGACGCATGCCGATATGTGGAATGTCATCCTCAAGATATTCCTCACCCACCACGACAAACCCGTACCTGCCGTAATACCCCTGCAGATGCGCCTGCGCCGACAAATAGATCGGCACCTGCGGCCAGTGCTTTTCGGCCTGCTTCAGCGCCTGTTCCATCATCGCGTGGCCCAGCCCTTTGCCACGGCCGGCGGGCGCGGTCACCACGCGGCCAATCACCACGTCGCCGCCCTGTGATTCCGGGTCCAGCAGGCGCAGATAAGCCATCAACTGATCATCCTCCCAGCCCATCAGGTGATGGGTATCGCCCTCCAGATCCTGGCCGTCGAGATCCGGGTAGGCGCATTTCTGTTCGACCACGAATACATCAGAGCGCAGCTTCAACAATGCGTACAACTGCTCTTTGCCCAGATCGCGATGATGTTTGCAGATCCACTCGATTGTCATTTTTCGATTCCTTGACCATGTCGCCCGATACTAAGCGCAGCTGCGCCATATGTCTGTATGGCGCAACAGTCTGTGATAAAGGTCAAAATGCCACCATTCCTTTCTCGCGCCCGCCGAGACTTTGTGTAATCTGCTCAAGAGCACTGCGCACTGGTTCCCATGAGCTAATGTTCAATGCTTGGGTTTTGCCGGTAAGGGGCCTTTGGTTTTGACGTGAAACCACGTCGGGCGGTTGCCCGCTGAGGATGTTCAAGCATGCTGCGATTGCTTCAAGCCGTTGCTTTGATCGGACTGCTGGTGCTGGGCCAGGATGCTGCGGCGCAGAAGCTGCGGCTGGCGTTCGATAATTGGCCGCCGTTTACCGACGATGCACTGGTCAACGGTGGACTGGCCACCGACATTGTCAGCACCGCACTCGCTCGCGCCGGTTATGCCAGCGGTTACGAGCAAGTGCCATGGGCGCGCGCATTGCTGGGGATTGGCGAGGGGCGTTACGACGTTCTGGTCAACGCCTGGTACAACGACGAGCGCACGCAGATCGGCCAGTTTTCCGGTGAGTACCTGATCAACCGCATCCGCTTCCTCAAGCGTAAAGACGCACCTATTGAATACAACAGCCTCGAGCAACTGCACACCTATCCGATTGCAGTGGTGCGCGGGTACGCCTATTCCGCCCCTTTCGATGCCGATACGGCGATGCAGAAAGTCCCTGTGCACAACTTCGCCATGGGCGTGCGCATGCTCGCGGCGGACCGGGTCAAGCTGACCCTGGAGGATGAGTACGTGGCCAAGTATTACCTGGCACGGGAATCGGCCAAGGTACGCAATTCGGTGGAGTTTTTACCCAAGCCGTTGAGTGAGAACAGCCTGCATATTCTGGTCAGTCTGAAGAACCCGCAGCATGAGCAGATCGTCGCCGGGTTTGATCGAGCGATCGAGGCGATGAAGGCTGACGGGACTTATGAGAAGTTATTGCGGCGGCATGGAATGTGAAGGGTGATCCGGCAATTTCTTTGTTGCTGATGACCTCTTCGCGAGCAGGCTCGCTCCCACAATTTGAAATGCATACCCTGTGGGAGCGAGCCTGCTCGCGAACGCGTTGTCTCAGGCGCCGCTGATTTCGGCAGTGTCCTTGATCAAATGCGCCGCCAACGTCCGAAGCGGCCCCAACTGCCGGCAAATCAGCGCCAGCTGCGTCTGCACCAACCGTTGCCCTTCATCGATTTCATCCGGCATCTGCTCCAGCTCATTGGCCAGCGCTTCCTCGTCATCACTCTGAATCGCAATCGGCTGCTTGCTCGCCAAACCATGAGCGATTTCGTCGATGCTGGTCGCCAGTTTCACCCCGGCGCCTTCGATCAGATGCTCCCGCACCTCCGCTGGCAACTGTGTTTCACGGTGCGCGCCGAGCCCTGACAAATAGCTGAGCAACGTGTGCGATAGCACCAGGAAGCGGAAGCCGACATCCGCCTCCTTACGGAAATGCCCCGGCTCCATGAGCATGTTCGCCAGTGTCGTCGACAGCGCCGCGTCAGCGTTATGGGCGTTGCGTCGGGCCAGGCGATAAGCGAGGTCATCGCTTTTGCCGGCGGCGTATTGCTGCATGATCTGGCGCAGGTAGATGCTGTTGCAGGTCAGGGTGTTGGCCAGCACTTTGTTCAGGCGCCGACCCTGCCAGTCCGGCAGGAATAGGAACACCGCCAGACCTGCGATCAGGCTGCCCAGCAGGGTATCGAACAGCCGTGGCAGGAACAGCCCGTAGCCATCGCCGACCTGATTGAAGCAGAACAGCACCATGATCGTGATCGCCGCCGTTGCCAGGGTGTAGCGGGTGGTGCGGTTGGTAAAGAACACCACACCGGCAGCGATGGCGAAGCACGATTGCACCACCGGGTTGGGGAACAGATCGAACAGCGCCCAGGCCACCGTCAGGCCAATGGCCGTGCCGATGATCCGCTGGCCGAGTTTGCGCCGGGTCGCGCCGTAGTTCGGCTGGCAGACGAACAGCGTGGTGAGGATGATCCAGTAGCCTTGCGACGGGTGGATCAGGTGCACCATGCCGTAGCCGATGCTCAGTGCCAGCGGTAGGCGCAGGGCATGGCGGAACAGCAGCGAGGTCGGCGTCAGTTGCGTACGCAGGCGAATCCACACGTCCTTGAGATTACGCGGTGAGCGGTCGAGCAGGCTGCTGTCGGTGGCGTCCGCCAGGGCATCGGGGTTGCTGGCATCGCTGAGCAGTCGGTCGAGGGTGCCGAGGTTGGCCGCCAAGGCGCGCAGCGAGCGCAGCAGGCCGCGCCATGCCGGGTTGCTCTGGATGCGTAAATGTTCGAGGGAGGCATGCAGGTCGTTCAGGGCTTCGGCGAAACTGGCGTCATAGATGAACGGCTGGCGCATCTGGATCGATTCGGCCAACGCCCGGCAGGCCTTGCCTTGCTGGCGCAGCAGGCGCTGGCAGCGGAACAGCACGTCGCTGTGGAAGAACGCCTCGGCCAGCGCGTTGTAAGGATAGTGCGAAGAGCTGGCGCGTTCGTGAATGTCCTGCGCGAGGAAATACAGCTTCAGATAACGGCTGACTTTCGAGCCGGGTCGACCGTTGCCGACCCGATGCAGGATGATTTCCTTGGCCGTGTTCAGGGCGGCGACCACCCGGCCATTCTGCTGCGCCAGTTCGAGCCGCCGGGCTTCGACATCCATCTGCCGGATCGGCTCGAACAGCGAAGATTTCAGCTTCAGATAAAGGCCCAGCTCGCGGAACAGCCGCGCCAGGCTCTGCTGCACCGGTTGATTGGAAAACAGCGCCTGCCACAGCACCGAGAGCAGGCCGTACCACGCCGCACCAGCGACCAGCAGCATCGGTTCGTGCCAGAAATCAGTGACCGCGCCGCCGCGCTGATCAACGCCGATCATTGTGTACACCGACAGAATCAGCGTCGCCGAGGCGATCGCACCGTAGCGCTCGCCCAGCGCACCGAGCATGGTCAGGCCGAAACTGGCCAGTGCCAGGGCCACGGCGAAAATGATCGGGTAGGGAAACAGCAATTCCACCGACAGCGCGGCGATGCTGAAACACACCAGTGTCACCGCGAGGGCGTTGAGACGACCCTGCCAACTGTCGTCGGTCTCGGCCAGGGCGCTGGCGATGATGCCGAGGAACAACGGGATCAGCAGGCCCATTTCATCCTGATACCAGCACAGCGCCATGCTGCCGGTCAGGGCGATGAATACCCGCACGCTGTAGCTGAATTTATCCAGCGCCCACAGGCGCCGCAAAGACTGACGAAACGAGGTCGAGGACATGAAGTGCGAAGGCCTTCCGAGGCGATGCCGCTAAATTGAGCCAGTAATGACGCCGACGCAATGGCGCCGAGCACATCTGACAGCAAAAAGTGTTCCTTGATCGCCCGCCCCCCCCTGTAGGAGCTGCCGAAGGCTGCGATCTTTTGACTTTGATCTGTAAAAACAAGATCAAAAGATCGCAGCCTTCGGCAGCTCCTACACGGGGAGTGTTGTTCCGGTCAGACGAACTGCGCAGCAGCGTAGCCCGAGGCCCAGGCCCACTGGAAATTGAAGCCGCCCAGATGCCCAGTGACGTCGAGCACTTCCCCAATAAAGTACAGGCCCGGGCTTTTCAGCGATTCCATGGTCTTGGACGACACCTCGCGGGTGTCGACGCCGCCCAGGGTCACCTCAGCCGTGCGATAGCCTTCAGTCCCCGCCGGCACAACCTTCCAGCTGCCGAGCTTCTCGGCAATCTCCGCCAGTTCAGCATGGGTGTACTGCTTCATCGGTTTGGAGACAAACCAGTTGTCCGCCAGCAGATTGGCCATCTTCTTGGTGAAGATTTCGCCAAGCAAAGTTTTCAACTCGCTGTTCGGACGCTCGGCGACTTGCTGTTGCAGCCAGCTCGCGGCGTCGTGATCCGGCAGCAGGTTGATCTCCACCGTGTCGCCGGGCTCCCAGAACGAACTGATCTGCAAGATCGCCGGGCCACTGAGGCCACGATGGGTGAACAGGATGTTCTCGCGAAAGCTCTGCTCGTTGCAGCCGACCAGACAATCCACCGAGGTGCCGGACAGCTCTGTGCACAACTCCTTGAGCTGGTCGGTGATGGTGAACGGCACCAGCCCGGCGCGGGTCGGCAGCAGTTCATGGCCGAACTGTTTGGCGACCTGGTAACCGAAACCGGTGGCGCCCAGGGTCGGAATCGACAGGCCGCCGGTGGCGATCACCAGCGATTGGCACTGGACCTGACCGAGGGTGGTGTCGAGCAGATAACCACTGGCGGTTTTTTCGATGGCCTGGATCGAGGTGTCCAGGTGCAGCTCGACGCCGGCCTGATCGCATTCATCAAGCAGCAGGCCGAGGATGTCGCTGGATTTGTTATCGCAGAACAGCTGGCCAAGTTTCTTCTCGTGGTACGGCACGCCGTGCTTGCCGACCAGACCGATGAAATCCCACTGGGTGTAACGCGCCAGCGCCGATTTGCAGAAATGCGGATTCTGCGAGAGGAAATTGCTCGGTTCGGTGTACATGTTGGTGAAATTGCAGCGACCGCCGCCGGACATGAGGATTTTCTTGCCGGCCTTGTTCGCGTGGTCGAGCAGCAACACCTGACGCCCGCGCCCGGCGGCGGTCAGGGCACACATCAAGCCGGCCGCGCCAGCGCCAATGATCACGACTTCGGTAGAGCGCAAAACGGTGTCCTCTTGGTGGGTCGCTACAAAACAAACTGTGGGAGCGAGCCTGCTCGCGAAAGCGTTGTGTCATTCAACAATGATGTCGACTGACAGATTGCATTCGCGAGCAGGCTCGCTCCCACAGGGGATCTCCCATGGATGGAAGATCGCTTACAGAATACGCACGCGCAACGAGCGGCCCTTGATCTTGCCGTCGTTCAGGCGCTGCAAGGCCTGCATGGCCACGGTGCGCTCGACAGCGACGTAGGCCTGGAAATCGAAGATCGCGATCTTGCCGACCTGCGCACCGGGAATGCCCGCTTCGCCGGTCAGTGCGCCAAGAATGTCGCCCGGGCGCACTTTGTCTTTGCGGCCAGCGCCTATGCACAGGGTGGTCATCGGCGGTTGCAGCGGCGCCAGGCCCTGGGACTTGAGGTTGTCGATCTGATCCCAGTTCAGCGGCGCTTTCTGCAGTTGTTCGATGGCTTGCGCACGATGCGCTTCGGACGGCGCGACCAGGCTGATGGCGATGCCTTTCTCGCCCGCGCGACCGGTACGGCCGACGCGGTGGATGTGGATTTCCGAATCGCGCGCCAGCTCGACGTTGATCACCATGTCCAGCGCATCGATATCCAGACCACGGGCCGCGACGTCGGTGGCAACCAGCACCGAGGTGCTGCGGTTGGCGAACATTGCCAGCACCTGATCGCGGTCACGCTGTTCCAGATCGCCGTGCAGGCCAACAGCGGAAATGCCTTTGGCGGTCAGGTGATCGACGGTTTCCTGCACTTGCTGCTTGGTGAAGCAGAACGCCACGCAGGACGCCGGACGGAAGTGGTGCAGGACCTTGGTCACCGCGCTCATGCGCTCTTCCGGGGAAATCTCGTAGAAGCGCTGCTCGATCTGCGTGTCGTCGTGGAAGGCTTCAGCCTTGACGGTCTGCGGATCGCGCATGAATTTCGAAGCCAGTTGCTTGATGCCCACCGGGTAGGTCGCGGAGAACAGCAGAGTCTGGCGGCGCTCCGGGGTCTTGATGATGATGTCTTCGATGGCGTCGTAGAAGCCCATGTCGAGCATGCGGTCGGCTTCGTCGAGGATCAGCGTGTTCAGGCCATCGAGCACCAGCGAACCCTTGCGCAAATGCTGCTGAATGCGCCCCGGGGTGCCGACGATGATGTGCGCGCCGTGCTCCAGCGAAGCGATCTGCGGGCCGAACGACACGCCACCGCACAGGGTCAGGACCTTGATGTTGTCTTCGGCGCGAGCCAGACGGCGGACTTCCTTGGCCACCTGGTCGGCCAGCTCACGGGTGGGGCAGATCACCAGCGCCTGGCACCCGAAGTAGCGCGGGTTGATCGGGTTGAGCAAGCCGATGCCGAACGCGGCGGTCTTGCCGCTGCCGGTCTTGGCCTGGGCGATCAGGTCCATCCCCTTGAGGATCACCGGCAAGCTCTGCGCCTGGATCGGCGTCATCTGGGCATAACCGAGTGATTCGAGGTTAGCCAGCATGGCGGCGGACAGCGGCAGAGTATTAAAAGCGGTGGCGATGGTGGTCACGGGACTGGCCTGCAAAACAAAATGTCGCGCAGTGTAGCAGCCCCGTGCCGGTTTCCTCGACAGTTCTGGACGAACAGCGATTGAACCCGAGGCAGGGATTACCTGTGGCGAGGGGATTTATCTGTGGCGAGGGGATTTATCCCCGATGGGGTGCGCAGCACCCCCAATACCTGCCACCTCGATTCATCAGGCTGACCGCATCCAACCTTTTTGGGGCTGCTGCGCAACCCAGCGGGGATAAATCCCCTCGCCACAGAAGTCAAAGAACTCCTTCAGCAGAATCAGTGTTCGATGTGTTCTTGTGGACGTTTCGCCCGGCGCCCGTCTTCCTTCGACAGTTGCGAGAAGATCGTCGCCGCCAGCATCGCCATCACGCCGACCGTGACGAAGGTCAGCTGGAACGCGCCGAGTACGGTTTCCACGCCATCATTGCCGACCTTCGCAGTGAAGCCACCAAGCAGCGCACCGGCGCAGGCCACGCCGAGGCTCAGCGACAATTGCGCGACCACCGACAGCAAACTGTTGCCGCTGCTGGCGCTGGCATCGTCGAGGTCGATCAGCGTCACCGTATTCATCGCGGTGAATTGCAGCGAGTTGATTGCCCCCAGCACCGCCAGCAGGCACAGCAGCAGCCAGTACGGCGTCTGCTCGCTGACCAGGCCCATGCTCGCCAGCATGATCCCCAACGCCAGGGTGTTGCCGGTGAGGACGATGCGATAGCCGAGGCGTTCGATCAGCGGCCGCGCGACCCACTTGGCGACCATCGCCGCAGCGGCCAGCGGCAACATGCTCATCCCGGCTTGCGACGGCGAGTAACCCAAGGCCACTTGCAGCAGCAGCGGCACCAGAAACGGCAGGGCGCCGCTGCCCAGTCGCGCGAACAGGTTACCGAGGATGCCTACGGCGAAAGTGCGGGTCTTGAACAATGAAGGCGCAAACAACGGGTTCTCGATATGCCCGGCGCGCAGCCAGTACGCCGCCAGACAGGCCATGCCGGCGAACAGCAGCAACATCACCCGCAGGTGCGGCAGGTGCAGTTCGCCAAGACCTTCCATGGCGATGGTGATGAGGATCATCGCCGCGCCGAACAGCAGAAAGCCGAGGCTATCGAAGCGGGTGCGCTCCGTGCCGCGCAGGTCGGGGATGAATTTCCACACCGCGTAGCAACCGATCACCCCGACCGGCAGATTGATCAGGAAGATCCAGTGCCACGTCACGTATTCCACCATCCAGCCGCCCATGGTCGGGCCGATCAGCGGGCCGAGCAGGCCGGGAATGGTGATGAAACCCATGATCCGCACCAGTTCCGAGCGCGGGTACGCACGCAGCACCACCAGCCGCCCGACCGGCAACATCAGCGCACCGCCGAGGCCCTGGATCACCCGTGCGCCGATAAGCATGCTCAGGCTGCTGGATAACGCGCAGAGCAACGAGCCGAAGCTGAACAGCAGAATCGCGCCGAAGAAGATTTTCTTGGTGCCGAAGCGGTCGGCGATCCAGCCAGAGGCCGGGATCAGCAGGGCCACGGTGAGCATGTAGGCGATGATCACACCCTGCATGCGCAACGGGTCTTCGGCCAGATCGCTGGCCATGGCCGGCAGCGCGGTATTGAGGATGGTCCCGTCGAGGGACTGCATGAAGAACGCAATGGCGACGACCCACGGCAACCAGCGGGCGGTGATGGCGTCGAGAGGCGGGCGGTTGGGCATGGAACCTCTTGTGGTCTGTTTGATGATCGTTCCCACGCTCTGCGTGGGAATGCCTCAACGGACGCTCTGCGTCCGCTTTTGGCTGGGACGCGGAGCGTCCCGGGCTGCATTCCCACGCGGAGCGTGGGAACGATCGCCGTCAGAGGGTCAGGGTCAACCGGCTGACCAGCGCCCCCGGCAACAGCGATGACGAGGTATTGCGCTGGCTGTACGTACTCGCCGACAGCAGCAGCTCACGCTCGGTGGTCAGTGCCTCCAACTGCGAACCGAGCAGGTTGTAGGCGCTATCGTCAAAGCGCATGGTGCTGACCGGCGCCTGGATTTCGCCGTTCTCGACCCAGAAGGTCGCGAAGCGGGTCATGCCGGTCATGCGCGCCGCCGGTTGATCCGAGTAGTTCAGATACCACAGGTTGCTGATATACAGCCCGGTGCCCAACTGCTTGAGGATCTCTTGCTGCGACAGATCACCGGCGGCCATGTTCAACGCACTGGGCATCTCGCCGCCGCCCGCACCGTTCGCCGCCAGACCATATTCGGCGGCGCTGCGCGAGCCGACCAGTTGATCGCCGGCCTTGCCTTCGATGATCAGACGCAGATCGCTGCGCGGATAACCCTCGGCGGAAAACGCCGGGCTCAGGGACTCGCTGACTTTTTCATCCAGCGACAGCAACGGGCTGAATGCCTGATCGCCGACGTAGAGCTTCTGTAACGGGCTGCTCTTGCTGGCGATCGATTGCGCCGAGAACCCGCCCCAACTGAGCATGCCCATGATTTCTTCCAGTGCCGCCGGTGCCAGATAGGCGCGGTACTGCCCCGGTGCCAGGGTGCGTAACGGTCGGCCGAGAAACTCCAGCTGTTCGCGTGCCTGGGCGAAACGCCGGGCGAAGCCCTCGTCGCTCCAATCGTGGCCGGCATAGCTGGCCTTCACCGCTTCGCCGTTTTCGTGGAACAGGCTGAAATCGAAATTGAAGCTGTTGGCTTCATGCCAGCCGAACGCGCCAGCGGAGCTGGCAAAGCCACGGCTGATCGGACCGGCAGCATAAAAACCGACCAGATCGAGACCTTCAGCGGCGGCGCAGATTTGCCCGACGACATCTTCGGTGTCCGGCAGCGGATGCGCTTGTACGTGCGTGCTCTGCCAGCTGTTGTGATTGAGCAGCAAGTACGGGTCCTGCGGCAGCAGCGGCAAGGTTTCGCGCAATTGTTGCAGGCCTTCGGCGAGCCGTTGCAGATCGGCTTCCTGATCCCCGGACAAGGTGATCTGCAGGTCGGCGTGGCGACCGTCGTTGATCAGTTTCAGGCCGACGTTGGCCTGCTGCACTTGCCCGGCCTGGCGCACCTTGGCGTGATTGAAGCGCACGAACGCCGAGGCTTCGGCGGCGTAGCTGAGCGTGAACTGTTCCGGCTCGCGCACGCTGTCGCGCAGCCAGTTGACCATGACCTTGAAGGCGTCGGACTGACGCTTCGAAATGCTCATCAGGCGTCTCCCCCAAACACATCAATGTTGCTGAATACGCAGGCCGGCGAAGCATGGCCGACGCGAATCACCTGGTTCGGTTCGCCCTTGCCGCAGTTCGGCGTGCCCAGCACCTTGACGGTGCTGGCATCGCCGACGGCGCGCAGGCTCTTCCAGAAGTGCGCGGAAATCGCCCGGTAGTTGGGGTTTTTTACCACGCCTTTCAGTTCACCATTCTCGATCAACTGGCCCCATTCGCAGCCGAACTGGAATTTGTTGCGCGCATCGTCGATCGACCACGAACGGTTGGTGCTCATCAGAATGCCGTGCTCGATACCGCCGATCATCTGCTCCAGCGTTTGATCACCCGGTTCGATGTTGAGGTTGGCCATGCGGTCGATCGGCGGCCGGTTCCAACCGCAGGCGCGGCTGTTGGCAACGCCATCGAGGCCGGCGCGATATTGCGACAGCGCTCCGCCCAGTGGTCGCAGCAACAGGCCGTCGCGAATCAGGAATTGTTTGCTCGCCGCGGTGCCGTCGTCGTCATGGCCGTAGCTGGCGAGTTCTTCCGGGATGCCGGGGTCGAAAGTCACGTTGAGCAAATTCGAGCCGTATTGCAGGCTGCCGAAATCGCTGGTCTTGACGAAACTGGTGCCGGCGTAATTGCGCTCATCGCCGAGGATGCGGTCGAGCTCCAGCGGGTGACCGATGGATTCATGGATCTGCAGCATCATCTGATCAGGCATCAGCAGCAAGTCGCGCGGGCCTTGCGGGGTGTTCGGCGCGAGCAGCAGTTGCAGGGCCTGGTCGGCGACTTGCGGACCGGCACCGACCAGACCGCAGCGGCTGATGACATCGGCGCCACCCTGCTGGCCGAAGTTCTCGCGGCCGAGGCTGCGGGTCTGGCTGTCGTTGCCGTCGTAGGCGGTGACGTCGAGGCTCGGATAGACGAAGCGCTGAGCCTGGCGCAATTCGGCACCGGCGCTGCTCAGGTAGATCTGCTCGACATGGGTGATGCCGATGCTCACCTGCCAATTGACCAGGCGTTCATCCTTTGGCACCGAGGCGGATTCCGCACCGAGCAGATCGAAGCATTCGCTCAGGGACGGGAAGGGCTGTTCGAGATTGGGTGAAAAATAATCAGCGCGATCGCTGGAAAGCGGCTGCTCGCGCAGATCGAGCAAGGCGTGCGGCTTGAGCCGGCGGGCCTGTTGCTCAGCGCGCTCGAGAGCGGCTTGCAGGCCTTGTTGCGAGAGGTCATTGGTCGCCGCATAGGCTTCGACGCCATTGACCCGGACGGTGAGCATCGCCCCTTCATCGCGACTCAGGCTAGGCGGTTCGGCGACGTTCTTGCGCACCGACAGAAACTGCCCGGACTCGCGCACATACCGCAGGGAAAAAAATTCAGCGCCCGTGCGCAAGGCAGCAAAGCGCTGCTTGAGCTGGGGGTGGATATCGAACATTCGGGAACCTCCTTGTAATGGAGTAGCGGCATGGCGACAGCGGGGAGGGGTGAAACGGTTGCGCGAGGTCTAGAGTAGGCCTGCGTGGGGGTAGGATCAAGTGAAGAGGGGGTGTAGGGGGATTTACTGTGCAGCGGGGAATTGTGTGTTGCTGTGAGGGCCTCTTCGCGAGCAGGCTCGCTCCCACAGGGGATTTGTGAATGCCACAGATCCAGTGTGGGAGCGAGCCTGCTCGCGAAGGCGGCGCCTCGGTACTACGACTTACTGCGTAACCGGGGTGATATCCCGCATCGGCTTGCCTTTGACCGGTGCGCCGTTCGCGACGTAATAAGCAGCGGTGCTGCGCGGCAGCGGCTTGCGGCCACGGATCTTGTCGGCGATTTTCTCGGCCATCATGATCGTCGGCGCGTTGAGGTTGCCGGTGGTGATGATCGGCATGATCGAGGCATCGACCACGCGCAGGCTCTGCATGCCGTGCACACGACCTTCGCCATCGACCACGGCCATCTCGTCGGTGCCCATCTTGCACGAGCAGGACGGGTGGAACGCGGTTTCGGCGTGCTCGCGGATGAACTTGTCGAGCTGCTCATCGGTTTGCACTTCGATGCCCGGGCTGATTTCGCGACCACGGAACGCGTCGAGAGCCGGTTGCTGCATGATTTCGCGGGTCAGGCGAATACCGTCGCGGAATTCCTGCCAGTCCTGCTCGGTGGCCATGTAGTTGAAGAGGATGCTCGGGTGCTGGCGCGGATCCTTGGATTTGACCTGGATGCGGCCACGGCTCGGCGAGCGCATGGAGCCCATGTGCGCCTGGAAACCATGTTCTTTCACGCCGTTGCTGCCGTTGTAGTTAATCGCTACCGGAAGGAAGTGGTACTGGATGTTCGGCCATTCGAATTCCGGACGCGAACGAATGAAACCGCCGGCCTCGAACTGGTTGCTGGCGCCGATGCCGGTGCCGTTGAACAGCCACTCGGCACCGATCGCCGGCTGGTTGTACCAGAGCAGCGACGGGTACAGCGAAACCGGTTGGGTGCAGGCGTATTGCAGGTACAGCTCGAGGTGATCCTGCAGGTTTTCACCGACGCCCGGCAGATCGTGGACCACCGGGATGTCGAGGCTTTCCAGCAGTTTCGCCGGGCCGACACCGGAGCGCTGCAGAATCTGCGGCGAAGCGATGGCGCCGGAGCACAGCAGGACTTCCTTGCGCGCCTTGGCTTCAACACGTTCTTCAGCGTCACCGATCAGGTAACGCACGCCGACCGCACGCTTGCCTTCAAAGAGAATCTTGTCGGTCAGGGCGTGGGTGACGATGGTCAGGGTCGAACGTTTTTTGGCGATGTCGAGGTAGCCACGGGCGGTGGAAGCACGGCGGCCGTTCGGCGTCACGGTGCGGTCCATCGGGCCGAAGCCTTCCTGCTGGTAACCGTTGAGGTCTTCGGTACGCGGGTAACCGGCCTGCACGCCAGCTTCAACCATGGCGTGGAACAGCGGGTTGTTGCCGGCTTTCGGCGTGGTCACGCTGACCGGGCCGTCGCCACCGTGGTAATCGTTCGGGCCGATGTCACGGGTTTCGGCTTTGCGGAAATACGGCAGACAATCGAGGTACGACCAGTCTTCCAGGCCCGGCAGTTTCGCCCAGCCGTCGTAGTCCATGGCGTTGCCACGGATGTAGCACATGCCGTTGATCAGCGAAGAGCCGCCAAGGCCCTTGCCGCGACCGCATTCCATACGGCGACCGTCCATGTGTGGCTCTGGATCGGTTTCGTAAGCCCAGTTGTAGCGACGCCCCTGCAGCGGGAACGCCAGCGCGGCGGGCATCTGGGTACGGAAGTCGAGGCGGTAGTCAGGGCCGCCTGCTTCGAGCAGCAGAACGGTGACGCCAGCGTCTTCAGTCAGACGGGTCGCCAGGGTGTTACCGGCCGAGCCGGCACCGATGATGATGTAGTCGAATTCTTGGGACATTGAATGCACCCTCTTTGATAGTGGTCAGGTCGGACCTTGGCGAGTGCTGTGCACTCGAATCGCTGGCAAGCCAGCTCCCACAGGGATTGGGGGCTGCCACAAATTGGGTGGACGACTCCAAACCTGTGGGAGCGGGCTTGCCCGCGAAGAGGCCTTCGCGAGCAATGCAAATCTCGGGTCTTAGAACACCGAAACGTAATCGCCCAGTTCGACCTGTACCGATTTGATGCGCGTGAAGTTATTCAGCGAGCTGATCCCGTTCTCACGGCCCACACCCGACTGCTTGTAGCCGCCGACCGGCATTTTTGCGTCGGACTCGCCCCAGGCGTTGATCCAGCAGATACCGGCTTCCAGTTGATGAATCACGCGGTGGGCGCGGTTCAGGTCTTTGGTGACGATACCGGCGGCCAGGCCGAAGTCGGTGTCGTTGGCGCGGCGGATCACTTCTTCTTCGGTTTCGTAGGAGAGGATCGCCATCACCGGGCCAAAGATCTCTTCACGAACGATGGTCATGTCGTCGGTGCAGTCGGTGAACACGGTGGGCGCAACGAATGCGCCTTTGGCGAATTCGCCGTCGGTCAGGCGACCACCGCCGCACAGGACGCGGGCACCTTGTTCCTTACCTTTTTCGATGTAGGCCAGCACGCTTTCCATGTGGGCGAAGCTGACCAGCGGACCGAAGTTGGTGTTTTCGTCTTCCGGGTTGCCGACGCGGATGCGCGCAACGCGCTCAACGATCTTGGCCTCGAACGCGGCTTTCAGATGCGCCGGTACGAATACGCGAGTGCCGTTGGTGCAGACCTGACCGGAGCTGTAGAAGTTGGCCATCATCGCCGTGTCGGCGGCGCGATCGAGGTCGGCGTCGTCGCAGATGATCAGCGGCGACTTGCCGCCCAGTTCCATGGTCACGTCTTTGAGCGACGAAGCCGAAGCGCTGGCCATGACTTTCTTGCCAGTGTCGGTGCCACCGGTGAAGGAGATTTTCTCGATGCGCGGGTGCTCGGTCAGCCAGGTGCCGACTTCGCGGCCGCTGCCGGTCAGGACGTTGAACACGCCGTTCGGTACGCCGGCTTCGGTGTAGATCTCGGCCAGTTTCAGAGTAGTCAGCGAGGTGACTTCACTTGGCTTGAAGATCATCGCGTTACCGGCCGCCAAGGCTGGAGCGGATTTCCACAGGGCGATCTGGATCGGGTAGTTCCACGCGCCGATACCGGCGACCACGCCCAGCGGCTCGCGACGGGTGTAAACGAAAGAGGTGTCACGCAGCGGAATCTGCTCGCCTTCTATGGCGGGCACCAGGCCTGCGTAGTATTCCAGCACGTCAGCGCCGGTGACGATGTCGACGTACTTGGTTTCGGAGAAGGATTTGCCGGTGTCCAGGGTTTCCAGCGCAGCCAGCTCATCGTTGCGCTCGCGCAGGATGTCAACGGCGCGACGCAGGATGCGCGAACGCTCCATGGCGGTCATCGCGGCCCAGATTTTCTGGCCCTTTTCGGCGCTGACCACGGCGCGCTCGACGTCGTCTTTGGTCGCACGTTGCACCAGTGCGAGGACTTCACCGTTCGCCGGGTTGATGGCTTCGAAGGTGGCGTCGCTGCCGGCGTCGGTGTACGCGCCATCGATGTAGAGTTTTTGCAGTTCGAAACGGGCCATAGTGTCCTCGCAAGTGCATTGGTGGTTGGCGTTGACCACCGCGATGACGCTGCGGTGGAGTTCAGGGGCCGAGCATTTTCTGTGTGCTCTAGCTCACCTTCTTGGCCAATTGGAAATCCATGTATTCGTAAGCGATCTGTTGCGCCTGCGCCGTGTCGAAAGCGTCTCCCGACAGCGCGCCGCGCAACCACAAGCCGTCAATCAACGCTGCCAGACCCCGGGCGGCGCTGCGCGCATCTTCGAGCGGCAGCACACGGCGGAACTGGCAGCACAGGTTGGAATACAGACGGTGATCGTTGATCCGCTGCAACCTGTGCAAAGACGGCTGGTGCATGCTGGTGGCCCAGAAGGCCAACCAGGTTTTCATTGCCGGGCCATTGACCTGGCTGGCGTCGAAGTTGCCTTCGATGATCACCTGCAGATGCGCCCGTGGGCTGTCATCTGCCAGCGCCTGACGGCGCGCGGTGACGCTCTCGCTGAGGGCGGTCATCAGGTACCGCATCGTGGCGGCGATCAGGCCGTTCTTGTCCTGAAAGTAATGACTGATGATGCCATTCGAGACACCGGCCAAACGGGCGATCAGCGCAATGCTGGCGTCCCCCATTCCGACCTGATCGACCGCTTGCAAAGTGGCTTCGATCAGTTGTTGGCGGCGGATGGGTTGCATACCGACCTTGGGCATCTTGCACATCTCCTTAGGCCTTCCGAGGGGCGAATGACGCCGATCGGATTGAGGGCCAGTCTATTTTGTTTTGATTGAACGTTCAATCAACAAAGAATAAGATCTGCGACAATTCGTCGCTGCCTACAGAAAATTCCTACACGTAATGACGATAAAAACCGACACCTGAAACGGCTCGAAACCTGCGCGGGGCATGGCGCGGTTCGCGATTCGATGGACGTGTTGAAAGGGCAAGACGCTCGGGGCCAGGTTTCGGATGAACGTCCGTCGCCTCTGGCCACGAAAGCGAATACGCAACGCCATTTCGGCAGGTTCGGGCTTTTTTCGGAGTGTCTTTATATCACCCGCCGGTCGGCTGCCAACTAACCGATTGGTCGGGTTCCGTGATGCCTTGTGTTCTTCTCTCGCACTGCCTGGAGCATTTGTGCCATGAGTTCTGCCTCGCTAATAAAGACCCCGCCCGAGAAGGTGACGGTCAACGGTTGGGTGTTCTACACCTCGACCGCGCTGATTCTGTTGTTGACCGCCATTCTGATCATCGCCCCGCAAGAGGCCGGCAGAATGTTGGGCATGGCCCAGGCCTGGTTGTCGCGCAGCTTCGGCTGGTACTACATGGTGGTGATCGCCGCCTACCTGGTGTTCGTGGTCGGTCTGGCGTTTTCCTCGTACGGCAAACTCAAACTGGGCAGCAAGGACGACACCCCGGATTTCAGTTACGGCGCCTGGGCGGGGATGCTGTTCTCGTCGGGTATCGGCATTTCGCTGTTGTACTTCGGCGCGTCCGAGCCGCTGGATCACTACTTCAATCCGCCGGAAGGCACCTCGGCCAGCAACATGGCCGCGCGTCAGGCAGTGCAACTGACCTTCCTGCACTGGGGCCTGCACGGCTGGGCGATCTACGCTTTGGTCGGCCTTGCCGTGGCGTATTTTGCCTATCGGCATAACCAGCCGCTGGCCCTGCGTTCGGCGCTGTATCCATTGGTCGGCGAGCGTTGGGTCAAAGGCGCTGCCGGGCACGCGGTGGATGGCTTCGGCATGTTCGTGACCCTGCTGGGTCTGGTGACCAACCTGGGGATTGGCTCGCTGCAAGTGTCGTCCGGGCTGGAAAACCTGTTCGGCATGGAGCACAGCAACACCAACCTGCTGATCGTCATCATCGTCATGAGCACCGTGGCGACCATCGCCGCTGTGTCCGGTGTGGAAAACGGCATCCGTCGTCTGTCCAACCTGAACATCGTGCTGTTCAGCGGCCTGCTGATTTTCGTCCTGCTGTTCGGCCCGACCCTGCATCTGCTCAACGGCTTCGTGCAGAACATTGGCGACTATCTCAACGGCGTGGTGCTGAAGACCTTCGACCTGTACGTCTATGAAGGCGACAGCGCCAAGTCCGATCGCTGGTTGGGCCTGTGGACCCTGTTCTACTGGGCGTGGTGGATTTCCTGGGCGCCATTCGTGGGCATGTTCATTGCGCGGATTTCCCGTGGCCGCAGCGTGCGTGAACTGGTCGCTGGCGTGCTGCTGATTCCGCTGGGCTTCACCTTGGCGTGGCTGTCGATCTTCGGCAACTCGGCGCTGGATCTGGTGATGAATCAGGGCGCGGTGGAGCTGGGCAAGACGGCGCTGGAACAGCCGTCGATGGCGATCTATCAGTTGCTTGAGCATTATCCGGCGTCGAAAGTCGTGATTGGTGTGTCGATCTTTGTCGGCTTCGTGCTGTTCCTGACCCCGGCCGACTCCGGCGCGGTGATGATGGCGAATCTTTCCTGCAAGGGCGGCAACGTCGACGAAGACGCGCCGCACTGGCTGCGGATCTTCTGGTCGGTGGTGATCACGCTGGTGACCATCGGCCTGCTGTTCGCCGGCAACTTCGAAGCCATGCAAACCATGGTGGTGCTGGCCGGCCTGCCGTTTTCGGTGGTGCTGATCTGCTTCATGTTCGGCCTGCACAAGGCGATGCGCCAGGACGTGCAGATCGAACAGGAGCAAGCGCAACTGGCCGAGCGCGGACGCCGTGGTTTCAGCGAGCGCCTGACGCAACTGGATCTGCAGCCGAGCCAATCGGTGGTGCAGCGCTTCATGGACAAGCACGTCACTCCGGCGCTGGAAGATGCAGCGGCGCAATTGCGCAATCAGGGCATTGAAGTGCAGACGCTGCTGGGCAAGG
Organism: Pseudomonas sp. 2957; assembly: GCF_031456345.1. Lineage (NCBI taxonomy): Bacteria > Pseudomonadati > Pseudomonadota > Gammaproteobacteria > Pseudomonadales > Pseudomonadaceae > Pseudomonas > Pseudomonas sp. 2957. Next base: position 661,874 of record NZ_JAVDUL010000004.1, read on the forward strand.
CCAAGCGTTGCATGGGCGTGCGGGTCGAGATGGAAGAGGGCAACCCTTTCGTTTACGAAGTGAGCCTGGATGGTTATCTGGCGACCCCGACCGAATCGGCGCAGTCCGATGAAGCGCGTCAGCGTTATTACCGCGCTGAGGTGTATCTGCACAATGGCAGTCAGGACTATGACTTGATGGGCTTCACGCCGGAGCAGATTACGCGGGATGTGCTGGATCAGTTTGAAAGCCATCGGCAGTTGTTGGGGCGGGTTTATAGCTAAAGTCAAAAGCTGACCCTCACCCCAGCCCTCCCGAAACGTCGGACCGCCCGTAGGGAGAGGGAGCCGACTGAGGTGTCTGGCGTTGTACATTGACCTGAAAGATCGAGTCGATTATGGATTCGGTAAAGCAAGATCAGGTCGGTGCAGATCTGCAGCATCCCCCGATCGGTCCCCTCTCCCTCTGGGAGAGGGCTAGGGTGAGGGGCTATTCCTGACCCAACAAAAAGGGATCGCTCACCGCGATCCCTTTTTTTATCCCACCTGGCGCATTACCCCAGATTCTTGCCCAACAACGCGTGATACAACTCGCTGTCGCCCAGAATCCCCACCACATGATTGTTATCGTGCAGCACCAGCTTGTTGCCGGTCTGATAACGGATCTGCAGCGCGTCACGCATGCCGATGTTCGAGTCCACCAGCGTCGGTTTGCGCTCCAGGCCTTCCACCGCTTGCCCCGGTGCCCAGTTCTGCAGGTTCAGCACCGAGCCGTTCTGCCGCGCGCCTTTGATGGTGTTGCCTTCGGCCAGGTCCAGCCACGAGTCGCCGCCCGGATCGAGGCACACCGAGCCGTTGATGCGTTTGCACTTGTCCAGCGTGCGCATCAGGCTGCGGCCGCAGAGCACGTTGAGCGGGTTGGTGTGGGCGACAAAGGTGCGCACATAGTCGTCCGCCGGGTTGAGGACGATTTCCTCCGGCACGCTGTACTGGATGATCCGACCGTCTTTCATGATCGCGATGCGGCTACCCAATTTGAGTGCTTCATCGAGGTCGTGGCTCACAAACACGATGGTCTTGCTCAGCTTGCGTTGCAGCTCCAGCAGTTCATCCTGCAGACCCTGGCGGATCAACGGGTCGAGGGCCGAGAACGGTTCGTCCATCAGCAGAATGTCGGCGTCCATGGCCAGCGCGCGGGCGAGGCCGACGCGCTGCTGCATGCCGCCGGATAGCTCATCAGGCTTCTTGTTGCGCCATTGGGTCAGGCCGACCAGTTCGAGTTTTTCATCGACCAGTTTCTTGCGTTCCTTCTCCGGTCGGCCCTGCATCTCCAGACCGAAACTGATGTTCTCGCGCACTGTCAGCCAAGGCATCAGGGCGAACTTCTGGAACACCATCGCAATGCGCTTGGTGCGCATCATCTTCAGCTCGGCGGGCGTGCAGGAGGCGATGTCGATCTGGCGGTTTTCATGCTCGACGAACAGCTTGCCGCGGCTCACGGTGTTGAGGCCGTTGATGCAGCGCAGCAGGCTCGATTTGCCCGAGCCGGACAGGCCCATCAGCACGCAGATCTCGCCTTTGTTGATGTCCAGCGTGGCTTTTTCCACGCCGACGATCTGACCGGTCTTCTTCAGGATCTCGTTGCGGGTCATGCCCTGATCGAGCAGCTTGAGTGCCTCGCGCGGGTCCTTGGAGAAGATTACGTCGACATCTTCGAAGCGAATTATGCTCATGCGTCACCCCCTACTTTGGCGTCGGGTTGTTTGCAGATACGGTCGAGCATGATCGCCAGCAGTACGATTGCCAGGCCTGCTTCGAAGCCCAGCGCAATATCAGCAGTGTTCAGTGCGTTGACCACCGGTTTGCCGAGTCCGTCGGCGCCGACCAGTGCCGCGATCACCACCATCGACAGCGACAGCATGATGCACTGGGTGATGCCCGCCGCGATGCTCGGCATGGCGTGCGGCAATTCGATCCTTGAGAGCAATTGGCGACGCGAGCAGCCGAAGGCCTTGCCGGCGTCCATCAGTTCTTGCGGGACATCACGGATGCCCAGGTAGGTCAGGCGGATCGGCGCCGCGATGGCGAAGACCACCGTGGAGATCAGGCCCGGTACCACACCCAGCCCGAAGAGGGTCAGGGTAGGAATGAGGTAAACGAAGGTCGGCACGGTCTGCATCAGATCGAGCACCGGCCGCATCATGGTGTAGAACATCGGTTTGTGCGCGGCGACGATGCCCAGCGGCACGCCGATCAACACGCAGACCAGGGTGGCGAACAGCACCTGGGCGAGGGTTTCCATGGTTTCCTGCCAGTACCCCAGGTTGAGGATCAGCAGGAACGAGGCAACCACGAACGCGGTCAGGCCCCACTTGCGTTGAATCAGATGGGCAATGATGGCAATCAGGCCAATCAGCACCAACGGGTTGAACCAGGTCAGCGCAAACGTCACGCCGTGGATCATCGTTTCCAGTGTCACGGCGATTGCGTCGAAGGTGTTGGCGCCGTGTTGCGTCAACCATTCGACGAAGCCCGCGATGTACTGGCCTAAAGGTATTTTCTGATCAATCAGCATGGTAGTGAACGTCCGCATGCAAGGAAATTAACAGCCCGGGCAGGCACGCCTGCCCGGCATAAGCGATGCCCCTCAAATCAAGGCGCGAGCTTGGCTTTCACGGCCTCCAGGCCTGGTTTACCGTCAATGGTGGTCACGCCAGCGAGCCAGGTATCGAGCACCTGTGGATTCTTTTTCAGCCAGGCCTTGGCGGCCGCGTCAGGCTTCATCTTGTCGTCGAGAATGTTGCCCATCAGTTCACTTTCCATGTCGACGGTGAACTCCAGGTTTTTCAACAGCTGACCGACATTGCTGCATTCTTCGGCGTAACCCTTGCGGGTGTTGGTCGCTACGGTGGCTGCGCCGAAATCGGGGCCGAAGAAGTCGTCGCCGCCGGTCAGGTATTGAATCTTGAAGCGCTTGTTCATCGGGTGCGGTGCCCAGCCGAGGAAGACCACGGCGGTGTCGCGCTTCTGCGCCCGGTCGACTTGCGAGAGCATGCCGGCCTCGGAAGATTCGACGATCTTGAAGCCAGCGGTTTTCAGGCCGAAGGCATCCTTGTCGATCATGCTCTGGATCAGCCGATTGCCGTCGTTGCCCGGCTCGATGCCGTAGATCTTGCCGTCGAGTTCTTTCTTGAATTTGGCGATGTCGGCGAAGTCATGCAGGCCTTTGTCGTACAGGGCTTGCGGCACGGCGAGGGTGTATTTGGCACCCTTGAGGTTGGTGCGCACGGTGTCGACGGTGCCGGCATCGCGATACGGCTTGATGTCGTTCTCCATGGTCGGCATCCAGTTACCGAGAAACACGTCCATGTTCTTGCCGTCGGCCAGCGACTTGTAGGTCACGGGCACGGAGATCATGGTGGTCTTGGTCTTGTAGCCGAGGGCGTTGAGTACAACGGAAGTGGTAGCAGTGGTGGCGGTGATGTCGGTCCAGCCGACATCGGAGAAGTTAACGAGGCTGCACTGTGCCGGTTCTGCGGCTTGCGCCAGTAACGGCAGACTCAGCAGGGCGGCCAACAACAACGACGGGGAACCTTTCATGGATGGACTCCTTGGTGTTTTTTTTGGCAGTGTTCCGACTGTGGACCACCGCACTTATGGGTTGCGGTTGGTGGCGTTTTTGAGACAGCTCTACCGCAGCGCCTTGCAATCGAGTCATCCCGATCATGTACCAGTGAAAATCTGACGCCTACAGGGAGGGTCGTATCCAGTACAGGGATGGTCGCTTCCAGTGTCGGTGACGTCGCTTACAGCTTTTTTCCGCCCCCGATGACCTGCTCGACTGCATAAAAACGGCGTATTTGCGGGGCGAAAACGTGACGACGCTGCTGGACATGACTGCGTCGGTGTCAGACGCCGTGCGCGCCGACAAAAGCCCGATGATGCCGGCATTCGGCGGATCGCAGCTTGAGCGTAGCAGCTCCGCCAGCGGGCGCTTTTGCCGCCCGGACCGGTATTCTCAGGAGCTTCGCAGCAATGGCTATCAGCGTTTTCGACCTGTTCAAAATCGGCATCGGCCCTTCCAGTTCCCACACCGTCGGGCCGATGCGCGCCGCCGCACTGTTTGTCGAGTCGCTGCGCGGCAAGCATCAACTGGAGCAGGTGCGGCGCATCGAGGTGCAGTTGTTCGGATCGCTGTCGGCCACCGGCATCGGTCACGGCAGCGACAACGCGGTGATCATGGGCCTGATGGGCGAGTGGCCGGACGCAATCGACCCGGCGCAGATCGGCCCGCGCATTCAGGCGCTGCGCGAAACTCATACGCTTTTATTGGATGGCCGTCTGGCTGTGCCGTTTATCTGGGCGCGGGACATGCGCCTGATCGACGAAAACCTGCCATTCCATCCCAACGCCATGACCCTGGTGGCCGAAGGCGAATTCGGTGAGCTGCATCGTGACACCTACTATTCAGTCGGCGGCGGCTTCGTCGTTGATGAGGCGCAAGCGGCCAGCGGTGTGGTCGATCTGGATCGCACCGAATTGCCCTACGATTTCTCCAGCGCGGTCGAGCTGCTCGAGTTGTGCAAAAAACACAACCTGCGCGTTGCCGAACTGATGCTGGCCAATGAAAAGGTCTGGCGCAGTGAAGAAGAAATCCGCGCCGGGCTGATGAAGCTGTGGCGAGCGATGCAGGATTGCGTCGAGCAGGGCCTCAAGCACGAAGGCATTCTGCCCGGCGGCCTGAACGTTCGCCGGCGTGCGGCGAAGTTGCACCGCAGCCTGCAAGAGCTGAATAAACCCAATGTCATCGGCTCGACCCTGAGCGCGATGGAGTGGGTCAATCTGTTCGCCCTTGCCGTCAATGAAGAGAATGCTGCCGGCGGGCGCATGGTCACTGCACCGACCAACGGCGCGGCGGGGATCATCCCGGCGGTGCTGCACTATTTCATGAAGTTCAGCGAAGCGGTCACCGACGCCAACGTCGTCGACTATTTCCTCGGCGCGGCGGCAGTCGGCATTTTGTGCAAGAAGAATGCGTCGATCTCTGGGGCCGAGGTCGGTTGCCAGGGCGAGGTCGGTTCGGCCTGCGCGATGGCGGCGGCAGGGCTGGCGGAGATTCTCGGCGCCACCCCTGAACAATTGTGCAACGCAGCGGAAATCGGCCTGGAGCACAACCTGGGCCTGACCTGCGACCCGGTCGGTGGCCTGGTGCAAGTGCCGTGCATCGAGCGCAATGCGATTGCCGCAGTGAAAGCGATCAACGCGGCGCAAATGGCTCTGCGTGGCGACGGTCAGCACTTCATCTCGCTGGACCGGGTGATCCGCACCATGCGTGATACCGGCGCCGATATGCATGACAAATATAAAGAAACTTCGCGCGGTGGCTTGGCGGTCAGTGCGGTTGATTGCTGAGCCAGCCACACCGAGGTGGATTCTTCGCGAGCAGGCTCGCTCCCACAATAGATCTCCAGGAACACAATATTTGTGAACCCCAGATTCCAGTGTGGGAGCGAGCCTGCTCGCGAAGACGCCAGACCAGTCAAAACTGCTCAACAAAAGAACATCCCGATCCAGCCACGCCACCTTTTGGCGCGTCGCAATCAGACAAGCGTCATTGTCAGTCGTGACTCGTCAGTCGTTACCTGACCGTCCGTCGCCCGTGCTTGCGGTGACACTCTGTGCAAATCCTCTGCAGGCCAGTTCCCACAAGTGCTACCGATCTGCTCACGGGCTGCGCGGCAGGGCTCTCGCGGCATCTGATGGCACTTCGAAATGGCGTGTTCCGAGGTCTCGTATAGACGCGTCGCGAGGTCGTTTTCAGGAGTTATTGAATGACCGTCCAATTTCAGGCACGGCAATTGCTCTGTCATAACAAAGCCTGCTTTCTCTGTGAGACGCGGGCAATAACAAGAGCCTCCGCCTGAGGCCGCCACCCGCTTTGTGTGAGGAGATACCGCGATGACGTCGTTCAACTCCGGGGCCCAACCCCAGAACCGTGCGCCTCAATCCATCGGCTTTCTGCTGCTGGACAATTTCACGCTGATTTCCCTGGCGTCCGCCGTTGAGCCGCTGCGCATGGCCAACCAGTTGTCCGGTCGCGAGCTGTATCGCTGGAGCACCCTCACCGTCGATGGCGGCCAGGTCTGGGCCAGTGACGGTCTGCAGATCACTCCCGACGCCTCCATGCACAAAGCACCGCCCCTGGACACTGTGATTGTCTGCGGCGGCATCGGCATTCAACGTACCGTAACCCGTGAACACGTCTCGTGGCTGCAAAGCCAGGCGCGCCAGTCCAAGCGCCTGGGCGCGGTGTGCACCGGCAGTTGGGCGCTGGCCTGTGCCGGTCTGCTCGACGGCTTCGATTGCAGCGTGCACTGGGAATGTCTGGCGGCGATGCAGGAAGCTTTCCCGCGCGTGGCCATGAGCACACGGCTGTTCACCCTCGACCGTAACCGCTTCACCAGTTCCGGCGGTACCGCGCCGCTGGACATGATGCTGCACCTGATCAGCCGCGATCACGGTCGTGAACTGTCGGCAGCGATCTCGGAAATGTTCGTCTACGAGCGCATCCGCAACGAACAGGATCACCAGCGCGTGCCGCTCAAGCACATGCTCGGCACCAACCAGCCGAAGCTGCAGGAAATCGTCGCGTTGATGGAAGCCAATCTGGAAGAGCCGATCGACCTTGATGAGCTGGCAGTGTATGTCGCGGTGTCGCGTCGACAGCTGGAGCGGTTGTTCCAGAAATACCTGCACTGCTCGCCGTCGCGCTACTACCTGAAGCTGCGCCTGATCCGCGCCCGGCAACTGCTCAAGCAGACGCCGATGTCGATCATCGAAGTGGCGTCGGTGTGTGGTTTCGTCTCCACGCCGCACTTCTCCAAGTGCTATCGCGAGTACTTCGGCATTCCGCCACGTGACGAGCGCGTGGGCTCCAACACCACCCAGCAGGTAGCCATGCTGCCGCTGCCGCAGGCCATCGTGATGTCGCCGCTGTCGGGGCCGATGTCAGCGCTGAGTCAGGCGCGCAATGAGTCGACGTTTGCCAGCGTAAGGCTGTAGACCGAGTCTGATCGTTCCCACGCAGAGCGTGGGAACGATCAGGTGGGAGCGAGCCTGCTCGCGAAGGGGTTTCTCAGGCGCTGTGGGACTGCTGGTAATCCGCAAGGGCCGGCAACAACTGTTTGTCGATCGCCTGACGCACCGCCGGCTGAATGCTGGCGCCGCTGGTGTACATGTCCTTGACCATCTTGCGCAGTTCGAATGCACGAACATTATCCAGGCCACGCACCGCGCACTCGCAGGCCTGCTCGGCGGTGGTACCGCTCGGCACCTGAATACCCAAGGCCTTGAGCTGGCCCAACAGATCTTCCTGGTCAATCAAATCGGCGTACATCATTACGCAAATCCTTCTGTGGCAACGGAGGTCTTGGCTCGATTCTGGTGGCCCCGACCGGACGCGGCAAGGGCGTTTTGTCGCGGTGGCCGGGACGACTATGAACAGGTCGTTTTCGGCTAACCGACTGGATTGTCGACTAGGCACACTGGCCTCAGCTCGCTTCACGAAGGTTTGGTCACCCTCGCCTGGCAGCTCCTCAACAGTACCCTCCTCAGCTCCGATCCTGTCACGGCTTGATCGGAGTTTTTTTTGCCTGTGAATCAGCCAGAGATTTGTTGTTCCCGCTGGCGCTTTCGCGAGCAGGCTCGCTCCCACTTTGGAATGCGTACCCCTGTGGGAGCGAGCCTGCTCGCGAAGAACGATGACGCGGTTCAACGTTGCAACACCAGAATCCGCGACAACAACTCATCCCGGTCGACATAGCAGCCCTGAAAATGTCGCGCCCCGGTGGCTGGATCAAAAGCATTGCGCGCATGCAGCGTGCGGCGGTTGTCAAAGCACCACAATTCGCCCGGCTTGAGCCGCTGCATCAGCCGGAATCGCGGCTCGCGGGTCATCGCAATCAAGCGCCGATAGGCGCGATACAGCAACGGCATCTGCGCCACCGACGTATCGAACGCCCCGCGCAGAAAGTTGGCCATGCGAATCTCCGCCACCCGGCCCAGCGCATCCAAAGCGATGACCGGCGCCAGGCAGCGATAGTCGCTGTGCCGGTCCTTGTTGCGGAACTCCACGGGTATTTCACACAGGGCCTCAAACAGCTGCGGATCCTCCAGACGCAAGGCGTCGGCGATCGCAAAACCATCGACGAAAATACTCTCGCCACCCTCGGCATCATTCACCAGGCAATGCAGAAATTGCAGCCCCGGTTGCAGCTCGCGAGTCGGCAAATCCGTGTGCAATGGCAGGTTGAAGGCGGTGTAGGCGTTGCTGTCGGCGTCGGCTTTGGATTGCACATTGAACAGCACGCCGAAATTGCTTTCGCGAATGAAGGAAATTCGCTGCGCGATGAGCTTCAGCGAGCCCGGCTCGGTGGGCACGCCGCGCACTTGGGTCAGGCCGATGTCGCGCACGGCGAGCAACCATTGCAGCAGCGCGGCGTTGTCGTTCATCAGCGCGATGTAGTCGAACACCGGCAACTGCAGATCGCTGTGCCACAAACGGGGCTGCGGTCTGCCGGCCAGGCGTTCGGCGCGGGACTCATCGTCATAGGCATGTGCGCGCAGCCAGCCCGGATCGAAGCGGCTGAGGTGACCGTCCTGCCAGTCGATGCGCAGGCAGCCATCGGTGTCGATGCGCGTGGCCAGCGGTTGCAAATCCTCGGCGGCATCGACGCTCTCGAAGACCTGTTCGCGAGTGACGCTGTAGACGCATTGATCACATGGGCAATTGTCGCGCAGCCATACGTGGTGAAACGGGCTGACACGTCCGTCAGCCCATTCGATGACAACGCGATCCGCCAGACCCTGCACGCCACCGAGCGCGCTGATCAACGGATAAGTACGAAAATCGGCAACAGCGACGGCGGTGTTCATGGCGGCTCCTTGGCGATGGGGGGGGATTTACCGAGCGGGTGGCAGCGCGATCACGCGGCCGATGTAAGCGGGAGCGGGCAGGTCGGTCTGATCCGCGACGATGGTCTGCAAGCGATGCAACGTATCGGGGCTGAACGGTGCCGAGCGCGGGCCGGCGAGGTCGACGTGCAAAAGCATCTGTTCATTGCCGGCCAACTCTTGCTCATCGCCGACCTTGTGCAGGCTGTGGTAGAGGTGCAGGCGCTTGCTGTCATGGCCGATGATTTGCGTGCGCACTTCCACCTCGGTGTCGAGTTTCACTTCGTGCAGATAATTGAGGTGCAGTTCGAGGGTGAACAGCGAGTGGCCGCTGGCCTCGCGGTTGCTGCTGTCCATGCCGAGGCGGTCCATCAGCGCGTCGGTGGCGTAGCTGAAGATCAGCAGGTAGAAGGCGTCGCGCAGGTGGCCGTTGTAGTCGACCCAGTCGGGGATGATGGTGGTTTGGTAGGTGGTGAGGTGGGGCATGGTTTCGGTTCCAACATTGATGATGACTGGACTGCCGTCTTCGCGAGCAGGCTCGCTCCCACATTGAAATGCGTTTACCTGTGGGAGCGAGCCTGCTCGCGAAGGGGCCGGAAGCGCTTTGCAAGGTCTATTCGCTGAAACTCATTCCGTGCTTCTCTTTGGTGGTCTTCACCGCCTCAAGCACCGCCAGCAAACAATCATCACGATAGCGCTCCAGCGCCGAAATGCTGTGCCGACCGAGCTGATCAGTGGTGCCATCGACCACATCATCGATCAGCTTGTCGGTCAGCTCCGGTGCCGGCAGATACGTCCACGGCAACTGCAACGCCGGACCGAATTGCGACATGAAGTGGCGCATGCCGGCATCGCCGCCGGCCAGGGTGTAGGTCAGGAACGTGCCCATGAACGACCAGCGCAGACCAGCGCCAAAACGGATTGCATCGTCGATCTCGCCGGTCGTCGCGACACCGTCGTTGACCAGGTGCAACGCCTCACGCCACAGCGCTTCAAGCAAGCGATCGGCGATGAAACCCGGCACTTCCTTGCGCACATGCAACGGGCGCATGCCGAGGGATTGGTAGACTTGCATCGCCGCTTGCACCGCCTCGGGCGCGGTGTTTTTGCCGCCGACCACTTCCACCAGCGGCAACAGATACACCGGGTTGAACGGATGCCCGACCACGCAGCGTTCAGGGTGCGTCGAACTCTCGTAGAACTCGCTGGGCAACAGGCCTGAAGTGCTGGAGCCGATCAGCGCATCGGGCTTGGCCGCGGCGCTGATTTTGCTGTGCAGATCGAGCTTCAGTTCCAGCCGCTCCGGGGCGCTTTCCTGGATGAAGTCGGCGTCACGCACGCATTCCTCGATGGTCGCGACAAAACGCAGACGATCCTGCGAAGCACCCGGCGCCAGGCCGTTTTTCTCCAGCGCGCCCCAGGCATTGGCCACGCGTTGGCGCAATGCCGCCTCAGCGCCGGGCGCCGGATCCCAGGCCACTACATCGAGGCCGTGTGCGAGGGCACGGGCGACCCAGCCACTGCCGATGACACCGCTACCGAGAGCGGCGAAGGTTTTGATTTCGGTGATAAAGCGCATGGTGATGTCCTGAAGAGTTCGAAGAACCCTGTAGGAGCTGCCGAAGGCTGCGATCTTTTGATCTTGCTTCTAAAAAATCAAAGTCAAAAGATCGCAGCCTTCGGCAGCTCCTACAGGTGAAATGGGTGATGGATCAGCCGCGCTGGGTCAGGCCCATTTTTTTGCGACCTTCTGCCGGTGTGAGCACGCGGGCGCCGAGGCGGCTGAGGATTTCCGTGGCGCGTTCAACCAATTGGCCATTGGTCGCCAGCACACCTTTGTCCAGCCACAGGTTGTCTTCCAGGCCGACCCGCACGTTGCCGCCGAGCAGCACCGCTTGCGCCGCCATCGGCATCTGCATGCGGCCGATGCCGAAGCCGGCCCACACCGCGTCGGCGGGCAGGTTGTCGACCATGGCTTTCATCGTGGTGGTGTCGGCCGGTGCGCCCCACGGGATGCCCAGGCACAGCTGGAACAGCGGGTTGTCGAGCAAGCCTTCCTTGATCATCTGCTTGGCGAACCACAGATGCCCGGTGTCGAAAATCTCCAGTTCGGCCTTCACCCCCAGTTCGGTGATGCGCTTGGCGCCGGCGCGCAGTTGCGCCGGAGTGGATACGTAAATGGTGTCGCCGTCGCCGAAGTTCAGCGTGCCGCAATCGAGGGTGCAGATTTCCGGCAGCAACTGTTCAACGTGGGCGAGACGGGTCAGCGGACCGACCAGATCGGTGTTCGGGCCGAACTCCATCGGCTTCTCGCCAGGTCCGATTTCCAGGTCGCCGCCCATCCCGGCGGTCAGGTTGACGATGATGTCGACGTCCGCCTCGCGGATGCGCTCCATCACTTCGCGGTACAGCGCCACGTCACGGCTGAACTTGCCGGTCTGCGGATCGCGCACATGGCAGTGCACCACGGTGGCGCCAGCCTTGGCCGCTTCCACCGCTGCAGCGGCGATCTGTTTCGGGGTGATCGGCACGTGTGGACTTTTGGCGGTCGTGTCGCCAGCACCGGTAAGTGCGCAGGTGATGATGACGTCGTGGTTCATGGTGCGTTTCCTTCAGGCGTGATGGGTCTGTCCGCAGCCCGTTGCGGGGCTGCGAAGCTTGATTGAAATACCCTCTCCCTGTGGGAGAGGGTCAGGGTGAGGGGTTATTTGCTGGTCAGTTGCAGATTTTCAGCGGCCGGTTTGCCATCGAAAGTCGTCACACCTTCAAGCCAGCGCTGTTTGTCTTCGGGGTGATCCTTGAGCCACTGCTTCGCCGACTCGAAGGCATCCTTGTGATCGAGCAGCGGCTGCATCATCCGGCTCTCGGCTTCGGCGGTGAAAGTCAGGTTGGCCAGCAGGCGGCCGATGTTCGGGCATTGCTCGGCGTATTTCGGCGCGGTGACCGTCCAAACCGTGGCCATGCCTTCGTTCGGGCCGAGGGCGTCTTCGCTGCCGGTCAGATAGGTCATCTGAATGTTGACGTTCATCGGGTGCGGCGCCCAACCGAAGAACACTACGGCTTCCTTGCGCCGTACGGCGCGGTCGACGGCGGCGAGCATGCCGGCCTCGCTTGATTCGACGAGCTGGAACTTACCGAGGCCAAACTGGTTCTTGGCGATCATCGCTTTGATCTGCGTGTTGGCGCCCGAGCCTGGCTCGATGCCGTAGATCTTGCCGCCCAATTCCTTCTCGAATTTGGCGATGTCGGCGAAGGTTTTCAGGCCCTTGTCAGCCAGATAGGTCGGTACGGCGAGAGTGGCGCGGGCATCTTTCAGACTCGGTGCTTCAAGCACTTTCACCTGATTGGCCTCGACGAACGGCGTGATGGTCTGCGTCATCAGCGGGTTCCAGTAGCCGAGGAACAGGTCCAGGCGCTGATCGCGAATCCCGGCGAAGATGATTTGCTGGGAGGCGCTGGTCTGTTTGGTGCTGTAGCCGAGGCCATCGAGCAGGACCTGGGTCATGGCACTGGTGGCGATCACGTCAGTCCAGTTGACCACGCCCATGCGTACGTTCTTGCAGGAGGCCGGTTCGGCCGCCATTACGCCGGTGCTGAAAAAAGCGGTACCGCTGAGTGCAAGAACGCAGCTGCTGATCAGTCGTTTCATGTCGGGTTCCTCGGCAGTTCGATTATTGTGGTTCCCGGCATCTGCGCGCCGGTGAGGCCAAGTTACGCAGCTATACGCCCGTGAAAGCGCACTGCGGCGACTGGCAATTGCACTGTAGCGACCTGCGCGCTTGAACGCCGTCGATAATCGGCGTATCAACGAGCCACGCGACCCGCCAACCGAGTGCGCCCATGTCCCAGGATTTCTACTTTTTGCTGATGCCGGGGTTCTCCGCCATCGGCTTCATTTCCGCGATCGAACCGTTGCGCGTGGCCAACCGTTTTCGCGGCGAGTTGTACCGCTGGCATGTGCTCAGCGCCGATGGCGGCGCGGTACTGGCGAGCAACGGCATGTCGGTCAACGCCGATGCAGCGCTGGAGCCGCTGAAGAAAGGCGCGACCTTGCTGGTGGTGGCCGGCTTCGAACCGCTGAAGTTCATCACGCCGACGCTGGAACACTGGTTGCGCAGGCTGGACAACGACGGCGTAACCCTCGGTGCGATCGACACCGGCAGCTTCGTCCTTGCCGAAGCAGGCCTGCTCGACGGCCATCGCCTGACCCTGCACTGGGAGGCGATCGATGCCTTCAAGGAATCTTATCCACAGCTCAGCGTCACCCAGGAGCTGTTCGAGATCGACCGGCGGCGGATCACCTCGGCGGGAGGTACGGCCTCGATTGATCTGATGCTCGACCTGATCGCCCAGGCCCACGGCCCGCAACTGGCGATTCAGGTCAGCGAGCAGTTTGTGCTCGGACGCATACGCCCGCGCAAGGATCACCAGCGCATGGAAGTCGCCACGCGTTACGGCATCAGCAACAAGAAACTGGTGCAGGTGATCGGCGAGATGGAACAGCACAGCGAACCACCGCTGACCACGCTGCAACTGGCGGAGTCGATCAAGGTGACCCGGCGGCAACTGGAGCGCTTGTTCCGGCTGCATCTGAACGATACGCCGAGCAATTTCTATCTGCGGTTAAGGCTGGAAAAGGCCCGGCAGTTGCTGCGCCAGACCGACATGAGCGTGCTCGAAGTGAGCATTGCCTGCGGGTTTGAATCGCCGTCGTATTTCACCCGCAGCTATCGCGCGCGTTTCGCCCGCTGCCCCCGGGAAGACCGGCGTACCGCGCAGGCGTGAATGGGCTTGCATGAAAGCAATGTGGGAGCGAGCCTGCTCGCGAAAGCGGTCTGTCATCCAACACTGATGTTGCCTGACACATTGCATTCGCGAGCAGGCTCGCTCCCACATAATTTCCGGCGCCTGAGAGAGGCTTATTTCTTCACCAACGCCGAGCACGCCGCCTTGTAAGCCTCATGCTGATATTTGTTCAACGTCCCGGGCAGTTCGAAATTGTGCTTCTTGGCCTGGGCATTGATCGTCTGCGGCGACAGCAGCGTTACCTCACAACCATCGAGCAGTTGAAACACGCCCTCGATCTTGAACGTCGTCGGCCCACCGGCAAACTCGCCCTTTTTGCTGCGCTTCTTGATCGCAATCCGGTCCACCGAGTTCTCCCGCACAAACGATGCCACCTGCGCCGCGAACCGCCGCACGTTCGCCGCCTCGTCGTCGTCATCCAGAGCAATCTTCTTCGTGGCGAGAGGGACGTGGCTCAACGTCGAACCATCGAGCGCCGCCACGGCGATGATCGCTTCGCTGCCTTTGATTTCAATGCCGCAGATGTTCATGGGCGAGTGACCTTATGAGCGAATTGGATGGCGGTCATGTTGACGCAGTCGGGCGGTCAAGTCACCTCGCGTCGGTGCGGCAGCGGAGCAGACCGCTGGTCTGAAATCGTTGTTGACCTGTAATTTCTGACAGTAGACGCGCTTCCGACTGGCGCCTAGCTTGATTGTCGGGGGATTGGGACGAATGTCGCCCTTTTCCATACCTGACCTCGCTCAAGGGATTGAAGACATGAAGCTGCGCAAGAACATTCGTTCGTTGACCCCAAGTGAAAAAGACAACTTCGTCGATGCCTGCCTCCAGCTCAAACAGGCAGGTCAATACGATGAGTATGTGCACCTGCATCACCAAGTCATGAAGCCAACGGTTTTGCCACATGAACCAAACGATCCAAACTACCGTAATGGCGCTCATAGGGGGCCTTCGTTCCTGCCCTGGCATCGGGCATTTTTGCTGAAGTTCGAAAATGACCTTCAGGCGATTAACCCCTCCATCACGATTCCTTACTGGAACTGGACTGAAGATGCTGCCGATCCGGTCAATTCTCCGGTATGGGCTGAGGATTTTATGGGTGGTAATGGTGTAGAGCACGAACACTGGCGTGTAGCAACGGGGCCGTTCGCTTATGAAAAGGGCAAGTGGCCGGTTCCCTCGTATCCGGATGATGATTTGCCAGGTCTTGGTCTGAAGCGCCAGTTCGGGCTGGTCGTGAATTCATTGCCGACATCGCAAGATCTGCAAATGGCGTTACGCGAAAGCCTTTACGACACCCCGCCTTATGATTCCGGCCCGACTGTGCGCGGCTTCCGAAACCGCCTGGAAGGCTGGATCACCCAGCGCGGTGATCCGCAGGTAACCACTACGGGTTCGCAACTGCATAACCGCGTCCACCTCTGGGTGGGCGGCAATATGCTGCCGATGACCTCTCCTGATGATCCGGTGTTCTTTCTGCATCACTGTTTTGTCGACAAAGTCTGGGCCGACTGGCAGTCACTGATGCTCCAGAGCAACGAACATTGGGTGCCGCATCACGCGCCGCTGGTCAATGGTCCGAAAGGACATAACTACGATGATTTGCTCGAGCCGTTTGCCCAGACTGCTCGGGACGTGAGCGATATCGCTGACCTGGGGTATGAATATGAGGGGCCACGTCTGATCCTCGATCAGGCGAAACCTCGGTCTCCTTTTCACGACTGATGCGGGCAGCGGGTGGCGGTGTGAATGCCTGGCTATTACAGCAGGCAATCACGCCGTAACCGATTAGAGCTCAAGCTGAGCTGAGGTGATTCCAAAGGCCGCCGCAATTTTCTCGCGGGTGGCCTTGCGGGGTTTGGCGACTGTTTCCTGCTGGGCAAACGCCGGTTGCGAGATGCCCATGCGCTTCGCCACTTCTTCCTGAGTCAGGTTGAGATGTTCGCGCCAGGCGCGGATCGGTGTTGCGCGATCAACCATATGGCTGACCACTTCATGAGGAATCATTGATTTATCCTTTGTATGTTTATTCCTGCCCGATCGACTCCAAAAACTCCGACCGTTCATCACTCATCCGCGCCACGCAATCATTCTGCGCAATGGTGAACGCCTTGCTCCCCGCCGTTGCCGGGAACGCTTCCACCGCGCAATCCGCATCCCGCGTCTTCAACCACTGCTGCTGGGCGGTTTTCAGTTTGGCGGTGATGTCGGCCAGTTGCGTCGGGTTCTTGCCGTAGGCGGTCTGCATGCGTTCGTTGAGGCTGGCGTAGTTGTCTTTGAGCAGGTCTTCGGCGGTGCTGCGGCTGTAGGCGGAGCATTCCAGGGTCTGGATGTCGTTTTCCACCGCGTCGCACGGGTTGTTCTCGGATTCTTCGGCGGCGTGGGCGCCGGTCGCAATCAGTGCCAGGGCGAGGATTATTGATTTCATTGGGGTCGCTCTAATCCGTTGGTAGGTGCAGGCTGCGGCAGATTCTGGCGCAAGCGCGCGGGCTTGAACAGCCAGCCGAGGAGGGCGGCCGACGACCCTTTGTCGCGGATTGACGCTTTCGGCAATTCCCCTGTCGTTTTTGCACCCGGTCGCCCCGGCACCGAGGCATATGCTGGCCCCAAAGCGCCGGCAGACGATTCGGCGCATGAATTGCCAATAAGGGGACGCCTGATGAGCCCAGCCGAACTACACGCCGACAGCATCGTTATCGACGGTCTGATCATTGCCAAATGGAACCGCGAGCTGTTCGAAGACATGCGCAAGGGCGGTCTGACGGCAGCCAACTGCACTGTGTCGGTGTGGGAAGGCTTTCAGGCGACCGTGAACAACATTGCTGCCAGCCAGAAACTGATCCGCGAAAACAGCGACCTGGTGATGCCTGTGCGCACCACCGCCGACATCCGTCGCGCCAAGGAACAAGGCAAGACCGGCATCCTCTTCGGCTTCCAGAATGCCCACGCTTTCGAAGACCAGATCGGTTATGTCGAGGTGTTCAAGCAGCTCGGCGTCGGTATCGTGCAGATGTGCTACAACACCCAAAATCTGGTCGGCACCGGTTGCTACGAACGTGACGGCGGCCTCTCGGGTTTCGGTCGCGAAATTGTGGCTGAAATGAACCGTGTTGGCGTCATGTGCGACCTGTCCCACGTCGGTTCCAAGACCTCCGAAGAAGTCATTCTCGAATCGAAAAAACCGGTCTGCTATTCGCACTGCCTGCCATCGGGTCTCAAAGAGCATCCGCGCAACAAGTCCGATGCAGAGCTGAAGTTCATTGCCGACCACGGCGGTTTCGTCGGCGTGACCATGTTCGCGCCGTTCCTCGCCAAGGGCATCGATTCGACCATCGACGATTACGCCGAAGCCATTGAATACACCATGAACATCGTCGGCGAAGACGCCATCGGTATCGGCACCGATTTCACTCAGGGTCACGGCCAGGACTTCTTCGAATACCTGACCCACGACAAGGGTTACGCCCGCCGCCTGACCAGCTTCGGCAAGATCATCAACCCGCTGGGCATCCGCACCGTCGGCGAATTCCCCAACCTCACCGAAACCCTGCTCAAGCGCGGCCATTCCGAGCGCGTGGTGCGCAAGATCATGGGAGAGAACTGGGTGAACGTTCTGAAAGATGTCTGGGGCGAATAAGCCGCCGCACTTCTGAATCCTTTCCCCCGGCCATCCGCGCCGGGGGCAACACACAAAATTTTCTGGAGTTAAGTTTCCATGGCCAAGATCGCCCCGCAATTGCCTATCGAAGTCGACAGCGAGACCGGTGTCTGGACCTCCGACGCCCTGCCAATGCTGTATGTGCCGCGTCACTTTTTCGTCAACAACCACATGGGCATCGAGGAAGTGCTCGGCGCTGAAGCCTACGCCGAGATCCTCTACAAGGCCGGCTACAAATCCGCCTGGCACTGGTGTGAAAAGGAAGCCGAATGCCACGGTCTGGAAGGCGTTGCGGTGTTCGAGCACTACATGAAGCGCCTGTCGCAGCGCGGCTGGGGCCTGTTCAAGATCCAGGACATCGACCTCGACAAGGGCACCGCCAGCGTCAAGCTCGAGCACTCGGCGTTTGTCTATGTCTACGGCAAGGTCGGGCGCAAGGTCGACTACATGTTCACCGGCTGGTTCGCCGGCGCCATGGATCAGATCCTCGAAGCCCGTGGCAGCAAGATTCGTACTGTGGCCGAACAAGTCTACGGAGGCTCCGAAGAGGGCCACGATGACGGCCTGTTCATCGTCAAGCCGTTGTAAGCCGAGGACCGTGCCATGGCTTTCGAAGCAATGTTCCAGCCGATCCAGATCGGCAAACTGACCATCCGCAACCGCGTGCTCAGCACCGCGCACGCCGAGGTCTACGCGACTGACGGTGGCATGACCACCGACCGCTACGTCAAATACTACGAAGAGAAAGCCAAGGGCGGCATCGGCCTGGCCATCTGTGGCGGTTCGTCCGTGGTGGCGATCGACAGCCCGCAGGAATGGTGGAGTTCGGTCAATCTGTCCACCGACCGGATCATTCCGCACTTCCAGAATCTGGCCGACGCCATGCACAAGCATGGCGCCAAGATCATGATCCAGATTACCCACATGGGCCGGCGCTCGCGCTGGGACGGCTTCAACTGGCCGACCTTGATGTCGCCCTCGGGCATCCGTGAACCGGTGCACCGCGCCACTTGCAAAACCATCGAGCCGGAAGAGATCTGGCGAGTGATCGGCAACTACGCCCAGGCTGCGCGCCGGGCCAAGGCCGGTGGCCTCGATGGCGTCGAACTGTCGGCAGTGCACCAGCACATGATCGACCAGTTCTGGAGCCCGCGCGTCAACAAGCGTACCGACGAATGGGGCGGCACCTTCGAAGGGCGGATGAAGTTCGGCCTGGAAGTCCTCAAAGCCGTGCGCGCCGAGGTCGGTGACGACTTCTGCGTGGGCATGCGCCTGTGCGGTGACGAGTTCCACCCGGACGGCTTGTCCCACGAGGACATGAAGCAGATCGCCAAGTATTACGACGACACCGGCATGCTCGACTTCATCGGCGTGGTCGGCTCGGGTTGCGATACGCACAACACCCTGGCCAACGTCATTCCGAACATGAGTTATCCACCGGAGCCGTTCCTGCACCTGGCCGCCGGGATCAAGGAAGTGGTCAAGGTGCCGGTGCTGCACGCGCAGAACATCAAGGACCCGAACCAGGCCACGCGCATCCTTGAAGGCGGTTACGTCGACATGGTCGGTATGACCCGCGCGCACATCGCCGACCCGCACCTGATCGCCAAGATCAAGATGGGCCAGATCGACCAGATCAAGCAGTGCGTCGGCGCCAACTATTGCATCGACCGCCAGTATCAGGGCCTGGACGTGCTGTGCATCCAGAACGCCGCGACCTCCCGTGAATACATGGGCGTGCCGCACATCATCGAGAAATCCACCGGGCCGAAACGCAAAGTGGTGATCGTTGGTGCCGGCCCGGCCGGGATGGAAGCCGCACGCGTGGCTGCCGAGCGGGGCCACGACGTCACGCTGTTCGAGAAAAAAGACTTCATCGGCGGGCAGATCACCACCGCATCGAAAGCACCGCAGCGTGACCAGATCGCCGGCATCACTCGCTGGTTCCAGCTGGAACTGGCGCGGCTGAAAGTCGATCTGCGCCTGGGCACGGCGGCGGATGCCGACACCATCATGGACCTGCGTCCGGACGTGGTGGTGCTGGCGGTCGGCGGTCATCCGTACCTTGAGCAGAACGAACACTGGGGCGCGGCCGAAGGGCTGGTGGTCAGCAGCTGGGACGTGCTCGACGGCAAGGTTGCGCCGGGCAAGAACGTGCTGGTCTACGACACCATCTGCGAGTTCACCGGCATGTCGGTGGCCGACTTCCTCGCCGACAAGGGCAGCCAGGTCGAGATCGTCACCGACGACATCAAACCGGGCGTGGCCATCGGCGGCACGTCGTTCCCGACCTATTACCGCAGCATGTACCCGAAAGAAGTGATCATGACCGGCGACATGATGCTGGAGAAGGTCTACCGCGAAGGCGACAAGCTGATCGCGGTGCTGGAGAACGAATACACCGGCGCGAAAGAGGAGCGGGTGGTCGATCAGGTGGTCGTCGAAAACGGCGTACGCCCGGACGAGGAAATCTACTACGCGCTCAAGGACGGCTCGCGCAACAAGGGCCAGATCGACGTCGAAGCGCTGTTCGCGATCCAGCCGCAACCTTCGCTGAGCGAAGCGGGCGACGGCTACTTGCTGTTCCGCATCGGCGACTGCGTGGCGCAGCGTAATACCCACGCCGCGATCTATGACGCCCTGCGGTTGTGCAAGGATTTCTGACCGCTTGCACCAAACCCTGTGGGAGCGAGCCTGCTCGCGAATGCAATCTGTCAGTTGACGCTGATGTCGACTGACCCAGCGCTTTCGCGAGCAGGCTCGCTCCCACAGTAAAGCGGATCGTGTTTCTCCAGGCTGTCTGGTGGGAGCTTCACCATGTTGAACACCCTTCTTCCAATCCTGTTGTTCGCAGCCCTGGGCCTTGCTGTCCTAGGCGCGTTGCGGCGGATGAACATGTGGCGCCGGGGGCGGGCGGCGAAGGTCGATCTGCTCGGCGGTCTGCTGGCCATGCCCAAGCGCTACATGGTCGACCTGCATCACGTCGTCGCGCGGGACAAATACATTGCCAACACCCACGTCGCCACGGCGGGCGGTGCGGTGGCGTCGATTGTGCTGGCCATTCTGGTGCACGGTTTCGGCCTGCATAACCGCATCCTTGGCTACGCCTTGCTGCTGATGTCGGCGGTGATGTTCGTCGGCGCGATCTTCATGTACCTGCGCCGGATCAATCCGCCTGCGCGTCTGTCGAAAGGCCCGTGGATGCGCCTGCCGAAAAGCCTGCTGGCCTTCTCCGCGTCGTTTTTCCTGGTGACCCTGCCGGTGGCGGGAATCCTGCCGGAAAACTTCGGCGGCTGGCTGCTCGCCGCCATCCTCGGTGTTGGCGTGCTGTGGGGCGTGTCGGAGCTGTTCTTCGGCATGACCTGGGGCGGGCCGATGAAACACGCCTTTGCCGGTGCTCTGCACCTGGCCTGGCACCGTCGCCCGGAACGGTTTGGCGGCGGGCGCTCGACCGGTTTGAAACCGCTGGACCTGAACAATCCCGATGCGCCGCTGGGCGTGGAAAAACCCCAGGATTTCACTTGGAACCAGTTGCTCGGTTTCGACGCCTGCGTGCAGTGCGGCAAGTGCGAAGCAGCGTGCCCGGCTTTCGCCGCCGGCCAGCCGCTGAACCCGAAAAAACTGATTCAGGACATGGTCGTCGGCCTCGCCGGCGGCACTGACGCTAAGTTCGCCGGCAGCCCGTATCCGGGCAAACCGATCGGCGAGCATGGCGGCAATCCGCATCAACCGATCGTCAACGGTCTGGTCGATGCTGAAACCCTGTGGTCGTGCACCACCTGCCGCGCCTGCGTCGAGGAATGCCCGATGATGATCGAGCACGTCGATGCGATCGTCGACATGCGCCGGCATCTGACCCTGGAAAAAGGCGCTACGCCGAACAAGGGCGCCGAAGTCCTCGAAAACCTGATCGCCACCGACAACCCCGGCGGTTTCGCCCCGGGCGGGCGGATGAACTGGGCAGCGGACCTGAACCTCACTCTGCTCAGCGAAAAGAAATCCACCGACGTGCTCTTCTGGGTCGGCGACGGCGCCTTCGACATGCGCAACCAGCGCACCCTGCGTGCCTTCGTCAAAGTGCTGAAGGCAGCGAAAGTCGACTTCGCTGTACTCGGTCTTGAGGAACGCGACAGCGGCGATGTGGCCCGCCGTCTCGGCGACGAAGCAACGTTCCAGCAGCTCGCCAAACGCAATATCCAGACGTTGGCCAAATACAGCTTCAACCGCATCGTCACCTGCGATCCGCACAGTTTCCATGTGCTGAAAAACGAGTACGGCGCCTTCGACGGCAACTATCTGGTGCAGCACCACAGCAGTTACATGGCCGAGATCATTCAGGCCGGCGCGCTCAACCTCGGGCAGCACAAAGGCAATAGCGTGACCTATCACGATCCATGCTACCTGGGCCGCTACAACGGCGAGTACGAAGCGCCGCGCGAAGTGCTGCGTGCCCTCGGCATCGAAGTCAAAGAGATGCAACGTTCCGGCTTCCGCTCACGCTGCTGCGGCGGCGGTGGCGGCGCGCCGATCACCGACATTCCGGGCAAGCAGCGCATCCCCGACATGCGCATGGAAGACATCCGCGAAACCGGCGCCGAACTGGTGGCGGTGGGTTGTCCACAGTGCACGGCGATGCTCGAAGGCGTGGTCGAACCGCGTCCGCTGATCAAGGACATCGCCGAACTGGTGGCCGACGCGCTGCTCGAAGACGCCGCGCCAAGCAAGCCTGCCACGCCGGCCAAACGTGAACCTGCGGAGGTGCACTGATGAGCGACATTATCCGCCGCGACCCGCGCGCCGAATGGATTGCGCGCAACCGCCTGCATCCGCTGCACGCGGCGATGCAACCGGCGCAACACAGCTGGATGGGTCCCAATGGCGTCATCCGCAAGAACCTGCACGGCATGGGTTTTATCGGCCCCAACGGCATCAAACGCATTGACCGCAGCGGCGCGCAGCAGGGTGGGGCGGTCAAACGCTCGGCTACTGTTGAAGTGCAATTGCCCCTGCTTCAGGTTCCGGCCCCGGCGTTCTACATCAGCGTGGTGCCGGATATGGTCGGCGGTCGCCTGAGCAGCCACGACCGCGATCTGCTCGGCCTCGCTCACCAACTGGCCGGCAGCGATGGTGCGGTGCTTGCTGTGGTGTTCGGCGAGCACAAGGAAAGCGCTTTCGAAACCGCGGGCGTTGATCGCTTGCTGGTGCTCGAAGGCGATGAATTCAGCGGTTATGCACCGGAGCAACGGGTGCAGGGCTTGCGCGCTGTGGATAACCAATTCAACCCGCGTCACTGGTTGCTGCCGGACAGCCGCAGCGGTGGCGGCGAACTCGGCCGGCGCTTTGCTGCTGCACTGGGCGAGCGTCCGGCCACGCGGGTCTGGCAGGTCAAGGATCAGGAGTGCATCGGCCGCGCCGGGGCCGGATTGCAAGATCTGGCGCGTCCGGTGGCGCGGTTGATTCTCGCCGCTGCCGAATGCGCAGAACCGGTCAGCGAAACTCGTCACGAAGCGTTGCCAGTGGAGTTATCCACAAGCGTCGCGCGCAGCTTGTCGCGAATCGAAGATCTTGGTGCCGTGGCGGTGGATCCGGCAGCGATTCCGATGGCCGAAGCGGAGTTCATTTTCTCCGGCGGCAACGGCGTCAAGGATTGGCAGCTGTTTCACGAAACAGCGGCGGCCCTCGGCGCCACCGAAGGCGCTTCGCGGGTTGCGGTGGACGACGGCTTCATGGCGCGCGATCGTCAGGTCGGCGCGTCCGGCACCTGGGTCACTGCGCGGGTCTATGTGGCTGTGGGTATATCTGGCGCAATCCAGCACCTGCAAGGCATTGGCGCCTGCGACAAGGTGGTGGCAATCAACCTTGATCCGGGTTGCGACATGATCAAGCGTGCCGACCTCTCGGTGATCGGCGAAAGCGCAGAGATTCTGCAAGCGTTGATCGAAGCGGTCGCGGCTTACCGCAACGAAGCCAAGCGCGATGCGGCGTAAGGAAACCCTATGAACACGAACGTTATCAGTCTGGTTTCAATCGGCGCTCACCCGACCTCAGGTCGGCCACGGCGCGCCGATCAGGATGCGCGCGCGGTGGAACTGGGCCTGCAATTGGCTGGGGATAACCTGCAAGTGCTGCATGCCGGTGATGTTGCCGAACCGGCACTGCGTGCCTATCTGGGCATGGGCCTGGAACAGCTGCATGTGCTGGAACAGCCCGCTGGCGCCGACGCCTTGCCGGCGTTGACCGCGTACCTGCGCGATGCCGGGGCGCAAGTGGTGCTGACCGGCAGTCAGGCGGAAACCGGCGAAGGTTCGGGGATGTTGCCGTTCCTCCTGGCCGAAGGCCTGGGCTGGCCGCTGGTGGTGGGCCTGGCGCAGGTCGAATCAATCAATGACGGTTCGGCGCTGGTCCTGCAAGCGTTGCCGCGCGGGCAGCGACGCCGCTTGAAGGTGAAACTGCCGTTTCTGGCGACTGTGGATAACGCCGCGCCGAAGCCTCGGCAGAGCGCGTACGGCCCGGCGCGACGGGGCGAATTGGCCGCCGACGACGTTGAAACGGTGGAAGATGAGTTGTTGGCCGTTGCCACGCTGCAACCGGCCAAGCCACGGCCCAAGCGCTTGAAGGTGATCAAGGCCAAGAGCGGCGCCGACCGGATGAAGGCCGCGACGGCCAAGGCCAGTGGTGGCGGTGGGCAGGTGCTCAAGGGCGTGACTGCCCAAGCCGGGGCTGAGGCGATTCTGAAGCTGCTGATTGAAGAGGGCGTTGTCCGCTAGTCACCCTCTTCCAGGCATGGAATAACTCCTGTGGGAGCGAGCCTGCTCGCGAAAGCGCACTGTCAGCCGACACATGCATCGACTGACCCGACGCATTCGCGAGCAGGCTCGCTCCCACATTGGCATTTCTCCACCGCCAATCTGTACTGCTTACCCACAATCGCTGTTGGCGAAGCTGTGGATAACGTGTTCGCCCTTCCGCGCACCCCACGCCGTTCAAGCCTTCCAGCCATAAGATCAAAAAACGATCAGTGTAACTCACGGATTTAACGGGCTTTTCACTCGGTATTAATCGAGAAGTTGCCCCCAATCTCTGTTGGCGCTTCTGTGGATAAGATGTTCGCTACCAGCTGTAGGCCATATGGAGCAGGGCTTACATGGGTTTGATCAATTATTGATCAAATGTGATCCCCGGGGGCCAAGAGCTGTTAACGCGAAGGGTTTTTCCCCAGTCACAGGTGTTTTTCCACAGGAGATTGAAAGTTGTCCCCGATCTCTGTTGGCGCTTCTGTGGATAACATGTTCGCTACCCGCTACAGGCCTCTGAATACGTGTTGTGTACGAGTGTGATCAAAAAACGATCAATTGTTTTGAGAAACCGCGATTCAGCATAAGTCACGATTTTTCTTTGCAAATCAGCAGGATATTTTTTGAGTCATCCACAGTTACCCCCATTTGCTGTGGGCGGGTATGTGGATAACTTGTTTGCGGAAGGCTGGAGGGCTTGGTGGGTATGGGGACGGGGGTGGTTGATCGGAAATTGATCAGCTGGAAGATGTAGCGTGGGTCAGGGCGTCTTCGCGAGCAGGCTCGCTCCCACAGGGGAATGCATTCCACCTGTAAGAGCTGCCGCAGGCTGCGATCTTTTGCTCTTGATCAGCCCTGAACCGGTACGCCTTTGAGGTAAGGCGCTGGCTCAGCCCCGAGGTTGTTCAACATCCTCTCGCTGTACCAGTCGACGAAGTTGACCACGCCGAATTCATAGGTTTTGGAGTAAGGCCCCGGCTGGTAAGCGGTGGAGTTGATCCCGCGCTGGTTTTCCTCAGCCAGACGGCGGTCCTGATCGTTGGTCGCATCCCACACCTGGCGCATGCGCTCGACGTCGTAATCGACACCTTCCACGGCGTCCTTGTGCACCAGCCACTTGGTGGTGACCATGGTTTCCTGGGCGCTGATCGGCCACACGGTGAAGACGATGATGTGATCGCCCATGCAGTGGTTCCACGAGTGCGGCAGGTGCAGGATGCGCATCGAGCCCAGGTCCGGGTTCTTGATGCGGCCCATCAGTTTGGCGCAGCCCTGTTTGCCGTCGAGGGTCATCGACACGGTGCCCTTGAGCAGCGGCATGCGCACGATACGGTTGCGCAAGCCGAAACTGGCGTGAGCGTAAGGGATCTTTTCCGCTTCCCAGGCAGCGGCGGAGGCGGCGACGTGATCCTTGAACGCCTGATCGGCGCGCGGGTCGGTGACGTCGTCCCATTCCAGCAGGGTTTTCAACAGTTCCGGGTGCGATGCGTTGCAGTGGTAGCACTCGCGGTTGTTTTCCAGCACCAGTTTCCAGTTGGCCTTTTCCATCAAGGTGGTGGTGATCGCCACCTTGGTGTTCTCCATGTCGTACGGTTCCATGTAATGGTTGAGCGTCGACAGGAAGTCATCGATGGCCGGCGGGTTCTCTGCCAGGCTGATGAAGATGTAGCCGCCAGCGGTCTTCACGTTCACCGGTTTCAGGCCGTACTGCTTCATGTCGAAGTCGGCGCCCATCTCGGTGCCGGCAAACAGCAGGCGACCGTCCAGTTCGTAGGTCCACTGGTGGTAATGGCAGACCAGTTTGGCGACTTTGCCTTTTTCACTGGTGCACAGGCGCGAGCCACGGTGGCGGCAGACGTTGTGGAACGCGTGCACCACGCCCTCGGCGCCGCGAATGACGATGATCGGATTCTTGCCGACCTGCAGGGTCAGGTAGTTGCCCTTGGCCGGGATCTCGCAGGTCATGCCGGCGATCAACCATTCCTTCTGGAAGATCTCCTGCATGTCGATATCGAACAGGCGCTCGTCGCTGTAGAACGGCTGTGGCAGCGAGAAGGTGCGCTCGCGCTCCTGCAGCATTTGTGCGGTGGCCTTGCGTGCGGGTTCCAGCGGATCGCCCAGGCTGATTTTTGCGGTGACGTCCATCGATGTAATCCTCATGGCCCTCTGCGTGGCCGGCGAAAGTGGCTGATCAGGTGTGCTGCAAAACGGTTGCTACGCAAGGTGTAAAGAAGTCGTCTTGTGTTGGGGCGAGTGTGGGGCCGGCGCTGGGGGGAACCTTATCCATGCGCGACATGGCGCAATCTGTTCCCGACGCGCAAGGCCCGGTGTTCAAGGGCTGGTCGCGATAAGTATGTCAATGTCGCGGATAGGTAAACGCACGGTCTGCGCTATACGCAGAATCGCCGACAAGAGGCCGACAGTCGGCCGTGGAGAACAGCATGTCCAACAGCTTCCTGAATCCGGTCACCACCCAGACTTGGGCCAATGGCCGACACATTGTCCGTTGCGTCAAAGTCATCCAGGAAACCTGGGATGTGCGCACCTTCTGCTTTATGGCCGACCAGCCGATCCTGTTCTTCTTCAAGCCGGGGCAGTTCGTCACCCTGGAGCTGGAAATCGAAGGCCAGCCGATCATGCGCTCGTACACCATTTCAAGCTCGCCGTCGGTGCCGTACAGCTTCTCGGTCACGATCAAGCGCGTGCCGGGTGGCAAGGTCTCCAACTGGTTGCACGACACTTTGCATGAAGGTCAGGAGCTGGCGGTGCATGGCCCGGTCGGGCTGTTCAACGCGATCGACTTCCCGAGCCCGAAAGTCCTCTACCTGAGCGGCGGCGTCGGCATCACCCCGTGCATGTCGATGGCGCGCTGGTTCTACGACACCAACGCCAACGTCGACATGACGTTCGTGCACAGCGCGCGGTCGCCGAAAGACATCATTTACCACCGCGAGCTTGAGCACATGGCATCGCGGATCGACAATTTCAGCCTGCACCTGATCTGTGAAAAGCACGGCCTCGGTGAGCCATGGGCCGGTTATCGCGGTTATCTGAATCACAAGATGCTCGAACTGATGGTCCCGGACTTCCTCGAGCGCGAAGTGTTCTGCTGCGGCCCGACGCCGTACATGACTGCGGTCAAACGCTTGCTGGAAGCGGCCGGCTACGACATGTCGCGGTACCACGAAGAATCCTTCGGCGCCACGCCACCCGAGGCCCGCGCCGACGCGGTTGAACAGGCCGAACAAGCCGCCGATGCGCCGGAAATCGACGCAGCGGATCTGCACCAGGTCGAATTCACCGCCTCCGGTAAAAGCATCCGCGTCGGCCCGGGCGAAACCGTACACGCCGCCGCCGCCAAGCTCGGCCTGATGATCCCGAAAGCCTGCGGCATGGGCATTTGCGGGACATGCAAGGTGATGAAACTGGGCGGCGAAGTGGAGATGGAACACAACGGCGGGATTACCGAGGACGACGAGGCGGAAGGGTTTATCCTGTCGTGCTGCAGCGTGCCGAAGGGGGATGTGCGGATTGAGTTTTAAATAGGCATGAACTTGGGTCGATCTCCTAAATGAGGAGATCGACCGGGAAAGTGCAATTTCAAATCAGCCCGAACAAAGCGAGCAGGCCGAAGCCCACAAAGGCAAAGCCAAATATTTGCTGGTATTTATTCAGTTTGAGCAGGTCGCGTTTGAGTTTTGGCGGGAAATTCTTAACATCTCTTGCGCTGACTTTGCCTTGGGAAATGTACCGTGCGGGTTTTTTGAGGATGCCGAAAATTTCACCCAACATATAAATACGTCCCCCCAGGCCCGCTTGCCATAACATGAGCAAAGACGATGTGATTGAACTGCGTTTTAGGCTGTTTAGGATCGTTTCCAGTCTTCTCTTGGCGGTATAAAGTAAAATTCCATTTACCACTAAAAGACCTGTGAAACTCACCAGTGTCATGATCACAATTGGATCTTTTACGATATTGTTAATTTGATCTACGGATGAGCTTATTCCCAGGCACATCATAATTGCAAAAAAAATGAAAACCAGTTTGTATAAAATAATCAGGTTCTTTTTCAGTTTTTTGGGGAAGTTTTCGAAGTCTTTCGCGCAAAGCTTTCCTGTGTGAATGTAAAATTCAGGGTTTCGCATGATGTCGAACACTTCTCCCATCATGTAGATTTTGCCCCAAGGACCTCCGTGCCAAAGCATTATCAGTCTGCTTGAAATAGAACTGTTTGTTAGATGATCCAATATGATTTCGGTCTTTGTTTTCGCGACATACAACATCACTCCTATCAAAGTAAATATGCCGACGAAGTCTACAATACCAATCAACAAGAATATTTTCTCTGAAGTATGAAGAGTCATTTAACAGCCTCGTATACTTTCTGTGCGATCCGTTCGCCGCCTTTCTCGCCCAAAGTCCCGCCGGCATAATTTCCGAGTCCTGCCAGTAGCGCACTGCAAAGTACAGTGCCAAGCCCGCCTGTCGGGAGGCCAGCGCCTACGCAAATCGTTGAGGCAGTCAAGCTTACGAGCGCGCCGGCAACCATTCCGCCACCCACACCACCCAAAAAGCTTCCGCTCTCCGTGAACTTCACTTTTTCACATGCCTCCGCGCTTCCGTGCATGCAGACATCCTGCACCTTTAAGGCGGAGGCGCCACCACCCACCGCTGTACCGATCCAGCCGCCATATTTAACGTACTGTGATGCTTGGCTGACTGCCCGAATATGCGTGGCATAACCTGGGTTCTGGCCGATGCCGCCGGCTTTTCGCCAGTGGTGCACAAGATAGGGATGATCAATGCCTAGAGTGGTCTTCAGGCTCGGGTAATCGGGGATGCCAATACTCTGCCGGGTGAACCGATTGAGTTGGACGTCCAGCTTTTTGAGTAATTGGTCACGCTTGTTTATGAATTCTTCAGAGACCCGGTGGCCTTTTACGTCCAGCGTTTGAACATGCAACTTCTCAAGATCTGCGAGAACATTTTTTATGCCATCCAGATGATTGGCTGCCATGGCCGTGACGACTCCGATCACTTTTGATTCATAGGCGAGTGCGGTCTGGATCACGCCATAGTGCTGCGCCATGAAATCCGCTTCTTCCACGGTCAGCGGTTCCAGCGTCGCACTGACGAAACGCGCGGTCTGCATCAGCAATGCTTCCTCGTATGTGCATTGCTGATTGTCAGGGTCGCTCAGCACGATCATCGAACCGGCTTTAATCATGTCCGGGGTCGGATTCAAACTTCTGAATCTGGCGATGACATTCGGGTTGGCGGAGGGGAGCAGTTGTGCCTCAAGCTTCTCGGCGACAATGCTTTTCGGCACGATGTAAAAACCCGGCTCCGATGGGGCCGGACGATCTTGCGGCCAGTGCTCGCTGGGGAAGAACTTCAAGTCGTTGATGGGGTGAGGGCTGCGCGCGGTGCTGCTGTTATTAACGCGCGCCACCCTGAGGTTCTGCTGATGAATCGCGCGCAGCAACCTGTCTGGATCGGAGCGCGAGGCAGGCTGCCTGAGCATCGATAACGGGCGTTTTTTCACCGCTTCAGGAACGGCACCTTTGGTGCCGCGTACCAGAACTCTGGATTGGTTCAGAAGATGACGCTGTTCCTGTGCAAAGGCGTCAAGGCCCATGTCCGCTGAAAGGCGGCCGCTGGCGACATCATCGACAATGCCCTTGGCGAAGCGCGCGACCTCCTGATTGAACTGCACGCGCGCACTGCCGAATGCCAGATGACGTGAGCCGACTGTCTGTGCCTGTGCGAGCAGCTTGCCGGCAACGTGTCGAACGTCGCTGAGACCATGGCGCCGATCGCTCAACCTTCTTCGCCCCACGAGGCATGGCCGCTGGTCCCGGCGAGGTGATGCACCCAGCTGATGCCACGATAACGAATGGCGACCTGCTCCTGAGGTTCCGCGTCGTTGTGCAGAATGACGTGGGGCATATCCAGGTTCAGTTCGGTGAGCACCGCACCGTCGATCGAGACAGAAAAGTATTTTTCCTGCTGACCCTGAGGGGAGGTTCGGTAGAAGTTGATCTTGCAGTCGATCTCTTCACGGTTGGCCAGTGCCTGGGCCAGCAGCGGTGAAGATTTGTCGACGACTTTGGTGACAATGACCGGCGCGTGGGTGGCTCGGTGAGAGTTGTCGAGGTTGGCGAGGTTGTGGCTGTACGACAGCACCATGATTTGATCGGTGTGTGCCGCCTGATATCTGTTGCCGACCGAATCAGGCGTTGAGCAGCCTGCCGAAATCAGCCCTTGGGTCTTGCCCATGATCGTCATGTAGCCGGGAATTGCCATCGCGTGCGCTCCTTGAATCGGGAGCAAGCAGTCTATGGCGGGATTTTTGTGCTTTCTGTAGGCCTTGGTGTAGGCCGATTCTGAAAATGCAGGTCCGCGACGCGCAGCCTCTGGGTTGCATTCCCGTGCTGAGCATGGGAATGCAACTTGGGAGGGGAATCAGGCCGACATGACCTCGCGAATATCGCGCGCCAGTTCGCGCACGCGCTCTTCTTCGGTGTCCCAGGAGCACATGAAGCGTGCGCCGCCCTTGCCGATGAAGGTGTAGAAGCGCCAGTTCTTTGCAGTCAACGCGGCGATGGCCGGCTCGGACAGTTGCAGGAACACGCCGTTGGCCTGCACCGGGAACATCAGTTCGACCCCGGGAATGTCGCTGACCAGTTCTGCCAGCAGTTGCGCGCAGTGGTTGGCGTGGCGGGCGTATTTGAGCCAGGCGTCGTTTTCCAGAATGCCGACCCACGGTGCCGACAGAAAGCGCATCTTCGACGCCAGTTGCCCGGCCTGCTTGCAGCGGTAGTCGAAGTCTTCGGCCAGTTTGTGGTTGAAGAACAGGATCGCTTCACCCACCGCCATGCCGTTCTTGGTGCCGCCGAAACACAGCACGTCGACGCCGGCTTTCCAGGTCAGGTCGGCGGGCGAGCAGCCGAGGAATGCGCAGGCGTTGGAGAACCGCGCGCCGTCCATGTGCAGGTGCAGGCCCAGTTCTTTGCAGGTTGCGCTGATGGCGCGGACTTCTTCCGGGGTGTAGACACTGCCGACTTCGGTGGCTTGAGTCAGGGTCACCACGCGCGGTTTCGGGTAATGGATGTCCTGACGCTTGAGCGCGACTTCGCGGATCGATTGCGGGGTGATCTTGCCGTTTTCAGTGCCGGCGATCAGCAGCTTCGAGCCGTTGGAGAAGAATTCCGGAGCGCCGCATTCGTCGGTTTCGACGTGGGCGGTTTCCGAGCAGATCACGCTGTGGTAACTCTGGCACAGCGACGACAGGGCCAGCGAGTTGGCGGCGGTGCCGTTGAAGGCGAAGAACACTTCGCAGTCGGTTTCGAACAGTTTGCGGAAATGATCGGCCGCGCGGGCGGTCCATTCATCGTCGCCGTAAGCGCGCTGGTGGCCGTGGTTGGCCTGTTCCATGGCGGCCCAGGCTTCAGGGCAGATCCCGGAATAGTTGTCGCTGGCGAATTGTTGGCTCTTGTCGGTCATGGCCGGCTTCCGTAATCGAGACTCTTGTGAAGGCTCGTGGTCAATGAGGATGCGCACTTTACCGAAGATCTTCCGGGGAGCACATGCAATGTCGGGTGGGGAAAATTACCAGTTTATGGGCCGATTATGCACCTGAGCCAACGCGACGGTGCCCTGGATCTGCTCAAGTGGCTGGCGCTGCTGAGCATGTTGCTCGATCACCTGCGATATGTCGGCTTCTCCGCCGATTGGCTGTATGTGCCAGGTCGCCTTGCATTTCCGTGGTTTTGCCTGGCGATGGCGGCGAATCTGGCCCGGGACGATTCGCGCAAGATGGAATGGCGCTATCTGGGCTGGCTGTTGTTGTTCAGCGCCATCAGCGAAATCCCTTATCGCTTTTATATCCCTGACCCTGACACGTTCAACGTGATGCCGACGCTGGCGCTGGGCCTGCTGGTGGCGCGTGGCTGGCAGGATTCAGCATCGGTGGCGCGATTGCTCGCACTGGCCGCGCTGGTGGTTGCGGCGGTTTTTTCAGAACGACTGATGTTCGGTTTCTTCGGCGTATTGTTGCCGTTGGCGCTGCTGCTGGTGTTCCGCCGACCCTGGTATTTCAGCCTGTTGCCGGGGCTGGTGTGTCTGGCGGCGAACCAATGGCAGGTGCTGCTCGAATCGGCGCGGTTCGGCAACAGCGTGGCGACTCTCGGGCTGGCGACATGTCTGTTTGCGCCGATGCTGGGAATGTTCTTGTTGCGACATGGGCGACATCTGCAGCCACCACCGATGCGGCGCTGGGCCTATGCGCTGTATCCCGCGCATTT
Source organism: Pseudomonas sp. 2957 (assembly GCF_031456345.1). Lineage (NCBI taxonomy): Bacteria > Pseudomonadati > Pseudomonadota > Gammaproteobacteria > Pseudomonadales > Pseudomonadaceae > Pseudomonas > Pseudomonas sp. 2957. The sequence continues at coordinate 694,369 of NZ_JAVDUL010000004.1, forward strand.
CCTCCTGCTGCTCGCCATCCGCCAAATCATCGCCTGACCCCTGTGGGAGCGAGCCTGCTCGCGAAAGCGGTCTGCCAGCCAACTTCTATGTCGGATGTGCCGGCCTCTTCGCGAGCAGGCTCGCTCCCACAGGGGATCTGCGGCGTTTCGAAGAGGTCATTTCCAGCCATGTCGTAAACGCACCTTTGCGTGGCGCGCGCAGGCATTTGAGCTGTCTGTGCCGGTCATACCATCGCATCAAAGGGCACTGCCATCATTGCCAGTGCCTTACCGAGACGAATGGCGCACAGATGCCGCTGGGAGAGACGCGATGTTCAGCAAGCAAGACCAGATCCAGGGTTACGACGATGCACTGCTGGCGGCGATGAATGCCGAGGAGCAACGTCAGGAAGATCACATCGAGCTGATCGCGTCGGAGAACTACACCAGCAAACGCGTCATGCAGGCGCAAGGCAGCGGCCTGACCAACAAATACGCCGAAGGCTATCCGGGCAAGCGCTACTACGGTGGCTGCGAGCATGTGGACAAGGTCGAAGCGCTGGCCATCGAACGCGCCAAGCAACTGTTCGGCGCCGATTACGCCAACGTCCAGCCGCACTCCGGTTCTTCGGCCAACAGCGCCGTGTACCTGGCGCTGATCCAACCGGGTGACACCATCCTCGGCATGAGCCTGGCCCACGGCGGTCACCTGACCCACGGCGCGAAAGTGTCGTCCTCGGGCAAGCTCTACAACGCCGTGCAGTACGGCATCAACACCGACACCGGACTGATCGACTACGACGAAGTCGAGCGTCTGGCCGTCGAGTGCAAACCGAAAATGATCGTTGCCGGTTTCTCCGCTTACTCAAAGACTCTGGACTTCCCGCGCTTCCGTCAGATCGCCGACAAGGTCGGTGCGCTGCTGTTCGTCGACATGGCCCACGTCGCCGGTCTGGTTGCTGCCGGCCTGTACCCGAACCCGCTGCCGTACGCCGATGTGGTCACCACCACCACGCACAAGACCCTGCGCGGTCCGCGTGGCGGGCTGATCCTGGCCAAGTCCAACGAAGAGATCGAGAAGAAGCTCAACGCCGCCGTTTTCCCCGGCGCCCAGGGCGGTCCGCTGATGCACGTCATCGCCGGTAAAGCGGTGTGCTTCAAGGAAGCGCTGGAACCTGGCTTCAAGGCTTATCAGCAACAAGTGATCGACAACGCCCAGGCGATGGCCAGCGTGTTCATCAAGCGTGGCTACGATGTGGTCTCCGGCGGCACCGACAACCATCTGTTCCTGGTCAGCCTGATCCGTCAGGGCCTGACCGGCAAGGACGCCGACGCCGCGCTGGGCCGTGCCCACATCACGGTGAACAAGAACGCCGTGCCGAATGATCCGCAGTCGCCGTTCGTGACCTCGGGCCTGCGCATCGGCACCCCGGCGGTGACCACGCGCGGCTTCAAGGTCAGCCAGTGCGAAACCCTCGCCGGCTGGATCTGCGACATCCTCGACAACCTCGGCGACGCCGATGTCGAGGCCAATGTCGCCCAGCAGGTCTCGGCCCTGTGCGCAGACTTCCCGGTTTATCGCTGAGTCGGTTTTGGAGTAATGACTATGCAACGCTATTCCGGCTTCGGCCTGTTCAAACACTCGCTCAGCCACCACGAAAACTGGCAGCGCATGTGGCGCACGCCCACCCCGAAAAAAGTCTACGACGTGGTCATCGTCGGCGGCGGCGGGCACGGCCTGGCGACGGCCTACTATCTGGCCAAGGAGCACGGCATCACCAATGTCGCCGTGGTCGAGAAGGGTTGGCTGGGCGGCGGTAACACCGCACGCAACACCACCATCGTGCGCTCCAACTATCTGTGGGACGAGTCGGCGCACCTCTACGAACATGCGATGAAATTGTGGGAAGGCCTGTCGCAGGATCTCAACTACAACGTGATGTTCTCCCAGCGCGGCGTCTACAACCTGTGCCACACCCTGCAGGACATCCGTGATTCGGAGCGTCGGGTCAGCGCCAACCGCCTCAACGGCGTCGACGGCGAATTGCTCGACGCCAAGCAGGTTGCGGACGAAATTCCGTATCTGGACTGCTCGAAAAACACCCGCTACCCGATCATGGGCGCGACCGTGCAGCGTCGCGGCGGCGTCGCCCGACACGATGCCGTGGCCTGGGGCTTTGCCCGTGCCGCCGATGCCTTGGGCGTGGACCTGATCCAGCAGACCGAAGTGATCGGCTTCCGCAAGGAAAACGGCGTGTGCATCGGCGTCGAAACCAACAAGGGTTTTATCGGCGCCAAGCGCGTCGGCGTGGTGACGGCCGGTAACTCCGGGCACATGGCCAAGCTTGCCGGTTTCCGCCTGCCGATCGAATCCCACCCGCTGCAAGCGCTGGTGTCCGAGCCGATCAAACCGATTATCGACAGCGTGATCATGTCCAACGCCGTACACGGTTACATCAGCCAGTCCGACAAGGGCGACCTGGTGATTGGCGCCGGTATCGACGGTTACAACGGCTACGGCCAGCGCGGTTCGTACCCGGTGATCGAGCACACCATCCAGGCCATCGTCGAGATGTTCCCGGTGCTGTCGCGGGTGCGCATGAACCGCCAGTGGGGCGGTATCGTCGACACCACGCCGGACGCCTGCCCGATCATTTCCAAGACGCCGGTACCAAACATGTTCTTCAACTGCGGTTGGGGCACCGGCGGTTTCAAAGCCACACCTGGCTCGGGCAACGTGTTTGCCGCGAGTCTGGCCAAGGGTGAAATGCACCCATTGGCTGCACCTTTCTCCATCGACCGTTTCCACAACGGTGCGTTGATCGATGAACACGGCGCTGCTGCGGTTGCCCACTAACAGGAGAAATCCCCATGTTGCATATCTTCTGTCCTCACTGCGGCGAACTGCGCTCTGAAGAGGAATTCCACGCATCCGGCCAGGCGCACATCCCGCGTCCGCTGGATCCGAACGCCTGCACCGATGAAGAGTGGGGCGACTACATGTTCTTTCGCGATAACCCGCGCGGTCTGCACCACGAACTGTGGGACCACGTTGCCGGTTGCCGCCAGTACTTCAACGTCACTCGCGATACCGTGACCTACGAGATTCTCGAAACCTACAAGATCGGCACCAAGCCGCAATTCACCGACAAGGCTGATTCGGCGAAAACAGCCACGACGGCGCTGGGAGAGAAGGTATGAGCCAGACCAATCGCCTGTCCAACGGTGGACGGATCGACCGCAACAAAGTGCTGAGCTTCACCTTCAACGGCCAGACCTACAAAGGCTATGAAGGCGACTCGCTGGCTGCTGCACTGATTGCCAACGGCGTCGATATCATCGGCCGCAGCTTCAAGTATTCGCGCCCTCGCGGCATCTTCGCGGCTGGTTCCGAAGAGCCGAACGCGGTGCTGCAGATCGGTGCTACCGAAGCCACGCAGATTCCCAACGTGCGCGCCACGCAACAGGCGTTGTATCAGGGTCTGGTCGCCACCAGCACCAACGGCTGGCCGAGCGTCAACAACGACATGATGGGCATTCTCGGCAAGGTCGGCGGCAAGCTGATGCCGCCGGGTTTCTACTACAAAACCTTCATGTACCCGCAATCGTTCTGGATGACTTACGAGAAGTACATTCGCAAGGCTGCCGGCCTCGGCCGTTCGCCGACCGAGAACGATCCGGACACCTACGACTACATGAACCAGCACTGCGACGTGCTGATCGTCGGCGCTGGCCCGGCCGGTCTCGCCGCTGCCCTGGCCGCTGCGCGCAGTGGTGCCCGCGTGATTCTGGCCGATGAGCAGGAAGAGTTCGGTGGCAGCCTGCTTGATTCCCGCGAAAGCCTCGACGGCAAACCGGCGATGGAATGGGTCGCCAGTGTCATCGCTGAATTGAAGAACACCCCGGACGTGCTGTTGTTGCCGCGCGCCACGGTCAACGGTTACCACGACCACAACTTCCTGACCATTCACGAACGCCTCACCGATCACCTCGGTGACCGCGCGCCGATCGGACAGGTGCGGCAGCGCATCCACCGTGTCCGCGCCAAGCGCGTGGTGTTGGCGACCGGTGCCCACGAGCGTCCGCTGGTGTACGGCAACAACGACGTGCCGGGCAACATGCTAGCCGGCGCGGTGTCGACCTACGTGCGTCGTTATGGCGTAGCGCCGGGCAAAAAACTGGTGCTGTCGACCAACAACGATCACGCCTATCGCGTCGCTCTGGATTGGCTCGATGCCAGTCTGCAAGTGGTCGCCATCGCTGATGCCCGCAGCAATCCGCGCGGTGCATTGGTCGAAGAAGCGCGCGCCAAAGGCATTCGCATCCTCACCGGCAGCGCCGTCATCGAAGTGCGTGGCAGCAAGCGTGTGACCGCTGCCCGCGTCGCCGCGATTGACGTAAAGGCCCACGCCGTGACCAGTCCGGGCGAATGGCTCGACTGCGACCTGGTGGCCAGCTCCGGCGGTTACAGCCCCGTGGTTCACCTGGCTTCGCACCTCGGTGGCAAACCGGTCTGGCGCGAAGACATTCTCGGTTTCGTACCGGGCGAAGCACCGCAGAAGCGCGTGTGCGTCGGTGGCATCAATGGCGTCTACGCGCTCGGCGATTCGCTGGCCGACGGTTTTGAAGGTGGCGTGCGCGCTGCTGCCGAAGCCGGTTTCCAGACCGTCGAAGGCGTGTTGCCGAAAGCCCTGAGCCGTCTCGAAGAGCCGACCCTGGCGCTGTTCCAGGTGCCGCACGAGAAGAACTCGGCGCGTGCACCGAAGCAATTCGTCGACTTCCAGAACGACGTTACCGCCGGTGGTATCGAATTGGCGACCCGTGAAGGTTTCGAGTCGGTCGAGCACGTCAAACGCTACACCGCGCTGGGCTTCGGCACCGATCAGGGCAAGCTCGGCAACGTCAACGGTCTGGCCATTGCCGCCCGTTCGCTGAACGTGACCATCCCGCAGATGGGCACCACCATGTTCCGTCCGAACTACACGCCGGTGACCTTCGGCGCCGTGGCCGGTCGACACTGCGGGCACATCTTCGAACCGGTGCGCTACACCGCGCTGCATGCCTGGCATGTGAAGAACGGCGCCGAGTTTGAAGACGTCGGTCAGTGGAAGCGTCCCTGGTACTTCCCGAAAAACGGTGAAGACCTGCACGCGGCGGTCAAGCGCGAATGCAAAGCCGTGCGCGACAGCGTTGGCCTGCTCGATGCTTCGACCCTCGGCAAGATCGACATTCAAGGCCCGGATGCCCGCGAGTTTCTCAACCGCGTGTACACCAACGCCTGGACCAAGCTCGACGTGGGCAAGGCTCGCTACGGTCTGATGTGTAAGGAAGACGGCATGGTCTTCGACGACGGTGTGACCGCGTGTCTGGCCGACAACCATTTCGTCATGACCACCACCACCGGCGGCGCCGCGCGCGTACTGCAGTGGCTGGAGCTGTACCACCAGACTGAATGGCCGGAGCTGAAGGTGTACTTCACGTCGGTCACCGACCACTGGGCGACCATGACCCTCTCCGGGCCGAACAGCCGCAAGCTGCTCAGCGCCGTGACCGACATTGATCTGAGCAACGAAGCGTTCCCGTTCATGACCTGGAAAGAAGGTCTGGTCGGCGACGTGCCGGCACGGGTGTTTCGTATCTCGTTTACCGGTGAGCTGTCGTACGAAGTCAACGTGCAGGCCGATTATGCGATGGGCGTGCTGGAGAAAATCGTCGAGGCCGGCAAGCAGTACAACCTGACGCCGTACGGCACCGAAACCATGCACGTGCTGCGGGCCGAGAAGGGCTTCATCATCGTCGGCCAGGACACCGACGGCTCGATGACCCCGGACGACCTGAACATGGGCTGGTGTGTCGGTCGCACCAAACCGTTCTCGTGGATCGGCCAGCGTGGCATGAACCGCGAAGATTGCGTCAAGGATCAGCGCAAACAACTGGTGGGCCTCAAGCCGATCGATCCGACCAAATGGCTGCCGGAAGGTGCGCAGCTGGTGTTCAACACCAAACAGGCGATCCCGATGACCATGGTCGGCCACGTGACCTCCAGCTACGCGCACAACTCCCTCGGTTATTCGTTTGCCATGGGTGTGGTCAAGGGCGGTCTCAAGCGCATGGGCGAGCGGGTGTTCGCACCGCTGGCCGATGGCAGCGTGATCGAGGCGGAGATTGTTTCTTCGGTGTTCTTCGATCCGAAGGGTGAGCGGCAGAACATCTGACAACCTCGGGAGCGGTGGGCGGGCGGCTATTCGCGAGCAGGCTCGCTCCCACATTCGATCGCGTTCCCCTGTGGGAGCGAGCCTGCTCGCGAAGGCGGCGGCACAGCAACCACAGGAACCAACAGAATTCAGAAGGTGCTTTATGACCACAGCCAATGTTTACCAGCAACGCCCGACCACCGGCGCCCGTGCCGAGTCGTCGCTGCACCATGCCGACCTCGCCAGCCTGGTCGGCAAGGGCCGCAAGAACGCCGGCGTGATCGTGCGGGAAAAGAAACTCCTCGGCCACCTGACCATTCGTGGTGATGGTCACGATGCCGCGTTCGCTGCCGGTGTGCACAAGGCGCTTGGCATTGAATTGCCCGGTGCGCTGAGCGTAATCGTCAAAGGCGAAACCAGCCTGCAATGGATGGGCCCGGACGAGTGGCTGCTGATCGTGCCAAGCGGTGAGGAATTCGCCGCCGAGCAGAAACTGCGCGAAGCGCTGGGCGATCTGCACATTGCTATCGTGAACGTCAGCGGCGGCCAGCAGATTCTCGAATTAAGCGGCCCGAACGTGCGTCAGGTGCTGATGAAGTCGACCAGCTACGACGTGCACCCGAACAGCTTCCCGGTCGGCAAAGCGGTGGGCACGGTGTTCGCCAAGTCGCAGTTGATGATCCGTCATACGGCGGAAGACACCTGGGAATTGCTGATCCGTCGCAGCTTCTCGGATTACTGGTGGTTGTGGTTGCAGGATGCTTCGGCCGAGTACGGGCTGAGCGTTCAGGCCTGAAGATCAAAAGCCACCCCCTCACCCCAGCCCTCTCCCCCTGAGGGGGAGAGGGGGAAAGGGAGCAGATTTGTGTGTTTTTCGAGCCTGAGTTCGACGCGCTATTTCAGGTCGGCGTAGCTCGAAAGAACACCTCGGTCAGTCCCCTCTCCCTCTGGGAGAGGGCTAGGGTGAGGGAAAAACCTGACACCCCGCACAACGAACAGGAGTCACCGCACCATGAGCCGCGCCCCAGACACATGGATTCTGACCGCCGACTGCCCCAGCGTCCTCGGCACGGTGGACGCGGTCACGCGTTTTCTGTTCGAGCAGGGCTGTTATGTCACCGAGCACCATTCGTTCGATGACCGCCTCTCGGGGCGCTTTTTCATCCGCGTGGAATTTCGTCAGCCTGATGGTTTCGATGAACAATCCTTCCGCGCCGGGCTGGCCGAGCGCGGGCAGGCGTTCGGCATGCTCTTTGAGCTGACCGCGCCGAACTACCGGCCGAAAGTGGTGATCATGGTCTCCAAGGCCGATCACTGCCTCAACGACTTGCTCTATCGCCAGCGCATCGGCCAGTTGTCGATGGACGTGGCGGCGGTGGTGTCCAACCATCCGGATCTCAAGCCGTTGGCCGACTGGCACCAGATTCCCTACTACCATTTCCCTCTCGACCCCAACGACAAACCGGCGCAGGAGCGTCAGGTCTGGCAGGTGATCGAAGAAGCCGGCGCCGAACTGGTGATCCTCGCCCGCTACATGCAGGTGCTATCGCCGGAGCTGTGCCGCAAGCTCGACGGCAAGGCGATCAACATTCATCACTCGCTGTTGCCGGGCTTCAAGGGCGCCAAGCCTTATCACCAGGCTTACAACAAGGGCGTGAAACTGGTGGGCGCGACGGCGCATTACATCAACAACGACCTTGATGAAGGGCCGATCATTGCCCAGGGCGTCGAGGCGGTGGATCACAGCCATTACCCCGAGGATCTGATTGCCAAAGGGCGGGATATCGAAGGCCTGACCTTGGCGCGGGCGGTTGGGTATCACATCGAAAGACGAGTTTTTTTGAACGCCAACAGAACCGTCGTTCTCTAGATCGCTTTCGCGAGCAGGCTCGCTCCCACAGGGTATGCATTCCAATGTGGGAGCGAGCCTGCTCGCGAAGGGGCCGTAACAAACAACGCAAGACCAACAAGCAATACCCGAGCACTCAACGCGCTGCCCAACCGGGGCAACGCAGTTCCATAAAAACAACAGCGAGGTGAAAGCATGTCTGGCAATCGTGGTGTGGTGTATCTCGGCGCTGGCAAGGTCGAAGTACAGAAAATCGACTACCCGAAAATGCAGGACCCGCGCGGTCGCAAGATCGAGCATGGGGTCATTCTCAAAGTGGTTTCCACCAACATCTGCGGCTCCGACCAGCATATGGTGCGCGGCCGGACCACGGCGCAGACCGGTCTGGTGCTGGGTCACGAGATCACCGGCGAGGTGATCGAAAAGGGCTCCGACGTCGAAAACCTGAAGATCGGCGATTTGGTCTCCGTTCCGTTCAACGTGGCTTGCGGGCGCTGCCGTTCCTGCAAAGAGCAACACACCGGCGTCTGCCTGACCGTCAACCCGGCCCGTGCCGGCGGCGCATACGGTTACGTCGACATGGGCGACTGGACCGGTGGCCAGGCTGAATACGTGCTAGTGCCGTACGCCGACTTCAACCTGCTGAAACTGCCGGATCGCGACAAGGCCATGGAGAAAATCCGCGACCTGACCTGCCTCTCCGACATCCTCCCGACCGGCTATCACGGCGCGGTTACTGCCGGCGTCGGTCCGGGCAGCAGCGTTTACATCGCCGGCGCCGGTCCGGTCGGCCTGGCCGCTGCCGCTTCCGCACGTTTGCTCGGTGCGGCGGTGGTGATTGTCGGCGACGTCAACACCATCCGCCTGGCCCACGCCAAGGCCCAGGGCTTTGAGGTCGTCGACCTGTCCAAAGACACCCCGCTGCACGAACAGATCGCCGCGCTGCTGGGCGAGCCGGAAGTCGATTGCGCGGTGGACTGCGTTGGCTTTGAAGCACGCGGCCACGGCCACGACGGCGTCAAGGCCGAAGCCCCGGCCACGGTGCTCAACTCACTGATGGGCGTGGTGCGCGTTGCCGGCAAGATCGGTATCCCCGGCCTGTACGTCACCGAAGATCCGGGCGCCGTCGACGCTGCCGCGAAAATGGGCAGCCTGAGCATTCGCTTCGGCTTGGGCTGGGCGAAATCCCACAGCTTCCACACTGGGCAAACTCCAGTGATGAAGTACAACCGCCAACTGATGCAGGCGATCATGTGGGATCGCATCAACATCGCTGAAGTAGTCGGCGTGCAAGTGATCAGCCTCGATCAGGCGCCAGAAGGTTACGGCGAGTTCGATGCGGGCGTGCCGAAGAAGTTTGTGATTGATCCGCACAAGTTGTTCAGTGCGGCGTAAGTTCTACCCATGTAAGAAGGGCAGCCGATCGGGCTGCCCTTTTTTGTTCTGAACACGATCAGTTATTTAAAGGCGCATTTGCGGGCGTCACCATCCTTGGTTGCACACTCATCACCATTCCAATTGCTACCGGTGGCTTGAACCGGAGTGTCGTTTCTGTAGCCAGCCGAGACGCCAAGGTCTGCCTCACCTTCGTATCGGCAGATGACAACTGAATTAGCAGTGTCTTTATCTTTAAGTCGGGCAGAAGTGAAGGTTACATCTTCGGCGCCTTGCGCATGAGTCACTGATATCGTTGGGCAGGTTGCAGCATAGGCAGTACTCATCATGGTCAGACCAAGCAGGGCGCCAGTGACAATTTTCAACTTCATCTTTTCGTACTCCGTTACGTAATTGGAGTGGAGATATTCACTTGCATCGTTATGACTGCCAACTGTCAGATCTGACAGTTGGTTAGTTCCAATCGAAATAAATAGTCGGGTTTTCAGTGTGAAGTCGAATAGTGAAGTGGCTATTCAACGATTGAACAATTCATTTAGGTGAGTGCGTAGAGAAGGGGATGCGCCGCGAGGAACATGCCGCCCGATACCCGGTCAAATCGGCAGTTTCGTCGCCGTTGTCCGGCGGCTGCTTTTCCCAAGAGGATGTCTGAATGAAGATTTCACGCGGTTTTGCCTTGGCATCGCTCCTGACCCTGGCCGCCGGGCCGGTGTTTGCCGGTTTCAGTTTGAACGACGTGGCCGGTGCGGTAGCGGGGATGCAAGGTGGTGACAAGGCGGCCGCTGCAGCGCCGACTTCGGAGACCGCTGGTTTGTTGAGTGCTTTGAGTGCGCTGGACGTCACGCCGGAGCAGGCCGTTGGCGGTACCAGTGCGATGCTTGGGCTGGCGAAGAATCAGTTGAGCAGCACCGACTACTCGCAACTGGCCAAGGAAGTGCCGGGCATCGACAAACTGTCCGGTGGCAGCGGCAATCTGGCGGCGCTCGGGGCTTTGCTCGGTTCGTCCGGCAAGTCCGCAGGTCTTGAAAATGCGCTGGGCAATGTCAAAGACACTAACGACCTGAACAACGCGTTCAGCGCGCTGGGCATGGACAGCGGCATGATCGGCCAGTTTGCCCCGGTGTTGCTGCAATATCTCGGTCAGCAGGGCGTCGGTGGTTCGCTGTTGAGCAGCCTGGGCAGCATCTGGGGCACCGGCACCGGCACTTGAGTCAGCCGCGCTCGTTGCGCAGCTCGACGATGCGCTGATCCTTCTCGGTCCAGAGCTGGTTGACCCAGTTCTGGACGTGTTGGCGAAACGCCGGATCTTTCTCGTAATCGCCCTGCCACAGCGCCGGGTCGAGTTCGCGGGTCCTGATGTCGATGATCACTCGCGGCACGTTGCCGCTGATCAGGTCCCAGAAGCCCGGGATCTTTTCCTGCGGATACACCACCGTCACGTCGAGCATCGCGTCGAGCTGTTCACCCATCGCCGCCAGCACGAACGCCACGCCGCCGGCCTTGGGTTTGAGCAAGTGGTTGAACGGTGATTCCTGCTGGGTGCTTTTCGCCAGGGTGTAGCGCGTGCCTTCCAGATAATTCACCACCGTCACCGGCTGGCGCTTGAACAGCTCGCACGCCGCTTTGGTGATTTCCAGATCCTTGCCTGCCAGCTCGGGGTTCTTTGCCAGAAAGGCTTTGGTGTAGCGCTTCATGAACGGGTAATCCAGCGCCCACCACGCCAAGCCCAGGAACGGCACCCAGATCAGCTCTTTCTTCAGAAAGAACTTGAAGAACGGCGTGCGCCGGTTGAGGGTCTGGATCAGTGCCGGAATGTCGACCCACGATTGATGGTTGCTGACCACCAGATAGGACGTGTCGCGGCGCAGATCGTCGCCGCCGCGTATGTCCCATTGCGTGGGGATGCACAGCTGGAAGATCAGCTTGTCGATTTCGGCCCAGGTCTCGGCGATCCACATCACCGCCCCCGACGCGTAATCCCGCCAGCGCCCGGGTGCGACCAGCTTGAGCAGGGCAAACACCATCAACGGCCCGATCAGGATCAGGGTGTTGAGCAACAGCAGCAGGGTGACGAAACAGCCGGTGAGCAGGCGGCGCATAAGCAACTCTATGAAGTGGCAGGGGCGAGCCATGATAAGCAGCTTCACGCGACAGGCCAAATCGGTGCTGACGAATGTTTCACTTTTCGCCGGGTATGCTTCGCTCAAGATTGGATCTGAATGCACTGGCCTCTTCGCGAGCAGGCTCGCTCCCACAGGGCAATGCATTTCAATGTGGGAGCGAGCCTGCTCGCGAAGGGGGCCGAGAAGCGAACGAATAACTTGGTGCGTGTCTAAAATCCCAGTTTGCCGCCCTCAATTTCCAAGGAAGCCCCTTACGTGAAATCCCTCCTTGCTCTGTTTGCTCTCGTGGCGCTGCCGGTCATGGCCGCCGAGCCGACGCTGTACGGTCGCTACGAATACATCGCGCTGCCGGAAATCGGTGGCGAAGTGCTCAAGGCCAAGATGGACACCGGCGCGCTGACCGCCTCGCTGTCGGCCAAGGACATCGAGACCTTCACCCGTGATGGCGAAGACTGGGTGCGTTTCCGCCTCGCCACCAAGGACGCCAGCAACAAGGTTTTCGAGCACAAGGTCGCGCGGATCAGCAAGATCAAAAGCCGTTCCGACGAGGACGATGAAGAGCGCGACAGCAGCGATGTCGCCAAGCGCCCGGTGGTCGATCTGGAGCTGTGCCTGGGCAACGTCAAGCGCACCGTCGAGGTCAACCTGACCGACCGCAGCCACTTCAACTATCCGCTGCTGATCGGCGCCAAGGCCTTGCGCGAGTTCGGCGCGGCGGTCAACCCGGCACGGCGTTACACCGCCGACAAGCCTGACTGCTAAGTGGTCTGATTGACGTAACCCCGGGCTTGGGGCACCGTTCGCGCACTAACTGCCACGGGCTCGGACGCCATGCCGCACATCCTGATTGTCGAAGACGAAGCGGCGATTGCCGACACATTGATTTTTGCCTTGCAGGGCGAGGGGTTCAGCACCACGTGGCTGAACCTCGGCGCGGCGGCGCTGGAGCATCAGCGACAAACCCCGGCCGACCTGATCATTCTCGATATCGGTTTGCCGGACATCAGTGGCTTCGAAACCTGCAAGCAATTGCGGCGCTTCACGGAAGTGCCGGTGCTGTTTCTCAGCGCCCGCGACGCCGAGATCGACCGCGTGGTTGGCCTGGAGATCGGTGCCGACGATTACGTGGTCAAGCCGTTCAGCCCGCGTGAAGTGGCGGCGCGGGTCAAAGCCATCCTCAAGCGCATGGCGCCGCGTGCAACCCTGGAAGCAGGCTCAACGCTGTTTCGCATCGATGCTGAACGCGTGCAGATCAGCTATCGCGGCCAGCCGCTGAGCCTGACCCGCCATGAATTCCGCTTGTTGCAATGCCTGCTCGAACAACCTGAGCGAGTGTTCAGCCGCGAGCAATTGCTTGATGCGCTGGGCGTTGCCGCTGATGCCGGTTACGAGCGCAGCATCGACAGCCACATCAAAAGCCTGCGCGCCAAGTTGCGCCTGGTACGTGCCGAGGCCGAGCCGATCCAGACCCATCGCGGCCTCGGTTACAGCTACAGCCCGGGGCACAGCTGATGTCGCTGGGGCTGCGGATCTTTCTGGTGTACGTGCTGTTTGTCGGCCTGACCGGCTATTTCGTCCTCAACACGGTCATGGAAGAAATCCGCCCCGGCGTGCGTCAGTCCACCGAAGAGACGCTGGTGGACACCGCCAACCTGATGGCAGAAATCCTGCGCGACGATTTCAAGGCCGGCACCCTCAGCGAGAACCGCTGGCCGCAATTGCTCCGCGCCTATGGCGAGCGCCAACCGCAAGCGACCATCTGGGGCTTGCCGAAAAATCAGGTCAACCACCGCATCTACGTCACCGACGCCAAGGGCATCGTCGTGCTCGACTCCAGCGGCGTCGCGGTCGGCCAGGATTATTCGCGCTGGAACGACGTCTACCTGACCCTGCGTGGCGAGTACGGCGCGCGCTCCAGCCGCAGTGATCCTGACGATCCGAGCTCTTCAGTGATGCACGTCGGTGCGCCGATCCGCGACAACGGCAAGATCATCGGCGTGGTCACCGTGGCCAAGCCCAACAGTTCGTTGCAACCCTACGTCGATCGCACCGAGCGGCGCTTGCTGTTTTACGGCGCCGGACTGATCGGCCTCGGTCTGCTGTTCGGTGCACTGTTGTCGTGGTGGCTGAGCCGTGCGCTACATCGTTTGACCGGTTATGCCCAGGCGGTCAGCGAAGGCCGGCGCGTGGAAGTGCCGCATTATCGCGGCGGCGAACTGGAGCAACTGGCCACGGCGGTGGAGCAGATGCGCACGCAGCTCGAAGGCAAGGCCTACGTCGAGCGCTACGTGCACACCCTGACCCATGAATTGAAAAGTCCGCTGGCGGCGATTCGGGGCGCGGCGGAGTTGCTGCAAAGCGAGATGCCGGCCGTCCAGCGTTTGCGCTTTGTCAGCAACATCGACAGCGAAAGCGCGCGGATGCAGCAGTTGATCGAGCGCCTGCTCTACCTGGCGCAGGTCGAACAGCGCCAAGGGCTGGAAGAACGGGTGGCAGTGCCGCTGGCGCTGTTGGTCGCAGAACTGCTCAAGGCGCAGGCCGCGCGGATCGAGGGCAAACAACTGCGCGTCGAGCAAGCGATCGGCGAGGATCTGCTGTTGATTGGCGAGCCGTTTCTGCTGCGCCAGGCGTTGGGCAATCTGCTGGAAAACGCCTTGGATTTCACCCCGGCGCAGGGCCTGCTGCGCTTGCGTGCCGAGCGGGTTGGCGAGCAGATCGAGTTCCGCCTGTTCAACCAGACCACGCCGATTCCCGATTACGCCTTGCCGCGTCTGACCGAACGCTTCTACTCGTTGCCGCGCCCGGACAGCGGACGCAAGAGCACCGGGCTGGGGCTGAACTTCGTTGAGGAGGTGGTCAAGTTACATGGCGGGGTGATGCGCATTGGCAATGTCGAGGGCGGGGTTGAGGTGGTATTGCGCTTGCCGTGAGACCCAGTTGCTGCCTTCGCGAGCAGGCTCGCTCCCACAAGAGAATGCATTCTCCACACAATCTCCATATTCCCCCCACATTCCCACCACAGCGCATCCCCAGACTCTTCCCATCCAAACAGGGAGAGTCCCATGAACAAGAATCTGACCATCAAACTCGGCGCGATCGCCTTGTTGATCCTGCTGTTGCTGATCCCCTTGCTGATGATCGACGGCATCATCGATGAGCGTCAGCAACTGCGCGACGGTGTGCTCGAAGACATCGCGCGCAGTTCCAGTTACAGCCAGCAACTGACCGGGCCGGTGATGGTGGTGCCGTATCGCAAGGTGGTGCGCACCTGGAAAACCAACGAGAAAACCAACAAGCGCTACGAAGAAGTCAGCGAAGCGCGCGGGCGTCTGTACTTTCTGCCGGAGCGCTTCGAGCTCGACGGGCAAGTACAAACCGAACTGCGCAAACGCGGCATTTACGAGGCGCGACTGTTCCACGCCGATAACCGTATCGACGGGCATTTTTCCCTGCCGGCGCAGTTGGGCATCAAGGAGAATTTTGCCGATTACCAATTCGATGCGCCGTTCCTTGCCGTCGGTATCAGCGACATTCGCGGCATCGAAAACGCGCTGAAGCTCGAGCTCGGCGGCCAGCAACTGGACTTCGTGCCCGGCAGCGAAGTGGCGTGGATCGGCGAGGGCGTACACGTGACGCTACCGGCACTGGACGCCAGCAAAGCCACGCAGTTGACCTTCGGCTTCGACCTGCGTCTGCAGGGCACCGGCTCGCTGCGCGTGGTGCCGGTGGGCAAGACCAGCAGCGTCAGCCTCGCCGCCAACTGGCCGCACCCCAGCTTCGTCGGCAACTTCCTGCCGGCCAAGCGCGAGATCAACGATCAGGGTTTCAGCGCCGACTGGCAGACCTCGTTTTTCTCCACCAACCTGCAAGAGGCGATGGAGCGCTGCGTCGCTGGCGACTGTGATGCACTCAACGGGCGCAGCTTCGGCGTCAGCTTCATCGATCCGGTGGATCAGTACCTGAAGAGCGATCGGGCGATCAAATACGCGCTGGTGTTCATCGTCCTGACATTCGCCGGTTTCTTCCTCTTCGAAGTGCTCAAGAGCCTGGCGGTGCACCCGGTGCAATATGCCTTGGTCGGTGTCGCGCTAGCGTTCTTTTACCTGCTGCTGTTGTCACTGTCGGAACACATCGGTTTTGCGCTGGCGTATCTGTTGTCGGCCAGTGGCTGCGTGCTGTTGATCGGTTTCTATGTCAGCCACGTCCTGCGCAGCGCGCGGCACGGTTTGAGTTTTTCGGCGGGGCTGGCGGCGCTGTATGGCCTGCTGTACGGATTGCTAAGTGCCGAGGATTACGCGCTGCTGATGGGCTCGCTGATGCTGTTCGGTCTGCTCGGGGTGTTCATGGTGCTGACGCGCAAACTGGATTGGTACGGGATTGGTTTGAAACCGGCCAGGCCGCTGGAGTTTGATGTGGAGGCGATGCAATGAGCGGGTTGAGGGCTGAGCGCAGGGAAGTGGCGGTTCTGCTGACGCTGATTGTTGCAGCGCTGCCGCCAGAACCGAGGTGGTGCATTCGCTCCCACAAGGGATTGGGGAATGGAACCCATCCTGTGGGAGCGAGCCTGCTCGCGAAGAGGCCGGAACAGGCAGCGCAGCTTTAGGGCTTGGGCATCGTCGCCACCATGGACGGTCGCTGACTCACTTCAAAATACCAGTTGGCCAGTTGCGGATTGGCTGCACGCCAGTCCATGTCCGGGAAACGCAGATCCAGATAGCCCAGTGCGCAGGCCACGCTGATCGCCGCGACATCGAAATGGCTGGTCAGCTCGGCAATCGCTTCGTTCTCCAGCACGGCGAGGGCGCGGCGGATCTTGTCGCGCTGGGCGTCGAGCCATTCGTCCCAGTGTTTTTCCACCGGGCGCAGCACAGTTTCATAACGCACCATCACCGAGGCATCCATGATCCCGTCAGCCATCGACGCCAGGGTCAGGCGCCGCCAGCGCGCCGCACCTTCACGGGGGATCAGCGGATTGCCGACGTGCTGCTGGTCGAGGTACTCGAGGATGACGCGGCTGTCATGGATGACATTGCCGTCGGCCAGGCGCAGGGCGGGGATCTTGCTCAGCGGGTTGTCGGCGATCAGCGCCGAGTCCGGGCTGACCGGGCTGAGCACGCAGTCCTGCAGCGCGACACGATCCTGCTGACCGGTTTCGTGCAGCAGCACCATGACCTTGCGGACGAAGGGCGACAGGGTGTTGTGGTACAGGGTCATGCTGGGGGCGGACATGGCAAGGTCTCGATCAGGACAATGATCGGGCAGCATAGCCTGCTCGCGTCCGGCGCAGAACCCATGTGGGAGCGAGCCTGCTCGCGAAGGCGTCGTGACAGTCGACTTTGATGTTGAATGTCCGGGCGCTTTCGCGAGCAGGCTCGCTCCCACAAGGGATTCTCAACGTCGGGGCAGTAAACCTCTTATCGCCAGAAATGCCGGCACGCCAAGCCCGACCCAGCTCAACGCATCCCAGATTCCATCCCCCAGCAAGGCCGCAAACAGCCCCGCCGCACTGAGCAAGGCGATCACGATCGGTGTGCTGAAAACCTTCCAGAAACTCGACTGACGCGGCTTCATGCCGAGGCCTCCGCCGCTTCCAATACAGGCTTGGCCGCCTTGCGCCGCACCACCCACAAATACACACCACTGGCCAGCACGATGATCGTCAGCACATCCAGGGTCGCCCAGAGAATCTTCATCGGCATGCCGCCGTAGTCACCAAAGTGCAGCGGCTGCGACATGCCCATAGCGTCCATGTACCACGGCCGTTCGGCCACGGCGGTGACCTGCAAGGTCGTGGCGTCGATCAGCACCGGCGTCAGCAGGTGCGAGGTCAGGTGCGTGCCGCCCTTCATGAATACCGAGTAATGGTGCTCGCTGGAAAAGCGTGTGCCGGGGAAGGCGATGAAATCCGGTTTCATCCCCGGTGCGACTTCCTCGGCGATGTCGAGCAGCCGCGTGGCCGGCGCCAGTTGAGTCAGCGGCGGCGCATCGCGATACGGCGTGATCAGGGTGGTCAGCGCGTCGTTGCGCCAGGCGGCGATGAGCAGGTCGGCGCAGGCGCTGATCACCCCGGTCACGCCCACCACCAGGCACCAGGTCAAAGTGACGACGCCGATCAGGTTGTGCAGATCGAGCCAGCGCAGTCTTGTCGACTTGTCCTGGCGCACGGTGCCAAATTTCAAGCGGCGCATGAACGGCAGGTACAGCACCGTGCCGGAGACGATCGCCACGACAAACAGCAGCCCCATGAACGCCAGCAGCAGCTTGCCCGGCAGCCCGGCGAACATGTCGACGTGCAGACGCAGGATGAACAGCATCAAACCGCCATTTGCCGAAGGGGTTTCCAGCGCTTCGCCAGTACGCGCATCGAGCATGAAGGTGTGCGAAGAGTTCGGCTCGGTGTCGGCCGTCCTGGCCATGATCGCGAACGCCGCGTTCGGCTCTTCGTCGTCATAACCGAAGTACTGCATGACTTCGCCCGGGCGATGTTTCTGCGCGGCATCGACCAGTTGCTGCAGGTTGAGTTGCGGCGTGTCGGCCGGCATCTCGCGCAGCTCCGGGGCGTTGCCGAGCAAATGATCGATCTCGTGGCTGAAAATCAGCGGCAGACCGGTCAGCGCCAGCATCAGCAGAAATACGGTGCAGATCAGGCTGGTCCAGGTGTGAATGAACGACCAGCGGCGGATGGTTTTACTTTTCATTGCATGACCTTCAAAAACACCAAAGCCGTCCGGTACGGACGGCCTGGGAACAGGGCCTGTTTCAGCTCACTGGCTTACCACTTGTAAGTGGCGCTGGCGACGACACTGCGCTGGTCGCCGTAGTAGCAGTAGAAGCTGTCGCAGGTGGAAATGTAGTCCTTGTCGAACAGGTTGGTCGCGTTCACCGCCAGCGATGCACCCTTCAGACTGTTGTCCAGACGGCCCAGGTCATAATGCACGCTGGCGTCGAACACGGTATAGGCATCGGCCTTGCCCAGCCAGGTGTTGGCCTTGTCGCCGTAGGTGTTGCCGGTGTAGCGCACGCCGGCGCCAATGCCGAAACCGTCGAGCACGCCGGCGTGCCA
Source organism: Pseudomonas sp. 2957 (assembly GCF_031456345.1). Taxonomy (NCBI): domain Bacteria; kingdom Pseudomonadati; phylum Pseudomonadota; class Gammaproteobacteria; order Pseudomonadales; family Pseudomonadaceae; genus Pseudomonas; species Pseudomonas sp. 2957. The sequence goes on from NZ_JAVDUL010000004.1 coordinate 712,972, forward strand.
GGTGTAGTCGGTCCACAGCGAGGCTTGTTGGTTGGGCATCAGTTGCAGACGATTGCCCTTGTCGACGCCTTTCTGCACTTCGGACTTGGCCAGGGTGTAGGCGGCGATGACTTTGAGGTTGTCGGTCACATCCGACACGGCCTCGAGTTCCAGGCCTTTGACCTTCACTTCGCCGGTCTGGCTGGTCACCGAAACGTTGTTGACGAAGGTGTTCACCGCGACGTTCTTCTGGGTCAGGTCATACACGGCGGCGGTCAGCAGGGTCTTGCTGCCCGGAGGCTGGTATTTGACGCCCAGTTCCCACTGCTTGCCTTCGGTTGGCTTGAGCGAGCCGGTCGAGGTGGCATCGGCGCCCGTGGTCGGCTGGAAGGATTCGGCGTAGGACAGGTACGGCACGAAGCCGTTGTCGAAGACGTAGCTGAGCGCCGCGTTGCCGCTGAATTTCTTGTCACGCTGGGTGTTGGTGGCGTCGCTCTGGTTGATGAATTGGGTGCTGGTGTGCACCCAGTCTTCACGGCCGCCGAGGGTCAGGCGCCACTGATCGAGGGCCATTTGGTCCTGCACGTAGAGGCCGGTCTGGTAGGTCTTCTGGTTGTAGTCGTAAAACGCGGTGGAGCGTGCTGGACGTACGATCGGCTGGCCGTAGATCGGGTTGATGACGTTGGTTTGCAGACCATCGCCAAAGATCGAGGTGTAGTTGGTGTTGCTGCGCTGGTGATCCAGACCCAGCAGCAAGGTGTGGCGAATCTCACCCGTGGCGAAGTCGGCCTGGAAGTTGTTGTCCACGGCGAACTGGCTGATGTCTTCGTCGGCGTTAGTTGTACTGCGACCGACATTGCCTTGATCGTCCACGGTAAATCCGGCAAACGATGGGTTGTAACTGTTGACGGTCACGGTCTGGAACGACAGGTCGGATTTGGTGTAGCGCAGATTCTGCTTGAACTGCCAGATATCGTTGAGGCGATGTTCGAAGGCATAACCCAGCGCGTAATAGGTGCGGTCGTAATAATCGTAGTCGGGATCGCCGAGATTCTTGTGATGGGAAATCTTGCCGAACGGCATGTCGATCTTGGTGCCCTGAATGGGATAGAACTGGCTGGTGACGCCGGTATCGTCGCGGGTGAACTGGCTCAGCAGGGCGAGCCTGGTGTCGTCGTCGATGTTCCAGGTCAGGCTCGGTGCGATGTTGTAGCGCTTGTTGTCGATGTGGTCGATTTGCGTATCGCTGTCGCGCACCACGCCGCTGAGGCCATAGAGAAACTGCCCGGCGTCATCGATCTTGCCGGTGCTGGCGAAGTTGATCTGGCGGTGGTTGTCGCTGCCGTATTGCAGCTGGATTTCGTTGCTGGCCTCGGCGCTCGGGCGGCGGCTGACCATGTCGAGCAAACCGCCCGGCGGGGTCTGGCCGTACACCGACGAAGCCGGGCCACGCAGCAGGGCGAGGCGGTCGAGGTTCCAGGTTTCCTGTTTCGGGTTGGCGTACACGCCTTTGGGCAGCGGCAGGCCATCGAGGAACTGGGTCGGCTCGAAACCACGCACGCGCAGCCAGTCGGCGCGGGTGTCGCTGCCGTAGCTGCTGGCGGTGATGCCCGGCATGTAGCGCACGGCGTCATCGAGGCTGTGCACGCTGCGGTCGTCCATTTGCTGGCGGGTCGCCACCGAGATCGAACGCGGTGCTTCGACCAGCGCAGTGTCGGTCTTGGTGCCGGCGGCGGTGCGGGTCGCAGTGTAGCCTTCGACCGGGCCCCAGGCGCTTTCGAAGTTTTCCACACCGATGACCGAAGTTTCCGGCAGGGCCAGCGTGCCTTCCGGCACGGCCACCAGGGTGTAGGTGCCAGCGCTGCTCTGTTCCAGTTGCAGACCGGTGCCGCGCAAGGCCGCGCGCAGGGCTCCGGCGGCGTCGTACTGGCCGTTGACCGGGGCCGAGGTCTTGCCGGCGGCCAGCGCAGGATTGAGCGACAGAGCGAGGCCGCCCTGGCTGGCGATCTGGTTCAGGGTGGTCGACAGCGGCGCCGCCGGCAGGTTGTAGGCGCGCACGCTGGACGCTTGCTCAGCGGCGAGCAACGGGCTGCTGATCAGCGGCGTGCCGAAAGCGATGGCAAAAGCCAGCAGACTGGGGCGCAACAAGGTGTCTGGCGAACGGGACATACGGCGGCTCCTGAATGGAAATATTTCTCAATTGCCTGTGTGCCGGACGAGATTGGAAAAGTGATAGGGCTGGGTGGAAATTCTTTTTTGCAGGAAATGGTTGTGCGGCTGATGGCGCCTTCGCGAGCAGGCTCGCTCCCACAGGTGATCGCATGCCAATGTGGGAGCGAGCCTGCTCGCGAAGGCGGTTTTCCTGCCGACGCATTACTCAGGCTTGATATCAGCCTTCGCCACGGTGACCCAATACGGCGTATGCCGCTCGATCTGCACCGGCAAGGTTGGCAGCAACGCACTCAGGGCCTTGTCGGTGTCGTGCAACGGAAAGCTGCCGGTAATGCGCAGATCGGCCACTTCCGGCGCCACACCCAGATGCCCGCGACGATAGCGCCCCAGCTCGTGCACCAGATCGCCCAGCCGTGCGTTGTCCACCACCAGCATGCCGCGCGTCCAGGCATCCGCGCCGGGGGCGAGGGCGGCAATCGAGCCCAGCCCGTCACTGCGCAGCAACACCTGCTGGCCTTCGCGCAGAATCTGTTCTTGCGGATTCGCCTGGGCATGGGCCGCCACCGCTGACTGCAACACGCTCAGGCGGGTGCCATCGTCCTCGCGCTTGACCAGAAACCGCGTGCCCAGCGCGCGCATGCTGCCTTCGCGGGTTTCGACGATAAACGGCCGCGCATCGCCATGCCCGGTCTCGACGAGGATTTCGCCTTCCTGCAACACGATCAAGCGGCGCTCGTCATCGAAGCGTACGTCGACCGCGCTGTGGGTATTGAGATTGAGCAGGGTGCCGTCGGACAGGCGCACGCTGCGCTGTTCACCGGTGGCGGTGCGCTGATCGGCGAGCCAGTAATCCAGCGGCAGATAGCGCTCGCTGACAAACAGCCCGAGCCCGATGATCACCACGACACTGGCCAGCCCGCTGCCGAGTTTGCGCACGCGGCGGCGAATGCCTTCGCGCGATTGCAGCAACGCACTTCGGGCCGGGCCTTTGGCGACACTGAAGCGCTGATCGAGCATGCCCAACTGACGCCACGCGCGGGCGTGTTCTTCATGGGCCGCGTGCCATTTGGCGAATTCCTCGCGTTCCAGCGCGGTGCTCGAGTCGAGGGTCAATTGCCAGGCAATCGCCGCGTCCAGCACATGCGCCGGCACCGGGCGCGAACTGGCCGCCGTCATGTCGGCTCACCGTACAGGGCGATGTAACACTGGCGCAGGCCTTGCGCCAGATACTGCCGCACGCGCGGCACTGACACGCCGAGTTTGCCGGCGATCTCGCCGTGGCTGAGGCCGTCGAGGCGGTTATACAGGAAGGCCGCGCGCGCCTTGGTCGACAGCTTGCCGAGCAGGCGATCGATGGCTTTGAGGTCGTCGAGGATCATTTGCTGTTCTTCAACCGACGGCTGCTCGTCTTCGGGGATCAGCATCAGTTCGGTGAGGTAGGCCTGTTCCAGCGCGGCGCGGCGGAAGTAGTCGAACAACAGGCCTTTGGCGATCGCCACCAGAAACGCCCGAGGTTCGCGCGGCGTCAGCAGCTGGTCGCGGTTGAGCAGGCGCACGAAGGTGTCCTGGCTCAGGTCCTCGGCACGCTGCGGACACGCCACATTGCGCCGCAACCACGCCAGCAGCCAACCGCGATGGTCGCGATACATCGCACCGACGAGCTCACTGTGGGGGTTGGGCACTGACGACACCGGACATCACCGATTGGGAAATGTTAACTAACGAGAATAGTTCGCGATTCTGGCAGAGGTGGGAATGGTTAGCAATTGGCCACTGGTCAGGTGATGAATCAAGGGCAGCCCCTCACCCTAGCCCTCTCCTGGAGGGAGAAGGGACTGATCGGGGGATATTCTGGAGGTACATCGACCTGAACGATTTTCAGCGATTCCTCAATCGACTCGGTCTTTCAGGTCGATATAAGGCTTCAGACACCACGATCGGCTCCCTCTCCCTCCGGGAGAGGGCTGGGGTGAGGGGCTTTTGATCTGAATGATTCTAAAAGGACGGCGCCTGCTGCCTGCGCTTCCACTGACTCAACCGCTGCTGCAGCTGCAACGGACTGTAAATCTGCTGCGCCCGCGCGCGGCTGAACAGGATCAACGCCAACTCCGCCGTGGCCAGCGCATCGGCACTCGCGTTATGCCGCTCGAACACTTCAAGGCGAAACCACTCGATCCACTCATCCAGCCCGGCCTCGCGAATCTGCGCCTGCGGACACAGAAACGGCGCGATATCTGCCACATCCAGAAACACATGCTGCAGCTTATGCCCCAGGTGTTCTTTCACTGCGCGCCCGAGCATGTGCTGATCGAACGGCGCATGAAAGGCCAGCACCGGGCTGTCGCCGATGAACTCCAGCAACTCCAGCAACGCTTCCGCCGGGTCGCTGCCTGCGGCAATCGCATTCGGTCCCAAGCCATGAATCAGCACGCTGGGGCTGAGCTTCAATTCGCGACATTGCAGCGTGCGCTCGAACTGCTGACTGAAATCGATCGCGCCGTCCTCGATCACCACCGCGCCGATCGACAGGACCCGATCCTTGCTCATATTCAGGCCGGTGGTTTCCAGGTCCAGCACCACCCAGCGCTGCTCACGCAGGCTGCATTCGCTCAGCTCGGCAAGCGCCGGCAGATTCGCCAGCCGCTGCTGTAGATCCGCCGACACTACGAGACTTGACGGGCGCAGCCAGGAAAACAGGCTCATAGCTGATACCGCAAGCTCAGGCTGCTCTGCAGGCGTTGCGCCTGCCGCAGGGATTCACGCAGGATGCGCCGGTCAAGGTGATTGAGGCTGTCGGGATCGACGCGGTTGGAGTACGGCTGGTTCTCCCGGGTCTGGAGCTGATGCTGCTGCATGCGCGTTTGCTGAATGAAGTGATAGGCCTCTTCATACGCCGCGCCGTCGAGCGGCTCGATGACTTGTTTATCGACCAATTGGCGGAAACGCTCGAGGGTGTTGTTGGCGTCGATGCCGTTGGCCAGCGCCAGCAACCGGGCACCGTCGACGAACGGCGTCAGACCCTGAATTTTCAGATCCAGCGTGGCCTTCTCACCGTTCTTGCGTGCCAGCACGAATTCACGGAAGCGCCCAACGGGAGGGCGATTGCGCAGCGCATTTTCGGCGAGCATGCGCTGGAACAGACGGTTGTCACCGACCTGATCGAGGATGCCCCGGCGCAATTGCTCGCAGCCTTGCTCATCGCCCCAGACCACGCGCAGGTCGAAATAAATGCTCGAACCCAGCAGGTTCTCTGGCGTGGCTTCGCGGATGAACGCCGCGAAGCGTCGCGCCCATTCGGCCCGCGACAGACACAGCTCGGGATTGCCGGCCATGATGTTGCCCTTGCACAGAGTGAAACCGCACTGCGCCAGGCTCTGGTTGATCTGCTGGGCAATCGGCAGCAGCTTGCCGCGTATTTCTGCTGCGTGCGCGGCATCGCGCGCGTCGAAGAGAATGCCGTTGTCCTGATCGGTGTGCAGCGTCTGCTCACGCCGGCCCTCGCTGCCGAAACACAGCCAACTGAACGGCACACCCGGGTCGCCCTTTTCCGCGAGGGTCAGTTCGATGACCCGGCACACCGTGTGATCGTTGAGCAGGGTGATGATGTGGGTGATTTGCGTCGACGACGCGCCGTGGGCGAGCATGCGTTCGACCAGTTGGCCGATCTCGCCGCGCAAGGTCACCAGTTGCTCGATCCGTTGCGCGCTGCGGATGGTCCGGGCCAGGTGCACCAGATCGACCCGTTGCAGGGAGAACAGATCACGCTCGGACACCACGCCGCACAGGCGTTGATCCTTGACCAGACAGACGTGAGCAATGTGCCGCTCGGTCATGGCGATCGCCGCATCGAAGGCGCTGTGATCCGGCGACAGATAAAACGGTGATCGAGTCATGTGCTGTTCGATGGCGTCGCTGAAATCGCCGACACCTTCGGCGACCACATGGCGCAAATCGCGCAGGGTGAAAATCCCCAGCGGCGCCTTGTGCTCATCCACCGCGACGATGCTGCCGACCTGTTGCTCGTGCATCAGCTTCACCGCTTCACGCAACGGCGTCTCGGCGCTGCAGGTCACCGGATGACGCATCGCGAGTTCACCGAGACGAGTGTTCAGCGAGTATTGGGTTCCGAGGGTTTCCACGGCTTTTTGCTGGACTTGCTGGTTGACCTGATCGAGCAGGCTGCTCACCCCACGCAAGGCGAAATCGCGGAAGGCACTGGAGAGGGCGAACAGTTTGATGAACGCCAGCTTGTTCAGTTGCAGGCAGAAGGTGTCTTCGCCCGCCAGATGTTCGGTGCGCGTGGCGCGCTCACCGAGCAGCGCGGCCAGCGGAAAGCATTCGCCGGTGGTGATTTCGAAGGTGGTTTCGGTGCCGGGCTTGGTGATGTGCTGGCGTTCGCCGACCACCCGACCCTGTTTGACGATATAAAAGTGCTCCACCGGGCCGTCAGCCGGTTTGATGATGCTCTCGCCCTGGGCAAAAAAACGCAGCTGACATTGCTCCACCAGATAGGCGAGGTGGGCGTGTTCCATCTGATTGAAGGGCGGGAAGCGCTGGAGGAATTGCAGGGTGCCCTGAATGTTCTGCAACACCGCGGTTTTCCCTGCCTGGGTGAAGGCGTCCGCTTTGCTCATAACCATTACCGCAGTCTTTTTCGAATTGTTGTTGTCGGATCGTTGCCACCATGGTCGACCCCGGCGGGCAGGGTGCCCATTGGACGTAAGTCTAGGTTTTGCCACCATTGGCCGATTTTCGGAAATAACCTACGCAAAAGCTCGGAAAAGCTTGCGCTAGCCACTTGGAAAAAATTCCGACGAAGTGCACATTGAAGCGCTGTCCGGTGATGTCTGACGACTTGCCAGGGATTGTTTGAACATTTAGAGAGCGCCATGTCCGACCACGATATTTTGAGCGACGCCGAGCGGGAAGCGCTCAGCGCAGTGATGCTCGAACCTGATCTGCCGCCGCAGCGTGTCCTGATCGTCGACGACGACAAGGACGCCCGCGAGCTGTTGTCGGAGATACTCGCGCTGGACGGCATTCGCTGCATGACCGCAGCCAGCGGTGAAACCGCGCTGAAAATGCTCGATGAAAAGCCTTCGATCGGTCTGGTGATTACCGACCTGCGCATGGGCAATGTCGACGGCCTCGAGCTGATTCGCCAGGTGCGTGAATCGGTACGGGCAGCGATGCCGATCATCATCGTCTCCGGCGATGCCGACGTGAAAGATGCGATCGAAGCGATGCATTTGAGCGTGGTGGATTTTCTGCTCAAGCCGATTGATACGGGCAAGTTGCTTGAGTTGGTGAAGCATGAATTGGGCATTGAGCCCTAGAAGCCCCTCACCCTAACCCTCTCCCAGAGGGAGAGGGGACTGACCGCGGTGAATGTTGGAGGTACACCGACCTGAATTTCATGAGTCGAACTCAGGAATTGAAACTTCCCCAATCTGCTCCCTTTCCCCTCTACCCCTTGGGGGAGAGGGCTGGGGTGAGGGGGATGGATCTCAAGCCCACCACAACAATCCAACCCACCTCACAAACAAAAAGGCCCTGATCTCTCGATCAGGGCCTTTTTCACTTCCAGCGTCAGCGCAAATTACAGACCATTCGCGGCCTTGAACTCGCGACGACGACGGTGCAGCACCGGCTCGGTGTAGCCGTTCGGTTGCCTGGTGCCTTCGATCACCAGTTCGACCGCCGCCTGGAAGGCGATGTTGCTGTCGAAGTCCGGTGCCAGCGGGCGATACAGCGGGTCGTTGGCGTTCTGACGGTCGACCACCGGCGCCATGCGCTTGAGGCTTTCCATCACTTGCTCTTGGCTGACGATACCGTGGCGCAGCCAGTTGGCGATGTGCTGGCTGGAGATACGCAGCGTCGCACGGTCTTCCATCAGGCCAACGTCGTTGATATCCGGGACTTTGGAGCAACCGACACCTTGGTCGATCCAGCGCACCACGTAACCGAGAATGCCTTGGGCATTGTTGTCCAGTTCGTTCTTGATCTGCTCTGGCGTCCAGCTTGGGTTCACTGCCAATGGAATGGTGAGGATGTCGTCCACCGAGGCGCGCGCACGTTTGGCCAGTTCGGCCTGACGCGCAAACACATCGACCTTGTGGTAGTGCAGCGCGTGCAGCGCAGCGGCAGTCGGCGATGGCACCCAGGCAGTGTTGGCGCCGGCGAGTGGGTGAGCGATTTTCTGCTCAAGCATCGCTGCCATCAGATCCGGCATCGCCCACATGCCTTTACCGATTTGCGCACGACCTTGCAGGCCGGTGCTCAGACCGATATCGACGTTCCAGTTTTCGTAGGCGCCGATCCACTTCTCGGCCTTCATGTCAGCCTTGCGCACCACTGGGCCGGCCTCCATGGAGGTGTGGATTTCGTCGCCGGTGCGGTCGAGGAAACCGGTGTTGATGAACACCACGCGCTCGCTGGCGGCCTTGATGCAAGCCTTGAGGTTGACCGTGGTGCGGCGCTCCTCGTCCATGATCCCGACTTTCAGGGTATTGCGCGGCAAGCGCAGGACATCTTCGATACGCCCGAACAGCTCGTTGGTGAACGCCGCTTCTTCCGGGCCGTGCATTTTCGGTTTGACGATGTACACCGAACCGGTGCGGGTGTTGCGCCGCGAAGTGTTGCCGTTGAGGTTGTGCATTGCCGCCAGACAGGTCACCAGACCATCGAGGATACCTTCCGGTACTTCGTTGCCTTGGCTGTCGAGGATCGCATCGATGGTCATCAGATGGCCGACGTTGCGCACGAACAACAGCGAACGACCGTGCAGGGTCACTTCACCGCCATTGGGCGCGGTGTAGGTGCGATCCGGGTTCATGGTGCGGGTGAAGGTCTGGCCGCCCTTGGACACGGATTCCGCGAGGTCGCCCTTCATCAGGCCGAGCCAGTTGCGGTAGATCACCACTTTGTCGTCGGCATCGACGGCGGCCACGGAGTCTTCGCAGTCCATGATCGTGGTCAGCGCCGCTTCCATGAGGATGTCTTTGACGCCGGCGGCATCGGTCTGGCCGACCGGAGTGCTGGCATCGATCTGGATTTCGAAGTGCAGGCCGTTGTGCTTGAGCAGAACGGCGATCGGCGCGTTGGCGTCACCCTGGAAACCGATCAACTGAGCGTCATCGCGCAGGCCGCTGTTGCTGCCGCCCTTGAGCGTCACGACCAGTTTGCCGTCAGCGATCCTGTAGCCGGTCGAATCGACGTGGGAGCCTGCGGCCAATGGCGCGGCTTCGTCGAGGAAGGCGCGGGCGAAGGCGATGACTTTGTCGCCACGCACCTTGTTGTAGCCTTTGCCTTTTTCCGCGCCGCCGTCTTCGCTGATCGCGTCGGTGCCGTAGAGAGCGTCGTACAGCGAGCCCCAGCGGGCGTTCGAAGCATTGAGCGCGAAGCGCGCATTCATCACCGGCACGACCAATTGCGGGCCGGCGGTGCGGGCAATTTCATCATCGACGTTTTGCGTCGTCGCCTGGAAATCAGCCGCTTCTGGCAGCAGATAACCGATCTCTTGCAGGAAAGCTTTGTAGGCCACGGCGTCGTGCGCCTGGCCGGCATGCTGCTGATGCCAGGCATCGATGCGCGCCTGGAAGTCATCGCGTTTGGCGAGTAGGGCTTTGTTCTTCGGCGCCAGGTCATGAATGACCTTGTCGGCACCTTCCCAGAATTGTTCGGCGGTGAGGCCGGTACCGGGAATGGCTTCGTTGTTCACGAAGTCGAACAGGACTTTGGCGACCTGCAGGCCACCGACTTGAACGTGTTCAGTCATTGCTTGCCTCACTCTGCTCAGCTATTTCGCTTTTCAGCTCGTCAATTTAACAATGAAGCTTCCGGCCATTTAAACCACAAACCTGCGGACCAGTACATGCCATTGCTGGCGGCTGGGCTAGGACCAATCAACGGCTTGGAGGCCTTGCTGACGGGGCTTTCAGGGTTGCGAAGGGCCTTGGGCAGACATCGATCCAGCGTTATGTAGTGCGCGCTGCGGCATACTACATGATGAGTTGCGCTTGTGAAAATCAGACTAATTACGTCGTTCTGCGACCTCATGACGCATTGCGGTCACGTCGCGGAACGGGATGTTCTCAAAAAAGCATTGAATTGTTCCAGCTAAATATCGAAAGTTGTACACATAATTGCTGTTTGGCTGCTATGGCGCAGTTTGGCGTCTCCCCCTTTGCGATGAGCGAATCTGTGGCGAGGGGATTTATCCCCGTTTGGGTGGCGAAGCCGCCCCCTGCGGTCCGGCTGGCAGACCCAATTGGCAGGACTCACGACTGCTGCGCAGCCGGACGGGGATAAATCCCCTCGCCACAGGTCATCATCTGCCAGCACTGGGTCAGGCTGAATCAAGCCGCTTGCCTATACTTGCCCTTCGATAACAAAAGTCATGACAAGAGGGCTGCGCCATGGACCATCTCGTACTCACCGTTTTCGCCCCGGACAAGCCCGGGCAGGTCGAGCGCATCGCCCAATGCATTGCCGAGCACGGCGGCAACTGGCTGGAAAGCCGCATGTCACGCATGGCCGGGCAGTTCGCCGGGATTTTGCGCGTGGGCGTGCCGGCGGAGGCTTACGACGAACTGGTCGATGCCCTGCAAGCGCTGTCGGCCCATGGCATTCGGGTATTGATTGCCGAAAGCGGAGTGGAGCAGTCCTGCACGTGGAAACCGATCGCCATGGAACTGGTCGGCAATGACCGGCCGGGTATCGTCCGCGATATCACTCGGCTGTTGAGCGAGCAGGGCGTAAACCTGGAGCGACTGGTAACTGAGGTGCGCCCGGCGCCGATGAGCAGCGAGCCGCTGTTTCACGCCGAGGCGATTCTCGCGGTACCACTGACGCTGTCGCTGGATGTGTTGCAGGCGCGCCTGGAAACCCTGGCCGATGATCTGATGGTCGAACTGGTGTTACGCACAGAGGTTTAAACGTTCACAGGGTTATTCAGGTTTAACGTGCACCTGCCTGTGGATAACCTGTAGAGACAGACCGCCACGCCACGCCGGCCGTGGCTTTGCGCAGGTTGATCAAAAAATCGCCAACATTCAGTGACTTGCGCACAAACGGCGGGGATCACGCTGTGGATAAGCTTGGGAAGGAACGATGCAGGCCACGAGAACCGTGGCCTGCGGAGCTTTGTGCGTTTTTTGATCAGGCCCGTCGGCGCAAACTTATCCACGCATCAACGCTGTAGACCGCCAGACCGGCCCAGATAAACATGAACGCGACCAGCGTGCTGGACGACAAATGCTCGCCAAACAGCAGCACGGCTTGCAGCAACACCAGCGTCGGCGCGATGTATTGCAGGAAGCCGATGGTGGTGTAGGGCAAGTGGCGGGTGGCGGCGTTGAAACACACCAATGGCACCAGCGTCACCGGGCCGGCAGCCACGAGCCACCAGGCTTCGGAGGTGGTCCAGAAGGCCGGCTGCACACTCGTGGCAGTCTGATTGAACAGCAACCATGCAATCGCGATCGGCACCAGCATCCAGGTTTCCACCACCAGCCCCGGCAACGCCTTGACCGGCGCCTGCTTGCGGATCAGACCGTAGAAGCCGAAAGTCAGCGCCAGCGCCAGCGACACCCACGGCAAGCTGCCGACCTGCCACACCTGCTGCGCCACACCGATGGCAGCGAGACCGACCGCGACCCACTGCATGCGCCGCAGCCGTTCGCCAAGGATCACCATGCCCAACAGTACGTTGACCAGCGGATTGATGTAGTAACCCAGACTCGCCTCGAGCATGCGGCCGTTGTTCACCGACCAGACATAGGTCAGCCAGTTGGCCGCGATCAGCGTGCCGCTCAGGGCCAGAATCGCCAGGCGTTTTGGATTGTCGAGCAGCTCGCGCAGCCAGCCCGGGTGTTTCCACACCATCAGCAGCAACGCACCGAACAGCGCCGACCACAGCACCCGATGGATGATGATCTCGACGGCCGGGACTTCGGCGATGGCTTTGAAATAGATCGGGAACAGGCCCCAGATGATGTAGGCGCTCAGGCCCAGAATGTACCCGCGACGCGGGTTGGCGGCTTGCATGCAGAATCCTTGCTCAGGCAGCTGACAAAGGAGGGATTGTAAGGAGATTTGTCTGCAAGTGAGTTGTGAATTTGTGAACACCGGACAAATGTAGGAGTGAGCCTGCTCGCGATAGCGTCGGGTCAGCCAACATCAAAGTTGAATGTCCGTCCGCTATCGCGAGCAGGCTCGCTCCCACAGGGTTCAGGTTTGAATCAGAAAAGTTTCAGCGGCTCTTCATTCAGTGCCGCCAGCTGCTCACGCAACGCCAGCACCTGGTCGCCCCAATACCGCTCCGTGCCAAACCACGGAAAGCTGTGCGGGAATGCCGGGTCGTCCCAGCGCCGCGCCAGCCAGGCGCTGTAGTGCATCAGGCGCAGGGCGCGCAACGGTTCGATCAGTGCCAGTTCGCGCGGGTCGAAATCATGGAATTCGTTGTAGCCGTCCATCAATTCCGACAACTGCCCCAGACACTCCTGGCGATCGCCGGCAAGCATCATCCAGATGTCCTGCACCGCCGGGCCCATGCGGCAATCGTCGAGGTCGACGATGTGGAACATCTCGTCGCGGCACATCATGTTGCCGGGGTGGCAGTCACCGTGCATGCGGATGTTCTGGTGCGGCGTAGCGGCGTAGACATCTTCGACGCGTTTGAGCAGGTCGCGGGCAACCGACTCGTACGCCGGCAGCAGGCTCTTGGGAATGAAATTGCCTTCGAGCAAAGTGTTCAGCGAGGCATGGCCGAAGTTCTGCACGGCGAGGGCTTCGCGGTGCTCGAACGGCTTGGTGCCGCCCACCGCATGCATGCGCCCGAGCAACTGGCCGAGGCGATACAGCTGATCAAGGTTGCCCGGCTCCGGCGCGCGCCCGCCCCGGCGCGGGAACAGTGTGAAGCGAAAACCGGCGTGCTCATGCAGGGTTTCGCCGTTGTGGATCAGCGGCGCTACTACCGGGATGTCGACGTCGGCCAGTTCGAAAGTGAACTGGTGCTCTTCGAGGATGGCCTCGTTGGTCCAGCGCTGCGGACGATAGAACTTGGCAATCAGCGGCTCGGAGTCTTCGATACCGACCTGATACACACGGTTTTCGTAGCTATTGAGCGCCAGAATGCGCGCATCGCTGAGGAAACCGATGCTTTCAACGGCATCCAGGACGAGATCGGGGGTGAGGGTTTCAAACGGGTGGGCCATGCTGACTCCTGCGCGCAGCAGGCTGCTGCGTCCGGCTCGGCATGGTAGCGCAGATGGCGGCGGCGGAGGTGGTTGGTGTCATTGCTGATGCCATCGCTGGCAAGCCAGCTCCCACAGGTTTTGCGCAAGACCTGTGGGAGCTGGCTTGCCAGCGATGAGGGTTTATCAGGCGCCGACGATCCCACCATCCTCGCGCGTAATAGCCATCACCGAAGACCTTGGCTTGCCATTGGGCAGATGCTCGGGGAAGGTCGAACCGCCGTTCTCGCCTGGATGCTGAATCCCGACAAACAGGGTTTTCTGATCCGGCGAGAAGCTGATCCCGGTCACTTCACAACCCACCGGCCCGACCATGAAACGGCGAATCTCACCGGTCGCAGGATCGGCGCAGAGCATCTGGTTGTTGCCCATGCCGGCGAAGTCGCCAGCGTTGCTCGAGTCGCCGTCGGTGAGAATCCACAGGCGTCCGGCCTTGTCGAAACCCAGACCGTCGGGGCTGTTGAACATGTTCTGCGGGGTGATGTTCGATGAGCCACCCTTCGGCGTCCCGGCATGCACGCCCGGGTTGCCGGCGACCACAAACAGATCCCAAGCGAATGTCTTCGAGGCATGGTCATCGCGGTCGGTGCGCCAGCGCAGAATTTGCCCATAGACGTTCTTCTCGCGCGGGTTCGGCCCGCCCACCGGTTGACCGTCTTCGCCACGTTTGGCGTTGTTGGTCAGGGTGCAATAAACCTGGCCGTCCTTGGGGCTGACGACGATCCACTCCGGGCGGTCCATGCGTGTTGCGCCGACGACGCTGGCGGCGAGGCGCGCGTGGATCAGTACTTCGGCCTGATCGGCAAAGCCGCTGCTGGCATCAATGCCATTCTTGCCGTGGCTCAGTTCGATCCATTGGCCCCGGCCTTTCGGATGATCGGGATTGCCGTCACCGGCATCGAATCTGGCCACATACAGCGTGCCGTGATCGAGGATGTTGCGGTTGGCTTTCTGATTGCGGTGGTTGATGCGGTCGCGGCTGACGAATTTGTAGATGAACTCACCACGTTCGTCGTCGCCCATGTACACCACAGCGCGACCATCGTCGGTCTCGGCGAGTGCGGCGTTTTCATGCTTGAAGCGGCCCAGCGCGGTGCGTTTGACCGGAGTCGATTGCGGATCGAATGGGTCGATCTCGACCACCCAGCCGTGACGGTTGAGCTCGTTGGGGTTCTTGGCCATGTCGAAGCGCGGGTCGTGCGGGTGCCAGTTGATGTCTTTGCTGCTGGCGACAACGCCGTAGCGCTTTTGCGCGGCATCGAATTGCTGCTGGGCGTTGCTGCTGCCGAAGCAGTCGGTGAAGTTTTCTTCGCAGGTCAGGTAGGTGCCCCAAGGCGTCTTGCCGTTGGCGCAGTTCTGGAAGGTGCCGAGGACTTTTTTGCCGTGCTTGTCGGCAGCGGTTTTCATCAAGTCGTGGCCGCGGGCCGGACCGCTGATGCGCAGCGGCGAGTTACCGTGAATCCGACGGTTGTAGCGCGAGCCCTGGACGAATTGCCACTGGCCGTTCTTGCGCTGCACTTCGATCACCGACACGCCTTCGCAGGCCAATGCCTTGCGCACATCCTCAGCTGACTGCGGCATGCCGCCATGCGGATACAGGTAGCGATAGTTGGTGTATTCGTTGTTGATCGCCATCAGCGCGCGGTTCTTGTCGTCCGGGAAGGCGAACAGGCTCATGCCGTCGTTGTTGTCGCCGAACTGCACTTCCTGCGCAGCAGCGGTGCCGTTACCGCTCGGATCGAAGGCCGGGCCGTTCTTGTGCAGCGGCTGGCCCCAACTGATCAGCACCGAAGACTTGTAGCCCTTGGGCAGGCTGATGGCGTCGGTGGTCGCTGCCGGGATGCTCTCGAAACCGAGCAGGCGGCTGTTGCCGGCGCTGACACTGGCGGCCATGACGCTGCGGCTCAGCAGGTTGCCGCCGAGGAACATCGCCGCGCCGCACAAGGCACCGGCGCTGATGAAACCGCGACGGCTGAGGCCGACCATTTTTTCCAGATCAGTGGATTGGTTTTCTTCTAATAGGCTCACATCAGGCTCCCTGCTTGGTTATGGGCAACACCTTAATGCGGGTCGATGACGCTTTTGTGGCAAGGGCTAATCAGAGCGGGGTGCCGATCAGCACGTTAGATGGTGCGCATTGCACCTGCACCGGATTGCCGACCTCCAGCCTGTGGCTGCGCAAGTGCAGCGGTTCGGCCAAGGCGCAAAGTGTCTGGCCGTTGGGCAGGGAAATGCGCACCTCGCTGGGACCGTCCTCGGCATCGAGGATCGCTTCGATGGTGCCGCGCAGGACATTGTGTCCGGGCGTTGCCGACTGATCGGCGCCGAGCAACTCAAGCCAGCCAGCCTTGATCAGCGCCATCACTTCGGTTCCGACCTGCAATTCCAGATGCACGGTGCTGTCGTGGGTGATCTGCGCCTCCAGAGCAATGCCTTCGGCCAGTTCAAGGTGGATCAAGTCATTGCGACCCTGCGCCTGAATCGCTGCCACCGTGCCATGCAGCTGATTGCGCGCGCTGGTCCTGAGCATCAGGCGCCCAAGCAGGTCGAGATCACTGGCGTCTTCGGCCGCTTCCAGCACCTGCGCCTGCAACGCCTGCAATTTCTGATACAGGCGCAGCACTCGCTCGCCCTCGCTGGACAATCTGGCGCCACCGCCACCCTTGCCGCCCACCACGCGCTCGACCAAGGGTTTCTGCGCCAGGTTGTTCAGCTCATCGATCGCATCCCACGCCGCCTTGTAACTGAGCCCCGCGCTCTTCGCCGCACGGGTGATCGAGCCTTGCTCGGCGATGTGTTGCAGCAGGGCAATGCGCTGCGGGCGGCGGACGATGTGCTGGGACAGCAGGGTGGGCAGGGACATGGCAGAACGCTTCTGGCTCGGGCGATGAAATGGACGTTGGCCACTTGCAACGCATGAGTCAAGCCTGACGCAAAGCCCCCTGTGGGAGCGAGCCTGCTCGCGAAAGCGGTTTGACCAACAACAGCTTTGTTGAATGTGATGCCCATTCGCGAGCAGGCTCGCTCCCACACGATATCTGTATTCGCTTCAGGTACCGGGTTTCGGCGTGCGGGCCAGGCAATACACATCGACCCGCGCCGCACCTGCATTCATCAGCAACCGCGCCAGCGCTTGAGCGGTCGCGCCCGTGGTCAGAACATCATCCACCAGCGCGCAATGGCGGCCACTGACCTGCGCGTCAGGCACCAGCGCAAAGGCATTGCGCAAATTGCGTTTGCGCGCCTTGGCGTCGAGATCCTGTTGGGCATCGGTGTCGATGACTCGCCGCAGCAGCTGTTCTTCGCACGGCAAATCCAGCGAAACACTCAACCAGCGCGCGAGCATCGCCGCTTGATTGAATCCTCGCCGACGCAGTCGTTTATTCGCCAACGGCACCGGTAGCAACACATCGGGGCGCGGCAGGTCCTCGGCGAAGCGATGCTGCAGGTATTGGCCGAGAACGTCGGCGAGCAGGTGACCAAACGGCCATTTCGCGTTGTGTTTAAACCGTGTAATCAGACTGTCCACGGGGAAGCCATAAACCCAGGGCACGGCGACCTGTTCGAAGGCCGGAGGCTCTAGCAGGCACTCGCCGCAAGTCAGGCCATCCGCCGCCAGTGGCAAAGCGCAGCTCTGACAATGGCTGCCGAGCCAGGGCAGTTCGGTTTCGCAGGCCTCGCACATTGGCATTTGTGCTTCTGCGGGCTCATCGCACAGCAAACAGGCCTGTACGTTTTTTAAACAGATGTAAACCTGTCCTTGGTATTGCGGTTGACAGCGCATCGCTCTTCCTTAAATATGCCGAACATCCGTGTAGCGCCTGTGGGTATTCCGTTTCCCCCAGCGCCAGCCAAGCATAACCAAGGAATTGCCCATGAGCGCGAGCACCACCGCCACCCTGCGTCACGATTGGTCTCTGGCCGAAGTCAAAGCACTCTTCGTACAGCCATTCAACGACTTGCTGTTCCAGGCGCAAACGGTGCACCGCGCACATTTCAACGCCAACCGCGTGCAGGTCTCGACACTGTTGTCGATCAAGACCGGTGCCTGCCCGGAAGACTGCAAGTACTGCCCGCAGTCCGGGCACTACAACACCGGGCTGGAAAAAGAAAAACTGATGGAAGTGCAGAAGGTCCTCGAAGAGGCGGCCCGCGCGAAAGCCATTGGTTCGACGCGGTTCTGCATGGGCGCAGCGTGGAAACATCCGTCGGCCAAAGACATGCCGTATGTGTTGAAGATGGTTGAAGGAGTAAAAGCCCTCGGCCTGGAAACCTGCATGACCCTCGGCCGTCTCGATCAGGAGCAGACTGAAGCGCTGGCCAAGGCCGGTCTCGATTACTACAACCACAACCTCGACACCTCGCCGGAGTTCTACGGCAGCATCATCACCACCCGCACTTACAGCGAGCGCTTGCAGACGCTGGCCTATGTACGCGAGTCGGGAATGAAAATCTGCTCCGGCGGCATTCTCGGCATGGGCGAATCGCTGGACGATCGCGCCAATCTGCTGATCCAGCTGGCCAACCTGCCGGAGCACCCGGAGTCGGTGCCAATCAACATGCTGGTGAAAGTCGCCGGCACGCCGCTGGAAAACGCCGAAGACATCGACCCGTTCGACTTCATCCGCATGCTCGCCGTCGCGCGCATCCTCATGCCGCAATCCCACGTGCGCCTGTCCGCCGGTCGCGAAGCGATGAACGAGCAGATGCAGGCCCTGGCATTTTTCGCTGGCGCCAACTCGATTTTCTACGGCGACAAATTGCTCACCACCGCCAACCCGCAGGCGGACAAGGACATGCAGCTGTTCGCGCGCCTCGGTATCCAGCCTGAGGCTCGCGAAGAGCACGCGGATGAGGTGCACCAAGCGGCGATCGAGCAGGCGCTGGTGGAGCAGAAAAGCAGCGAGCAGTTCTATAACGCTGCCGTTTAAAAGCTGCACGGATTGCGCTGAAGGAATGCAAAACCCCTGTGGGAGCGAGCCTGCTCGCGAAAGCGGTTTGGCTGCGAATATCCATGTTGGATGTGACGCCCATTCGCGAGCAGGCTCGCTCCCACAGGGGATCTGTGTCATTTGAAAATCGAGGCCTGCATGTCTTTCGATCTCGCCGCACGCCTTGCTGCCCGTCGTGCCGACAACCTTTATCGCCAGCGCCCGCTGCTCGAATCGCCGCAAGGCCCGCAAGTCGTGGTCGACGGCCAACCGCTGCTCGCTTTCTGCAACAACGACTATCTGGGCCTGGCCAATCATCCGCAGGTGATCGAAGCCTGGCGCGCCGGCGCTGAACGTTGGGGTGTCGGCGGTGGCGCGTCGCATCTGGTGATCGGCCACAGCAGCCCGCATCACGCGCTGGAAGAAGCGCTCGCCGATCTGACCGGGCGCCCACGTGCGCTGCTGTTCACCACCGGCTACATGGCCAACCTCGGCGCGGTCACCGCGCTGGTCGGGCAGGGCGATACGGTACTCGAAGACCGGCTCAATCACGCTTCGTTGCTGGACGCGGGCCTGTTGTCCGGCGCGCGTTTCAATCGCTATCTGCACAACGACGCCGAAAGTCTGGTCAAGCGCCTGGAGAAAGCCACCGGCAACACACTGGTGGTGACCGATGGCGTATTCAGCATGGACGGTGACATCGCCGACCTGCCGGCGCTGGCCCGCGCGGCCAAGGCCAAAGGCGCGTGGCTGATGGTCGACGATGCCCACGGCTTCGGCCCGTTGGGCGCCAACGGTGGCGGTATCGTCGAGCATTTCGGCTTGAGCCAGGACGATGTGCCGGTGCTGGTCGGCACCCTCGGCAAAGCCTTCGGCACCGCCGGGGCCTTTGTCGCTGGCAGCGAAGAGTTGATCGAAAGCCTGATCCAGTTCGCCCGCCCGTACATCTACACCACCAGCCAACCGCCGGCGCTGGCCTGCGCGACGCTGAAAAGCCTCGAGCTGTTGCGCAGCGAACACTGGCGCCGTGAGCATTTGCAGACACTGGTCCGCCAGTTCCGCCACGGCGCCGAGCAGATCGGGCTGGAGCTGATGGACAGCTTCACGCCGATCCAGCCGATCATGATCGGCGATGCCGGCCGCGCGGTGCGGCTCTCGCAAATGCTCCGCGAGCGCGGCTTGATGGTGACCGCGATCCGTCCACCGACCGTGCCGGCCGGCAGCGCGCGGTTGCGCGTCACGCTGACCGCCGCCCACAGCGAGGCACAGGTGCAACAGTTGCTGGAAGGGTTGGCAGATTGCTTCGCCCGATTGTCATTGGAGCCAGGCCATGCGTAATCGTCTGATCCTGCTGCCCGGCTGGGGCCTCGGCGTGTCGCCGCTGGAACCGCTGGCCGCAGCATTGCGCGGCCTCGACGAACATCTGCAAGTCGAGATCGAACCGCTGCCGGAGCTGGACTCCGCTGATCTTGAAGACTGGCTCGACGAACTCGATGCGCGCATTCCGCAGGAAATCTGGCTTGGTGGCTGGTCTCTGGGCGGCATGCTCGCGTCTGAGTTGGCGGCACGACGCGGCGAGGCGTGCTGCGGGCTGCTGACGCTGGCGAGCAACCCTGCGTTTGTCGCCCATGAGCAGTGGCCGAGCGCGATGCCTGGCGAGACCTTCGATGCGTTTCTTGCCGGTTGTCAGGCCGACCCGCGTACCACGCTCAAGCGCTTCGCTCTGCTATGTGCGCAAGGTTCACCAGACCCGCGCGGCTTGTCGCGCTTGCTGCTCGCTGGCGCGCCGGCCACCGCGCCGACCGCGCTGATGGCAGGGTTGGAGCTGCTCGCGCAGATGGATACACGCCAGGCGTTGCAGGCGTTTCGCGGGCCGCAGTTTCATCTGTTCGGCGGGCAGGACGCGCTGGTTCCGGCGGAAGCGGCCGGCGCATTGTTCGCGCTTTTGCCGGATATCGAAATTGGTCTGATCGAACAGGCCAGCCATGCTTTTCTGCTGGAAGACCCGCATGGAGTCGCGGGCGCGATCCAGGCTTTTCTACATGAGTGCGCTGATGACTGATCTGTCCCTTGTGCTGCCTGAGGGCTTGCCCGACAAGCGCCAGGTGGCGGCGTCTTTTTCCCGCGCTGCGGCCAGTTACGACAGTGTCGCGGAGTTTCAGCGTGACGTCGGCACGCAGCTGCTTGAGCGTTTGCCTGGGAGTTTCATGCCGTCGCGGTGGCTCGATCTCGGTTGCGGCACCGGCTATTTCACTCGCGCGCTGGCCTCGCGTTTCACCCAGGGCAGCGGTGTCGCGCTGGACATCGCCGAGGGCATGCTCAATCACGCACGGCCGCTGGGTGGCGCTGAGCATTTCATTGCCGGCGATGCCGAAAGGCTGCCGTTGCAGGACGCGAGCTTTGATTTGATTTTCTCCAGCCTTGCAGTGCAGTGGTGCGCCGACTTCGAGGCGGTGCTCAGCGAAGCCTTGCGCGTGCTTAAACCGGGCGGGATTTTTGCGTTTGCTAGTCTTTGTACAGGGACGCTGTTCGAGTTGCGTGAGAGTTGGCAGCAGGTCGACGGGCTGGTGCACGTCAATCGCTTCCGCGAGTTCGCCCGCTATGAACAGTTATGTGCCGGCAGTGGCATGCGCATTTTGGTGCTGGAGAATCAGCCGCACGTGTTGCATTACCCGGATGTGCGCAGCCTGACTCATGAGTTGAAAGCGTTGGGCGCACACAATCTGAATCCCGGGCGGCCGGGCGGTTTGACCGGACGGGCGCGGATTCTCGGGCTGATCGACGCGTATGAGCGGTTCCGTCAGGCGTCGGGGCTGCCGGCAACGTATCAGGTGGTATACGCCGTGTTGGAGAAACCTCTATGAGCGCAGCCTATTTCGTCACCGGTACCGACACCGATGTCGGCAAAACCACCGTTGCTGCCGGATTGCTCCATGCGGCGCGGTCGGCAGGCTTGAGCACGGCGGCGGGCAAACCGGTGGCATCGGGTTGCGACGTCACGCCCAAGGGCTTGCGTAATTCCGACGCCCTGGCGCTGCTGGCCGAATGTTCGTTGCCGCTGACTTATCAACAGGTCAACCCGGTGGCGTTCGAGCCAGCGATAGCTCCCCATCTCGCGGCGCGCGAAGCGGGTGTGGCGTTGACGGTGCAATCGCTGCTGGCGCCGATGCGCGGGATTCTGGCGATGAACGCCGACTTCACCCTGATCGAAGGCGCGGGCGGCTGGCGGGTGCCGTTGGCCGATCAGGACAATCTCTCTGACCTGGCGATTGCACTGAAGCTGCCAGTGATTCTGGTGGTGGGCGTGAGGCTGGGGTGCATCAGTCATGCGTTGCTGACCGCCGAGGCGATTGCCCGCGATGGTCTGCAATTGGCGGGGTGGGTGGCGAATATCATCGATCCGAAAACTTCGCGGCTGGAGGAAAACCTCGCGACCCTGGCCGAGCGCATCCCCGCGCCGTGCCTTGGGCGGGTGCCGAAACTCAAGGCGTTGAGCGCCGAAGCGGTGGCCGAGCATTTGCAACTGGATTTGCTCGACTAAGCTTTTGCCTATGAGCAGGCACTGTGCCATTAGTGTTTTTGACGGGCGTTTTGCCGGCGCGTCTGCTTCAATGGCGAGCATTGATCCTTTGCAAGGATGAGAGCGACTATGGAAATCTCAGGTAACACAGCTTTTTATGCGGGGCTGAGCTCGATTCAGTCCGGGCAGAACCGCGTCGATCAGGCCGCCAGCCAGATCGCCAACAACACTATCGAACGTTCGGTGACCAGCCAGTCGTCCGAAGTGCAGGTCAATCGCCTGCGCGGTGTGGATCGCGCACAAGAATCGGATCTGGCGAGCAATATCGTCGAGCTGTCGCAGGGCAAGATCCAGGCAGAGCTGGGTGTGAAGGTGGCCAAGGCATCCGACGAAGTGCTCGGGACGATCATCGATACTTTCGCCTGATTGAGTTTGTTGTAGACCCCGAAACGCCGCGCCCTGTCGCGGCGTTTTTCGTTTAAGTCCTTCTTGCTCAACTAATCTTTTTACAACGCCCGTGGCTTATATCAAGTCGCGGCGATTTGTCGTCTCCGGCATTTGGAGAGCGTGATGACGAACGGCAAAAGATCGATGCTTGACAAGATTTCGGCGTAAACGTATGTTTCAAACAACTGTTTGACCGTCACAACAATTCAACACGGTCGTTCATTCCCGGTTACATCAGCAGAGGTTTATCGCTATGCCTGACTACAAGGCCCCCTTGCGTGATATTCGCTTCGTTCGTGACGAACTGCTCGGCTACGAAGCGCACTATCAGAGCCTGCCAGCGTGCGCAGACGCCACGCCGGACATGGTTGACGCCATCCTCGAGGAAGGCGCCAAGTTTTGTGAGCAGGTACTGGCGCCGCTGAACCGCGTGGGCGACATCGAAGGCTGCACCTGGAGCGAGTCCGGCGTGAAAACCCCGACTGGCTTCAAAGAGGCGTACAAGCAATTCGTCGAAGGCGGCTGGCCAAGCCTGGCGCACGACGTTGAGCACGGCGGTCAGGGTCTGCCTGAGTCGCTGGGCCTGGCAGTGAGCGAAATGGTTGGCGAAGCCAACTGGTCGTGGGGCATGTACCCAGGTCTGTCGCACGGTGCGATGAACACCATCTCCGAGCACGGCACCCCTGAGCAGCAGGAAGCCTATCTGACCAAACTGGTCTCCGGCGAATGGACCGGCACCATGTGCCTGACCGAACCGCACTGCGGCACCGACCTGGGCATGCTGCGCACCAAGGCCGAGCCTCAGGCCGACGGTTCCTACAAAGTCTCCGGCACCAAGATCTTCATCTCGGCCGGTGAACACGACATGGCCGACAACATCGTCCACATCGTATTGGCGCGTCTGCCCGATGCTCCGGCTGGCACGAAAGGCATCTCGCTGTTCATCGTTCCAAAGTTCCTGCCAAACGCCGATGGCACCATTGGCGCGCGCAACGCAGTGAGCTGCGGTTCGCTGGAACACAAGATGGGCATCCACGGCAACGCCACCTGCGTGATGAACTTCGATGGCGCCACTGGTTACCTGATCGGCCCGGCGAACAAAGGTCTGAACTGCATGTTCACCTTTATGAACACCGCTCGCCTCGGTACCGCACTGCAAGGTCTGGCTCACGCCGAAATCGGCTTCCAGGGCGGTCTGAAATACGCTCGTGATCGCCTGCAAATGCGCTCGCTGACTGGCCCGAAAGCGCCGGACAAAGCCGCTGACCCGATCATCGTCCACCCGGACGTGCGCCGTATGCTGTTGACCATGAAGGCGTTCGCCGAAGGCAACCGCGCGATGGTCTACTTCACTGCGAAGCAGGTCGACATCGTCAAATACGGCGTCGATGAAGAAGAGAAGAAGAAGGCCGACGCACTGCTGGCGTTCATGACCCCGATCGCCAAAGCGTTCATGACCGAAGTCGGTTTCGAAGCCGCCAACCACGGCGTGCAGATCTACGGCGGCCACGGTTTCATCGCCGAGTGGGGCATGGAGCAGAACGTTCGCGACAGCCGCATTTCGATGCTGTACGAAGGCACCACCGGCATCCAGGCCCTCGACCTGCTCGGCCGCAAAGTGCTGATGACTCAAGGCGAGGCTCTGAAAGGCTTCACCAAGATCGTCCACAAGTTCTGCCAGACCAACGAAGGCAACGAAGCCGTCCAGGAATTCGTCGCGCCGCTGGCTGCACTGAACAAGGAATGGGGCGAGCTGACCATGAAGGTCGGTATGGCTGCCATGAAAGATCGCGAAGAAGTCGGCGCGGCCTCCGTGGATTACCTGATGTACTCCGGTTATGCCTGCCTGGCTTACTTCTGGGCAGACATGGCACGTCTGGCTGCGGAAAAACTGGCTGCCGGCACCAGCGACGAGGCGTTCTACACCGCCAAGCTGCAAACCGCGCGCTTCTACTTCCAGCGCATCCTGCCGCGTACCCGTACGCACGTGGCCACTATGCTGTCGGGTGCTGGCAACCTGATGGACATGAAAGAAGAAGACTTCGCACTGGGCTACTAAGCCTTAACGCAGTCTGACGAAAACCGCTGCTCCCGTTAGGGGGCAGCGGTTTTTTTGTTTGTGGATCGCTCAGATAGTCGAGCTTCCGGCCGTTACAGAGACCGTGTGTGATCTGGATCACATTGTATGGGCTTGGCCGCACTTTGCAGGCACAATGCCATCTCTTTGCTATGACGGGTCGGAGCTTACCCTTGCCGCGTTCTTCCGCTGTGCGTTTCAGCCATTTCCTGCCATCACTGCTGTTATTGCTTGCGGGGCTGGCGGCTGCGTACGTCAAAGACCTCAGCGTATTCTTCACATCGCTGTTCAACGTCCTGCCGACATTGGTTCTGCTCCTCGGTGGCGCGTATTGCGCGGTGTATCGACGTCAGCGCGAACTGTTTCTGATGCTCACGGTGTACATCGCCTACTTTCTGCTGGACACCCAGACAGATTTCTACCGCGACAACGGCAAGGTCCGCGAAGACGCTGCGGTGGTGTTTCATCTGGTCTGCCTGCTGCTGCCGTTGTTGTTCGGATTATTCGCCGCATGGCAGGAACGTACCCATCTGTTTCAGGACATGGTCGCGCGCTTTGCCGTGCTGCTGGCATTTGGCAGCGTGGCGTTGGGACTGGAGCAAAGTTACCCACAGGCGCTGCTGCTGTGGTTGTCGGAGATCCGCTGGCCGGCGCTGCATGGGGCATGGATGAGTCTCATCCAGTTGTCCTATCCGGTGTTCATTTCGGCCTTCCTGCTTCTGGCCTGGCAATACTGGCGCAACCCGCGCCCTTTGCACGCGGCGCAACTGGTTGGCTTGCTCGGTGTGTTCTGGATGCTGCCGAAGACCTTCATTCTGCCGTTCACCCTGAACATCATGTGCAGCCAGGTGATGCTGATGATCGCCGCCGCCGTTGCGCATGAGGCCTATCAAATGGCCTTCCGCGACGAGCTCACCGGCCTGCCGGGACGACGTGCGCTCAACGAACGTATGCAGCGACTGGGGCGCAACTATGTGCTGGCGATGAGCGACGTCGATCACTTCAAGAAATTCAACGACACCCATGGCCACGATGTCGGTGACCAGGTGCTGCGCCTGGTCGCCAGCAAACTGTCGAAAATCAGCGGTGGCGGTAGGGCGTATCGCTACGGCGGTGAGGAATTTGCCTTGGTGTTCGCAGGCAAGACCCTTGAGGAGTGCATGCCGCACCTGGAAGTGATCCGTGAATCGATTGCGTCTTACAGCATTCAGTTACGCAACCAGGAAAACCGCCCGCAGGATGATCAGCAAGGTCGCCAGCGGCGCAGCGGTTCCGGGGCTTCGGCGGTGTCGGTGACGGTGAGCATCGGCGTCGCCGAACGTGTCGAGCAGCGCACCCCTGAAGAAGTGCTCAAGTCCGCCGACCAGGCGTTGTACAGCGCCAAGGGCGCCGGGCGTAACTGCGTCATGGCATTCGGGCAGAACCGCCGTGGCGCGGTGCGCATGGACACTGCTGCGGGTTGAGTGATGACGGCGCATTCAGCGCCTGTACAGTGATTGTCGCGCGTGGTGGCCAGCAGTAGGTTGAACAAATCTGCTGACGGAGAAGCCACCATGCCCGAGTACAAAGCTCCCCTGCGCGACATGCGCTTTCTGATCGATCACGTCTTCGACTTTCATACCAACTACGCCAGTCTCGGCGCGCATGACGCCAGCCCGGACATGATCAGCGCGATCCTCGAAGAAGGCGCGAAGTTCTGCGAGAACGTGCTGGCCCCGCTCAATCGCAGCGGCGACGAAGAGGGCTGCCATTTCGACAACGGCGTGGTGACAACGCCTACAGGCTTCAAGCAGGCCTTCGCACAATATGTCGAGGGCGGCTGGCATGGATTGGCGGCCGATCCGGCTTACGGTGGCCAAGGGTTGCCGAGTTCGCTGGGGTTGGTGATCAGCGAGATGGTCGGCTCCAGCAACACGTCCTGGGGCATGTACCCGGGCCTGACCCACGGCGCGATGTCGGCGATCCACGCCCACGGTACCGCCGAGCAGAAAGACACCTACCTGAGCAAACTCACCGCTGGCCAGTGGACCGGCACCATGTGCCTGACCGAAGCCCACTGCGGCACCGATCTGGGCATCATCAAGACCCGCGCGGTGCCACGGGCCGACGGCAGCTACGCGATCACCGGCAGCAAGATTTTCATTTCCGCCGGCGAGCATGACCTGAGCGACAACATCATCCATCTGGTCCTGGCCAAGCTGCCGGACGCACCGGCCGGAACCAAGGGCATTTCCCTGTTTATCGTGCCCAAGTTCCTGCCCGATGCAGCAGGCGAAGCGGGAGAGCGCAATGGCGTTTCCTGCGGCTCGATCGAGCACAAGATGGGCATCAAGGCTTCAGCCACCTGCGTGCTGAATTTCGATGCCGCCACGGGTTACCTGATCGGCGAGCCGAACAAGGGCCTCAACTGCATGTTCACCATGATGAACCACGCGCGGCTTGGTACTGGCATGCAGGGGCTGTGTCTGGGCGAGGCGAGTTTTCAGGGTGCGATCAAGTACGCCAATGACCGCCTGCAAATGCGCGCCCTGACCGGTGCCAAATCCCCGGAAAAACCTGCCGACCCGATCATCGTTCACCCCGATGTGCGACGCATGTTGCTGACCATGAAAGCCTTCAACGAAGGCAACCGCGCGCTGACCTATTTCACTGCGCAGATGCTCGATGTTGCGCACCTGAGCAGCGATGCCGATGCGCGTCAGGAGGCCGAAGACCTGCTGGCGTTCCTCACGCCGATCTGCAAGGCGTTCATGACCGACACCGGGCTGGAAGTGACCAATCACGGCATGCAGGTATTCGGCGGCCACGGCTTCATTCGTGAGTGGGGCATGGAGCAACTGGTGCGCGATTGCCGGATTGCGCCGATCTACGAAGGCACCAATGGCATTCAGGCGCTGGACCTGCTCGGGCGCAAGGTGCTGGGCAGTCAGGGCAAGCTGCTGCGCGGCTTTACCAAAATCGTCCACAAGTTCTGCGCAGCGAACGCCGAACATGCGCAGCTGGGCCGCTTCGTCGCGCAACTCAACGGGCTCAACCAACAGTGGGGCGACCTGACCATGAAGGTCGGCATGGCGGCCATGAAGAACCCGGACGAAGTCGGTGCTGCGTCGGTGGATTATCTGATGTACAGCGGCTACATCATCCTGGGCTACCTGTGGCTGCGCATGGCGTTGGTTGCTCAGGCACAGCTGGAGGCGGGCGAGGGTGAGGCTGATTTCCTCAAGGGCAAACTGGCGACGTGCGAGTTCTACTTCAAGCGCTTGCTGCCGCGTACGGCTGCGCATCAGGCGGCGATCGAGGCGGGGAGTGATTGTTTGATGAATTTGCCGGCGCAGGCGTTTGCTTTGTAGGGCAGATCGAAAGATCGCGGCAATCTTTTTCCGGTGACCAAAAATAACAAATCAGTCACCGGTTGACCCTATGTGTCGCAAAAGTTGTTGAGGTACACTCCGGATCAACGAAAACATCATTCCACGAACCACCTGTTTAGATCTTGCGAGGTTTGCCATGGCTGACTACAAAGCGCCGCTGCGCGATATGCGCTTCGTCCTCAATGAAGTGTTCGAAGTCGCCAAACTCTGGGCCGAGCTGCCGGCGCTGGCCGAGACCGTCGACGCCGAAACCGTTGAAGCGATTCTCGAAGAGGCCGGCAAGGTCACCAGCAAAAGCATCGCGCCACTGAGCCGTGCCGCTGACGAGGAAGGTTGCCATTGGGCGGACGGTGCCGTCACCACGCCGGCCGGTTTCCCACAGGCTTATCAGACTTATGCTGAAGGCGGTTGGGTCGGTGTTGGTGGCGATCCGGCCTACGGCGGCATGGGCATGCCCAAAGCCGTGTCGGCACAGGTCGAAGAAATGGTCAACTCCGCCAGCCTGGCGTTCGGTCTGTATCCGATGCTGACCGCCGGCGCCTGCCTGTCGATCAATGCCCACGCCAGTGAAGAACTGAAAGCTGCGTACCTGCCGAACATGTACGCCGGCATCTGGGCCGGTTCCATGTGCCTGACCGAGCCGCACGCCGGCACCGACCTGGGCATCATCCGCACCAAAGCCGAACCTCAGGCCGACGGTTCCTACAAGGTCAGCGGCACCAAGATCTTCATCACTGGTGGCGAGCACGACCTCACCGAAAACATCATTCACCTGGTACTGGCCAAGCTGCCTGATGCCCCGGCCGGTCCAAAAGGCATTTCGCTGTTCCTGGTACCGAAGTTCATGGTCAATGCCGACGGCAGCCTCGGTGCGCGCAACCCGGCCAACTGTGGCTCGATCGAGCACAAGATGGGCATTCAGGCCTCGGCGACCTGCGTGATGAACTTCGACGAAGCCGTCGGCTATCTGGTCGGCGAGCCGAACAAAGGCCTGGCGGCGATGTTCACCATGATGAACTACGAGCGCCTGGGTGTTGGTATTCAAGGCCTGGCCACGGGCGAGCGCTCTTATCAGAACGCTGTTGAATACGCGCGCGATCGTCTGCAGAGCCGTTCGCCGACCGGCGCGCAGAACAAGGACAAAGTCGCTGACCCGATCATCGTCCACCCGGACGTGCGACGCATGCTGCTGACCATGAAAGCCTCGAACGAAGGCGGCCGTGCGTTCTCCACTTACGTGGCGATGCAACTGGACACCGCCAAGTTCAGCGAAGACGCGACCACTCGCAAGCGCGCGGAAGATCTGGTGGCGTTGCTGACGCCGGTAGCGAAAGCCTTCCTGACCGACCTGGGTCTGGAAACCACCGTCCACGGCCAGCAGATTTTCGGCGGCCACGGCTACATCCGCGAGTGGGGCCAGGAGCAACTGGTGCGTGACGTGCGCATCACCCAGATCTACGAAGGCACCAACGGCATTCAGGCGCTGGACCTGGTCGGGCGCAAGATCGTTGGCAGTGGCGGCGCGTTCTACCAACTGTTCGCTGACGAGATCCGCCATTTCACCGCCACTGCAAGCACCGATCTGGGCGAGTTCACCAAGCCGCTGAACGATGCCGTCGACACCCTCGACGAGCTGACCGCGTGGCTGCTGGACCGGGCGAAAAACAATCCGAACGAAATCGGCGCGGCCTCGGTCGAATATTTGCAAGCGTTCGGATACACCGCTTACGCCTACATGTGGGCGTTGATGGCCAAAGCCGCGCTGGGCAAGGAAGCGCAAGACGATTTTTATGCGAGCAAGCTGGGCACCGCGCGCTTCTATTTCGCCCGCCTGCTGCCACGTATCCACTCGTTGAGCGCGTCGGTCAAGGCCGGTAGCGAGTCGCTGTTCCTGCTGGATGCGGCGCAGTTCTGATCCTGTAGACGTCATGTAAGCATTTGCTTACGTGACGTGCTGCTGTTCTCCCATATCCGTATATTGGATCCACGGCTAATCTACATTTCATGGACGTCGCGCAGGAAGCGCAAAGTAAACAACACGGACACGTAGGATTCTGCCAGGGTGGCGGAGTGAAATGGATGTCAGGGAAACAGTCTGCAAAGCCCCGCTTCGGCGGGGTTTTCTTTTGCCTGAAGAAAAGTTTCAGGCGAGCGGATCAAGGGGCGGCTTCGTTTCGCGATCGATCACCTCTTCAAGCAATGTCCGCAGCAATGCCAACGAGGCCTGCTGGCGTTGCACATCACGGCACACCAGGCCAACTTGCAACGGCACCCGTGGTTCGCTCAGCGGTTTCCATAGCAGATCTTCATCGTCATATTCCTTTTGCGAACGTCCCGGCAGCACCGTTGCCAGCCTGGTGTGCGGCAGGCTATCGAGAATCCCCAGCATAGTGTTCAACTCGGCCTGCACCTGCGGGCGTCGTCCGAGGCTGGTCAGTTGTGCCTGCCAGATCTGTCGGATCTGGAACTCTTCGCCGAGCAGCAACATGGGCAGCTCAGCAGCCTGGCGCATCGAGACCTTCTTGAACTCGCGCAAGGGATGGTCCGCCGGGATGACCAGCGTCAGTTCATCTTCGTACAGCAACACACCGTGCAGACCGGGTTGGCGCGGTGGCAGATAGCTGATGCCGATGTCCAGGGAACCATTGAGCAGACGCCGTTCGATTTCCAGCCCGGTCAGTTCATAGATTTGTACCACCAGATGCGGCTGCGCCTTGCGCACACGCTCGAGCATCTGCGGCACAAGGCTGGTGTGCACCGTTTGCAACACACCGATCGCCAGTGTGCGCAGTGCCTGACCCTTGAAACTACCCAACGCCTCGCGCGCCCGCTGCAAGCCATCGAGCAATGGCAACGCGTGGTTGTACAGCGTATGCGCAGCGAGGGTCGGCAGCAGGCGTTTACTGCTGCGTTCGAACAGGGTTACGTCGAGGTTCTGCTCCAGCTGACGGATCTGTTGCGACAGCGCCGGTTGCGAGATCGACAAGCGCTCAGCCGCACGGCCGACATGGCCTTCTTCGTAGACCGCGACGAAATAACGCAGTTGTTTGAAATCCATAAGTAGCGCTTATCGAAATGGCTGAGAAATCGAAATGGCCTGAAGCCGTTTGCGCGCCTAGTCTAACCGCATTCACAAGGCTTGCAGGGCCAGAAAGCGTGACGAATTCCATTTGCTTCGTTCGTGATTACATAGGCAGTTCAAAAAACCTCCAGCGAGGTTTTTCCGCATGAATCTGTTCAGTTTGCGGCGCCAGACGCCAAGTCTGGATGACCTCACCTTCGAGGCGGGGCCATCCGCCATGAGCGACCACCTCCATTCTCAACGCCTGATGCCCAGCGTCGATCGGCCGCAACAAGTGTTCGTTCGCGGCCAGGGTTCCTGGATGTGGGATAGCAATGATCGCGCCTACCTCGACTTTTCCCAGTCAGGCGGCGCCAACAGCCTTGGCCACAGCCCCACGGCGCTGGTCAAAGCCATCGCCAATCAGGCCCAGGCGCTGATCAATCCCGGCTGCAATCTGCATAATCGCGGCATGCTCAGCCTCGCCGAACGTTTGTGCGCCAGCACGTCCAGCGATCAGGCCTATCTGCTCAACAGTGGCGCCGAGGCTTGTGAGGCGGCAATCAAACTGGCGCGCAAATGGGGGCAGCTGCATCGCGGCGGCGCCTCGCGGATCATCATGGCTGAGCAGGGTTGTCATGGCCGCAGTCTGGCGACGATTGATCGAGTGCCATTCAACGACCTGCCGGCGCTGCATGCGGCGGTAGACGCGCAGACAGTGGCGATCATGCTGGAGCCGATCCAGAGCGATGCCGGGGTCATTCCCGCGACCGAGCATTACCTCAAAGGGGTCGAACGACTGTGCCGTGAACTGGGCATTCTGCTGATTCTCGACGAAGTGCAGACTGGCATCGGCCGCTGCGGCAGCTTGCTCGCCGAACAGTCCTACGGCATTCGCGGCGATATCGTCGTGCTCGGCAAAGGTCTTGGCGGCGGCTTGCCGCTGGCGGCCTTGCTGGCGCGAGGTAAGGCCTGCTGCTTCGCCACCGGCGAGCTGAGCGGCACCCATCACGGCAACGCATTGATGACGGCGGCCGGTCTGGTAGTGCTCGACAGCATCCATGACCGCAGCTTTCTCCAGCAGGTTAACGACAGCGGCCAGCATTTGCGCGAAGGCCTTGCGCGACTGGCGCACCGCTACGGCCACGGCGAGTTGCGCGGCCAAGGCCTGTTTTACGGGTTGACGCTGTCCGAGGAATGCGCCGACGCCGTCGTCCATGCCGCACTTCACGAAGGCCTGATATTGAACGCCGCGCAGCCTGACTGCCTGCGCTTCACCCCGGCCCTCACTGTCAGCAAAGCCAACATCGACGAAATGCTTCTGCGCTTGGGCCGCGTCTTCTCGCGGGTGCGCACCGCCCAAGTGCACTGCCGCAAAGGCATTGCCGTCTGAGCCGAGCAGCCCCAACCGATTACTCGAACCGTCTCGCGGTATAACGCACGCCCCACGCCTGATTCTTTTGGCGTAGGGCGTTTTTTTGTGGTGCTGGCGATCAAATAGCAAGCGTAATGAACCCTGACGAACGGCGCGTGTCGATTAGCTTGTATGGCTCAAGTGAGCCAACCCCCATTCAGGAGCTGCCCCATGGATTTCATTCGTATCATCATCGCTATTCTGTTGCCGCCACTGGGCGTGTTTCTGCAGGTCGGGTTTGGCGGGGCGTTCTGGCTGAACATTCTGCTGACGCTGTGCGGCTACATTCCAGGGATCGTGCATGCGGTGTATATCATCGCCAAGCGTTGAGTCCAGTGGCGTCTGATCAATAGCTATCGCGGGCAAGCCCGCTCCCACAGTGTTATGAGTGATCACAATTTTTGTGTACACCAAATAACCTGTGGGAGCGGGCTTGCCCGCGATTGGAGCGACGCAGTCTCAAAGTGAGGGCTCAGTCAGTTAGCCCCATCACCCGCCGATAAAACGTCCACTCCTGCTCCAGCGCATGTGCCTGGTTGGCCGCGCGGCGGAAGCCGTGGCGTTCGTCAGGGTAGTAATGCGCCTCGACCGGGATGCCGTTGTGCTCCAGCGCCGCGACCATGTCGCGGGTTTGTTGCGGCACGACCACCGCGTCCAGTTCACCTTGAAAGAAAATCACCGGCACGCGAATGTTGTCTGCGTGCAGCAGTGGCGTGCGGGAGGCATAGCGTTCGGCATCTCCTTCGGGATCGCCGATCAGCCAATCCAGATAATCGCCCTCGAACTTGTGCGTGGCCCGGGCCAGCGCGACCGGGTCGCTGACGCCGTAGAGGCTGGCGCCTGCGCGGAAAACCTGTCTGAACGCCAGCGCACACAGCGTTGTGTAGCCACCCGCACTGCCGCCGCGAATGAACGCGCGGTCACCATCGATCAAACCTTGGCCAGCGAGATAGCTGACCACCGCGCAGGCATCCTCGACATCCACCTCGCCCCAGCGCAGATGCAGCGCTTGGCGATATTCGCGACCATAGCCACTGCTGCCGCGATAGTTGAGGTCGGCGACAGCAAAGCCGCGCTGCGTCCAGTACTGGATGCGCGGATCGAGGATCGGATAGCACGCCGACGTCGGGCCGCCGTGGATAAACACCACCAGCGGCGGTTTCGCTTCACCGCTCATGGCCGGGTAAAAGAAACCGTGCGCCTCGCCGGAGCCGCTCGGATAACGCAAGGTCTGCGGACGGCTGATGCGTTCGGCAGGCAATGGAGCCACGCCGCCAGCGAGGATTTTCACGGCATGAGACACACGATCAATGGCGATCACTGCCGACGGGCTGGTCGGCGATGCAGCGATGCAATAGATGAATTGTTGATCCATCGCCAAGTGCCGGAAGCGGCTGTAGTCACTGCTGAAATCTTCATTTCCCAGGGCCAGGCGACCGAAACCATCCTCGCTCCAGCTGGCTAAAAATTGATCACCGACAGGCAGCCACGTGCAGCCGCCTAGCTGCCACGGCGCGGGCGCGTGATCGGCCTCGGCACTCGGTAGCGCGTGCAAGCCATCAGACGTTTCGCCCCACGGCTGCCAGTAGCCGCCACGGTCCGTCAGGCAACAGAGCCGCCCATCAGCGTCGAATCGCGGCTGCTGGATCGACTCCTCCATCTGCGTACCGGCAACACAGCGAGGCGCAGAAAAATCGCCTTGCGCGACCATCAACCGCGTCGAGGTCCACGGCTGATGCGGGCGACTCCACTCGATCCACGCCAGCCGCTGGCCGTCGGGGCTCAACGTTGGTGACGCATAAAAATCCGCACCCTCGGCCAGCACCTGTCGCGTACCGGTCGCCAGATCAATTGCCACCAGGCGATGCCGATCCTGCTGCTCTTCAACCGCCAATACCCGGCCAGCGGCGAATTGCAGATCGCCGTAGCGGCAGTCAGTCGACGTCAGCGCGACCGGCTCGCCATCCAGCGCCTGCCGATACATCTGCTGATCCGCTTCATTGACGAAAACCACCCCGTCAGGCGTCAGACAAAACGCACCACCGCCATATTCGTACACGCGGCTACGCACGCTGAAGCCGTCCGGCGTCAGACTTTTCGCTGCGCCATCGCGCCAATGCCAGATCCGGCATGCGGCATCCTCGGGGCGGTATTCATTCCAGAACACACCATGGGCGCCGAGCTGCAGTTCGGCGAAGTCGGTTCCGGCGGCGACGGCTTGGGCGGCGCTGAAAGGCTCAGCCCTTGGCGATGAGGCGTGAGTTTCGTTCATTGCGAAAGGCCAATTGTTCGATGGTTTGAGTGGCGGTCTCGGCTTCTTCGCGGGCCTTGAGGATCACGCCGTGATGTTCGGACTTGCTGCACACCGGGTCGGCATTACTGGCGTCGCCGGTGAGCATGAACGCCTGGCAGCGGCAGCCGCCGAAGTCCTTTTCTTTCTCGTCGCAAGAGCGGCACGGCTCGGGCATCCAGTCGTAACCGCGAAAACGGTTGAAACCGAACGAGTCGTACCAGATGTGCTGCATGCTGTGATCGCGTACGTTGGGAAACTGCACCGGCATCTGGCGGGCACCATGGCAGGGCAGGGCGGTGCCGTCCGGGGTGACGGTCAGGAAGATGCTGCCCCAGCCGTTCATGCAGGCTTTCGGGCGTTCTTCGTAATAGTCCGGAGTGACGAAAATCAGCTTGCACGGATGCCCTTCGGCTTCCAGCCTGGCGCGGTATTCGTTGGTGATGCGTTCGGCGCGCACCAGTTGCTCCTTGGTCGGCAGCAGGCCAACACGGTTCAGCTGCGCCCAGCCGTAGAACTGGCAAGTGGCGAGTTCGACGAAGTCGGCCTCCAGCGCAATGCACAGTTCGATAATGCGGTCGATCTTGTCGATGTTGTGCCGATGGGTGACGAAGTTCAGCACCATCGGATAACCGTGGGCCTTGACTGCGCGAGCCATTTCCAGCTTTTGCGCAAAGGCCTTTTTCGAACCGGCGAGCAGGTTGTTCACTTGCTCGTCGCTGGCCTGAAAACTGATCTGGATGTGATCGAGCCCGGCCTTTTTGAAGTCGCTGATTTTCTGCTCGGTCAGGCCAATGCCGGAGGTGATCAGGTTGGTGTAGAAACCCAGCTGCCGCGCTTCATGGATCAGTTCGGCCAAGTCCTGACGCACCAGCGGTTCGCCCCCGGAAAAGCCCAATTGCGCCGCGCCCATCTCCCGCGCTTCGCGGAACACCTTGATCCATTGCTCGGTGGTCAGCTCTTTGCCCTGCTCGGCGAAATCCAGTGGGTTTGAGCAATACGGGCATTGCAACGGGCAACGGTAGGTCAGCTCGGCGAGCAGCCACAGCGGCAGGCCGACTTCAGGTTTTGGCGGGACTTGCACGGACGAATCAGGCAAGTTCGATCCAGTGCTGCGCACGGGCAACCTCCATGAATTGCTCGATGTCGTCACCGAGCTCGGGCACGCCGGGGAACTGCTCGTCGAGTTTGGCAATGATCGCCGCGACATCGCGTTCACCATCAATCAAGCCGCCGATCAGTGCGGCGCTGTCGTTGAGTTTGATCATGCCTTCAGGGTAGAGCAGCACGTGACCCTTTTGCGCCGGCTCGTATTGGAAGCGATAGCCCGGGCGCCAGCTCGGCACTTTGCTGCGGTCGAAACTCATAAGATGATTCCTTTATGCCAGACCCGTTGTTCGGTCACGCTGTGATACGGCGGACGGTTCAGTTCGTAGGCCATGCTCATGGCATCGAGCATGCTCCAAAGAATGTCCAGTTTGAACTGGAGAATTTCCAGCATGCGCTCCTGGCCTTCGCGGGTCTTGTAGTGCTCGAGGGTGATCGCCAGCCCATGTTCGACGTCACGCCGCGCCTGACCGAGGCGGGTGCGGAAATATTCATAACCGGCCGGGTCGATCCATGGGTAATGCTGCGGCCAACTGTCCAGACGCGACTGGTGGATCTGCGGCGCGAACAGTTCGGTCAGCGAGCTGCTGGCGGCCTCCTGCCAACTGGCGCGACGGGCGAAGTTGACGTAGGCATCGACGGCGAAACGCACGCCGGGCAGCACCAGTTCCTGGGAGCGCAATTGGTCCGGATCGAGGCCAACAGCCTGGCCCAGACGCAGCCAGGCTTCGATGCCGCCATCTTCACCGGGTGCGCCGTCGTGGTCGAGCAGGCGCTGAATCCACTCGCGGCGGATTTCCCGATCCGGGCAATTGGCGAGGATCGCTGCGTCCTTCAGGGGAATGTTCACCTGATAGTAGAAGCGGTTGGCGACCCAGCCCTGAATCTGCTCGCGGGTCGCACGGCCTTCGTACATCGCCACGTGGTAAGGGTGGTAGATGTGGTAGTAGGCGCCCTTGGCGCGCAGGGCCGCTTCGAATTCGGCG
Organism: Pseudomonas sp. 2957; assembly: GCF_031456345.1. NCBI lineage: Bacteria > Pseudomonadati > Pseudomonadota > Gammaproteobacteria > Pseudomonadales > Pseudomonadaceae > Pseudomonas > Pseudomonas sp. 2957. The sequence continues at coordinate 749,582 of NZ_JAVDUL010000004.1, forward strand.
GGGGACAGCGGGGTGTCGGTCATGTCTGTTCTCCGGGAACAACCCTGGAAATCTCTGGTGTCTGTGCTGGCCTCTTCGCGAGCAGGCTCGCTCCCACAGTTGATCGCATTCCATTGTAGGAGTGAGCCTGCTCGCGATAGACCGCGCAGCGGTCTCGATTGCTTAAAGCACGATACTCATGCCGTCGAACGCCACTTCAACATTACGCCGCGCCAGCTCGGCACGCTCCGGCGAATCTTCATCGAGAATCGGATTGGTGTTGTTGATGTGGATAAGTACCTTGCGCTGCTCGGGCAACTGCTCCAGCACTTCGAGCATACCGCCGGGGCCGTTCTGCGCCAGATGGCCCATCTCGCGACCGGTGCGGGTGCCGACGCCACGGCGCTGCATTTCATCGTCATCCCACAGCGTGCCGTCGACCAGCAGGCAATCGCTGCCCGCCATGATTTCCAGCAACGGCGCATCGACCTTGCCCAGCCCTGGCGCGTAGAACAGCTTGCCGCCAGTGTTGAGGTCTTCAACGATCAAACCGATGTTGTCGCCCGGATGCGGATCGAAACGGTGCGGCGAATACGGCGGCGCGGCGCTGCGCAACGGCAACGGGGTGAAACGCAGATTCGGGCAGGCGGCTACGGTGAAGCTCTGGTCGAGCTCGATACGGTTCCAGTCCAGCCCGCCGTTCCAGTGGGTGAGCATCTTGAACAGGGGAAAACCGGTGCTCAGGTCTTCGTGAACCATGTCCGTGCACCAGACCTGATGCGGGCAGCCTTCGCGCAGACTCAGCAGGCCGGTGGTGTGGTCGATCTGGCTGTCCATCAGGATGATCGCGCTGATGCCGGTGTCGCGCAGGGCCCGGCCCGGTTGCATCGGGGCGAAGCTTTGCAGTTGCGCGCGGATGTCCGGCGAGGCATTGCACAGCACCCAGTTCACGCCGTCATCGGAAATGGCGATGGACGATTGGGTGCGGGCCTTGGCGTTCAGGCTGCCGTCGCGAAAACCTGCGCAGTTGACGCAGTTGCAGTTCCACTGCGGAAAACCGCCACCGGCGGCCGAACCCAGAATCTGGACGAACATGAACGCTCCATCATTTCAACGCGGAAAATAAAACGCCTCGGCGAGCCGAGGCGTTGCACTGCGATTCTGCGTAGGCAGAACTCAGCGGCTGGCGAAGTACATGGTGACTTCGAAGCCGATACGCAGGTCGGTGTAAGCAGGTTTGGTCCAGGCCATGAGATGTCTCCTTCTGAGGGTTGGGATAGCGCTATCCATAGTTATAGTCCACGGCAGCGCGGTGATGTTCCAATTAGTTAGGCGGCTATGTTACTCAAAATTTCAACGCCGTGACCCGTGAATCTTTGAGAAAGCTCCTTGCAGCCTCGGTAATGATCAGTTTGTCACTTGCCACGGCGCGTCCGGCATCGATTCATTGGCCAGGCAATGCCAGCCGCCCTCGGCATTGATCAGGCGCTGCGCAGCGGCCAGCAAAGCCTGGCGATCGAGTTGCCGGATCGCCGTGACCAACTGCTCCCGGTAATCCGACGAATGGCCGGCAAGTTTGCCTTGCCAGAGGAGTTCGGCGGCATCCTTGGTGGACAGTGTGGTGTCGTCGAACTGATCGGCGAGGCTTTGACGCTGTTGCTCGAGGCTTGCTTCATCGAGCGTTTCGATCAACGCGGGAATGCTGTTGAAGAACTCCTGAATGTATTCGAGCAACTTGCCCGCCGGGTTCGTCGGCGATTGCACGCCAAAGACAATCGCGGTCATGCCGTGCAACTGGCGCAGCGCGCTGAACATGGCGTACCCCAATTGCAATTCGACACGCAGGCGCTGATAGAAAGGCGTCTGGTACAACTGAGCCAGAAGGCGCCACGCTGCTTCATCAGCGATGTCGCTGCTGGCAGTCGGGCAGATCAGCAGCAAGGCGTGTTCGCTGGAGGCCGTGTTGATCTGGCTCCAGTGGTACTTGCCTTGGGCGATCGGTGTCACCGGTAGCTGATTGTCCGGTGTGCCGGGAATGCGGCTCAGCGCCAGGCCCAAGGCTGACTGGGTTTGTTGGTTAAGGCCTAGAGCGAGGCCGTCCCAGCGCGAAGTTGTCCACAGCTGATTGGCGTCATCGCTGGTTTCAATCGTGGGCAGGGATTTCTCTGGCAACGCTTCGAGTAGTTGGCGGATCGGCATCGACGGTATCTGCACCTCGTCGCGCGGCGAATCGGCGTCGATCATCGTCAGACATTTCAGCGCATGCTCGAGGATGCTGGGCATCGGTTCCTGTAGTCCGGTCATTTTCAGCAGGCATTGGTTACCTGCGGCGCTGAAAGACAAGTCCACTCCGGCTTCGGACGCATCCTGTCGGGTCTGGCGCAGACTGCGCTGCAATCTTGAGCGCAGATCGGCGCTGGCCGCCGTCTCGACCTGCCAGCGCAGGTAAATCGCGCCCTCATCGCTGTTGTCCGGCAGCGCCTGGCTGAACTGCATCGGCGATCGCTCGCGACGACTGCGCGAGCGATCCTGGGCGAAGGTGCGCAGGCCACGGTGGGCGCTGGTCTGGCCGCGAATCAGCCCGGCGTTGGCCAGCGGTTCACTGGCGCGCAAGAAAGGATTCGCGGCGGGCAGATGCCAATGATCGCTGAAGTTATCCACAACGCCGATTTCGCGAAGGATGTGCTCAAGTGCGGCAGCGCCGGATTCGGACAGGCCGAATGCTTGCTGCTCGATGTCGGTTCGCGCCAGTTGCAATGCGCCGCTGACTTGCTGCTGGCGCTGAAGCAGGGCGGCGTATTCCTCGCGCAACGGCGTCCAGTCCTGACGGGCGAAGAAGCTCAGCCAGTCCAGCAGGTGTTCGCGAATGGTATCCAGGCGGTCGCCGCCAGCATTGAATTGAAGATGCAGCAGCGCTTGGCCGGCGAACTGGTAGAGCGGCGTGGCTTTCAGGCTGTCAGCCAGATTCTGTTGATGCAGGTATGCGAGCAATCCACCAGGTTTTGCGCTATTCAACCAATGACAGAGAAAAGCCATCGCCTCGGCGGATGACTCGGGCAACGCGTCGAAAGCGAATAACAGGTTCGAGTGAGCGCCGACCTGTTGATAACTTTTCACTGCCAACGGTGGCGGTGCGGCCTGGGCAACTTTATCCCCAATCGGCAACACTGCTGCGAATTGCTGCGCCAGCTCCCGAAGCTCATCGATACTTTGTGGCCCGACCAGACTCAGGCTCATTTGCCCGGTTCGATAAAAGCGCTGATGGAAGTCTTGCAGCGCCGACTGAAACCCTGGCGATTCGACCTGCAAGCTGTCCCGATTGCCCGCATGAAACCCACGCAACGGGTGCTGCGCGGGTAAACCTTCATACAGGGCAAACTGCTGCTGTGCTGTCGGATCCTGCGACCAGGCGACAAATTCCGCCTGCAGCACTTCCCGTTCACGCAGTTGATCGTCCCGATTCATCCGTGGCCGGGCGAGCATGTCTGACAGACGCTCGAGCCCCGCGCTGAAGGACGACACAGGCAACTCGAAGAAAAAATCCGTGGTGCGCTCACGGGTGCTGGCATTCACCTGCCCGCCGTGACGTTGCACGTAGCCCATCAGCCCTTCGTCTGTGGGAAAACGCTCGGTGCCGAGAAACAGCAAGTGCTCAAGAAAATGCGCCAGCCCCGGCCATGCCAATGGCACGTCATGGCTGCCGGCCGCCACGCGCAATGCGGCAGCGCTGCGCTTGAGACCGGGCACGTGGCGCAGGGTCACGCGCAGGCCGTTGGCCAGGGTTTCAGAGTGGGGGCGGGGATGAGTCGGCGCGGGCATGGGCACTTCCAGAACAGTGAAGTGCCCATGCTAGCGGATTAGCGGCGGTTGAGCGCGCCGTAAAGCTCCGGGCGGCGATCGCTGAGATAGCGATTGGCCTGGCGTGAATCGTTCATCAGTTGTCGGTCCAGTTCGCCGACGATCAACGCCTCGTCCAGACCTGCCAGAGCGATGCGGCTGCCGTCCGGCGCGGCAATGCTGCTTTGCCCGCAATACTGGATATCGCCTTCATGTCCGCAGTAATTGGCGTAAGCCACGTAGCACTGGTTTTCGAAGGCGCGGGCACGCACGGTGACATCGGCAACGAAATCGAACGGAATCATGTTGGCCGTCGGCACCACGATCAGCTCGGCGCCGGCCAAGGCCAGGCGCCGCGCGTTTTCCGGAAACTCCAGGTCGTAGCAGATCAGGAAGCCGAGCTTCCAGCCGTTCAATTCAACCACCGGCAAGTCGGAGTCACCGGGGCTGAACATCGACCGATCGAGGTCGCCGAACAGATGCGACTTGCGGTAATTGCACAGGCGCTCGCCATGGGTGTCGATCAGTTGCACGGCGTTGTAGATCTGCCCGTCGGCGGTGCGCTCCGGGTAGCCGTAGACAATCGCCAGACCGGCAGCCTTGGCAATCCGGCCGATCTGCTGCGCCCATTCACCGTTATAGACCTCGGCCAGCGTGCCGACCGCTTCGGCGCCGATGTTGTAGCCGGTCATGAACATCTCCGGCAGCACCAGCAGATCGGCGCCTTTGGCCTCCATCGCTACTTGATGCAGGCGATGCAGGTTGGCGGCGGGGTCCAGTGGCAGCGGTGGACATTGGTAAACGGCTACGCGCATCGGGGAATCCTCTTACTCGGGCAGGGCGATAGGGCCGATGTCTTTGAACACATCACCCGGGCCGGGGTTCTCTTTATGTGTGGATCCGCCGAAATGTTTCATGATGCCCCACACCGCGTTGAGCGAAGTCTGCACCGCGCCTTCGACCCACGCCGGTGTCCACGACACGTCGTCGCCGGCGATGAAAATCCCGCGCTGTTCGGCCGGCATGTCGTCCTGCATGAAGTGCGCATACATGCGCTGGTTGTAGCGGTAATGGCCGGGCAGGGCGCCTTTGAAGGCACCGAGGAAATACGGATCGGCTTCCCACGACACGGTGATCGGATCGCCGATGATCCGCGCGGCGATGTCGACTTTCGGGTAGATCTTCTTCAGCGCGTTCAACGCCAGCTCAACACGTTTCTCCACCGGATGCGGGAGCATTTTCAACGCGTCGCTCATCCACGAGTACGACAGGCAGATCACCCCCGGCTTGTCGTCGCCGTTGTCGAACAGATAGGTGCCACGGGTCAGGCGATCGGTGAGGGTCATGCTCATCACGTCGCGGCCGGTCTCCGGATCCTTGTCTTTCCAGAATGGCCGGTCGACCATCACGAAGGTTTTCGACGACTGCATGTAGCGCGTGCGGTCGAGGGCCATCCACATCTTCTGCGAGAACAGGGTTTCATCGCATTCGATCTGAGTGGTCAGCAGCCAGCTCTGGCAGGTTGTCAGGACGGCGGCGTATTCGCGGGTGTCACCGTTGTTGTCGGTAACGGCGAAACGGCCCTCCGGTGCATGAGCAATTTTCTTCACGCCGGAACGCGGCGCGCCACGGTGCAGGGATTTCAGGCTGGTGCCGGCCGGCCAGTGCACACAGCGCTCCGGCACATGGCGCCAAATGCCCTGTGGCACCTGCTCGACGCCACCGACCACCAGGTGTTGGTGATCGTCGCAATTGGTCATCACCACGCGGAAGATTTCCAGCATCGAATTGGGGAAGTCCGAATCCCAGCCGCCGGTGCCGAAACCGACCTGGCCGAACACTTCGCGATGCTGGAACGACAATTTGGCGAAGGCCTTCGAGGTGGCGACGAAGTCGTAAAAGGTCCGGTCGTCCCACAGCGGCACCAGCTTGTTCCACAGCTCTTTCAGGCGCGGCACATCGCGATCGCGAATGGCTTGCTGGATGTCGGAGAACTGCGAACCGGCTTCCAGCGCATCTGCCCAGGCGTCAGCGACTTCCTGGAACAATGCAGGAAGATCCTTCAGGCTTTCGGCGTAATAGGTTTCGCCTTCCAGATCGATCACGGTACTGCCCGAAGCACCGGTCAGCGGGTTGGGGAAAGGCTTGGTTTCGAGGCCGAGCTTGTCCACGTAGTGATAGAACGCCGTGGAGGACACTGGAAAGCGCATGCCGCCAAGCTCCGCGACGATGGCGTCGGTACCGTTGAAGGCTTGCGAGCGCAGACGACCGCCGAGTTTCGACGCCTCGTACACCACTGGCTTCAAACCGAGTTTCATCAGTTCATACGCAGCCACCAGACCGGCAATGCCCGCCCCGACAATCGCCACCTCAGCGCCATGGTGCTGCTCAGGAATGCTCCCCAGCCCGGCGGGATGCTCGATCCAGTCGTCAAACGCGAACGGAAAGTCCGGACCGAAAATGGTGACAGGTTTTTTTCCGTCTGCAGGATGGCGGTTGTTCTTGTTCATGGCTGACCTTGTTGGCGACCCGACGCAGGATTCGCGTCTGAGTATAGGAAAAGATGTCAGCCATTCTAGGGAGCGTGGAGCGCGTTAATAAGACGCAATGTGTCGTCGTTTTGCCTGATTGTTGTGCAGACTGACGATTGCAGGCTGCATACCGACCAAAATGTGGGAGCGAGCCTGCTCGCGAAGAGGCTCTGAAATTCACCCGAGAAGCTCGATCAAAATCTTAAACCGGCTGCCCCCGATCAATCTTGCTGCTCAGAATGATCGACGTCGTGGTCTTCTCCACCCCATCGACGCTGCCAATCTGATCCAGCAACTGATCGAGCTGCTCCGGCGAGTCGGTGCGCAACCACGCCACATAATCAAACTCGCCACTCACTGCACACAACTGCTGCACCTGCGCCATCGCACTCAAACGCCGCAACACGTCCTTGCCGGAACGCGGCTGCACCTTGATCCCGACGTACGCCTGCAAGCCACCATCGACCACACGCTGACCAAGACGCACGCCATAACCGGTGATCACTCTGGCCTTTTCCAGCCGGGCCAGGCGCGACGTCACCGTCGTGCGAGCAATGCCTAGCTGACGGGCGAGCATGGCCACGCTTTCGCGGGCGTTGATTTGCAGCGCGGCGATTAGCTGGCGGTCGATTTCGTCGAGGATGGGTTGGCGGGTGTCTGGCAAGGTGGGCTCCATTGGCGTTGAGTCGGAGGGAGGCGCACTTTACAGGCAAATAAGGAAAGGCTTTTGCGCCATAGCAAAGTGGTCACTGATGAATTTGATGAAACAAATGTTCTGACAATTGATTTGACTTGTCTGCCCTGTTTCCCAAGAATGCCAACAAGAGCGCGAAATCTGCTGCCTTGCAGGGCATTAGCAGATGTAGGTACCTCAGCGATGCTGCAACATCGCTGTCAGGTGAGACCTCTTCATCCCATTTCCTGAGGATGCAAATATCAGGATTTAGATGTTACGGGCAGCCCGATGGCTGCCCTTTTTTTGTCCGTAAGAATGTACCGCCTATACAAAAGCTCGCCTTTTCGATGCCTGTTCATGGCTCTCGCCGGAGCGTGCATAAAATTCCACAGAACGTGTCCATTCCGAATGTCTACAACCACAAGCATGTCATTTTTTGCCTCATAGGCATTGATGAATGCCACGCGGTGTCCGCCGTTATCGTATCGGACTTTCCATATTTCAAAGGGTCCCGTTAAGGTATCGATAGCGTGTCGAACATAGCGCTCGCGCGAGTCCGGGCGTTTTTCAACGATGTGGGCCAGTTTGTCTCTCGCAACCGCAACGTTTCCAATCGGCGTCAGGATCGTGACGGCCATAACAGACTCATCGATGAATCCGAAGTATTCCAAGAGTATTCCCAAGGCACCCGCTGCATCGTCAGCCCTTTTTATTTCTGTGATTGCGGCTGATCGAAGTTCTTTTGAGAGTGTTCTCAAGTCGGGTAGGGCAAGATCGATCCAGGTTGCTTGGTCGGCTGCTTCGCTGATTGTTGGAGCAGCATTCATGAGCATGGAAACAGTCCTGGGCGGCGATGGCGTCAGGAGATTAATTGCTCGCAGGAAAGCCTCACAAGGCTGCAAACGTCCCGGAAGCATCGCTTCAGAATGATCCTACAGATAGCGCAGCTTTCTTCCTGGGTCGGAATTAGCCAGACTGAGAAACCGCACCCACAAAAAAGCCGCGCATTCAGCGCGGCTTTTCAATTTGGTGGGCCCACACGGACTCGAACCGTGGACCAAAGGATTATGAGTCCTCTGCTCTAACCAACTGAGCTATAGGCCCTCAGTAGGCCGCGGATTATAGCGACGGTTTCGCGGCTGTGCTATCCGAAAAATCCGATACGGTTACATGCAGAAACGTCGCGGCGAATTCGTCCGGGGGCAGCGGCAGGCTGACGATGTAGCCCTGGATCTGTTCACAACCTTCTGCGGCGAGGAATTGTTGTTGCGCCTGGGTTTCCACGCCTTCGGCAATCACGGTGAATTGCATGCTGCGGCCGAGCGCGATGATGGCGCGCACAATGGCCGCGTCGTGGGGGTCGTCAGGCAGTCCGCGGACGAAGGACTGGTCGATCTTGAGGATGTCCAGCGGCAGGCGTTTGAGATAGCTGAGCGAGGAGTAGCCGGTGCCGAAGTCATCGATCGCCAGTTGCACGCCGAGGTGTTTGAGCTGGTGCAGCACTGCCAGCGCCTCTTCGGCCTGACTCATGATGAAATTCTCGGTAATTTCCAGTTGCAGTAAATCCGGCCTGAGGCGGTTGTCCTTGAGCAGTTGCTCGATGCGCACCAACAGGTTCGGCTGACGCAGCTGCGCGCCAGCGAGGTTTACCGAGAGCGGCCCGAGCGGTTGGTAGATCCGGCTCCACTCGAACATTTGCCGGCAAGCGGTTTCGAGCACCCAGTCACCGATCTGCAGGATCATGCCGTTCTCTTCGGCCAGCGGAATGAAATGCTCGGGCGGCACGTCGCCGAAGGTTGGGTGGCGCCAGCGAATCAGCGCCTCTGCACCGACCAGACTGTGGTCGACCAGGCTGATTTTCGGTTGGTAATAGAGAAACAGCTCATCGCGCTCGATGGCGCGGCGCAGTTCGTGTTCCAACGCTACGCGCTCGCTGGCTTGGGCGGTGAGGTCGCGGGTGTAGCTTTCGACGCGGTTACGCCCCTTGGCTTTGGAGCGGTACATCGCCGCGTCCGCGTTTTTCACCAGGGTGGCGACATCGCAGCCGTCGCGGGGATAGAGGCTGGTGCCGATGCTCGCGCTGATAAAAAACTCGTGTTCGCCGGCCTGGAACGGCGCACCGAAGCAGTTGAGCAGTTTCGTCGCGATGTTGTCGGCATCGCTGGCTTGCTGCAGGCCCGGCAGCAGAATGATGAACTCGTCGCCGCCCAATCGCGCGACCGTGTCGATATCGCGCAATTGTTCTTTCAAGCGCACGGCAATGCCCTTGAGCAACAGGTCGCCGACCGGGTGGCCGAGGCTGTCGTTGATGTGTTTGAAGCGGTCGAGATCGAGAAACAGCACCGCGCCCTGGCCGCCATTTTCCTGCTGGCTGGTCAGGGCCATTTGCAGGCGGCTCTCGAACAAGGTGCGGTTTGGCAAGCCGGTGAGCGGGTCGTGGTGAGCCTGGTAATCAAGCTTGGCCTGCGCATGCTTGAGGCTGGAAATATCGGCGAACACCGCGACGAAGTGAGTGATGAACTTGTCGCGATTGCGCACCGCGCTGATGGTCAGCCAGCTTGGGTACAGCTCGCCGTTCTTGCGCCGGTTGGAAATCTCGCCTTGCCAGTGGCCTTCGTCAGTCAATTGGTGCCACATCGCCGCGTAGAAAGCGCTGTCATGCAGCCCTGACGCCAGCAAGCGTGGCGTGTGGCCCAGTGCTTCGCTTTCGCTATAGCCGGTAATTTCGGTGAAGGCACGATTGACGGCGCTGATGTGTTGTTGAGTATCGGTGATCAACACGCCCTCGGCGGTGCTCTCGAAAACGGTCGCGGCCTGCTGTAGTTTTTCCTGCATGAGATGGCGTTCGGTGATGTCGCGGGCGATGGTCAGCATGCAATCCTCGTCGCCGATCGGCAGCGGTCGACTGGACACTTCGCACAGGCGAATCTGCCCGTCGCTGCGACGGATGTGGCAAGTGAAGTCGCGGACAAACCCGTCGCGCTTTAGCAGATCGAGCATCTGCTTGCGTTCGTTGAGGTTGACCCAGATGCCCAGGTCCAGTGTCGACCGATCCACCGACATGGCGCTGTTGAAACCGGTGATGCGGCTGAAACCTTCGTTAACCTCCAGCAGCAGGCCGTCGCTCTGGCGCGACAGCAACAGGCCGTCGGGCGACGCATGGAAAGCCTTGGCGAATTTTTCTTCAGAGGTTTGCAGTTGCTGTTGGGTTTCCTTGAGCTGGCTGATGTCGCGAACTACCACCACCAGCGCCGGGGTGGTGTCGAGGTCGAAAGGCTCGGCGGAAATCAGCCCGGTGAACAATTGGCCGTTGTTGCGGCGAAAGGGCATTTCCAGATTACGGATGCTGCCGGCCTGCAAACGCTGCAAGAGGCCCGGCCCGACCCCGGGAATGCCCCAGATATTGAGGTTGGTGGCGGTCTGCCCGATCACATCCTCGGCCCTGAGGCCGATCTGCTCCTCGAAGGCCTCGTTGACCTCCAGCAGGCAGCCGTCGGACAGGCGCGCAATCACCAGAATGTCCGGGCATTGCTCAAACACCGAAGCGAACTTCTGCTCGGACAGCCGCAGCGCTTCTTCGGTGCGTTTGATTTCGCTGATATCGATCATCAACCCGCGCATCACCGGTTCGTGGCCATGCTCGATCAGGCTGACAATGTCGCGCACCCACAGGCAGCGGCCGTCGGCGGTGATCACGCGATAGTCGACGATGTGATCGCGGCCCTGGCGCAGCGCTTCCCTGCAATAGTTTTGCGTGCGGGTCAGGTCGGCGGGGTGAATGATGTTGTGCCAGAAACCCGGAATCAGCCAGTGAGACTGTGGATACCCGAGCAGGTCTTCAGCATGGGGCGAAACATAGCTGTAGGTGAAGTCGCTCATCCGCGCTTCCCAAGCGATCGCCGACAAGCTCTCCACCAGACCGCGGTAGTGATATTCGCTGCTGCGCAATTCCTGTTCGAGGTCGATGCGCCGGGAGATTTCCGAGCTCAGGCGGCGGTTGATGCGAATCACCACGGCCAGCACCGTCATCAACAACAACAGACCGGGCAGGCCATACATCAGCAGATCTGACCAGAATGTGCGGTGGTCGAGCACATTACCGACCCAATGTTCCTGAATGCTGCTGATTTCCGCCGGTGTCATGTCGGCCAGGACTTTATCGAGAATGCCCACCAACATCTTGTTGTCGCGGGGCACGGCCATCGCCAGTTGATAGCGATACGGGGTTTCGCCGCTGACGTAGAGGCCGTCGAGTTTGAGCTGGCGCAGGCTCCAGACGCTGGAAGCCAGATCGCCGACCACCGCGTCCACTTCATCGGTCGCCAGGGCTTGCAGCGCCGAACTGACATTGGGCATGGCCACCAGATTCAGATCGGGATGGTGAGTGCGCAGCAGTTCGTGGGGAGCGTAGTTTTCCACTACGGCGATTTTCAGACCGTACAGGTCGTCGAGTTTGCGCGGCTGGGCCCCGCCGACATGGGCCAGAATGACGATCGGGAAGTCGAGGTACGGCCGGGTAAATGACAGGTAATTCTGGCGTTCCGGCGTGGACATGATTCCCGGCAGCAAATCGATCTTGCCTTTTTTGACCTGCTCCAGCACCACCGTCCAGCTTGCCGGTTCGATGGGCGTCAGCTTGATCGCCAAACGTTGGCGAATCACGTCGATATAGTCAGCGGCGAGACCCTGATAGCGGTTCTGGTCGTCACGAAATTCGAAAGGCGGCCACGATGCATCAACACCCAGGCGCAAGTCAGGGTGAGCCGCCAGCCAGCTGCGTTCTTCATCGGTGAGAGTCAGCGCGTCAGCCGTGGCGGTGCAGATCATCAATGACAGCAGAAAAAGCACGGGCGCCAGTCTGGGCATAACGCTCTCGTCAGGGCTTGGGATGATTGTTTCGAGTGTAGACGGGGTACGCGACGGGGAGGGCGGAGCGGGGAATTTAATCTGCCATAAAACAAAACCCCCGGCCTGGGCCGGGGGTTCTGGTATCACTCGTCGAGGAAGGAGCGCAGATGCTCGCTTCGCGTCGGGTGGCGCAGCTTGCGCAGCGCCTTGGCTTCGATCTGACGGATCCGCTCACGCGTTACGTCAAACTGTTTGCCCACCTCTTCGAGCGTGTGGTCGGTGTTCATGTCGATACCGAAACGCATGCGTAGTACCTTGGCTTCACGGGCAGTGAGGCCGGACAGCACTTCGCGAGTCGCTTCCTTCAGGCTTTCCACTGTGGCGACATCGATTGGCGACTGCATGGTCGAGTCTTCGATGAAGTCGCCCAGATGGGAGTCTTCGTCATCACCGATCGGGGTTTCCATGGAGATCGGCTCTTTGGCGATCTTCAGTACCTTGCGGATCTTGTCCTCAGGCATTTCCATGCGTTCGCCCAGCTCTTCCGGAGTCGGTTCGCGACCCATTTCCTGCAACATCTGCCGGGAAATACGGTTGAGCTTGTTGATCGTCTCGATCATGTGCACCGGGATACGGATGGTGCGCGCCTGGTCGGCGATCGAGCGAGTGATCGCCTGACGGATCCACCAGGTGGCATAAGTCGAGAACTTGTAACCGCGACGGTATTCGAACTTGTCCACCGCCTTCATCAGGCCGATGTTGCCTTCCTGGATCAGATCGAGGAATTGCAGGCCGCGGTTGGTGTACTTCTTGGCGATCGAGATCACCAGACGCAGGTTGGCTTCAACCATCTCTTTTTTCGCGCGGCGGGCCTTGGCCTCACCGATCGACATGCGACGGTTGATGTCCTTGATTTCTGCGATGGTCAGGCCGGTCTCGGTTTCCAGCGCAATCAGCTTCTGCTGGCAACGGATGATGTCCGGCTGCACGCGACCGATGGCTTCGGCGTACTTGCTCTTGCCTTTGGCCAGGGCGTCGGACCAGCTTTCGTCGACTTCGTTGCCCGGGAACTGACGCAGGAAATCGGCGCGCGGCATACGTGCATCACGTACGCACAGCTGCATGATCGCGCGCTCTTGCTGACGCAGGCGATCCAGGGCACTGCGTACACGCTCGACCAGGGCTTCGAATTGCTTCGGCACCAGTTTGATCGGCATGAACAGCTCGGCCAGGGCCAGCAACTCGGCAACGGCTGCCTTGTTGTGACGACCGTGCTTTTTCAGGGCCTTGCGGGTGATTTCCATCTGGTCGGCGACGGCACCGAAGCGCTGCGCAGCGATGACCGGATCCGGACCGCTTTCGGCTTCTTCTTCATCGTCGGAAGATTCGGCATCATCGTCGTCGGTATCGTCGTCGGCCTTGACGGCTTTCGGGTCAACCGGCGGCGGCACTTCTGCCGCAGGCGGCGCGATGCCGTCGTCCGGGTCGATATAACCGCTCAGGACGTCGGACAGGCGACCACCTTCGGTGGTGACGCGGGTGTACTCGGAGAGAATGTGGTCAACCGTGCCTGGGAAGTGCGCAATCGCGCTCATCACTTCACGAATGCCTTCTTCGATCCGCTTGGCGATTTCGATTTCGCCTTCACGGGTCAGAAGCTCGACCGTACCCATTTCACGCATGTACATGCGCACCGGGTCAGTGGTGCGACCGATATCGGTCTCCACCGCCGCCAACGCAGCGGCTGCTTCTTCCGCAGCGGCCTCGTCGGTATCGGCGTCGGCCAACATAAGGGCGTCCGCATCCGGAGCACTCTCGTGTACGGGGATCCCCATGTCGTTAATCATGCGGATGATGTCTTCCACCTGCTCCGGATCTGAAATATCCTCGGGCAGGTGGTCGTTGACCTCGGCGTAAGTCAGATACTTCTGCTCACGACCCAGTTTGATCAACTCAATAATACGAGACTGCTGTTGCGCTTTTCCGGACATAACACCCTATCCACTGAAGGTCTTGGCGGGCAAAAAACAAGCCGAGGATTATACCTGAGCTATGACCTCACGCGCCAGTTGAGGTCGGGTTTGATGCGGAAACATTGCGACTTAAAAGGTCGCGCAGTTGATTTTTCTCTTCGACGCTCAGTTCGCTTTGCCGCGCTTTCCTGAGTAACTGTTCGAGATTTCGCTCGCGTTGGCGGGCGGACAAGCTAGTAATGGTGTCGAAAAACTGTTGTTCAAGGTTATCTCCGTCAATCAGCCATTCCTTTTCTGCCAGCGCCTTGAGTAAGCGACCCTGTTCAGTACCGTGCCATCGCGCGATCAGCTGAAATGAGTTTAGCTTGGGATTCTTCTGTACGGCTTCGAGCAGCGCCACAAGCAGCTGGGCGTTGGTCTGATTTTCATCGGCAATGTGCCCGGCGTCTTCGACGCGCTTGGCCAGTTGCGGATGATGGAGCAATGTGCGCAGTGCCGTCAGGGTTGGCGATTCAACGCCAATCGGTGTACGCGGGCGCTGCTGTTCGCGATCGCCACCACGTTTGCCGTTCTTGTCCCACGGTTTCTTGTCCCACTTCTTGCCGCCGGCGCCGGGTTTCTTCGGCGTCCATTCCTGCTGCGGCACATACATGTCCTGTGCCTGCGGCTGATGGTAGTCGCTGTAGTCCGGCATGGCGTCATAATCGAAGCCCGGATCGTAGGCGGGCGGTGCTTCCTGCGGCGCACTCTGAACCAATTGGCTGACGGTCTCGCTGCTCAGGCCGGTAATCTCGGTCAGGCGCTGACGCATGAGGATGCGCAGGTTCGCTCCCGGCACCTTGTCGATCAATGGTGCGGCGAGGGTGGCCATGTGTGCCTTGCCCTCAAGAGAGCGCGGGTCGGCTTCTTCGGTCAGTTGCTGGAAAAAATAATCGGCCAGCGGCTGCGCGTGCTGATTGATGCGCGCCTTGAAAGCATCGGTGCCTTCGGCGCGAACCAGGGTGTCCGGGTCTTCGCCTTCGGGCAAAAACAGGAACCGCGCGCGACGACCGTCCTGCAGGCACGGCAGGGTCGCTTCCAGTGCGCGCCAGGCCGCGTTGCGGCCGGCCTGGTCGCCGTCGAAGCAGAACAATACGTTCGGGACGACGCGGAACAAGCGCTTGAGGTGTTCTTCGCTGGTCGCGGTACCCAGCGTGGCGACGGCATTGCGCAAGCCTTGCTGGGCGAGGGCTATGACGTCCATGTAACCCTCGACGACGATGATTTCGTCGAGGTTGCGATTGTTCTTGCGTGCTTCATAAAGGCCGTAGAGTTCCTGGCCTTTATGGAATACCGGGGTTTCCGGTGAGTTCAGGTACTTGGGCTTGTCGTCGCCCAGTACGCGACCGCCGAAGGCGATGATCCGTCCGCGGGTATCGCGAATCGGGAACATCACGCGATCGCGGAAGCGGTCATAGCGTTTGCCGGTTTCGGCGTTCTCGATCAGCAGGCCAGCTTCGATCATGGCCTTCTGTTGCAACGTGTCGCTGCTCAGATGCTTGAGCAGGTTGTCCCAGCCCGGCGGCGCAAAACCGAGGCCGAAATCCCGAGCGATCTCGCCCGTCAGCCCGCGCCCCTTGAGGTAATCCACCGCAGCCTTGCGCGACGGATGACTCTTGAGTGCCTGCCGGTAAAAATCAGCGGCGGCGGTCAGCAGCGGGTACAGCGGCGAATCGGTCGGCTGGCGCGGCTTGCGCTCGCGACCGCTTTCTTCGCGGGGGATTTCCATGCCGGCGGCTTTGGCCAGATCTTCGACGGCCTGGGGGAAGTCCAGGTTGTCGTGATCCATGAGAAAGCCGAGGGCGTTGCCGCCGGCGCCGCAACCGAAGCAGTAATAGAACTGTTTGTCGGGGCTGACGCTGAATGACGGGGTTTTCTCTTTATGGAACGGGCAGCAGGCGGTGTAGTTCTTGCCGGCCTTCTTCAATTGCACGCGCGAGCTGACCACGTCGACGATGTCGGTGCGGTTCAGCAGGTCGTCAATGAAGCTCTGGGGAATCAGCCCGGCCATGGCGTTCTCGTCGTCTGCGCTGCAATAAATCCGTTGCGACAGGCCGTCGGACGCGGGCCATTGCTGGAAACGCACAAAAAGTGCGGCTCGACCGGTGTCGTCTGCGTAATCGCTGTCGGGAAGTGTATCTGCCGAAAATCCACTGACGTTAGTACCTATCAGTCTTCGACTATGTGAAAGTGTTGCGCTGAATCCGCTGACGGCCGATTGTCGACCTCGGATAGCTCAATAAAGCGGGCACGCATGCAGGTGCCTTGGGCTGATCGTCGTAAGAGGAATCAGTGGGTGTGCTCGTCAGTAGCCTTGAAAGGCTCGTCAGAAAAGACGTGCACCGCTGGCAAAAGAGCCAGGCCTGACGCGGTGAAGCAGATTTGTCTCGGTCGCATCGGCGGCGTCGACGGTGAAGCATCAAGCGTTTTACGCAAATGCCATTAGCCCGGCTGAGGGCCGGGCTTAGGCAAGAAGCTTGCTACGAACGTCTGTGGATTAGTACAGACGAACGGCGCGGCGCTGTTCGCGCTGAACTTTCTTGGCGTGACGCTTAACAGCGGCTGCTGCCTTGCGCTTACGCTCAGAAGTTGGCTTCTCGTAAAATTCGCGGCTACGAACTTCAGCCAGTACACCGGCTTTTTCGCAGGAGCGCTTGAAACGACGCAGAGCTACGTCGAAGGGTTCGTTCTCTTTTACTTTGACGGCTGGCATCCAGAGCTACCTTCATTCATTACCGGGGTCAACATCCTCGCGGCAAAAGAGCACTTGAAGACGTCGGTTTTTAAGGGTTGCGGATGTTAACCCCTCATCGCTCGGAATGCAAAGCCTCTGATCGAAAACCGCTGGTCGGGGCATCACGTGGCGACTATTATGCGCGCCTTCGAATTCAGCCTAAACAAGGCGCAAACCCATGCTAGTACTGGGATTAGAAACCTCCTGCGACGAAACCGGCGTCGCATTGTATGACAGTGAACGCGGTCTGCTGGCCGACGCGCTGTTCAGTCAGATCGACCTGCACCGTGTCTATGGCGGTGTGGTGCCGGAGCTGGCCTCGCGTGACCACGTCAAACGCATGCTGCCCTTGATCCGTCAGGTGTTGGCCGAGGCCGACTGTGTGCCGACCGAGATCGACGCAATCGCCTACACCGCAGGTCCTGGCCTGGTCGGCGCGCTGCTGGTCGGTGCATCCTGCGCGCAGGCGCTGGCGTTTGCCTGGGGCATTCCGGCGCTTGGCGTGCACCACATGGAAGGCCACTTGCTGGCGCCGATGCTGGAACCGAAACCGCCGGAATTCCCGTTCGTCGCTTTGTTGGTTTCCGGTGGCCATACCCAGTTGGTTCAGGTCGACGGCATTGGCCAATACAGCCTGCTCGGCGAGACGCTCGACGATGCGGCCGGTGAAGCCTTCGACAAAACCGCAAAAATGATGGGCCTCAATTACCCCGGCGGGCCGGAAATCGCCAAGCTGGCCGAGAAGGGCGTCGCAGGACGTTTCACCTTTCCGCGTCCGATGTGTGATCGCCCGGGTCTGGACTTCAGTTTCAGCGGCCTGAAAACCTTCGCCCTCAATACCTGGCAGCAATGCGTCAGCGCCGGGGACGACGGCGAGCAAGCCCGTTGCGACATCGCGCTGGCGTTCCAGCAGGCCGTGGTGGAGACTTTGACCATCAAGTGCAAGCGCGCCCTGAAACAGGCGGGCATGAAGCGACTGGTGATTGCCGGCGGCGTCAGCGCCAACAAGGCGTTGCGGGTTTCGCTGGAAAAAATGCTCGGCGATATGAAGGGTGATGTGTTCTATGCGCGCCCGGAGTTCTGCACCGACAATGGCGCGATGATCGCATTTGCCGGTTGCCAGCGCCTGAAGGCCGGCCAGCAGGAAAGTCTGGCAATCACCGTGCAGGCACGCTGGCCAATGGAGCAGTTGTCGGCGCTGTAATGAGCGACGCTCATGGACGGCAGTCAGAAATGCCGTTCGCGCCCGGCAAACAGGTCGCGTAGATTGCCGCGATGGCGCCAGACAATCAGCAAGGTCAGCGCGCTCATTGGCAGCAAGGCTTCCGGCTCCTGCCAGGCCAGCAATGGCAGGGTCAGTGGCGTGGCAATCAGCGCCGCCAGCGAGCTGGTGCGGGTCAGGTAAAACGTCAGTAGCCAGGCACATACTGCCAGCAGCGCGGCGGGTGGATACAGGCCGAGCAGCATGCCTGCGGCAGTGGCAACGCCTTTGCCGCCGCGAAAGCGAAAGTACAAAGGGAACAGGTGACCGATCACGGCGCACACGCCGACCCAGGCCTGATCCTGCACTGAAAGGCCCGCGCCCGAGGCGATCAGCACCGGCAGCAGGCCTTTGCACAGATCACCGAGCAGGGTCAGGATCGCCAGTTTGCGACCGGCCAGGCGCAGCATGTTGGTGGCGCCGGCATTACCCGAGCCACTCATTCGCGGATCCGGATTTCCGGTCAGGCGGCTGAGCAAAATGGCAAAGGACAGCGAGCCGAGCAGGTAGGCGAGAATCGCCAGTAACCAAAACATGCTAACTATTCCGGGCGAGGACGCCCTGATTCTAACGGCGCATCGCGCCCTTGTCGTGCAGCGGAGAGAAGTGCTTGGACAGAGTGTTTATCGAGGGCCTGGAAGTCGACACCGTGATCGGTGCCTACGACTGGGAGCGCGGCATCCGTCAGTGCCTGCGTCTTGATCTGAGCTTCGCCTGGGACAATCGCCCGGCCGCCGCCGGTGACGACCTGACCCTGGCGCTCGATTACGCCAGTGTTTCCACGCGCATTCAGGCCTTCGCCGAGCAGGCGCAGTTCCAGCTGGTCGAAACCTTCGCCGAGCGTCTGGTTGAAGTGCTCATGGCCGAATTCAAGATCACTTGGGTGCGACTGAAACTGACCAAGCCGGGCGCCGTTCCAGCGGCCAAGGGTGGTGTGGGTGTGGAGATCGAGCGCGGATGTCGCTGACTCAGGTCTACCTCGGGCTCGGTAGCAATATCGAGCGCGAAACCCATTTGCGCGCCGGTCTCGATGCGCTGGCCACGTTCCTGGTGGATATCCGTTGTTCGGCGGTGTTCGAGAGCCAACCGGTGGGCATCAAGAGCGGGCCGTTCTTCAATTTCGTGGTCTCGGCGTACACCGATCTGCCGTTGATGGAGCTTGACCGCCGCTTGAAATTCATCGAGGCGGACAACGGTCGTTATGCCCCGGATCGCAAAGGTCTGCCGCTGGATATCGACGTGCTGCTGTATGGCGATCTGGTGGGTAATTTCGATGGATTGATGCTGCCGCGTGCGGAAATCCTGAAAAACGCATTTGTGCTGTGGCCGCTGTCGTTGATTGCGCCGGATCGGGTGCATCCGGGGGTGGGCAAGAGCTTTGCGACGTTGTGGGCTGAGGCGCAAATTGATCAGGTGTTGGCGCCGGTTGCGTTCGAATGGCGGGGGGAGCAGCTCACGCCTTCGGATTTGCGGTGATATCAAATGCGCTTTCGCGAGCAGGCTCGCTCCCACATTGGATTGAGGTCTCCTGTGGGAGCGAGCCTGCTCGCGAAGTTTTTTATCAGGCTGTCGCCGCCTCTTTGTAGGCTTTCAACGCCTTCAGTCGTTCCCGCTTCAGCGCTTCACCCAGTTCCGGCCCCTTGAAGCCCTTTTCCAGCAGCGGCTGCACCGCCACCGCTCGCGCAGCTTTCGCCGCTCCGCGCAAATAATCCGCCTGTGGATAACTGCGCTGCTCCAGGCCCTTGCGGCCACGGGCGTCCATCTCGCACGCGGCGATAAATTCCTCGAAGCGCTGTGGCCGGCGATAGATATCGAAACTTTGCAGCAACTCCAACAGCGTCGAGGCTTTCAACTCGAGCGCCCGGTGCCCATGGGTGTGGTACTGCCCCACCAGCAGCGCCAGTTCCTGACAGTCCTTGGGGACCTTGAAGCGCTCGTTGACCGCTTTGATCAGCTTCAGCCCGGTGTGCTCATGGGCGATATGCCGAGGCCATTCGTCTTCCGGCGTCAGGCCTTTGCCCAAGTCGTGCAGCAGGCAGGCCCAGCGCACCGTCAGCGGCTGCCTGTGCAGGGCTGATTGCTCCAGCACGCTCAGGGTGTGCAAGCCGGTATCGATTTCCGGGTGATGAGTTTCCGGCTGGGGTACGCCGAACAGGGCATCGATTTCCGGTATCAGCTCTTTGAGCGCGCCGCAGTCGCGCAATACCTGGATGAAGACCTGTGGATGGTCTTCCAGCAACGCCCGGGAAATTTCCTTCCAACTGCGTTCGGCAGTCAGAGCCTGCAGTTCGCCGGACTGGCTGAGCTGGCGCATGAGATCCATGGTTTCGTCGGCAACCGTGAAACCCAATCCTGCGTAGCGCGCAGCAAAACGGGCAACACGCAGGACACGGAGCGGATCTTCGGCGAATGCCGGGGATACATGGCGCAGGATTCGCGCTTCAAGATCGCGCTGGCCATGGTACGGATCGGTAAGGTTGAGCTGATCGTCCTCGGCCATGGCATTGATCGTCAGGTCGCGGCGAATCAGGTCTTCTTCAAGCGTCACTTCGGGACTTGCGTAGAAGGTGAAGCCGCCGTAACCGCGACCGCTTTTGCGTTCCGTACGGGCGAGGGCATATTCCTCACCGGTTTTGGGGTGTAGAAACACCGGAAAATCGGCGCCAACCGGGCGGTATCCCTTGGCGAGCATTTCCTCCGTGGTGGCGCCCACCACGACCCTGTCGATGTCAGTGACCGGCAACCCCAACAGGCGATCACGTACTGCGCCGCCAACCTTGTAAACCTGCATAAAAAACCTCCGTCAGTCCGACAGGATAACCCTTGCGTCAGACTTTCGGAGGCCGGAACCGGATCAAAGATGAATCACGGCCAGATCGAGCCGGCCGTAATCGCCTTCGCTGTGTTCACTGCGTGGCGGCACGTGATGGGTTTTCATGATCTGGTCGCCTTGCAGGGTTTCCAGATGAATGTCGAAGCCCCAGAGCCGGTGCAGGTGCTTGAGGACTTCTTCGGTGGAGTCGCCCAAGGGTTTGCGGTCGTGCTGCTGATGGCGCAGGGTCAGCGAGCGATCACCGCGCCGATCGATGCTGTAGATCTGCACGTTCGGCTCACGATTGCCGAGGTTGTATTGCGCTGCCAGGGTTTCACGGATGATGCGGTAGCCGCCCTCATCATGAATGGCCGGCACCAGCAAGTCGTCTTTCTGGTCGTCATCGAGAATGCTGAACAGCTTTAGATCACGGATCACCTTGGGCGACAGGTACTGCAGGATGAAGCTCTCGTCCTTGAAACTGCTCATGGCGAACTTGATGGTCGACAGCCAGTCGGAACCGGCGATGTCCGGGAACCAGCGGCGATCCTCTTCGGTAGGCTCTTCGCACATGCGCCGAATGTCGCGGTACATGGCGAAACCCAATGCATAGGGGTTGATGCCGCTGTAGTACGGACTGTCGAAACCCGGCTGGAATACCACGCTGGTGTGCGAGGTGAGGAATTCCATCATGAAGCCGTCGGTGACCAGGCCTTCGTCATACAGGTCATTCATCAGCGTGTAATGCCAGAACGTTGCCCAGCCTTCGTTCATGACCTGGGTCTGGCGCTGCGGATAGAAATACTGGGCGATCTTGCGCACGATGCGCACGATCTCGCGCTGCCAGGGTTCCAGCAGCGGCGCGTGTTTCTCGATGAAATAGAGGATGTTTTCCTGCGGTTCGGCCGGGAAGCGGGCGTTGTCCTTGTCGCTGTATTTGTCCGCGCCTTTGGGAATGGTGCGCCACAGATCATTGATCTGCTTCTGCATGTGCTCTTCGCGATCCTTCTGCCGCCGGCGCTCTTCTTCGGCGGAAATCGGATACGGGCGCTTGTAGCGGTCGACACCGTAATTCATCAGGGCATGGCAGGAATCGAGCAGGTCTTCCACGGCATCGATGCCGTGGCGCTCTTCGCACTGCATGATGTACTGCTTGGCGAACACCAGGTAATCGATGATCGAACTGGCGTCAGTCCAGGTACGGAACAGGTAGTTGCCCTTGAAGAAGCTGTTGTGGCCATAGCAGGCATGGGCCACCACCAGCGCCTGCATGCAGATGGTGTTTTCTTCCATCAGATAGGCGATGCACGGGTCGGAGTTGATCACGATCTCGTAAGCCAGGCCCATTTGTCCGCGACTGTAGGATTTTTCGGTACTGAGGAAGTGTTTGCCGTAGGACCAGTGGTGATAGCCCAGCGGCATGCCCACTGAGGCATAGGCGTCCATCATCTGCTCGGCGGTAATCACTTCAATCTGGTTGGGATAGGTATCCAGCGCGTAGCGGGCCGCGATCCGGGCGATTTCGCGGTCGTAGGTCTGGATCAGCTCGAATGTCCATTCGGAGCCGGTGGAAATGGGTTGGCGCTTCTGCTCTTTGGCGGTCATGTCACTAACCTGCGCTGGAAGAGTTCACGGAAGACCGGATAGATATCTCCGGCCGAGACCAGTTGCTGCTGGGCAAACGTGTCAGAGAAGGCTTCGGCGATGCGTTCGTATTCGTACCACAGGGCCTGATGTTCGCGCGGGGTGATCTCCACGTAAGTGTAGTACTGCACAAACGGCATGATCTGATTGATCAGGATGTCGCGGCAGATCGGCGAATCGTCGTTCCAGTTGTCGCCGTCGGAGGCCTGAGCGGCGTAGATGTTCCACTCGTTGCTCGGATAGCGCTCGGCCATGATTTCCTGCATCAGCTTCAGGGCGCTGGAAACAATGGTGCCGCCGGTCTCACGAGAATAGAAAAACTCCTCTTCGTCCACTTCCCGGGCGCTGGTGTGGTGACGGATGAACACCACATCGATCTTGTCGTAGTTACGCTTGAGAAACAGGTACAGCAGGATGAAAAAGCGCTTGGCGATGTCCTTGGTGGCCTGCGTCATAGAACCGGACACGTCCATCAGGCAGAACATCACTGCTTTGGAGCTGGGGTTGGGTTGCTTGACCAACAGGTTGTATTTCAAGTCGAAGGTATCGAGGAACGGCACGCGGTGAATGCGCGCGCTGAGTTTCTCGATTTCAGCTTCGAGTTCCTGAATATCGCCGAAGTTGTCCGGTTCTTCGCGCTTGAGCCGTGCCAGCTCTTCCTTGGCTTCGCGCAATTTCGCGCGGCTGCTGCCAGACAGGGCGATACGACGCGCATGAGCCGAGCGCAACGTGCGGATGATATTGATGCGTGAAGGGTTACCTTCATTGCTGATCCCGGCGCGGACGGTTTTGAACGTGTCGGTGCCGGTCAGGTTGCGTTTGACCAGGTTCGGCAGTTCCAGATCTTCGAACATGAATTCGAGAAACTCTTCCTGCGTGATCTGGAAGACGAACTCGTCCATGCCTTCGCCTGAATTGCCGGCCTTGCCCGGGCCGCGCCCACCGCCGCCGCCCGGTGGACGGGCGATATGTTCACCGGCCGTGAACTCTTTGTTACCGGGATGCACCACGGTCTGTTTGCCGCCGCGTCCGTGATGAAGTACCGGTTCGTCGATGTCGCGACCGGGAATGCTGATCTGCTCACCGTGCTCCATATCGGTAATGGAGCGGCGACTGACTGCCTCTTCGACAGCCTTTTTGATGTGGTCACGGTAGCGCCGCAGAAAACGCTGGCGGTTCACCGTGCTCTTGTTTTTGCCATTGAGGCGTCGGTCGATCACATAGCTCATAAGGCCCCTCCGGGGAGCTTCAAGTTTTGAGCTGCAAGCTGCAAGTAGAGGCCGATTCACCCGGATGGGGATTCACGCGCGTTCTCCTTGCAGCTTGTGGCTTATAGCTTGCAGCTGCCTCACTGCGACTTGCGGACCCGCAGGTACCATTCGGACAGCAGGCGTACCTGTTTATCGGTGTAGCCACGTTCAACCATTCGCGTAACGAAGTCGTTGTGTTTTTGCTGATCCTCCTTGCTGGCCTTGGCGTTGAAGCTGATGACGGGCAGCAGGTCTTCGGTGTTGGAGAACATTTTCTTCTCGATGACCACCCGCAGTTTTTCGTAGCTGAGCCAGGTCGGGTTCTTGCCGTTGTTGTTGGCCCGGGCGCGCAGGACAAAGTTGACGATCTCGTTGCGGAAATCCTTCGGATTGCTGATTCCGGCCGGTTTTTCGATTTTTTCCAGTTCTTCGTTCAGGGCCACGCGGTTGAGGATCTCGCCGGTTTCCGGGTCGCGATACTCCTGGTCCTGGATCCAGAAATCCGCGTACAGCACGTAGCGGTCGAAGATGTTCTGACCGTATTCGCTGTAGGACTCCAGATAAGCGGTCTGGATTTCCTTGCCGATAAACTCGATGTAGCGCGGCGCCAGGTACTCCTTCAGATAGCGCAGGTAGCGTTCGCGGGTTTCGGCCTGGAACTGTTCCTGTTCGATCTGTTGTTCAAGCACATAGAGCAGGTGCACCGGGTTGGCGGCGATTTCATGCGGGTCGAAGTTGAACACCTTGGAGAGGATCTTGAAGGCGAAGCGGGTCGACAGGCCGTTCATTCCTTCGTCGACACCGGCCGAATCGCGGTACTCCTGAATCGACTTGGCCTTCGGATCGGTGTCTTTCAGGTTTTCGCCGTCGTAGACGCGCATCTTCGAATAGATGTTGGAGTTTTCCGGCTCCTTGAGGCGCGACAGCACAGTGAACTGCGCGAGCATTTTCAGGGTGTCCGGTGCGCAGTGCGCCTTGGACAGGGAACTGTTGAAAAGCAGTTTGTCGTAGATCTTCACTTCGTCGCTGACGCGCAGGCAGTACGGCACTTTGACGATGTAGATGCGGTCGATGAACGCCTCGTTGTTCTTGTTGTTGCGGAAGGTGTGCCACTCCGATTCATTGGAGTGAGCCAGCAGGATGCCGGTAAACGGAATCGCGCCGAGGCCTTCGGTACTGTTGTAGTTGCCCTCCTGGGTAGCAGTCAGCAATGGGTGCAGCACCTTGATCGGCGCCTTGAACATTTCGACGAATTCCATCAAGCCCTGGTTGGCCCGGCACAGCGCACCGGAGTAGCTATAGGCGTCAGCGTCGTTCTGTGGGAATTCTTCGAGTTTGCGGATATCGACCTTGCCGACCAGAGCCGAGATGTCCTGGTTGTTCTCGTCACCGGGTTCGGTCTTGGCCACGGCAATCTGATTGAGGATCGACGGGTACAGCTTGACCACGCGGAACTGGCTGATGTCGCCGCCGAATTCGGCCAGGCGCTTGGTCGCCCAGGGCGACATGATGGTGTTCAGGTAGCGCCGTGGAATGCCGAAATCTTCCTCGAGGATCGCGCCATCTTCGGTGGCGTTGAACAGACCCAGAGGCGACTCGAAGACCGGCGAGCCCTTGATGGCATAAAAGGGCACTTTCTCCATCAGCTGTTTCAGCTTCTCGGCCAGGGACGATTTACCGCCGCCAACGGGGCCGAGAAGATAAAGAATCTGTTTCTTCTCTTCCAGGCCTTGGGCGGCGTGGCGGAAATACGAGACGATCTGGTCGATGCATTCTTCCATCCCGTGGAAGTCTTCAAAGGCCGGATAGCGGCGGATCACCTTGTTGGAGAAGATGCGCGACAGCCTCGAATTGGTCGAAGTGTCGAGCAGTTCCGGTTCGCCGATCGCCATCAACAGACGTTCGGCGGCGGAAACGTAGGCGCTGCGATCGTTTTTGCACAGCTCCAGGTACTCCTGCAGAGAGAGTTCTTCCTGGCGTGTGGATTCGAAGCGTTGTTGGAAGTGGCTAAAGATACTCATGACGTCACCTCGCTCGATACGTGGAGCCGACGCCGGATCACTCAGTCGATGCTGGCAGCAGTCGCTGTGGCAGCTGCTGTTTACCCCCCAGAATTCTCCCACGGTCGACAAACCGCGAAAGCTACTCCCGATGACCCGCGCGCCGGTGTACCGGCTCTCCCCTGTTTTGGATGGCCTGCGCTTAAGGATAGTTGGGAATTCGAGAGGTAAAGGCGAGATACGTAATTAGTTGTGGCAGACCGTTCGTCTGCCGCGCGCAGGCCCACGGCAGCCGGGGCCTGCGCCGGGCAAAAAAATTATTCGTCGGTGCCTTGCGCGGTTTCCGAAGGATAGGTCGTACGCCACAGCTCGAAACCGCCATCCATGCTGTAGACGTCGGAGAAGCCCTGGCCGACCAGATAGGCGGCTGCGCCTTGGCTGGAATTGCCGTGGTAGCAGACCACGACGGTCGGTGCATCGAGGTCGGCGCCTTGAATGAAAGCGTGCAGGGAATGGTTGTCGAGATGTTTGGAGCCGCTGATATGCAGCGCGGCAAAGGTCGCCGGATCGCGTACGTCGACTACGACTGCGCCCTGTTCACGCAGGGCCTGCGCCTGTTCCGGCGGGATTCGTTTGAATTCGGTCATGACAAAGTACCTGTTGCTCTACTGAAGGCGCAGTCTAACGCGAGGCGTTGACGGGCGAATCGTTGGGGGTGAGTGGGGCGACTGATGGCGCAAGTCCGCCGTGCTCGTCGCATTTGCATGACAGGCGTTCGCCGCTGTCGACGTTCATCAGCGTCAGGCTGCCGCCCCAGACGCATCCGGTGTCCAGCGCGGAAATGCCCGGCTCATGGATATTGCCCTCGAGCGCGGCCCAGTGACCGAAGATGATGCGCAGGCCTTTGGTTTTGCGCTCCTTGTGCTGAAACCACGGCTTGTAGCCGGGCGGCGCGCTGTCGAGGCCTTCCTTGCTTTTGAGGTCGAGTTTGCCCTCAGCGGTGCAAAAGCGCATGCGCGTGAAGTAATTGGTGATCACCCGCAGCCTATCAATGCCTTTGAGGTCGTTGTCCCATTTCGCCGGTTCATTGCCGTACATACCGTCAAGGTAGGCGGGGAACACGTTGTCGTCACGCAAGGCGGTCTCGACTTCGGCGGCGCACTTCAACGCACGGCGCAGCGACCATTGCGGCGGGATGCCAGCATGGACCATCGCAACATCGCGTGTTTCGTCGTAATGCATCAGCTTTTGCTGGCGCAGCCATTCCATCAGTTGCGGCCCATCGGGGGCCTCGATGATTTCGCGCAGTGTGTCGCCTTTCTTCAAACGCTCGATCTTCTTCGCGGCGGCCAGCAGGTGCAGGTCGTGATTGCCGAGCACGCAGACCAGCGACTCACGCATGCCAAAGAGAAAACGCAGGGTTTCCAGCGACTGCGGGCCACGGTTGACCAGATCGCCGACCAGCCACAGCCGGTCAAGCGCCGGGTCGAAGGCAACTTGTTTGAGCAGGCACTTGAGCGGTTCGAGGCAGCCTTGCAGGTCACCGACGGCATACGTCGTCATCAGTGCAGGGCTCCGGGCACGGCGAGGCGAAACGGTTCAATGATTGCATCGAAATGTTTGCCGTCGTCGGCGAGCATTTGATAAGTGCCCTGCATGGTGCCGACCTTGGTGGTCATCACTGTGCCGCTGGTGTAGACATGGCTCTTGCCTACATCGATCGACGGTTGCTGGCCGACGACGCCTTCACCGCGCACGTGTTCGACATGGCCGTCACCATCGGTGATCACCCAGTGCCGGGACAGAAGCTTGGCCGCAACCTTGCCGTTGTTCTGTACGGTGATGGTGTACGCGAAGGCGAAACGGTCGTGTTCGGGTTGCGATTGGTCTGGCAGATAGCGGGTGACGACGCTGACATCGACCTGATAACGGGAATCGGACATGCAAGAAGGCCTTAATGAAGCGGAACGCGGGGCGTAGCTGATGGGGAATCAGTCTAGGCAAGTATCGGGCAGTAAACCAGAGTGGTGTGCTGCCCGATAGCGTTCATCGCGAGTCAGTCGGCGGCGGGAGCTGCCGGGGCCTGTATCGCGAGCTGGTCGGCCAGGCGCACGAATGCGGCCAGATCCAGCTGCTCGGGACGCAGGCTGCCATCAACGCCAGCGGCTTCGATTTCGGCATTGCTGAGCAATTGCTTGAGGGTGTTGCGCAAGGTTTTGCGGCGCTGATTGAAGGCTTCGCGTACCACGCGCTCCAGCAACTTGTGATCCTTGGCCGGGTGCGGCAGTACCGCGTGGGGCACCAGACGAACGATCGCCGAGTCGACTTTCGGCGGCGGGTTGAATGCGCCCGGGCCGACGTTGAACAGATGTTCCACGCGGCAATGGTACTGGACCATGATCGACAGACGACCCCAGTCACCGCCACCCGGGCCTGCGGCCAGGCGCTCGACCACTTCTTTCTGCAGCATGAAGTGCATGTCGCGAATGATGCCGGCGTTGTTCAACAGGTGAAAAATCAACGGCGTGGAGATGTTGTACGGCAGGTTGCCGACCACCCGCAGGCTGTTTGGCGCGGCGTTCAGTGTATTGAAGTCGAACTTCAGCGCATCGCCCTGATGCAGGTTGAAATTACTCATGCCGGCAAACTGCTGATTGAGGATCGGGATCAGATCCTTGTCCAGCTCCACTACGTCGAGTTGCGCGCCGGAGCCCAGCAAACCTTGGGTCAGCGCACCCTGACCGGGGCCGATTT
This sequence comes from Pseudomonas sp. 2957, assembly GCF_031456345.1. NCBI lineage: Bacteria > Pseudomonadati > Pseudomonadota > Gammaproteobacteria > Pseudomonadales > Pseudomonadaceae > Pseudomonas > Pseudomonas sp. 2957. The sequence continues at coordinate 777,920 of NZ_JAVDUL010000004.1, forward strand.
CCAGCAGGCGGTCGTCAGGCTTGGCGTGGATGGAGCGCAGAATGCGGTCGATAACACCGGCATCGTGGAGAAAGTTCTGACCAAAGCGTTTGCGCGCCTTGTGTTGGTATTGCTCGTTCATAAACGGGTCTCGGCCATCTGGTAGGCGGTTTCCAGGGCGACTTGCAGGCTGCCGGTGTCGATCCTGCCGCTGCCGGCCAGATCCAGGGCGGTGCCATGGTCGACCGAGGTGCGGATGATCGGCAGGCCCAGCGTCACGTTGACGGCAGCGCCGAAGCCTTTGTACTTGAGCACGGGCAAGCCCTGGTCGTGGTACATCGCCAGCACTGCGTCGCAGTGCTCCAGATATTTGGGGGTAAACAGAGTGTCGGCAGGCAGCGGGCCACGAAGGTCCATGCCCTCGCCGCGCAGGCGCTCTAATGTCGGTTCGATGATGTCGATTTCTTCATGGCCCAGGTGGCCGCCTTCACCGGCATGCGGGTTGAGACCGCAGACCAGGATGCGGGGCCGGGCGATGCCGAATTTGTCTTGCAGGTCGGCGTGCAGGATTCGCGTGACCCGCTCCAGCCGCTCCGGGGTGATCGCGTCGGCAATCTCGCGCAGGGGCAGGTGGGTGGTGACCAGCGCCACGCGCAAACCGCGAGTGGCCAGCATCATCACTACTTGCGCGGTGTGCGTCAGGTCGGCGAGAAATTCAGTGTGTCCAGAGAACGCGATGCCCGACTCGTTGATCACACCTTTGTGCACCGGCGCGGTGATCATCCCTGCGAAATCACCGTTCAGGCATCCGTTGCCGGCGCGGGTCAGGGTTTCGAGGACGAATGCAGCGTTGGCCTTGTCCAGTTGCCCGGCGATTACCGGTGCGCTGAGCGGCGTGTCCCAGACGTACAGGCTGTTGGCCGGTGCTGGAACATCTGGCCACTGCCCCGGCGCGACATCCAGCAGACTGACGGCCAGCCCCAGCTGCGCGGCCCGCTCAAGGAGTAGGTCGCGGCTGGTGATGGCAATCAGGGGATGTGGCTGGGCTTGCGAGGCGAGCAGCAGGCACAGGTCGGGACCGATGCCGGCCGGTTCGCCGGGTGTCAGCGCGAAACGCTTGGGTTTCACTGCGCTGCCTGGTCTGCACCAGGGAGTTTGATCTCTACGTATGCTTCGTCACGGATCTGACGCAGCCAGGTTTGCAGCTCTTCATCGTATTTGCGGTTACGCAGTACAGTCATTGCTTGCTGCTCACGGGCCTGTTCGGTGCCGTCAGTGGCGCGACGGCCAAGGACTTCCAGCACGTGCCAGCCGTATTGGGTCTGGAATGGCTTGGACAGCTGACCTTGTGGGGTCGAAGCCATCACTTCGCGGAATTCCGGTACCAGCACGTTCGGGTCGATCCAGTTCAGGTCGCCGCCGTTGAGGGCGGAACCCGGATCTTCCGAGTAGTTTTTCGCCAGCTCGGCAAAGTCTTCGCCGGCGGTGATGCGGTCATACAACGATTGCACCAGTGCCTTGGTCTTGGCTTCGTCGCGGATCGGGCTCGGCTTGACCAGGATGTGGCGGACATGCACTTCGTCGCGCATCTGCGCTTCGCCGCCACGTTTGCCCAGCAGCTTCAGAATGATGAAGCCGCCCGGCGTGCGCGCAGGCTGAGTGATGTCGCCAACCGCCATGCTGCTCAGCTCACGATCGAACGGAGGTGGCAGTTGTGCGGCTTTACGCCAGCCCATCTCGCCGCCTTCCAGCGCGTTGTCGCTGCCGGATTTGGCCACGGCCATCTGACCGAAATCGGCGCCTTGCTTGAGCTGCTGGTAAACATCCATGGCCTGACGATAAGCGCTCTGAATGGCTTCAGAGTTGGCGCTTTCCGGGGTCGGAATCAGGATGTTGGCCAGGTGCAGTTCTTCGGACAGCTGCATCTTACCGAGGTCGGAGGCGAGGAAGTTCTTCACTTCCTGCTCGGACACCTGGATGCGCTCGGCCACACGACGCTGACGCACACGGCTGATGATCATCTCGCGCTTGATCTGATCACGGGCGTCGTCATAGTTCAGGCCATCACGAGCGAGCGCAGCACGAAACTGATCGACACTCATGTTGTTGCGCTGAGCAATGGTGCCGACAGCCTGGTTCAACTCTTCGTCAGTGATGCGGATGCCCGAGCGTTCGCCGATCTGCAGTTGCAGGTTTTCGACGATCAGACGCTCGAGCACTTGCTGATCGAGCACGCCCGGAGGCGGCAGACCGCCACCGCGCTTGGCGATGGTCTGCTGAACTTCGTGAACGCGCTGGTCCAGTTGGCTCTGCATGACCACGTCGTTATCGACGATCGCCACCACTTTATCGATGGACTGTACGGCGGCGTTGGCCGCCGTACCCAGGAACAGCGCGCCCAGCAGCAGCGGGCGCAGACAATCAGAAAGCTTGGTCTTCACGTTCACGATAACCTTGAATGCCTTTGTCGAGGAAGCTCTCTACCTTGGCGCCAGTCAGGCCGCCGAGTCCCTTCAGAACAATTTGGAGGAAGACGCCATGGTCGCCTTTTTCGTTTTGCGGAGCTTCCTGGCTGAACTCGTCATAGGAAACCCAGTAACGGTTGATCAGGCGCAGTTTCCAGCAGCAGTTGTCGTATTCGAAACCACCGAAGGCTTCCAGCGTGCGATTGCGGTTGTAGTCGTACTGCCAGCGACTGATGGCGTTCCACTGCGGAACGATCGGCCAGATGACCGAGAAGTCATGCTGCTGGATCTTGTAGTAGTCCTTCACGTAGCCAGGTTGGCCCGGGGTGCCATAGTCACCGCCGCCCACAGACCATTTACCGGTGTTCTGGTCATAACGAACCTGGTCATTACGGTAGCGATAACCAACGTTGATGACTTTGTTCGGGTTGTCTTCCGGCTGATAGTGGAACATCGCACTGCCGGATCGTGGGCTGCGGCTGTCCGGGTCCCAGTTGTAGTCGGCAGTGGTGCGCCAATCGCGGTTCCAGCGGTATTCGTATTCCAGCGCGTATGGCGAAACGTCGGATTTCGCGTCGTCACGATCGTTGAAAGCGATACCCGGCAGTTGAACCTTGCGATCCTTGAAGTACAGAGCCTGGCCGACGCTGATGCGCTGACGCTCAAAACCATTGTCTTCAATCCAGCGACTGGTTACGCCCAGCGACAGTTTGTTCTCGTCGCCGACACGGTCTGCGCCGGAGAAGCGGTTGTCGCGGAACAGCGAGGCGTAGTTGAAGGTGTATTCGCTGGTGTCGAAAACCGGAATGTCTTCCTGATCAACCTCAGGTACATAGAGGTAGAACAGGCGTGGTTCCAGGGTCTGACGGTAGTTCTTGCCGAAATACGAGGTGTTGCGGTCGAAGTACAGGCCACCATCGATGCTGGCGATCGGTACGCCACGGTTCTGGTTGCTGTCGAACTCGCCGTTGAGCTTTCTCTGTTCTGCGGTCATCGCATCGATCTGCGATTTGCCGGTGTTGTCCAGATCAAGCTGATACTGCGTGTACTGGTACTTCAGCGATGGCTTGAGGAAGCCATACGTCCAGTTCATCGGCAGGCTGACGCCCGGCTTCAGATTCAAACGATCGCCATTGGCGCGAGCCAGGCCAGTGATGTTGTTGTCCAGGCGCGACTCGGTAGTGATGCCGTCTTCCTGTACAAACGTGCCGCTACGCAGGTCGCGATCAAAGCGAACCAGCTCGGTCTCGTAATCGAAATTCAGACCTTCCGGGTGATACGGCAGCTGACCATTGAAGGTGATCTGCGGCAGACGGCCATATGGTGTGATGTTCGAAACGGTCGCCAGTTGATACTGCTGAGCGTTGAGGCGTGCGGTGTAGTTGTCGCCACGATAAGTGACCGAGCCCTGCTGATTGACGAAGTCGTCGCTCTTGACGCCGATCTGGTCGGTTTGCAGGTCCTGGAAGTAATACGGATCGCTGATCTTGGTGTAGTCAACCTGGGTCAGCACGCGGGAATCGAGACCGCCCTTGTGCTGCCAGTTGTACATGTAGCGAGTCTCGTTGTAGTCGGACTGGCGCTTGCGATCGTCGTTCTCATCGTTGAGGTACGATGCACCGAACTGCCCTTCACTCGACTTGGTCAGGTAACGGAACTCACCCTCCACCAGCATGCCGCGCTTGCTCATGTAGCGCGGGTACAACGTGGCGTCATAGTTCGGCGCCAGGTTGAAGTAGTACGGGGTGACCAGCATGAAGCCGGTGTCGCTGCCCGAACCGATGGTCGGCGGCAGGAAACCTGACTGGCGACGGTCGTCGATCGGGAAGTAGATGTACGGGGTGTACAGAATCGGGATGTCTTTGACGCGCAACGTCACGTTGGTCGCGGTACCGAAACCGGTCGCCGGGTTCAAGGTGATGTTGTTGCCCTTGAGCTGCCAGGCGTTGCTGTTCGGTTCGCAAGTGGTGTACGTGCCGTCCTTCAAGCGGATGATCGCGTTTTCGGCACGCTTGGCATACAGCGCGTTACCGCGGATGCGCGATTTGTGCATCACGTATTCGGCGTTGTCGACCTTGGCTTCGCCGGTGTCGAGTTGCACATCGGCGTGGTCGCCGACGATCAGCGCGCCGTTGTCACGGATGCGCACGTTGCCGGCCAGTTCGCCACGGCTCTCGGCCTGATACAGATTGGCCTCGTCGGCTTCGACCTGCATGCTGCCCTGACGCATGATCACGTCACCGGCAAGGCTGGCGACCTGGGTGTCCTGCTCGTAACGCGACGCTTTGGCACCGATGAAGGTCGGCGCGTCACTTTTATTCGTCTTGTCATTCATGCCAGGACGAATCGGTTCGATATAGGAACCAGAGCAGTAAGGACCGGTCTCGGCCAATTGGGCGGCGGTGAGCTTCTCGCGCGGAACCCAGTCGAGGTGACTGTAGTCTTCGCTACGGGATTTCAGGCCGCGGCCCTTGGACTCGGTGACCAGTGCGGTTTTCGCGCCAGTGTCGGCGTCGGAACCCTTGTCGGCCGCAGGCTCGCCGGCGGCGCTGACGGCACTGCCGTCATGCACCGGGCGCGGCGGCAATGCCGCGGCGGGCGACTTGGGCGCACAGTCCCAGCCACCCGTAGCCGAGACGGAGCAGTCATACTGCTCGGCGGCAACAACGAATTGACTGGCCAGAGGTTGCATAGCCAGCAGACTGCCGGTTACCAACAATGGAAATTTTTTACGAAACGCGGGGGATTTCAATGCCATCTTATTAGTCCGGGCTTCCTGCGTGCCATCTGCCCGCGGTGTGGGCCGCACGCCTCTCGATGGTCTGAAAAAGATGCTGGATAATAAAGCATGACCCGCTTGACGGCTAGCGCCGTCGGAGACCCTTGCAATGCCTGACCAAGATGTACGCTTGCAACACCTGAAAGTTTGGCTCGATGAGCAGTTGGCAAAGCTGTTTGCCGAGCAGGGCTGGGGCACCGTGCCCCCGGCCACGTTGACCGCGGCCAGCAGCGACGCGAGTTTCCGCCGCTACTTCCGCTGGGAGGGCGATGGTCGCAGCTTCGTCGTGATGGACGCGCCGCCACCCCAGGAAAACTGCAAACCGTTCGTGGATATCGCTTTTTTGCTGGCGAAATCCGGAATTAATGTGCCGAAAATTTACGCCGAAGACCTCGAACGCGGTTTTCTTTTGCTCAATGACCTGGGCAACAAGACCTATCTCGACGTCATCGATGGCGAAAATGCCGACGCGTTATTCCACGATGCCCTGCAAGCGCTGTTGGCTTTTCAACAGTTGCCGATGGTTGCGCCGTTGCCCAGTTACGACGTCGCCTTGTTGCGTCGTGAGCTTGAGTTGTTCCCCGAGTGGTACGTCAAGCATGAGCTGGGCGTCGAGTTCGATGCGGCCCAGCAGCAACAGTGGCAGCACATCAGCGAGCTCTTGATCGACAGCGCGCTGGCGCAGCCGAAAGTGCTGGTGCACCGCGACTACATGCCGCGCAACCTGATGCTCAGCGAGCCGAACCCTGGCGTGCTGGACTTCCAGGACGCGGTGTACGGCCCGGTGACCTACGACGTGACTTGCCTGTTCAAGGACGCTTTCCTCAGCTGGCCGGAAGAACGTGTACGCGGCTGGCTGGAAAGTTATTGGCAGCAAGCCTCGGCACTGGACATTCCGGTGCAAGCTGATTTCGAAGACTTCCTGCGCGCCAGCGACTTGATGGGCGTGCAACGTCACCTGAAAGTCATCGGCATCTTCGCGCGTATCTGCCATCGCGATGGCAAGCCGCGTTATCTGGCCGATGTGCCGCGCTTCTTCTCTTATATAGAAGCAGTGATCGCCCGCCGTCCTGAACTGGCGGAGCTGCAAGCGCTGTTCAGCAGCTTGCGTGCTGGAGCGACGGCATGAAGGCAATGATTCTGGCGGCGGGCAAAGGCGAGCGTATGCGCCCGCTGACCCTGACCACGCCGAAACCGCTGGTGCAGGCCGCTGGCGTGCCGCTGATCGAGTATCACCTGCACGCCCTCGCGGCTGCAGGCTTCAACGAAATCGTCATTAACCACGCCTGGCTCGGTCAGCAGATAGAGGATCATCTGGGTGACGGTTCGCGTTTCGGCCTGAGCATCCAGTACTCGCCGGAAGGCGAGCCGCTGGAAACCGGTGGCGGGATTTTCCGTGCGCTGCCGTTACTAGGTGACGATGCGTTTCTGGTGGTCAACGGCGACATCTGGACCGATTACGACTTCAGCGTGCTGCACCAGCCGATCAATGGCCTGGCGCATCTGGTGCTGGCGGACAATCCGGCGCATCACCCGAAAGGCGACTTCACTCTCATCGACGGCAAAGTGCAGGACGGCGAGCCTGATGCGCAGACGCTGACCTACAGCGGCATCGCCGTGCTGCATCCGCAGTTGTTCGATGGTTGCAGCGATGGCGCCTTCAAGCTCGCGCCTCTGCTGCGCAAGGCCATGGCCAAAGATGAAGTGACGGGCGAGCGGCTGAAGGGGCATTGGGTGGATGTCGGTACCCACGAGCGTCTGGCCGAAGCCGAAGCCCTGATAGAAGCGAGTCGCTGAGATGCTGTGGCCAGGGACTCTGATTGGAGCCGGAGTGGGGTACGCGATTGCCAGCATTCCGGGGGCCATGCTTGGGGCGTTGTTGGGGCAGGCGCTGGATCGGCGCCTGCACTTGCAGAGCTGGGGGCACTTACGCGAAAAGCTCGGTGGCCGGCCGATGCTGCGCAACGATGAACTGCTGTTCGTGTTGCTCGGGCGTCTGGCCAAGAGCGACGGGCGCGTCACTGACGGGCATATCCAGCAGGCGCGCAATGAAATGCGCGCATTGGAAATGAGCGAACCGGCGACTCGACGGGCGATTGCCGCGTTCAATCGCGGCAAGTCCGGCAGCGACAATCTGCGCGGCTATCTGCGTCGTTTGAGTGCGCAACCGCACGCGGCCGAAGGTGTGTTGCGCGCCTGTTGGCGAATGGTTTGGGCTGATGGTCGCGCCGGGGTCAGCGAACGCGAGTTGCTGGCGCAGTGGGGCAAGTGGCTCGGCTGGACGTCGCAGCAGGTGCAAGCGCTGGCCAGCGATTACGAGCCGGGCAAGCGGCCGATCGTCAGTGCGGCAGTGAGCTATCAGGAGGCGATGAAGCTGCTTGGGGTGTCGGCGAGCAGCGAGCCGGCACAGATCAAGCGCGCTTACCGGCGATTGCTCAGTCGCCATCACCCGGACAAGATCGCCGGCAGCGGCGCGACCCCGGCGCAGGTGCGTGACGCGACCGAGCGGACGCGGGAATTGCATAGCGCCTATACGCTGATTCGCGAGCGGCGGGATTTTCGCTAGAAGTTAGATGGGTGTTGCTTGTGCTTGCCCCTTCGCGAGCAGGCTCGCTCCCACATTGAATTGTGCATAGATCCAATGTGGGAGCGAGCCTGCTCGCGAATTAAGGGCGATTCGGTGTGACAGTCAGTCAACAGCCTGAGGATTCAACCAGCCCCGCACCCGCCGAAACAATTGTTCCTGCTCAGCCTTCTTGTCCGGCAACACCTTCAGCGCCACCTGGCTGAACGCCGAGGTCTTCAGGCGCTTGCTCGCCTGCATGCGCTCCAGCGCCGCGTTGCGATCCAGCGCTCTGTCCATATAGAAAATATCCACCGTCGGCAGCTTCAGCGTCGGCGTCAGTTCGGCGAGTGGCGGCAGGGCTTTGGTCGGGACTTGCGCATCGACCATCACCAGTTTCTCCACCTGAGGCGTTTGTCTCTCACTGAGAAAACGCGCCGCCCAGTAGGCGCCGGTGCCGTGACCGAGCACGACAATGCTGCGCGCGCTCTGCTGTTCGGCGTAGGCAATCGCTGCGTCGATGCGTCCGAAAATGCGCTCGGCGTCGGCTTTGGTTTGTTCTTCGCTGGTCTCGGCCACTACCTGTTCGGCAACTTCCGCTTCCCCACCAGCGGCCTGTTCGATCGGTTGTGCGGTGGTGGCGTCTTTGCTTGTGGTTTCCGGGGCTTTCGGCGCGGCGGCCGGTTCGATTACGCGCGGAGCAATGGCGTCGCTTTGCAGATCCGGCAGGGTGATACTCAGGCTGCTCCACTCGGCATCCGGCAATTTGCCTCGCAACGGGCCAACTGCCTGCGGCCAGTCAGCGGTTTCGCCGGCACCGGGAACGATGATCACCGCGCCTTTGGGTTCGGCGCTGTTGGCCGGTTTCCACAGGGCGAGGAAAGTGTCGCTGCCAGCCTGCAGTTGTTGCTGCTCTTGCGCCGGCAGTTTACGTTGCAGTGCGGCGGCCTCTTCCTGACTACGCTCAAGTAGTGGCTGGCGCTCGGCCGGTTTTTCCTCGGCGGGTTTATCCGTGGCGGCGGGCGCCGGGTCGGCGGCTTCGGCGGAAAACGCACAAGGCAGGATCAGCGACAGGCACAATGCTGGCAGTGCCAGGCGGTAGACAGAGGGCATCGGTTATTCCAGGCCAGAAAGTATCCCGGCAGCCTAATGGGTTGGTCAGAATTTGTCAGTGTATGAGACTTCAATGAAGCGATTTTGCTGCCTGTGGGTTATCGGCTGTTTGTGGTTTCCCTTGATGGGCTGGGCGGCGCCTGCGCCGCCGGGCCATGCCGCGCAATTGTCGCCAGAGCAGCAGCAATGGCTGGCGCAGCACAACGAATTGCGCGTCGGCCTGGTCTTGCAGGCGCCCTACGCGACCTACGATCGGCGCCTGCAGCGATTGTCCGGGGCCAATGTCGAGTTGATGAAACTGCTGGCCAAAACCCTCGGCGTGGAACTGAGCTGGCGCAACTTTCAGGATCTCGGGCAGTTGGAAAACGCTTTGCGCGAGGGCGAGATCGACATCGCTCCGGGCCTCAGCCAGACCCCGAGCGCGCTGCGTCTCTGGCAGTTTTCCGACCCGTACATGCGCGTCCCGCAATTGGTGGTCAGCGATCAGAAAAGCAGCGGCGCGGTCGATCTGGAAAAGCTCGACAGCCAGACCCGCGTCGCCGTGCGTATGCCGAGCAGCACCGCCGATTACCTGCGCAGCAATTATCCGCACTTGAATTTGCAAGGTGTGCCGTTGGAGCGTCAGGCCTTGCAGCTGCTGTTGAGTCAGCAAGCCTCCTACGCGGTGGTCGACGAAGCGCAGTTGGGGCGTCTGTCGGTGGAACCGGAGTTTGCCGAACTGGTGGTGGTTGGCGATATCGGCCTGCCGCAGCTGCTGCGTGTGGCCTCGCGCCGCGATTGGCCGGAGCTGGCCGGCATTGTCCAGAGCGCCTTGCGCGCAATACCGGCCAAGGACCTGGAACAACTGCACAACCAATGGCTGCAGCCGAAATACCCACGGCTGACCGAGTCGCCGGGGTTCTGGCAGAACCTCAGCCTGTTGTTCGCGGTGATGCTGCTCAGTTGCGCGGCAATCGTGGTCTGGCAGCGGCGCCAACAGCACAGCCTCGAACAACGCCTGCTCAGCGCCCGCGAAGACATTGCGTTGCGCGCGGCCAGTGAAGAGGCGCTGCGGCTGACGCAGTTTTCCATCGATCAAAGCACCGTCGGCATCCTCTGGGTCAATTGGGACAGCCATGTGCGCTACGCCAACCGCGCAGCGGAAAACATGCTCGGCTATCCCTCGGGCGGGCTGATCGAACGGCCACTGATCGATTTCGAGCCCGGCCTGCACATGGATCGCTGGCTCAATCTGTGGAAGCGTGCGCGGGCCAGTGAAGAAGGGCCGCTGAGCTTCGAAACCAGCTGCCTGCGCGCCGATGGCAGCGTGCTGCCGGCCGACGTGTCTTTGAGTTTTCTGCGTTTTCGCGACAGTGAATATCTGGTGGTCTACCTCACCGACGTCACCGACCGCCGCCGCGCGCTCGCCGCTTTGCAGGAAAGCGAGGCGCGCCTGCAAGGCATCGCCGCCAACGTTCCGGGTCTGGTGTTCAGGCTGGAGCGGGCACCGGTCACCGGGCAGATCGACTTTGCCTACATCAGCGAAGGCAGCGAAAGTCTGGTCGGTTATGCGCCGGCAGCCATCGCTCATCGCGACATGGGCTTGCGCAGCCTGGTGCACCCCGATGACAGGGCCAGTTATCACCGTACCCAGGATCAGGCGCTGGACACTGACAGCGACTGGTCGTGGCAGGGCCGCATCGTCACGCGCCAGGGTGAGCAGCGCTGGGCCGAGATCAAGGCAATCACCCGCCAGTTGGAGGACGGAGCCTATGTGTGGGACGGCATCGTCTGGGACATCAGCGAAAGCAAACGCATCGAGCTGGAACTGGCGGCCTCGCGCGAGCAACTGCGCGAACTGTCGGCGCACCTGGAAAGCGTGCGTGAAGAAGAGAAGGCGCGCATCGCCCGGGAAGTTCATGATGAGCTGGGGCAGATGCTCACCGTGCTGAAACTGGAGACATCGATGTGCGAACTGGCCTACGCGCAACTCGATCCGGGTCTGAACGAGCGGCTCAACAGCATGAAGCGCCTGATCGCGCAGTTGTTTCAGCTGGTGCGCGATGTGGCGACGGCGTTGCGTCCGCCGATTCTCGATGCCGGGATTGCCTCGGCGATCGAGTGGCAGGCACGACGCTTCGAGGCACGCACGCAGATTCCGTGTCTGGTGCAGGTGCCGGACAACCTGCCGGCGCTCAGCGATGCCAAAGCGGTGGGGCTGTTCCGGATTTTGCAGGAGGCACTGACCAACGTGATGCGCCATGCTCAGGCGCACACGGTGGAGTTGACGCTGGAGCTTGCGGGCGATGAATTGTGTCTGACCGTCAGCGATGATGGCGTAGGATTTGTCGCGGCCGAGGGTAGGCCGACGTCGTTTGGTCTGGTTGGCATGCGTGAGCGGGTGCTGATCATGGGCGGGCGGCTGGAGCTGGTGAGTGAGCCGGGGGAGGGCACCAGTCTTCAAGTGTGGGTGCCGGTAAGTGAGGTCTGAGGTTTTGTATTGTGAGTGCTGACGCCTTCGCGAGCAGGCTCGCTCCCACAGGGACTGGTGTGTACCTGAAATCTGGAGAAAAACGTGATCCGTGTACTGGTAGCCGAAGACCACACCATCGTCCGCGAGGGCATCAAGCAATTGATCGGCCTGGCCAAGGATCTGCAAGTAGTGGGGGAGGCGAGCAATGGCGAGCAACTGCTCGAAACCCTGCGCAGCGTGCCGTGCGAGGTGGTGCTGCTGGACATCTCCATGCCCGGCGTCAACGGCCTGGAAGCGATCCCGCGCATTCGGGCGCTGAACAATCCGCCGGCGATTCTGGTGCTGTCGATGCACGACGAAGCGCAAATGGCCGCGCGCGCCTTGAAGGTCGGCGCGGCCGGGTATGCGACCAAGGACAGCGATCCGGCGCTGCTGCTCACGGCGATCCGCAAAGTTGCGGCGGGCGGGCGTTACATTGACCCGGAACTGGCCGACCGCATGGTCTTCGAAGTCGGCCTGACCGATACCCGGCCGCTGCATTCGCTGTTGTCAGAACGCGAATTCTCGGTGTTCGAACGCCTGGCCCAAGGCGCCAACGTCAACGATATCGCCCAGCAACTGGCCTTGAGCAGCAAGACCATCAGCACGCACAAGGCGCGGCTGATGCAGAAGCTCAACATCACCTCGCTGGCGGAGCTGGTGAAATATGCGATGGAGCACAAACTCCTTTGACCGTCACCGCCCTCATGTGGGAGCGAGCCTGCTCGCGAAGGCGGCGTAACAGTCAGCCATTCAGTTTGATGACCCACCGCATTCGCGAGCAGGCTCGCTCCCACAGGTTCGGAGTTGGCATATCCATTAGCGACAGACGCTTTTGCCTTTACTAGCGGCTTGCAGCTTGCCCCTTGCCGCTGCGTTTGCCCAAACGCGCCATCCTTGTAGGGCATTCCCTACCCCCAACCTTCCATTGCGCTTAAGCGATTCTCTCCTGCACCCCGATTTGCGTGGCCGCCGCCAGCCACTAGGCTTGATGAACAAGCAGTCATCAACAACAAAGGTGTGGGTATGAGCCAGGTCGATACAAGCGCAGGGACCAGTGATGTGCTGGTCAGCTTTCGTGGTGTGCAGAAGAGCTACGACGGCGAGAACCTGATCGTCAAAGACCTCAACCTGGACATTCGCAAGGGCGAATTTCTTACCCTGCTCGGGCCGTCCGGTTCCGGCAAGACCACCAGCCTGATGATGCTCGCCGGTTTCGAAACGCCGACCGCCGGTGAAATCCTTCTGTCCGGGCGTTCGATCAACAACGTACCGCCGCACAAGCGCGATATCGGCATGGTGTTCCAGAACTACGCGCTGTTTCCGCACATGACTGTCGCGGAGAACCTTGCTTTCCCGTTGACCGTGCGCGGCTTGAACAAAAGCGATGTCAGCGAGCGGGTGAAGAAAGTCCTCAGCATGGTTCAGCTCGATGCCTTCGCTTCGCGCTATCCGGCGCAGTTGTCCGGCGGTCAGCAGCAGCGTGTGGCACTGGCCCGCGCGTTGGTGTTCGAGCCGCAACTGGTACTGATGGACGAACCGCTGGGCGCCCTCGACAAACAACTGCGTGAACACATGCAGATGGAGATCAAGCACCTGCACCAGCGCCTCGGCGTGACCGTGGTCTACGTGACCCACGATCAGGGTGAAGCACTGACCATGTCCGACCGCGTTGCCGTGTTCCATCAAGGCGAGATTCAGCAGATTGCGCCGCCGCGCACGCTCTACGAAGAGCCGAAAAACACCTTTGTCGCCAACTTCATTGGCGAGAACAACCGCCTCAACGGTCGCCTGCTCAGCCAGAGCGGCGAGCGCTGCGTGGTCGAGTTGGGTCGTGGCGAAAAGGTCGAGGCACTGGCAGTCAACGTTGGCCAGACCGGCGAGCCGGTGACCCTGTCGATCCGTCCGGAGCGCGTCAGCCTCAACGGTTCGAGCGATCAATGCGTCAACCGCTTCTCAGGGAGGGTGGCGGAATTCATCTATCTGGGCGACCACGTCCGGGTGCGCCTGGAAGTCTGCGGCAAGACCGACTTCTTCGTGAAACAACCGATTGCCGAGCTCGATCCTGCGCTCAGCGTCGGCGACGTGGTACCGCTTGGCTGGCAGGTCGAGCACGTTCGTGCGCTCGATCCGCTTTTAGAGGCGCACTAAGCGCCCCGGCAATACCAACACCAACCCTGCACGTGGAGAGAACAATAAATGTTGAGATCCCTGAAGTTCACCGCCCTGACTCTGGGCCTGATGGGTGCGACCGGCGCAATGGCCGCCGGCCCGGACTTGACCGTGGTGTCGTTTGGCGGGGCGAACAAGGCGGCGCAAGTCAAAGCCTTCTATGCACCGTGGGAAGCGGCGGGTAACGGCAAGATCGTCGCTGGCGAATACAACGGCGAGATGGCCAAGGTCAAAGCCATGGTCGACACCAAGAGCGTGTCGTGGGATCTGGTCGAAGTTGAATCGCCAGAGCTGTCTCGGGGTTGCGACGAAGATATGTTCGAGCAACTCGACCCGGCCCTGTTCGGCAAGACCGAAGACTACGTCAAAGGCGCCATTCAGCCGTGCGGCGTAGGTTTCTTCGTCTGGTCGACCGTACTGGCTTACAACGCTGACAAGCTGAAAACCGCGCCGACCAGTTGGGCGGATTTCTGGGACACCAAGAAATTCCCGGGCAAGCGCGGCCTGCGCAAAGGCGCCAAGTACACCCTCGAATTCGCTTTGATGGCCGACGGTGTGGCGCCGAAAGACGTCTACAAAGAGCTGGCAAGCAAGGGTGGCCAGGATCGCGCGTTCAAGAAACTCGATGAGCTCAAGCCAAGCATTCAGTGGTGGGAAGCCGGTGCACAACCGCCGCAATACCTCGCTTCCGGTGACGTGGTGATGAGCTCGGCGTACAACGGTCGCATTGCGGCGGTGCAGAAAGAATCCAACCTGAAAGTGGTGTGGAACGGCGGCATCTACGACTTCGACGCCTGGGCCATCCCGAAAGGTCTGGATGCCAAACGCGCGGAAGCGGCGAAGAAATTCATCGCCTTCTCGGTGCAGCCGCAGCAGCAAAAGACCTACTCGGAAAACATCGCCTACGGCCCGGCCAACACCCAAGCCGTGCCGCTGCTGGCCAAGGATGTCCTGAAAGACATGCCGACCACCCCGGAAAACATCGCCAACCAGGTGCAGATCGACGTCAGCTTCTGGGCTGACAACGGCGAGCAACTGGAACAGCGTTTCAATTCCTGGGCGGCGAAATAACCACTTATTTACCTGTATGGAGATGGCAAGGGGGCTTTTGTGGTGAGGGGATTTATCCCCGTCGGGTTGCGAAGCAGCCCCGAAGCCATACCCGCTCGGTGGGTCAGGTAAACCGCATTCTCAGGTTTTACGACTGCTGCGCAGCCGAACGGGGATAAATCCCCTCGCCACAAAGGCTCGCTGCCACAGGAAGGCTCGTTCCCACAGGTAGCAGTGTTTCAACGCAACAGAGGTGGTTCGCCACCTCTGTAACGATCAAAGATTTGCGGAGTACGTCATGGCCATCGCCGTTCCCCTGAACGAGGGCACCAGCCCCACCTTGAAGCAGAAGCTCAAGCACGCCGAGCGGGTCAACCGCTGGAAGGCCCAGGCACTGATTGCGCCGCTGGTGCTGTTTCTGCTGCTGGTGTTTCTGGTGCCGATCGTGGCGCTGCTCTATAAAAGCGTCGGCAACCCGGAAGTGGTTGGCGGCATGCCGCGCACCGTGGCGGCCATCGCCAGTTGGGACGGCCGCGGCCTGCCCGCTGAACCCGTCTACAAAGCCGCCGGCGAAGACCTCGCCGAAGCGCGCAAAAACCAGACGCTGGGCGATCTGTCCAAGCGCTTGAACATGGAGTTGGCCGGCTATCGCAGCCTGCTGACCAAAACCGCCCGGGCGCTGCCCTTCGCCAGCGAACCGGCATCCTATAAAGAAGCGCTGGAAGCTCTCGACGAACGTTGGGGCGACCCGGCCTACTGGCAAGCGGTCAAACGCAACACCAGCAGCATCACCCCTTACTACTTGCTGGCGTCCGTCGATCACCGTATCGACGACCTCGGCGAAATCGCCCCGGCCACTCCGGATCAGGCGATCTACCTCGACATCTTCGCCCGCACGTTCTGGATGGGCCTGGTCATCACGGTGATCTGCCTGTTGCTGGCTTATCCGCTGGCTTACTTGCTGGCGAACCTGCCGTCGCGGCAAAGCAACCTGCTGATGATTCTGGTGCTGCTGCCGTTCTGGACTTCGATTCTGGTGCGCGTCGCCGCGTGGATCGTACTGCTGCAATCGGGTGGTCTGATCAACAGTGGCCTGATGGCCATGGGCATCATCGATAAACCGCTGGAACTGGTGTTCAACCGCACCGGCGTGTACATCTCGATGGTGCACATCCTGCTGCCGTTCATGATTCTGCCGATCTACAGCGTGATGAAAGGCATCTCGCCGACCTACATGCGCGCGGCGATTTCCCTCGGCTGTCACCCGTTCGCCAGTTTCTGGCGGGTGTACTTCCCGCAGACCTACGCCGGCGTTGGCGCCGGCTGCCTGTTGGTGTTCATCCTCGCCATCGGCTACTACATCACCCCGGCGCTGCTCGGCAGCCCGAACGACCAAATGGTCAGCTACTTCGTCGCTTTCTACACCAACACCAGCATCAACTGGGGCATGGCCACCGCGCTCGGCGGCTTGCTGTTGCTGGCGACCGTGGTGCTTTATCTGATCTACAGCTGGCTGGTCGGCGCCAGTCGCCTGCGCCTGAGCTAAGGGGAATTTGCGATGCTGAGTCCTTACATGTCGCCCATCGAACGGGTGTGGTTCTACAGCCTGCGGATTCTCTGCGGCCTGATTCTGTTGTTCCTTATCCTGCCGGTGCTGGTGATCGTGCCGCTGTCGTTCAACTCCGGGAGTTTTCTGGTGTACCCGCTGCAGGGTTTCTCGCTGCAGTGGTACCACGACTTCTTCGCCTCGGCGGAATGGATGCGCGCGCTGAAGAACAGCATCATCGTCGCCCCGGCGGCGACGGTGCTGGCGATGATCTTCGGCACCCTGGCGGCGATCGGCCTGACCCGTGGCGACTTCCCCGGCAAGTCGCTGGTGATGGCGCTGGTGATTTCGCCGATGGTGGTGCCGGTGGTGATCATTGGCGTGGCCAGCTATCTGTTCTTCGCGCCACTGGGGCTGGGTAACAGCTTCTTCTCGCTGATCGTCGTGCATGCGGTATTGGGTGTGCCGTTTGTGATCATCACCGTTTCGGCAACGTTGCAGGGTTTCAATCACAACCTGGTGCGTGCTGCTGCGAGTCTCGGTGCTTCACCCCTGACGGCGTTCCGCCGGGTGACCTTGCCGCTGATTGCGCCGGGAGTGATTTCCGGGGCGCTGTTTGCCTTTGCGACTTCTTTCGATGAAGTGGTGGTGACGCTGTTTCTCGCCGGGCCTGAGCAGGCGACATTGCCTCGGCAGATGTTCAGCGGGATTCGCGAAAACCTCAGCCCGACGATTGCGGCTGCTGCGACGTTGCTGATTGCCTTCTCGGTGATTCTGCTGCTGACCCTGGAATGGCTGCGCGGGCGCAGCGAGAAACTGCGTACTGCGCAGGTCTGAGATCAAGGTCAAAAGCCACCCCTCACCCCAGCCCTCTCCCCAAGGGGGCGAGGGGGAAGGGAGCAGATCTTCGAGGCTTTCGCGGCCGGAGTTCGACTCGGTAATTCAGGTCGATGTATTTCGAGAGTACAACCCCGTCAGTCCCCTCTCCCTCCGGGAGAGGGTTAGGGTGAGGGGCTCTTGATCTTCCTATCCGATCAACCATTCACACCCTGAATAGCAGACAACCCCAAATCCCCAGCTAATCTTGTGCCCAGCTCCCACATCTATAAGAGGCTGCGCACCATGAGTCTGTCCCAGTTCAAAATCGCTCATAAACTGATCACCGGCGCCGCAGCCATCGAACAACTGGCCGCCGAACTCACCCGTCTGGACATCGATAACCCGCTGATCGTCACCGACGCCGCGCTGGTCAAGTCCGGTACTGTCGAACTGGCGCTGGTGCAACTCGGCGGGCGCGAGTACGAGATTTTCGACCGTGTACTGCCCGATCCGGAAATCGCCATCGTCGAAGACTGCATGCGCGCCTATCGCGAAGGCGGGCATGACGGTTTGATCGGCCTTGGCGGTGGCAGCGCCATCGATATTGCCAAAAGTGTCGCCGCCTACGCCGGATATCACGGCGCGCTGGAGGATCTGTTCGGCGTCGACCAAGTCCCGCGCAAAGGCCCGCCGCTGATCGCCATCCCCACCACCGCCGGCACTGGTTCCGAAGTCACCAACGTGGCGATCCTCTCCGACAAGGTCGCGCAGTTGAAGAAAGGCATCGTCAGCGACTATCTCCTACCGGATGTGGCGCTGGTCAGCCCGCAGATGACCCTGACCTGTCCGCGCAGCGTCACTGCTGCCAGTGGCGTCGATGCACTGGTGCACGCTATCGAATCCTATCTGTCGGTGAACGCCTCGCCGATCACCGACTCCCTCGCCATTGGCGCGATAAAGCTGATCGCCAACGCCTTGCCCAAGGCCTACGCCAACGGCGCCAACCTGCAAGCGCGCGAAGACATGGCCACCGCCAGCCTCATGGCCGGCATGGCGTTCGGTAACGCCGGGGTCGGTGCGGTGCATGCGTTGGCGTATCCGCTGGGCGGGCGCTTCAACATTGCCCACGGTGTCAGCAACGCCTTGCTGCTGCCCTATGTGATGACCTGGAACAAAATGGCCTGTGTCGAACGCATGCAGGATATTGCCGAAGCCATGGGCGTGAGGACCGCGCATCTGAGCGCCAGCGAAGCCGCGGACAAAGCCGTGCAGGCCATGACCGACCTGTGCGCGGCGGTGGAAATCCCTGCCGGACTGCGCAGTTTTGGCGTGCCTGAGGAAGCAATTCCGGCGATGGCCGTGGAGGCCGTCGGCATCGAGCGCTTGATGCGCAACAACCCGCGCAAACTCAGCGCCGGCGACATCGAGAAGATCTACCGCGCGGCTTACTGAGGCGCGGGCGCTGAGGGCACATGGCACAACCCAATCATCGCGGTCCCGGTGCGCGCGTGGAAACTTGAGGTATACAATGCGCGCCATCGTGATTTAGCTCAGCACAGGTGCGTCATGCAGCCCTTCGTAATTGCTCCGTCGATCCTCTCCGCCGACTTCGCCCGCCTCGGCGAGGAAGTGGACAACGTTCTCGCCGCCGGCGCCGACTTCGTCCACTTCGATGTCATGGACAACCACTACGTGCCCAACCTGACGATCGGCCCGATGGTCTGCGCGGCGCTGCGCAAGTACGGCGTCACCGCGCCGATCGACGCGCACCTGATGGTCAGCCCGGTGGACCGCATCGTCGGCGACTTCATCGAAGCCGGCGCGACTTACATCACCTTCCACCCGGAAGCCACTTTGCACGTCGATCGCTCGCTGCAACTGATCCGCGAAGGTGGTTGCAAATCCGGTCTGGTGTTCAACCCGGCGACCCCGCTGGACGTGCTCAAGTACGTGATCGACAAGGTCGACATGGTCCTGCTGATGAGCGTCAACCCGGGCTTCGGTGGGCAGAAGTTCATTCCCGGCACCCTCGACAAATTGCGTGAAGCGCGGGCGATCATCGACGCTTCCGGTCGCGACATCCGTCTGGAAATCGACGGCGGCGTCAACGTCAACAACATCCGCGAAATTGCCGCTGCTGGCGCCGATACCTTCGTCGCCGGCTCGGCCATTTTCAACGCGCCAAACTATCAGGAAGTCATCGACAAGATGCGTTCCGAACTGGCACTGGCGCGCCCATGAGCGGTTTTGAGCAGTTGTTCCCGGGGCAGTTGCCACGGTTGGTGATGTTCGATCTGGATGGCACGCTGATCGATTCGGTTCCCGACCTGGCAGCGGCGGTGGACACCATGCTGCTCTCCCTCGGCCGTCCGCCGGCAGGTATCGAAGCGGTGCGCGAATGGGTCGGCAATGGCGCGCCGGTGCTGGTGCGTCGGGCCTTGGCGGGTGGTATCGATCACTCGGCAGTGGACGACGCTGAAGCCGAGCGCGCACTGGAGATTTTCATGGAGGCGTACGGCGCCAGCCATGAACTGACCGTGGTCTATCCCGGTGTGCGCGACACGCTCAAGTGGCTGCACAAACAAGGCGTGGCCATGGCGTTGATCACCAACAAGCCGGAGCGCTTCGTCGCGCCGCTGCTCGATCAGATGAAAATCGGCCGCTACTTCAAGTGGATCATCGGCGGCGATACCCTGCCGCAGAAGAAGCCTGACCCGGCGGCGCTGTTTTTCGTGATGAAAATGGCCAACATTCCGGCCTCGCAATCGTTGTTCGTCGGCGACTCGCGCAGCGATGTGCAGGCGGCGAAAGCAGCGGGGGTCAAGTGTGTGGCGCTGAGTTACGGCTACAACCATGGCCGGCCGATTGCCGAGGAATCGCCGGCTCTGGTGATCGACGATTTGCGCAAACTAATTCCCGGTTGCCTGGATCTGGCCGGTGGGATAACGTTGCCCGACGCTGTTCAACCCCCTTCTGGAAACGCCATCGTGGTGGTCACCCGCAAACTCTGGATGAAAGTCATCAAGGCCCTGGCCCGCTGGCGTTGGCGCGCCTGACTGATTCTGGCCGGCCGTGCCGGCGCGTTTGCATACTTGACTGATTGCACCTCACCCCACGAGGCACCTTATGAATCGCGAAGAATTCCTGCGTCTGGCCGCTGACGGCTATAACCGCATCCCGCTGGCCTGCGAAACCCTGGCCGACTTCGACACGCCGCTGTCGATCTACCTGAAACTGGCCGACCAGCCCAACTCCTACCTGCTCGAGTCGGTGCAGGGCGGCGAGAAATGGGGCCGTTACTCGATCATCGGCCTGCCGTGCCGCACCGTGCTGCGGGTGCACGATCATCACGTCAGCATCACCGTTGATGGCGTCGAGACCGAAAGCCACGAGGTTGAAGACCCGCTGGCGTTCGTCGAAACCTTCAAGGCGCGCTACAACGTGCCGACCATCGCCGGCCTGCCGCGCTTCAACGGTGGACTGGTTGGTTACTTCGGTTACGACTGTGTGCGCTATGTCGAGAAGCGTCTGGGCAAGTGCCCGAACCCCGATCCGCTGGGCGTGCCGGACATTCTGCTGATGGTTTCCGACGCCGTCGTGGTGTTCGACAATCTGGCTGGCAAGATGCATGCGATCGTCCTCGCCGACCCGGCCCAGGCCGATGCCTTCGAGCAAGGCCAGGCGCGGTTGCAGGAACTGCTCGAGCAACTGCGTCAGCCGATCACCCCGCGTCGTGGCCTGGATTTCAGCAAACAGCAATCGGCCGATCCGGTGTACCGTTCCAGTTTCACTCAGGACGATTACGAAAAAGCCGTCGACACCATCAAGGAATACATCCTTGCCGGCGACTGCATGCAGGTGGTGCCGTCGCAGCGCATGTCGATCGACTTCAAGGCTGCGCCGATCGATCTGTATCGCGCGCTGCGTTGCTTCAACCCGACGCCGTACATGTACTTCTTCAACTTCGGCGATTTCCACGTCGTCGGCAGTTCGCCGGAAGTGCTGGTGCGCGTCGAAGACAACCTGATCACCGTGCGCCCGATCGCCGGCACGCGCCCACGCGGCGCCACCGAAGAAGCCGACGTGGCGCTGGAGCAGGACCTGCTCTCGGATGACAAGGAGATCGCCGAGCACTTGATGCTGATCGATCTGGGCCGCAACGATACCGGGCGAGTCTCGGAAATCGGCTCGGTGAAGCTCACCGAGAAAATGGTCATCGAACGTTATTCCAACGTGATGCACATCGTCTCCAACGTCACCGGCCAGTTGAAGTCGGGCCTGACCGCGATGGACGCACTGCGAGCAATTCTGCCGGCGGGTACTTTGTCCGGCGCACCGAAGATTCGCGCGATGGAAATCATCGACGAACTCGAGCCGGTCAAGCGTGGCGTGTACGGCGGTGCGGTCGGTTACTTCGCCTGGAACGGCAACATGGACACCGCCATTGCCATTCGTACGGCGGTGATCAAGAACGGTGAATTGCACGTGCAGGCCGGCGGCGGCATCGTCGCCGACTCGGTGCCGGCGCTGGAATGGGAAGAAACCCTGAACAAACGCCGCGCGATGTTCCGCGCCGTGGCCCTGGCCGAGCAAACCCCGGACGCCTGATCCACGCAATTTTCCATGTGGGAGCGAGCCTGCTCGCGAAGAGGTGAGTCAGTCACCGTTGATGCTGACTGACCCAGCGCTTTCGCGAGCAGGCTCGCTCCCACATTGGGTTTTGTGTTGAGGCATAAAAAAAGCGGCGCCCTGACAGGCGCCGCTTTTTTGCATCTACGACTCAGAAATCCAGCACAACCCCGACATTCAGGCCCTGCTGCTTGAAGTCATCATCCTTGCGGAACGTATAACCCCCACGCAGCGCCAGATCAGCCGTCAGCTTGTGACTGACGCCCAGGCTCAAGCGGTTCAGGTGACTTGCCGGTGTGTAGCCTTCAAGGGTGAAGTCATTGGCCGGCAGGGTGTTGAGGGCGATGTTGACCTTCTGCACGTCATCTTCGTACTCACGCTCGTGGGCGTATTCGCCATACACCTGGGTTTGCGCGGTGAAGTTGTACTTGCCTTGAATCCCCAGGCCCAGGCGTTTCGAATCGCGGCTCTGGTCATCGAAGGTCAGCGCGGTGGCGCGGTTGCTCTTTTCCGAGTAACCGTCGACATCGACACTGGCGTAATCGGCGCTGACAAACGGCGACAGATGCCATTGGCTGCCCGGTTGCGCAATGTCATAGCCCAGGCGCGTGCTGAACGCCCACAGGCTGCCGTCGGTATCGCCTTTCTCCGCGCCCTCGCTGGCGCCGAGGTCGAACTTGCGCTTGAGGTTGTCGTAGTCGAGTTTGCCGCCGGTCAGCGCCGCGTCGGCCCACCAGCGGTTCTGCTGGAACTGGGCGAACGCGGTGGCCATGTAGCTGTTGAGTTTGTAGTCGGAATCGTTGTGCCCGGCCTCAAGATTCTGCCGGTACAAACCGGCCGCCACGCCCACGCGCCAGGCCTCATTGAGGCGATAGCTGCCGCCGACGTTGAGGTTGTAACCGCTGCCATCGGCGCTGGCGCCGCTGCTTTGGCTGTCGACATCCAGATGCTGTCCGCCGGCCGAGACAATCGCACGCCATTGGCCGACCGCTTGCCAGTTCTCCCAGTCCGCCTGCCATTGATTGCGCAATTCATCCTGATGCGCGCGCACGGTGCCGTGGGCCATTTCCGGTAGCAGGCTCAATTCCCATGGCGCAGCCAACAGCGAATAGGCGTAATCGGCGATCAGTTTTTGCCCGGATTCGGTCGGGTGTACGCCATCGTTGTAGATCAGTTTGGTCGGATCCGGCGTGGCGCTGTTGATCCCGTAACGGGCGTTTTCCGTGCAGCTATTGCCACTGAAGCAGGTCGCGGTGAGGTTCTGGTCGGTAGCCAGACCAAAGCGCCCCGGGTCGGCGAAGACTTCCGAGAGCAGCACCGGAATGTTCAGCGGAATGACTTCGGCGTTGATGCCTTGCAGGCGCGTCACCAACTGACTGTTGAACTGGTTGGCGAGGGTGCTGCTGAACGCTTGCAGCGGCGTGCCGTTCAGAGCAGGTGTCAGGCCCACGTCGGGCAGCAGCCAGACCATCACGTATTTGGCGCCGGCGGTCTGCAGGGTTTGCACGCTATCGGCCAGTCGATCGGCTGCGGCGTTGGCCTGGGGCAGGCTGAGAATGCGGCCCTGGAGGAAATCGTTGCCGCCACCGGAAATGTAATACAGCGCATTCGGGTCGGCGCGGAAGCCGTTCGACGGCAGGTAACCGGCGCGGGTGCGTTCGCCGGTGGCAGATTGGGTGGTGATCGAGTCGAGAATCTGGTCGGTGCGATAACCACCGACCGCCCAGTTGTTGCCGTCAGGCTGGCCGTTTTCCGCGCGCACCGCGGAGCTGGAAGAGGCTGTCTGGTCGGGCGAAAAGCCCAGGCGGCCGCCGAGCAACTGGGTGGAATTCAATGAAAAAACTTCGCCGCTGCCATCCTGATACACCGGCCCGGTACGGTTGGTGTAACGCTCGGTGGAGCCCGCCGGGCCACCGGTGTCGGCGAAGGTGCCGGCATCGTTGAGGCTGTCACCGAAGACGATGAAACTGGAATAAGGATTGGGCGCTGCATTGGCCTGGGCGCAGGCGAGTGCGAGCAAGCAGCTGGCCAGCGGTACAAACAACGTCTGTCTGATCATGAGCAAGTCCGTTTATTTATTGTTGTAGGTGAACGAAACGACAGTACCAAAAACTTTCGGCATTTTGCCATCGGTCGCGAATCCTTCTGCCGTTTTATAACCCGCAGGCCCCGCCATATTGCACGCTCCGCCCAGCTAAGTTACTGTGCCGGAACGTATGAACGAGACCTTCCCCGTGTTGATCACCAGCAAACTCCTGGATCAAGTCATCAAGGCACACGCCCGCTGGCGTTGGCGCGCCTGAATCTTCTCTGCCGGCTCCGCCGGATCTGTATCGCTTTGCCTTCCTTGTCTGTTTGAAATGCCGCTGTGCTGGCGCCCTCTGCGCGTCCGACATCGCGCAGCGCCCTGCGGGCAAGTCATCTGAAGGCTGTCATCAAGTCAGAATTCAAGAGGTTCGAAACGCCATGTTGCTGATGATCGACAACTACGACTCCTTTACCTACAACGTTGTGCAATACCTCGGCGAGCTGGGTGCCGAGGTCAAAGTGGTGCGCAACGACGAACTGACCATCGCCGAAATCGAAGCGCTGAATCCCGAGCGCATCGTGGTTTCCCCGGGGCCGTGCACGCCCACCGAGGCGGGCGTTTCCATCGACGCGATCAAGCACTTCGCCGGCAAACTGCCGATCCTCGGCGTCTGCCTCGGCCACCAGTCCATCGGCCAGGCCTTCGGCGGTGATGTAGTCCGCGCCCGCCAAGTCATGCACGGTAAGACTAGCCCGGTATTCCACGAGGACAAGGGCGTGTTTGCCGGCCTCAATCATCCGCTCACCGTTACCCGTTATCACTCGCTGATCGTCAAGCATGACAGCCTGCCCGATTGCCTCGAGCTGACCGCATGGACCCAGCACGATGACGGCTCGGTCGACGAGATCATGGGCCTGCGTCACAAGACCCTGAACATCGAGGGCGTACAGTTCCACCCCGAATCGATCCTCACCGAGCAGGGTCATGAACTGTTTGCCAATTTCCTCAAACAAACCGGCGGCACGCGCTAAGGACTTCCCATGAATATCAAGACAGCCCTCAGCCGTATCGTCGAACACCTCGACCTCAGCACCGATGAAATGCGCGATGTGATGCGCGAGATCATGACCGGCCAGTGCACCGAAGCGCAGATCGGCGCGTTCATGATGGCCATGCGCATGAAAAGCGAGAGCATCGACGAAATCGTCGGCGCCGTGTCGGTGATGCGCGAGCTGGCCGATCAGGTCGAGCTGAAAACCCTCGACGGCGTCGTCGATGTGGTTGGCACCGGCGGTGACGGTGCGAATATCTTCAACGTATCGACCGCGTCTTCCTTTGTTGTCGCAGCGGCCGGTTGCACCGTGGCCAAGCACGGCAACCGCGCGGTGTCCGGCAAGAGCGGCAGTGCCGATCTGCTGGAAGCTGCCGGCATTTATCTGAACCTGACCCCGGTGCAGGTCGCGCGCTGCATCGACAACGTCGGCATCGGTTTCATGTTCGCCCAGACTCACCACAAAGCGATGAAGTACGCCGCCGGCCCGCGCCGCGAACTCGGCCTGCGCACGCTGTTCAACATGCTCGGCCCGCTTACGAATCCGGCCGGTGTGAAGCATCAGGTAGTCGGCGTATTCACCCAGGCGCTGTGCCGGCCATTGGCCGAAGTCTTGCAGCGGCTGGGCAGCAAACACGTGCTGGTGGTGCATTCGAAGGACGGTCTGGATGAGTTCAGCCTCGCCGCGCCGACCTTTGTTGCCGAGCTGAAGAACAACGAAATCACTGAGTATTGGGTCGAACCGGAAGACCTCGGCATGAAGAGCCAGAGCCTGCACGGTCTATCGGTTGAAGGCCCGGAAGCGTCGCTGGCGCTGATCCGTGATGCCCTCGGCAAGCGCAAAACCGAAAACGGCCAGAAAGCTGCCGAGATGATTGTGCTCAATGCCGGTGCGGCGCTGTATGCCGCCGACCTCGCAAGCAGTCTGAAACAAGGTGTGGAGCTGGCGCACGATGCGCTGCACACCGGCCTCGCTCGGGAAAAGCTCGAGGAGCTGGGTGCCTTTACCGCGGTATTCAAAGTGGAGAATGAAGGATGAGTGTACCGACGGTTCTGGAAAACATTCTGGCGCGCAAGGTTGAGGAAGTCGCCGAGCGCAGCGCTCGGGTCAGCCTGAGCGAGCTGGAAAGTCTGGCCAAGGCGGCCGATGCACCCCGTGGTTTTGCCCAGGCTTTGCTGGCGCAAGCGAAGAAGAAACAACCGGCCGTGATTGCCGAAATCAAAAAGGCTTCGCCGAGCAAAGGCGTGATCCGCGAAGACTTCGTGCCGGCAGACATTGCCAAGAGCTACGAAAAGGGTGGGGCCACCTGTCTGTCGGTGCTGACCGATATCGACTACTTCCAGGGCGCCGATGCCTACCTGCAACAGGCGCGCGCCGCCTGCAAATTGCCGGTGATCCGCAAGGATTTCATGATCGATCCGTACCAGATCGTTGAAGCCCGCGCGCTTGGCGCCGATTGCGTGTTGTTGATCGTCTCCGCCCTGGACGACGTGAAAATGGCCGAGCTGGCCGCCGTGGCCAAAGGCGTCGGTCTCGACGTCTTGGTGGAAGTGCACGACGGTGACGAACTGGAGCGCGCGCTGAAGACCCTCGACACGCCGCTGGTCGGGGTCAACAACCGCAACCTGCACACATTCGACGTCAGCCTGGAAACCACCCTCGACCTGCTGCCGCGCATCCCGCGCGATCGTCTGGTGATCACCGAGAGCGGCATCCTCAATCGGGCCGACGTCGAGCTGATGGAAATCAGCGATGTGTACTCGTTCCTGGTCGGCGAAGCGTTCATGCGCGCGGAAAATCCGGGCATTGAATTGCAGCGCCTGTTCTTTCCGGAGCGTGGTGTGCCGATCAGTGGTTCGACCCTCGACTGACCGAGTCGACCTCATTCGCGAGCAGGCTCGCTCCCACATTTGGAATGCATTTCCCCCTGTGGGAGCGAGCCTGCTCGCGAAGGGGCGCTAAATTCCGCTAAATAGATTCAATCTGCCGGAGCTCACCATGTCGCTGCCAACCCCGCTGACCATCGAATCCGGCCTGCAAGCCGAACAGGACTTGCTGGCCTCGGTCTGCGCCGGCGACGCCGAATTCGGCCTGTTGTTCTGGCAACCCACCGATCGCGCGCTGGTCATGCCGCGCCGCCTCAACCGTCTCCCGCATTTCGAGCACGCCTGCGAAGTTTCCGCTGCTGCTGGCTGGCCGGTGCTGTTGCGTGAAACCGGCGGTGAGCCAGTCCCGCAATCCGCTGCGACCATCAACATTGCCTTGGTATATGCCCCGCCTCGCAGCGAAGGCGATCTGAACCGCATCGAAACCGGCTACCGCCGCCTGTGCGATCCGATCTGTCAGTTGCTGGATGAGTTGGGTGGCACCTCGTCGGTCGGGGAAATCGACGGCGCATTCTGCGACGGCCGTTTCAACGTCAATCTCGACGGTCGCAAGATGGTCGGCACCGCCCAGCGCTGGCGCCAGAGTCAGGGAGGCCAGCGTCCGGTTGGCCTGGTGCATGGTGCGATGCTGATGGATGACGAGCGCGAAGCGATGGTTGCTGCGGTCAATCGCTTCAATGAAGCCTGCGGCCTGGATCAGCGGGTGAGGGCGCAAAGCCACATTGCCCTGTATGAGAAATTCAACGCGCCACAGGCATTGGCGCGTCTCGATGAATTGTTTCGTTTGATGCTGGCGCAGATTTACGTCTAGCGCGTGCCGAAGACCACCATGGTCTTGCCTTTCACATCGACCAGGTTGCGTTCTTCCAGATCCTTGAGCACGCGGCCGACCATCTCTCGAGAACAGCCGACGATACGACCGATCTCCTGGCGGGTGACCTTGATCTGCATGCCGTCCGGGTGAGTCATGGCGTCCGGTTGTTTGCACAACTCCAGCAGGCAGCGGGCGACTCGGCCAGTGACATCGAAAAACGCCAGGTCGCCGACTTTGCGCGTGGTGTTACGCAGGCGTTGTGCGATTTGTCCGCTGAGGGCGTAAAGAATGTCTGGATCTTGCTGCGACAGTTCGCGGAACTTGGCGTAGCTGATTTCGGCGGTTTCGCATTCAACTTTGGCGCGCACCCAGGCGCTGCGCTCCTGTTCCTGACCTGCCTGCTCGAACAGACCCAGTTCGCCGAAGAAATCCCCGGCGTTCAGGTAAGCGATGATCATCTCGCGACCATCGTCGTCTTCGATGAGGATGGTGACCGAGCCTTTGATGATGAAAAACAGCGTGTCCGAGCGATCCCCGGCGCAGATGATATTGCTCTTGGCCGCATGACGCCGGCGCTGGCAATGCATCAACAGCTTGTCGATGTTCTTGATTTTGGGTGTGGGGGTAATAGCAACCATGGTTGTATCCCGAAAAGACTGCACGGTGATGTTTGAGTTGTTATGAGGCGCTGAAGGCGGTCGCTACAGAGCTGACGAATTGGCGCCAGCGAATTGGCGCCAGCTTACCAGACACTTCGTCGAAAATTCGAGAAATTACCTACAGCCAGAAAGCATCGGTCCTAGGACGTCGTTCCTGTCGGGACAAAGTGCTGTGCTAAGCTGGCGACCCTTTTTTTACAGTGGAGTCTGGGCGATGAAGGCACGCATCCAATGGGCTGGCGAAGCCATGTTCCTCGGCGAATCCGGCAGTGGTCATGTCGTGGTGATGGACGGCCCGCCGGACGCCGGTGGCCGTAACCTCGGGGTTCGCCCGATGGAAATGCTCTTGCTGGGTGTCGGCGGTTGCAGCAACTTCGACGTGGTCAGCATCCTGAAGAAGTCGCGCCAGGCCGTTGAAAGCTGCGAAGCCTTTCTCGACGCCGAGCGTGCGACTGAAGATCCCAAGGTCTTTACCAAGATCCACATGCACTTCGTGGTCAAGGGCCGGGGCTTGAAAGAAGCTCAGGTCAAGCGCGCCATCGAGCTGTCGGCCGAGAAGTATTGCTCGGCGTCGATCATGCTCGGCGCGGCTGGCGTGGCAATCACCCACGATTATGAAATCGTCGAACTCGGCTGAACCGACATTCAACTATCATAAAAGCAGTGCAGACTCTGGCGATCCCCCGCTGACGTCTGCATAATGCGCCACTTTTTTCAGGGCAGTGATCGGTCAGCCGACGGGTCATCCGCCTGAACAGATAACCAAAATCGCCATCGCGAAGAGGTGTTAACCGTCCTACGCAGGTGCGTTGTTCGCACTTGACGGGCATGCTTGATCACGCGGCCGCGCCGCATACATAGAGAGTTTTTAACGGTGAAAAGCAAACTCAAGCTCCACGGGTTCAATAACCTGACAAAGACCTTGAGCTTCAACATCTATGACATCTGCTACGCGGAGACCCCGCAAGACCAGCAGGCTTACGTCGAGTACATCAATCAAGAGTACAACGCGAAACGCCTGACGCAGATTCTCACAGAAGTTGTCGAGATCATTGGTGCCAACATCCTGAACATCGCCAGTCAGGACTATGAACCCCAGGGCGCCAGCGTCACGATTCTGATTTCGGAAGAGCCGGTAACCCCGACTGACAGCCAGATCGAAGAATCGCCGGGCCCGTTGCCCGAAATCATTCTGGCCCACCTCGACAAGAGCCACATCACGGTGCACACCTATCCGGAAATCCATCCGGACGATGGTATTGCGACCTTCCGTGTGGATATCGACGTGTCGACCTGTGGTGTCATTTCACCGCTCAAAGCGCTCAACTTCCTCATTCACCAGTTCGATTCGGACATCGTGACCGTGGATTACCGTGTGCGCGGTTTCACCCGTGACGTTGAAGGCAACAAGCACTTCATCGACCACGAGATCAACTCGATCCAGAACTACCTCTCCGAAGACACCCGCGACGCGTACCAGATGACCGACGTGAACGTGTACCAGGAAAACCTGTTCCACACCAAAATGCTGCTGAAGAACTTCGAACTGGACAACTACCTGTTCGGCGACGCCACCAGCAACCTCTCGCCCGAGCAACGTGCCCAGGTGACCGACCGTGTGAAACACGAAATGCTGGAAATCTTCTACGCGCGCAATATGCCGACCTAAGATTCCCGGAAACAAAAAAAGGCGACCTCCTGGTCGCCTTTTTCATGCTTCAGACAAAACCCCTGTGGGAGCTGGCTTGCCAGCGATAGGGCAATGTCGGGCGATACATATCTCAGATCCGATAAGTACTCTTGGTCATCACCTTGGCCAACAAGCTCATCCCGAACTTGACCGGCGCCGGAAAACGAAACCCGCCCGCATCCAGGGCACTTTCCGCATGGTGTTCTTCATCGATGCGCATCTGCTCAAGAATCGCCCGGGACTTCTCGTCCTCGGCCGGCAATTGCTCCAGATGTTCGTTCAAGTGTTTGCAGACCTGATGCTCGGTCGCCGCAACGAAACCAAGGCTGACCTTGTCGCTGATCAGTCCGGCCACCGCGCCGATACCGAACGACATGCCGTAAAACAGTGGATTCAGCACGCTGGTGTGGCTACCCAGCTGATGGATGCGCTGCTCACACCAGACCAGATGATCGATCTCTTCTTCAGCCGCGTGCTCCATGGCTGCGCGTACCTGCGGCAACTTGGCGGTCAGCGCTTGCCCCTGATACAGCGCCTGAGCGCAGACTTCGCCGGTATGGTTGATGCGCATCAGGCCGGCGACGTGGCGAGTGTCTTCATCGCTCATCTGCGTATCCGGCTGCAGAATCGCCGGCGACGGGCGGTACGGCTGGCCACTGAAGGGCAACAGAGTGCGCATCGCGGCATCGGCTTGCAGCAGCAGACGGTCTATGGGCGAGTAGTGACGTTGGGTAGTCATGCTGACCTCCGGGAAGAATCTCGGCGGCCAGTTTAACCGAATCGGCCGGCGAGGGTTTGCGCTGGGTCACTTGCTGCGCGGTCAGGCTTTTTTGTGGGAGCGAGCCTGCTCGAGAAAGCGGATTATCGGATACTGAAGTGTTGAATGTATCGGCGCCTTCGCGAGCAGGCTCGCTCCCACAGTTGGTTGTCGCCAGTCAGCCCGGCGGCCAGTTCATCTGGCGCTGACCCAGCACGTGCATATGAATGTGATAGACAGTCTGCCCACCAAGTTCATTGCAGTTCATCACTACGCGGAAGCCTTCTTCGCAACCCAGTTCCAGCGCCAGACGCTGCGCGGTGAACAGGATGTGCCCGGCCAGCGCCTTGTCGTCTTCGGTCAGGTCGTTGAGCGTGCGCACCGGTTTTTTCGGGATTACCAGAAAGTGCACCGGAGCCTGGGGGGCGATGTCGTGGAAGGCCAGAACCTGGTCGTCCTCGTAAATGATCTTCGCCGGGATTTCCCGGTTGATGATCTTGGTGAACAGAGTATCCACTGCTGTTTCTCCGTTGAGTTGGGCTGAATCGAGTGTACCGCTTCGAAGTCGTCTTCCTAGCGGGGGCAGTAAGCTTTGTTGATCATGCCGACGATGGTGCGATTGAGCCAGCGCGAACCCAGCCGCGGCAGGAACGCCAGCCAGCGATTGCGTCGTCCCGGAATGATGATGGCGCGGTTTTTATCCAGTGCGCGTACGGCATGCAGTGCCACTTCTTCCGGACTCATCAGCGAGTGGCTGCTTTCGATCTTTTCGCTACTCATCTGTGCGGTACGGAAGAACGGTGTGCGCGTCGGGCCGGGGCACAGCACCGAAACTTTCACGCCGCTTTGTTTGAGCTCCACGCGCAAGGCTTCGGAAAAATGCAGCACATACGCTTTGCTGGCGTAGTACGTGCTCATCCACGGGCCAGGACTGTAGGCGGCGACCGACGCGACGTTGAGAATCTGCCCGCCACCCAGCAGCGCCATGCTGTTACCCACCGCATGGCAGAGGCGGGTGAGGGCGAGAATGTTGACCTCGATGAGGTCCTGCTCGGTCATCCAGTCCTGCGCGAGGAATGGCCCGCAAGTGCCGATGCCGGCGCAGTTGACCAGTAGATCGATCTGCCGGTCACCTTCTTCGAGCTCCAGCAAAAAACCGGAAAGGCGCAACGGTTCGCCGAGGTCGCAGGCGCGAAACAATACTTCGACATCGAAGCGCTGGGTCAGCTCGATGGCGATACTTTCCAGCTGATCACGCTGCCGTGCCACCAGAATCAGGCTGCGGCCGCGCCGGGCCAGTGCTTCGGCCATGGCCAGGCCGATGCCGCTGGAAGCACCGGTGATCAGAGCGTAACGGGTCATGCAGTTCTCCATCGCAACAGCTCCGCGCCGGCGACGCGGTTGTCGCGGCAGGGAGCGCTGTTCATTCTTGCGCAGAGTCTACAGGGGCCTGCGCCGGTTCGGCTGCCTCGTCGGCGGAAATCGCTGGCGGCTCGACGACCTCAACTTCGTCGGTGGTCACCGAGCCGCTGTCATAGCTGCTCTCCAGATTGCTTTCATATTCTTCCTGCACAGCCGAGAAGCCGCCAAGAAGGCCTCCGGCAAAAATCAGTGCGAAGAATACGATCCATAACGAGCACAGCACTTTGACCGCCGTGCTGTTCGGCGGTGGTGGCGGGCCATAGCGGTTGGCGCCGGCATTGCCGGGTACGACCATCATCACCAGAGGGAAAAAACTGCCGACGAACGGCACCAGATTCAACAACCACAGCCAGCCCGACCAGCCGATATCGTGCAGGCGCTGAACGCTGAACAGAATGCTGACGATCATGAAACCGAGGAACAGGAAGACCGCCAGAATGCCGCCGAGGATCAGGCCGGTGGTTGAATCGCCACTGACCAGACCCAAGGCAATCAAGGCAAACACACCGACGATGGGCAGGGTCACCAGGCTCAGGACCATGGTCCAGGCGAGAAAGCGCAGGCGACCGATCCGGCCTTCGACGCTGAATGGCTTGAGCGTGGCGAATGGCGGCAGAGCTTCACCGACATTGGCGCGCGGTGGGGCGTAAGGCGAGTCCGGTTCCGCCACCGCTGCAGGGTTATCGTGGACATCCGCCAGATTCAGCTCGATGGCGGTTTCCGCTTCGATCCGCGCATCGATCCCGGTTTTGTTCAATGCCTGCAGATACGTCTGGGCATCGCTGTGGGACAGATCACGTTTGAGGGCGACGGTGCGGCCACTGAACAGGCGCTCGATGGCGGCCACATCGCTTTTGAACAGATCCGCCAGATTCAGTTTGGCGGTGGTGAGGTCGACGCCGGGCTGCAGCGCGCCGTCGAAGACGATCTTGTAACGGGTGTCGCTCATGGCCGAGGCATCCTTGTCGCGATTGGGTTTGCAGTAGTCAGTTCAAGGCCAGTCTGACAGCGACTGGCCGGGGGTATTGCTCAGCGCGGCCAGCGTTCCGGCAGCTGTGCGGCGCGCGCCTGAGCCTGACGATATTCTGCATCGAGCCGCGCAATCAACTGATCCACGCTTGGCAGGTCACCAATCTGGCCAACACCCTGGCCCGCCGACCACACGGTCTTCCAGGCTTTGGCTTCATCGTTGATCGGCTTGAGCTTGTCGCCGAAGTTCACCTCGCCCTTGCCTTGCAGTGCCGCCATGTCGAAACCGGCCGCCTCCAGGCTCTGGCGCATGAAACTGGCCGGCACTCCCGACACTGCTGGAGTATGAATGATGTCGGCAGCCTTGGCTGTCAGCAGCATGTCTTTGTAGGCGTCAGGCGCGTGACTTTCTGTGGTGCCGATAAATCGCGTACCGAAGTAGGCCAAATCCGCGCCGAGCAGTTGCGCGGCGAGAATCTCATGGCCGTGGTTCAGACATCCTGCAAGCAAGAGTGTCTTGTCGAAGAACTCACGGATCTCGGCAATCAGCGCAAACGGGCTCCAGGTACCAGCATGCCCGCCGGCACCGGCCGCAACGGCAATGAGCCCGTCGACACCGGCTTCAGCGGCTTTCTCGGCATGGCGCCGCGTGGTCACGTCGTGAAACACCAGACCGCCATAGCTGTGCACCGCGTCGACCAGTTCCTTCACCGCGCCGAGGCTGGTGATAACGATCGGCACCTTGTGCTCGACGCAGATGTCCAGATCCGGCTGAAGGCGCGGGTTGCTGTGGTGAACAATCAGGTTCACCGCATAAGGGGCCGGATTATCCAGCGTCGCCAGGCCCGCTTCGATCTGTTCCAGCCAAGCCTTGAACCCACTGCTTTCGCGTTGGTTCAGAGCCGGAAAGCTGCCGACCACGCCGTTGCGGCAGCAGGCGAGCACCAGTTCCGGATTGGAGATCAGGAACATCGGCGCTGCTACTACGGGCAGACGCAGACGTTGTTCGAGCAAAGCGGGCAGCGACATTGTGAACCCCCCAAGGACCTGTATTGGTTGAAGTTAGAACGGCTTGACCACGACCAGAATTACGATAGCCAGCAATATCAGAACCGGCACTTCATTGAACCAGCGATAAAAGACATGGCTGCGGGTGTTTTCGCCACGGGCATAGCGTTTTACCTGCGCGCCGCACATGTGGTGGTAGCCGATCAGCAATACGACCAGAGTAAGTTTTGCGTGAATCCAGCCGCCCTGGCTGAAGATTGATGGATTAAGGTAGATCAGCCAGCCACCGAAGATCAGCGTGGCGATCATCGCCGGGCCCATGATGCCGCGATACAACTTGCGCTCCATGACGCTGAAGCGCTCCTGGCTGATCGTGTCGGTGCTTTGCGCGTGGTAAACGAACAGGCGCGGCAAGTAAAACAGCCCGGCAAACCAGCAGACGACGCTGACAATGTGAAACGCTTTGAGCCATAGATAGAGCATTTTTGGTTATTCCCTCATTCACGGTAGCCAGATAGTAGAGGCTTGAGCGTCCGCGCGTCACCTTGGCGGTTGTCGCAGGCGCGCGCGGCCCCTATTATCGACGGCTTTCCAGTGGGTTCGTTGAGGGCAGGTTTATGGTCAAGGTCGGTATCGTCGGCGGCACGGGTTACACCGGTGTCGAACTGCTGCGTCTGTTGGCACAGCATCCGCAGGCAGAAGTGGTCGTCATCACTTCCCGATCCGAGGCCGGTCTGGCCGTGGCTGACATGTACCCGAACCTGCGCGGTCACTATGACGGGCTGGCGTTCAGCGTGCCGGACGTGAAAACCCTTGGCGCCTGCGATGTGGTTTTCTTCGCCACGCCACACGGCGTGGCTCACGCCTTGGCAGGCGAGCTGCTGGCGGCGGGCACCAAGGTCATCGACCTGTCCGCTGACTTCCGTCTGCAAGATGCTGATGAATGGGCCAAGTGGTACGGCCAGCCACACGGCGCACCGCAATTGCTGGACGAAGCGGTCTATGGTCTGCCGGAAGTCAATCGCGAGCAGATCAAGAAAGCGCGCCTGATCGCGGTGCCGGGTTGCTATCCGACCGCAACGCAATTGGGTTTCCTGCCGTTGCTGGAAGCAGGTCTGGCCGACGCATCGCGTTTGATCGCCGACTGCAAATCCGGTGTCAGTGGTGCCGGGCGTGGTGCGGCTGTTGGTTCTTTGTACTCCGAGACGTCGGAAAGCATGAAGGCCTATGCGGTAAAAGGTCATCGTCATCTGCCGGAAATTCGCCAGGGCCTGCGTCGCGCGGCGGGCAAGGACGTCGGCCTGACCTTCGTCCCGCACCTGACGCCGATGATTCGCGGTATTCACTCCACGCTCTACGCGACAGTAGCGGATCGCTCGGTTGATCTGCAGGCACTGTTCGAAAAGCGCTATGCCAACGAACCGTTCGTCGATGTCATGCCAGCCGGCAGCCACCCGGAAACCCGTAGCGTGCGCGGCGCCAACGTCTGCCGCATCGCCGTGCATCGTCCACAGGATGGCGATCTGGTGGTCGTGCTGTCGGTGATCGACAATCTGGTCAAGGGCGCCTCGGGCCAGGCGGTGCAGAACATGAACATTCTGTTCGGGCTGGATGAGCGCTTCGGCCTGTCACACGCCGGCATGCTGCCTTAAAAGCAGCTACGAGCTTCAAGCCACAAGCTACAAGAGATCAGAGGCAAGCTTGAAGCTCACCGCTTGAAGCTTGCGCTGCTCCTCTAATAGTTGACCAATTTTCTAGGACAAGCGGATAATGCGCGTCATCACGCATTATGGCGGCGTAACGCCGGGAGATAGTCAGCATGAGCGTCGAATCCTTCACCCCCACGGCTTTGCAATTCACTCAAGGTGCTGCGCACAAGGTGAAGAGCCTGGTCGATGAAGAGGGGAATGATCGCTTGAAGCTGCGCGTATTTGTTACGGGCGGCGGTTGTTCAGGGTTTCAATACGGTTTCACCTTCGATGAAGACGTGGCCGATGACGACACCATTGTCGAGCGCGAAGGCGTGAGTCTGGTGGTTGATCCGATGAGTTTCCAGTACCTGGCCGGTGCGGAGGTGGACTACCAGGAAGGTCTGGAAGGTTCGCGCTTCGTGATCAAGAACCCGAACGCGACAACGACTTGTGGTTGCGGGTCGTCGTTCTCGATCTGATCGCGCTTTACAGCACACAACAAAACGCCGCAGAGCCTTTCGGTTCTGCGGCGTTTTTGTTTCTGAAGGTTATGCCGGGTAGATGGCGCCGAGTACGCGCAGGCCGCGAGCGCCGGTGACGCTTGGCCGATTGGCGGCGATGCCTTCCAGGCAGCAATGGGCGAGCCAGGCGAAGGCCATGGCTTCCACCCAATCTGGATCAACCCCGTGAGTTGCGGTGCTGGCGACTTGGGTATTTGGCAGCAGGTCCGCCAGACGTTTCATCAGCGTGGCGTTGTGCGCGCCGCCGCCACAGACCAGCAGTTCCTGAGTGCCCGATTGAGCGCTTTGTAGCGACTCGACGATGGTCAGCGCCGTAAGTTCGAGCAGGGTGGCCTGAACGTCTTCGGCAGCGAAAGTCGGCAGACGCGATAGATGCTGTTCCAGCCATGGCAGATTGAAGACTTCCCGGCCCGTACTTTTCGGGCCTTTGGTCACGAAGAACGGGTCGCTGAGCAGCGCCTTGAGCAGGGCTGGTTCAACCTTGCCGGTCGCAGCCCATTTGCCGTCCCGGTCATAGTTTTCGCCACGTTGCCGGTGAATCCAGGCGTCCATCAGAACATTTCCCGGGCCGCAGTCGAAACCGGCTACAGGTTTGTTCGGCTCAATCAGGCTGAGATTGCTGAATCCGCCGACATTCAAGACTGCCTGGTTACCAGTACGCTCTTCAAACAAAGCTTCGTGAAAGGCTGGTACCAGAGGCGCACCTTGGCCACCCGCTGCGACATCGCGGCTGCGGAAATCACTGACGACGGTAATACCGGTCAACTCAGTCAGCAGGGCTGGATTACCGATCTGCACGGTAAACCCGCGCGCCGGCTCATGGCGAATGGTCTGACCGTGGCTGCCGATAGCGCGGATTGCTTCGAGCTTGAGTTGTTGCTGCGCGAGGAGGGTGTGAATGCCCGACGCGGCAAGTTCGACCCAGTGTTGCTGGGCAATCGCCGAGCGGGCGATCTCGTCGGGGCCGCTGGCGCACAAGCCAAGCAGCTCGGCGCGCAGGGAGTCAGGCATTGGCAGGTAGTGGGTGGCGATCAGTTTGATCGCCGAGGTCTGCTCGATCAGGGCGATGTCCAGCCCGTCGAGACTGGTTCCGGACATCACACCGATATACAGGGCCATGGCTTAGCGCTTGCTCGAAGCCAGCATGGTGGCTTTCTCTTGATCCATGCGCGCCATCAGTGGCTGGCTCTGCGCGAGGAAGCGCGCGCGTTCGGACTTGGCGATCGGATCGGCCATTGGCAGCTTCTGGCCCAGCGGATCGACGTGAACGCCGTTGACCTGGAACTCATAGTGCAAATGCGGGCCGGTGGACAGGCCGGTGGTGCCGATATAGCCAATGACTTGACCTTGCTTGACGCTGCCACCGGTTTTCACGCCTTTGGCAAAGCCCTGCATATGGCCGTAGAGCGTACGGTAAGTGTTGCCATGCTGAATGATCACAGTGTTGCCGTAGCCACCGCGACGGCCGGCCAGCAGGACTTTGCCGTCACCGGCAGCCTTGATCGGCGTGCCTCGCGGCGCTGCGTAGTCGACACCTTTGTGGGCGCGGATCTTGTTGAGGATCGGGTGCTTGCGGCCCATGGAAAACTTCGAGCTGATGCGGGCGAAGTCAACAGGGGTCCGAATGAAGGCCTTGCGCATGCTGTTGCCATCGGCAGTGTAGTAGCTGCTGTTGCCTTGTTTGTTGGTGTAGCGAACGGCGGTGTAAGTCTTGCCGCGGTTGGTGAAACGCGCCGACAGGATCGGGCCGGTGCCGACCGCCTTACCGTTGATGACTTTCTGCTCGTAGATCACATCGAATTCGTCGCCTTGACGAATGTCCTGCGCGAAATCGATGTCGTAGCCAAAGACACTGGCCATGTCCATGGTCATGCTGTGAGAAAGGCCGGCGCGGGCTGCGGACTGCGACAGTGAGCTGTTGATGACACCGTGGACGTAGGCAGTGCGAACAGTTGGCTTGGCAGTCACTCGGTTGAACGAATAACCCTTGTCATTCTTGGTCAGGGTGATGGTTTCAACGTCGCTGACCTTGCTGTGCAGGCTGGTCAACTGGCCTTCCGGACTCAGTTCGAACTCGAGTTTCTGGCCGCGCTTGAGCTGGCTGAACTGTTTGGCTTGCTTGTCGCTTGCGAGTACTTCGTGCACGGAGGCTGCCGGTAGTCCGACTTTTTCAAACAGGGTAGACAGCGTATCGCCTTTGGAAACCACGACTTCACGGTGGCCAGGCTCTTTCGGTTTCTCAGCAGGCGCCACAGGTGCTGGCGCGGTTTCAGCGGTTTGCGCGGCGTTTTCGTCGCTGTTTTCGATTTGGGCGAACGGCGAAGCTGCGGGCTCGTTTGTGGCTTGAGCCGCATCAGCAGCGTCTTGATCTTGTGTCAGTTGTTCAGCAGGACTTTCCAGTTCAAGACTCAGAGTCGTCTTTTTGGCTTCAACATCGCTGGAGGGAAATACCAGCAGCGCCAGGCTGAGAAGGGCGGCGATTCCACTTGCGGCGAGCAGGTGGGTCTTCGGGTAAAGCGGGGGCGCTTTAGACGGTTCTGTGGTCATAGGTAATTTTTGACTTTGAAATAGATGAATTGGAAAAGATGAATGACATGATGAAGATGAAATAACTGTATAAAATATAACCAAATCATCGCTGAAGCAAGTCTACAGACCTCGGGTCTGTGGATTGGTGTCCGTGCGCCGGGCAAAACTTGTAATTGGTGCGCGTTCTTGTATGGTTGGTTCCCTTTGAATCTGAGCCTTGCGGGTCTGTTATGAAGTCGGTTGAAGAGCAGCTAGCGCTGATTAAACGTGGTGCGGAAGAACTGTTGGTCGAGTCCGAGCTGGTCGAGAAGCTCAAGCGCGGCCAACCGCTGCGTATCAAGGCTGGTTTCGATCCAACCGCTCCGGATCTGCATCTGGGTCATACGGTGCTTATTAATAAGCTGCGCCAGTTCCAGGAGCTGGGGCACCAGGTCATCTTCCTTATAGGTGACTTCACCGGGATGATCGGCGATCCAAGTGGCAAAAGCGCAACGCGCCCGCCACTGACGCGTGAGCAGGTTCTGGAGAATGCCGAGACCTACAAGACTCAGGTTTTCAAAATTCTTGATCCGGCGAAAACCGAAGTTGCCTTCAACTCCACTTGGATGGACAAGATGGGGCCGGCGGATTTCATTCGTCTGACCTCGCAATACACCGTCGCTCGCATGCTCGAGCGCGATGACTTCGACAAGCGCTACACCACTAATCAGCCAATCGCTATTCACGAGTTCCTCTATCCGCTGGTTCAGGGTTATGACTCGGTCGCGCTGCGCGCGGATGTCGAGCTGGGCGGTACCGATCAGAAATTCAATTTGCTGATGGGGCGTGAGTTGCAGCGTGGGTATGGTCAGGAGGCACAGTGCATTCTGACGATGCCATTGCTGGAAGGTCTGGATGGCGTGAAGAAGATGTCCAAGTCGCTGGGCAACTATGTCGGTATCCAGGAAGCACCAGGCGTCATGTACAGCAAGCTGGTTTCCATCCCGGATGCGCTGATGTGGCGTTACTTCGAGTTGCTCAGCTTTCGCTCGATGGATGAGATCAACGCCTTCCGGGCTGACGTCGAAGCTGGAGCGAATCCTCGCGACATCAAAATCAAGCTGGCTGAAGAGATCGTTGCGCGCTTCCATGGTGAAGAGGCTGCGGCGAATGCTCACCGAGGCGCCGGCAACCGTATGAAGGATGGCGAGCTTCCAGATGACTTGCCTGAGATCGAGCTGTCTTCGGTTGAGGATATGCCGATCGCTGCCGTCCTTAATAAGGCAGGCCTGGTGAAGAACTCGGCGGCGGCGCGTGATCTGTTGGCGGCGGGCGGAGTCCGGGTCGATGGCGAAGTGGTTGATCGCTCCTTTATATATGTACTGGGCACGACTCACGTTTGTCAGGCCGGCAAGAAGGCTTTTGCGCGTATTACGCTGAAATCTGAATAAAGTTGAAATTGGGGGTTGACGGCGAATTCTAGAAGTCTATAATTCGCCCCACTTCCGGCGCGGTCGAAACAGAAAACTCCTTGAGATTCAAAGAGTTACGTAGTTTTCGGCAGCGGCTTGCTTCAGATCATCGAGGCTTGGGAGGAGTTGAAAGAGCAGTGATGTGTAGCTCTTTTAACGGTTCGATCTTCTCGGTCGAAAGCGGAGAAAAAGAGGTGTTGACAGCAGCGATTAACG
>NZ_JAVDUL010000005.1:0-662301 GCF_031456345.1 Pseudomonas sp. 2957
AATTCTTCAACAACTTCAACCACTTGCGCTTCCGATCTCTCGTTAGCGGGAGGCGAATTCTACAGCGTTAATCGCTGCTGTCAACACCTCTTTTTTTCCGCTTTCGACCGAGAAGATCGAACCGTTAAAAGAACTACACATCACTGCCCTTTCAACTCCTTCCAGGCTTCGATGACCTGAAGCAAGCCGCTGTCGAAAACCGCATAACTCTTTGAATCTCAAGGAGTTTTCCGTTTCGACTGCGCCGGAAGTGGGGCGAATTATAGACCTCTGGAATCTGCCGTCAACACCTATTTTCATATTTCTGTCATATCGGTCAAAAAGCCCCGAAAACGCGAAGGCCGACCTGAAAGGTCGGCCTCCTGCGCACCCTGCTACTTATAAGCTAGGGAATGCGAACTGCGAAGCTTCATGGCTTGCACGCTGCGGCCAGCGCTGGGTGATCGCCTTGCGACGAGTGTAGAAGCGCACGCCATCCGGACCATACGCATGCAGGTCGCCAAACAGCGAACGCTTCCAGCCGCCGAAGCTGTGATAAGCCACCGGCACCGGCAACGGCACGTTGACGCCGACCATGCCGACTTCGATCTCGTCGCAGAACAGCCGCGCCGCTTCGCCGTCACGGGTGAAGATGCAGGTGCCGTTGCCGTATTCGTGATCATTGATCAGTTGCATCGCCTCTTCCAGGCTGTTCACCCGCACCACGCACAGCACCGGCCCGAAGATCTCTTCTTTATAGATGCGCATCTCAGGGGTGACGTTGTCGAACAGGCAGCCACCGAGGAAGAAGCCGTCTTCATGACCGGCGACGCTCAGACCGCGACCATCGACCACCAGGGTCGCGCCCGCCGCCACACCGTCATCCACATAACCGCTGACCTTGTCACGCGCCTGACCGGTAACCAACGGCCCCATGTCCAGACCGCACGAGGTGCCCGCGCCGATTTTCAGCGCTTTGATCTGTGGAACCAGTTTCGCCACCAGCGCGTCCGCGACCTGATCGCCAACACACACGGCCACCGAGATGGCCATGCAGCGTTCGCCGCAGGAACCGTAAGCCGCGCCCATCAGTGCACTTACCGCATTGTCCAGATCGGCATCCGGCATCAGTACCGCGTGGTTCTTCGCGCCGCCCAGTGCCTGTACGCGTTTGCCGCGCTTGGTGCCTTCGGCGTAGATGTACTCGGCAATCGGTGTCGAACCGACGAAACTCAGCGCTTTGACTTCCGGCGCTTCGATCAAAGCGTCCACCGCAGTCTTGTCTCCATGGACCACGCTCATCACGCCTTTCGGCAAACCCGCTTCCAGCAGCAACTGAGCGATCAGCAGCGTCGAGCTTGGATCGCGCTCGGATGGCTTGAGGATGAAGCAGTTGCCGCAGACGATCGCCAGCGGGTACATCCACAGCGGGACCATGGCCGGGAAGTTGAACGGAGTGATACCGGCAACAATCCCCAACGGCTGGAAGTCCGACCAGGCATCGATGTTCGGGCCGACGTTGCGGCTGTACTCGCCCTTGAGGATTTCCGGGGCGGCGCAGGCGAACTCGACGTTCTCGATACCGCGCTTCAATTCACCGGCAGCGTCTTCCAGGGTCTTGCCGTGCTCTTCGCTGATCAGTTGCGAGATGCGCGCTTCGTTCTGCTCCAGCAGTTGCTTGAAACGGAACATCACCTGGGCGCGCTTGGCCGGGGGCGTGTTGCGCCAAGCCGGAAACGCAGCCTTGGCGGCATCAATGGCTTTCTGAATGGTGGCCTGGCTGGCCAGTGGCAGTTTGTGAATTGCCTGACCGGTAGACGGGTTGAACACATCCACCGCGCGACCGTTCTCGGTCACCAGTTCGCCATTGATCAAATGCGGGATAACACTCATCGAACACTCCTGAATTCTTGTGCGCAGACGCCCGCTACAGACGCCTGCTAATTGCATAGCTATATAGAAGGAAAAATCAGTCGAGCTTGTTCAGCACTTCGCCGACCGCGTCGAACAGACGATCGAGGTCTTGCGGCTTGCTGTTGAAGGTTGGGCCGAACTGCAGGGTGTCGCCGCCGAAGCGTACGTAGAACCCGGCTTTCCACAAGGCCATGCCCGCTTCGAACGGACGCACGATGGCGTCGCCGTCACGCCCGGCAATCTGGATCGCGCCGGCAAGGCCGTAGTTGCGGATGTCGATGACGTTCTTCGAGCCTTTCAGGCCGTGCAGCGCGTTTTCGAAATGCGGCGCGACTTCGGCGACGCTCTGCACCAGGTTTTCCTTTTGCAGCAGGTCGAGTGCGGCAAGGCCAGCGGCACAGGCCACCGGGTGTGCCGAATAGGTGTAGCCGTGAGGGAATTCCACGGCGTATTCCGGCGTCGGCTGGTTCATGAAAGTCTGGTAGATCTCGGAGCTGGCAATCACCGCGCCCATCGGGATCGCGCCGTTGGTGACTTGCTTGGCGATACACATCAGGTCCGGGGTTACGCCGAAGCTCTCGGCGCCGAACATCGAACCGGTGCGGCCGAAACCGGTGATCACTTCATCGAACACCAGCAGGATGTTGTGCTGATCGCAGATTTCGCGCAAACGCTTGAGGTAACCCTGTGGCGGAACCAGTACCCCGGCGGACCCTGCCATCGGTTCAACGAACACCGCAGCGATATTGGAAGCGTCGTGCAGCTCGATCAACTTGAGCAGCTCATCGGCCAAAGCAATACCGCCCTGCTCCGGCATGCCGCGGGAAAACGCATTGCTCGCCAGCAGTGTGTGCGGCAGGTGATCGACATCCATCATCGCCTGACCGAACAGCTTGCGGTTGCCGTTGACGCCGCCGAGGCTGGTGCCGGCGATGTTCACGCCGTGATAGCCACGGGCGCGGCCGATCATTTTGGTCTTGGTCGCCTGACCTTTCAGGCGCCAATAGGCACGGACCATTTTCACCGCGGTATCGGCGCATTCGGAACCGGAGTCGGTGAAGAACACGTGGTTCAGATTGCCCGGGGTCAGTTCGGTGATTTTCTCTGCCAACTGGAAAGACAACGGATGGCCGTACTGGAAACCCGGCGAGTAATCGAGAGTGCCCAGCTGTTTCGAAACGGCTTCCTGAATTTCCTTGCGGGTGTGCCCGGCGCCGCAGGTCCACAGACCGGACAGCGAGTCGTAGATCTTGCGGCCCTTGTCGTCGAACAGCCAGCTGCCTTCA
Source organism: Pseudomonas sp. 2957 (assembly GCF_031456345.1). Classification (NCBI taxonomy): domain Bacteria; kingdom Pseudomonadati; phylum Pseudomonadota; class Gammaproteobacteria; order Pseudomonadales; family Pseudomonadaceae; genus Pseudomonas; species Pseudomonas sp. 2957. Next base: position 3,180 of record NZ_JAVDUL010000005.1, read on the forward strand.
GCGCCGACGATCAGACGCGGGTCGCGCTGAAAGTTGCGGTTGGCGGTGTACGGCATCCAGTGCGCGTCCAGCTTCAGTTGACTGGCCAGTGGCGACGGCGCGTTTTCAGGCATGTTCATCGGGCAAAACCTCGCAGGGCATAAGCGTCAGGGAGATGGAAAGCGTTGTTGCAGCTAAATTGCCACGGCGATAAAGTCGGTGAAATCCAACTCTTCTAACCTTCAGTTAGATCATTGCTAAACAAAGAGAACAAAAAATGAGCAGCCGCCGCGCCGATCCATTGGCCCAGGTCAGTGACTTTGATATCCGTTTGCTGCGGATTTTTCGCAGTGTCGTGGAATGTGGCGGCTTCTCCGCAGCGGAAACCGTGCTCGGCATCGGGCGCTCGGCGATCAGCCAGCAGATGAGCGATCTGGAACAGCGCCTCGGCTTGCGCTTGTGTCAGCGTGGCCGGGCCGGATTTTCCCTGACCGAGGAAGGTCGTGAGGTGTATCAGTCGGCACTACAGCTGTTGAGTGCACTGGAGAGTTTTCGCACCGAGGTCAACGGTCTGCACCAACACCTGCGCGGCGAGCTGATCATCGGCCTGACCGATAACCTCGTTACCCTTCCGCACATGCGCATCACCCACGCCCTCGCGCAGTTGAAGGAACGCGGGCCGGATGTGCAGATCCAGATTCGCATGATTGCACCAAACGAAGTTGAACAAGGTGTGCTCGACGGGCGCCTGCACGTTGGCGTGGTGCCGCAGGCCAGCGCCTTGTCAGGACTGGAATATCAGCCGTTATACAGCGAGCGTTCGCTGCTGTATTGCGCGGTGGGTCATCCGCTGTTTTATGTCGACGACAAGCAACTCGATGATCAACGCCTCGACAGTCAGGACGCGATTGCGCCGACCTTTCGTTTGCCGGCGGAGATTCAGGCGCACTATCAGGCGCTCAATTGCACTGCCAGTGCCTCTGACCGTGAGGGCATGGCATTTCTGATTCTGACCGGGCGCTACATCGGTTATCTGCCGGATCACTACGCCAGCCTTTGGGTGCAGCAGGGGCGTTTGCGTGCGCTCAAGGCCGGCACGCGTTTTTACGATTTGAGTCTGGCATCGGTCACGCGCAAGGGGCGGCGCCCTCATTTGGTGCTGGAAAGTTTCCTGGAGAGTCTGGCCGCGACGCGATAGATAAGCGCGCAGAGCCCAGCCCGGCAGGGCCTCATCGACAGAATCCAGGAATAACCTGAGCAAGTGGACAGGTTTTTGCAGTGAAGGGCTGACTCGTCCTTCAACAAGAAGCCAAAACCATGCAGCCAGATTCCGATTCGTCCAGTGAACTGATCTACGGCCTCAACGATCGCCCCAAACCACTCGCCGCCATTCTCGCCGCACTGCAACACGTGCTCGCCAGTTTCGTCGGCATCATCACCCCGCCACTGGTGATCGGTTCCGCGCTCGGGCTGACCGCGCATCTACCGTACCTGATCAGCATGGCGCTGATGGTCTCGGGCGTCGGCACTTTTATCCAGGCGCGGCGACCGTTCGGCATCGGCGCGGGGATGATCTGTCTGCAAGGCACCAGTTTCGCGTTTCTCGGTGCGGTGCTGTCGGCCGGGTTTCTGGTCAAGCAGCGCGGCGGCAGCCCGGAAGATATTCTGGCGATGATTTTCGGCGTGTGCTTTTTCGGCGCAATCGTGCAGATCGTGCTCAGCCGTTTCATCGGTCAGTTGCGCCGAGTGGTCACACCGCTGGTGACCGGCATTGTCATCACGCTGATCGGCATCAGCCTGATCAAGGTCGGCATCACCGATCTGGGTGGCGGCTTCAATGCCCCGGACTTCGGCGCGCCGGGGAATCTGGCCTTGGGCGTGTTCGTGCTGCTGACGATCATTCTGCTCAACCGTTCGAACACGCCTTGGGTACGACTGTCGGCGATCATCATCGGACTGGTGCTAGGCAGTCTCGCTGCGTGGTTCAGCGGAAAATTAGTGCCACAGCCGTTGCCTGACTTGCCGCTGGTGAGTTTTCCTACGCCGTTCAAGTTCGGATTCAACTTCGACTGGACCGCTTTCCTGCCGGTCGCTCTGATTTACCTGATCAGCACCATCGAAACCGTCGGCGACCTCACCGCCAACTGCATGCTCGCCCGCCAACCGATCAGCGGCCCTTCTTATATAAGCCGCTTGCGCGGTGGCGTGCTTGGCGATGGCGTGAGCTGCATGATCGCGGCGACCTTCAGCGCCTTCCCCAACACGACGTTCGCGCAAAACAACGGCGTGATCCAATTGACCGGCGTTGCCAGCCGCTACGTCGGTCTGTACATCGGCGCGATCCTGTTCTGCCTCGGCCTGTTCCCGATGATCGGTGCGGTGCTGCAACAGATCCCGAAACCGGTGCTCGGCGGTGCGACGCTGGTGATGTTCGGCGCAGTGGCGGCGGCGGGCGTACGCATTCTCGCGCAGTCACCGCTGGACCGGCGCAGCATGTTGATCATCGCCACTTCGTTCGGCGTCGGCCTTGGCATCGCCGCGCAACCGAACCTGCTGCACCTGTTGCCGAAACTGGTGCAGAACCTGTTCGACTCGGCGATCACCAGCGGCGGGCTGACGGCAATCGTCCTGTGTCTTTTGTTGCCGGAAGGCAAAACCGCTGAGACAAAAAGCCCCGCGTCATTGAACAAGATCGAACAGGCGTAACTGTTTTTCCGCGCAAGGACTTGTCGGATGCCTGTGGGTGCGCTATCAACGCAACTGGTTGCACCCACAGACAATCCCGGAAGTGCCTATGACCTTTGAAGTCCCAGCCCACGGCGGCAAACCCGCCAGCCGCATTCGTCAGAAGAACGAAGAGACCATTCTCAAAGCCGCCGAAGACGAGTTCGCCCGTCACGGGTTCAAAGGCACCAGCATGAACACCATCGCGCAGAATGCCGGGCTGCCCAAGGCCAACCTGCATTACTACTTCACCAACAAGCTCGGTTTGTATGTGGCAGTGCTGAGCAACATCATCGAGTTGTGGGACAGCACCTTCAACACCCTCACTGCCGAGGATGACCCGGCCGAAGCGCTGACCCGCTACATCCGCGCGAAGATGGAATTCTCCCGGCGCCAGCCACAGGCTTCGCGAATCTTCGCCATGGAAGTGATCAGCGGCGGCGAATGCCTGAGCGAATATTTCAATCAGGATTACCGCACCTGGTTCACCGGGCGCGCGGCGGTGTTTCAGGCGTGGATCGATGCGGGCAAGATGGATCCGGTCGATCCGGTGCACCTGATCTTCCTGCTGTGGGGCAGCACCCAGCATTACGCCGACTTCGCCACGCAGATCTGCCGCGTCACCGGGCGCAGCAAGTTGACCAAGCAAGACATGGAAGACGCCGGCAACAACCTGATCCGCATCATTCTCAAAGGCTGCGGCCTCACTCCTTCTCTATAAGACGTTTATGCCTTTCACCCTCAGCGGTTTTTGCGAATACCGCGAAGAGATTCGCAAAAGCCGCTTCATCACTCTGGCGACGCCGATCAGCAGCCCTGCCGATGCACAGGCGTTTTTCGAGCAGCACAGCGATTTGAATGCCACGCACAATTGCTGGGCGTGGAAACTCGGCGCGCAATATCGCAGCACTGACGACGGCGAACCGGGCGGCACCGCAGGGCGCCCTATTCTGGCGGCGATCGAGGCGCAGGACTGCGATCAGGTCGCGGTGCTGGTGATCCGCTGGTACGGCGGCATTCAACTGGGCACCGGCGGCCTGGCCCGGGCCTACGGCGGTGGCGCCAACAAGTGCCTGCAAGCGGCGGACAAAATCGAGCTGATCACTCGCGTGCCGCTGAGTTGCGCCTGCGGATTTGCCGAGTTGGCGCTGGTGAAGTTGCGCGTGGCGGATCTCGGTGGATTGGTGGTGGAGGAAAACTTCACGGCCAATGGGGTTGAGTTGAAATTGGCGTTAGGAGAAGCGCAGATCGAAGTGCTGCAAAGTCAGTTGGCGGATCTGAGCCGTGGGCGGATTTTGTTGCAGCGTTGAGAGTGGAAGATCAAAAGATCGCAGCCTTCGGCAGCTCCTACAGGGTGATCGCATTCCAATTGTAGGAGCTGCGGAACGCTGCGATCTTTTTGGGGCATTACATGCATTCCATTTTCTGCCGACTTGCCCACATCGGCTGTGCACCCGACTGTGGATAACCTGAGCACACACGGCTGTAACCCTTCTGTCATGCGGCTTTGCGCGATTTGTTCACTTTTCGTTCAATTGATCCGACGAAACGGAAAATCAGCGTAAAAACAGATAGTTAACGTCGTTTATCACCATTAGAAGAAAACATCGCAGTGCTTATGCCCGACCTCGGCGCTTGCGCACAATTACTGTGGAACAACCTGTGGATAAGCCGTTCATGACCGTCGCTGTCGCTGGATCTGCCTAGGCCCCAAGTGATTGCTCGTTTTTTAACCAACGTAGCACGAGCAAAACTGGAGCCTGTTCAATGGCTTTGCGTTGAATTGGTGCTCGATAGAAAGACAAAACGCCCGCCGATGCGCTGCTGTCGGCACTTGCGGACCGGCTCCGCAAGCGTTCCTGACTCAATGGCCAGGAAATTGCTTTATCCACAGGCACAACTCCAAGTCAGTCGAGCCTGTCATGTCCATCGCCCCTTCCCCGCCGCGCCTGCAACTGCGCCAGATCAGCAAACGCTACCCCGGTTGTCTGGCCAACGACGCCATCGACCTGAGCATCGCGCCGGGTGAAATCCATGCCCTGCTCGGTGAAAACGGCGCGGGCAAAAGTACGTTGATGAAGATCATTTACGGGGTCACCCAGTGCGACAGCGGTGAAATGCTCTGGCAGGGGCAGCGCGTGCAGATCCGCAACCCGGCACAGGCGCGGCAGTTGGGCATTGGCATGGTGTTCCAGCATTTCTCGCTGTTCGAAACCCTCAGCGTCGCGCAGAACATTGCCCTAGCGATGGGCGCGGCGGCCGGCACGCCGAAGCAACTGGAACCGAAAATTCGCGAAGTATCGCGGCGTTACGGCATGGCGCTGGAGCCGGAGCGACTTGTCCACAGCCTGTCGATCGGCGAGCGGCAGCGGGTGGAAATCATTCGTTGCCTGATGCAGGACATCCGCCTGTTGATTCTCGACGAGCCGACCTCGGTGCTGACGCCGCAAGAGGCGGACGAATTGTTCATCACCCTGCGGCGCCTTGCCGACGAGGGCTGCAGCATTCTGTTTATCAGCCACAAGCTCGGTGAAGTGCGGGCCTTGTGCCACAGCGCCACGGTGCTGCGCGGCGGTCGGGTAGCCGGGCATTGCCTGCCGGCGCAATGTACGGATCAGCAACTGGCACAACTGATGGTCGGCGAAGCGGTGGCATTGATTGGCGAGTATCCGAAAGTCAGCGGTGGCGCGGCGTTTCTGCAGGTGCAGGGTTTGAGCTGGCACAACCCGGATCCGTTCGGCTGCTCGCTGACAGACATCGACCTGCAAGTGCGCAGCGGTGAAATCGTCGGCATCGCCGGGGTCGCGGGCAATGGTCAGGATGAGCTGCTCGCCCTGCTCAGCGGCGAGCAGCCCTTGCCTCGTGCGCAAGCGGCGACCCTGCGCTTCGCCGAGCGAAACGTCGCTGACCTGCGCCCGGACGCGCGGCGCAAACTCGGTCTGGCCTTCGTGCCGGCCGAACGCCTCGGCCACGGCGCGGTGCCGGAGTTGAGTCTGGCCGATAACGCCCTGCTCAGTGCTTTCCAGCAAGGACTGGTGAGCCACGGGTTGATCCAACGCGGCAAAGTCGAAACCCTCGCGCAGCAGATCATCCAGCGTTTCGGCGTGAAGACCCCGGACACGCAAACCGCTGCGCGCAGCCTGTCCGGCGGCAACCTGCAGAAATTCATCCTCGGCCGGGAAATTCTTCAGCAACCGAAACTGCTGATCGCCGCGCACCCGACCTGGGGCGTCGACGTCGGTGCCGCCGCCACCATCCATCGCGCCTTGATTGCCCTGCGCGATGCCGGCGCGGCGATTCTGGTGATTTCCGAAGACCTCGATGAGCTGTTCCAGATCAGCGATCGCCTCGGCGCGCTATGCGGCGGGCGTCTGTCGGCACTGCAAGACACCGGCCTTACACAACTGAGCGATGTCGGCGCGTGGATGGCCGGCCAGTTCGATCACTCACCTCGCGCCGCTTCGGTTTAACGGAGTTTCAACATGCTGCTTTCCCTCGAACCCCGTGGCCAGCAATCGCGCCTGATGCTGTGGTGCTCGCCGTTATTGGCGGCGGCGCTGACCCTCGGCTGCGGCTCGCTGTTGTTCATCGCACTGGGCCACGACCCATTGCAAACCTTGCACACACTGCTGATCGCGCCCGTCAGCGATTTGTATGGAGTGTCCGAATTGCTGGTCAAGGCGCTGCCGATTCTGCTCTGCGCACTCGGCCTGGCCGTGGCCTATCAGGCGCGGATCTGGAACATCGGCGCCGAAGGCCAACTTCTACTTGGCGCATTGGCCGGCAGTGCTCTGGCAGTGAACGTTATCGACATGCAAAGTCGCTGGGCGCTGGTGCTGATTCTGCTGACCGGCACGCTGGCGGGCGCCGCATGGGCCGGGCTCACCGCATGGCTGCGCACGCGCTTCAATGCCAATGAAATCCTTACCAGCATCATGCTCAATTACATCGCGCTGAACCTGCTGCTGTTCTGCGTGCACGGGCCGTTGAAGGATCCAGCGGGCTTCAATTTCCCGGAGTCGGCGATGTTCGGCGACGCCAGTCGTTTGCCGCTGCTGCTGGAGGACGGCCGCGTGCATGCCGGCGTGTATTTCGCCCTGCTCGCGCTGGTTGCGGTGTGGGTGCTGTTGCAGAAAAGCTTCATCGGCTTCCAGATCAAAGTGCTCGGGCTGGACAAACGTGCGGCAGGTTTTGTCGGCTTTCGCGAGAAGCGCCTGATCTGGCTGGCGCTGTTGATCAGCGGTGCTCTGGCCGGGCTCGCCGGGGTCTGCGAAGTGACCGGGCCAATCGGCCAACTGGTGCCGCAGGTGTCGCCGGGCTATGGCTACGCGGCGATCACCGTGGCGTTTCTGGGACGGTTGAATCCGCTCGGCATTCTGTTCTCCAGTCTGCTCATGGCGCTGCTGTACATCGGCGGCGAGAGCGCGCAGATGTCGCTCAATCTGCCGCAAGCGATCACCCAATTGTTCCAGGGCATGATGCTGTTTTTCCTGCTCGCCTGTGACGTGCTGATTCTCTATCGGCCACGCCTGAAACTGCGCTGGAGCCGGCGCGCCTCGACCCCTGCCGTAACCGCCGGAGCGCTGTGATGGATATCGATCTGTTGAGCAATATTTTCTATGCCATGGTCCGCTGCGGCACGCCGCTGTTGCTGGTGGCATTGGGTGAGTTGATCTGCGAGAAAAGCGGCGTCCTCAACCTCGGCCAGGAAGGCATGATGCTGTTCGGTGCGGTGATCGGTTTTATCGTCGCGCTGAACAGCGGCAACCTGTGGCTGGGTGTGCTGTTGGCGATGTTGGCCGGGATGTTGTTGTCGTCACTGTTTGCCTTGGTCGCGCTGGTGTTCAACGCCAATCAGGTCGCCACCGGTTTGGCCCTGACGATCTTTGGTGTCGGGCTTTCGACGTTTGTCGGCGCGGCATGGGTGGGTAAGCCGCTGGCGGGTTTCGAGCCTCTGGCGATTCCGTATCTGAGTGAGATCCCGCTGATCGGGCGGATGCTGTTTGCCCAGGATCTGCTGGTGTATCTGTCGTTCGCGCTATTTGCCTTGGTGGCGTGGGTAATCATCAAAAGTCGTGTCGGCCTGATCATTCAGGCGGTCGGTGAAAACCCGGATGCGGCCAGCGCAATGGGCTTGCCGGTGCTGACCGTACGCACCTTGGCGGTGTTGTTCGGCGGAGCAATGGCCGGGCTAGCCGGGGCCTATCTGTCGCTGGCCTACACGCCGATGTGGGCGGAAAACATGACCGCCGGGCGCGGCTGGATTGCCCTGGCGCTGGTGGTGTTTGCCAGTTGGCGGGTGTGGCGGTTGTTGCTCGGGTCGTATCTGTTTGGCCTCGCCAGCATCCTGCACCTGGTGGCACAGGGATTGGGACTGGCGATACCTTCGAGCCTGCTGGCGATGCTGCCGTATGTGGCAACGATTTTGGTGCTGGTGTTGCTGTCCCGCGATGCCGTACGCACTCGGTTGTATGCGCCGGTTTCGTTGGGGCAGCCGTGGCAATCGGGACATTAGTTGATGTCAGAGCGGGCCTCTTCGCGAGCAGGCTCGCTCCCACAGGGGATCTGAGTGAACGCGGGCATATGTGGGAGCGAGCCTGCTCGCGAAGGCCTCCGCACCGGCAACATCTGGAGCACGACCCACAACTATTTCTGATCAAACACCCTCGAGAAACTCAAGACGCCTGGAGTATGCTCCGGGAGCAAAGCCTGTTTTCGCCAAGCGCTGCAACTGTGGCCCGGTCAGGCGTGTCCATTGAATCCTGAATGCTGACTTTCAAGGAAACCCATCATGTCTCAGGCAAAAAACGCACTGATCATCGGCGCCTCCCGGGGCTTGGGCCTCGGTCTGGTGAAGACCCTGCTGGGCGATGGCTGGCAAGTGACCGCGACGGTGCGCAATCCGCAGAAGGCCGAGGCGCTGCAAGCGCTGGGTGACGTGCGCATCGAGAAGCTCGACATGGACGATCAGCAAGCGGTGATCGCTCTGAGCCAGAAGCTCAAGGGCGAAACCTTCGATCTGTTGTTCGTCAACGCCGGGGTCAAAGGCCCGGACGTGCAGACGCCGGGCGGCGCGACCCTGGCCGAGGTCGGGCAACTGTTTTTCACCAACGCGGTGGCGCCGATCAATCTGGCCCAGCGCTTCGTCGGGCAGATTCGCGACGGCAGCGGCGTGCTGGCGTTCATGAGTTCGGTACTCGGCAGCGTGACCATGCCCGATGCGCCGGAGCTGGCGCTGTACAAGGCGAGCAAGGCGGCGCTGAATTCGATGACCAACAGTTTTGTCACGCAACTGGGCGAGCAGAAACTCACCGTACTTTCGCTGCACCCGGGCTGGGTGAAGACCGACATGGGCGGCGAAGGCGCCGATCTCGACGTCGAGACCAGCACCCGTGGGCTGATTGACCAGGTCAATGCGTTCACCGGCAAGGGCGGGCATCACTTCGTCAATTACAAGGGTGAAACGATTGCCTGGTAAGCACTGAAAATCCCGATGTGGGAGCGAGCCTGCTCGCGAATACGAGCTGTCAGGTAAATCTGTATCGACTGGCATGACGCCTTCGCGAGCAGGCTCGCTCCCACAGGGGGATGATGGTGAATGGTCGGGTGGCGCTTGCCCGATGGGGCGATTTGTTTGAAACTGCGCGCCTCGTCCTTCGCGGCGACCCTGGATCAGCAGACAGGGCAACACTGAGCTGGCAACCCTGAACCCAACTTTCAGAGGAGCCGGCCACAATGCCTGCGACCCGTATCTGGTTAAAAAATCCCCTCGCCATTTTCACCTCCAACGAGCTTGATGCCCGTGGCGGCCTTGTCGTGCAAGACGGTGTCATCGTCGAAGTCCTCGCTGCCGGTCAGCAGCCGTCGGCGCCGTGCAATGAAGTGTTCGATGCCCGCGAGCATGTGATCCTGCCGGGCCTGATCAACACTCACCATCACTTCTATCAAACCCTGACCCGCGCCTGGGCGCCGGTGGTCAATCAGCCGCTGTTCCCGTGGCTGAAAACCCTGTACCCGGTATGGGCGCGGCTGACCCCGGAAAAACTCGCCCTCGCCACCAAAGTGGCGCTGGCCGAATTGCTGCTCTCGGGTTGCACCACGGCTGCCGACCATCACTATCTGTTCCCGGACGGTCTGGAAAACGCCATCGACGTGCAGGTCGAAACGGTGCGCGAACTGGGCATGCGCGCCATGCTCACACGCGGCTCGATGAGCCTTGGCGAGAAGGACGGCGGTCTGCCTCCACAACAAACGGTGCAGGAAGGTCAGGTGATTCTCGACGACAGCCAGCGGCTGATTCACGAGTATCACGAGCGTGGCGACGGCGCGCAGATCCAGATCGCTCTGGCGCCATGTTCGCCATTCTCGGTGACCCCGGAAATCATGTCGGCCAGTGCTGATCTGGCGAACAAGCTCGATGTGCGTCTGCACACCCACCTCGCTGAAACCCTCGATGAAGAAGACTTCTGTCTGCAACGCTTCGGTCTGCGCACCGTCGATTATCTGGACAGCGTCGGATGGCTCGGCCCGCGTACCTGGCTGGCCCACGGCATCCATTTCAACCCCGACGAAATCGCCCGCCTCGGCCAGGCCGGCACAGGCATCTGCCACTGCCCAAGCTCGAACATGCGCCTGGCGTCCGGCATCTGCCCGAGCATCGAGCTGACCGACGCCGGCGCGCTGTTCGGTCTTGGCGTCGACGGTTCGGCGTCCAACGATGCCTCGAACATGATCCTCGAAGCGCGTCAGGCTCTGTACATCCAGCGCCTGCGTTACGGCGCCGAAAAGATCACCCCGGAGCGCGTGCTGGGCTGGGCGACCAAAGGTTCGGCGAGCCTGCTCGGTCGCACTGACATCGGCGAAATCGCCGTGGGCAAACAGGCGGATCTCGCGTTGTTCAAGCTCGATGAACTGCGCTTCTCCGGTAGCCATGATCCGATTTCGGCGTTGCTGCTGTGCGGCGCCGATCGGGCAGATCGGATGATGATTGGCGGCAAGTGGCGTGTGGTTGATGGGCAGGTTGTAGGGTTGGATCTGAAAGGTTTGATTGCCGATCACAGCCAGGCGGCTCGGCAGTTGATTGCCGGCACCTGAGTCACCGCCGTTCAAAACTGTGGGAGCGAGCCTGCTCGCGAAGAGGGAGTGTCAGACAACATGTTTGTTGGATGACACACCGCTTTCGCGAGCAGGCTCGCTCCCACATGGGTATCAGCCAGCCCTAAAGGCCCAGTAGGGACAGCATGATGAATGTGGCAAACAGCACAAAGTGCGTCATGCCCTCAATGGCGTTGGTCTCGCCGTCATTGAGGTTGATTGCGCTGACGATCAGGGTGATGAAGATCATCACCGTTTGCACCGGGGTCATCGCCATTTGAAATGGCTGGCCGGTGTACAGCGCCATCGCTTCCATCACCGGTACGGTCAGAATCACCGTCGACAGCGACGCCCCCATCGCGATGTTGACCACCGACTGCATGCGATTGGCCAGTGCCGCACGCAGTGCAGTCAGAATCTCCGGCGCGGCGGAAATCGCTGCCACCAGAATCGCCGTGATCACCGGCGGCGCGCCCGTGCCTTCCAGGCCCAGATCGAGGGTCTTGGACATCACCTCGGCCAGTGCGCCGATGATCACCACCCCCGACACCAGAATGCCGACCGACAGCGCCAGGCTGACCGGTTTCGGCTCCTGCTCGACCGGCTCCTTTTTGCGACGTTTGTCCGGGTAGCTGTAGCTGAAAAAGTAACTGTGCGGGCCGACCTGCATGCGCAGGAACAGCGCGTAGAGCACCATCATTGCGCCAATGGTGAACGCCGAATACATCTTCCAGTTGGCCTCGGGAATGAATTCCGGGACCACCATCGACACCCCCATCGCGGTGAGGATCATGACGCTGTAGCTGCGCGCCGAATCGTCGTTGTAGGACTGTTCGCCGTGTTTGATCCCGCCCATCAAAGCGGCGAGGCCGAGGATGCCGTTGATGTCGAGCATGACCGCTGAATAGATCGTGTCGCGCACCAGCGTCGCCGAGGCCTCGTTGCTCATCATGATCGCCAGGATCACCACTTCGACCAGCACTGCCGAGAGTGTGAGGATCATCGTGCCGTAGGGGTCGCCGACTTTTTCCGCCAGCAATTCAGCGTGATGAGCGACGCGCATCGAGGCGGCGACAATAAAGGCGATCAGCAGCAGACCGCCGCCCAGCGCGACGATCTGGCCGCTGTGCAGCAGCCAGTGTTCCAGTGGATAAGCGACGCACGCGGCAAGGACTGCCAGCAGCAGGAAGCTTTCTTGTTTGAGGATCGAGAGCATGACGGGCCTTTTGCCGAAAAGAGCTGATGAAGCTACTGACTGCCGCGCGCCGCTAACGTTTCGTTACATCTTTACGCACCACGCGATGGCAGCTGGATTCAGGCATGCACTTTTATTGGCCTTGCCGGCCTCTTCGCGAGCAGGCTCGCTCCCACATTGAAATGCGTCCCTGTGGGAGCGAGCCTGCTCGCGAAGGCCGCGCCGCGTTTTCGAATGCGTTTGTTGTCCTTTTGGTCAGCAATTTGCATTGGCCCTGAGCACACACAACAAAATGGAGTTCGGGTTCATGCCAATACGTCCGCTGCACAAACTGCTGTACGCCGCCATCGGTCTGGGAATCAGCCTGAGCGCCAGCGCTGCCGATCCGCTGAAGGTCGGTTTCGTCTACATCGGCCCGATCGGTGACCACGGCTGGACGTATCAGCACGAACAGGGGCGCAAGGCCCTGGCGGAAAAACTCGGCACGCAGATCACCACCAACTACGTGGAAAACGTCGCCGAGGGCGCCGACGCCGAGCGGGTGATCCGCAACATGGCCAAGGACAAATATGACCTGATCTTCACCACGTCTTTCGGCTACATGAACCCGACAGTGAAAGTCGCCAAGCAATTTCCCAAGGTGACGTTCGAACACGCCACCGGTTACAAGCAGGAGAAGAACCTCGGCACCTACCTGGCGCGCACTTACGAGGGCCGTTACGTCGGCGGTTTCCTCGCGGCGAAGATGACCAAGACCAAGAAGATCGGCTACGTCGCCTCGTTCCCGATTCCGGAAGTGATCCGCGACATCAACGCCATCCAGCTGGCCCTGAACAAGTACAACCCTGGCACCGAAATCAAAGTGGTGTGGGTCAACTCCTGGTTCGATCCGGGCAAGGAAGCCGACGCCGCCAACGCGCTGATCGATCAGGGCGTCGACGTGGTGTTCCAGCACACCGACAGCCCGGCGCCGATCCAGGCTGCCGAACGGCGCGGCGTGTATGCCGTGGGCTACGCCTCGGACATGGCCCACTTCGGCCCGAAAGCGGTGCTGACCTCTATCGTCAACGACTGGGCGCCGCACTACATTCAGGCGACGCAGAGCGTGATCGATCACACCTGGAAATCCCAGGATTACTGGGGCGGGTTGAAGGAAGGCACGGTGGAACTGCCGATCAGCGACCTGGTGCCAGCGCCGGTGAAAGCCGAGGCCGAGCAGTTGATCGCCGACATAAAGAGCGGCGCATTGCAGCCGTTTACCGGGCCGATCAAGGATCAGGCCGGTGTGGAAAAAATCCCGGCGGGCGTGAGCGCCACCAACGCGGAACTGGCTTCGATGAATTATTACGTTGAGGGCATGAAGGCCGAGATGCCGAAGTAGTCCCCCGATTCACCACACAAAACCCTGTGGGAGCGAGCCTGCTCGCGAAAGCGGTGTGTCATTAAACAAAAATGTTGTCTGACACTCCCTCTTCGCGAGCAGGCTCGCTCCCACATTGGAAACACAGCGTATTCAAGGATTGTGTATGGATCAGCTTCCGATCATTGATATCAGCCCGCTCTATAGCGATGACGAAAACGCCTGGCCTGCGGTGGCCGAACAAATCGACCAAGCCTGCCGCGAGTGGGGCTTTTTCTACATCAAGGGCCATCCGATCTCGGCGCAACGCATCGACGCCCTGCTCGATCACGCCCAGCGCTTCTTCGCCTTGCCCGCCGCAGAAAAACTCAAGATCGACATCACCCAGACCCGCCACCATCGCGGCTACGGTGCGATTGCCACCGAGCAACTGGACCCGGACAAACCCAGCGATCTCAAAGAAACTTTCGACATGGGCCTGCATCTGCCGGACGAACATCCCGAGGTGCTCGCGGAAAAACCCTTGCGCGGCCCCAATCGGCACCCGGCGCAACCCGGCTGGGAAACGCTGATGGAGCAGCATTACCTCGACATGCAGGCGCTGGCGCAAACCCTGCTTCGAGCGATGACCGTTGCGCTGGGCATCGAGCGCGACTTCTTCGATACGCGTTTTGTCGAACCGGTCAGCGTGTTGCGCATGATCCATTATCCGCCGCGTCACACCGCCAGCTCCGTCGAGCAGCAAGGCGCAGGTGCCCATACCGATTACGGCTGCATCACCCTGCTCTATCAGGACAGCGCCGGCGGTTTGCAGGTGAAGAACGTCAATGGTGAATGGATCGACGCGCCACCGATTGACGGCACGTTCGTGGTCAACCTCGGCGACATGATGGCGCGCTGGAGCAACGACCGTTATCGCTCGACGCCGCACCGGGTGATCAGCCCGCTGGGCGTGGATCGCTATTCGATGCCGTTCTTCGCCGAACCGCACCCGGACACGCGCATCGAATGCCTGCCCGGCTGCCAGGACGCGCAGCATCCGGCGAAATATCCGACCACCACCTGCGCCGAATTCCTGCTGTCGCGTTTCGCCGATACCTACGCGTATCGACGTGAGCAAGAGGCGGTTTGATCGATCACCTGGTCAGGTTTTGCCAATTGTTGCGGCCAGCCTCTGTAGAATGCCGGCATTGCACCTGATGAGAAAAGACTATGTACGACTGGCTCAACGCCCTGCCCAAAGCCGAACTGCACCTGCATCTGGAAGGTTCGCTGGAGCCTGAACTGCTGTTCGCCCTGGCCGAACGCAACAAGATCGCCCTGCCGTGGAGCGACGTCGAAACCCTGCGCAAGGCCTACGCCTTCAACAATCTGCAGGAATTTCTCGACCTGTATTACCAGGGCGCCGATGTGCTGCGCACCTCGCAGGATTTCTACGACCTGACCTGGGCCTACCTGCTGCGCTGCAAAGCACAGAACGTGATCCACACCGAACCGTTCTTCGATCCACAGACCCACACCGACCGGGGCATCCCGTTCGAAGTGGTGCTCAACGGCATCGCCGCCGCACTCAAGGATGGCGAGACGCAACTGGGCATCAGCAGCGGTTTGATCCTCAGCTTCCTGCGCCACCTCAGCGAAGACGAAGCACAGAAAACCCTCGATCAGGCGCTGCCGTTCCGTGATGCGTTTGTCGCGGTCGGGCTCGACAGTTCCGAGATGGGCCACCCGCCGAGCAAGTTCAAACGCGTCTTCGATCGCGCCCGCGACGAAGGCTTCCTCACCGTCGCCCACGCCGGTGAAGAAGGCCCGCCGGAGTACATCTGGGAAGCCATTGACCTGCTGAAAATCCAGCGCATCGACCATGGCGTGCGCGCCATCGAAGACGAGCGCCTGATGCAGCGGATCATCGACGAGCAGATTCCTCTGACCGTATGCCCGCTGTCGAACACCAAGCTCTGCGTGTTCGATCACATGTCGCAGCACAACATCCTCGACATGCTCGAGCGCGGCGTTAAGGTCACGGTCAACTCCGATGACCCGGCGTATTTCGGCGGTTACGTGACCGAGAACTTCCATGCGCTGCACGAGCATCTGGGAATGACCCAGGATCAGGCCAAGCGTCTGGCGCAGAACAGCCTGGATGCGCGGTTGGTAAAACCGTAAGCAACACCGCAAAACCAATGTGGGAGCGAGCCTGCTCGCGAAGAGGGAGAGTCAGTCAACATTTACGTTGAATGACACACCGCTTTCGCGAGCAGGCTCGCTCCCACATTCATATCGATGTTCACTCGGTAAGCTCTTCCAGGGTCTTGCCCCGCGTCTCCATCCCGAACAGCCACACCACGCCCGCCGCAATCGCGAAGCACGCCGCGCCGAGCGCGAACACCCCGCCCTGCCCGGTAATCGGGAACACCAGCCCGGTCACCAATGGCCCGAGCAGAGAGCCGACGCGGCCGATGGCCGAGGCGAATCCCGAGCCGGTTGCCCGTGCGGACGTCGGGTACAGCTCCGGCGTGTAGGTGTAGAGCACCGCCCACATGCCGAACAGGAAAAACTGCATCAACAATCCGGTGCCGATCAGCAGCGCCACGTTACCGCCGAACACCGCGCTCTGCCCGTATAGAAACGCCATCACCCCGCCGCCGAGCAGGGTGACGATGCACACCGGTTTGCGCCCCCAACGCTCGACCAGCCACGCCGCCATGAGGAAGCCGGGAATCCCGCCGAGCGAGATCAGCACCGTGTAATACACCGATTGCGTCACGGCGAAACCCGACTGCTGCAGCAATGCGCTGAGCCAGGAAGTCAGCCCGTAGAAACCCAGCAATGCGAAGAACCACAGACTCCAGATCATCGTTGTACGCTGGCGATATTGCGGCGACCAGATCTGCTTGAGTGCCGAGAAGAAATTACCCGGTGGCGTCACCGTGCGTGGCAAACGAACCGGTTCCGGCAAGGCTGCACCGCAGAGCGAAGCACGCACTCGCGCTTCGATGCCGTTCAACACCTTGTCCGCGTCGACGTCGCGCCCGGCCTGTTCCAGCCAGCGCGGCGACTCAGGGATGAAAAAGCGGATCGCCAGAACGAACACCGCCGGCACCGCCAGTACCAGGAAGATATCGCGCCAGCCAATCAGCGGCAGCAGGAAGTACGAGAGTACGCCCGCCGCGACAAACCCCAGCGGCCAGAAGCCGTCCATCAGGGCGATGTAGCGCCCGCGCCGTTGTGCTGGAATCAGCTCCGAGAGCATCGACTGTGCGATGGGAAACTCCATGCCCATGCCAATTCCGAGCAGGATGCGAAACAGCGTCAGCGTCTCCACCGTTTGCGCCGTCGAACACAGGTAACTGGCCACGCCCCACAACACGATGCTCCACTGAAACACCGGTTTGCGCCCGAAGCGGTCGGCGAGCATCCCTGACAACGACGCCCCGAGCACCATGCCGAAAAAGCTCGAACTGGCCAGCAACCCCGCTTGCGCACTGCTCAGGCCGAACTCGGCTTTGATCGAGCCGAGCAGGAATGTCATCATCGCCAGATCCATGGAATCGAAGAAAAACGCCAAGGCGATGATGATGAAAATGACGCGGTGATAGCCGCTGAGCGGCAGCCGTTCCAGGCGTTCAGCCGCACTAAAGCGTTGTGTATTCATGTTGTGCTCCCCCATCCGGAAAATCCCCGGATCGAGTGTGCGCGATGGTCATACAGAGGTCGTACTGGATGCGACCTGTTCACAACCGTGGACGACGTCAGCCTTCAGCTCATCGCCGAGCAACGCTCTAGAACGCTGTTTCCAGCTCGGTTTCCTTGGCAAAGCGATGGATTTCGCGCTGGCCGGTGGCGGTCAACTGCAAGGCGCGGGAATCGTTGGGCAAGGTCAGCCAGCCGGACTGCATGAACAACTGCAACAGGGCCGCGCCCAGTGAGCCGCCCATGTGCGGACGGCGCTCGCTCCAGTCCGGGCAGGCGCAGGCGACCTGCACGTTGCGGTGGGCCAGGGCCTGGATGAACACTCCGCGCTGCGCCAGTCGGGTGGAGCCCTTGTGCGTCACCACCACCCGCTGCTCAAGCTGTTCGATCCAGCCGGCGTCGAGCAGGCGCTGATACAGGTCGGCCGCCAGGGTGCCGCCCAGATGATCGTCGCAGAACCGCGCGCGCAACAGCGAAGACGGCGCCGCCTGCGGCCTGACCATGGGAGTCGTGCGTTTCAGCGCATCAGGGATTTGCCGTGGCGCGCTGGCAATGGTGGCGCTGGCCAGTGCTTCGATCGCCGCGCCGATTTCCGGTGCCGCCAGGCGAAAGAAGCGTTTTCGCCCACGCATTTCAATGTTCAACAGCCCCCCTGCGGACAGGCGTCCCAGATGCGCACTGGCCGACGACGGCGAGAGCCCGGCCAGCAGCGCCAGCTCTTCGGCTTGCCGCGCCGAGCCATCCATCAACGCCCACATCATCGCGCTGCGCTTGGGGTCGGCCAGCAATGTCGCGATCTGGCTGATGCACGGTGCATGTTCCATATGTTCACTCCCTGTTGAATCGTATCGTCTACCGCTCGGAGACATCCTGGCCGGTTATGGGGCATCGGCCAACACGCGAAAATCGCCCGGGATCGGTGGCAAGGGATGCCATCGACACCAGCTGCTCCGGCACACAACCTGGCAGCAGAAGTAGCAACCGTCACCAAAAGCCGGCAACGCGTTACGGGGTCTGCGCGCCGGGTGTCAGTGCAGGCATGAGGCGGGCGCTAGTATAAGCGGGTTAAGCCAGACGTCCTGCGCCTGGGCCTGGGCAGGTGGCGATTGTTCCTGACAGAAATTTCTCTAATTGCCTGCGACTAATGATCAACTTTGAGGAAACCGGGAAATTGGCTACTCAATTCGGCGCATCGGCTGGCGAGCATCTCTCTCAGAAGGTTCACCGGCTTACTCAATTGTGCGCGATGGGCGCACAACAGATTCAGCGGTGCGCGCTCATACAGCAGTTCCGGCATCAGCACTTTCAGGCGCCCGGCCAATACATCGGTGCCGACGTCCAGCCAGGATTTGTAGGCAATGCCGGCACCGGCCAGCGCCCATAACCGTACTACGTCGGCGTCATCGCTGAAGCGGTCGCCGCTGACGGTCAGGCCGACTTCGCGCTTGCCATCGTGAAAACTCCAGTGGTCGTGGACGCGGCTGCCGAGCATGTACAAAAGGCAGTTGTGCTGGGCCAGTTGCTCGAGATGGCGCGGCTCGCCCTGCCGGGCCAGGTAATCGGGGGATGCGCACAACACCCGGCGATTGTGTGGGGCGATGGGCAAGGCGATCAGGCTGGAATCCTCCGGCTCGCCGTAGCGCAGGGCGATGTCCACCGGTTGCCGGAACAGATCGGCGATGCGGTCGCCAAGCAGCAGGCGCACCGTCAGCTTCGGGTGTTCACGCTGGAACGCGTCGAGCCACGGCAGCAGCAGATTGCGACCGAAGTCCGAGGGCGCCGAAAGCTGCAGAATTCCGCTGACCTGGTCCTGACCGCTGGCGAGCAGGCGACGCCCCTCGTCGAGATTGCTCAGGGCGGCGCGGGCATACTCAAGGAAGCCTTCGCCCTCGGCGGTCAGGCGCAGGCTGCGGGTCGACCGCGCCAGCAGCCGCGCACCGAGTTGCTGCTCGATGCGCTTCAACGCCGCGCTAGCCACCGCCGCAGACATGTCCATCACCCGTGCAGCCGCCGACAGGCTGCCCAGATCCGCCGCGCGGACAAACAACTGCAGGTCATCAAAACGCAGCATGTGCAGCCTCGATTATCAAAGAAATATTGAAAGAGCCTGCTCTTTTAACCGGTTTTATCGCGCAGAGAAATAGCCAATGATGGCCTCCATCGAATTCATCCCGATTCTGGAGTCCGCGCATGTCCCAGCCCTTTACCGCTATAGCCACCCTGACCGCTAAATCCGGCCAGCAGGACGTTCTCGAACAGGCGCTGCGCGCCCTCGTCGAACCGAGCCGCGCCGAGCCCGGTTGTGGCCAGTACGACCTGCACCGCGACCTTGCCGATCCGCAGGTTTTTTATGTCATCGAACAGTGGGCCAGTGACGAGATTCTTGAGGCGCACAACGCCAGCGCGCATTTTCAGAAGTTTCAGGCCAGCGCCGGCCACACCATCGAACACTTCCAGCTCAAACGCCTCGGCAAGATTGCCTGAATCCTTCTTCTATCAACTGTACGGAGCCATTTATGAAAGCCATTGCCTATTACGCTTCCCTGCCGATCAGCGACGCCAAGTCCCTGCAGGACATTGAACTGCCAGAGCCGGTCGCCGGCCCGCGCGACCTCTTGGTGGAGGTCAAAGCCATTTCGGTCAACCCGGTCGACACCAAAGTGCGGCAGAACATGGCGCCGGAAAACGGCGCGGCGAAAGTGCTGGGCTGGGACGTTGCCGGTGTGGTCAAGGCGGTCGGCAGCGAAGTCACCCTGTTCAAGGCGGGCGACAAGGTGTTCTACGCCGGTTCGATCGCCCGGGCCGGTGGCAACAGCGAGTTGCACGTGGTCGATGAGCGCATCGTCGGCCACATGCCCAAGTCCCTCGGTTTTGCCGAAGCCGCCGCGCTGCCGCTGACCGCGATCACTGCGTGGGAATTGCTCTTCGAGCGCCTGCAAATCAGCGAAGGCAGCAATGATGAGGGTCAGAGCCTGCTGATCGTTGGCGCGGCGGGCGGAGTGGGCTCGATCCTTACCCAATTGGCCAAGCAGTTGACCGGCCTGAAAGTGATCGGCACCGCTTCCCGCCCACAGACCCGTGACTGGGTCAGCGAACTCGGTGCCGATCTGGTCATCGATCACAGCCAGCCACTGAGCGAAGAATTGAAGCGCGCCGGCATCGACAGCGTGACCCACGTCGCCAGCCTGACCCAGACCGATCAGCATCTGGCGCAACTGGTCGAAGCCCTCGCGCCGCAAGGCAAGCTGGCGCTGATCGACGATCCGAAGTCCCTCGACATCAGCCTGCTCAAGCGCAAGAGCCTGTCGCTGCACTGGGAGTTCATGTACACCCGCTCGCTGTTCGAAACGCCGGACATGATCGAACAGCACAAGCTGCTCAACCGCGTCGCCGAACTGATCGACGCCGGCACTTTGAAGACGACTTTGGGCGAGCACTTCGGTGTGATCAACGCAGCCAACCTGCGACGTGCCCATGAGCTGCTGGAAAGCGGCAAGGCCAAGGGGAAAATTGTTTTAGAAGGTTTCTAAAAAAATAAAGCCTCGCAACCGCTCGTGATGCCAGAGCGGTTGCGGGGCTTTTTGCCGTCAGTCGGTTGCTTGACCCTTGTCACAATTACGCGGGTATCGAGGTCTACAATCGAAGCCTCTGCGATACATCTTTTACGCAAGGGAGGTCAGCAATGAAGATCCTGATAAAAGAAGTGGCAAAGTCTCAATGGCAGGTGCGCCTGGACCAGCACGTCGTAACCTTTCGCAGTGAAGCCGAGGCTCTGGCCTTCACTCGCACCCTCGAAGCGCGACTCTGCGCGCCCCACCGAATCCCCGAACCCAGCCAGCAGCGCGCCGCCGGCTGAGCTCCAAAGTCGAGCGTTCAGACCTGGGCTTGCGCCAACGCCCGGGCATTCTGCAAACGCCGGGTGAGCAGCGCGACGCTCACCACCAGCAAACCGCACAGGCTGATGACCATCGCCATCGGCACGGCGCTGCCATCGTGCAACACCCCCACCAACGCGGCGGCACCGGCGGCGATGCTGAATTGCAGGCAACCGAGCATTGCCGATGCACTGCCGGCACGGGCGCCCTGACCGTTCATTGCGCAAGCTGAGGCGTTGGGAATGATGCAGCCGAGGCTGGCAATGCAGATGAACAGCGGAATCAGCAACGGCCACAACGCCTCTGGACGCATCGCGCTGACCGCCAACAGCGTCAGCCCGGCGAGGAAATACACCCACACCGCGCGCACCAGCAAGAACGCCGGGCCACGCTTGGCCAGCAAACGCGCATTGACCTGCGCCACCAGAATGAACCCCGCCGCGTTGGTGCCGAACAGCCAGCCAAAATGCTCGGCGGGTACACCGTAGAGCTTGATGAACACAAACGGTGAGCCAGCGATGTAGGCGAACATGCCGGCGATGGCGACGCCACCGGTCAGGGCATGGCCCAGATAGACCGAGTCCTTGACCAGTCGCGCGTACTGGCGCAACGCACCGGACAACGGCTGGCGCGGCACGTGGGCCGGCATGCTTTCCGGCAGCCCCAACGCCACCGCCAGACCCGCCGCCGCACTGAACCCGGTCAGGACCAGAAAGATCGACTGCCAACCTGTAGTGTTGACCAGCAGCCCACCGAGCATCGGCGCCAGAATCGGCGCCAGGCCCATTACCAGCATCAACTGGGAAAACACCTTCGCCGAGCCAACCGCGTCGCACTTGTCGGCGACCACCGCACGGGAAATCACCATCCCCGCACAACCACCGAGTGCCTGGACGAAACGCGCGCCGATCAGCCATTCCAGGCTCGGCGCGTAGGCGCAGGCCAATGACGCCAGGGTGAACAGAGCAACGCCGCTGAGCAGCGGAAGTCGCCGGCCGAAACGATCGGAAATCGGCCCGTAAGCCAGTTGGCCCAGAGACAGGCCGAGGAAATACGCCGCCAGCGTCAGCTGGACATGCTGCTCATCGGTGCCGAAGGCCAGCGCCATGGCCGGGAACGCAGGTAAATAGAAGTCGATCGCCAAAGGACCGAAGGCGCTCAAGGCGCCGAGTATCAAAATCGTGCGGAAATTCATCAGGCATCCAGGTGGGCAAGTCGCAGCCCGACAGTCTAGCCGCGCCCGGACGCCTTGAACATTCCGATAGCTCGCTAACGATCAATTTCAGACGAGCTTCACCTCATAACCCTCTTCGCGAATCGCTGCGATGACCTGATCGGCACTCAGCGCGCTCTCGACGCCGACTTCCCTGGCCGCCAGATCGACGCGCACGCTGGCTGCCGGATCCAGCGCCTGCACCGCAGTGGTGATGGCTTTGACGCAATGACCGCAGGACATGCCTTGAACGTTGAACACTTGCATGGGAAGACTCCTTTGAGTGAGGTTGCCGGCAGTCTCAAGCTTGCCACGATGGCAAGGTCAAGTTCTGCGAAAAACTGCCGGGCTGGCATTCGGCGCCGCGCTCGGCCAAGCTGCATGCATCAATGACTGGAATTCAGGAGATTCAGCCATGCGCTGGTCAGCTTTGGGCCTGTTTGGCTTGCTCAGCCTTTTCGCCGCCGTCCCGCAGGTGCAAGCCGCCGGCGAGGATTACGCGGTACTGATCATTTCCCGCGAGCGCCTCGAAGTGGCGACCTCGTGCGAGATCGGCGTGTACATCCAGGACCAGCTCTCGGCGCGCCTGTTCCAGGAGCAGAGCACGTCGTTCAACCTGCCGCCGGGCAAGGTTTCGCTGCGCTTGAAACTGCTGCCGGGCCAGGCACCGGGTTGCAACCCCGGGATGCTCGCACCGGGCTCGCAGGAAGTCGTGCTGCACGCCGGGGATGTGCTGAAGTTCCGCCTGGCAATGAATGCCGAAGGCGTGTACCTGAAGCCGGCTGGCCTCGGTTACTGAGCCAAGCGCCGACCCGTTGCCGATCGTTCCCACGCTCTGCGTGGGAATGCAGCCATGGACGCTCTGCGTCCCGAAGCGTGACGCGGAGCGTCACAGGAGGCATTCCCACGCGGAGCGTGGGAACGATCAACATCTTGCGGAATGGTGCTTGACCTTGCCCGCATGGCAAGGTTGATCCTGTAGACATCCACTACAGGGAGCGCGACCGATGTCCGAATCCACCACTTTCGATCTGCCGATTGCCGGCATGACCTGTGCCAGTTGCGCCGGGCGTGTCGAGCGAGCGCTGCGCAAGGTCAGCGGCGCCAGTGCCGTCAGTGTCAACCTCGCCACCGAACAGGCGCGGGTACAGGCGCCCGGCGACAGCCTGCCGGCGCTGATGCAAGCCGTGGAGCGCGCCGGTTACAGCGTGCCCCGGCAAACCGTCGAATTGAGCATCGACGGCATGACCTGCGCGTCCTGCGTCGGTCGCGTCGAACGCGCCCTGAGCAAAGTCCCAGGCGTGAGCAGCGTCAGCGTCAATCTGGCCAACGAACGTGCGCACCTCGAATTGCTCGGCCAGGTCGATACGCAAACCCTGCTCGACGCGGTGAGCAAGGCCGGTTACTCGGCCAGCGTCTGGCAAGCTGAACGGCCACAGTCCGATGACCAGCAAAAACGCCTGCATCGCGAGCGCTGGGCATTGATCTGTGCGATCGCCCTCGCTCTGCCGCTGGTGTTGCCGATGTTGCTGCAGCCGTTCGGCATTCACTGGATGCTCCCGGCCTGGGCGCAATTCGCCCTCGCCACCCCCGTGCAATTCATCTTCGGCGCACGCTTTTATGTGGCGGCGTGGAAAGCCGTGCGCGCCGGCGCCGGCAACATGGACCTGCTCGTCGCCCTCGGCACCAGCGCCGGTTATGGCCTGAGCGTCTATGAATGGGCCAGCGCCGCCGGACGCATGCCGCATCTGTATTTCGAGGCCTCGGCGGTGGTCATCGCTTTGGTGTTGCTCGGCAAATATCTCGAAAGCCGCGCCAAACGCCAGACCGCCAGCGCCATCCGCACCCTCGAAGCGTTGCGGCCGGAGCGCGCGATTCAAGTCATCGACGGGCGTGAGCAGGACGTCGCGATCAGCGCCCTGCGCCTCGACGATCTGGTGCTGGTCAAACCCGGCGAACGCTTCCCGGTGGATGGCGAAGTCGTCGACGGCCAGAGCCACGCCGACGAAGCGCTGATCAGCGGCGAAAGCCTGCCAGTGCCAAAACAACCGGGCGACAAGGTCACCGGCGGCGCGATCAACGGCGAGGGTCGTTTGCTGGTGCGCACCCAGGCGCTCGGCGCGGAAACCGTGCTGGCGCGGATCATTCGTCTGGTCGAAGACGCGCAAGCGGCGAAAGCGCCGATCCAGAAATTGGTGGACAAGGTCAGCCAGATTTTCGTGCCGACCGTGTTGCTGATCGCCCTGGCCACGCTGATCGGCTGGTGGCTGTACGGCGCACCGCTGGAAACTGCAGTGATCAATGCCGTCGCCGTACTGGTGATCGCCTGCCCGTGCGCCCTCGGCCTCGCCACCCCGACGGCGATCATGGCCGGCACCGGCGTCGCCGCACGCCACGGCATTCTGATCAAGGACGCCGAAGCACTGGAGCGCGCCCATGAAGTCAGCAGTGTGGTGTTCGACAAGACCGGCACGCTGACCTCGGGTACGCCGCGTATCGCGCACTTCAGCGCGGTCGATGGTGACGAAAACAATCTGCTGACACTGGCCGGTGCCTTGCAGCGCGGCAGCGAGCATCCGTTGGCCAAAGCCGTGCTGGATGCAGCCGCCGAACGCGGCTTGAACGTGCCCGATGTCAGCGACAGCCAGTCGCTGGCCGGGCGCGGCATCGCTGGCACGCTGGATGGCCGGCGCCTGGCGCTGGGCAATCGGCGGATGCTCGACGAAAGCGGGTTGGGTGCCGGTGAATTGAGCTCATCCGCCGAGGCTTGGGAAAGTGAAGGCCGCACATTGTCGTGGTTGATTGAGCAAAGTCCCGAGCCGAAGGTGCTTGGTCTGTTCGCCTTCGGTGACACGCTGAAACCCGGCGCTCTGCAAGCGGTGCAACAACTCGCCGCACGGGATATCCAGAGCCACCTGCTGACCGGCGACAATCGTGGCAGCGCACGGGTGGTGGCCGAGGCTCTGGGCATCCAAAATGTCCACGCCGAAGTGCTGCCGGCCGACAAAGCCGCGACGGTGGCCGAGCTGAAGAAAACCGGCGTGGTTGCCATGGTCGGCGATGGTATCAACGATGCCCCGGCCCTCGCCGCCGCAGACATCGGCATCGCCATGGGCGGCGGCACCGACGTCGCCATGCACGCGGCCGGCATCACGTTGATGCGCGGCGATCCGCGACTGGTGCCGGCAGCGCTGGAGATCAGCCGCAAGACCTACGCGAAGATTCGCCAGAACCTGTTCTGGGCCTTTGTCTACAACCTGATCGGCATTCCGCTGGCGGTGTTCGGCTTCCTCAATCCGGTGCTGGCCGGCGCGGCGATGGCGCTGTCGAGCGTCAGCGTGGTGAGCAATGCGCTACTGTTGAAAACCTGGAAACCCAAGGACCTGGAGGAACACCGATGAACATCGGCCAAGCAGCCCGGCAGAGTGGCCTGAGTGCAAAAATGATCCGCTATTACGAATCGATCGGTCTGCTCAAAGCGGCCAATCGCACCGACAGCGGTTACCGCGTGTACGGCAGCGATGACCTGCACACGCTGGCGTTCATCAAGCGCTCGCGGGATCTGGGCTTTTCCCTGGAAGAGGTCGGCAAGCTGCTGACCCTCTGGCAGGATCGCCAGCGCGCCAGCGCCGATGTGAAAGCACTGGCGCGCCAGCACATCGACGAGCTGAACCAGAAGATCCGCGAGCTCGGCGAGTTGCGCGACACCCTGCAGGATCTGGTCGAGCATTGCAGCGGCGACCATCGCCCGGACTGCCCGATCCTCAAGGAACTGGCGTCGGGCTGCTGCGCGCAACCCGCCCGCGCCTGATCAGCGACAGCGTCACCACGCACAACGTACCGAGGGGAATGCCGTGGAACAGCATGACCACGGCCCCCGGCGTCCACCACGCATAGAACGGCGCAGCGACCAGCATGCCGATACCGAAACCGGTCATCTGCAGCAAGGTCAGCACGCTGAAAATCGGCAGGCGCAACGCCGCAGGTTCCCGTTGCAGCCGTGACATCAGGCTGACTTCGGAAACCCCGTCGCCAAGCCCGGCCGGCAAGGCGAACAGCAGCAGACCGTAGAGGCCGTGCTGCTGGAACATCAGAATGAAACCGCATGACATCAGCGCCACGCCGAAGAAAAATCTTCTTTCGAGGTGGCTGTTCTCCGAGCCCTTGAGGTGACTGGCGATGCGTGCGCCGAGCAGTTTGCCGCTGGCCCATACCGCAAGCGCCAGGCCCAAGGTCGTACTCGCCGCCTCCGGCGTGAGCAGTTTCGAAATGATCGGGAAGCCGACGTTATGCGCGGCACTGCCCAAGGTGTCGGCCATGGTCACCGCGAGCATGGCCGCGACCACTGGCGCCGAACGCAGGCCTTGCCGCAGCGCAAACCATTCACCGCGTTCCGGCTGTTCGCTGACGTGCGTTTTTTCGAAACGCAGCGGCACGATCAGCAGCGCCGCGAGCAAATAGGTCAGCGCGTTGAGGGCGAAGACCGTTTCAAAACCAAAAGCAGCCACCAGCAACCCCGACACCAGACTGCCGCCGACCATGGCGGCTGAAGAGGCTGAAGTGATCCAGGCGTTGGCCTTGAGCAACTGCGCCGGCGCGATCAAACGCGGCAACTGGCTGTTGAGGCCGATGGCGAACATCGAATTGCCCAAGCCGAGGCCGAAGGCAATCAACGGCAACAGCCACGCCTGCTGACTCGCCGGAGTGATCAACAGCAGCCCCAGCAGCGCCGCACGCAACAGATCGAACGCAATCAGCGGCGCGCGGCCCTGCCAGCGTCGGTAGAAGCGTGTGCCGATCAGGCTGGCAAAAATTCCGCCACCGACGCGGCTGGCGAGGAAAATCCCGACGCTCATGGCGCTGTTGCTTAACAGGTAAACGTAGGTGGCCAGCGCGACCATGTTGAGGAAGGCGCCGAAATCGGAGATCAGCCGGGCGGTTACGATCAGGTGGGTGTTGCGTGGGGTGGTCACATTCAGTCCTTGAGTGTGGTTGGAGCGCTGGACAGTAGACGCGAATAAGCCAGGATCCGAAAGCCCCCTCACCCTAGCCCTCTCCCAAAGGGAGAGGGGACCGATTGGGGGATATTTGGGAGATACACCGACCTGAACGTTTTTCTTTGAATCCATAATCGACTCGGTTTTTTCAGGTCGATGTATGGCTAAAGACACCTCGGTCGGCCCCCTCTCCCTCCGGGAGAGGGACCGATTGGGGGATATTTGGGAAATACACCGACCTGAACGTTTTTCTTTGAATCCATAATCGACTCGGTTTTTTCAGGTCGATGTATGGCTAAAGACACCTCGGTCGGCCCCCTCTCCCTCCGGGAGAGGGCTGGGGTGAGGGTGCTTTTTGACTCAAACAAAAAACCCGGCCGAAGCCGGGTTTTTCATCACGCGATCACTGCATCCACGGCGGTGGAGGCGGTTCTTCGGGTTTGCCTTTGGGCGCGTCGTCCGCCGCGCGAATGGCTTGCTTGCGTTCCTCGTCGAGGCGCGCCGCTTCGATTTCGCGCAGCACCCCGCCGACATCCGCCAGGTCCTCCGGATCGTCGAACTCGCCGGTCAGCACACTGTTCGGGTGCAAGGTGCCGGCTTCGTACAACGCCCACATTTCCTTGGCATATTTGGTCTTCTTCAATTCCGGCGCGAAGCGACCGAAGTACGAAGCCATGTTGCCAACATCACGCTCGAGCATGCTGAACGCGTGGTTGTTGCCCGCAGCGTCGACTGCCTGGGGCAAGTCGATGATGACCGGACCGGTCGGGGTCAGCAGCACGTTGAACTCGGAGAGGTCACCGTGCACCAGACCGGTACACAACATCAGCACGATCTGCGAAATCAGGAACGCGTGATACTCGCGCGCCTGATCAGGCTCCAGCACCACATCGTTCAGACGCGGCGCGGCGTCGCCGAATTCGTCGGCCACCAGCTCCATCAACAGCACGCCGTCGAGGAAGTCGTAGGGTTTGGGCACTCGCACGCCGGCACCGGCCAGGCGGAACAGCGCCGCCACTTCGGCGTTCTGCCAGGCGTCTTCGGTCTCTTTGCGACCGAACTTGGACCCCTTCGCCATGGCCCGCGCCTGACGACTGTTACGAACCTTGCGGCCTTCCTGATACTCGGCCGCCTGGCGGAAACTGCGTTTATTCGCCTCCTTGTAGACCTTGGCGCAACGTAACTGATTGCCGCAGCGCACTACATAAACAGCTGCCTCTTTGCCACTCATCAGTGGACGCAGCACTTCGTCGACCAGACCGTCCTCGATCAGGGGTTCAATGCGTTTTGGAGTCTTCATCAGCTTTTATTGTGGGTCCTTTATTACCAAACACGCGAATGTCACTCGTTATACGGCAATCCTCGCCCGACGGGGAGGGGTTGCCGACCTGTGAACCTTGAGGATGCACACACTGTGCCGGATCAATCGCAGCGACCCGGGCGAATCATAGCCGAGACCGTGGCATTGATTGGTATCGCTCGGCAAGGGCATTTGCGACAGAATCTGACATGGTCGGTGAACTTCAGTTGCCCTCACCCCAGCCCTCTCCCAGAGGGAGAGGGGGCCGACCGAGGTGTCTCCCGTAATGCATCGACCTGAGAGACCGCAGCGCTTATGGTTTGAATCGCATCTCTGGATTCGGTGAAGGGCGCTCAGGTCGGCGTCGATTTCAAGCATCCCCCGATCAGTCCCCTCTCCCTTTGGGAGAGGGTTAGGGTGAGGGGCTTTTTCAGCGTTCAATGATCGCGGTGACACCCTGCCCGCCCGCCGCACAGATCGAAATCAACCCTCGCCCCTTACCCGCCGCATCCAGCAGCTTGGCCAGATTCGCGACAATGCGCCCGCCCGTCGCGGCAAACGGATGCCCCGCCGCCAGCGAACTGCCCTTCACATTGAGCCGACCGCGATCAATCGAACCCAGCGGTGCCTCGAGACCCAGGCGGGTTTGGCAATATTCGGGATCTTCCCAGGCCTTGAGCGTGCACAAGACCTGCGCGGCGAAGGCTTCGTGAATTTCGTAGTAATCAAAATCCTGCAAGGTCAGGCCGTTGCGCGCCAGCAAGCGTGGCACGGCATACACCGGCGCCATCAGCAGGCCCTCGGCACCGTTGACGAAATCCACTGCCGCCGCTTCGCCGTCGCGCAGATAAGCAAGGATCGGCAAGCCGCGCTCTCTGGCCCATTCTTCACTGCCGAGCAACACCACCGAAGCGCCATCGGTGAGCGGCGTGGAATTGCCCGCCGTCAGCGTGCCCTTGGCGCTTTTCTCGAAGGCCGGTTTCAGCGCGGCGAGTTTTTCCAGGGTCAGGTCCGGGCGCAGATTGTTATCGCGGGTCAGGCCGAGGAACGGCGTCATCAGATCGTTGTGCCAGCCTTCGCTGTAGGACGCGGCGAGTTTGTGGTGGCTTTCGAGGGCCAGTTGATCTTGTTCTTCACGGGGAATATTCCAGGTCTGCGCCATCAGTTCGCAGTGCTCGCCCATCGACAGGCCAGTGCGTGGCTCGCCGTTGCGCGGGAATTCGGGGATCAGGTGCTGGGGGCGCAACTGCAAAAGGGTTTTCAGTTTGTCGCCGGTGCTCTTGGCGCGGTTGGCCTGCAGAAGAATTCTGCGCAGGCCTTCGCTGACGCTGATCGGCGCATCGGAAGTAGTGTCGACGCCGCCGGCAATGCCGCAGTCGATCTGGCCGAGGGCGATCTTGTTCGCCACCAGCAACGCCGCTTCCAGACCGGTGCCGCAGGCTTGCTGAATGTCATATGCCGGTGTCGTCGGAGACAAGCGCGAGCCGAGCACGCATTCGCGAGTCAGGTTCATATCCCGTGACAATTTAAGCACCGCGCCTGCCACCACCTCGCCGATGCGCTGGCCGTGCAGGTTGTAGCGCTCGATCAGGCCTTCCAGCGCGGCGGTGAGCATCGCCTGATTGCTGGCCGTGGCGTACGGCCCGTTGGAGCGGGCGAAAGGGATGCGGTTACCGCCGATGATCGCGACGCGGCGCAGCTGGGTCATGGATAACTCCTGTGGAATTTGCGGATTCACATGGAAACCTGTGGGAGCTGGCTTGCCAGCGATGGGGGCGGCACTCCCAACCCTTCAGCGGCTGACACTCCGCCATCGCGGGCAAGCCCGCTCCCACAGGGTCAGTGGTCTACTCTGCTAAACCAGCGTAGGCCTTATTGCGCCGATCGAACGATTGATTGCCGTAGGCAGTCCACACTTTGAACCCCAACTTCTGGAGAGCGTTCCATGTCTGACCGCTATATCGACTTCGCCAACTCATCCTTCGGCCATCGTCTGGTCGGGGCCTTGGGCCTGCCGTCGCCGGTGCGGCTGGAACGCTGGCAGGCGGGGCGTCTGCGGCCGATCGAGGGCGCCCTGTTGATCGGTGGCGGGCCGCTGGCCGAACGGATCAGCGTGTTTGCCAATCGCTTGACCGACGCGATCTACAGCTACGGCACCGAGCCCTCGCTGGCCACTGCATGGATCCCCGGCCACGGGCCGAAACTCAAAGCGGTGGTGTTCGACGCCAGCGATCTGCAACACACCGACCAACTCAAGCAGTTGCGCGAATTCTTCCAGCCATTGATGAAGAACCTCGACCATAGCGCGCATCTGGTGATTCTCGGCCGCGCGCCGGAAACCCTGCCTGATCCGTTCGCCTCCAGTGCGCAGCGAGCACTCGAAGGCTTCTCGCGCTCGCTGGCCAAAGAGCTGCGCGGCGGTGGCACCTTGCAGCTGATTTACGTCGGCGAAGGTGCCGAAGATCAACTGGAAGGCCCGCTGCGATTCTTCCTCTCGCCGAAAAGTGCATTCGTTTCCGGCCAGGTGATTCGCCTGACCGCGTGCGCCACGCCAGTGACCGACTGGACCCGTCCGCTGGCCGGGCGCAAGGCGCTGGTCACCGGTGCTGCGCGCGGCATCGGCGCGTCGATTGCCGAAACCCTCGCCCGCGATGGCGCCGAGGTTATCCTCCTCGATGTGCCGCCGGCCAAGACCGACCTCGAAGCCCTCGCCGCCCGCCTCGGCGGCCGTGCGATCACACTCGATATCTGCGCCGATGACGCCGCCGCGCACTTGATCGAACAGCTGCCCGACGGGCTCGACATCCTCGTGCACAACGCCGGCATCACCCGCGACAAAACCTTGGCCAACATGACCCCGGAATTCTGGGACGCGGTGCTGGCCGTCAATCTCAACGCGCCGCAAGTGCTGACCAAGGCGCTGCTCGACAGCGGCACCCTGCGCGACAACGCACGGGTGGTCCTGCTCGCCTCGATCAGCGGCATCGCCGGCAATCGCGGGCAGACCAACTACGCAGCGAGCAAGGCTGGCCTGATCGGTCTGGCCCAGGCCTGGGCGCCAACGCTGCTGGAACGCGGCATCAGCATCAACGCCGTAGCCCCCGGTTTTATCGAAACCCAGATGACCGCGCACATCCCGTTCGGCCTGCGCGAGGCCGGGCGGCGCATGAGTTCGCTGGGCCAGGGCGGCTTGCCGCAGGACGTCGCCGAAGCCGTGGCGTGGCTGGCGCAACCGGGCACGGGCGCGTTCACCGGGCAAGCGTTGCGGGTCTGTGGGCAAAGTGTTCTGGGGGCTTGAGCATGAGCATCGAATGGCACACGCTGGATCGCGAACCGAGTCTGC
The DNA here is from genome assembly GCF_031456345.1 of Pseudomonas sp. 2957. NCBI lineage: Bacteria > Pseudomonadati > Pseudomonadota > Gammaproteobacteria > Pseudomonadales > Pseudomonadaceae > Pseudomonas > Pseudomonas sp. 2957. The sequence continues at coordinate 34,953 of NZ_JAVDUL010000005.1, forward strand.
CCGCGCTGTACTCGCGGGCGGCGACGCGACGCAAAATCACCGGTACGCAACTGCCCGACAGCGGCCTGCGCTGCTGGGTTGATATCGACGGCAAGCGGCTGGCGGCTTATCGCAAGGTCTGCGGTTTCGTCGATGACGGCCTGCTGCCGCCGACCTATCCACACATCCTCGCCTTTGCCTTGCAGATGCAATTGCTCACGGCCAGGGATTTTCCCTTCCCGCTGCTCGGGCTGATTCACCTGAGCAACCGCATCCGCGTGCTGCGGCCGATGGGCGCGATGAGCCGCGCGCAAGTCAGCGTGCATGTGCACAATCTGCAACCGCACGCCAAAGGCGCGACGTTCGATCTGCTCACTACCCTGGACGATCAACTCGGGCCGCTGTGGGAAGCCGAAAGCCGGATGCTCTGTCGCGGGGTGAAACTCGAGGGCGAGGCGCTGGCACAGGACTGGCAGCCGTCGCAGGATTTGCTTGAGGTGACGCGTTGGACTGCGCCGGCCGATATCGGTCGCCAGTATGCGAAAGTCTCCGGCGACTACAACCCGATTCACCTGAGTGCAGCGAGCGCCAAGCTGTTCGGTTTTCCCACCGCGATCGCCCACGGACTGTGGAACAAGGCACGCACACTGGCGGCACTCTCTGATCACCTGCCCAAAGCCAACCTGGAAATCGCCGTGCACTTTCGCAAACCGGTGCGCCTGCCCAGTGAAGTGACATTGCTGGCCAGTGCCGCGGGCTCCAGCGGTGAGTTGCGTCTGATCGGCGCCGGCGACCTGGAACATATGGTCGGTCAGTGGCAACCGATCGCCTGATCTGGCGGGGCGGAAAAACCCGTTAATTGTGTATATATCACTTAAGTTTTTCCGCGCCCTGCCCGCTGCTTTGCAAAAAACCGAGCCTTGAATTTCAAGGCTTTTTTTTGCCCGTTTATTACCTGGGTATTAGTCCTTCGGCATAGCGCCGAGCCCTCTATATAAAGGGGTTAATACCAACTTGAGAATGGTGAAAAACCTGCCCTCGACTGAGATTACAGCCACGGACGAGGCATCGCCGACGACAGATCGGCGAGCCATCGAAGGCAACGTAACGTTGTGACAGGTGCAGGAATCTCAATCATGAAAACTCAAGTGATGTGGTCCAAATCGGCAATCGCGCTGGCACTGATTCTTTCGGTCGGCCTCGTCGGCTGCAGCAGCGGCGGTGGCGGTCATCGCAGCAGTTCGGGCAGCTCGACGGCGGACGGCACGGCGGGTACCGATGGCAGCGGTGGCGCGGGCGGCGGAACCGGCGGCGATACTGCCGGCACTGGTGGCACAGGTGGCACCGGCGGCGATACCGCAGGCACTGGTGGAACCGGTAGCACTGGCGGTACTGGCGGAACCGGCGGCGGCACCGATCCGACCAATCCGACAGACCCGACCGATCCCACCAACCCGACCAATCCCGCTGCACCTTCGCTGGTGACCACAACACTTGTTCAGGATGTCGGCAAAACCGTCAGCGGTGTCGGCGATGGCGTCGGCCAGATCGGCGATTCGCTGAGCACTGTTCCGGTCGCTGGCGGCATCGTCCAAAGCCTGGCCAACACCACCGGCAACGTGGTCAGCACCTTGGGCGATGGCGTCACTGATGGCATCGGCAAACTGGCCACTGACCCCAATGGCCTGACCACCACCGTCGCCTCGGTTGGCGGCGTGGTTTCCGATGTTGGCGGCGGCGTGTCAGACCTCAGCGTCAAACTCAACACAGCGACCCGTAGCGTTCCTGTCGTTGGCGGTGTAGTCACCCGTGTGGCGCCGCTGGTCGATGGCATCGGCGAAAAAGTCACCATGCTTGGCGACACCCTCAACACCTCAATGACCAGCGGCCCGACCAGCCAGTTGACCGACAAGGTCGGCAGCGGCCTGGTACCGGTGATCGCCATGGTCGAAAGCACCACCGACAAACTCGGCGATGCCACCGGTCTGGGTGATCCGCTCAAAGGGGTGATCTCGAAAGTGGGCGGCACGGTGAACAGTCTTGGCGGCAAAGTTACCGACGCAGGCAGTGGCAATGCCCTGACCAACACCCTCGGCGGCGCCCTGAGCAACACCGGCACGGCGGTCGGCAAAGCGGGTGGTCTGGTGTCCAATGGCACTGGCTCGGGCAGTGGCGGCATCGGTGGCGGGCTGGGCGGCACCGGTCTGCTGCAAACTGTCGGTGGTGCGGTGGTCAACGTCGGCAGCGGTCTGAATGCCGGCAGCACCAGCGGCGTGGTCAGTGCCGGCGGCGTCACCGCCGGCGGGCTGGGCAACACGATTGCTTCGATCAACACCGTACTCGGTGGTTCGGGCACACCGATTACTGCATCCACCTCGCCGCTGGCCAGCGTCGGCGCCGCTGTCGGTGCGGGACTCAATCCGGTCACCAGCGCGGTCACCACTGTCACTCAACAGGTCGGCGCCGCTACCGGTCTCGGCACTCCGGTCGCTGGTCTTACAAATCAGGTGGGCGCCGCAGTCGGCAATCTCGGCGGAGCGATTGCCGCCACCAACAACCCGGTCACCACTGCTGTCGGCGGTCTGGTTACCAACGTCGGCGGCACCGTGGCAGCGGTCGGTGGTCTGGTCAACAGCGGCACTGCCACTGGTGGCGGCACGGCAACCGGTGGTCTGGGCGGGGTACTCGGTGGCCTGACCGGCGCGTTGAGCGGCACTCAACGCTGAATTGCACCTGGCCGATTCGACGGCCTTACCTACAGCGCCTACGCTTGGTTGAGGGCGGAAGATTCCCACGAGTCTTCCGCCTTTTTTCTACGGAAAAATCTGCCCTGTGCTGTGTTCTGACCATGGAGTGTCCTATGCGCGTACTGGCATCCCTGCTGTGCCTGAGCCTCAGTTCCGCTGCCCTCGCCGACACCTTGCCCAGCTTTCTCAACAGCAACGAAACCATCCGCAACCTGCCCGTTCCCAACCTGCCCGCCGACGCCTATCGCCCGAGCGCGGCGCCGCTGCAAGTGCCGGACCCGGGTGCGACCGCCGCGCAGCCACTGCTGATGGAAACCAAGGTCAACCTGAAGACCGTGCAGATCGAAGGCGGCACGATCTACCCGCTCAACGAACTCGCGGAAATCTACAAGCCCCTGATCGGCCGTCAGGCCAGCCTTGCCGAACTGATCGAAGCCACGCGCAACATCACCCGTCGCTATCAGCAGGACGGCTATCTGTTGTCCTACGCGTTCCTGCCGCAACAGAACTTCGATGACGGCGTGGCCCGCGTGGTGCTGGTCGAGGGCTATGTGCGCGATATCCAGATGCAGGGCGACATCGGTCGGGTCAAAGGCCTGCTCGATAAACTCGCCGCGAAAATCCAGGCCGAACGCCCGCTGACGCGCAAGACCTTCGAGCGCTACACCACGCTGATGAGCCGTATTCCTGGCGTGACCATCCAAGCGCAAGTGCCGCCACCGGGCACCACCGATGGCGCGACCACCCTGGTTGCCCAGGCCAGTCGCAAACCGTTCACCAGCACCCTGAGCACCACAGAAGACAACCGTAACGGCCCGCAGGCGTTGCTCGGTGTCAGCAGCAATTCGCAGACTTCGATGGGCGAACAGTTGAGCCTCAGCGGCCTGTTCCCACCGGGTGACGACAAAGAGCATTACTACCGTCTCGACTACAGCCAGTTCCTCGATACCGAAGGCACGCAACTCAACGTCTCGGCCTCGCGTTACCGCGCCGACCCGGACACCGAAGTGCTGGTCGGCGGTGGCGGACGCCTGAGTACCCACCGCGAGAACGATCGCTACTCGATCGGCTTCAGCACGCCCTTGATCGCCTCCGCCAACGAACTGCTGACCGCCGGCTCACGCCTGTATGCGGTCGACGACAAGACGCGCTACGACGGCATCAACTTTCCCTTCAGCACCGAACTGCGCACCGACGTCCGCGCCCTGGCTTTCGAAGGCGACTGGCGCAAGGCCGACGCCCGCCAACTGCGCATCCTCAGTGCCGGCGTCTACCAGGGCTTCGACAGCCTCGGCGCACACACCAACTACGACGACATCGACCTGGATTTTTTCCGCGTGCGCTTGTCCGGCGTGCAGAGCGACAAGTTCCTCGACAACTGGCAAGGCGTGCTCTCGGCGGCGCTGTACTGGAGCGACGACACCTTGCCCGACAGCGAACGCGCCGTGTTCGGCGGGCAGAACTTCGGCCGTGGCTACCCCGACGACCAGGCCTCGGGCGACAAGGGTTGGGGCGTGGCCTACGAGGTCAACTACAGCTTCAACCGCGACGGCAACTGGGTGCGCATCCTGCAACCCTACGTAGTTGTCGACCGCTCGCGCAGCTGGTTCAACCAACTGCCGGTGCAGGCCAACAACCTGTCATCGACCGCCGTCGGGCTGCGCTTTGGTGATGCCAAGTATTACAACGTGGCGCTGGAAGTGGCGAAGGCGATGTCGGATGAAGCACTGGATACGTTCAATCGCAAGCCTCGGTACAGCATCAGTTTCAGTTATCAGTTGTGATGGTCGAGCGGTGTGTCAGTCAGGATTTTTTTGACTGACGCACCGCCTTCGCGAGCAGGCTCGCTCCCACAGATTCGGCGGTGTTCATGGTTGCTGAGTACAACCGCCGTCCCTGTGTGAACGAGCCTGCTCGCGAAAGGGTTCGGCTATTCAACTGATTTATCGCAGCGCTTAAACCAGCCGTTTAAACACACGCCCCGTTACCTCGCAACAGCCCACAAATCCTTGCGCCGTTGCCTACGGCTACGCCAGAATCCGCCGGCTTGTGCGCCTGGGGCGCGGGTTCTATCGTTTGCCTGCCACTGCTCATCAGTGGTCGGGTTTAGTCGCCCGCTTGTCCACGACGCACAGGTTCCTGTCAGCCAGGTATTGCATACCTGCACTTGATGGTGGCTGTGCGCAGGGCGCCTTCGGGCGCGCCGATTTCGTGGCTCATCGGTCGACTAACCTGCGTGCAGCTGCCTCCCTTTCGTTTAGTCGCGAACCGGTTGCGGCCCTACTCCATCAGGAGACTGAGCCCGTGAAGAAGATAACGCCCGATCCACCCCTTGCCGATCCAACCTTCGCCGACCCGCTCGTCGAAGCGCAAAAACTCAAGGAAGCCGCCGACCGCGCCATCGATTACTACCTCAACCCCCGCCTCATCAAAGACCCCGCTGCACCGCGCAAACCCAGCACCCTGTTCATCGTCGACCCGGCTGCGGACAACGAAACCCTGCTGGTGCATGCCTGCGAATCACTGGCCTCGGCGAGCATCATGGCCAGCGACCTCGCCGGATTTATCGATGGACCGCAACGCAGCTCCCTGTTGGGGATACAACAGGTGATCATGCTGGGCGAACTGGCGGTCAACCGCGTACTGGACAGGCTTGTGCCGGAGTGACAAGAGCAAGGGGCTGGTTGCGAAGGTGGTGAGACAGGCAGAGCGTTGTTGGCTGACTGGCCGCCTTCGCTGGCAAGCCAGCTCCCACAGGATTGATGTACATCAGGCAGGAATGGGTTGGCTGGCAGGCCGCCTTCGCGAGCAGGCTCGCTCCCACAGTTTGAATCGAGTACATCAGCGAGAAACAGGTCGGCTGGCAGGCCGCCTTCGCGAGCAGGCTCGCTCCCACAAAAGCAAAAGCAAAAGCAAAGCAGCGCAGCTGCCCGCGGCGAAGCCGCACCACTCAACAATGAGCGCAAGCTCGAGTGCTCTTGATCTTGATCCACCGGCGACGTCGGAAGGCTGAGTGGAGGGATTGATCCGGGCGTGGGAGCGCAGCGACCGTTCGACGAAGTCGAACACAGCGAGTGTAGGTGCAGCGAAGCAAACCGGAGCCGCTGCGCCCGGATCAGTCCCGGAGCGAAGGAACCCGAGCCTGCGAGGGCCGGACGCAGGAGCTAGCGTTTTTTGCTTACTTTTTTAGGCGCTTGTAAAAAAGTAAGTCGCCGTCAGGCGAAACCGCCAGCCGCAGCACCCGAAGCAACGGATATTCACCCAAAACCCCACCAACACGGTCGGCCCAAAGGCCGCCGAGTTCACCCACCCTGAACCTTAGGCTTGGGAAAAAGATTATCGAGAGTCTCCAACAACCTCACGTGATAAATCGGCTTGCGAAACAGATCCAGCACCTGCAACCGCAACATATCGCTGACATCCTCCATATCCGCATGCCCCGACATCACAATCACCGGCAAATGCGCCCGCGACGTATGCTCACGCAACCGCCTGATCAACGACATGCCCGACTCCTCGGGCATACGCAGATCAGTAATCACCAAAGCAATATCCGGATGCTGGGTCAACAGATGCAACGCCAGCTTCACCGACGTCGCGGTATGACAGGTAAAGCCCTCCCCCTCCAGCAACTCCGCCAACTCCAGCAACGCGTCTTCTTCATCATCAACCAGAAGCAGTTGTTGGCGGGGCGACGAAGACGCGTTCATAGGCAATACCTGAATACTGAAAGGTAAATCCAGTGTAGTGCGATATCAGCCAGGTGCAGTGTTCACAAGATCAAGGCGTTGGCCGAGTCACAGCCGTACCATCGAGCGAGGTCAGAATATTGTTGAAGATCGCCAATACCCTGTCTCCAAGCGGAGTGACGAACGCCACGACCACCACAGCCACCATCGCCACCACAATCGCATACTCGATCGCCGAAGCACCCTCTTCACTGCGGGCAAACGCGCGAGCCTTGGCGATCACATAATCAAAAGTCATACGAAACATAGGTCCACTCCTTCGCGCCTCTGGCGCCGACATCACCACCGCGGCAAGGTTCCACCGTGCCACCTGAGCATTGTCAACAAACCCCCGCCCAACAACTGTAAGAACGCATTAATCACAAAGCATTAATCCCATCGGTTTTCCGCCGTTTCCGGCTGTTAACTGGCCAACGTCATACTTTGGTACGGTTATTTCGCCTGTCACTAATGGCGCTTTTGCTTGGATCAGCTAGCTTGGAAATAGCGAAATAGTTGCATGTTCATAGCTGCCGATTCAGTCCGCCTTTCGCAAGCAAATGCAGTCGGTTGTGCAGCAGGAAAGGGAGAGCCGTCATGAACAGTCGCGTCACCATGGGCCTAGCCGCGTTGCTGTTGCTCGGCGCGGTTGTTGTCGGTTACTGGGGGCTGGTGCTCAGTCGTCAGCCCGCCCCGATTGCCGAGGCGCCCGTCGCGCCCGCGGTCAGCGTTGAACAGACTGTCGCGATTGCCGAAGACCAGACCCGCCACCCGGTGGTGGTACTGCTCCACGATGTACCGCCGTTCACGCCGTTGACCGCCGCCGATGTGACTGTGGAAAAACTGCGCAGCGCACCGGCCGGCAGCCTGACCAGCATCGAACAAGCAGTCGGCCGCACGCCTTGGCGCCACCTCAGCGCTGGCACCTGGCTGAATGACGAAAGCTTCCAGGCCGGCGGCGCGCTGGCGCGGATGATTCGCCGCGACGAGCGCGCGCTCACCGTGGCCGTCGATGAAGTGATCGGTGGCGCCGGACAGTTGCTGCCAGGCGATTACGTCGATGTGCTGCTGTATCTGCGCGAGGACGCGAGCAATCTGCAGCAGTCGGCGCAGATCGCCGTTCCGGCCTTGCGCGTGCTCGGGGTCGGCGATCAGTACGGCCTGACCAACGACGGCCAACCGGCGACGCCCAGCCTCAGCGCCGAAGAAAAACTCAAACAGGACCAACGCCGCATCGCCGCGCGGACTGCGGTGCTGGCGGTGCCGGAACAACTGCTCAGCCGCCTGATGCTCGCCACTCAAGTCGGCACGTTGCGTCTCGCGGTGCGCAGCAGCGAAGAACAGCGGCTGGCCAAATATTGGGCCGGCGAAGCGCAATCGCCCGCGCACCTGGATCGGGCCAACAGCCAGCTCTTCCAGTTCACTCAACTCGCCCTGGGCAGCGCGCAAAAAGCACCTGCCACCGCCAGTGCCGGCGCGGCGCCCAGGCCTGCGGTGGAAATCATTCGCGGCAACCAGATCAGCCAACAAACCCCATGACTGCGCAAGGATTCACGTGCATGCAGAGTCGACTCAGACCGACATTAAAACCGGCGCTCCGGGCCTTGCTGTTGTTGGGATTGACGATGGATACCGCCGTCGCGGCGGTGGGCAATTGCTCGGCACTGCCGCGCCTGCCCTCGGTGATCGAGATCGGTGAAGGCTTCCAGCAGGATATGCAGTCACCGGTGGCAATCACTCGGCTGGCAGTGGGCGACCCGAAAATTGCCGACGTGCATGCCAATGGCGGTTCGTCCTTTCTGCTCACGGGTGTCGGCCCCGGCGCGACCAGCCTGATGGTCTGGACGGCCTGCTCGGCGCAGCCGCAGCAAGCCATGGTCTTCGTCCAGGGCGCGGCGACCACGGCGCTGACCAGCAGCGTGCCGTCGGACGATCCGACCCTGCCGTCGCAAGTGCAGACCGACATCCGCTTCGTCGAAGTCAGCCGCACCAAACTCAAGGAAGCCACGGCGTCGCTGATCGGCACGCGCGGCAATTTCCTGTTCGGTTCGCCCGGCACGCTGCCACCGATCGACGGCGTGCCGCAGCCGCGCCTGCCGGTGGATAACTCGCTGTTCAATTTTTCCTGGGTCGGCGGCAAGACCATGGCGATCATCAACGCCCTGGAAACCAGCGGCTTCGCCTACACCCTGGCGCGGCCGAGTCTGGTGGCGTTGAACGGGCAGAGTGCGAGCTTCCTGGCCGGCGGAGAAATCCCGATTCCAGTGCCCAGTTCCGGCAGCGACAGCGTGTCGATTGAGTACAAGGAATTCGGCATCCGCCTGACCCTGACGCCAACCATCATCGGCCGCGACCGCATCGCCTTGAAAGTCGCCCCGGAGGTCAGCGAACTGGATTTCGCCAACGCGGTGAACATCGCCGGCACCACCGTTCCGGCGCTGACCATCCGCCGGACCGACACCAGCGTGTCGCTGGGTGATGGCGAAAGTTTCGTCATCAGCGGTTTGATCAGCACCACCAACAGCTCGCAAGTGAACAAGTTTCCAGGCCTGGGCGACATTCCCATCCTCGGGGCGTTTTTCAAGGGTTCGCAAATCAAACGCGAAGAGCGCGAACTGCTGATGATCGTCACCCCGCACCTGGTCCAGCCATTGGCGGCGGACGCGCGACTGCCGTCGTTGCCGGGGGAGAAACTGCGCAATTACGACCCGAATTTCTATCGCATGTTCTTCCTCGAGAACGGTAACTTCGACAAGCGCAGCGGGTTGTCGCAATGAGCCAGAACCTCAGTCAGACCTTCCTCGCCATCACCCGCAACAGCACCGATCTGGAATGGCTGCAAAGCGCACTCGCGCCCCTGGGCCAGGTGGTCAGCGCCGGTGGCGGCAGCCTCGACGAACTGCTCGCACTGGTCGATGTGACGTTCGCCAATCTGGTCTTCGTCGGTCTCGATCGCGAGCATGTCGTGGCGCAGAGCGCGCTGATCGAAGGTGCGCTGGAAGCCAAGCCGATGCTGGCAATCGTCGCCCTCGGCGACGGCATGGACAATCAACTGGTGCTCAATGCGATGCGCGCCGGCGCGCGGGATTTCGTCGCCTATGGCTCACGTTCAAGCGAAGTCGCCGGGCTGGTGCGGCGCCTGGGCAAACGCCTGCCCGCCGTCACTCCCAACACGCAGCTGGGCGGGCTTACCGTGATGTACGGCGTGCAGAGCAGTTCCGACGGTGCCTTGCTCGCCAATCACATGGCCATGGTGGTGCAGAAGAGCGGCCAGCAAACCTTGCTGCTCGACCTTGGCCTGCCCCGTGGCGACAGCCTCGCGCTGTTGGGGCTGGAGAGCTCGTTTCACTTCGGCGACGCCCTGCGCCATCTGCGCCGGCTCGACGCTACGCTGATCGACAGCGCTTTCACCAGCGCCGACCACGGCCTGCGCATTCTTGCCTACGCCAACACTGACGAGCCGCTGGAAACCACCAGTGCCGCCGAGCTGTACATGCTCCTCAGCGCCCTGCGCCAGCACTTTCAGCACATTGTCGTGAACCTCACCGGGCAGGCCGACAGTGAGGCATTGCGCACCTTCGTCAGCCATTGCGACAAACTGCTGTGGTACACCGACCAGAACGTACTCAACTGCCGACGCAACCTCGCCGTGCTTAACCAGTGGCGCGAGAAAGGCATGAAACTCGAGCATGGGCGCTTGCTGATCGATCGCTACCTGAGCAACGTCGCGCCGGATGCCGAGACCTTGGGCAAGACCTTCAATCTGGAAGTCATCGCCGTGCTGGCGTTCAGTCCCGACGTGCGCCTGAACGCGAAAAACCAGGGCGTCAGCCTGTTCGAACTGGCGCCCAGGGAGAAACTCACCCAGAGCCTGCGCACCCTCGGCGAGCGCTTGGCGAAACGCTCCGAAGGCCTGAGCAAACCGAAAGTCACCTGGTTCGACCGTCTGCGAGGCCACTCATGAGCGCAGAAAAACTCTTTGGCGCAACGTCGCACGGAGCGATCGGCAACAGCGACCACGAAGGCCTGAAACTGGTCCTGCACCGCTACATCATCGACGCCATCGAGGAGTCGGGGAAAAACCTGCTGGAAGGTTCGCGCCAGCAACTGGCGCAGTTCGTCACCGACAAGGTCGCCGAATACATCGCGCGTTTGCACTTGGCGATCTCGCGCTACGAAATGGAGCGCCTCGGCGAAGAAATCGTCGACGAACTCACCGGATTCGGCCCACTGGAAGTCCTGCTGCGTGACCCGTCGGTGACGGAAATTCTGGTCAACGGCCCGCACCGGGTGTTCATCGAGCGCGACGGCGTATTGCATCAAAGCGATCTGCGTTTTATCGATGCGCATCACGTCGAGCGGGTCATGCAACGCATCCTTGCGCCGCTCGGGCGCCGCCTCGATGAGTCCTCGCCGATGGTCGATGCGCGCCTGCCGGACGGCAGCCGGGTCAACGCGATCATCCCGCCGATTGCCCTCGACGGCCCGTGCCTGTCGATCCGCAAGTTCCGCAAGGACATGCTCAAGAGCACCGACCTGATGGCGATGCAGACCATCGATCTGGCGATTTTCGAATTCCTGCAGAACGCCGTGGGCAAGCGCTGCAACATCCTGATCAGCGGCGGCACCGGCACCGGCAAGACCACGCTGCTGAACATCCTCAGCCAGTTGATCAACCCGCACGAACGGCTGGTGACCATCGAAGACGTCGCCGAACTGCAACTCGGCCACCCGCACGTGGTGCGCCTGGAAACCCGCCCGCCGAATGCCGAGGGCCATGGCGAGGTCAAGGCCAGCGACCTGATTCGCAACGCCCTGCGCATGCGTCCCGACCGGATCATTCTCGGCGAGATCCGGGGCGTCGAAGTGGTCGACGTCCTCACCGCGATGAACACCGGCCACGACGGCTCGATGAGCACCGTGCACGCCAACAATGCCCAGGACGCGCTGCTGCGACTGGAGACGCTGGTCGGCCTGACCGGGCGCTCGATTGCCGAACGCACCCTGCGTCAGATGATCTGCGCCGCCCTCGACGTGATCATTCAACTGACACGCATGCCCGATGGCCGGCGCTGCGTCAGTGAAGTGGTGGAAGTGGTCGGCATTCGCGAGGAGGTCTACGTCACCAACACCCTGTTCCGCCTCGACCGCCGCACGGGGTTCGGCTTTGTGCGCGAAGCGGTCAACCCGGCCGGCGACAAGCTGCGCCACGACGCTCACCTGGGCTGACGGCGAGGAGCACGCAGATGCTGGGACCGATCATTCTCATCGCCATTTGCCTGATGCTGCTGGGGCTGTCGATCTATCTGTTCCTGCAAGGGCTGCGCAAGACCGCGAAGGAAAAAGTCCTCAATCGACTCGCCGCCGGACAACCGCAGCTGGCCGTCGAGCAGGCCAGGTGGGTTGGACTGGAACGGATGTTTTTACGTGCCGGACTGGGTCGGCCGAGCGAGCGTTTCGGCCTGTGGCTGAGCCTGTGGGCGGCGGCGATGGGCCTGGGATTTTTACTCGGGAGCTGGGTTGGTTTGCTGATCATGTTGCTCGTCCCGCCCGTGGCGTTGCGGTTGTACATCGCCATTCGCTACCGGCAACGGATCCGTCGCATGATCGAACAACTGCCGCAACTGCTCGACCACACCGTGCGCAGCCTCAAGTCCGGCCGCACCCTCAGCGACGCAGTCCTGGGCGCCATCGAAGCCAGTGAAGACCCCTTGAAAGCGGCCATGGGCCGGGTGCAGCGCAACGTGCAACTGGGGGTGAACTTGCCTGACGCCGTCAGCGATTTTGCCGAACTCTACGAGCAGGACGAACTGCGTATGTTCGCCCTCGGCCTGAAGGTCAACCACCGCTACGGCGGCAACGCCAGTGAGCTGCTGGAGAACCTGATCAAACTGATCCGCGAGAGCGACCAGGGCGCGCGGCAGTTGCGCGCGCTGACCGGGGAAACTCGCATGACTGCTTGGGTTTTGGGTTTGCTGCCGCTGATTCTGGTGAGCTATTTCATGCTGACCAACCCCGGCTACATGCTCGGCATGTGGCACGACGAAAGCGGCCAGACCATGCTGCTCAGCGCCGCCGTGTTGCAGGTGTTGGGCAGTATGGCGCTGTGGCGCATGTTGCGGAGCGTTTGAGATGGTCTGGCTCGCGGCGTTGCTGTTGCTCCTCGGTTCGCTGTTATTGCTGGGCAATCACCTGCTCACCGAGCGCCGCCGCGTGCGTCAGGTGCATCAGCGCTTGCACGGTCAATTGGTCCGGGAGAACCGTTTCGGCCACTGGCTGCGCGCGCTGGGCAACAGCCGTTTCGGCCGGGGCTCGGTGAGCATCGACAGCGAAACCCAGACCCTGCTCGGCCGCCTCGGTTGGCGCCGCGCCAACGAACGCGCGCTCTTCGCCGCCTGCCAGATCGGCACGCCGCTGCTCGCTCTGGGGCTGGCGATCTTTTTGCAGGAAGTGTTTTTCCCGCAGACCAGCCACCGCTGGATGGCGCCGATGTTCGCTGCGGGCGGCGGCTATCTACTGCCCAAACGCCTGCTCGCCTACGCCGCCGCCCGTCGACAGAAAACCATCGCCGTGGAAATCTCCACGTTCATTCCGCTGCTGCGCATCCTCTTTGAATCCGGCATGGCCGTGGAACAAGCGCTGCGCGTGCTCAGCGTCGAAGCGCAGAAACTGCTGCCGGAGCTGACCAGCGAACTGCGCCTGATCCTCAGCCGCGTCGACTCGGGTCTGGAGCTGGGTCAGGAGCTGAACAAGACGGCGGTGATGCTCGCGGTGGACGAATTCACCGACACCTGCGTGATCCTCCAGCAACTGATCCACCAGGGCGGCGGTGCGATGAAATCACTGCTGGCGCTCAAGCAATTACTGGACGACCGACGCCTGACCCGGCTGCAGGAATACATCTCGAAAATGTCGGCGAAGATGTCGGTGGTGATGATGCTGTTTCTGTTTCCGGCCCTGCTGATCGTACTGGCCGGCCCGGGCTTCACCGCCATTGCCCGCGCGTTCGCAAACTGACCTTGGCTCATGGAGAGCGTTTGATGAAAGTACTGATAGTCATGGCAAGTCTGTTGCTGCTCAGCGGCTGCGCCACGGATGGCCAGGCGCCGTGGACCTCGCTGCTGTCGCCGTCCAGCTGCAGCAAACTCACGTCGGAGCAGGAACTGTCGCTGAACCTCGCCGATGACCTGGCCAGCGACGGCAAGCTCCACGCCAGCCTCGCCAACCTGCAAAGCCTGCCGGACAACCTCAGCGAAGTGCGCCTGCGCAAAGCCAAGGTTTATCGCCTGCTCGGCCGCAGCGAAGCCGAGCCGCTTTACCGCAGCCTGCTCGGCGGCTGCCTCACCGCCCAGGCCGAACATGGCCTGGGCCAGGTCTACGCCGCCCGTGGCGACAACGGCCAGGCCCAGGCCCACCTGCAACGCGCCGCACGCCTAGCGCCCACCGACGAAAAAATCCGCAATGATCTCGGCGTGGTCTACCTCAACCAACTGCGCCTCAACGAAGCGAAATTCGAATTCCTCACCGCCATCGAACTGAGCCAGAACAATCAACTGGCGACGCTGAACATGGTCACCCTGCTGCTCTACCAGAACGACTGGCCACAAGCCGCGGAAATCGTCAGCCGCTCGAAACTGACCCCGGAACAATTCACCGAAGCGCAGCAACGCGCAGAAAAACTCAAAGCCCCGGCCAACGCCAAAGCCACACCCGGCGACCGCGTCGCCGCCTTCATCGACCCGCTACCGCCGACGCTCGAATAGGAGACAGCCATGACCATCCGCAAAGGCCTGTGCTACCTGACCCTGCTCACCCTGCCCCTCGGCGCCCACGCCATCGACACCGGCCCTGCTTCTGCGCAGCAGCAGGAAACCGAAGGCTGGCTGGTTCTGCAAAGCCGCAACAAAGCCGCCTCCCCCAAACCTCAGAGTGCAACAGCCACCGAACGCGAACTGGCGATGCGGCGCTGGCTGAAGAAATACCAGTACGAGATCCCGGATTTTTATGATCCGGATGCGGGCGGGAAGATCGAGAGCAAGAATTAGTTTGGTGGTGCCCTTGAAGGCCCCTTCGCGAGCAGGCTCGCTCCCACAGTCGACCGCGTGCTTTCGGTGGGAGCGAGCCTGCTCGCGAAGAACGATAACGCGGTTTCAACGCTGCGGATCAACCCGATCCAGCGCCCGATTCACGGCTAGCTCGGCCAGCATGACAATCTGCTGAATCGCCAACGCCGTGCTGCGCTGAAACCCGCTCAACTCGCCAGCGAAATTACTCGCCATCGCACTCGCTGACGCCAGCGACTCACAGGCATGCGCCAACAAGCTTTCGGTATCGACATTGGGCACCACCATGAACAGCGCGCTGGGCGGGTGCGGTTTTGCGGGTTCGGGGCAGAGATAGAAATCGAGCGCGCGTTTTATCGCTTCGCGGTTTTTCACCAGATCGTCGGCGCGCATGGCGTCTTCGAGCGGGGTGGTGGGGGATGGCGGTGGGTCTGGGATCAGTTTGTCCATTGAAACGGCTCTCCAAAATCTGCGGTGCGACCCAATGCCATTCTCACGGGGCAAAAGGTGGCAACTGTATGCGGGGTGAGAATACCGGTTATGGACACCCGGCCAGACCGAAGTCTGCCCGCACACAGCCGCCATGACACATTGCAGACAGCGGACAAGCTGGCGGCGATTATGCGTGCACAGATACTGGATGACCATAAGTAGCAGGGTTCTCACACCCGATCGCCGAAGATTCGACGACAGCCAGAGACTAGTGACCCGACGTCCGACGGACAACCTGAAAACCTTGTGGGAAGGTTCTGGCAAATCAGACACAGATTTAAACAATCAAAACCAAAAGCACCCTCACCCTAGCCCTCTCCCAGAGGGAGAGGGGACCGACCGAGTTGTTTGGGCGAAGTACACCGACCTGAAAAACCGAGTCGAACACAAATTTTGAACAACCCACAAATCGGCTCCCTCTCCCTCGGGAGAGGGCTGGGGTGAGGGGCGAATCCAGCGCAAAACAAAAGCCAGACACCGCATGCTTTTCACCACTCAAAACAATGAGCGCAAGCTCGAGTAGCTTTTGATCTTGATCTGGGAGCCCGTCGGCAGGCTGAGTGGAGGGATTGATCCGGGTGTGGGAGCGCAGCGACCGTACGACGCAGTCGTACACAGCGAGTGTAGGTGCAGCGAAGCAAACCGGAGCCGCTGCGCCAGGATCGATCCCGGAGCGAAGGAACCCCGAGCCCCAGCGAGCGGGCCGAACGTCAGGGCGAAGACCTTTTGGTTACTTTTGGGGCGTTTGCCAAAAGTGACCCGCCGTAAGGGCGGAACCGTAATCAGCGACACCAAAAAAAACGGATATTCACCCCAACCACCCAAAGCATGGTCGGCCCAAAGGCCGCCAAGTCAATGCGCAGTAACCCGCTGCCGCCCAGCAGATCCAACGGGCGAAAGGGCCAAAGCCAACTGCGTCCGATTATGCATATGCGTCAACCGCAACACCTGCGACACATACAGCTTCACCGTGTTCTCGGTAATCCCCAACTCACAGGCAATCTGATAATTGGTCTGCCCCTTGCCCACCAGCCGCGCCACATCCAACTGCCGGGGCGACAACTGACTGAACACCGCCGGCATCTCCACGGACTCAGGCTCACCATCACTCACCACCGGCACGGGCGAGCGCCGCACCTTGTCCAGATCCTGATAAAGGTCATCGATCGACTCGGACAAAAACTGCAACTTCTGATTCAGATGACCCAGATGCAAATTCTTCTGCCGTTCCTGCAAAGCCAGCTCCTGACGCTGCACACCCTCGAGCAACTCAGCCAGATCAATCGGCTTCTGATAGTAATCGGCAATCCCCGCACGCAACGCCTTGATCACATCCTGCTTGTCAGCGCGCCCGGTGAGCATGATCGCCTCGAACACCCGCTGCTTGCCGGCCAGCCGCTGCAACGCCTGGATCAACTCGATGCCGTCCATGTCCGGCATGTGCAAATCACTCAGCACCAGACCGATGTCCGGGTCCGCCCTGAACAGCTCGATGGCTTCAAGACTCGAGTCGCACGGCACGCAACGGTAGCCACTGCTCTCGAGAAACTCACAGAGTTCTTCGACGATCAGCGGCTGATCATCGACCACGAGGATTTTTACCGAATTAGGCTTGTTCACGAACCACTCCATTTGCTCGGCCAACGCTGACGATTCCTGCACTTTGGTGGCGTATTCGCCTGAATTGAAAGTAGACCCACTTTCCGACTATGTACATAGGACTAGTGGCACCCCGCGATCAGGTGATCCAGTACAGCGAAAGCCCTACCCCTACCCACACGAACGGCGCAAATGGCAGCTTTTTTGACTTGTCCGGGGCCAGATGACGCAGATGCGCTCTAAGCCCTTGAGCCATATGAGGCCAGACTTTTGGCGCGAGCAGCAGCCACAGCACGCTGGCCAGGCCTGCGCCGATAAACGCGCCAAGAACGAATATGCCGTTCGTCGCAAGACCCAGGGCTGTCATTAATTTCACATCACCAGCGCCCATGCGGCCGAGGAAACAACCCGGCAACGTCAGCAGCAAGGCGATCAGGCAGGCCCAGCCACCTTGCGCTGCGTCGGCGCCCAGCCAAGTGCTGCCGGTCGCCAATAACCAGACCAGCGCCAGCGCACCTACGCCCAAGGTCAACATGTTGGAAATGCGCCGCTGTCGGGCATCTTGCGCGGCGCAGATCGCCAGCCAGATCAGAACAAGGGAAATCTGCATCCGCTGAAAGCCGTCCGTTTTGCCTGATTGATTCTATGCTGATACTACGCAGTGACTGTCAGGGTAGACGCACGCATGAAAAACGGCTTTCGCAGGTCGCAAAAAGGTGCGGTGGCGATCGAATTCGCCTTGGTGTTCATCATCTTTTTCGCAGTGTTTTACGGGCTGGTCAGCTACGGCCTGCCCTTCGTAATGATGCAATCGTTCAACCAGGCCACCGCTGAGGCGGTGCGCCGCAGCGTTGCGGTGGACCCGACCACGCCGAACTATTCGACGGTGGTGGTCAACACCGCCAATGCTGCGCTGACCCAACAACTGCAATGGCTGCCCTCGGCCTTGAATCTGGTGGTCGGCACCGACACCAGTGCGGCGTACGACGCGGGGACTGGCACCCTGACCGTCAGCGTCAATTACCCGGTGAGCAAGCTCAATCAGATCATGCCGTTTCTGGTGCTGCCCGGGATCGGCACGGTGCCTAATCTGCCCACGCATCTCACCGCCCGCTCGAGCCTGCAATTTTGACCGCCGGCGATAAGCTTTTCGGACGCTTGCTCAAGCGCGCCCCCGTCGCAGCCCACGACTTGCCGGACCACCTCGGCGCGCCGCCGATCGGCCTGCATTTTTATCTGGATGGCAACGGCGATGTGTTGCAGATCGCCGGCCCGCTGCGGCATTTGCTCGCCCAGCACAAACCTCAGGGTCAGCCGCTGCCGCTTCGCGCCTATCTGCTGCCGCATAGCCTGCTGAGCGTCGAAGGCCAGCCGCGGGACTGGCACGGGCAATTGCTCGATCTGGATTTCACCGGCCTGAATGATCAGCCGCTGCACCTGCGCGGCTGGGTGCAGCCGCTGGAGGATGGCTGGCGATTGCAGCTGCTCGACATCGCCGACCTGTTGCTCGAACGTCAGCAAGCGCGCGACCGCGACGCCTGCCAGGCCCTCGCCGCGCAAGTCAGCGATCGTCTGCGCACCTGCAGCCTGACGCGTTTGCCGATGGTGCTCGGCGAACAATTGCAGGCCATCGCCCAGCGCTGGCACATCCCCTGCCTCGCCGTGGCGCTGCTCGATGAACAGGCCCAGGGCTGGCAGATTCATCAACAGTTTCGTGCCCACGACGCCCCGCAACTGTGGGAGGACGGCCAGCCATTGGGCACGCCGCTGGACAGCCTCAACGGCAGCGCGCCGCAACGCCTCGCCGGCCCGCAGGGCCGCTATGAACATTCGCGATTGCAGGCCACGTTCGGCAACGCCAACGGTTTCGCCGTGCCCTACAGCAATGACCAGGGCGTGGTCGCGTGGCTGCTCTGTGGGTTTTATACGGTCGACAACGTGGCGCCATGGCTGACCGATCGCGACTGGCTGACTCTGGCCGGTGCGCTGGCCGGACCGCTGCTCAGCCGCTTGCGCGAGCAGCGCCATGTGCAATCGATGGAGCGTCTTGATTCCCTGCAAAACCTGCTCGGCACTGGCTGGTGGGAGATCACTGCCGAAGAGCAGATTGCACTGGCGCCGACGCTGGCCTCGGCACTGAATCTCAGCGATCGCCTGCTGCCGGTAGGAGACTGGCTGTCGCTGTTTCATCCCGCCGATCGCGCCGAGTTGCGCAGCCGTTTGCGCGCCCTGCAACTGCAAGGAGAAGCGCTGACCCTGAGCGTACGTCTGCACCGCGCGGAGGTCGGCGCAGCAGCGACGTGGTATCGGATTCAGGGTCAGGTCAGCGGCACCGGTGAGCATCGGCGTCTGGTCGGATTCATGCTCGACATCAGCGACATCCAGAATCAACAACAGCGCGCCGCTGCCGCCCATGCGCGGCTGGATAATCTGATTGCCAGTTCACCGGCGGTGATCTACGTGCAGCGCTATGCAGAAGGTGCACTGATCCCGGCGTTTTTCAGCGCCAGCCTGCAACCCTTGCTGGGCTGGACGCTGGAAGATTGCGACACGACAGCGCTGGTCGAGCGCGTGCATCCCGACGACCGCGAACTGTATTTCCAGCGCAACCGCCAGTTGCTGCGCGAAGGCTCGGTGCGTGCGCGTTATCGCCTGCGCGACAACCGTGGCGAGTATCACTGGCTGCTCGATGAGGCGAAACTGCTGCGCAATGATCTCGGGCTGCCGGTCGAGGCGGTGGGCCTGTGGCTGGATGTCACCGACGCGACGCTTGCCGCCGAGCAGGTGCGGCAGAGCGAGGAGCGCTACCGGATTCTGGTAGAGGATTCGCCGGCGATGATCTGCCGTTATCGCCCGGACCTGACGCTGATCTTTGGCAACCGACCCTTGGCGACTTATCTGGAATGCACCCCGGAACAACTGCCCGGGGTTGATCTGGGTGGCTGGATGTCCGAAGAACAGCGCGCAGCGTTCGTTCAGCGCTTGAGCCAACTGACGCCGCAACAGCCAGTGAGTACAGCGGAAATCAGCCTGCAATTGCCCGGACGCGAACACGCCTGGTGGGTCTGGTCGGATCGCGGCGTGTTCGATGAGCAGGGACAGTTGATCGAAGTGCAAGCGGTGGGCCGCGACAACACCGAGGTGCGGCGCTCGCAACAACAACTCACGCAAAGCGCGAAAATGGCTACCCTCGGCGAAATGGCCACCGGCCTCGCCCACGAAATCAACCAGCCGCTCAACGTGATGCGCATGGCCATCGTCAACGTGCTCAAGCGCCTCGGCAACGGTGATGTGCAGGTCGATTATCTGACCGGCAAACTCAACCGTATCGACGCTCAGGTTCAACGCGCAGCGAAGGTGGTCGACCACATGCGTGTGTTCGGTCGCCGCTCGGAAATCGAACAACAGTTGTTCAACCCGGCCCAAGCCATCGAAGGCACCCTGTCACTGCTGGCCGAGGGCATGCGCGGCAAAGGTGTCGATCTGCGCATCAGCGAAACTGCCTTCGAGGCGCAGGTGCGCGGCTACGTCGATCAGCTGGAGCAGGTGCTGATCAACCTGATGGTCAACGCCCGCGACGCGCTGCTCGGCAAGCGCGAGCACGACCCGGCATTCAAACCGTGGATTTCAATCTACGCCGAGCGTGACGAGGAAAGCGTGCGGCTGTGGGTCGAGGACAATGGCGGCGGCATCGATCCGCGTTTGCTGGAGCGGATCTTCGAGCCGTTCTTCACCACCAAGCCGATTGGCGTCGGCACCGGCCTGGGCCTGTCGGTGAGCTACGGCATCATCGCCAACATGGGCGGCCAGTTGAGCGTGCGCAACTCCACGGAGGGCGCACGGTTCTGCATCGAATTGCCGATTGCCACGGATGATCAGATCACCAGATAGGCCTTGCCGGTCTGCCCGCAGGTCATGTTGGCGCCCACCTCGGTGTTCATCAGATTGATGCCCAGGCCTTTGAGCAAATTGTTCAACAACGGGTCGAGCAAGGGACTGATCAATCCGGTGACCACTGGCAACAAGCGGTTGCTGACGTCGCTGATCAACGAAGCCACACCGGTGACGACAGCGCCCAGCGGGTTGCTGCCCACGGGTTTGTAGACGATCAGGTTGATGCCCGACAGGGTGTTCGCCAGGCTGCCGACGATGTTGCTGGTCGGCGCGGCCGGCAGCAGGCTCGGCGGCAGTTTCAGATTGGCCGGGGTGGCGAAGGGTGTGGTGCTGGAGAACAGCAGATTCTGCGTGGTCTGCGCGACGCTGGTGTCGAGTTTGAGGGCGATGCCGCCCGCGCCGTATTGCACGTGGGAGGCGGCATCGCAACTGCCGATGCCGAGAATCTTGTGGCAGGTGATGATGCCGAGATCGACCAGCGGCAACGGCGTCACGGTTGGTTCGGCGACTGAAGAGAACGCGGCGACGGGATCGATCTTGCCGAGTTTGAGATCAGCCAGAGAAGTCGTGGTGGCGGCAGTCAGGCTTTTGCTGTCGGTATCGCCGGTCGGGCAGCGGTAATCGGTGACATAGCTTTTCGCCCCGCCGGCATCCAGCGCGATGTCGATCTGCGGTGAGGGCAGCAGCTTCGGATCGAGCTGTTGGCAGCCGGCACCCAACAGGCAGAACACTGAATTGAGCGTGTCCACCAGATTCAGGCTCAACAGTGCATTGAGCGTCGGCGTCAGCGTACCGACCAGGCCCAGCACCGCATTGGTCAGCCCCGTCACCCCCGAGAGCACCGGCAGATTCACCGACAGCAGCGTGCGCACCTGCGCGGTGCGCACATAAATCCGGTCCGGTCCCAACGGATCGGCCTTGGCCCGCGCCGGGTCGCCAATCGCCGAGAACTGCGGCGGCTCGATCACCTTGACCCGCACCGTGACACCGGCCAGCCCCAGCACGTTGACCGGCAAGGTCGCCGCCACCGCGCTCTTGCTGTTGGCCAGTTGCACCACGCCTTGCACCAGTTGCAGCAATTGCAGATTGGCATCCAGCCCCGCCGCCGTAGTGCCGGTCTGCAGTTGCAGGATCTCGCCGAGTCTGACCGGCGCCGCGTTGATCGCGGCGACCTGCAACTGGCCCAGCGCGGTGACCACTTGCGCGGTTGCGCCGTTGAGTTGCACCACCGTCGCTGCGGCCTGAATCAACTGCGTCACCGTCGCTTGGGTGTTGAGCAACTGCGAGTAGTTGCCGGCGCCGACGTTGAGGTCGATGGCCAGTTGATCGAGGTATTTGAGCAGGTTGATATCGGTGTGCAGCAAACCGTCCCAGCCCAACGCCGTGAGGTTGACGTTGCCGCCGAGCAACCCGGAAAACAGCGGATTGAGGATGTTCGACTGCGCCGTGTCGATGCTGGCGAGGGTGCTGCGGATATTCAGTTGGGCGATGGTCGGCTGCGGTTTGGCCGCGACTGCCGAAGCATTGAGCGTGGTATTGAGGCTGACCGGCGTGGCGCTGAACAGCGCCTGCACACCGCCAGCAAAACTGCTGGTGACCGTACGACTGGCGGCGACTTTGACTGCGCTTGATTGCGTGGCATCGACGGTGAAACTGCGCACACCACTGGCGGCGGTGGCCAGCGTGCCGCAGGTGGTCGCGAGCGTATTGGCGGCATCGACCACGTAACCATTGCGCAGCGCACTTTGCCCGGCATAACTGGCGGCGGTCAGCCCGGGCAGGCAATTGCCGCCGCGACTGACCGCTTCGAGGGCGGCGGTATCGACCACCCGCTGCAATTTGCGCTGTTCCATGTACAAGCGACCGCTGTCGACCACCAGCAACATCATCACCAGCGCCAGACTCAGGGTGGCGGCCGCCATCAAGCCGATCGCCCCGCGTTGCCGGGCCGGGCCGTTGCCTTGCGATCCTCGCGACATGGCGCACTCCTTTGCCGGCGCAGTGCCGAGCGCTACCTCCGTTAATGAAAAAGAGTGTAGACGCGGTCGGTCGAGAGTGCTGGCGTGGCGCCATTCCTGTCACCACCGCCACGGTGGGAGCGAGCCTGCTCGCGAAAGCGTCGTGCCAGAGGATTCAATGCTGAATGACACACCGCCTTCGCGAGCAGGCTCGCTCCCACAGGGACGGTTCAGAGCGGTTCAACGCGGTGGATAGTTGGCCAGAATCCGTGCGACGGTCTCGCGAATGGCATTGCTGCGGTCAGCCGGATTCGGGCGGTTGCTGAGCATTTGCTCATCGCTGCCGCGCCAGACCAGTTTGCCGTCCTTGCCGTCGAGCAGGTCGATCTGAATGGTCGCGACCTTGTAGGTGATGTTGCGCGTTTCGTTGTACATCGGCGCGCCCCAGTAGCCGTTCCACGGGCCACCCCAACCGCCGCCGTAATTGGTCGTCACTTGCTGCTGCCGGTCCTCGACGATCAGGTAGGTCTGCACGCTCAGATCACCCTTGCCACCGCCAGCGGCCGGGCGCAAACCGCGCTGATCGAGTTGATCGGACACCGCCTGGCGGATGCGCTGTTCGGTCAGGTCACTTTTGATGCGCGGATCATCGGGGCGATATTGCAGGGCCGGGTCTTTCCAGCTCCAGCTGCGATAAGCGGCAAAGTCGCGGCTGGCGTCGAAATCGTGATTGACCTGGTTGGCAGCGCAGGCACTGAGCAGCGCGGCAACAGCCAGTAGAGCGAGACGGCGGAACATGATTTTTCTCCGGGTGAAGACATGAACCTGCTGACACGACGTCAGCTGGGAGGATACGCCGCCATGGCTTTTTCCACAGCCTCGCGGATCGCATCGGCGCGTTCGATCTGATTGCCTTGGGTGCCGGTCTCGGCGCTGGCGCTCCACACTGGCTGACCATTGCCGGCATCGAACAGATCGACCCGCACCACTACGACCTGCTCTTGATAGGTGCGCACGATCGGCACGCTGTTGTACATGCCGTAACCACGACCATAACGATCATAGCCGCCGTATCCACCGTAGTAGCCGTAATCATCGCGCACCTGACGCAAACGGGTTTCCAGACGCAGATCGGCGCTGACCAGCAGGTCGGCCAGGCGGTTGTCGCGCATCGGCCGCAAGCCGCGCTGGTCGAGGGCGTTGGTGACCGCCTCGGCCACCTGCGCCGAGTCAGCCCACGCCGTGCCCGGCGGCAACTGCCCGTTGCGCCAGGCCCAGTTGCGGTAGCGCCCGTAATCACGCGGCGGCGCCGGGTAGGCGCTGCGGTCGAAGGTGGCGGCGGCTTGCGGCGGTGCCGGCGGCAACGGCCGTGACTGAGCCACGTAGGGGTTGCTGCCTTGGCAAGCGGCCAACCCCAGACTTATCAGCAATAACCCGCATTGAGCTTTCATGTCGCGCTCCGCTCAGATCGGCCGGCAGATCCAGTGCAAGTAACGCCCAAGCCCGGCGAAGCCTGGGTGACGACGGTGCGCGAGTTCCATTTCCAGCAAATCCGCCAGTTCGGCGCGGGCCTGGAATTCCACCGGCATGTAATCGTGAAATACCCGTACGCCGCTCTGACTTTCGACCTGCCACATACCGGCGAGTTGCGTTGCCAATTCCCGTGGGTCGAGAGGCTGCTGCGGGGTCAGGCTCTGCTTCTCGCCGGCCATGACGTTCTTGCGCATTTTCTTGAAATGGCCCTTGAGCAGATTGCGATAAATCAGCGCATCACGGTTGTAGAAGGCCAGCGACAGCCAGCCGCCGGGCTTGGTCAACTGGTGCAGCACCGGCAGGATCGCGTGGGGCTCGGCGAGCCATTCCAGCACGGCGTGGCAGATCACCAGATCGTAGGTCTCGGTGAGCTGACCGGGCAGTTCCTGCCACGGCGCCTGAATGAATGTCGCGGTGTGTCCGGCTTCGGCAAAACGCTGGCGCGCGCCTTCGAGCATCGGTTCCGCCGGCTCGGTGAAGGTGACGTCATGGCCGCGCTCGGCCAGCCACAGCGACATATGCCCCAGGCCCCCGCCGATATCCAGCACGCGCAGCGGCCGATCCGGCAAGGCCTCGGTCAGATCGGCCTGCAACACGGCGAGGCGAATCGCGCCTTTGGCGCCGCCGTAGATTTTTTCGGCGAAGCGCGTGGCCAACTGGTCGAAATGACGGTCGCTCATCAGCTGAACCGCCGTTCGCTGTCGGCGAGCTTGGCGCGCACCACTTCATTCATGTCCAGACCCAGTTCGCTGCACAGCAGCAACAGATACAGGACGATATCGCCGACTTCCTGCCCGGCGTGGGCGAGCTTGTCCGCCGGCAACTGGCGCGACTGGTCTTCTGTCAGCCACTGGAAGATTTCCACCAGCTCGGCCATTTCCACGCTGGCGGCCATGGCGAGGTTTTTCGGGCTGTGAAATTGCCGCCAGTCATTGCGGTCGCGAATGGCATGCAGGCGTTCGGTCAGTTCAACAAGGTTCATCGGGCTCTCCTGAAGACGCATAGCTTCGGGGGGATGCGGGCTGAAGGCAAGCAGCGCAGATGATCTATTGTGGGAGCGAGCCTGCTCGCGAAAGCGATGGATCATCCAGACCGGATTTGCCTGACACGCCCCCTTCGCGAGCAGGCTCGCTCCCACACATGATCCGGGCAAACCTTCTATCATGCAGGGAACTCGGCCGCCCTCGGCGTGGCCCAAGGCTCAGCTCTTTCATCAGGGATGCACACATGCGTGTAGAAAGCTTTTTCGAATGGCTCGGCCAGGCACTCGGTTCGATCATCCGCTTTATCGTCGACGGCCTCAGTGGCCTGTTCAATATGCTCAGCAACGCCGGCGGCAACTTTGTCGACGGCCTGGCGCAAACGCTGGGGATGGACACCTCGATCATCAGCATCATCGCCCTGATCGTTGGCCTGATGCTGCTGTGGTCGGCGATCCGGGCGTTCATGAACGCGTCGATCATTGCCGGGATCATCTGGTTGCTGCTGGGGTTGTGGTTGTTGAGCTGGATTATTCACTAGCGCTTCAAAAGCCCCTCACCCCAGCCCTCTCCCAGAGGGAGAGGGAGCTGACCGCGTTGCTTTGAAATTCTCCACCGACCTGCAATATCGAGTCGAACTCACGCTTGAGAGCGACGAAGATCGGCCCCCTCTCCCTCTGGGAGAGGGCTGGGGTGAGGGTGTTTCTGCCGCTACAATCCCCGCTCCCCCAAGGAGCCTGCATGTCCTCTCTGATTACCGACTGGCGCGACCGCCCGACTCACCGCAAGGTCTGGGCGCTCGCCGCGCCGATGATTCTTTCCAATATTTCCGTGCCGCTGGTGGCGCTGGTCGACAGCACTGTCATCGGTCACTTGCCCCATGCCCATCAATTGGGCGCGGTGGCGGTCGGCGCCAGTCTGTACACGTTTCTTGCCTGGGCGATGGGTTTTCTGCGCATGGGCACCACCGGATTTGCCGCCCAGGCTGCCGGGCGCAGCGATGGCGCGGCGTTGCGGCAGATTCTCTTGCAGGGCCTGCTGCTGGCAATGGGGCTGGCCGTCGTGCTCGGCACTCTTGGCGTGCCGCTCAGCGGCGTCGCTCTGCACTTCATGCAGCCGTCGGCGGAGCTGGATCAGCTGACCCGGGAGTTTTTCCACACGCGCCTGTTTGGCCTGCCCGCCGCGCTGGCGACGTATGCGCTGGTCGGCTGGTTCCTCGGCACGCAGAACGCCCGAGCGCCGCTGGCGATTCTGCTGAGCACCAACCTGATCAACATCGTGCTCAACCTGTGGTTTGTGATTGGCCTGGACTGGGGCGTGGTCGGCTCGGCGCGGGCTTCGGTAATCGCCGAATGGAGCGGCGCCCTGCTCGGCCTGTGGCTGACGCGCACGGCATTGCGCGCCTATCCGGGGCAGATCATCTGGTCGGCGCTGAGAGTCTGGCAGAGCTGGCGGCCGCTGCTGGCTGTCAACCGTGACATTTTCATCCGCAGCCTCGCCCTGCAATCGGTGTTTTTCCTGATCACCGTGCAGGGCGCACGGCTCGGCGATGCGACCGTAGCGGCCAACGCGCTGCTGCTCAACGGCCTGCTGCTGACGGCCCACGCACTGGATGGCCTGGCCCACGCAGTCGAAGCCTTGTGCGGCCATGCCATTGGCGCACGGGATCGCCTGGCATTGCGTCGATCGCTGGTGGTGGCCGGCGGCTGGTCGCTGATCGCCAGCCTCGGGTTTGCCGTGCTGTTTCTGCTGGCGGGGCACCTGTTCATCGAGATGCAGACCGATATTCAGAGCGTGCGCGACACCGCATTCATCTACCTGCCCTACCTCGCCGTGCTGCCGCTGATTGCGGTGTGGAGTTACCTGCTCGACGGCCTGTTCATCGGCGCCACCCGTGCGCGGGAAATGCGCAACGGCATGCTGCTGACGGTGCTGCTGTTGCTGCCGTTCGCCTGGTTCTTGCAAGCGCTGGGCAATCACGGCCTGTGGATATCTTTTCTGCTGTTCATGGTCTTGCGCAGCGTGACCCTTGGCGCGCAAGCCCTGTGGCTGAAACGCCGCGATGGCTGGTTCAGCGGCAAGGCTCACTGACGGACAGTCAGCCCGCGCCCCACTGCCGACGCAGGAAGTCGAGCCGTTCCGGCTGCGTCAATCCGGCCGGCGGCACAACCAGCACGGCGCGCGGATTGAGCAGGCGCAGCCACAGCCAGCCATCCAGCACAGCACGATCGCTGAAACCCAGCGCCAGACCTTGTTGCACATGCACAGCGATCGTCTGGTAATCAACGCTCAGAGACTGGCACCAGCGCCAGATGTGCTGCTCCAGCAGACAGGTTTGCAAGCGCTCGCGCTGGCGCCGGGTCAGGCTTTCTTCGATGCCCAAAGGTTCGACGAGCAGGCCGGGATTGCGCAGCTGTTGCCAGCCCTGACTGCCAATGGCGCGGTCGGCCCAGGTGCCGCCAAACCAGCGCAACTGGCGGATTGGCCCGAGCCAGCGACTCAGTTGCGCGGCGTCGCAGGCGTCGAAGAAGTAGCTGGCGGTCTGACGGTTGTAATAGCTGAGCAAGGCCCGGTGATTCAAACCGAACGAGACGGTAAGCATGCGCTGCAAGTGGCTGAGCAGCTGCTGCGCCGGTATCTCGCAGCTCAGCAACAGGCCGCGCCAGGTGTCCGGGTCGCGTAGACACAGGGCGGTCAATGCCGGACTCTCGCGCAAATCGACGAGAATCGGACCGTGCTCACTGACCGGCTGAAATTCGGTGCCGTCGAACAAGCGGTGCCGCTGCACATCGGCAAAGCCCTGGCGCAAGGTCAGCAGGGCGCGTGCCGCGTCCGGGGTGTCGAGCAACAGCCATTGCGCCATGGGCTCAAGCGCCGCGCCGCTCATCGTGCGCTGCTCTGATCGAGCGCGGTGAGCAGCCGGCAACTGCACACGGACTCGGCGCAGTGGTTGAAGCTGCCACCGCCCGGCATCAGGCACAGCAGCAGCAACGGCTCGCCAGACTGCAACAGTTGCTGCAACCCATCGCTCACCAGCAGTTCTGGGAGCGATACCGGTTCATCGTCCTCGACCGCAGCCTCTGGCAACACTGAGGGCTGGAGCACGCCACTGACCACCGGCTGATCGGGGTCGCCCTCAAGAAAACTCACCACCACTTCCACACCATCAGCGAGTGCCGCCGAGGGCAGCTCGTTCAAGTCAGGCGCGAGGGGCAGCCAGCAATGACTCGGCGAAGCCCCTTCGCCCTGATAAAGCCAGTCGAATTGCACCGCCACCGGCCGCGAGCAATCCGGCTGCGGCTCATCGACGGTGACCACCCAGGCTCGCTGCAGGCTGTGCATGCGCTGCTTGGACTGCGCAGCGGCAGGCGCACAGACGGGTACCCGCGCGGCCGCGAACAGGCGATTGCAATAGGGCGGTTCGAGAGACTGATCGGCACGGTGCTCGATGCGGGTCAGCAACCATGGGCGGTTGCATTCGATGAAAGGATGGTCGTCCAGGGGCAACCACTGACCGCTGCGCAAGGCGGGCAGATCGCTGTGGCCTTCGGCACTGGGGCCTCGCTGGCTGGCCTGCGAGTCTTCGTGCAGTTGCCATTGGCGGACGGCTGGAGCGACGCCACGCTGGTCATGCTCGGCCTGATAGGGCGCGACGTCTGCATGGGGCATTCGCGTCGGATCGTCGCCGAACACCAGGCAGTGCCTGTCGCGGTGATGCTCGAAGTAATAGTGAATGCGCGCCTCTGCGCACAGGCGCTGGAGCAGTTGCAGATCGGATTCGCGGTATTGCGTGCAGAAGGTGCGGGTCGGGTAGTCGCTATGCAGGTCGAAACGTCGTTGCAAGCCGACGATGCCATGCTCGCGCAGAACCTGTTCGATGATCTGCGGCACGCAGCGGCCACTGAAGATGCGCTGGCTCAAACGCAGGTCGAGGCAGTCGAGCCTCGGCCCGAGACGCACTCGACACAAACGCAAGCCATGGCCATGCTCGTGCTGGACAAGGCTGTGCAACTGCCCGTGCACACCCTGGCCGGGCGAGCCGAAGCACAGGAACGCAGAACGATGCAGCAGGCTGGCAAGATCCAGATGCGGATCGTCGATCACCACATCGATCTCGAAGGCAAAGGGTTCGCTGAGCGCTTCCCTTCCGGTAAAGGCGAGAACTTCGAAGGGGTCGGACAGGCCCGCTACATCGAGACGAAACGACGGCTCGTTGACTGGATCGAACATGGGCGGATCTCTACAGGAGGGGCGGCCGGGGATTCTCGCCGAGAGGCATGGCCGAGTAGAGAGGCGAAGTACAACTTAGGAAATGACCTACGCGAAAAGCAGACCAGATGAGTTTGCTGACCGTGATCGCACAGGTTTTCGTGAAAAAATCAGGAGATGTCCCACCGGGTTATCCGAATTTTCCACAGCTTGCGGAAAAAAATCGGACAACCCGGGCGGAACGCTATCGGGTCTCAGGAAGACAGATAGGAGGAGCGGGTCAGGCCCAGACGCAAGGCATCGAGGAACTGCGTGCGCTCGCTGGCACTGATGCGGGCACTGGCGCACTTGTCGCGGTAGTGCGTCATCAGTTCTTCCGGCGACAAGTGCACGTAACGCAGCATGTCTTCGATGGTGTCGTGGGTCTCGATACCAGCGTGGTACACGCTGCCATCGGCGTTCTGGTAGATGTTCACCGAGTCGGTGTCACCGAACAGGTTGTGCATGTCGCCGAGGATTTCCTGATAGGCGCCGACCAGGAACACGCCCAGCAGGTAATCTTCACCTTCATTCAACGCGTGCACCGGCAGGCTGGTTTCGATGCTCTGCTCGTCGACGTACTGGTTGATCTTGCCATCGGAGTCGCAGGTCAGATCCTGCAGCACCGCGCGGCGCAGCGGCTCTTCGTCGAGGCGATGCAGCGGGATGATCGGCAACACCTGATCGATCGCCCAGGTGTCCGGCAGGCTCTGGAACACCGAGAAGTTGCAGATGTACTTGTCGGCCAGCTTGTCGTTGAGTTCGTCGAGCACCTGGCGGTGCGAACGCTGACGCGCTTTCAGCGAGTTGTGCAAGCGACGGCACACGGCGAAGTAGCACTGCTCGGCGAGGGCTTTTTCCGCCAGGGTCAGCTTGCCGTCGGCGTACTGCGCGGCCACGTCGCTCATGTAGTGGGTGGCGCGCCAGTAGGTTTCGGTGACCATTTCGATGTCGGTCGGGCCGAGCAGATCGACCAGCCACTGCACGGTTTCCGGCAGGCTTTCCTTGTTTTCGATCAGCGGGATTTCGTCGTTGTGTTTCTCGACGTCGGTGACCTGCACAACCAGCATTGCGTGGTGCGCAGTCAGCGAACGGCCACTCTCGGAGAAGATGTGCGGATGCGGCAGACTCTGCGCGTCGCAGAATTCCTTGAGCATGCCGACCACCACACCGGCGTAATCGTCCATGTCGTAGTTGATCGAACTGGCGTTGCGCGAATGCGTGCCGTCGTAGTCGACACCGAGGCCGCCGCCGACGTCGATGTGATCGACCGGCAGACCGAGGTTGCGCAATTCGCCGTAGTAACGGATCGCTTCCTTGAAGCCGTGCTGGTAGTCAGCGAGGTTGGCGATCTGCGAACCCATGTGGAAGTGCAGCAGGCGGATGCCCTGATCGAGGCCGGCGCCACGGAAGCGCTCAACCACCGACAGCAGTTGCGCCGCCGACAGGCCGAATTTGGACTTCTCGCCACCGGTGTCGGCCCACTTCGACGAGGCCAGCGACGACAGGCGCACGCGCAGACCCACCTGCGGCTTGACCTTCAGCGAGGCGGCTTCTTCGATCACCAGGCCGACTTCGGATTCTTTCTCGATGACGATGAACACGTTGTGGCCGAGCTTCTGGCCCATCAGCGCCAGACGGATGAACTCGCGGTCCTTGTAACCGTTGCAGACGATGGTGCCGCCCTTCGGCGCCAGCGCCAGCACCGCCAGCAGCTCAGGCTTGGAGCCGGCTTCCAGACCGATGGAAACGTTCTGCGTGGCGATGATGTTCTCGATCACCGCTTCTTGCTGGTTGACCTTGATCGGGTACAGCGCGGTGTATTTGCTCTGGTATTCCAGGCGCTCGATGTTTGAATCGAAAGCACCGGTCAACTGACGGACACGGTCTTGCAGGATGTCGGGGAACCGCACCAGCAGCGGCAAGGACAAACCGCTCTTGCGCAGTTGGTCGACTTGCTCGAACAGATCGATAGGCGAGCTGCTCGGGCCGTTCGGACGTACTTCGACGCGACCGGCTTCATTGATCGCGAAATACCCGGCCCCCCAATGGCGAATCCCGTAAACGCTGCGGCTGTCCGCAACTGTCCATTGGCTGCCATCGTCTTTACGTGTGCGTCGTACGGACATCGAAGTCCCCTATAAAGAAGTCAGAGTGCGTCGCCTGAAGTGCAGGCCGGCGCAGTCTAAAGAATGAAAATGACGGTTCGTCAGTGCGGCGGTAGACCGCACTGACTGCGTGGAGTTTAGAAACCGGTCATGAACAGGCTCTGTGAAAACCATGGCGACGACGCCGGATCCGAGAACACTCGAAGCCGGATCAAGCCGCCGGAGGGTTTCACAGAGGCTGCTAGCCGCCGGATTTCTTCGCTTTGAAACCGTGCTTGATCAGCTCTGCCAAGAGTAGCTCGACGTGATCGCCCTGGATTTCGATGATGCCGTCCTTCAACGCCCCGCCGGTGCCACAACGTTTCTTCAACGTCGTCGCCAGCTCCTTGAGCGCGTCTTCGGCCAGAGGCACGCCGGTGATGGTGGTCACCGTCTTGCCGCCACGCCCTTTGCTTTCGCGACGCACGCGGGCAATGCCGTCACCGGCCGGGATCACGGTTTGTTTGCAGATACAGGCGTCCACCGGCTTGCTGCATTCCGGGCAATGACGACCTGCGTCGGTGGAAAATACCAGGCCGCCCAGGGCGGCGAAGGATGCGGCTTTCTTGGCCACCGGCAATCCTCTCGGGAGGACAAAGACTGATCGCAACCTTGGGCAAGGTCAGCGACCGCGAAGCCCCACTCAGGCAGGGGCAGCGCTACTGCATCGGCGCTTTTGGGAAGCGTTCGGTGCAGTTTGAAAAGGTCGCGCAGTGTAACGGCAAAAATCGCGATTGCTAAGTGCCAATCGGCGCCAATTCATGTGTTCTTTGCGACGTTGCTTTGCTGCGCCTTGAGATAGCGCTTCAGCGCGGCCAGAGAGTCCGGGCAATAAGGCTTTTCGCTGATTTCGCGCATGACCTGTTCGACGGGGATGAATCGCGCTTCGAGGACTTCTTCCGGCTGCAATTTCAGCGGCCCGTCCCACACGGCGGAAAACGCCGAACACCACAGGCGGTTGCCGGTGTCTTCGAAGTAGAAGTGATCGTGAGCGATGAGTTCGACGCCGCTGACGCCCAGCTCTTCTGCAAGCTCGCGCGCCGCCGACTCGGCGTAGCTTTCGTCAGCCTGGACCATGCCGCCTGCGGCAACATCCCAGTAACCGGGGTAAATCGCCTTGCTCAACGTGCGCCGGTGCACGCACAGCTCACCGGCGGAATTGAACAGCATGATGTAGGTGCCACGGCCAATCAGCCCACGCTCGCGCAAGTCGGAGCGCACCAGCGCGCCGAGCAAGTTGTCCTGCTCGTCGACCCAAGCGATCTGTTCGGCGTCCGAGGCGGCGCGATGGGCCGCCTCTCTTGTGCTCTGGCTCACGTATCAGCCCTGATTGAGCAGTTGACGCAAATCGATCACTGCAGCGTTGGCCCGGGAAATGTAGTTGGCCATGACCAGCGAGTGGTTGGCCAATACGCCAAAACCGCTGCCATTGAGGATCATCGGGCTCCACACCGGCTCTTGCGAAGCCTCCAGCTCACGGATGATCTGGCGCACGCTGACGGTGGCGTTCTTCTTCGCCAGCACATCGGCGAAGTCGACTTCGATGGCGCGCAGCAGATGCGACAGCGCCCAGGCCTGACCGCGTGCTTCGTAGAACACGTTGTCGATCTGCATCCACGGGGTTTCCACGACTTCTTCGTCAACCTGCGGCACTTCGCCGACCGCCGGAACTTCGGTCTTCAGCGCAGTATTGAGCTTGACCCGGCCGACACTGGCCGACAGGCGTTGCGACAACGAACCGAGACGGGTGCCGACATCGCCCAGCCAGTTGTTGAGGTTGTCGGCGCGGGCGTAGAACAGCGCGTTTTTCTGATTCGGATCCGACAAGCGCGACTGATAACGGCTCAGGGAGTTGATGCCTTCCTGGTATTCCGACTCGCTGGACGGCAGCACCCAGCTCTTGTTATCGAAGTTGAAGCGTGGTTCGGCCTTGGCCAGATCGGCGTCTTCGGCGGACTGTGATTGCGAACGGGCAAAATCCTTGCGCAGGGCGCGGGTCAGGTCACGCACCTGCACCAGCACGCCATATTCCCAGCTCGGCGTGTTGTCCATCCACAGGCCCGGCGGGAAACGGTCATTGGAAATGTAACCGCCCGGCTTGTTGAGCAAGGTGCCGGCAACGGTCTTCAGGGTCTCGACCGTGGTGTAGCCGACCACCATTTGCTTACCCTCTTTCTCGGCAGCGACCTGGGCGTTCTGCGCCACCGGAAACAGCTCCGGTTCCTGGCTCCAGTACCAGCCCAGCGCGATGGTGACCAGCAAATACAGACCGACCACTGTGGCCAGCGCCCGGCTGAACAGCAGCCCGCCGACATAGCTGCGGGTGGCCGACTTGGGCTCGGCGGCACGTTCAGGCGCGCTGCCCGCGCGGTTTTTCCAGTCCAGCATGGCGATATCCTTTCAATCACTTGGGTTCAACGGTTCGACCACAACCATACAACAACGTGCCAAGGCCTAGCACCCGCTATCGCGGCACTGGCGCAAAACAAGCGAAGGACGTCGCGAACGAAAGGATAGACGCAGCTTTCAGACGTTGAAGATGCGCAGCGAAAGCTGCCGCACTTGGTCGTCGGTAAACAGATGTGCAATGCCTTGGGCGTCAGTTCGGCGCTGACTGGGTATTCCATCAATCGTGGCGATGTAGGCCTGCGCAGGCAAAGGCTCACCAGTCACACTGTCGACCAGACGAAAGATTCGCGCGGTGCGGGTTGGCTGCTCGGGAGGGTTGTTCATAAGCTCGAGCACGGCCTGTTGGAACACCGCTTCGGCGCCCTGCCAGTAGCCATAGTCGGCTTCGGCTTTGATCAGGCACCATTCACCCTGTTTGATCTGCGCCAGGACTTCGCTGTCCAGATTGATCATCAAACCGGCCCGCAGTTGATCCAGACCTTCGAGCGGTTGGCGCATGCTCAACAGACTGCTGACGTGCTCCAGCGCCTCTTCCACGCAACAGACATGCTGGCGCTCGTGGTCGGTCAGGCTCAGTTCACGGACCAGCCTCACCGAAGTCCCTCGCCTTGCCACTCGTCCGAACCCATCGTCCGGCTGATTTCGTGGCGCCAGTAGATGCGCCGATAGCTGAAGTGGACTTTCTCCAGCTGGGTGAGATGCGACGTGGCCGTGTCGAGACAGTTCGGCATCAATAGTTCGCTGCCGACGACCAACGCATCCTCCAGCTCCACCGTGTAGAAGTGCTCCTGCACGCCGCTGGCCGACGTGCGATAAAACTCCACGCGGCATTCGCTCAGCAACTCGCCGCTGGACAGCGCCATATTCAGCAAGGGCGAAGCCTTGTCGAGGGTTTTGGTGATGATCAAGGGCCTGTGCATCCGCCGCCCGGCGCCCTGATCCTTGGGTATGTACATGCCATGACTGAGGGCCTGAACCATGATCTTGTCTTCGCGCCCGCTCTGGTAGGTATTGCCCACCGAGGCTTCAGTGAAAGCGCCGGCGGTGATCAGGCCCTGGCGGCTGCCGTGGATGGTCATGAAGGCTGGGATGGGCATGGAATGGCTCCTTTTTCGGGTAGGGGTGGGAGGAAGTGATGGGATTCGAGGCGGCGATCTTCGATTTCGTCGAAAGGAATCCAGGGTTTCGCCACGGCGAGAGTGATGAGGTAGCGCTCCTGATCGAGATGTCTGGAATCTCTGAAGCGTCCTAGAATCAGCATTGCCTGGTATTTGTCGCCGGCCTGCCAAAATGACCGCCCAGAAAGCACTCCTTGTCTGACGTATGCGCGCCAATCGGGGGTGTCCGTAATTGTCGGGTCGCCCTGCGTACCCATCGGTTTCCAGCCTTTTGCGCACCATTGGCTCTGCAGATCGGTAACAACCTTCATGGCGTCCTCAATCAGCAGAGGTTCGATTTGCGGAGACATGCGGATGCTCACGGTCAGATTATTGACGAACGTCACGGTGAAAAACCGAGCCAGCGGCGTCTCGAACCCGTACTGCGGATCAACGAAGCGCAGACGTGCATCCGTCTTCGGAATGCCACCGGAAACAGTCTTGCTGCCGCGATCCCACACACTGAACGGAGCGGTTGAATGTGCCTCCATGTACTCGTAGGTTTCGCCGATCCTCAAGGTAATGACTGGATCATTCCATAGCGGCTGCATCAATTGCCGCAAGGCGGCCAGTGCAGCAGCCACACAAACAATCATCCACACCCAGCGACGTCGGCTGATTTGCCGAAGGCGCAAGCTCATCAGCCCTCCTCCCTGAGCGCAATCTCGCGGATTGACTGCGCCAACAACGCCTTGTTGCTGTCGTTGAGCAACAGATCAAAACGACTTGCCGCCCGCAGCACAAACTTCATTCGCTGGTCGATATCGGACAAATCCGCCAGCGGGCTGCTATCAAAATCAATGGTCCGGCCATCATCGACACGCTGGCATTGGCTGGTCAGCGTCAGCTCGATGGCCTGAGCGACGCCGGAAGGGAAGTTGGTGATATAAGAAAAATGATTGCCGCGCAAAAGCGCAACCAGGTGGCTGTTTTCGTAAATGGTCGGCTGGAGAATATTTTGCTGCTCGTGCCACGCCAAATGCTTCACGCTTTCGGCGATTTTCCCAGCCTCTATTGCTTCAAAGGCCACCTCTATCTCGGGATATGCATCCCCGAACCTGAGGGTGTCTTGCCCGACCGGCCAAAGCACCGGCCACTTCGCATGCCCTTGAATCTTCTCCCGGTCGCGAAGACATTTCTTCAACTCCGCCAATCCCCGCACCGCATAGAACTGATGCAACGGATAAACATCCAGAAACAGCGTGGTATTACCCATCGCCATCATTTCGTAGACATGCCGGAACTGTTGCTCGGCCACCGACAGCTCTTCACCTGGCACCCGGGCATCCATGACAGACAGCGGATTACGCGCCTGAGCCTGTTGATATTCACGCAGGTCTTCGGCCTGTCCCGGCATTTTTTCCGGCGTGAGCAATCCGGATTCGCGTCGGCTGTCTCGCAGCCGCTGCCGCGCTTCGTATTCCTCGCGGATGCGTTCGATACTCTGTGCCGCATGCAGCAAGCCACAGCCGACCTGCTTGGAGGCAAACGCCGCCAGGCCCGCCCATTGAAAACGTGAGTCGTGCAACCACAACCGGGCATAAGCCGCGTTGATCGCCCGGTTGCGCGCGACCGGATCGGCAATCAGCACGCCGTTCGGGGCGACAATTGCCTCGGCGGCGCGCTGATAGCGCCGCCAGAGGCATTGGCAGGTCAGCACTGGCACCTCTGTCACCTGCACCCGCTCGCCGTACAACAGCTCTTCGTCGCAAGCGCAGTCATCGATGGGCCTGATGTTGTGATTGAGGCGCTGGGCATCACTGGCGAGTTCGGTGAAACATTGGCTCATGGCGGATGGACGGCAGCTAGGGGAATCCCTGAACCGTACCAGCCAACCGGGCCGGTGAAAGCGCGTAGAAGAAAAATCAGAAAGCGCTGTCAGACGCCGCCTATCAAGGCCGCTGAAATGTCGACAGCGCTGGCAGGATTGCTCGCTAAGCCCCAGCATGCGGGCACTTGGTCAAAATCAGAGGTAAAAACAAAACCACCCGGTCAGAAACTGAATCGTGTCGTCCAGCAGATTATTGACGTACGACACTCGTCTAAGGGAAAAGAGGTGCTAGCATAGAGCCACCAGTCGATCTCAGCATGCACCCTAACTAGTAGTCAGGATATGACCGAGCCAGAAGACCCCAGCCGTGAGCGTCTCAAGCACCACTTTGCCCAGCGGGTAATTCATCAGGCACGTCAGATTCTTGAGATATGGCAGCGCCTGCAACGCAGTGAGTGGTCCACCGTCGATCTCGCCGAACTGAGCGAGGCGAATCTGCGTCTGCTGCGTTTTGCCGAGCGCTTCGAACAGCCGGAACACACTCAGTTGGCGCATCACATCAGCCAGTCGTTGCAAGCGGTGGATGCCAATCGTGGACGCCTCAGCAGCGGCCTGATCACCGATCTCAATCGTTTGATGCAGCGCCTGTCGCGCACTGGCCTGCGCCATGGCGATCAGCTCGACCAGACGTTCCTGCCGCCGCTGCGCAAGCCGATCTACGTGATGTTGCAGGATCACGACCGCGCTGAACGCCTGGCCAAGCAACTGGAATTTTTCGGCTTGAGCGCGCAGGCACTGGACAGCGTGGCCGCGTTTCGTTCGTCGATGGTCGAGCGCTTGCCCGCGGCGATTGTCATGGACGTGGATTTCAGTGGCCCCGGCATCGGCCTGAAACTCGCCGCCGAAGCTCAGGTCGGCCTCGAAGAACCCCTGCCGCTGCTGTTCTTCAGCCTGCACGAAACCGACACCCCGACCCGCCTAGCCGCCGTGCGCGCCGGTGGCCAGGAATTCCTCACCGGCACCCTTGAAGCATCGAGCCTGCTGGAAAAAATCGAAGTGCTGACCTGCGTCGCCCAGTACGAGCCTTATAAAGTGCTGATCATTGACGACTCGCGCGCCCAGGCCCTGCACACCGAGCGCCTGCTCAACAGCGCCGGGATTGTCACACGCACCCTGATCGAACCGATTCAGGCAATGGCCGAGCTGGCGGATTTCCAGCCGGACCTGATCATCCTCGACATGTACATGCCAGCCTGCACCGGCACCGAGCTGGCCAAAGTCATCCGTCACAACGACCGCTATGTCAGCGTGCCGATCATTTACCTGTCGGCCGAGGATGATCTGGACAAGCAGCTCGACGCCATGAGCGAGGGCGGCGATGACTTCTTGACCAAGCCGATCAAACCGCGGCACCTGATCACCACTGTGCGCAACCGGGCGGCGCGGGCGCGCAATCTGAAAGCGCGGATGGTCCGCGACAGTCTTACCGGCCTGTACAACCACACGCACATCCTGCAATTGCTCGAAGACTGCTCGTTCCGCGCGCGCCGCGAGAACAAGCCACTGAGCTTTGCCATGCTCGACATCGATCACTTCAAGCGGGTCAACGACAGCCACGGCCACCCGATGGGCGACCGGGTGATCAAGAGCCTCGCGCTGTTTCTCAAGCAGCGTTTGCGCAAGACCGATTTCATTGGCCGATACGGCGGCGAAGAGTTCGCCATCGTCATGCCCGACACCGATATCGACGCGGCGCACAAAGTCCTCGACGAGATTCGCCAGCGCTTCGCCGAGATTCATTACCCGGCGCAGCCGCAGGACCTCTGGTGCACGTTCAGCGCCGGCGTAGTAGAAATGTGCGATGACTCCGACAGCCTGATGATGGCCAGCCAGGCCGATGAGGCGCTGTATCGCGCCAAGGGTGCAGGACGCAATCGGGTGCAGACCGCGCGCCAGTCAAAGCAAAGTGCCACTTTTTCATCGGAATCCACTGATTCGGTCATAACCTTGTAATGGATCCGCAATAAATTCAGGCGCTTACCATTTCTGCCGTTGGTAGCCGTCATGCGCCTGAAGTTGCTCACCAATCTCAACACTCTGCTGCTGGTCGCCGTCTGCGTGGCCCTTGGCGCCACGCTGTGGTGGTCGCAAAAAGCCCTCGAACGTCCGTATCTGTTGATGGAGCGTTACCTCGGGCTGTCGCAACAATTTCAGAACGAGGTGGCGCGCAACGTTGAGGATTATCTCGCCAGCGGTGACGCGCTGCGTTTGAGCAGCGCCGCCCAGGCCATCGACAGCGTGCACAAGCAACTGGGTGAGCTGCCCCCGACGCTGGCCGACACCGTGCAGCCAAGTCTGTCGAGCCTTGATGAATTCAGCAAAACCGACCTGCTCGCCGCCGGCAAACTGGCTGGCGATCCGCAGGCGCTGCTGTTGCAGGCCGAACGCGAACTCAGCGCCAGCCTCGACCAGCTCAACACCTACGCCAATGGCAACGCCGCCTACCTCGCACCACTGCTCGCCGCATCGCAGCATCTGGGCAGACTGTCGCTGGCGCGGGACAAACTGGTCAGCAGCGGGCGCAGTGAACTGGCTGCCGATGTCGAGCGCGAAGTGAGCAACATGCGCGCCCAGGCCGAGGCCATCGATGCCCTGCCCTTGCTCGGCGTGGTCGCCAGCAACGAATCGAGCAGTGACGATTTCGCCGCGTTGATGGGCATCGAAACCACCGACGAAGCCGCCGCTGAAGATGCCGGTGTCGGCCTCAAACGCGAACTCAACAGCTTGCTCGGCCGCTATCCGGCGGAACTGGCGCGCACTCGCGAGCAGATCCAGAAACGCGCCGAGCTCAGCGCCGCCACCCACGAAAAAATCGCCAGCGTGCAACACGCCATCGCCGGCCTTGAACCGGTGGTACGCGCGCAACATGGGCAGATCCAGGGCGAAGTGCGCCTGATGCAAGGCGTGATGATCGGCCTGATTCTGCTGATCGCCCTGCTCATCGATACCTTGCAGCGGCGCCTGGCCCGCACCCTGACCAACCTCGCCCCGGCATTGTCGACCTGGGCCGAGGGCGATTTCAGTCGCGACATCCAACTGGGCAAGACCAATCGCGAATTGCATGACATCGAAGCGTCGCTCAACCGCTTGCGCGCCTATCTGGTGGATCTGGTCGGCACCATTCGCGGCAACGCCGAGCAGGTCGCGGGCAGCAGCCGCACCCTCGCCGAACTGAGCAATGACCTGCACAGCGGCGCCGAACATCAGGCCGGCGATACCGCGCTGATTCGCGATTCGCTGGGAGAACTCGAGGCGACCATTCAGCAAGTGGCCGGCGATGCCCGTCAGGCTGCCGACGCCAGTCGTCATGCCGGACTGGCCGTCGAGCATGGGCAGGCTGTAATCGGCCAGAGCCTGACCGGACTGCATGCGCTGGTCGGTGAGGTTCAAGGCAATGCGCAGATGATCGAACATCTGGCAGAAGAATCAGCAACCATTGGCGGCGTGCTGACGGTGATTCGTTCGATTGCGGATCAGACCAATCTGCTCGCCCTGAACGCCGCGATCGAGGCGGCCCGCGCCGGGGAGATGGGCCGTGGTTTCGCCGTAGTCGCCGAGGAAGTGCGCTCGCTGGCACAACGCACCGCCGGGGCCACGGCGGAAATCCAGACGCTGATCGCCGGCCTGCAGACCGCCGCGCGACAATCGGTCGAAGGCATGCGCGCGCAGGTCGAACACGCCGAAGCCACGGCCAGTCAGGCGCAAGCGGCGGACGGTGCACTGGACAAAATCGTCGGCGCGATCCAGACCATCGCCGACACCGCCGTGCGCATCGCCGATGTCACCGCGCAGCAAAGTGGCGCGGTCAGCGAAATCCGCGATCACAGCGAGCGCATTCATCAATTGGGTGGGGATAACCTGCTGCGCATCGGC
Organism: Pseudomonas sp. 2957; assembly: GCF_031456345.1. Classification (NCBI taxonomy): domain Bacteria; kingdom Pseudomonadati; phylum Pseudomonadota; class Gammaproteobacteria; order Pseudomonadales; family Pseudomonadaceae; genus Pseudomonas; species Pseudomonas sp. 2957. The sequence continues at coordinate 75,591 of NZ_JAVDUL010000005.1, forward strand.
CAAGGGCGCGAACAGGGCGAGAATCTGTTGGTTCTCGGCGGCCAACTGCATACGGCCGTTCAGGCCTTCCGCGTCTGACGTACCACCTTCGCGAGCAGGCTCGCTCCCACATTGGAATGCATACCCCTGTGGGAGCGAGCCTGCTCGCGAAGAGGCTCTTGCCGACACCACGAATGACCGGATCAGCTCACTCGGTCACAAATTTCGCGCAAACATCGCCCATCGTGCCGCCTATTGCATGGAACTGGACAGTCACAAAGGCTTTGCGGCATAGTCGCCGGGTTCTGACGACTGCACATTGATAACAAGGACAACGCAGATGGCGACGCTACTGGTGCTGCACGGCCCCAACCTGAACCTGCTCGGCACCCGGGAACCGGGGACCTACGGGTCGACGACCCTGGCGCAGATCAATCAGGATCTGGAGCGGCGCGCCCGTGAAGCCGGCCATCATCTGCTGCATCTGCAAAGCAACGCCGAGTACGAATTGATCGATCGCATCCACGCTGCACGCGGTGAAGGCGTGGACTTCATTCTGATCAATCCGGCGGCTTTTACGCACACAAGTGTCGCATTACGTGACGCGCTGCTGGGAGTGAGCATCCCATTCATCGAAGTGCATTTGTCCAACGTGCACAAGCGCGAACCTTTCCGCCATCACTCCTACTTCTCCGATGTAGCGGTAGGAGTGATCTGCGGCCTTGGCGCCAGCGGTTACCGACTGGCCCTGGAGGCCGCACTAGAGCAGCTTGAACACCAAGCTATACGCCCCTGACCGACCCTTGGGAGTTGATGATTCATGGATATCCGTAAAGTTAAGAAACTGATCGAATTGCTGGAAGAGTCCGGCATCGACGAGCTCGAGATCAAGGAAGGCGAAGAGTCCGTACGCATCAGCCGTCACAGCAAGACCCCGGCGCAGCAGTACTACGCGCCAGCCCCGATGCAGGCTCCGGCCGCTGCCCCTGCTGCCGCGCCAGTCGCCGCCGCTGCTCCGGCTGCCGCTGCTGCACCCGCGCTGAACGGCACCGTTGCCCGTTCGCCGATGGTCGGCACCTTCTACCGCAAATCTTCGCCAACCTCGCCAGCCTTCGTTGAAGTCGGCCAGACCGTGAAGAAAGGCGACACCCTGTGCATCGTCGAAGCCATGAAGATGATGAACCACATCGAAGCTGAAACCAGCGGTGTGATCGAATCCATCCTCGTCGAAGACGGCCAGCCGGTTGAGTACGACCAACCGCTGTTCACCATCGTTTGAACCGCGGAGAGCCTTTGATGACTGCGAAGTTGGAAAAAGTTCTGATCGCTAACCGCGGTGAGATCGCCCTGCGGATTCTGCGTGCCTGCAAAGAGATGGGCATCAAGACCGTCGCCGTTTACTCCAAGGCCGACAAAGAGCTGATGCACCTGGGTCTGGCAGACGAATCCGTCTGCATCGGCCCGGCGTCCGCCGCTCAGTCTTACCTGCACATTCCGGCCATCATCGCTGCCGCTGAAGTGACCGGCGCTACCGCCATTCACCCAGGCTACGGTTTCCTCGCGGAAAACGCCGATTTTGCCGAGCAGGTCGAGAACTCCGGCTTCGCCTTCATCGGCCCGAAAGCCGACACCATCCGCCTGATGGGCGACAAGGTATCGGCCAAGCACGCGATGATCGAAGCCGGCGTACCGACCGTTCCTGGCTCTGACGGCCCGCTGCCGGAAGACGAAGAAACGGCGCTGCGCATCGGTCGTGAAGTCGGCTACCCGGTGATCATCAAGGCCGCCGGTGGCGGTGGTGGTCGCGGCATGCGCGTGGTGCACAAGGAAGAAGACCTGATCGCCTCGGCGAAACTGACCCGCTCCGAAGCAGGCGCGGCGTTCGGCAACCCGATGGTCTATCTGGAAAAATTCCTCACCAACCCGCGCCACGTCGAAGTGCAGGTTCTGTCCGACGGCCAGGGCCACGCCATCCACCTGGGCGACCGCGACTGCTCGCTGCAGCGTCGTCACCAGAAGGTTCTCGAAGAAGCGCCGGCACCGGGCATCGACGAGAAAGCGCGCCAGGAAGTATTGGCTCGCTGCGTCAAGGCATGCATCGACATCGGCTACCGTGGCGCCGGTACTTTCGAGTTCCTCTACGAGAACGGCCGTTTCTACTTCATCGAAATGAACACCCGTGTTCAGGTGGAGCACCCGGTTTCGGAGATGGTCACCGGTATCGACATCGTCAAGGAGATGCTCAGCATCGCCGCTGGCAACAAGCTGTCGTTCACTCAGGATGACGTGGTCATCCGCGGTCACTCGCTGGAGTGCCGGATCAACGCTGAAGATCCGAAGACCTTCATGCCGAGCCCGGGCACGGTCAAGCATTTCCACGCTCCAGGCGGCAACGGCGTTCGCGTCGACTCGCACCTGTACAGCGGTTATGCCGTGCCACCGAACTACGACTCGCTGATCGGCAAGCTGATCACTTACGGCGCAACCCGCGACGAAGCCATGGCACGCATGCGCAATGCCCTGGACGAAATCGTGGTCGACGGGATCAAGACCAACATCCCGCTGCACCGTGATCTGGTTCGTGACGAAGGCTTCTGCAAGGGCGGTGTGAACATTCACTACCTCGAGCACAAGCTGGCCAAACAGTCGTAAGGCTGAAGCGGCATGAAAAACCCGATCCCTGCGGATCGGGTTTTTTTATGCCTGCAACAAACCCATCAGACCATCACTGTGGAGAAGGCCTGCTGCTCGACCATTGCGGCAGATGCCCCCAGGCCAGCCTCATCGACCACCGCTCCTGCTGCGTTTTCATGTAACGGTCTGCGGGTGAACCGCCTCGTAAAGTTTCGGGCACGTATCGAGAGCCCGTCCGTGGCATAGCTCGATCTGGCGATAAGCGGGTTGTACAACCTGCCAATCTGACCAGCGGAATGCTTGAACACTCTCGAGACTCCATTGTTCAGATTCAGCACCACGCCATAGCTGTTGCCCAGGCAGGACGAGTATGACCAGTAATCCCATGTCGGCTGCAGGCCCTGTTCGCGCAACACTCGCCTGACCGGACCGCCGATGTCAGCACCCGCCGACAGCCAGTCGCCACCCACCAGCGTGGCGCGAATGTTCTGCGGTGTTCCCCCCAGACGCTCCAGCACCTGCGTGACACTTCGCTCGATCAACGGGCGAATATTGTGATCAAAATGAATGACCGCACCCACTCTCGTCGTCGGGTTATACAGCGAGGCGATGACGCAACTCTGCGCATTCAACGAAAACAGGTAGTTATCCTGCGATCCGGGACGGAAAGCCGCCACTACGGCTTCGCCCTGCAGCGCGCCGCGGTTCAGCACGGGCTCGACACCTCCAGGAAAAGCATCATTCAAATTGTTCACGCGCCCAAGGTTGCGCACGTTGCCTCCTGTGAGTCCGACCCTGGCATGTGTCCACTTGCCCCCCGGAGCAAGCTGAATCGGTTGCTGATAGATGGCGCTCGGGCGACGGGCATCGACCAGGCTCAGGCCACCGAAATGCGGATTTTCCCTGACCAGAAAGTACTTGCCTCTGTTGCGAATGTAATAGGCCGGTTGCGGCTGTGCAGCGCTGGACGGGCTGCGCCAGGTGCCGAAAAAGACGCCTTCTTCGCTCACCCTTTGCAAATGTTCGGGCGTCTTGCTGACGGCCTGCCTGGCATGAAAGCGTACTTCCCGGATCGCCGGCAGCGCGTCCCTGCGTAGCGGAGCCACGGTATTCAGACGCTCTGACAACAACGAGACAGGCCTCATGGTGTGCTTCAGACTTCTGGCCGCACCGCCCAGCCACTTGATCGCACTGCCTGCGCCGACCATGGCAAACAGCGCCCCCCACGACGCCTCCAGCCAGTGGCCGAGAGCGCCATCGATGTCGCCCTCCAGATGCGCCGCGACCGCCTGACCAGCGCTGACGGCAATGAACACGACATCGAGCAGCAAGGCAAACGGAGGGAACACCATGCAAAACGGTGCGGCTGCAAACATCAGCCCCTTGACCACTTGGCGTTCGATCATTTGCGCGCGGCTGGTGGTGATGTCCTGCACATCCGTGACCGCGCGCTCGATGTACGCGTTGAACTCGCTGCGCGCGTCAATCAGGCGCTGCGCTTCGTACAGCGTATCGACGCGTTGTTTTTTGGCCGCAATCGCATACAGGGTGCGCGACACGATGCTGCGCGCGGCAACCGGCGTACGCGCCATCAAGTAGTCATGCAAAGCGCCCGCGATGTCGCCGAACAGTGACTGATACGCACGCACCGCAATTCCGTCGGGGGCATCAGGCGTGTACAGCCACCAGGACGGCTCGGGGTTGAACGAGGTCAGGACATAAACCCCAAGCACGACGTGATGGCGCACGGTGAACCTGAACACGCCGTCACTTTCAACCATGCTCGCGCCCGGAAAATGCGTACCCGGTGCTGGTACCTCGCTCAACAGAGAGACCTGACGGACCAGCGCTGAATACACCGCGTCGCTCAATCGCGCCTGACTTCTGGCCACGCGTAAATCACGGTCCATCTTTGACAGCAGCACGTTGCGGTAGGCAAAGCGACGCGGTTCGTAGGCAGCATCACGCGGGTCGAGATATTTGCCACGAATCTCGCTGGCGTATTTTTCACCCAGCCAGGCCCGACGCAGATACAGCGCCAGATCGGCGCTGCGCACCTGGCTCAAATCCTGGCCAACCGACGATCGCACGCCTTTTTTCGGATGCTCGATGCCGGAGTTGTCATCGTAGCCGTGAATGGCCAGGTCGAGCAGCGTGGCCACCTGCTGCTTCCTGCGGTCGGCGACGCCAGGGTTGTAATCGATCAACACAGTGGCCGGATCGACCGGTTCCAGCACGTTCTTGCTGCGCATATAGGGCGTGATCGCTGCGGCAACCGAGCGCCTGGCGAAATCGACAAAAACCTCGAAACCGCCCAGCAGCTCGTTGAACACCTGCTGATGAACGATCAGTTCCTGATTCAGACTGCTGATGCGCCGGCGAGCCTCGAGCGCGAGCGTCGTGTACCAGCGCAGCGAGTTGTCCTGCTCGACCCGCTGCAGGTTGTTTGCCAGGGCCATTTTTGCAGCGGCTTCGACGCACTCGTCGAACGGCAAGGGCGTTCGTCGAAGGTCACTCTGCATGCCCCAGAGAGCAGGACTGGCCGCCGCAGCCACAAGATAATCACGTGCCGGGTGATGTGCCGTCGGCGAAAGCTGCTGCAACAGATACTCGCGACCGGATTCGCTCTGCGTCCAGCTCCATACTTCGCCGGTCAACGCCGCAATCGAAGGCAACCGGACCCACTCCTGACCGTCCGGTTTGTTGGGCGCGTACAGCACCAGGTTATTCACCGCTTGCTCAGTCTCTGCCTGGTAGAACACCAGAAGATCGGCGCATTGCATGCCGTTGGGCAGCGTCAATGCGGCCACTTGCAACGGTTTCATTGCCGCTTGCCCAGACCACATCTGCTCCAGACGCTCATGGTCGGAATCCGCCAGATGAGCTGCGCAGCGCGCGACGAATGCGCTCTGCCTGAGCCGTACGGTGAACCAGTCGATGAGTGCCTTTTGCACGTCGGTGCGCTGGTACTGCTCGGCGAGGGCGCGCAGGTAGTCCGCCGGATAATCCTGTTCCGCCAGCATGTCGGCAATGAATGCCGGCTTGAGTGACTGGTTGCGCAATGGCGCAGGACTGGTGATCTCCAATACCGCTGCGAAGTCCTGACCGATCGGCCCGCATGCCAGCAGGTCACTGAGGCTGCGATTGTGGGTCGGCTCACCGACCGCCGAGCGCCATCTGAGCCGCACGTCGATCCGGTCTGGTTCAACCGCCATGTCGAGCTTGAGCTGAATGTATTCGATGGCCTGCTGGCGGGCAAAGTCGCGCAACGAGCCGTGGCCCTGCAGCAGGTCATCGAGAGCTGCCTGCGCCAGTGACGTCTGCTCCTGATAATCGCGCAACAGGGCGCGATCCGGCTCCTTCAGCGCTTTGATCCATGACGGCAGTTGCGCGAAGGAATGCGCCTCGAGAATCTTTTTCTCTGCGCCGGTTGCCAGGGCAGTCAACCGGTACCGACGCGTGCTGCGGGCGTGAACCCGGTCGATTTTGCTGCGCAATTGATCCAGTGTCAGGCCCGCCAGTTGGTCACGGCGCAACAGTAACTCGATATCCTTGATATAGCGCCGCAGCTTGCGCTTGATCAGGCGATCAAACAGCGCTTCCTGCCCTTTTGTCGTCCAATGTTCTCGCAGGTATTTTTTGTACTGGTCGAGGAAGTGCAGCGAAACGCTATCCACCGTCCGGATCACATGCTCATGACGGCTGGACGGTAAACCGGGGTCAGCGCCCCCAGGCCAGCGAAATGGCGCGTCCTGGAGCGCCAGGAACATGACTGGCCGGCCGTCGATAAGCTTTTGCAGAATGGCGTCAAGCAGCGCAACCACAAAGCCCGGGGCGAAATGGCCGTCCGGGTAATGCCTGCGCAGTTCAGTCAAAGCGAAATGCTCCAGCGCCTCGAGCAACGTCATCTGGCTGTTCAAGCGCTTGTCGATCATCACCTGCCAGCGCGTGATGCGCAGGAGGATCTCCTGCACCGACCCCGTAGACGCAGCGGCTATCGGTGGTTTTTCTTCTACAGTCCCTTGTTGATCCGCCATGTCGTCCAGCCTTTTGTTGCGTAGAGATGAGCGCTCACTCTATTTGCCGACAAAAGTGCTCAGGCCATACATATGTATATCGCGGCCGCGAATGTGTAACAGCCAAGCGGTGTGTCCACTTTGCCGGCGACCTGGCGTAAACTGCGCGCTTTTGCAGCTTCGGGCTGCCCCACAGATTTTCAAAGGTGCCCGCCATGCCTTGGCTGCAAGTCCGTCTCGCCATCACCCCGGAACAAGCCGAAACCTACGAGGACGCATTCCTCGAAGTCGGCGCCGTGTCGGTGACTTTCATGGACGCCGAAGACCAGCCGATCTTCGAACCGGAACTCAACACCACGCCGCTGTGGTCGCACACCCACTTGCTGGCGCTGTTCGAAGGCGGTACCGAACCGGAGCCGGTTCTGGCCCATCTGGAATTGCTGACCGGCAGCCCGTTGCCCGAACATCACAGCGAAGTCATCGAAGACCAGGACTGGGAACGCAGCTGGATGGACGGTTTCGAGCCGATGCGTTTCGGCCAGCGTCTGTGGATCGTGCCGAGCTGGCACGCCGCGCCCGAGCCTGGCGCGGTCAACCTGCTGCTGGACCCGGGCCTGGCGTTCGGCACCGGCACCCACCCGACCACCGCACTGTGCCTGGAATGGCTCGACGGTCAGGATCTGAAAGGCTGCAACGTGCTCGACTTCGGCTGTGGCTCGGGGATTCTGGCGATTGCCGCCCTGCTGCTCGGCGCCAAACAAGCTGTGGGCACCGACATCGACGTACAGGCACTGGAAGCCTCGCGCGACAACGCTGGGCGCAACAATATTGCCGATGAGCTGTTCCCGCTGTACCTGCCCGAGGATCTGCCGCAAGTTCAGGCCGACGTGCTGGTCGCCAACATTCTCGCCGGCCCGCTGGTGTCGCTGGCGCCGCAACTGTCCGGTCTGGTCAAGAGCGGCGGGCGCCTGGCGCTGTCGGGCATTCTCGCCGAGCAGGGCGAAGAAGTAGCGGCAGCTTATGCGCAGGACTTCGAGCTCGACCCGATCGCCAATCGCGACGGCTGGGTGCGCATCACCGGGCGTCGGCGCTAAAATGACCGCTTGCCTGAACCGGATCGCCGCATGACCGACAGTTTCGTCACCCAATGCCCGCATTGCCAGACCAGTTTCCGCGTCAACCATGCTCAATTGAGCGTGGCGCGCGGGGTGGTTCGTTGCGGCTCCTGCCTGCAAGTGTTCAATGCCGCCAAGCAGCTGCTCGAGCAACATTCCGGCAAGGACACGGTGACGCCGCTCGCACCAGCGCTGCCTGAAGCGCCCGCGCCTGTCAGCGATTCTGCGGTCGTCGAACAGATCCCCGCACCGCGCGCCATCAGCCAGAAGCAATGGAGCGCGTCGGAACTGGATCTGGACAGCCTCGATCTGGACGAAGAACTCGCCCGCCTCGAACAGCGCGAAATCCAGCCGGCCGCCGAATTCGGCCGTACCCGCGAAGAATCCTTGAGCGCCCGACGCGACAGCCCGGAGCCGGACGAAGGCACATGGCCCGACAGCCTGTTCAGCGAGCCTGCGGATGAGCGCAGCGTAGCGCCGGATATCGAGCCGGATATCGACGGCATCGAAACCCTCGAACCCGAGCGCACCGAACCTTCGCTGTCGCTGGAGCCGGTGGATCTGGATGACGAGCCGCCGATTCCGCAATTGCGCCTGCATGACCCGATCGACCCCAACGCCCGCCGCGAACGACTGTCGGCTAGCGACGACAACGATGACGACGATCTGCCATTGATCACTTCGCCGCGCAAAAAACGCGAACGGGCCGAGCCCGGGGTGCGCGCCGAGGTCCTGCAGGATCTGACCGACGACCCGCTGCAACTGGACTGGCAGCAGCGCCGCTCGCCCTGGGGCCGGCGCCTGCTCTGGCTGGTGCTGGTGGTGTTGGCGGCCGGCGGCCTTGCCGCCCAGTACATCGCCTATCACTTCGAGGAACTGGCGCGGCAGGATCAATACCGACCGTGGTTCCAGCAGATCTGCCCGCAGATCGGCTGCACCGTGCCGTCGAAAGTCGATATCGGCAAAATCAAGAGCAGCAATCTGGTGGTGCGCAGCCATCCCGATTTCAGCGGGGCGCTGGTGGTCGACGCGATCATTTACAACCGGGCGACGTTTTCCCAGCCGTTCCCTTTGCTCGAACTGCGCTTCGCCGACCTCAACGGTCATCTGATCGCCAGTCGTCGCTTCAAACCCGGCGAGTATCTGAGCGGCGATCTCGAAGGCCTCGCGGAAATGCCGCCGCAGACGCCGATCCACATCGCCCTGGATATTCTCGATCCGGGGCCGAAAGCGGTGAATTACAGCCTGAACTTCCACTCACCGGAGTGAACCGCTTCAGCGTTTCTCGATTGACGGCATTTTTCTGACTGGATCGCGGCCAACCAAACCGTTGGCGATAACAGAATAACTGTTCAGATTTTGTTCAATTCAGCCTTTAACCAGTCATCGAGAGCGGGTATCATGCCCACCCTTTTTCGAACTCTCATGATCCGGCCCCACTTCAGGGAAGTCCTATGTCGGCGGTACGCATCGGCCCATATACATTGCAGAACGGTTTGATTCTCGCCCCGATGGCGGGCGTCACCGACCAGCCTTTTCGTCAGCTGTGCAAGCGTCTGGGCGCAGGGCTTGTAGTCTCGGAAATGGTCACCAGTGACATGAGCCTGTGGAATACCCGCAAGTCGCGCATGCGCATGATCCACGAAGGCGATCCCGAGCCGCGCTCGGTACAGATCGCCGGTGGCGACGCGCAGATGCTGGCCGATGCGGCACGGGCCAACGTCGAACTGGGCGCACAGATTATCGATATCAACATGGGCTGTCCGGCCAAAAAGGTCTGCAACAAGGCCGCCGGCTCCGCGTTGCTGAAAGACGAAGCACTGGTGACCGAGATCCTGCAGGCCGTAGTGGCCGCGGTTGATGTGCCGGTCACCCTGAAGATCCGCACCGGCTGGGATCGCGAAAACAAGAACGGTCTGAACGTGGCGAAGATCGCCGAACAGGCCGGGATCACAGCGCTGGCCGTGCATGGCCGCACCCGCGCCGATCTGTACACAGGGGAAGCCGAGTACGACACGATTGCCGCGATCAAGCAGGCCGTGTCGATCCCGGTGTTTGCCAACGGCGATATCGATTCGCCGGAAAAGGCCCGATACGTGCTTGATGCGACCGGTGCCGATGGCCTGCTGATAGGCCGGGCCGCTCAAGGGCGGCCATGGATTTTTCGCGAGATCGATCATTTCCTGCGTACCGGCGAGAAATTGCCGGCGCCGGAACTGAGCGAAGTGGAACGCATCCTGCTGGAGCATCTGGCTGCCCTTCACGCCTTTTATGGTGACGTGATGGGCGTGCGCATTGCCCGCAAGCATGTGGGCTGGTATCTCGCAACCTTGCCGGGCGCCAGGGAGTTTCGCGCCCGTTTCAATCGTTTGGATGGTACGGAAACACAATGCGCCGACGTTCGGGAGTTCTTCGCCGAGCGTTACAAGAGCCTGACAGGGGACGAAGAAGGGGTGGCCGCATGACGATGATGACCGAGACTTTAGTGAGTGGAACAACACCCGTGAGCGACAACGTGAATTTGAAACAGCACCTCAACACGCCGAGCGAAGAAGGCCAGACCCTTCGCGGGAGTGTCGAGAAGGCGCTGCACAATTATTTCGCCCACCTTGAGGGCGCGTCCGTCACGGATGTGTACAACCTGGTGCTGTCCGAAGTCGAGGCGCCCCTGCTCGAAAGCGTGATGAACTACGTCAAGGGCAACCAGACCAAGGCCAGTGAGCTGCTGGGACTGAACCGCGGCACGCTGCGCAAGAAACTCAAGCAGTACGATCTGCTGTAAGCATTCAATCAAACCAGAAAGGCGCCCGCGTAAAAAACGGTCGCCTTTTTTGCTGACTTCCTTTGCTTTTGATGGAAATTGAGATGACCGACCAGACTACCCGCCTGCCGATTCGCCGCGCCTTGATCAGCGTTTCCGACAAGACCGGGATCCTCGAATTCGCCAAGGAGCTCGAAGCTCTGGGCGTCGAGATCCTCTCCACCGGCGGAACGTTCAAGCTGCTGCGTGACAACGGCGTTGCCGCAGTGGAAGTCGCGGATTACACCGGTTTCGCCGAGATGATGGACGGTCGGGTGAAAACCCTGCACCCGAAAATCCACGGCGGCATCCTCGGTCGTCGCGGTACTGACGATGCGATCATGAACGAGCACGGCATCAAGCCGATCGATCTGGTAGCGGTCAACCTGTACCCGTTCGAAGCAACCATCAACAAGCCAGGCTGCGACCTGCCGACCGCCATCGAGAACATCGATATCGGCGGCCCGACCATGGTCCGTTCGGCAGCGAAAAACCACAAAGACGTGGCCATCGTGGTGAATGCCAGCGATTACGCCAACGTACTGGAAAATCTCAAGGCCGGCGGCCTGACCTACGCTCAGCGTTTCGACCTGATGCTCAAGGCCTTCGAACACACCGCCGCCTACGACGGCATGATCGCCAACTACATGGGCACCGTGAACCAGGCCGCTGAAACCCTGAGCACTGAAGGTCGCAGCGAATTCCCGCGCACGTTCAACAGCCAGTTCATCAAGGCTCAGGAAATGCGCTACGGCGAGAACCCGCACCAGAGCGCGGCGTTCTACGTGGAAGCCAGGCCTGCCGAAGTCGGCATCGCCACCGCGACCCAGCTGCAAGGCAAAGAACTGTCGTACAACAACGTCGCCGACACCGACGCTGCGCTGGAATGCGTGAAGAGTTTCGTCAAGCCAGCCTGCGTGATCGTCAAGCACGCCAACCCGTGCGGCGTGGCGGTCAGCCCGGATGCCGAAGGCGGCATCCGCCAGGCTTACGAACTGGCCTACGCCACCGACACCGAGTCGGCGTTCGGCGGCATCATCGCCTTCAACCGTGAACTGGATGCCGAGACCGCCAAAGCGATCGTCGAGCGCCAGTTCGTTGAAGTGATCATCGCCCCATCGGTCAGCGAAGAAGCCCGCGCCATCGTCGCGGCCAAAGCCAACGTACGCCTGCTGGCCTGCGGCGAGTGGTCGGCTGAGCGCGCCGCTGCCTGGGATTACAAGCGCGTCAACGGTGGCCTGCTGGTGCAGAGCCGTGATATCGGCATGATCAGCGCCGATGACCTGAAAGTGGTGACCAAGCGCGCGCCGACCGAACAGGAAGTCCACGACCTGATCTTCGCCTGGAAAGTCGCCAAGTACGTCAAATCCAACGCCATCGTTTACGCCAAGAACCGCCAGACCATCGGTGTCGGCGCCGGCCAGATGAGCCGCGTCAACTCGGCACGCATCGCCGCGATCAAGGCTGAGCACGCCGGTTTGCAGGTGGCCGGTTCGGTCATGGCGTCCGATGCATTCTTCCCGTTCCGCGACGGTCTGGACAACGCGGCCAAGGTCGGCATCACTGCGGTGATCCAGCCGGGCGGCTCGATGCGTGATGCTGAAGTGATTGCCGCTGCCGACGAAGCCGGCATCGCGATGGTATTCACCGGCATGCGCCACTTCCGTCACTGATACACCGATTCAAATGTGGGAGCGAGCCTGCTCGCGAATGCAATCTGCCAGCGACGTTGACGTTGACTGACACACCGCTTTCGCGAGCAGGCTCGCTCCCACATAAAGCGCTCCAGCAGCGCCTGATAGATTTTTGAGGTTTTTGAAATGAATGTTTTGATCATTGGCAGCGGTGGCCGTGAACACGCTCTGGCCTGGAAAGTGGCTCAGGATCCGCGTGTGCAGAAGGTTTTCGTTGCACCGGGCAACGCTGGCACCGCCATTGAAGCCAAGTGCGAGAACGTCGCCATCGACGTGCTGGCCCTGGAGCAACTGGCTGACTTCGCGGAAAAGAACGTTTCCCTGACCATCGTCGGCCCGGAAGTGCCGCTGGTGGCTGGCGTGGTCGATCTGTTCCGCTCCCGTGGCCTGGACTGCTTCGGTCCGACCGCCGGTGCTGCGCAACTGGAAGGTTCGAAAGCCTTCACCAAGGATTTCCTCGCCCGCCACAAGATTCCGACCGCCGATTACCAGAACTTCACCGAGATCGAGCCGGCCCTGGCTTATCTGCGTGAGAAAGGCGCGCCGATCGTGATCAAGGCCGATGGCCTGGCTGCCGGCAAAGGCGTGATCGTCGCCATGACCCTGGCCGAAGCCGAAGACGCCGTGCGTGACATGCTCGCTGGCAACTCGTTTGGCGACGCCGGTTCACGCGTGGTGATCGAAGAATTCCTCGACGGCGAAGAAGCTTCGTTCATCGTCATGGTCGACGGCAAGAACGTGCTGCCGATGGCCACCAGCCAGGATCACAAACGCGTCGGCGACGGCGACAGCGGCCCGAACACCGGCGGCATGGGTGCCTACTCCCCTGCCCCGGTGGTTACCGCCGACGTACATCAGCGCGTGATGGATCAGGTGATCTGGCCGACCGTGCGCGGCATGGCCGAGGAAGGCAACGTCTACACTGGCTTCCTTTATGCCGGTCTGATGATCGACAAGGCCGGTAACCCGAAAGTCATCGAGTTCAACTGCCGCTTCGGCGATCCGGAAACCCAACCGGTGATGCTGCGTCTGCAATCGAGCCTGGTGCTGCTGGTTGAAGCCGCATTGGCGCAGGCACTGGACAAAATTGAAGCACAGTGGGATCCGCGTCCGAGCGTTGGCATCGTTCTGGCTGCTGGCGGCTACCCGGGCGACTACGCCAAAGGCGCAGCGATCAACGGTCTGGACGCAGCGTCAGGTCTGGAAGGCAAAGTCTTCCACGCCGGCACCGCGTTGAAGGACGGTCAGGTCGTTACTGCCGGTGGTCGTGTACTGTGTGCCACTGCCATGGGCGCCACCGTGGGTGAAGCTCAGCAGCAGGCCTACAAACTGGCCGCTGCCATCGACTGGGAAGGCTGCTTCTACCGCAAGGACATCGGCTACCGCGCCATTGCCCGTGAACGCGGCGAAACCCAGGAGTAAGCGATCCATCAGGCCCGGCGCGGGATGCCATTCCTCGCCGGGCTGTTCGGTCGTCGCGCATCGTTATATTCTGGCATCAACCTACGAAGGGATTTCGCCGTGCGCTGGCTCAGGATTGCCATAAGCTTCACCGTCACGCTGATGACCTTGCTCTGCATGCTCCCGGCCCAGGCCGCGCAAGGCAGTGGCTGGTCGGTATTGCTTGACGATCAGGGCATCCTGCAACTGAGCGACATCCGCTCCGCTCGCTACACCAATCAATTCAGCCCCATCGAGCTTGACCGTCTGACCGCGGCCGAACCCGAGGGCGCCCTGTGGCTGCGCTTCAAACTGGCGCCGGGCAAGCACGAACAAGTGCTGCGCATCTTTGCCCCCGACCTGTCACAACTCAATCTCTACGTGCTCGACGGCGACCGGCTGATCGAGCAACGCAATACCGGCAACGAACGGCCGCAGGCCGAACATCCTTTGCCAAGCAGCGATTTCATGCTGCCCCTGCCCCAGGCCGACAAGCCGCTGGACGTCTACGTACGCATGGTCTCCGGCCATCAGCTGCGCCCGCACATCACCCTGCAAGCGGCAATCGAGGGCGCAGCCGATCAGAAGCAGACGCTGATTTTCGGCCTGCTGTTCGGCTGCCTCGCCATGCTCCTGCTGCACAACCTGGTGCGCTACGCCTACTCGCGCTCGCGCAGCAGTCTGTGGCTGGCGATCTGTGAAGGCCTGCTCGGACTGAGTCTGTTCCTGTTGCTCAATCTCGCCGGTCCGTGGTTGCCGAACTGGCAAGCCATTCAGACGCCGGGCGCTTATCTGGCATTGCTGCTGACGGCTCCAGCCGGATTGATGTACGCCCTGCGCTTCTTTGCACCACTGGGCCAGCATCCGCTGAACAAACTGCTGTGGGGCGACATTCTGTTGATCGTCACGTGCAGCCTGTTGCTGCTGTTCGTCAACACCTTGCCGCTGAACATCATCACCTACGCATTGGTCGCATTGGCCGGTCTGAGCATGTTGCTGGTGGGTTTCTATCACTGGCAGAAGGGCTATCGCCCGGCGCGTCTGTTCGTCGCCGCCATGATCGTGTTCAACATCGGCACCCTGGTTATCCTGCCGGCGCTACTGGGGCTGACACTGGTCACGCCGCAAGGCCTGATCATGACGCTGATGGTGTTCATCTGCATCAGCGGTCTGCTGATGAGCGTCGCCTTGGGCGAGCGACAGCGCAGCATCACTGAAAGTCGTTTCAGCATCAGCCGCGACCTGGCGGCAAGCAACGCCGAAATCAACGCCAAAGCCGAATTCCTCGCCAAGATCAGCCACGAAATCCGCACACCGATGAACGGCGTACTGGGCATGACCGAGCTGCTGCTGGGCACGCCGCTGTCGGTCAAGCAACGCGATTACGTGCAAACCATCCACAGCGCCGGCAACGAACTGCTGACGCTGATCAACGAGATCCTCGACATCTCCAAGCTCGAATCCGGGCAGATCGAACTCGATGACGTGCAGTTCGACCTCAACGCGCTGATCGATGATTGCCTGAGCATCTACCGGGCCAAGGCCGAGCAACAGAACGTCGAGCTGATCAGCTTCATCCAGCCGCAAGTGCCACGGGTGATCAGCGGCGATCCGACGCGCCTGCGCCAGACCTTGCTGAGCCTGCTGGAAAACGCCCTGAAGAAAACCGAAGAAGGCGAAGTGCTGATCGTCGTTGCACTGGATGAGCGCAGCAGCAAGCCGCGCCTGCGCATTGCCGTGCAGGACAGCGGCGTGCCGATGGAGCCGGAAGAGCGCGAAGCGCTGTTGCACGCCGAATTGCACAGCAAGCACTTCCTCTCGGCCAATCGCCTGGGCGGCAATCTCGGCCTGGTGATCGCGCGCCAACTGATCCGCCTGATGCAAGGCGAGTTCGGCATCAAGAGCGGCGCCACCCAGGGCAGCACTTTGTGGCTGACCTTGCCACTGGACCCGGATCGCCTCGAACATCCGACCTCCGACCTCGACAGCCCGCTGCAGGGCGCGCGGGTGCTGGTGGTCGACGATAACGACACCTGCCGCAAGGTACTGGTGCAGCAGTGCAGCGCCTGGGGCCTGAATGTCAGCGCCGTGCCGTCGGGCAAGGAGGCGCTGGCGCTGCTGCGCACCAAGGCGCATCTGCGCGATTACTTCGACGTGGTCCTGCTCGACCAGAACATGCCCGGCATGACCGGCATGCAACTGGCAGCGAAGATCAAGGAAGACCCGAGCCTGAACCACGACATTCTGCTGATCATGCTCACCGGCATCAGCAACGCGCCGAGCAAGATCATTGCGCGCAATTCGGGGATCAAACGAATACTGGCCAAACCGGTGGCCGGCTATACGCTCAAGACCACGCTGGCTGACGAGCTCAATCAACGCAACAAGGGCCAGGTCGCGTTCCAGCCGCAGGTCGTTACGGCGGCCACAGCGGCCAAAGTGCCGAGCGACTTCCGCATCCTCGTCGCCGAAGACAACACCATCTCGACCAAAGTGATCCGTGGCATGCTCGGCAAGCTCAACCTGCAACCGGACACCGCGAGCAACGGCGAAGAAGCGCTGCAAGCGATGAAGGCCCAGCGTTACGACCTGGTGCTGATGGATTGTGAAATGCCGATCCTTGATGGCTTCTCCGCCACTCAGCAACTGCGCGCCTGGGAAGTCAGCAATCAGCGCATCCGCACACCGGTTGTAGCCCTCACCGCGCACATTCTTGCCGAACACAAGGAGCGCGCCCGGCAGGCCGGCATGGACGGGCACATGTCCAAACCGGTCGAGCTCTCCCAGTTGCGCGAGTTGATCGAACACTGGGTTGCCCAGCGCGATCAGCAGAACCGGGCCACGACCCAGCCGTCGTAAACCGACAGAATCTGCGGTGCCTGATAGACTCCCCCCCGACTCCATCGCCAGTGAGCTTGCATCATGCTCCATGTGTTGTTCAGCGTTTATCTGAAGATGCTGGTGCTCTACAGCCCGTTCTTCGTGTTGTCGTGCTTTATCAGCCTGACCCGTGGCTATTCGCGCAAGGAACAGCGGCGTCTGGCGTGGAAGGTCGCCCTCGCCACACTGATTTCCAGTGTGCTGCTCTATTTGTTCGGGCGGGTGATTTTCGATGTCTTCGGCATCACCGTGGACGCCTTCCGCATTGGCGCCGGCAGCGTGCTGTTCATTTCCGCGCTGGGCATGGCTCAGGGCAAACCGGCGGTGCAGGCCGACAATGTGCAGCAGGACGTGACCATCGTGCCGCTGACCATTCCGCTGACGGTCGGCCCCGGCACCATCGGCGCCTTGCTGGTAATGGGCGTCAGCCAGCCGCACTGGGACGACAAGCTCACTGCAATCATGAGCATCGCCCTGGCCAGTTTTACTGTCGGAGTGGTGCTGTATCTGTCCAATCGCATCGAGCGGATTCTCGGCGATCAGGGCTTGCAGATTGTCAGCCGCTTGATGGGATTGTTTGTTTGCGCACTGGCCGCGCAAATCATCTTTACCGGTGTGAAAGGCTATCTGGTGCCTTGAGTGTTGTTGCGGCGCAACCGCCACAACGAAACGCCGCGTACGGTCACCGTTCGCGGCGTTTTGCTGTGCGGAGCGACCTCAGCGCAGCGCTGCGATCACCGCTGTCAGGCTGACCGTTGCTTCTGCGCCGCGCACAGTGGCAAACGCTTCCAGCCCTTGAGCCAGCGTGAACGTGTGTGGCCGCCCGGCAATGGGCAGCATCAGTAGCAGTGGGCGTTGTCCGTCGAAATTACGCAAGATCAGACTGTGCCCGGAGTCCGGATCGGTCAGTACCACACCGTCATCGACCCGTGACATCCACCAATGCCCGCACTCGTCCAGATCCAGATCCAGCAGGCAAGGTTCTGCCGTTTCAGCATCCGAAGCCTGTCGTCCATCGACCACGATGCAGTCCAACCGCTGGAAGGACGCTTGCGCCAGCCGATAACCCGAGGTCTGCGCACCGAAAGTCAGCAGCAGCCTGGCAACGCCATCGGGCAACAATGTTTCGATCTCTGTGATGTCATCACCTACCTCAAGCACCATGACCTCGGCGTCGCGATGGGCAAAACTGTCGGGCAGCCAGACGCCGTCGTTCGGGCCGGCGCTGAAAATCAACTGGTCGACCGGGTCGAACAGCATCGGCTGCTTCGACCCGCGCGTACCGAGGAATGCCGACCACTGTCCGTCACTGCGCCCGGACAGATCAAACAGCCGGTCAAGTTGCGGCAGGTAATACAGATAGCGTCCGGTTGCACTTGCCACTTGTATGACAGGCGCGTGGGCATGCCCTTGCAACAATGCTCGCAGGCGTGCACGTAACTGTTGATCGCTCTGCCCCGGCACATGAGACCAGCGATTTTCCACGCCAACGATCATTGCCGGCTGGTTATCCAGCAATTGCAGATGCACCCCGTCGAGGGTCTGCGCCTTCAGCCCTTCACCCTCGCGCCGCACCTCGCTAAAGGCCCATGACGTCCAGACTTTTTCCGCCTTGGCCAGCAACTGCGGTTTCACCAGACGATGCTCGGCTGAAAAAGCTCCCCGCAATGCTTCGATCGCCATCAGCGGCTGGCGATAAAGTTGTCCGGCGCTGACCTCAAGCAACCAGACAGCGCTTTGATCCGGGGTCAGACCGAGCAGCGCCAGCTCCTTGCCCTGACCGATATCGGCCACAGCGACTTTGCCATCGACACACCATGCCGTCAGGAAAGCCTGACCTGCCCCATCACGTAAACCGAAGACCGGGAACGGCAGCAACGCTGCGACCGTGGCCAGCGAATGCAATGTGCTCAACCAATCGGGATTTCGCTGCAGCCAGCGCAGCCCAACGCCGGCGAACCGGAGAATCGAGGGTTTATCGGCCTGATCGAGCCATGCCTCATCGCTTCTGTGCGCAAGGGAAGGTACCCCGTACTGAAACACAATCGCGTCGTCGATCGCTGCCGCTGCCGGCACGTCGACGATATCGACCTCGAACAGACGGCCGTCGTCCTTGGTGGCGATGAAGCGCTGATTTGTCTGAGTGACCTCCACCACATCGCGCTCGATCACCACATTCTGCCAATGACCGACACGGGGTTCGATGCCGCGGCTGATCGTCCGCTCCTGCTGGCTATAGAACAGCACCGCGTTGTTTTCAGGGCTGGACGGCATCAGCATCAACAAGTCTTCGGGCCAGGACAGGTCTTGCCTGGCCTGAATGCACTTGCCCGTCGTCTTGTTCAGCCAAGCCCTGTCGCGCAACTGCGACCCGGCATAGCCCTCGACAACAATGAACGGAGCACAAGACCAATCATTGCCGCTGGCGGCCATGTCTGACGAGACGCTCATGTCCGGGGCATCGGTTTGTCGAAGCGCTTCACGCGGCTCGAACCGATAGTCCTCGGCGGCAAAAGCGATCTGGCAAGCGGTCAGTTCTACATGCTGCCCGCTGATCCGGTACTCGACCGTGGTGGTGCCATGCAACGCTTCTGCCGTCAGCTTCTGCGCAATCCGCAGCGCTCCATCGGCTTGTTGTCGGCAGCCGATGATGGTCGAACCTGTACGTGGATTTTTCAGACGGTAGCGATGCTGGACAGTGCCGGTCAGCACATCGACCCGCCATACCGATGGATGATCGGGATGGTAGAACCACGCATGGCGGGCGTTGACGCCTGCCAGAACCACACCCTCGTTCACCTCCTGCGGCAGGTTACGCGCGAACAGCACCCGATCCCGCGCAGTGTCGTAATAGCCGGTGGTCACCACTGGCTGGCCCGGCGAATCGAACGGCACTCTGAAGTTACGCAACGGCAAATAGGCTGCGGTCAGTTGCCCGCTTGCGACCTGAGCGCGCAAATAACGCTGCACCGGCGCAGGGATGCCGCTGGCGGTCATGGTTGCGCTACGCAGTTGAGTTGCAGCGTTGTTTTCGTAGTCGAGGACAACGGCGATCAGATGCAGGCTGCGGCCCGTCCAGTCGATCCGGAACAGCCCCTCGGCCAGCTCGATGACGCCGTCAAAACGATTCAACACGAGGCCATCGACCAGCATGTCAGGTGCGCTATCGATGCTGTCCCGTGGTTTTGCACGAAAGCTGACCTGCTCGACCCGTACCCAGGACGCCTGCACCGTCCAGGTCACCTGTTCCCAGCCTTGGGCTTGCTCGAAATTCACCGCCAGCAGGCCTGGCACCAACCGAATTCGGTATTGCCCCTGCGGCGCGGTGATCCAGTAGGCAATCTTCTTGCGCCACTCTGGTGGCAGGTCCGGAACCACCAGTTGGCTGACCTCAGCGCTCAACTGCAGCTTGATCGTCGTGGCCATGAATACCGGATGCAGCTTGTAGAGGATGTGTGGCGCAAATGGCGTACTGAACAGGTAAAACACCCGGTTACCGAGCGCGTCATATTCCAGCTGATGTGCCAGGCGGTCATGCAACCGCGGATAGCGGGTCGTGGAAAAAGGCACGGCCCCGACGCTGCCGAGTTGATATTCGTAGCCGTAGTAACAGATTGGCGAACAAGGCAGCACCACCATCGTGGGCAAAGTACCCCAGACGCTGCCGACAGCAGGGCGTTGAAAGGCTCTGGGGATGTTGATCGCAGCATGCCGCCTGGCCGGATCATCGTCGTATTGCGGCAATTCCAGTGCACTGCCCTTCCAGGGGTAAAACTTCTGCCCTTCGAACGCCACCCTTCTGTTGTGCAGATCCAGCTCGGTAATCACTGCCAGTGCGGGGAACTGCAAGACCGCACCAACGCTTTCGTAAGACTGCTGATAAGCGTCGTGAATCTGCGAGAGGTGCTCGCCGATGGCCGCAGCCTTGTCCATGATCTGCCCGAGATTGCTGGCAATCGCGGTCACCCCGATACCGACGCCCAGTAGCGGCACGGACAGCGCTGCGGCGAACGCGCCCACCGTTCCGCCCGCCGCCAGGGCGACAATATCCAGACCCAGCGCCGCCGTATTGAACGCCAGAGACGTAGAGAATCGCGCTCGCTGCTCATGATTCTCTGCCTGCGTCAGGTTGTAGATGTCGAAACCGATATTGGCCACGGAAAATGCCACCCCGATACCCGTGGCGGCCTGCCCGGCCAGACGTGCGGAGAACGAGGCCTGCTGCAACGCCCGCTCGGCCACCGCTAAATGGCGCACCAACTGGATGACCTGCACCGCATCGCTGGCCACACCAAAGCCCAGCTGTGCATAACTGACGTACACCTGAAGTTGCAGGGCGACGGTCAGTGTCGGCGCTGTATCGCCAGCGCGGTACTCGCGCTGGCGCATTTCACTGATCAGCGTCTGGATCGCAAAGGCGAAACTGAGTCGGCTGCCACCGTCGTGATCAGCCGTCTGACCGGGCCTGGCCGCACCGCCCTGCACGAGTCGTTCGACGTATTGCCTGATTTTCTGAAAGCGCGAATCCCGGGTGCTGACCGTCCGGGCATTTTGCGCATTGCGCAGATCCATCAGCGTAATGCTGTGGCCGCCGTCGGCGTTTTTGCTGTGGGTATCGAGCAACGGCACGTAATCACGCGCCAGGTTGTGCTCACGGCGCAAACGCTCGGTCGCCTGCTCAAGCTCGCTGGCCCAGTAGCGCGCATCCAGTTGCGCAAGGCTGGTGCCCAGCCGAGCGTTTTCCCCCAGAGATCGGGTACGGGCCAGCGCTTGCTTGTGCCAGATCGAGGCTCCCTGTGGATCGGCCAGCGCAACGTTGTGCAAAAAACTGTCCACGCGCAGATCCGATGACAGCCTGCGTTCGGCGATCGCCGCAATGTCCAGCTCAGTGACGGTGAACTGCGCCGTGGCCATCTCACCCAGACCATAAAGCTTCGCCAGCGCGTTATCGTCTGCGCTCAGATAACGCTCTACGCCACGTTGCAACTGCGCGCCATCGGCAAATCCGTAGAGGGCGAAGTTGGGATCGTAGAAGCGATAGGCCGCGTGCTCACCGGTTCGCACTTTGGCCAGCAGCAGGGCGTGGTCGCCAGTGTCGAGCAGCAGCACCGCAGGCGCCGCACTGGCGTCCAGCGCGGCGATGATGCTGTCCAGGCGTTGCACGCCGCGAACGCTGCCGACCTCGCCGGTGGGCAAGGCGCGCAGTTCGTCCAGCGCACTGCGCAACGCCCGCGAGCCAAGTTCGTCCGGACTCGCGCTGGCGCTGGCGACATGCCCGACCAACGCCCGTTCCGCCGGCTCGCCGGCTGCCACTGCGGCGCCCATCAGCAGCGCCAGCGGATAACAGCGGCGCCCCGGGTCGCCCGCGTTGCGCTGCAACAGATCCTGCGGCAACTGCTTGACCGACACCGCGCCAGCCTTGAAAAAGACGTCACGCACTTGCCCGCTGCGCTGCAGGATCTGCGTGCGAAACTCCCGCTGCGCGCTGTGCTTGATCTGGCCGATACGTTCGCCCCACTGGCGCAGCGTCAGCGGCTCGGACATGGCTTGAACCTTGAGTTCGCGGGTCGTCGATGTGGCCGTCGGCAGGTCGCGTTCCAGTCCGTTCTCGAACGCCGCCGAGCGGCGCTGGCGCACGGCTTTTTCAATCGCATCGTAGCGCGCGAAAGTGCCGTCACGGTCGGTGGCGATGGCCAGGTCGCGCACCTGTTGCCAGGTATCGGCGAACCCGACATCGTCCACGCTCGTTGCGCCGAAAATCCCCCCGAGCACGACTCGCATCGCGGGGCTCAGTTGTTCCAGCGGCAGCGTACCGTGGGCGATCCGGCTGAACAGTTCGTTGAGATGGCTGACCGATTCCGCACCATGGGAGGTCGGCACAACCACAGGTCCCTGCGCCAGCACTTGCTGACGGGCGTCGAAGTCGATGACCACGGCTTGAGCGAAATTGACCTCCCCGCTCAACTTGTCTCGCATCGCTCGAATGAACGGCTCGCCCAGATCATCCATCAAGCGTTGCAGCACTGAGGTCAACAGCACCGGTTTGCCCTCGACAACGGGCCAGCCGCGCTCGAAGGTCAGGCTTCGATCGCTGAGCAGGTTGGACAAGCGTCCGGCATAACGAGACTTGAGCTTTCCCTCGGCCCACCGGGCGTGTTCCTTCTCCAGCCAGTCTTTTTCCGTGCCCCTGACGATCCAGCCGGAAATGGTTTCCTCTTCGGTATTGACGTTGTAGCCCTCGCGCAGACGCTGTTGCGCCAGCACCTGACGACTGAAAAACGGATCGCAATTGGCTTCGATATATTCATGTAATCCAGCGAGTGCCGCGCCCGGGCCGGTGAGCGTTACCGTACCCGCCGCGTCATTGCGGATACCGTCCCGATAATAGGTGACAACCGCTTTAAGCAATTGGTAGGCATAAGCTTCATTCCAGCTGGTGAAGTTCGACCTGACCAACATCTCTTCAATGACTGTCGCCGCGACCGTGGTCAGGGTCTCACCGTCGGCCCATCCAGTTGCCGAGTTGGCCATGCGCTTTTCAACTTCAGCGAGCACGTCGTAATTGAGCCGAATGACTTGCATGATCGACATCGTCATGCCGCTGCCCGGCTGGGCGATGAAATGAGCATTCATTTCTTCATTGATTTGCAGCCCCATGCGAAAGCCGTTCTCCGCAGCCTCCACGACTTTTGGCGCTATGAACAGTTCAAGGACGTCGGGTTTGCTGCGAGCAAAATCCTCGAGAAGTTGTTTGTGTTGCTCTGGAAGACTGTCGGTCCTGTCGGGGTAATGCTGCGGATCGCGCCCCGGCATCAACTGCGGATTGTTGTTCAACAGAAGTTGCAAAACCGCGATTTTCTGCGTCTGGCTGTAATCGCTGATATCGACACCGCCCAACTTGTCGAGCAGCGGCGGCAGATAATCCATGTCGGTATAACGCCCGCCTTCACGAAGCTCGGCCTGCAAACGCACCACATCGCTCGCCGCAGCGAAATTGCCGCGCATCGACACTTCGCGGCGGTAGACGTCCGCCAACAAGTCATCGGCAAAGGCGTGAGTGACATCGCGCAATTGCAGATCCGGACCCACCATCGCCAGATGGCTGTCGAGGCAGCGCTGACGAAAAGCCTGCAGCGACGCGCGGTCCTTGCCATAAGCACGCACCATCAGATCGATGCGTGCTTCATCGGTCCGCCCCTTCCACCTCGGCTGGCTGAGGTAGTCGACCATCTGCTGTTTCAACACCCGTGCACGCTCTTCAATCATCGTCGCCAGTTGCCCGGCATGCTTGAGGGCTGCACCACCGGATGCCATCGCATCAGCCCTGGCGCTGTCGAGAATGATCCGGTTCATCTCGAAAGCCAGTAACGCATCGCTGTCGTACCAGAGATTGAAGCGGTAACCCTCCGCCGCCATCACCTGGCGCCAGATATTCATGTAATCGCGCTGATTGACCCCGACTTCGCTTCCGCCAACCCAGACGAAATGGATGACTTTCGGAACCGGCCGGGTCGGCCCCGACAACATTTCCACGGTCGTCGAAAGCCGTGACAGATAACGTTGCAGCCCTCGCACAATGTCATCGACAGCCACCGGAACAGGGGTTTTATTGCGTTTCAACAACGCTGCAAGTTGCTCTTGAAACAGGCTCGCCAGGGTCAACAACGACACCGGGTCAGTCGTTTGACCGGCTTGCTGGTAATAGTCGTTCAGCGCTTGATATTGGGGTGTAGCAGAAAGCTCCCGCAATGCTTTTGAGAGTACGGAATACTCTTGCGCAGAAATGAATGCTCGCCCGAACGAGTAATCGTTTTTTAAAGCCATCACACACTCCTTGTTTACTTAATGGCCCATTGACGCGCGCACTTTCGCGCCGCTGCAGAGCGGTAAATTGATTTGAACGACACTCGACAAGTGCTATGAACACAGCACCCTAGTGGGCGAATACGCGCCACACAAACAACAAGGAATACAAAGCTTGTCCCCGGCAATATCTGATAACACCGGGAGCAGTTCGCTGTAACGGCAGCGTAATAATTATCGGACTGGCGCGCCCGTCGGCCATAAAAAATGGCCCTGCCCTGTGGGACATGACCATTGTTTATTGCTGGTGGAAAACAATTGAAACTTCAATCGGACTTACAACCGCTCAAACTTTCCAGTCGCTGAGAATTGCATGAGCGGAGGGTTTTTCAGGACAGCGGTTTTTCACCATACCAACGCGGCGTGTAAACCCACTCACCGCCTCCGGCACGGGCGAAGGTGCAGGTGGTCGAAGAACCGATCAGCACCATGGTGCGCATGTCCACCTGTTCCGGTGTCAATGCGCCCAGGGTCGTGGTGCGCAGCGTCTGCCCCGGCCGGCCGATGTCCCGACCGAGCACCACCGGTGTTTCAGGCAAGCGGTGCTGCGCAACGATCTCCAGCGCCCGGCCCAGTTGCCACGGGCGCGCCCGGGAAATCGGGTTGTAGAACGCCAGGGCCAGATCCGCTTGGGCGGCCAGATCCAGACGTTTCTCGATGATCGCCCAGGGCTTGAGGTTGTCCGACAGGGACATCACGCAGAAGTCGTGGCCCAGCGGCGCACCGGCCTGAGCCGCAGTGGCCAACGAGGCGGAGACGCCGGGGAGGATTTCCAGATCAACGCTGTGCCACGCCGGATCGTCCGATTCGTGCAGGGCTTCGAGCACCGCAGCGGCCATGGCGAATACGCCCGGGTCGCCCGAGGAAACCACGATCACCGAGCGGCCTTCGGCGGCGAGCCTGAAGGCATGGCGGGCACGCTGCATTTCTTCACGATTGTCGGTGCAGTGCTGCACCTGATCGTCGCGGAACGGGCCAGCCATGCGCACGTAGGTTTCGTAGCCCAGCACATCGGTGGCGCGGGCCAGTTCGGTTTTCACCGCTGGCACCATCAGTTCTGCGGCGCCGGGGCCAAGGCCAATGACCGCGAGGCGACCGCGCGGGCGGCCGATCTGCGCGACGTCCAGCGGTTGCTCGGCAATCGCGATCGCCAGATGTTCTGCGCTGATCACCTTCGCCGCAGGCACTGCCACGCGGGCCAACGTCTGAAGATCGCTTTGTGCTGCCACGAAGCGCAGTGGCACGCCCAACTCGAGCGCAGCCTCGCGCAAACTCGATGAGGCCATTTCAGCGTCTGCTGCCACCAGACACGCCAGTGCCGGCACGGCGACACTGGCCTGTTGCAACGCAGCGCGAACGGCGTTCGACAGATCTGCCACGTCAGCGCTCACTGCCACCGCCACGCTGCGCGGGTAAATCAGTAATTCATCGGCGCTGGCCACCCGCTGCACACTGCTCACATGAATCGACCGCTGCGCCTGCGGATCCTGCGGCAACTGCGCCTGATCGAGCCATGGCGCCGCGCCTTCGATGCGCACGCTGTGCCCGGCGAGCAGGTCGGAAACGAAGCGTTTGCCCGATTCCAGATCCGCCAGTGCGTAGCCGCTTGGCGGATTGAGCAGGCAGGTACCAAAGCGCAATTCGCCGCTGGTGGTGATCGCCGGCGCCACTTGCAACGCCGCCGCGATCTCCCGGGCCATGACGTTGACCCCGCCGAGTCCACCCAGCAATGGCACCACCGCGCTGCCGTCTTCGGCCACCGCCAGCACCGCCGGTTCGGCGCCTTTCTCCAGCAACAGCGGCGCCAAGGTGCGAATGACAATCCCCGCCGCGCACAGGGCAATGATCGGCGTGTCCTGTTGATACAACGCGCGCAGGGTCGCGCCGAATTCCTGATAGCTGCTGTCGGCGCCTTCGACCCGTCCGGCAAGGCCATGAACCTGCGCCGCCGGATAGACCTGCTGAATGCGCCGCGCCGTCGCGAGGCTGCCCTGGCCGAGAATGACGATGGCGGGAGTCGCTTGGCTCATCAACCTTGCCACCGTTCGCCCGGGACGATGATCAGCGAGAAGTACGGCGAGGACATCGGCTCGACCTGATCCATCGGCACGATCTTCTGGTTGGCCATGGTCGCGCGCTCGACATACAACGCACGCTCGGCGAGGCCGAGTTCTTCCAGCACCTGACGGACCTTGGGAAAGTTGCGCCCCAGTTTCATGATCACCGCCGCATCGGCATCGGCCAGACGCCGTTTCAGTTCTTCGTGGGGCAGCACGCCGGAAAGCACCGACAGGCTCTGATTGCGATACACCAGCGGCGCGCCGAGCACCGAAGCGCCGCCGAGCATCGAGCACACCCCGGGCACGACTTCGGCCTCGTAACGGCTGGCGAGACGATCATGCAAATACATGTAGGAGCCGTAGAAGAACGGGTCGCCTTCGCAGATCACCGCCACGTCGCGGCCAGCGTCCAGATGCTCGGCGACCGCCACAGCGGCTTCGTCGTAGAAATCGCTGATCACCTGCTCATACGACAGCGGCGCCGGCAACGCCTCGGTGGTCACCGGGTACACCAGCGGCAGCAGGTTCTGCGCCTCGACCAGATGCGCCTCGATGATGCCGAACGCATTGCCCTTCTTGCCCTTGGCCACGAAATACGCGACCACCGGCGATTCGCGCAGCAGGCGCAAGGCTTTGACAGTGATCAGTTCCGGATCACCGGGGCCGACACCGAGGCCGATCAGACGTCCTTTGGCCTGCATCATTCGATCTCCGTGGCGAGGGCATTGACGGCGGCCGCGGCCATGGCGCTGCCGCCCAGCCGGCCTTGCATGATCACGAACGGCACGCCACGACTGTCGGCGGCCAGTGCCGCTTTCGATTCGGCAGCACCGACGAAGCCGACCGGGAAGCCGAGGATCAGTGCCGGTTTCGGCGCGCCGGCGTCGAGCATTTCCAGCAAGTAAAACAGCGCGGTCGGTGCGTTGCCGATCACCACCACACTGCCTTCGAGGTGCGGGCGCCACAGCTCCAGCGCGGCGGCCGAGCGGGTGTTGCCCAACTCGCGGGCGAGGTCCGGCACGCTGTCGTCGCGCAAAGTGCAGATCACTTGGTTATTGGCCGGCAGGCGCGTGCGGGTCACGCCTTCGGAGACCATCCGCGCGTCGCAGAGAATCGGCGCACCGGCCGCCAGAGCATCGCGCCCGGCCTTGCCCGCGCCCTCGGAGAATTGCAGACCGTCGATGGCCTCGACCATGCCGCAGGCGTGGATCACTCGCACCGCAAGTTTTTCCAGATCGGCTGGAATGCGCGCCAGATTGGCCTCGCGGCGAATGATCGCGAAGGAGTTGCGATAGATCTCCTGACCGTCGCGGATGTAATCAAGCATCAAGGGGGCTCCGGGAGCGGGCGTCGAGCAGGGTCGCGGCCGCTTCAATAGTAAGGTTGCAGGCGTGCAGCGTGCCGAATCCGGGCTGTGCTGCATCGCGAAAATAGAGGTCGTAATGACCGGGGGCAACGGCCAGCAGCGTGGCTGGCGCGCAGTGGGCGGCGGCGCAGGAGCGCGAGCAACCCGACAGGTGCACGCTGAGGCCTGCGGGCAGCAGAGGTGCAAGTTGCCGGGCATCCTGTTTGGTGTCGGCAAGGCCTTTGCCGCAGCCATCGGCGCCGGTGCAGGCGATCAGTCGAGCCAGTGGCTCGGCCTCGGTCGTCAACAGGCCCAACGCCCGCAACTGCTCAAGCACGTTGTCGGTATCAGTGGCTTTCACGTTCGGCAGCAGCAGGCTCTGCCACGGCGTGAAGCGCAGACTGCCATCGCCAAATTGACGGGCCAGTTGTGCCGCGCCACGCAGCATCGCCGGATCAAGTCGGCCCAGTGGCGGCACCGCGCCGACGTAGCAGAGACCTTGCGTGTTTTGCTGATGAGCGCCGATGTGCAGCGCGTCTGCCGACGTCGGGCGCTGCCAATTGCTGATCGCCTTGAGCGATACGCGCTCGCGCAACGATTCAAGAAATGCGAGCCTGGGCAACTCGTCGAGCAGATGGCGCATCCGTGTTTGCTCTGGCCGGGCCAGGTCGAGGAACAACTCCAGCGCGGCGACCACCAGCGCGTGAGCGTTGTCCAGGCTCACAGCGCCGAGAGGGCGATCGGTCGGGCAACCGGCCAGACCGAATGCCCAGAGGATTTCGCCGTCACGCTCGAATGCCGACAGCCACAGATCATGCGGATGTTCGAGCATCACCAGGGCTTCGCCACCATCGAGCTGCACGGCGAACTTGGCGCTCAACTCATGGAAGCGCGGATGACTTTGCAAGGTGTCGAGGATTTGACCTGCGAGCGGGCGCGTGTCGAACAGCATCTGCCGATCAATGCCGGCGGCCGGGCTGAGCATCAGATTGCGCACATCGTCGCCGGCGGCGTGCTTCGGCCCAAGGCCGGCGGCCAGCAAACACTCGATCAGCGCTGCCGATTGCGCACCGATGCCGCGAATCTGCAGGTTGCCGCGATTGGTCGCTTCGATCGCTCCGCTCGCAAACGCTTCGGCGGCAGCGGCCACCGCATCGGCCTGATCGGCACTGATCGAACCGCCATCAAGCTTGATCCGGCAGATACCGCCGTCCAGTGCCTGGACGATACGCAGCAACCCCGGGCAGGCCGAGGGGCGTAAGGCAGTGGACATCGGGCGTTCGTTCAAGGGGCTGACCGGTTGTGTGGCAGAAGCGCTTCGCGGGCGAAGGCGCGGTATTATGCCTGCTTTGCCCACCGGTATGAAAAGTCTGCCCTCTGTCTCGACCGGTGGGGCAGGCAGGCTTCAGTTGTTGCCTCTGCCGCGCGCTCAGGTCAGGGCGATAATCTGCTTTTCGCGCCGCTCACCCAATAACGCAATAATCCTGGCTCTCGAGAAACAGTAATCATCGGCATCTATAAGAGCCTTGTAGCAATCAACAGCAACGTTGCCCACTATCTGCTCGGCATTGAAGCGTCGCTCAAGCACATTGCCCGGAACAGGCTCTTTGACGGCAAACGAAATGACGACCATCGTAATTGTTGATCCCTTAGATACGCTGCCAAGCATGAAGCGAATCGACTTGCCCTCTTGCAGAATATTTCGCTGAAGCAACTCAAGGGCCGCACCGTTGCTCTCCAGTTGCGAGGTCAGATTGGCAATTACCTGTTGGTTCAAAACTGCCGGCGCCCAACCTTGCAAGAGTTCTTGAGTCAACTCCAGCAGAGTAAAAGTATCGGGCGTAGTGACCGGCGCGCTGATAACCGGATCGTCGAAAAACAAAGCACCGGTGACTTTCAAAGCCGTTTTATTGGCGTCATTCCATGCCTCGCATTCAACAGCATCGGGAACTTTATGCGAGGCGACCGTTTGCGAATAAAGCAGCGCATCGAGACTGTCGTCAATGTCAGATGCCGACAGCTCTTTACTCACCAGCACTAATGCCCCTGCGCATACGAAAACCTTCGAAATCGCGAACATTTGCATCTCCCACAAAAAAACCAGAGGCTTGCGCCTCTGGCATTAATCACTTTCAGACCGACTGGCCAAATTCGTAGCTGAGCGCTTTCTCACGTTGCTCCGTCAGAGCCTTGACAATCAACGGTTCAACCATTGCATAGTCTTCCTCATCCATATACATAGTGGCGCCAGCGTTATAAATCTCCACAGCAGATGTTGCCCATTCTACAAACAGTACTTTGGTAGGTTGAGCCGAAGCCAGATATTGCACAGCAGCGATTGCCAAGGTGATACCACCCTCATCATCCTGCGAAGCCGCACTCATGCAAAAGTTGCCACCTTCGGCTTTCTTCGAGTTGTTCTCGAACAGCGTCAGGGCCTGTGGTTCATTTTTCAGTGCATCCATGGTCGCATCTGCCACAGAGGACAATACTTTAAGGGCTGCCTGGCCCTGTCCTACTGCTGCACCAACAGCGGTATGCAGAACAGACAGGACAACATTATCCATGGTCAATTTTTGCGAAGTAGCGGTATATCGATTATAAGGCTGGCTGAAAGCAAACCAGCCAGCCAGTTTCATCAATCGCATAAACTCGTTATAGCGCTGTTCCTTTTGGTTGGACGCCGGATATTTGAGCAAGGCAACCAGATCGGCATACATGTAGGTGTTTTTAACGATTCGCTTGCTGCGCTTGGACATGCTTGCATCAAAGCCTGCAATACCCGAGCCCATGACTGCAGCATTCAGTTCATCTTTATCAACCGGCAAGCTACTGCCAACACTTGCCGAACGCGAGCGCAGCACTGGCTGCGCAGCGATAAACTCATTGGTTTGTGCAATCAAACTAAACCGTTCAACAGCGGAGATTACATCTTTATTCAGCTCAGTCATAAATGGATTCCTTTCTTGGTTAAAACACCGACTTGGTGTGGAAAACAAACTAACCACAGCACCGGAGTTAATCAAATCGAAAATCCATGCATTTAATTTCAGACCGTCATACAAACCATCAAACAAAGCTGAACAACTAACATCAAGCGCCCCGAGCCAACTCAATTTCACGCGTGCGCATATCAAGCACTGCAGCAGCCAACTGAAGCCGATTTTCATTTATCGCGGCAGACCTGATCAAAAAGCGCCTGGAGCGGATATCAAGCTCCGAACCCGTATGCTGAATAGTCCAGAACAGATAGGTAGAGGACCACTTCGCATCAAGCAAGCGAACATTACTGACGACAATCTCCAACTCCCTATTGAAATTGTACTGAGCAGGAGAAAAACGAAAATCGCTCCATTCCCGAGCGCTGCCTCTAAATACGTCTATGGCATCCGAATGTGTCTCAAGCATATGGAACGCTTCCTTCATTAGCCCGACTTTCTCCCGACTTAGTTGTTGCGACAAGGATCGCGCCCAGACGTCCAGCGCATTGCCGGTAAAGTTCTTGTCAACATGGATTACCGGAGCTTGCTCCAGGCTCCAGCCGACAGACCAGAGCACCCCGGAATAATATTCGAACCAAGCAGCTGGCTCACTGTTTCTGTCATGACGCAAATCGGCTCTGTATTCTGCCCAGCGCATACTGTCCTTGACGAATCGTTTGTCTTCCGCAGTCAACCCGGAAAAGTAGGACAACAGATTATTCCCCATCACCGTCGCACTGCCTTGGTAGGGAAGTGCTGAGATACTGTTCAAAACATCGCTCATTTCAATTATCCATTCGATTATTCAATTTACTAAAAAAGTACCTTCCGGATAGTCACAAGCACTTTCAGCGGAACGCCAATTCAATACTTGCGAAGAACTCGAAAAATCACAAAAGACAATGTAAACATTCAATGTCGGCGTTCCTGAAAAAAGGACAGCAGCCAGTTATCGATTGTCGCGTTATCATGTCGCCCGCTTCGCTGGACGCAGGATCTGGAGTATGAAATGGGCGATTGGCTGACCGTTGTGGGTATTGGTGAAGACGGCTTCAAAGGCCTGGGCAAGAACGCCCGGCGTGCTCTGATGGGCGCTTCGCGGATCGTCGGCGGCCAGCGTCAGCTGGATCTGCTGCCGCCGTGCATCGGCGGCGAGCGGCAATTGTGGCCGAGTCCGTTTTCCCTCGCGCCGGTGCTCGAGTCGCGTGGCGAGCCGGTCTGCGTGCTGGCCAGCGGTGATCCGATGTTTTACGGCGTCGGTGCCAGTCTGGCGCGTCAGGTGCCGAGCGCCGAGATGGCGATCATTCCCGCCCCTTCGTCCTGCGCACTGGCCGCGGCGCGCCTGGGCTGGCCGTTGCAGGAGGTGACGGTTGTGTCGCTGGTGGCGCGTCCGTTGGCGGCGCTCAATGCGCATCTGTTCAGCGGCGTGCGTCTGTTGTTGCTGAGCAATGACGGCAGCAGCCCGGCCGCCGTTGCGCAATTGCTCTGCGAACGTGGTTTCGGCCCAAGTCGCATGACTGTTCTGGAGCATCTGGGCGGCGACGCCGAGCGACGTATCGAACGCAGCGCCAGCAAATGGAGCGATGCGGCGGTCGCCGACCTCAACGTCGTCGCTGTCGAGTGCCTGGCCGAACCCGGTGTTACCGGCCTGTCACGCCTCGCCGGTTTACCCGATTCGGCGTTCCGTCACGACGGCCAACTGACCAAGCGCGACGTACGCGCCATCACCCTCGCCCGCCTGGCGCCGAAGCCCGGCGAACTGCTCTGGGATGTCGGCGCCGGCAGCGGTTCGATCGGCATCGAGTGGATGCGTGCGCACCCGAGCTGTCGTGCCATCGCGGTCGAGGCCGACGAGGGCCGTCAGCAATTGATCGAACACAACCGCGATGCGCTGGGCGTACCCGGCTTGCACCTGATTCGCGGCAAGGCGCCGCAAGCGCTCAATGGCCTTGAACGTCCAGACGCTGTTTTCATCGGCGGCGGCGTCACCCGTGAGGGTGTATTCGAAACCTGCTGGGACCAGCTCAAGCCCGGCGGCCGATTGGTGGCCAACGCCGTGACCCTGCAAAGCGAAGTCACCCTGATGCACTGGCGCGAACAATACGGCGGTGAGCTGACGCGCATTCATGTCGCCCAGGCGCAACCGCTCGGCGAGTTCGACACCTGGCGTCAGGCCTTGCCGATCACCCTGCTGGAATTGGTCAAACCCCTCGATGCGTGACGAAACCGCCGAACAGCCCGCGCCCCTGCGCAGCGGCCTCACCACCGGCAGCTGCGCCACCGCCACCAGCCTCGCCGCCGCGCGCCTGTTGCTCACCGGCATCAGCGCCGACGCGGTGCAGATCACGCTGCCCAAGGGCAAACAGGTGCAGATGCGCCTGGAGTTCTGCCGCTTGAGCGAGGGCGGCGCCGAGGCCGGTACGATCAAGGATGCCGGCGATGACCCTGACGTCACACACGGCGCCCTGCTCTAT
The DNA here is from genome assembly GCF_031456345.1 of Pseudomonas sp. 2957. NCBI lineage: Bacteria > Pseudomonadati > Pseudomonadota > Gammaproteobacteria > Pseudomonadales > Pseudomonadaceae > Pseudomonas > Pseudomonas sp. 2957. The sequence continues at coordinate 108,872 of NZ_JAVDUL010000005.1, forward strand.
TCACTGGTGCGACTGTCCGCCGAACCGGGAATTCGCTTCAACGCCGGTGTCGGCGTCGGCACGGTGACCCGACCCGGTCTGGTATTGGCCGTCGGCGAACCGGCGATCAATCCGGTGCCGCGCAAAATGATCAGCGATCACTTGACCTTGCTCGCCGCCGAAACCGATTACGGCGGCGGCTTCGAAGTCACAGTCAATGTCGAGGGCGGCGCAGAACTGGCGCTGAAAACCATGAACCCACGGCTGGGCATTCTTGGCGGCCTGTCGATCCTCGGCACCAGCGGCATCGTCCGGCCATTTTCCTGCGCCGCTTACATCGCCTCTATTCATCAGGGCATCGACGTGGCGAAAACCAATGGTTATCTGCACATCGCCGCGTGCACCGGCAACGCCAGCGAAGACACCATGCGCCGGGTCTATGAGCTGCCGGAAATCGCCCTGATCGAAATGGGTGACTTTGTCGGTGCGGTGCTAAAGCATCTGCGCAAAGTGCCTGTGGATAAACTCAGCCTGTGCGGCGGCTTCGGCAAGATCAGCAAACTCGCCGCCGGGCATATGGATCTGCACTCACGGCATTCGAGCATCGACTTGCCGCAACTGGCCGAGTGGGCGGCGGTGATTGGCGCGGATGCGGCATTGCAACAAGGCATTCGCGAAGCCAATACCAGCCAACAAGCCCTGGCCATGGCCAGTGCGGCGGGCATCGCTTTAGGGGATGAGGTTTGTCGCCATGCGCTGAATTTCGCCCGTAGCGTGGTGCCGGCACAGGTGCAGGTCGAGGTGTTTGCCATTGATCGTCAGGGCGGGATTGTCGGGCATGCCGGAGGTTTTGTATGAAGCGGATCTTGTTGCTCGGCGGCGTGACTGAAGCGCTGGCGATTGCCCGCACGCTCGGCCCACAACATATCTACAGCCTCGCTGGCGTTGGCCGGGTGCCGAGCGATTTGCGCTGCCAGGTTCGGGTCGGCGGCTATGGCGGCGCTGAGGGTCTGGCGCAGTTCATCGCCGATGAAGGCGTCGATCTGCTGCTCGACGCCACGCATCCGTACGCCGCACAAATCAGCGCCAACGCCGCCCGCGCGGCACAGCTCGCCGGCATTCCCTGCTGGGCCTTGCGCCGCCCCACCTGGCAGCCGCAAGCAGGCGATGACTGGCGCGAGGTCAGTGACTGGGCCGAACTGATCACAGCCCTGGAACCGTTCCACCGCCCGTTGTTCACCCTCGGCCGTGAACCGCTGCAACACCTCGACGAAATCCCCGCCCACCAGTTCTGGACCCTGCGCGCCCTCGACGTTTATCCCGGCAACGCGCGCTGCGAAGTGATCGGCGCCCGTGGGCCGTTTCTGCTGGAAGACGAGCGCGCGCTGTTCGAGCGCCGGCAGATCGACGTATTGATCAGCAAGAACAGCGGCAGCAGCGCCACCGAGCCGAAGCTCGAAGTGGCGCGTGAGCGTGGCGTGCCGGTGCTGGTGTTGAAGCGGCCGGAGTTGCCGGGGGCTGATCGGGAGTTTGAATCAGTCGCTGAAGTCCTCGCTGCCCTTTCCCACTGAATCGGCACCGCCCTATGTGGGAGCGAGCCTGCTCGCGAAGACGTCCGCACCGGCAGCCCATCAGTGCCTGACAAATCGCTTTCGCGAGCAGGCTCGCTCCCACAGGAACCGTGGATGTTGCTGATATCTGTGCACACTCACAAAATTTGTGGGAGCGGGCTTGCCCGCGAAGGCGTCAGGTCTGGCACTGCAAATTCAAGTAGCTACACTCCTTTAACAGCTCAATGCGACACCAAACCGCACGACGCTTTTTTACTTATCGGCCCTGATCAGGCTAAATGGGCCGCGCCTGATCGCCCACCCAACGGACCTGTCCCATGAACCGACGCCGGTTAGCATTTGCCTGGATCGCCTGCTTTGCAGTGCTGTTCAACATGCTCGCCATGCCGCTGAGCGGGGCGATGGCGCAGGCGGCCAGTTCACCGGCCGAGCAGATACTCTGGAGCAGTTTCTGCACCGGCAGCGGCATGAAGATGGTGGCGGTCGACATCGGTGCCACGGATCAGAAGGCCCCGCAAAACGACAACCATTCGAACATGCAGCACTGCTGGTGTTGCTCAGGTGGGGCGCCATTGCTGGCGCTGCCAGGGCATTCGCCGCAGCTGTATTTCGCGCAATTTGAAAGCAACCGCAGCGTTGCGCCCGTCTCCCTGCAAGCCCCGACGCCGCGCCAGCAATGGCCGAGTCTCAATCCCCGTGCCTCCCCTCTGGTCTGATTGGTTCGCGCCCTGAATCCGCGTTTCAAATCGTTCTGGAGAACTGCCATGTTGAAGAAACTCTTCGTCCTCGCTGCGCTGTTGTTGCCGGCGTTCTTTGCCCATGCCCACGAATACAAGGTGGGTGCGCTGGAAATCGCCCATCCGTGGTCGCAGGAACTGCCGCCGAATGCGCCGACCGTCGCCGCCTATTTCATCATTCACAACACCGGCAAAAGCGCCGATCGCCTGCTCAGCGTCGACTCGCCCATCGCTGCACAAGCGCAGTTGCATGAGCACGTCATGCAGGGCGATCTGATGAAGATGCAGCAGGTGCCAAGCGTGCAAATCCCCGCCGGCGGCACCGTGACCTTCGCGCCGATGGCCTACCACGTGATGCTGCTCAACCCGAGCGATCGCAGCCTGCTCAGTGACGGCAAGCGTTTCCCGATGACCCTGCATTTCGAAAAGGCAGGTGACGTCAGCGTTGAAGTTGCCGTGCAGAAGAAACCGCCGGAATCGGCCCAGGGCCACGTGCACGCTCAGTAACTGTTTCGGCTGACTTCGCCCATGCGTCCGTTGCGCGCCAGGCCCGTCCCGCATCACCGTCAGACTCAAGCGCTGACGCGTGGCAGCTGGATCGCCCTGTTCGCCATGTTGATGATCTTCATCGGTCCACTGATTTCTCAGTCGATGCCGATGGATCAGCACGCCTCGACGTCGATGCCAATGAGCATGGACATGTCGATGGACATGCCCGGCATGGATCACAGCGGCCATGACGCCCAGCCTGCTGCCGAGCATTGCCCGCCGCAATCTTCGCATCACGTGCTGTGGGAAAAGTGCGGCTATTGCAGCCTGCTGTTCAATTGCCCGGCGCTGACCGGCGGCGGCGATTTCGTCGCTTTCAACATCCCGCCACCCAACACCTTCACCCCACCCTCCCCGCGTCTGGGCCATGCCCGCCAACCCTTCTTCCCCGGCGCCCGCACCCGCGCCCCGCCCATCGCCACGTAAACACGCACCTCTGATTGCACACGGTTGAGAAGACAGCGCCAGGCTGCCGACCGTGGTGTTTACGACTGTTCGATGGAAATTGTCATGTCCAGGTTTACTGCTGTCCCCTGCGCGGAATCTGCCCGCGCGCACTTTGCCCTGAACGAATCGCGGATTCGTTGCAGGCACGCTATTGCCGTCCTTTGCGGCGTACTGCTGACACCGCTGGCGCTGGCCGACGCTCACGCCGGCCATGAACATGAACTGAGCCCGACGGTGATCACTGCCATCGCCCCGAGCTCGCCACTGACGATCGTCACCAACCCCAAGGATCCGCGCCAACCGGTGCCGGCCAGTGACGGCGGCGATTACCTGAAGACCATTCCCGGCTTCGCTCTGGTGCGCAATGGCGGCACCAACGGCGATCCGGTGCTGCGCGGCATGTTTGGTTCGCGGCTGAACATCCTCACCAACGGCAGCATGATGCTCGGCGCTTGCCCTGGACGGATGGACGCGCCGACCTCGTACATCTCGCCGGAAACCTACGACAGCCTCACGGTGATCAAAGGCCCGCAAACCGTCCTGTGGGGTCCGGGCGCATCGGCCGGTACGGTGCTGTTCGACCGTGAGCCGGAGAACTTCGGCGAACTCGGCACGCGCGTCAACGCCAGCCTCCTGGCCGGCTCGCATGGGCGTTTCGACAAGGTTGTCGACGCCGCTGCCGGCGGTCCTCTGGGTTACGTGCGGGTGATCGGCAACACTGCGCATTCCGATGACTATCGCGACGGCAACAACGACATCGTCGCCTCGCGCTACGACAAGTGGAACGGCGATGTCGCACTGGGCTGGACGCCGGATGCCGACACCCTGATCGAACTCACCGCCGGCAAGGGCGATGGCGAGGCGCGGTATGCCGGGCGCGGCATGGACGGTTCGCAATTCCTGCGCGAGAGCCTCGGTCTGCGCTTGGAAAAATCCAACATCAGCGAGGTGCTGGAAAAACTGGAAGCGCAGGTCTACTACAACTACGCCGACCATGTGATGGACAACTACACCCTGCGCACCCCGTCCGGCACCGGCATGATGGCGGGACCGATGGCGTCAAACGTCGACCGTCGTACCCTCGGTGCACGGATCAAAGCAACCTGGCGCTGGGCTGATGTTCAGCTGATCACCGGCCTCGACGCACAGACCAACGAGCACCGTCAGCGCAGCTCAATGGGCATCGATACCTACAAGGACCTGCCGTACAGCAAGGACGCCGATTTCCACAATTACGGCGTGTTCAGCGAAATGACCTGGTACGCCGCCGAGCGTGATCGCTTGATCACTGGCGCCCGTGTCGACCGTGCTTCGGCGAAGGATTACCGGCAAACCACAGGGTCGGGGATGATGTCCCGCCCCAACCCGACCGCCGACGACACCCGCGCCGACACCCTGCCCAGCGGCTTCATCCGTTACGAGCATGACCTCGCCGATAGCCCGACCACGCTTTATGCAGGCCTCGGCCACGCGCAACGCTTCCCGGATTACTGGGAGTTGTTTTCGCCCAAGTCCGGCCCGGCAGGATCGGTCAATGCGTTCGACTCGATCAAACCGGAAAAGACCACGCAGTTCGACTTCGGCGTGAACTACAAGAGCGCCGACCTCGAAGCCTGGGCCTCGGGTTACATCGGTGTGGTACGCGATTACATCCTGTTCGACTACACGCCGGGAATGATGGGCATGAGCACCTCGCGCGCCGAGAACATCGACGCGCGGATCATGGGTGGCGAACTCGGAGCTGCCTACAACCTGACCGACCACTGGAAAGCCGATGCGACCCTGGCCTATGCCTGGGGCAAGAACAGCAGTGACGGCTCGGCATTACCGCAGATGCCGCCGCTGGATGCGCGCTTCGGCCTGACCTACAGCGAGGCCAAGTGGAGCGCCGGCGCATTGTGGCGAGTGGTCGCCGCGCAGCACCGCATCGACGCGAACAAGGGCAACGTGGTCGGCAAGGATTACGCCCAGAGCTCGGGCTTCGGCGTGTTCTCGCTCAACGGCGCGTACCGCATCAACCAGCACTGGAAGGTCAGCAGCGGCGTCGACAACCTGTTCGGCAAAGCCTACGCCGAACACCTGAATCTGGCCGGCAATGCCGGGTTCGGCTATCCGGCCAACGACCCGCAAGCGCTCAATGAACCGGGGCGCACGCTCTGGACCAAAGTGGATATGAGTTTCTGACACCCACCCATGTAGGAGCGAGCCTGCTCGCGAAGACGGCGCCACGGTCGGCATTGATATCGACTGAACAACCGCTTCGCGAGCAGGCTCGCTCCCACAGGTAAACAGACAACGAAAAGAACCAAGCCAAGCGGAGCACACGTGATGCAAAAGCCTCAATCCAATTTCTACAACCTGGCCTGGCGCTGGCATTTCTATGCCGGGCTGTTCGTCGCGCCGTTCATGGTGATGCTGGCCCTGACCGGGATCATTTATCTGTTCAAACCGCAGCTCGATTCGCTGATGTACAGCAGCCTGCTCGAAGTACCGGCCGGGCACCACACGGTGCCGGCCGATGACTTGCTGCAACGGGTGACAAGCGCTTACCCGCAAGGTCAGGTCACTCAGTATCTGCCGCCGGTAAATGCCGAGCGCAGCGCGCAATTCGTGGTGAAGAACGCCGGTCATGAACTCAACGTGTTCGTCGATCCGTACCACGGCGACATCCTCGGCGAGCAGGATGCCAAGCAGAATCTGCAAGCCATCGCCCGTGCGATTCACGGCGAATTGATGATCGGCACGGTCGGCGATCGCCTGATCGAAATGGCCGCCGGGTGGGGCGTGGTGCTGGTGGTGTCGGGGCTGTTTCTGTGGTGGCCGCGCGGTCAGGCGGCGGGGATTCTGTGGCCGCGCCTGAGCAGACGCGGTCGGGTGTTGTGGCGCGACCTGCATGCGGTCACCGGTTTCTGGGGCGCGACATTGTTGCTGGTGATGTTGCTCAGTGGCATGACCTGGACCGGTTTCTGGGGCAAGCAATACGCGCAAGTGTGGAATGTGTTTCCGGCAGCGATGTGGGACAACGTACCGACCTCCGACATCGAGGCACGCAGCCTCAACAGCGCCACCCGCCAGACCGTGCCATGGGCGATGGAAAATACGCCGATGCCGATGTCCGGCGACCACGCCGAACACATGAATCACGGCAATGCCCATGCCGGCCCCGCAGCACCCGCCATCAGCCTGCAGGACGTGCAGAACATCGCCAGTGAACGCAAGGTTGAACCGGGCTACAGCATCACCCTGCCGACCACCGCCACCGGCGTGTTCACCATTGCCGTGTTCGCTGATGACCCGCGCAACGACGCCACCCTGCACGTCGATCAGTACACCGGCAAGGTCCTCGCCGATGTCCGCTTCGAGCACTACGGCACCGTCGCGCGCGCCACGGAAATCGGCGTGATGCTGCACGAAGGCAAGATGTTCGGCACCTTCAACCAGATTGTCGTGCTGCTGATCTGCCTGATGATTCTGCTCAGCGCCGTCAGCGGCGTGGTGATCTGGTGGAAGCGTCGGCCTGAAGGCAAATTCGGTGTGCCGCCGCTGCGCCATGACCTGCCGAAGTGGAAAACCGGCGTGGCGATCATGCTGGTGCTGGCGGTGGTGTTTCCACTGGTGGGGGCGTCGCTGGTGGTGGTCTGGTTGCTCGACCGGTTTCTCGTGCCCCGACTTGGCGAGCGTTCCGCGCAGGTGCAGCGTTGATGTGACGGGCGCGGGCCGTTGCGGCGGCCCACGCCTGTTCATTCATTTCACTTACAACTCGTCGCGCAAGCGCACGGTTCCGGGTGTCGGGGTCTGCTGACGACGGCTTCGCCAGGTAGTGTTCATGCGGCCGGTCTGGCGCCAGTAATAACCGCCGATCAGCACCCGAAACTCACCCAGCGCCATAAGCCGCGAAAGAAACTCTCCAGGGCTCAGCCGGCTGATCCAGCGTCCGCCCTCGAAAGTGGCTGAGCGGGTCAGCAACAGATCTCTTTCCGCCCTTGAATACACAGGTGTGTACTTGAGCAGCACATCGTGCGGCGTTGAATAGTAGTAGTGCAGGATATGCACGCCTTTTTCCGTGGGTGCATGGGTGTGCGCATGCACCAGCGAAGGCGCAGCGTAATTGGCATAGACCTGATCCACGTCCGCCGCCAGCGTGGTGTTGCCCGAGACATGCAATTGATGGGTGGCCATCACCGAGTAACCCTCGGGATAACGCGGCGCCGGATCGCGCCAACTGACAGCCGGATCCGCGACGGTACGCAGTATGCGCAACAGCGGATTGTCCTCGTTGGCCAGATACACGATCGGCTCAAGCGGAACGAAGCGAAGGCTGGACGGGTTCGCCAGAATCGCACTCTCATAACCGGTGCCTATTACCGCCTGGCCGGCTACCCGCCCATGAACATGGCAGGCGGCATCATCGGGATGATGAAAGACAGGTCCCAGCGCTGGCGCCGGATGCTCGCGCCAGCGTTGCTCACTGGACACCTCGGTCAGCCGTGGCTGCCAGTGTTCATCCACCTGACCATGCCGCGACCAGTATTCACTGGTTTCGATTACCTCAAGTCGACCGGCATGAGCCATCCGTTGGACATAGTCGACAAATCTGAACGTACCGCTGGCAATGCCCCGCTCATCGACCGCCGCTTCCACCTTCGACACAAAGGCATTGGGGCGCAGTTGCACTTGCCCGAACTCATCGTAGAAAGTGCCGGGCTCGAATGCATGCAGTTGCAATTTCAACAACGCGCCATCGGCGCAGGAGAAGTAGATCGGCCGGTAACCCTGGGGCGTGTTGGCCCAGGCGCAGGCTGCCTGGACATCGTTGGGCACCAGAAAAAAGTGCCGTACGTCGTCCGGCCGCGCGCCCAGCGGTGGCAGCGCTGCTCGCAAGTAAATGGCGTTCAGATTGAAACCTGACGGCAGCTTGCCCTGCTCGAAAACCCGATCCAGCGCCAACCCCGAACGCTGCACCGCAACTGGCAGAGTGGACACGAACAGACCCTCCGGGCCGTTCAAAACGTAGCCGAAGGTCTGCGTATCCCTGCTCAACGACAGTTGATGAGCGTACCGCGCGGCAGCGTCTGCCTGGATGAACAGCGGGCTGCCGACCGGGCTGCTCAACGCCTTGTCATAATCGGCGGCCGGCAACAGATCCCCGGAGTATGGTGCCCACTGGATAATCTGGCGCGGTTGCCCCCAGATCGCGCTTGCGGCGACCACCCACAGACGTCCGGCCCTGGCCAGCTCGTTCACCCATTCGACGGGTTTCAATTGCCGATTGCGCAAGCGCTGTCTTATCGCTTTTGCATCGACGACGGACAGCCGCTCGCCCTGATCAAGCAGCTGCGAAAGCAGTTCGGCTTGCGGCCGATAGCCAATCACCGCGCCATCCGGACAGAACAGGTATTCATCCCGTGGGGCGGGTGTATAGCGAATCAGCGAACCGTCCGCCGCCACCCGGTATTCCTCTTTGATGCCGCGTTTGTTGAACGCCGACTCCAGCACCTCGACCGAAAACACGTTCTGGTACACCTGCCTTTGCACAGGCGCCAAGACCAACGATACCTCTTGGGCAACGCGCGATCGGTATCGCGCTGCGATGCGACAACCCGCAGGAAACAATCCGGCTGCGCGACTTTCCTCAGGGCAGATATCGGTGAAATCAAAATCCTCATGGCTGACTTCAACAGGCACTGTGGCAACGTAGCGCTTGTCGACCGTCTCCAGAATCAGCCCGCCATGCACCCTGTCGGTCACCAGAGGCACGAGTGTCCTGGCGTGGACGGCCGCGTCGTCAGCCGTCAGAAAAACCGGACCGAGCCGGCGCCGTTCGAGATTTGCGTACGGTTGCCAGGTGGCTGGCACCAGCCCCGCTCGGTCCCAGCACAGACCGGTGCGCATGACGGACAGCTCGCCGCTGCTGGCGACCTCATGGATAAAGTCGGTCGGTCGGCGGACTCCAGCGGCCAGATCGCTTTTGATCTGTTCAAGCGTGCGCTGGGACGAGGCGTCATGAAACAGTTTGCTGGACTTGCTCCACACATATTTGAGCAAAGCACCATCGCGCACGGCGATATAAAGCGCTGCGGGCACGTCCGGCACCATGACCGGGCGCCGGCCGCCGTAATACATCGAGGCTGTCAGGTGGTCCGGCGAGATGAAGTAATGCGCCAGCCATTCATCCGGGCTTTTCGTCGGATCACCGGCTCGTTGCGACGCATAAAAATTGCCGTGCAGTTCGAAGCCCTCGGGCAACGCATGCCAGGGCTCTGAGGGCAGGTCGGCGAAAACCGAATCGAGCCTGAACAGATTTTTGCCTTGATCACTGACGGGCACCAGCTCGGTAGCCACATACTCTGGCCGGCTCTTGTGCCTGAGAATGAAGCCGAAGTACGCGCGCGTTTCGCCCTGTGGACGAAAGTCCCCCATGCATCGATCCCGTGCAGCCTCATCCGCCGAGGGAAAAATCGCGCCGAATGCCACACCTTCCAGGCGTTTCCAGGGCAACGGCAACGTCAGCGGCGGCAACGGTATTTGCGGCTGCGGGAGTGGCGTGGGTTTGGGCAGGATCGGCTTGTCTCTGTCCGGCTGGGGATACAGAAGCGGCGGCAGTTGCACCACCGGCAACTGCGGCACGGGCAAAGGCGCGGGCGTGGTGCGCAGCGACCAGGTAGCCGGCACCCGCCCGCGATAGCCCCACAGTTCATTATCGATCAGAACCGTTAAACGTCCGGCCGCTGCCTGTTCACGTATGAAGTCCTGCGGGCGTTTACGGCCGCTGTCCAGTTCCAGCGCCAGGGCGCCCGGATGCTGGCGCGTGCCCAGGCGCCGAGCCAATTCCGTGGAGCCCGCAGATCCGATGACCTCATACCTGACGAGACTGTCCGGCGCCGCGCTGACATACAAGGCAATCTCGTCGAGCAGGACTTGCCTGACCTCCGCCACACTCAACATCTGCAAGCTCACAGCCGCTTCCTGATACGCCCAGCCAAAAAGCTCCGTATCCACCGGCAACAGTTGTGACAGCGCCGTGTGTGAGACGTAACGGGCGTGCAGCGCATGGTCGTCGGGAAAGACCGGACGCCCATGATTGTCCATCGGATAAAGCCTGCCCTGACTGAGCGTGTCGATATCTCCCGGCAACGGTTCGGTCACCACGAAACGCTTGTCGCTGCGCTGAAAAACATACCCGGCGTACGGTTTGTCACGGCGCAGGCCGGCGAGTTCATGGGCATGACGAGCGGCATCATCGGCGCACAGAAAAGCGTCGCTCAATCGCGGCCAGGGGAAGTTCGCGAAGGGTTGCCATTGCAGATCCACCGGCCCCAGATGCGCCCACAGCGCACTGCCGCGCACGACCTCCAAGGTGCCAGCCAGTACCAGCATCGAGACAAATGCGCGGGTATCCAGTGTGCCGGCCAACAGCCTTGCCTGCAGACCATTGTCACTGACCGTGCCGTCCGACTGCGTAACGCTCAGTGCCGCTTCGATCGAATCGCCGCTGAAGCGGTACTTCAACATCGCATGATCCTGCGCCCGCATGTACAGCGACAACGCATGTCCCGCTTTCGCCAGATGTTTGCTGCGGGCATTCGCTTCGATAGCGACGGCGATCTCCCGGGGCGTGAAGAAGTTCTCGTAGAGCCACGGCTGAGCGGGTGGAAACTGCGCAGGGTCGGGCCGCGAGGCGAAGTAGAAGCCCTCCAGCAAATAACCCCTCGGCAGCTGCAATTGCCCTTGGGCATCAACCGGAAATATTCGCTCAGGATCCCATGCAGCCAGCCCGGCCGGGCGCGCATGGGTGGCGACATACTCCTCGCCAATCAATTTTTTCAATATCAGGCCCGTCGTCTGTGCGCCTCTGGATTTCAAGGCGGCAAGCACGGCGCGTTCGGCATTGACGCATACCCGGGTCATCAGCGGCAGTTCGGTGACCGCACCCTTTGAAAACGACGCCCCGGCCTTCCAGTCCGCAGGTACGCGCCCCACCGAGTAGCCCCAGTCGGCATTCGAAACAATGACTTTGAGTTCACCCACGGTCGCCAGCTTGTTGATCACCGCCATCACGTCATAGGCCCCCGCCGGATGGCCCGACGGCCCGCCGGACTGCTGCCAGAGGAAGTAGTCGCGTTCCTCGGGCGAGCCGCTCGAGACGTATTTGAGCAAGCTGCCATCCGGGCCTGAAAGGTAAGCGCTGCGGAAAAAATCCCGCGCCGACACATCGCCAATGAAATCGCCGCCTGAATAGAAGCTCATGAACAGCCTGAGCAGGGTTTCATCCTGACGCCGATTGCCATTGCGGAACTGGTCATGTATCGGCGGATGGCTGTGTACGCTGGCGATACATCGGTAGCCCAGCGGATGGAGCATGCCGCCAAGGGCATCGGTCTGCACAATCGTGCCGAAGTCGAAGCGCGTGGCTTCACCTGCGATGGGAGAGGTGGCGAGGAATTTCCCGTCCGGTCGCAGCAGGATCACGCTGCCGTACTCTTTGTCCGGGTTGAGTGGAATTCGTGTGTGCACCCAATAGGCGGCGTCTTCTTCAGTCAGAAAAGCCGGGCTCAGTGGGGGCAGCTTGAACGTTGCTGAAGAACTTGCGGTACGACCGGATCGGCCTGAGACATGACTCATAAAAACCTGCGCTGAGAATCGGATGAGCAACTGAGTGTGGCCCGTCGGTTTTCTCGAGCTGTGGTACAGGGTTATCGCTTTTGTATCCGCATCTGAGTGCCAGCGGGCGCCCCAATCTGGCGCAACTCGACGCACCATCGGCCGCCTGCCGTCCCCTCCTGGTGCACGCATTCAGCACGCAAGCGCTCTGGCACGACATTTTCTTGCCTGAACGCGACCGGGCACAGCCTTTGCAAAACACAGCTTCAGTCGTCCGCATCTGCCAACCAGAAAAAATCGAATGTTCATGGAGATCGCACAATGAAGCGTCGCAGTTTGATCAAGGCTTTCACACTCACGGCATCCATTGCCGCGATGGGCATGACCTGGACTGTCCAGGCCGCCGAGACCATCAAGGTCGGGATTCTGCATTCGTTGTCCGGGACCATGGCGATCTCCGAAACGTCGCTCAAGGACATGGCACTGATGACCATCGACGAGATCAACGCCAAGGGCGGTGTGAACGGCAAGATGCTTGAACCTGTTGTCGTTGACCCTGCATCGAACTGGCCGCTGTTCGCCGAAAAAGGCCGGCAGTTGCTGACCCAGGACAAGGTCGCGGTGGTGTTCGGCTGCTGGACCTCGGTATCGCGCAAATCGGTATTGCCGGTGTTCGAAGAGCTCAACGGCCTGCTGTTCTACCCGGTGCAGTACGAAGGCGAAGAGATGTCGCCGAACGTCTTCTACACCGGCGCCGCGCCGAACCAGCAAGCGATCCCCGCCGTTGAATACCTGATGAGCGAAGAAGGCGGCAGCGCCAAGCGCTACTTCCTGCTCGGCACCGACTACGTCTACCCGCGCACCACCAACAAGATCCTGCGCGCGTTCCTGCACTCCAAAGGCGTGGCCGACAAGGACATCGAAGAGGTCTACACGCCGTTCGGTCACAGCGATTACCAGACCATCGTTGCCAACATCAAAAAATTCTCCGCCGGCGGCAAGACTGCGGTCATCTCCACCGTCAACGGCGACTCCAACGTGCCGTTCTATAAAGAGCTGGCCAACCAGGGCCTGAAAGCCACCGACGTACCGGTGGTGGCGTTCTCGGTCGGCGAAGAAGAACTGCGCGGCATCGACACCAAACCGCTGGTGGGCAACCTCGCGGCGTGGAACTACTTCGAGTCGGTGGAAAATCCTGCGAACAAGAAATTCGTCGCGGACTGGAAAGCCTATGCGAAGAAACACAACCTGCCGGGCGCCGATAAAGCCGTGACCAACGACCCGATGGAAGCCACCTACGTCGGCATCCACATGTGGGCGCAGGCGGTCGAGAAAGCCAAATCCACTGACGTCGACAAGGTTCGTGAAGCACTGGCCGGGCAGACCTTTGCTGCGCCGTCCGGTTACACGTTGACCATGGACAAGACCAATCACCACCTGCACAAGCCCGTGATGATCGGCGAAATCCAGAGCGACGGGCAATTCAACGTCGTGTGGCAGACCGAAGGCCCGATCCGCGCACAACCGTGGAGCCCGTTCATTCAGGGCAACGACAAGAAGCCGGATTATGCGGTGAAGAGCAACTGAGTCACCGGATGTCAGTCTCGCGCCTGGCGTGAGGCTGATGCAATTCCCTGTGGGAGCGAGCCTTTGTGGTGAGGGGATTTATCCCCGATGGTTGCGAAGCAGCCCCAAAGCCATCAGTCGCGGTGTATCAGATCGATCGCGTCGACCGATATCACGACTGCTTCGCAGCCGAACGGGGATCAATCGCCTCGCCACAAAGGCTCGCTTCCACAATGTCCGCGTCAAGGCGACTGACTATGCCCACTGCCCTTTTCCGATTTATCTGTGCCATCGCACTGTTGCTGCCACTCCTGGCCCACGCCGGCGACGCCGAAGACTTCGTCGCGGCCAACCCGATGCAACAGGCCAAACTGCTGGAAGCCTGGGCCGCGCAGCCCGATCCGGCGCGTATCGAATTGCTCAACGCCCTGCAACAAGGCGAACTGACGATCGACGGCCAAGCGAAAACCCTGCGCCTGAACAATCGCCTGCGGGGTCTGATCGACACCGCAATGGCCAGCCATCAATTGCTCGCCGCTGACAGCAAAATCCGTCTGAGCGCCGCGCAGCAATTGCAGAAAAGCGCGAAACCCGCGCAGCTGAAATTTCTCGACCGGCAACTCGCTGGGGAAAAAGACCCAAGCGTCCACGCCGCCCTGAGCCTGGCGCTGGCCAATCTGCAACTGGTCGACAGCGACCCGGCGGTGCGCCTCGCGGCGGTACGTCTGCTCGGTGAAACCGGCGACCCGCTGGCACGCACGCGTCTTGAAGGCCTGCTCGAGCCCGGCATGGAAAGCGATGCCGGCGTGCGCACCGCCGCCGAAACCAGCCTCGCTCAGGTCAAGCGCAAGCTGCTGATCGGCGAAGTGCTCGGCCAGGCCTTCAGCGGCATGTCGCTGGGCTCGATTCTGCTGCTCGCGGCCCTCGGCCTGGCGATCACCTTCGGCCTGCTCGGGGTGATCAACATGGCGCACGGCGAGATGCTGATGCTCGGCGCCTACTCGACCTACGTGGTGCAGTTGATGTTCCAGCGTTACGCGCCGCAAGCCATCGAGTTTTATCCGCTGATCGCGCTGCCGGTAGCGTTTTTCGTCACCGCCGCCATCGGCATGGCCCTGGAGCGCACAGTCATCCGCCACCTTTACGGTCGGCCACTGGAAACCCTGCTCGCGACCTGGGGCATCAGCCTGATGCTGATCCAGCTTGTGCGTTTGTTGTTCGGCGCGCAGAACGTTGAAGTCGCCAACCCGGCGTGGTTGTCCGGCGGCATCCAAGTGCTGCCCAATCTGGTGCTGCCGTACAACCGCATCGTCATCATCGCTTTCGCATTGTTCGTGGTGGTGCTGACCTGGCTGTTGCTGAACAAAACCCGCCTCGGCCTCAACGTCCGCGCCGTCACTCAGAACCGCAACATGGCCGCCTGCTGCGGCGTGCCGACCGGGCGCGTGGACATGCTCGCCTTCGGCCTCGGCTCGGGCATCGCCGGCTTGGGCGGCGTGGCGCTGAGCCAGATCGGCAACGTCGGTCCCGACCTTGGCCAGAGCTACATCATCGACTCGTTCCTGGTGGTGGTGCTCGGCGGCGTCGGCCAACTGGCCGGTAGCGTGCTCGCCGCATTTGGCTTAGGGATCGCCAACAAGATTCTCGAACCGCAGATCGGTGCGGTGCTCGGCAAGATCCTGATCCTCGCGCTGATCATTCTGTTCATTCAGAAACGTCCGCAAGGCCTCTTCGCACTGAAAGGACGGGTGATCGACTGATGAACCAGCCTCTGTTAGTCACGGCCACACAAAAGGCCGGGCCGAAAGTCACGCTCGCGGTCGGCGGGGTGATCCTCGCGCTGCTGATCGTTCTGCCGCTGCTCTCGTTGTTGTCGCCGGACAATGCCCTGCACGTCTCGGCCTACACGCTGACCCTGGTCGGCAAAATCCTCTGCTACGCCATCGTCGCTCTGGCGCTGGATCTGGTCTGGGGCTATGCCGGCCTGCTTTCGCTGGGCCACGGCCTGTTCTTCGCCCTCGGCGGGTACGCGATGGGCATGTACCTGATGCGTCAGGCGGCCGGCGATGGCTTGCCAGCGTTCATGACTTTCCTGTCGTGGAGCGAATTGCCGTGGTACTGGACCGGCACCAGCAGCTTCCTCTGGGCGATGTGTCTGGTGGTGCTGGCGCCGGGGTTGCTGGCGCTGGTGTTCGGCTTCTTCGCCTTCCGCTCGCGGATCAAAGGCGTGTATTTCTCGATCATGACCCAGGCCCTGACCTTCGCCGGCATGCTCCTGTTTTTCCGCAACGAGACCGGTTTCGGAGGCAATAACGGCTTCACCAATTTCCGCACGATCCTCGGTTTCGGCATCACTGAGCCGGGCACGCGCGCGGTGCTGTTTCTGGCCACGGTGTTGCTGCTGGTGGCGAGCCTGTTCATCGGCTGGCGCCTGGCGCAAAGCAAGTTCGGTCGCGTGCTGACGGCGTTGCGCGATGCGGAAAACCGTTTGATGTTCTGCGGCTACGACCCGCGCGGTTTCAAGCTGTTCGTCTGGGTGCTGAGTGCGGTGCTGTGCGGTCTGGCCGGAGCGCTTTATGTGCCGCAGGTCGGCATCATCAACCCCAGCGAAATGTCTCCGACCAACTCGATCGAAGCGGCGGTGTGGGTCGCCCTTGGCGGGCGCGGCACGCTGATCGGGCCGCTGCTCGGTGCCGGCGTGGTCAACGGCATGAAGAGCTGGTTCACCGTGGCCTTCCCGGAATACTGGCTGTTCTTCCTCGGCGCGCTGTTCATCGTCGTGACGTTGTACCTGCCCAAGGGCGTGATCGGTCTGCTGAAGAAACGAGGTGAACAATGAGAGTCACAGCGAGTGCTGAATTCATGCTGGAGCCGGCGTTTTTCCCCGTGGAACCGAACAAGGACGAAGGCACCAGCCGCGACTCGATCGGCCTCGGCCAGCGCGTCGGCCCGGGCCTCGATACGCGTCACGGCACGATCCTCACCCTGGAGGACATCAGCGTCAGCTTCGACGGCTTCCGTGCGTTGAACAATCTCAACCTGTACATCGGCGTCGGCGAACTGCGCTGCATCATCGGCCCCAACGGCGCGGGCAAGACCACGCTGATGGACGTGATCACCGGCAAGACCCGGCCCAGTCACGGCAAGGCCTGGTTCGGCGAAACCCTGGACCTGACGCAGATGAGCGAAGTGCAGATTGCCCAGTCCGGCATCGGCCGCAAGTTTCAGAAGCCAACGGTGTTCGAAGCCTTGAGCGTGTTCGAAAACCTTGAGCTGGCGCAGAAGACCGACAAGTCGATGTGGGCGAGTTTGCGTGCACGCCTGAGCGGCGAACAGAAGGACCGCATCAGCGAAGTGCTCGAGACGATTCGCCTGACCACCTCGGTCAATCGCCAGGCCGGCCTACTGTCCCACGGCCAGAAGCAGTTCCTCGAGATCGGCATGCTGCTGATGCAGGACCCACAACTGCTCCTGCTCGACGAACCGGTGGCGGGCATGACCGACGCCGAAACCGAGTTCACTGCCGAGCTGTTCAAATCGCTGGCGGGCAAGCATTCGTTGATGGTGGTCGAGCACGACATGGGCTTTGTCGGCTCGATTGCCGACCACGTCACCGTGCTGCACCAGGGCAGCGTGCTGGCCGAGGGCTCGCTTGAGCAAGTGCAGGACAACGAGCGCGTGATCGAGGTCTACCTCGGCCGCTGAACATTGCGAATACAAAACCTGTGGGAGCGAGCCTGCTCGCGAAAGCGGTGCATCAGGCGATGAACATGCTGAATGTCACACCGCATTCGCGAGCAGGCTCGCTCCCACAGGGTTCTGTGTGCAACAGAAGGAATTCGAACATGCTGCAAGTCGACAAGCTGCATCAGTACTACGGCGGTAGCCACATCCTGCGCGGCCTCAGCTTCGACGTGAAAGTCGGCGAAGTCACGTGCCTGCTCGGCCGCAACGGCGTGGGCAAGACCACTCTGCTCAAATGTCTGATGGGCCTGCTGCCGGCCAAGGAAGGCGCGGTGAACTGGGAAGGCAAACCGATCACCACGTTCAAACCGCATCAGCGTGTGCATGCCGGTATCGCCTACGTGCCGCAGGGCCGTGAGATCTTCGGGCGCCTGACGGTAGAAGAAAATCTGCTGATGGGCCTGTCGCGCTTTCCAGGCTCAGAAGCCAAGGAAGTTCCAGGTTTCATCTACGAATTGTTCCCGGTGCTGCTACAAATGAAGCAGCGCCGTGGCGGCGATCTGTCCGGTGGTCAGCAACAGCAACTGGCGATCGGCCGGGCATTGGCCAGCCGCCCGCGCCTGCTGATTCTTGATGAGCCCACCGAAGGCATTCAACCGTCGGTGATCAAGGAAATCGGCGCGGTGATCAAGCAGCTCGCGGCGCGCGGTGACATGGCGATTCTGCTGGTCGAGCAGTTCTACGACTTTGCTGCAGAACTGGCCGATCAATACCTGGTGATGTCGCGGGGCGAGATCGTTCAGCAGGGTCGCGGTGAAAATATGGAGGCCGAGGGTGTACGCGGGCTGGTCACGATCTAACGCGCCGGTCTAATCTGTAGCTTCCTAACGATAATCACAAACCATGAATTCGATTGTTGCACCTGCCCTGTTTACCCCGAGCTGGCACGCCGAGCTGGAACTGGCGTACGCGCGTTTCGGCGATTGCACGCGTCCGGTCATGCGCCGTCACCTCGGCCCGCTGCGCGTGCAAAAGCATCTGTACGCCGAAGGCCCGCAAGTCTGCCAGCACATCATCGTCCATCCGCCGGGCGGAATTGCCGGTGGTGATCGGCTCGATATCAGCGCCCGCGTCGAACACAACGCCTGGGCGCAAATCACCAGCCCCGGCGCCGCCAAGTGGTATCGCGCGGGTGGGCCGGCGTATCAACAGCTCGACTTGAAAGTCGCTGCCGGTGCGACACTGGAATGGCTGCCGCAGGAAACCATCGTCTACAGCGCCGCGCAGGCCGAGTTGACCACAACGATCGAGCTTGAAGGCGATGCGCGGCTGTTCTACTGGGACGTGGTGGCGCTCGGTCGGCCGGCCAGCGGCGAGCGTTTTGACCTCGGGCATTTTCAGGCGCACCTGGACATCCGCCGCGACGGTCGGTTGCTCTGGCACGAACGGCAGCGCATTGTCGGCAACGATGGTTTGCTCGACTCGCCAATCGGCCTGGATGGGCAACCGGTGTTCGCAACGATGCTGGTGACCGGTGAGATAGACGCCGAGTTGCTGGAGCGCTGCCGCTCGCTGGGGCATGGGGTACGCGGGGATCTGACGCAATTGCCGGGACTGCTGGTGGCTCGTTGCCTGGCCAGTGAGGCGTTGCTCGCCCGCGCCTGGCTCATCGATTTGTGGCGATTGCTCAGACCTGCGCTGCTGGGGCGCGAAGCTATCGCGCCAAGAATATGGAGCACCTGAAACCCCGACCCTCACCCCCCGCCCTCTCCCGGAGGGAGAGGGAGCCTGACCGAGTCGTCTGAAATAAATTTATCTGCCTGAACGAATATTGCTGACTGAATTGGCCATTGAAAACAACCAAGATCAGTCCCCTCTCCCTCGGGAGAGGGCTAGGGTGAGGGGCTGCTCCAACTGGCACCCCACACTTCTCGAGAGCCACCCGAATCTGCCCTGATGGAACCCGAACCATGGACCTGACCCCACGCGAAAAAGACAAGCTGCTGATCTTCACCGCCGGCCTCGTCGCCGAGCGGCGGCTGGCCCGTGGCGTAAAACTCAACTACCCGGAAGCCATGGCCTACATCTCCGCCGCGCTGCTGGAGGGTGCCCGCGACGGCCAGACCGTGGCCGAGCTGATGCACTACGGCACCACCCTGCTCAGCCGCGAACAAGTGATGGAAGGCATCCCGGAAATGATCCCGGAAATCCAGGTCGAGGCGACGTTCCCCGACGGCACCAAACTGGTCACCGTTCACCAGCCGATCGTCTGAGGCCGCGCCATGACTTACGCCATTCGCGATGCAACCCGGGCCGACCTGCCGGCGATCCGCGACATCTACAACGACGCCGTGCTCAACACCACGGCGATCTGGAACGAACAAGCGGTCGACCTCGGCAATCGCCAGGCATGGTTCGACGCGCGTCAGTTGCAGGCGTACCCGATTCTGGTGATCGTCGACAGCCACAACGCGGTGCTGGGTTACGCCTCGTTCGGCGATTGGCGGCCGTTCGACGGTTTCCGCCACACCGTCGAACACTCGGTGTACGTGCGCAGCGATCAACGCGGCAACGGCCTCGGCCCGCAACTGATGACCGCGTTGATCGAACGCGCCCGCGCCTGCGGTAAACACGTCATGGTCGCTGCCATCGAGAGTGGCAACGCCGCGTCGATTCGCCTGCACGAGCGCGCCGGTTTCAGCATCACCGGGCAGATGCCGCAAGTCGGCACCAAGTTCGGCCGCTGGCTCGATCTGACCTTCATGCAGTTGACCCTCAATCCCGGCGCACAGCCGCCGGATACTCACAAGGAGTGATGTCGATGAACGCCGCCCAGTTGCGCCGCGTCAACGCTGAAAGCTTTGCCCACTATCGCCAGGGCCTGATCGATCTGCTGCTCGACGCCGTCGGTTACGGCGCCAGCGTCGGTTTTATGGCCGACCTCGATGAGGTGCAGGCGCGCGCATATTTCGATGAGGTGCAGGACAACATCAACAAGGGCAGCACGCTGCTGTGGGTGGTGGTCAAGGACGAGCAGGTGCTGGCCAGTGTGCAATTGTGTCTGTGCCAAAAGGCCAACGGTCTGAACCGCGCCGAAGTGCAGAAGCTGCTGGTACGCGAAGACGCCCGGCGGCGTGGCCTCGGTCAGCAACTGATGCAGGCGCTGGAACTCGAAGCGCCCAAGCACAAGCGCGGCATGCTCTATCTCGACACCGAGGCCGGCTCGCCGGCGGAAGATTTCTACAAGGCGCTGGGCTACGTGCGCGCCGGCGAAATCCCTGATTACGCCTGCGACCCCAACGGCACCTATCGCCCGACCGCGCTCTATTACAAAGTCCTGCAAGGAGCCCAGCGATGATTCCTGGCCAATACCAGATCCAGCCCGGCGACATCGAACTCAACGTCGGCCGTCGCACCCTCAGCCTGAAAGTCGCCAACAGCGGCGACCGGCCGATTCAGGTCGGCTCGCATTTCCACTTTTTTGAAACCAACGACGCGCTGACCTTCGATCGCGCCGCCAGTCGCGGCATGCGCCTGAATATTCCGGCGGGCACGGCGGTGCGCTTCGAGCCAGGGCAAAGCCGTGAAGTCGAGCTGGTCGATTACGCCGGGCATCGCCGGGTGTTCGGCTTTGCCGGCCGCATCATGGGTGATCTCTAAACAACACGGTGCCCGCTCTGGCCCCTTCGCGAGCAGGCTCGCTCCCACATGAGAACGCGATCAAATGTGGGAGCGAGCCTGCTCGCGAAAGCGAGTAATGCGAGCGATTTCAGACCCAATTGAATCTCAAGGCATGCCCATGAAAATCTCCAGACAAGCCTACGCCGACATGTTCGGCCCCACCGTCGGCGACAAGGTGCGCCTGGCCGACACCGAGCTGTGGATCGAAGTCGAAAAGGACTTCACCACCTACGGCGAAGAAGTGAAATTCGGTGGCGGCAAAGTCATCCGCGACGGCCAGGGCCAGAGCCAATTGCTCGCCGCCGAAGTGGTCGACACGCTGATCACCAACGCGCTGATCATCGACCACTGGGGCATCGTCAAGGCCGACGTCGGCCTCAAGAACGGGCGCATCGCCGCGATCGGCAAGGCCGGCAACCCTGACGTGCAGCCCAATGTGACCATCGCCATCGGCGCCGGCACCGAGGTGATTGCCGGCGAAGGCATGATCCTCACCGCTGGCGGCATCGACACGCATATCCACTTCATCTGCCCGCAGCAGATCGAAGAAGCGCTGATGAGCGGCGTCACCACCATGATCGGCGGCGGCACCGGGCCTGCCACCGGCACCAACGCCACCACCTGCACCTCCGGCCCGTGGCATCTGGCGCGCATGCTCCAGGCCGCCGATGCTTTCCCGATGAACATCGGCCTGACCGGCAAGGGCAACGCCAGCCTGCCGGAGCCGTTGATCGAACAGGTCAAGGCCGGTGCCATCGGTCTCAAGCTGCACGAGGACTGGGGCACCACTCCGGCGAGCATCGACAACTGCCTCAACGTCGCCGACCAGTACGATGTGCAGGTGGCGATCCACACCGATACCCTCAACGAATCCGGCTTCGTCGAAACCACCCTTGGCGCGTTCAAGGGCCGCACCATCCACACCTATCACACCGAAGGTGCCGGTGGCGGCCACGCGCCAGACATCATCAAGGCCTGCGGCTTTGCCAACGTGCTGCCAAGCTCGACCAACCCGACCCGGCCGTTCACCCGCAACACCATCGACGAACACCTCGACATGCTGATGGTCTGCCATCACCTCGACCCGAGCATTGCCGAAGACGTCGCCTTCGCCGAAAGCCGGATCCGCCGCGAAACCATTGCCGCCGAAGACATCCTCCACGACCTCGGCGCGTTCTCGATGATCAGCTCCGACAGTCAGGCCATGGGCCGCGTCGGTGAAGTCATCACGCGCACCTGGCAGACCGCCGACAAGATGAAAAAACAGCGCGGCCCGCTGCCACAGGACGGCGCAGGCAACGACAACTTCCGCGCCAAGCGTTACATCGCCAAGTACACGATCAACCCGGCAATCACTCATGGCATCAGCCATGAAGTCGGCTCGATCGAAGTCGGCAAGTGGGCCGATCTGGTGCTCTGGCGCCCGGCGTTCTTTGGTGTGAAGCCGACGCTGATCCTCAAGGGCGGTGCGATTGCCGCCAGCCTGATGGGCGACGCCAACGCTTCGATTCCAACACCGCAACCGGTGCATTACCGCCCGATGTTTGCCAGCTACGGCGGCTCGCTGCACGCCACCAGCCTGACCTTTATCAGCCAGGCGGCGCAGGAGGCCGGATTGCCAGAAGCCTTGGGATTGAAGAAGCAGATCGCTGTGGTGAAGGGCTGCCGCGACGTGCAGAAAACCGACCTGATCCACAACGACTATCTGCCGAACATCGATGTCGATCCACAGACCTATCAGGTCAAGGCCGATGGCGTGTTGCTGTGGTGCGAACCGGCGGAAACGCTGCCGATGGCGCAGCGCTATTTTCTGTTCTGATGAAGGCGTGCGCTGAATACGGACGCGCAGGTCCGTATTCAGTCGCGATCGCTCAGGCAATCACGGGAACAGTTTCGCGATGTCCGCATCGCTGTAGTTGTAATCGATGCGTAACTCGGTTCCCGCCGGAATGTCTTCGGTAGCGAAGATGGCGTTGAGAATGAAGTCTCGGGTGACCAGTTCCTTGCCTATCCACTGTTGCGCTTCGACATCGAACGGGACGAACTCGACGTTGTAACCCTCCGTAGCCTGACGAACTGGTTTGCCCGTGGCGTCATACCAAAAGCGCGTGTTGATCCGGGAAATAATCGTGTCACCGACCAGCGCGAATTCGTAGGGGATCAAATATCCAGGCCCTGGTTGATAACGGACGCCGACCTTCATGGTGTATGACTGCTGGGGCAGCGGCACAAGACGTCCCGGCATGATCGCGCCAGCATAGACACCGACCACCTCGCCTCGGGTGATGCGCCGGTTGGCGACCACCATTGACTGGCCGACCAGGGCCTGCTCTCCGGGCACCGTCATGTCGGCCTCGGTGAACAATCGCCATTGCAGCTTTTCTTCATACAACCGCGCGACATGCTCGTAGGCGCCAAACTTGATGTAGGGCTTGATCTGCTCGGAGGTATAACGGCTGCCGTCTTCGAAACGCGCCAGGGTCTGGAGCTTCTTTATCCTGACAGGCCGGCCGGCCATGTCCCGGAAAGGGTATTTGCCGTTATTGGCACGGTCGTAGACCCCGGGCCGATTGGCAAGGAACGAAAACCGCGTTTCGCTGCGCATCGCACGCAATTCGTCAGCGGTGAAGGGTTTGACGGGCATCGACTCGGACGCCAGATAAAAATGTTCCTGCGTTGCACCGCCATCGTCGGGCAGCTCCTCAACGGCAGACTCATAGTCTTCATCGCTCTGGCGCGCCACCCTGCGGCTTTTACCCGGGACAGCGGCAGCGTCCGGCGACGCGCCGGACTCTTCAAGCGCGTACCAGTGCTTGGTCAACGGATCGTAGGCAAGCACAGGGCCGGACGGCTGCAGCTCGCTGGACAATCTGGCCCGATGCAGACCGGTCTCGGCATCGACGCCGATCAGCACCGTACCACCGCCCTGCAGGTCCGCGTATTGGCGTCCTTTGAATACGCGAAACCCGTCAACGTCCGCTTGCGGTAGAGGGGCTGTCGAGGCAATCAGGTAACGCTCCAGAGCCGAGGTTTTAAGCTTCGGGACGAGACCAGATGTAGACGGCGTCGGGTCGACGTGCACGCTGTGCGGGGCAACTGCAGTTTCCATTTGCTGCGTGTTGCTGCCGGGCTCACTGGCATCGGGCGGGGTCTTGCGAATGAACGGACCGGGGGTCACGTGCGGCGACTCGATACCGTGCGTGGCGGAATCCCGGGATGTGCGCCCAGGGGTGGTGATATCGACTGCGCCCGGCTTGGGCGGCTTGGGTCTGACTGGCATTGACAGGCTTCCTTGCAAAGATTGCGCAGCGCTGGCCAGTCTGGCTGGCGCTACGACCGTCGGCATCCATTGCCAACATGTGCCCGGAAAACTATCAGACCATCCTGCCGGTTCATACCGGACGAAACACCCGCAAACATTAATCAGGCGGGAGCGGGCCGGCACGTGATGAGGCCTGCTAGGACCTCACGGCCTCAAACAATTCATTCGACCACCAACCGCCCCAAACGCTGGCGCAACATGCGGTTCTCGGCACGCAACTGCTTCACCTCGTCCAGCAGATCCAGCGCCAGCGCCACGCCTTCCCACTCCAGTTCCAGATCACGGCGCAGCTTGGCGGCGCGTTTGGCCAAGGCCAATTCGTAATCGGTGAAGCGCCATTCCCGGGGCTGCGCACCCTGAGGTTCGAGGATGCCGTGCTCGACGATTTCGATCACGTAGACGTCCGACAAGTCGGCCGCCTCACAGAATTCTGCCAGGTCCAGTTGAACGATCAGGGGGCTGCTCATGATGGGCTACTCCGTCGTCGGGTTCAGAAGTTCTCTCGCGGATTGAAGGCGGCTTTCTTCGCCAGTTCCTGCCACAGCGCCTTGACCTCATCGTCGGAGGCTTTGGGCATCA
The DNA here is from genome assembly GCF_031456345.1 of Pseudomonas sp. 2957. Lineage (NCBI taxonomy): Bacteria > Pseudomonadati > Pseudomonadota > Gammaproteobacteria > Pseudomonadales > Pseudomonadaceae > Pseudomonas > Pseudomonas sp. 2957. The sequence continues at coordinate 133,588 of NZ_JAVDUL010000005.1, forward strand.
CGGCCTTGAGCTGCACGAACAGATAACCGCGTTCGCCGGCCTTGTTCAGCAGGCCATGGCCCTTGGCGCGCATGCGCTGGCCGTTCTGGCTGCCGGCCGGGACCTTGAGGTTGATCTTGCCGGTCAGGGTCGGCACGGCCACTTCAGTGCCCAATGCCAATTCCCACGGAGCCAGGGGCAAGGTGATGATCACGTTTTCTCCTTCGACATCGAATTTCGGGTGCGGCGCAAAACGAATGGTCAGGTACAGGTCGCCATTCGCCCCGCCACCGATGCCCGGTGCGCCCTGGCCCTTCAGGCGAATCCGCTCGCCGTCGGTGACGCCGGCCGGAATCTTCACGTTCAGGCTCTTGCTGGTGTTGCTGACATGCTGGCCGTGCGCGTTGTATTGCGGCACCTGAAAGGTGACTTTCTTCGATTCGTTCGACAGGGTTTCTTCGAGGAAGACCGGCAGTTCCATTTCCACGTCTTGCCCTCGGCGTCCGCGTGATTGGCGGCTCTCGGCGCCACCGAAACCGGGGCCGCGATTGCCGAAGATCGAACTGAAGAAGTCCGAGAAGTCGCCCGTGTCGCCACCCCCGCCACCGAAGCCGCCACGGCTCTGCCAGCCCGGTGGGCCCTGAAACGGCTGACCGTGCTGGCCATAACGGCGCAGTTCGTCGTATTCGGCGCGCTTGTCGGCGCTTTTCAGCGCTTCATAGGCTTCCGAGGCATCCTTGAACTTGGCCTCGGCGTCTTTTTCCTTGCTGACATCGGGGTGGTATTTGCGCGCCAGCTTGCGATAGGCCGCCTTAATGGCCTTGTCGTCGGCTGTCGGCTCCACGCCGAGTATCTTGTAATAGTCTTTGAAGTCCATGGAAGGATCACCATCCGTTATCGATTTCGCGCCGAGACCAGCATGCGCCGATTGGCACGTGCCGGGTTGACCGATCTCAAGTTTGTGACCGGGTGGCGCCGCAGAAGTTTATCGGCAGTGGACGGCGGTTCTTGCGACCGCCGGTGTGTCTGCCGGCCCATGCCAGCAAGTTTGGGGCGATGCGGTGGTTTTCAACTGTCAGGTGGCGAAATAGCGGATGACCGGCCTTCGAATCTGCCGCGCACTGACATACACTGCGCGGCCGTTTTTTTGACCGGAAACCGAAAGACATGAAAGACGCCTCTCCAGCCCGTGCCTGCGGCATCGACTTCGGCACGTCCAACTCCACCGTCGGCTGGCTGCGCCCCGGCATGGACACCATGATCGCGCTGGAAGACGACAAGATCACCCTGCCGTCGGTGGTCTTCTTCAACATCGAGGAACGTCGCCCGGTCTACGGTCGCCTAGCCCTGCACGAGTATCTGGAAGGCTACGAAGGCCGGCTGATGCGCTCGTTGAAAAGCCTGCTCGGCTCCAAGCTGATCAAGCACGACACCAGCGTCCTCGGCACGGCGATGCCGTTCAAGGACCTGCTCGGGCTGTTCATCGGCCAGCTCAAGAGCCGCGCCGAAACCGCCGCTGGTCGGGAATTCGAGCAAGTGGTGCTGGGTCGCCCGGTGTTCTTCGTCGACGACGATCCGCTCGCCGACCAGGAGGCCGAAGACACCCTGGTCGAAGTGGCGCGCAAAATCGGCTTCAAGGACGTGTCGTTCCAGTACGAGCCGATCGCGGCAGCGTTCGACTACGAGTCGACCATCGAGAAAGAAGAGCTGGTACTGATCGTCGACATCGGCGGTGGTACCTCCGACTTCTCGCTGGTGCGCCTGTCGCCCGAGCGTCGTGGTCTCGACAACCGTCACGATGACATCCTCGCCACCGGTGGTGTGCACATCGGTGGTACCGACTTCGACAAACAGCTCAGCCTGCAAGGCCTGATGCCGCTTTTCGGCTACGGCAGCCGCATGAAGAGCGGCGCGTACATGCCAACCAGCCACCACATGAACCTGGCGACCTGGCACACGATCAACTCGGTGTACTCGCAGAAATCCACGCTGGCACTGGGCAGCATGCGTTACGACATCGAAGACACCGGCGGCATCGATCGCCTGTTCAAGCTGATCGAACAGCGCGCCGGGCACTGGCTGGCGATGGAAGTGGAAGAAACCAAGATCCAGCTGACCCACGCCGACAGCCGCCACGTGCCGCTGGACCGCATCGAAGCCGGGCTGAGCGTCGAGCTGAGCCGCGCGCTGTTCGAATCGGCGATCGAAGCCTTGCTCGAGCGCGTGCGCGGCAGCGTTACGCAATTGCTCAATGATGCCGGCGTGGCGGTCGATCAGGTCGACACGGTGTTCTTCACTGGTGGTTCGAGCGGCATCCCGGCCCTGCGTAACAGCGTCTCGGCGATGTTGCCGAACGCGCGGCATGTCGAAGGCAACATCTTTGGCAGCATTGGTAGCGGTTTGGCGATTGAAGCGATGAAGCGTTACGGTTCGATGGCCTGATCACAATCTGTGGCGAAGAGCCTTTGTGGCGAGGGGATTTATCCCCGTTGGGTCGCGAAGCGGCCCCCGATTTATGAAAGCAGGGGCCTGCTGCGCAGGCCATCGGGGATAAATCCCCTCGCCACAGATGCATTCAATTCAGTTGCTTGGCCTTAGACCATCCCGCCCAGCTTCAGCTCACTCTTCAGATACGCGTAATAAATCGGCCCCGCCACCACTCCCGGCAAACCGAACGCGGCTTCGAACACCAGCATCGCCAGGAGCAACTCCCACGACTTGGCACTGATCTGCCCGCCGACGATGCGCGCGTTGAGGAAGTATTCGAGCTTGTGGATAACGATCAGATAGCCCAGCGCGGCGATCGCCACCCAGATCGACAGCGACAGACCGACGATGGTGATCAGCGTGTTCGACATCAGGTTGCCGATCACCGGCAGCAGGCCGAGCAGGAAGGTCAGCACGATCAGGGTTTTGGTCAGCGGCAGCTTGATGCCGAACATCGGCAGGATCACCGCGAGGAAGATCCCGGTGAACACGGTGTTGAGCAGGGAAATCTTGATCTGCGCGAAGACGATATTGCGAAACGCCTGCACCAGCAGATGCAAACGGTCGAACAAAGCGGCGGCCAGCGGCTTGCGCTTGGTCACGTCGGGGATGCGCTGCAGGGCGATGATCGCGCCGAGCACCATGCCGATCAGCAGGGTGACGAACATGTGCGCGGCGTCCTTGCCGACCAGTTGCAGGTCGGCCAGATGCTTGCTCGCCCACTCGCCGATCGCCACGCGAAATTCCGCTGCACTCGCCGGCAGGTAGGCATCGATGAACGGCGGCAACTGCCCGCGCGCGCGATCGACTACGCCCATGAATTTGTCGAGTGAAGCGCCGGGGTTTTCCGCTTCATGCAGGAGGAAACTGATAGCCCCGGCGAAAATCAGCGCCAGCGCACTTACTACCAGCGTGCCGAGCAGCGCCACCGCTAACCAGCGGGCACGCCGCCCTTCGATCAGCCGTTGCAGTTGCGGGGTGAGCATGTTGACCAGCTCGAACACCAGCAACCCGGCCAGCAGGCTGGGCAACAGGCGCAGCGGCAGCACCAGCAGCAAACCGCCAAAAATGATGATGCAACTGACCCAGAACACAACATGACGCTGAGAAAACGTTGGCATACAGCCTCAAAACGAACGGCGTGAAAGGATGGGCAGTCTGCCAGCGATCCTGGGTTAGCACTAGGGATATGCGGGGTTTCGGATTTTCGTGCAAGGCTTGCGAATTTCCCCCTCACCCTAGCCCTCTCCCAGAGGGAGAGGGGACCGATTGGGGGTTGCTCGAAAAATTTTCCGACCTGAACGTGCAGTGCCGAATCCGCAATCGACCCGGTATTTCAGACCCCAGTTCCTGTCGGCATCAATGCGGTCGGTCCCCTCTCCCTCCGGGAGAGGGTTAGGGTGAGGGAAAATCTCAAGCCGACCGAGTCAATCGGACACCCATGGCGCCCGCTTATTTTTTCTTCAGACACTCACTCATGAACGCCTTGCGCGCATCGCCGGTCAGCGCCTTGGTTTTCGCATCGGCATTGCAGGTGGTCATCTTCTGCTGCTGCGGGGTCAGCTCCTTGCCATCGTTGGCCGCTGGTGCCGCTTTCAGGCAGGTGCTCATGAACGCCTTGCGCTCATCGCCCTTCAAACTCTTGGCGGTCGCATCGGCATTGCAGGTGGTCATCTTGTTCTGTTGCGCCGTGGCGGCGAAACCCTGGGAACACACAAGCAGCCCGATCATCAACAACGGCACACGCAACATCTTCATGGAGTTTTCTCCTTGTTGCCGCACCGATGGATGCGGCCTCTGTCGCAGTGTAGTCAAAGCTTGTTACACCTTCCTGCCCTCGAGGTGGCTGCGCCGATACTGCTCCGGCGTACAACCCGCCTGACGGGCGAACATGGCGATGAATGCCGAGCCGCTGCTGTAGCCGAGGTCGAAAGCGATTTCCTGCACCGAACGCGAGGTCTCAAGCGCCTCGATCGCCGCCAGATAACGCAAGCGCTGACGCCACTCGCCAAAACTCATGCCCAGCTCACGAACGAACTGCCGCGCCAGAGTGCGCTCGCTGACATGCACTTGCGCGGCCCAATGCGCCAACGGTTGGTTGTCGCCCGGCGCGGCCTGCAAGGCGTCGAGAATCGTCAGCAAGCCCGGGCTGCTCGCGTACGGCAGATAACATTCCTGCACCGGTGCCTGTTGCAGTTGATCAACCAGTACCTGGGCCAGACGCTGATCGGCTTCATGCTCGGGGATCTTCACATCGCGGGCGGCGAAGTCTTTGAGGATGGCCTTGAGAATGTCGCTGATTGCCAGCGTGCAGGCCCGCGCCGGCAATCGCGCGCAGACGTCGGGATCAAGACACACCGCGCGGTAGTTGACCGGTTGATGGCTGTAGAAACTGTGCTCGACCTCGGGCGGCACCCACACCGCGTACTGCGGCGGCGACATGAAGCGGCTGCCGTCGACATCCATGTGCAGCACGCCATGGGCCGCGTATTCCAGCGTGCCCCAAGGATGCCGGTGTGGCGCGGCATATTCGTGGGCATTGAAATCGGCGTAGCGGAAATACACCGCTGACGGCAGTTCGCTGAAATCGAGCAGATCGATGTGTTTGCTGTTCATGCTGTCCGGATGCAAAGGCAGGTTGTCTGGATCGCAGTATAGGCCTGCATCCAGACAGGCGATAATCGCGTTTCATCAACGTTCTGGTTTTGTCCCATGCAATACGCGTTTCCCCTGCTGGCGATTTTCATCTGGGCCGGCAACACCGTGATCAACAAACTGGCGGTCGGGGCAATCTTCCCCGCCGAGATCGGTTTCTATCGCTGGCTGCTGGCCGGCGTGCTGTTCACGCCATTCATGCTGAAGAAAGTCATCGCCCACTGGCCGCAGATTCGGCCGAACCTGGGGCGGATTTTCGTCCTCGGCGTGCTCGGCATGGCGGTGTATCAGAGCCTCGCCTATTTCGCCGCAACACTGACCACCGCGACCAACATGGGCATCATCCTGTCGCTGATGCCATTGATGTCGCTGGCCATGGCGATCATCAGCCTCGGCCAGCGCCTGACCGCTGGTGCGCTGGTCGGTGCGGTGCTGTCGTTCGCTGGCGTGCTGGTGGTGGTGTCATCCGGCAGCCTCGGAGCGCTGCTGCAACACGGGGTCAATCTGGGCGATGCGATGATGCTGATCGCCACGCTGGCCTACGCGGTTTACAGCACGCTGCTGAAAAAGTGGCAACTGCGCCTGCCGCCGCTGGTGCTGCTGTACTTGCAGGTGCTGGTGGCGATTGTGGTGTTGTTTCCGTTGTTCGCTGTTTCGCCGAAGACCGGTTTGAATCTGCAGAACGTGCCGCTGGTGCTCTATGCATGCCTGCTGGCTTCGATGGTCGCGCCGCTGGCGTGGATGCAAGCGGTGCAGCGGCTGGGACCGAGCCGGACGACGTTGTTCTTCAATCTGCTGCCGCTGATTACCGCGTTGATCGCAGCGCTGGTGCTGAAGGAACAGTTGGCGATGTATCACCTGGTGGGCGGTTTGCTGACCTTGGGTGGGGTGGTTTTGTCGGAGCGCTGGACCACCGTGTTGGGCCGCAGGATCAGCGTTGCCTGATAAGGCCCCTTCGCGAGCAGGCTCGCTCCCACATTGAAATGCAGACACCTGTGGGAGCGAGCCTGCTCGCGAAGAACGATGACGCGGTCTGTTTGGCTATAACCCTGCAGCCTCCAGCCGCGCCGCATGCTCGACAAACAGCCTTACCGGATCCGCGCCTTTGCCCACCAGTCCCAGCGACTGATTGACGATGTCGAAATGATCCAGCGGATAGTCATCACCGATCACCGTGCCCAGATGCGAGCTGTAACGGCCGACCATGCCATCGCACTGCCCCGGCTCACGGACGAAGGTCTTGGCAAACAAGCGACAACTGCGGTTGGTGCCGTCAAAAAGATTGCCGCCACGATCAGTCTTGCCCGGTTGCAGCGTCCCTGACCAGGAGTAATAACGAACACCGTTGACCTCTTCCCGCCCCTGGCCGCCCCAGACTTCCGGCAGCCCTTGTGGATAACGCTGATTGAATAATGCAACGCCCGCCGTCGTCAGCGATTGGTGAGAAGCGTGGATATCCACCGGCAGTTTCGGCCCGTGGTAACCCGTGTCGAGCAATGCCATGACCCAGCCGATCAAGCGCAGCAACGCTTCGAGCAAGCGGCCCTTGGCACTGCTACCGGGGTAGTGCTTTTCCAGATAATCAGCCAGCTCGGAACCATGATTCGGCCCGGCGACCGATGTTACCGAGGCGACCAGATCCGGACGCTTCGCCGCCGCATACCGTGCGGTCAACGCGCCTTGGCTGTGGCCGAACAGATTGACCTTTTGCGCCCCGCTCTCGCGCAGGATTTCCTCGATCCGCGCCAGCAACTGCTCGCCGCGCACTTCAGTAGAGTTGAGCGGCGAGACCTGCACCGCGACCACCGTCGCACCACCACGGCGCAAGGCCTTGATGATGCCGAACCAATACGGGTAAAGCACCAGCCGGATAAAGCCGAGCATGCCCGGCACCAGCACCAATGGATAACGTGTCGACATGGGTTACATCCTTGTGCGCGGTGAGTGGATGCCAGACTTGCAAGACGCCCGCCAAGCATCCAACGTGACGATGACAACTGAACGATGAGCCTACTTCAGCCCGCCACGATCCGCTCCACCGAAACCGGACTGACCAGCGTCAGGCCCTCCCGACATAGCAGTCTTCAGCAGTTCCTGCAGCGCGTCCGGCATAAATCGCATAAAACTTTTCGCTTCGCTCAAGACTCACAACCTGGGTAGCGACCGCGTCTTCAGAACGTGGCGCCTATCGGATTAGCCTCCAGGAGAATGAAATGAGTGACGTGCATTTGTCTGATGTTCAAACCCTGCGCGAGCGCGCGCGGCAACACGTGGAAAACGGCGCGGTCACCGAGGGCTACAACGCCAACCGTGAAGAAATACTGCGTTTGCTCAATGAGTCGCTGGCCACCGAGCTGGTGTGCACCTTGCGCTACAAGCGCCACTACTTCATGGCCAACGGCTTGAAAGCCAATGTCGCCGCCGACGAATTCCTCGAACACGCCAACCAGGAAGCCGAGCACGCCGATCGCCTCGCCGAGCGGATCGTGCAACTGGGCGGTGAGCCTGAGTTCAACCCTGACCTGCTGAGCAAGATGTCCCACGCGCAATATGTGGCTGGCAACACGCTCAAGGAAATGGTTTACGAAGATCTGGTGGCCGAGCGCATTGCTATCGACAGCTATCGCGAAATCATCCAGTACATCGGTGACAAAGACCCGACCACCCGCCGCATCTTCGAAGACATCCTCGCCCAGGAAGAAGAACACGCCGACGACATGGCGGATATCCTCAACGACCTGTAATCACAGTCAGGCCGCATTCGCGAGCAGGCTCGCTCCCACCGGATCGCATTTCAATTGAAGGAATGCGTTCGAATGTGGGAGCGAGCCTGCTCGCGAAGGCGCCTTCAGAGACGCCGCATTACTTACTGGGTTTAACGGTCACCGGCGCCTTGCCCTGCTTCATCTGCTCCAGCAACGGTGCACATTGATTCGGCTCGCCACCGCTCGGCGCCACCAGTGCCAGCAACCCCGCCGCCGGTGCGGCGATCACGCCCAGCGCAACCATCCCCGCCCCGCGCAGCATCAACGGTACGGCTTTGACGCCGGCATCCGGTTTGATGAACTTGCCGCGCACATACAGCGGCGAGCGCAGCGAGATCAGACGCCAGCCCTTGGATTCCGGGGTCACGGTCAGATCGAGTTGTTCGGTGGCCATGTTCGCCGTGCCATCGATGTAGATGATTGCGTTCTCGGTATCGAAGACAAACAGCCGTGTCGTGGCCAGGCCGGTCTTGATGTCGAAGTCCGCCGCCGCGCAATTGATCTTCACTTCCTTGTCGCCAAAGATCTTGCCGACCACGTAGTTACCGACGTTGAGCCCGGCCAGCTCCATCAACTCACGGCTGATTGCACCGTCGTTGATCAGCATCTTCAGATTGCCGTTGGCACCACCGAGCAGCTTGGCCACGGAGTTGCCCCGGCCACTGATGTCGGCATCGCCATTGAGCTCACCGAAACTGGTCTTCATCGGCTCGAAGGTCGGGAACAACTCTTTGAGTTTGAATTTGCGTGCGGTCAAACGCGCCCGGCCTTCCAGCGGCTCGGTGCGGCCATTGAGGCGAATCAGCGCATCCAGCGTGCCGCCGGCGACGCCAAAGCGCAGCGGTTCTAGGCTGAGCTCGCCGTCGTTGAGTTTCAGATGGGTATAGAGGTCTTTGAACGGCAGCTTCTCGCTGTGGACGATGCGTTTGCCGGTGAACTCGACATCGGCGTCCATGGCCCGCCAGCGATCGGTTTTGAATTCTTCGACCGGCAGGACTTTGTCCGCCGGTTGCTTGCTCGCGCCGCCACGGGCCTTTTGCTCGGTGTTGGAGTCGGCGCCGATCAGTGGCGCGAGGTCGGCAAACAGCAGTTGATTGGAGAGCAGCGCACCGCTGAGTTTCGGCCGTGGCTGGCTGGCGACGTAGGTGAGGTCGCCGTGGATGTCGCTGTCGCCGATCTTGCCGTTGAATTTCTCGTAAGTGAATCTCGCCCCGGCCTCGTCATGCAGCTTGGCGATAAGGTGACCGTCGGTGGAATACGGTGGCGTGTCCGGTAGGGTCACGCCGGTCAGCGGGTAGAGATTGCCGAGGCTGTCTCCAGCGAGCTTGAGGCGCAGATCAAGAGCGCCAAGATTCAGCGGGTCAGTCAGGGTGCCGGCCAGTTCGATACGGGTATCGCCGATCTTCGCCTGGGCCTGCAACGGGAACGGCTTGCTCGCGTCCTGCAACGCCAGCAACCCGCCGATCTTGCCCTGCCCGGTGAGGTTCTGCCCGTGGTACTGGCCTTTGACCTTGAGCGCAAAGGCGTAATCCTGCGGTGCGCCGCCCTTGTCCTGAGCAGTTTTCGCCGCTTTGTCGCCGACGATCTCGCTGAATGGAATCGGCTTGCCGAGCGGGTCGATCAACACATCGAGATTGGTCTTCAAGGTCTGATCGTCGAGGGTCACGTGGCCCTTGTCGAAACCGATCGCGCCGATATCGACCACCCAGCTCGAAGGCTCGGCGTTCGGGTCCTTGGGATCGAATTTGAACGTCCAGTTGGCGCGGCCATCGGCCAGACGTTGCAGCTCGGCATTCGGCTCGGTCAGGTCGATGCGCGGAATCACCACGCGCTGGGCCAGCAGGGCCAGCGGCGAAATGCGCAGCTCGACACGTTTCAGAGTGACCATCTGCGGCTGCTTCGACCAGTCAGGATTACCCAGGCTCAGATCCTCGGCGACCACGTGCGGCCAAGGCACCCAAGAGCGCCAGCCGCCCTCTTCCGGCTCGCGCTGCCAGATCACCGCGAGGTTGCCATTGATGGCAAACGCCCGGTGCAGTTCTTCCGAGACTTTGGCATTGATGGTCGGTTTGATCCGGTTCCAGTCGAAGAACACGATGATCAGAATCAAGGCTGCCAGCAGCAGCACGAGGATGGCGAAGATCCAGCTGAAGATTTTTCCAGTGCGCGTCATGCACAAAGCTCCTGATCACGACCGCACGCCGATTACCCGACGCACAGCTGAAACGGCAGACCTAAGCGGCCCCTATGCAGTCTGTGACTGGCGAAAGGCCCGCAGGTTTAATCGAAAGGCAGTTTAAGCCATAAAAAGCGCAGCAAAACTGACCGATCGGTCGAGCAGTGTTACCGCGACCCGCACTTTTGCGAGGCACGAGTGAGTCGAAAATACCCACGACGGTGCAAAACCGTCGCCCGCAAAGGCCCGATCTAGAGCCTTCGCGCCGAACAATCAATTCTGTTGATTATTACCATTGCGTTTATGAACTTTTATATCGACATATCGAGAGTAGCATTGCCCTCGTACCCACTTTATCGCCCTCCCAAGGAGCCACTATCATGAAACGCCAATTACTGCTCAGCCTTACCCTGTCGATGCTAGCCAGCACTGCTTTTGCCCTGCCCGCTGCCGATCAGGCCACTCCGCAAGTCAAAGACAGCCACTCGGTGTTCAGCCAGACGCTCGCTGAAGACGGCTACGACAAAACCCCACAAGGCCAGACTCTGGCTGAAGACGGCTATGACAAGACCCCTCAAGGTCAGACTCTGGCTGAAGACGGCTATGACAAAACCCCACAGGGCCAGACCCTGGCTGAAAACGGCCGCAATCGTCTCGAAGAAAAAGGTCTGGTGGAAGACGGCTACGACAAGACTCCCCAAGGTCAAGCCCTCGCCGAAGGTGGTGGTGATCGTGTAATCGAACGCAACAGCGCCGTGAGCTGAGCCTATGACGGCCCAGCGAAAAAGCCCAATCAGCGGATTGGGCTTTTGACTTTTCAGCTTCTGTGAATCCCTCGCTGCATGACTCCCCGTTCGACGCCGACAAAGCCGATTTGCTAGAGTGCGGCGCTTGTCCTGCCGAAGAACACACCCTGCGATGCTGCCCCGCGCCGAACAGAAACAACAGACCCGCAACGCCCTGATGGACGCTGCCCGCCACCTGATGGAAAGCGGCCGAGGATTCGGCAGCCTGAGCCTGCGCGAAGTGAGCAAGACCGCCGGCATCGTGCCCACCGGTTTCTACCGGCACTTTGCCGATATGGACGAGTTGGGTCTGGTACTGGTCAGCGAAGTCGGCCAGACCTTCCGCGAAACCATCCGCCTGGTGCGGCACAACGAATTCGTCATGGGCGGCATCATCGACGCTTCGGTGCGCATCTTCCTTGATGTGGTCAACGCCAACCGCTCGCAATTCCTGTTTCTCGCCCGCGAACAATATGGCGGCTCGCTGCCGGTGCGGCAGGCGATCGGACGCCTGCGGGAGAACATCAGCGCCGACCTCGCGGCGGACCTGGCGCTGATGCCCAAGCTGCAACATTTGGACATCGCCGGTCTGAGCGTGATCGCCGACCTGATCGTCAAATCGGTGTTCGCCACCCTCCCCGACATCATCGACCCGCCCGCCGAGGCCTTGCCGGAGCATCTGACGCCGCAGGCGAAGATCACCCAGCAACTGCGCTTCATCTTTATCGGCCTCAAGCACTGGCAAGGGCTGGGCAGTACCGAGTAATCCCCTTCTCTATCTGACACAGCGCAAAGCCTCTGTGGGAGCGAGCCTGCTCGCGAAAGCGCTGGGTCAGCTGAATACATCTGTCTGACACGGCGCATTCGCAAGCAGGCTCGCTCCCACATTGAACATCCGTCACGGCATCGAATTGGTGCATGACAAATCCTTCATGCACCAAAACCTTCCAGAATCGCCGCGCCTGTTGAAAGATCAGGCAAGCGCCGACAGCTATTTCCTACAGATCACCCGATTGGCGCGGCGCTTGCTCTAGCCCATTCAACGTTCATTGCTGGAAGCTTTCCGATGCTGGTGATTCATCGCAGAATCGACCCTCAACCCGTCTGGGCCGCCGAGCTGCACCTGACCTTCGAAGCGCGCAGCAAAAGCCGTTTGCGCTGTTTCAGTGCCGAAGGCGAAGACGTCGGGTTGTTTTTGGAGCGCGGCCAGCCACCGCTGTATGACGGCGAATGCCTGCAGGCTGAAGACGGCCGTGTCGTGCGCGTCTGCGCCCGCCCTGAACAACTGCTCCATGTCACTTGCGCCAATGCGTTCGAACTGACCCGCGCGGCCTATCACCTCGGCAACCGCCATGTCGCCCTGCAAGTCGGCGGTGGCTGGCTGCGCCTGCTCGACGATTACGTGCTCAAGGCGATGCTCGAACAGCTCGGCGCGCAGGTCGAGGCTATCGAAGCGCCGTTCCAGCCGGAACACGGCGCTTACGGCGGCGGCCATCATCATTCCCGCCACGGCGACGAAGACTTCAACTACGCGCCGAAACTCCACCAGTTCGGCGTGCGCCTGTGAATCCGGCCTGGGCGCTGCTGCGTCTGGCCAGTCCGCAATTGCCGATTGGCGGCTACAGCTATTCCCAGGGTCTGGAAATGGCGGTGGATAATGGCCGGGTCCACAACCCGGACGGCGCCCGCCGCTGGATCAGCGATCAACTGCTGCTCAACCTCGCGCGCTTCGAAGCGCCGCTGCTGTTGGCGCATTGCCAGGCCGCAGCAGATGAAAACTGGGCCGAATTACGACAACTCTGCGAGAGCCACCGCGCCAGTCGCGAAACCCGCGAGTTGCATCTGGAGAGCCGGCAGATGGGCTACTCCCTGCAGCAGTTGTTGAACGGTTTGCCAGAACTCGATGCGCCCGCCCGCGACTTTCTTGAACAGACCACAGAACCGCATCTCGCCCTGTGCTGGGCACTGGCGGCACGCGCCTGGGGCATCACCCCGCAGGACGCTCTTGCCGCGTGGCTGTGGAGCTGGCTGGAAAACCAGCTCGCCGTGTTGATGAAAACCCTGCCGCTGGGCCAGCAAGCCGCCCAGCGCCTGACCAGCGAACTGCTGCCGCTGCTGCAACAGGCGCAGCACGACGCGACCCACCTCAACCCCGAACACATCGGCAGCGCCGCGTTTGGCCTGTCTCTGGCGTGCATGGCCCACGAGCGCCAGTACAGCCGTCTCTTCCGCTCTTAGGGCTGTTTATTTTGGAGAATGAAATGGATACACAACCTCTGCGCGTCGGCATCGGCGGCCCGGTCGGTTCCGGCAAAACCGCACTGACCCTGGCCCTGTGCCTGGCCCTGCGCGAGCGCTACAACCTCGCCGTGGTCACCAACGATATCTACACCCGCGAAGACGCCGATTTCCTGGTGCGCAACGAAGCCCTCGCGCCGGAGCGGATCATCGGCGTGGAAACCGGCGGCTGCCCGCACACGGCAATCCGCGAAGACGCCTCGATCAACCTTGAAGCAGTCGACCAACTGAACCGGCGCTTTCCCGGGCTGGATCTGATTCTGGTGGAGTCCGGCGGCGACAACCTCTCGGCGACCTTCAGCCCGGAGCTGTCGGACCTGACCATCTACGTGATCGACGTCTCCGCCGGCGACAAGCTGCCGCGCAAGGGCGGCCCGGGGATCTGCAAGTCCGACCTGCTGGTGATCAACAAGATCGACCTCGCGCCACTGGTGGGCGCCTCGCTGGAAATGATGGACAGCGACACCAAACGCATGCGCAACGGCAAGCCGTTCGTTTTCAGCAACCAGAAAACCGGTCAGGGCCTTGAAGAAATCATCGCCTTCATCGAACGCCAGGGCCTGCTGACCGCCGCCTGATCCACTTATCAACAAGGAAGCTTATCCATGACACTCAAACGCATTCTTGGCGCTCTGGCGTTGCTGCTGACACCGGCACTGGCCTTCGCTCACCCGGGGCATGGCGACAGCGGCCTCGTCGCGGGCATCAGCCACCCGATCGGCGGTCTCGATCACTTGCTGGCAATGCTCGCCGTCGGTTTGTGGGCCGCGCAGCAACAAGGCGCGGCGCGCTGGGCGCTGCCGTGCACGTTTGTCGGCACCATGCTGCTGGGCGGCCTGCTCGGTTTTGAAGGGCTGGAGTTGCCGGCGCTGGAAAGCGGGATTGCTGCTTCGGTATTGGCGCTGGGCCTGGCCGTGGCACTGGCCGTGCGTCCGCCGCTGGTGATGGCGGTGGCAGCGACGGCGCTGTTTGCGCTGTTCCATGGCGTGGCGCATGGGCTGGAGCTGCCGGAAATGAGCAGCCCGTGGGCGTATGCGGCCGGGTTTGTCGCGGCGACAGCGGTTTTGCATGCGCTCGGTTATGGCGTGGTGCGAGTTCTTCCGCAGGCAGCGGCGCCGCTGGTGCGGTTGGCGGGTGCGGCTTCGGCGGCGACTGGGGTGTGGTTGCTCGCAGGCTGATTTTTTATTGCCTGAACTGGCCTCTTCGCGAGCAGGCTCGCTCCCACAGGTTTTGTGTACGCTGCAAATCCACTGTGGGAGCGAGCCTGCTCGCGAAGACGGCCTGACAGACACCGCCTCTCTCAAGCAGTGCTCTCTGCTACCATGTCGCGCAATCGCCCCAGCCCGTGACGACGCCCGCCCATGCCCCACGCTTCCCGCTCCACCGCCCTGCCCGAATTGACCGCCCTGTTTGGCCAAGTGCAGCAGCACTTCCTCGACGTGATCGTGCCGCTGTGGCAAGGCCCGGGCTGGAATGCCGACATGGCGTTGCCGTACGAGGCGCTGGACGCCGCGCATCAACCGCTGCCAGTGCAGCGCTATCGGGCGATGGCCTGCGCACGGCAGCTGTATCTGTTCTCCAGCCTGATCGGGATTGTGGATAACGCCGAAGTCCGCGCCGCCGCGTTGTTCCGTTCGCTGCAACGCCATTTCCATGATGCCGAGCACGGCGGCTGGTTCTACAGCATCGATGCGCAAGGCAAGCCGCTGGACCAGCGCAAGGATCTCTACACCCACGCCTTCATCCTGTTCGCCTGCGCGCATTACTGGGACAAGTCCCGGGATTCGCTGGCCGAGTCGACATTGAACGCCGCGCTGGAAATCATCGGCCGCCGATTCGCCACCGGCGACGGTTTATACGAAGCCTGCCTGGAGCGTGACTGGCTCACCCTGCAAACCGGGCCACTGCAAAATCCGCTGATGCACTTGGCCGAAGCTTTTCTGGCGACCCTCGCCGTGCGTGAAGACCCGCAAACGCAGAAGGCCCTGCTTGAGTTATGCACAGCCATGCACAAGCAATTCGTCGATCCGCAATATGGCGTGTTGATGGAGAAGCCGCTGGGCGCTGTGGATAACTGGTACGAGCCGGGGCACCAGTTCGAATGGTATTTCCTGCTCGAATCGTCGGCGCTGTTGCGCGATTCGAAACTGCATCGGGCGCTGGATCGGGCATTTGCCTTCACCGAGCAGTACGGCGTGCTGGAGTCCTGCGGCGCGGTGCGGGCGATGCTTGATCTGGAAAGCAATGGACGGCCAAGGGATTCGACCCAACGGATCTGGGCTCAAGCCGAATACCTGCGCGCGCTGACCTTGCGGGCGGACAGCGAAGCGATGGTACTGCGCCAGTTGCAGGCGTTGCAGCAGCGGTTTCTGCATGCCGGCGGCTGGCATGAGTGTCGCGATGAGAATGGAGAGGTCAGCCGCAAGGACATGCCTTCGACCACGCCTTATCATTTGGCGACTTGCTACCACGGTTTGGCTGCGTATCTTCGCTGACCGAACAATTGCTATCGCGAGCAGGCTCGCTCCCACATCTTGGAATGCATTCTCCTGTGGGAGCGAGCCTGCTCGCGAATGGCCTCAGCGCGGTATCAAGCCTTGTTACGCTCGATGGCAAACCCGGCCCAGGTCTGGCTCACCGGCATCAGCTCCAGGCTATTGATGTTGATATGAGCCGGGGTGTTCATCACCCAGAAAATCGTCTCGGCGATGTCCTGCGGCTGGATCGGCTCGGCGCCGGCGTAAGTGGCGTTGTAGCGTTCCTGGTCACCGGCAAAACGTACCAGCGAGAACTCGCTTTCGCACAGGCCGGGTTCGATGTTGCTGACCCGCACGCCAGTACCCTGCAGGTCGCAACGCAGGTTCAGCGAGAACTGTTTGACGAAGGCTTTGCTCGCGCCGTACACGTGGCTGCCCGGGTACGGGTAGTTACCGGCGATGGAACCGAGGTTGACGATACCGGCGCCACGGCCGTGGGCAATCAGCCGTGGCAGCAGCAGGCGAGTGGCGTACATCAGGCCTTTGACGTTGGTGTCGACCATGGTGTCCCAGTCATCCAGATCGCACTTGGGCGCCGGATCGACGCCGAGCGCCAGGCCGGCGTTGTTGATCAGGCCACGGAGTTTGGCGAACGACGGCGGCAGGTTGGCGATAGCCTCCTCCATCGCTTTGCGATCGCGCACATCGAGAACCAGACCATGCACTTCGGTCTGCTTCGACAGTTCGGCGCACAGGGCATTGAGGCGTTCTTCACGACGGCCGGTCAGGACCAGCTTCCAGCCAGCCTCGGCAAAACGCCGGGCACAGGCTTCACCAAAACCGGACGTCGCGCCGGTGATAAACAGGGTGTCGGACATCGTGTTCTCCTTGCTTCGGCCGCCACGGCAGCCCTTGGAATAGAAAATCAGCAGGCAGCATGCCCGCCCTCGCGAATACGGGCAACACTTGCCAGCTGTACAAAAAACAACCAGACCTGCCAAGACCACAGCCAGCGTGGCCTGTAGCCATGTGCACGCATGTTATCCACAGTCTGCTCCACAGTTTCCGGGGGCAAGTGCAAACGCGCAAAGCCGCGCCACACAAGGCTTTGCGGGCGAAATGGAAAGTTTTTTGCTTGACCGTGATGCGGGGGATGTGCGGGACAGGGCATTTTGCACGACGGGCGGTGTCACCGGGTGATTGCGCGAGGCCAGCAATTACGGCGCTCCGCGAGGTCTTTCCAGAGTTTAGTCACAGACTTATCCACAGGCTTGCGCACAGGGAATTGCCATGTCTCTGCCCCCCAGAAAAAGGTTGACAACGACGCCGCGCGCTCCAGCAAAAATGCCTGATCAAAAAACAAACACATCCCTGCAAGCCACGTTTCATAAGGCTTGCAGCCAGATACACCCACGTTATTCACAGCCAGCTCCACAGTAACCGGGGACAAGTCAAAACTGTGGAAAAACAGCCATTTGCAGCGTCTATATGTCGCGCTTTGGCAGCTTGGGGAATTTGTTTTCCACAATTCTGAATTCCGCTTGATGTCATGCCTTGATTCCATGTAGGAGCTGCCGAAGGCTGCGATCTTCTGATTTTTTTAAGATCAAAAGATCGCAGCCTTCGGCAGCTCCTAAACAGTGAGTTTGAGGAATAAAAACAGCCCCGGGACTCTCGTCGCCGGGGCTGTGTGCAACCGCGAGAAAATCAGTGCCCACCCAGATAGGCGTTACGCACCTCCTCATTCACCAAAAGCTCTTTGCCTGTGCCGGTCAGACGGATTTCGCCGTTGACCATCACATATGCCCGGTCCGACAGCTTCAGCGCATGGTTGGCGTTCTGCTCGACGAGGAAAATCGTCATCCCGGTTTTTGCCAACTCACGCAGCGTGGCGAAAATCTGCTTCACCACGATCGGAGCCAGACCCAGGCTCGGCTCATCGAGCAGCAACAGCTTCGGCCGGCTCATCAGCGCACGGGCGATGGCGAGCATCTGCTGTTCACCGCCAGACATGGTCATCGCCCGCTGATTGCGTCGCTCCTCAAGCCGTGGAAACAGCTCGAACATGCGCTGCATGTCCTCTTTGGCGTACTTGTCGCCAATCGGGATGGTGCCCATCAGCAGGTTTTCCTCGACGGTCATGTCGGGGAAAACCCGCCGCCCTTCCGGCGACTGCGCGATACCGTTGGAGGCGATGTAGTGCGAGGACTTCTGCGTGATGTCGACGCCCTGATAGAGAATCTGCCCGCCCGCCGCTCTGGGCTGGCCGAAGATCGACATCAGCAAGGTCGACTTGCCGGCGCCGTTGGAGCCGATCAGGCTGACGGTCTCGCCTTCGTTGATCTGCAATGAAACGCCCTTGAGCGCCTGAATCGGGCCGTAGAACACGTCCAGATTGCGCAGTTCGAGGATCGGTTGGCTCATACCAGCTCCTCTTCGTCGGCGCCCAGGTAAGCCGCAATCACTTTTGGATCATTGCGGATCGCTTCCGGTCCGCCCTCAGCGATGACGATGCCGTGGTCCAGCACCACGATGTGGTCGGAAATGCTCATAACCATGCCCATGTCGTGTTCGATCAGCACCACGGTCAGATCGTGCTCGTCGCGCAGCAGCCGGATCATCGCGCTGAGCGCTTCGGTTTCCTGAGGATTGAGGCCGGCGGCCGGTTCGTCGAGGCAGATGATCTGCGGCCGCGTGCACATGGCCCGGGCAATTTCCAGACGCCGTTGTTGGCCGTAGGACAGCTCACCGGCCAGACGGTTGGCGCAGTCGACCAGATCGACCACTTCGAGCCAGTAGAACGCGACATCCAGCGCATCGCTCTCGGCCTTGCGATAGCCCTTGGTGTTGAGGATGCCGGCGAGCATGTTGCGGTTGACCCACATGTGCTGCGCCACCAGCAGGTTTTCCAGCACCGACATTTCCTTGAACAGGCGAATGTTCTGGAACGTACGGGCGAGACCGGCACGGTTCACCAGGTGAGTACCGCCGAACATTTTGTAGTACATGCGGCTGAGGAAGGATTTCGGCGAAACGAAATCGGTCGGTTTGAACGACTCGCCCAGCAACTGGATGACGTTGGTCTGCTGGCCGCGCACATTGAGTTCGATCTTGCCGCCCGTGGCCTTGTAGAAACCGGTCAGGCAGTTGAACACCGTGGTCTTGCCGGCGCCATTGGGGCCGATCAGGGCGAAGATCGAATTGCGTTTGACCTTCAGGCTGACATCGCTCAAAGCCTTGATGCCACCGAAATGCATCATCAGTTTTTCAACAGAGAGTACGACTTCACTCATGGCGCAGTCCTCTCGTAGTGAATGGCACCTTTGCGTGGTTTGACCCCGGTGCGGCTGATGCGGATCAGCCCGCGTGGTCGCCAGATCATCATCAACACCATCAGGATGCCGAACAGCAGCACGCGGTATTCAGCGAAGCCACGCAGCAGTTCCGGGGCGACGGTGAGCACGAATGCGGCGATGACCACGCCGATGGTCGAACCCATGCCGCCGAGCACGACGATGGCGAGGATCAGCGCCGATTCGAAGAAGGTGAACGAGGTCGGGTTGACGAAGCCTTGATAGGTGGCGAAGAACACCCCGGCCAGACCCGCCGTCGACGCACCGATGGTGAACGCCGAGAGCTTGACCAGTACGTGGTTGAGGCCCATCGAGCGGCAGGCGATTTCATCTTCACGCAGGGCTTCCCAGGCGCGACCGACCGGCATCTTCACCAGCCGATGCTTGACGTACAACACCGCCAGCACCACCAGGAACAGCACCGCGTAGATGAAGTAATACTTCACGTCGGGGTTGTAGGTCAGGCCGAAGAACTCATGAAACGGCACCCCGCCATCCTTCGCCCGCTTGCCGAACTCCAGACCGAAGAACGTCGGCAATGGCGCCGGCATGCCGTTCGGGCCGCCGGTCAGGGACAGCCAGTTGTTCAGCACCAGACGAATGATTTCACCAAAACCCAGGGTCACGATCGCCAGATAGTCACCGTGCAGACGCAACACCGGGAAACCGAGAATGCAGCCAGCCAGGCCTGCGGTGATTGCCGCCAGCGGCAGCACGGTCCAGAAACCCAGACCGAGATACTGGTAACCCAATGCCAGACCGTAGGCGCCGATGGCGTAGAACGCCACGTAACCGAGATCGAGCAGCCCGGCCAGACCGACCACAATGTTCAGCCCCAGCCCCAGCAGCACGTAGATCAAACCAAGGATGACCACCCCCAGCAGATAGGAGTTGGAGACAAACGGCACGATGATCGCCAGCACGATAATCAGCGGGATGATCCAGCGCAGCCGTGATTTGTAATCCGCCGGCAGCACGTGCACACCGGAACCGCTGCTCTCGAATCCGTCGAGGATCTTCAAGCCTTTGGGTGTTTGCAGGAACAGGCTGAGGGCAAAGCGACCGGCCATGACGATGGCAATGATCCACGCCACGCGAGTCGCTTCGAGGTTGAAGCTGTAGCCGTCGAGGACCACGCCGACAATCGGCCCGAACACGATCAGCGCAATCAGGCCGGCAAGAATCGCCTCGACCAGACTTTTTTTGATATCGATGGATTTTTCAGTGGTTGCAGACATCGCTTACACCTTCGACACAAGAGGACGGCCCAACAGGCCCTGCGGCCGGAAGACCAGTACGAGGACGAGCAGCGAGAAACTGAACACGTCTTTGTAGTCGGAGTTGACCAGACCGGAGAACAGCGACTCGGAGATGCCGAGGATGATCCCGCCGAGCATCGCGCCGGGCAGTGAACCGATGCCGCCCAGCACCGCTGCGGTGAACGCCTTGATGCCGATGATGAAGCCGGCATAGAAGTCGAACGTGCCGTAGTTCATGGTGATCAGCACACCGGCCAGTGCCGCCATGGCTGCACCGATGATGAACACGTAGGAAATCACCCGGTCGGTGTTGATCCCCAGGATCGAGGCCATCTTGCGGTCTTGCTGGGTCGCACGGCACATGCGGCCGAGCTTGGTGTATTTGATGATGTAGGTCAGCAGCCCCATGCCGACAAACGCGGCGATCAGGATGAAGACTTTGGTGTAGGTCAGTTGCACGAAGCCGGTGCCGACTTCAACACGCCAGGCACCGGTCAGCAGCGTAGGCACGCCCTGTTGTTTGGCGCCCTGAGCGATCTGTGCGTAGTTCTGCAGAATCAGCGAAATACCGATAGCGCTGATCAGCGGCGCCAGGCGGGTCGAGTTACGCAGGGGTTTGTAGGCAACACGCTCGATGACCCAGCCATATACCGCCGTGACGACGATGGTGAAGATCAGCGTGCCGAGCATCAGCAGCGGGAAGGATTCGATACCGAAGTAAGCCAGCAGAGCCAGACTGATTGCCGCCAGGTAAGCGGAAATCATGTAAACCTCGCCGTGGGCGAAGTTGATCATGCCGATGATGCCGTAGACCATTGTGTAGCCGATGGCGATCAGGCCATAGACCGACCCGAGGGTCAGGCCATTGACCAGTTGCTGCAGGAAAATACCATCCATAACGCAATCTCACGCAGTGAGAACCTGCGCGCCCATGACGCGCGGTTCTTCTAGGAAAAATACAGATGTACGTCGGAGCAATGTCGGAGCGTGATCAGCCCGATCGCCACTGAATCCTGTGGGAGCTGGCTTGCCAGCGATAGCGGTGGATCAGCCAACTTGTGTGTCGATTGACCTGACGCCATCGCGGGCAAGCCCGCTCCCACAGGGTTTCAAGTGAGCCGAGTGATCGCTTCAGCCCTTACTTCTGCTTTTCCAGCTGGTGGTATTTGCCGTCCTTGTCCCACTGGTAAACCACGTAGTCGGAGACTTTCAGGTCGCCTTTGGCGTCCCAGGTCTTCTCGCCCATCACGGTTTTCACCGGGTTGGCCTTCAGCCACTTGGCAGCGGCTTCGCCGTCGTTTTTCTTCGCGCCATTGAACGCTGCCGCCAGGGTCTGAACCGAGGCGTAAGCGTACAGGGTGTAGCCTTCAGGCTCGGTGCCGGCCTTGCGGAACGCGTCTACTACGGTCTTGCTTTCTGGCAACAGGCGCGGGTCGGCGCCGAAGGTCATCAGCACGCCATCGGTGAATTGCGGGCCGCCAGCGGTGGTCACCAGTTCGTCGGTCACGATGCCGTCGTCGGACATGAACTTGACGTCTTTCAGACCTTGTTCACGCAGCTGACGAACCAGCGGACCGGCTTCCGGGTGCAGGCCGCCGAAATAGACGACATCGGCGCCGGCGCCACGGATCTTGGTGACGATGGTGCTGAAGTCTTTCTCGCCACGGGTCAGGCCTTCGTACAGCACAGGCTTGACGCCGCGCTTTTCCAGCTGAGCCTTGGTGGCGTCCGCCAGGCCTTGGCCGTAGGTGTCCTTGTCGTGCAGCACGACGACTTTCTTGCCCTTGAGCATGTCGACGATGTAGTCGCCGGCAACGATGCCTTGCTGGTCGTCACGTCCGCACATACGGAACATGGCGCTGAGACCGCGTTCGGTAACTTGCGGGTTGGTCGAGCCCGGGGTGATCGCGATGATCCCGGCTTCGTCGTAGATTTCCGACGCTGGAATGGTCGACGAGGAGCAGAAGTGCCCGACCACGCCGGCGACTTTCTGGTTGGTGAGGTCCTTGGCGACCGTCACTGCCTGCTTCGGTTCGCAGGCGTCATCGCCTTTGACCAGGACGATTTTTTCCCCGTTGACGCCACCCGCCGCGTTGACCGCATCGGCCGCCGCCTGTGCACCCTTCATGTACTGCTCGCCGAATGCCGCGTTGGCACCGGTCATAGGACCCGCTACACCGATCTTGATATCAGCTTGAGCAAACGCAGAAACACCCAGCGCAGTAGCGACTGCGAGGGCCAGAAAGCCTTTCTTGTAAAACGTCTGGGACATGAGGTGGTGCTCCAAGGTTTTTTTTAGTTGGCACTGCGACTTCACTTCACTCAAAGCTCAGAGCAAGGCCCGTGCCATCGGTTTTTTATTCTTCAAAAAGTCGCTGCGTTGTTGTTATTTCGACTGTTTCGGTCCCATTTTCATTGGGCGTGCAACCGTCTAAACCGCGGAAGGTGAAACCATTTGTTTTTTCCGGCGCAACCCGCACGCGCCATCATTGCAACCGCAGCGGCAAACGACGTGCAACCAGCCTGTAACAGCCCGCGTCACCGAACTGCACACTGCTGGTGCGGGACTGCTACAACCCGCACCATTACAGGCTAGTCGCTGGATGCAAAAGCGCCGCTTGCGGCAACAAATTTCAACACTCAAATAACGATGCGCAGGCACTGGCCCGCGTGATACAGGGAAAACCCGGCCTCGTACAGGCAACTGCGCAAGCCCACACCGGCCAGGGGCTGCATCGGTGCGAAGGGAATCGGCAGTGCCTGCGGATCGCCGTTGCACAGGTAATCGGCGAAAGCTTTGCCGACGACCGTGCCGGTGGTGACGCCGCGACCGTTATAACCGGTGACGGCCACCAGTCCCGGCGCCGGCTCGAACAGACGCATCAGGTGATCAGGGGTAAACGCAATGCGCCCGGTCCAGGTGCACTGCCACTCGACCGGCTTCAGATTGGGGAAGTAATGCTGCTGCACCCGATCGGCCCAGGCTTTGAGAAACCAGGTCGGTTTCTGGTTGCCATTGCCGAGGCTGCCTAGCAACAGGCGCCCGTCCTTGTCACGGCGGATGCTGCTCAATACCTGACGGGTGTCCCACGAGCCCTGACCGCCCGGGAGAATTTCTTGCGCAGCGTCTTCGGTAAGTGGCACCGAGGCGACCTGGTAGTAATAACCGGGAAAGAAATTGCGCTTGAGTTCGGTCCAGTCGCCTTCGGTGTAGGCGTTGGAGGCGATGACCACTTGTTCGGCGAGTACCGAACCCTGGGCGGTTTGCACCGACCAGTTCTGCCCGATGCGCTCGAGGCGAGCCACTGGCGAATGATCGAACATCTGCCCGCCGAGCCCGCGCACGGCATTGGCCAGCCCGGTGACATAGGCCATCGGATTGAGCGTGCCGGCGCGGCGGTCAAGCAACGCGGCGGCGATTTTCTGCGTGCCGGTGGCTTGCTCGCAGGCCTTGCCGGTGAGCAGTTCGACCGGCGCGCCACGACGTTTCCATTGCTGCTCGCGACTGCGCAGATCCGCCTCGCCCTTGGCGTTATGCGCCATGTGCAAAGTGCCTTCGCGGCGCAATTGGCAATCGATAGCGTATTTATCCACAAGGCTGAACACCAGCGCCGGCGCCGCACCGAGCATGCGGTTGAGCTGACTGCCGACCGCCTCGCCGAACCCCGCTTCGATCTCGTCCGGAGGAATCCACATGCCGGCGTTGACCAGCCCGACATTGCGCCCGGAGCCACCATGCCCTGCGCGATGCGCTTCCAGCACGCAGACGCTTTTGCCTTTTTCCAACAGATGCAGCGCCGCTGACAACCCGGTGAACCCGGCGCCGATCACACAGACATCGACCTTGACCTCGCCCTTGAGCGCGGTGTTATCCGGGCGTTGTGGCGTGAGCGTTTCCCACAGACATTCTTCGCGTAACGGCATTGCCAGACTCCAACAGAAACCCAACAAACACACAAACCTGAGTGAGCCCCCTGTGGCGAGGGGATTTAGCGAAACGTCGCACCGCCCCGCTGGGTCGCGGAGCGGCCCCAAAATTTCAAAAGCGACGACTGCTTCGCAGCCGAACGGGGATAAATCCCCTCGCCACAGTGCTCACTCCTACAGAGGATCTCCACCTGTCAGTCGAATGTAATGCCCTGCGCCAACGGCAATTCCAGCGAATAGTTGACGGTATTGGTCTGCCGCCGCATGTACGCGCGCCAGGCATCGGAGCCGGACTCACGGCCGCCGCCGGTTTCTTTCTCGCCACCAAACGCGCCGCCGATTTCCGCGCCGCTCGGGCCGATGTTGACGTTGGCGATGCCGCAGTCACTGCCGACCGCCGACATGAACCGCTCGGCCTCACGCACGTCGGTGGTGAAGATGCACGAAGACAAGCCTTGCGGCACGGCGTTGTTCAGGCGCAGCGCTTCCTCGAAATCGCTGTAGCCGACCACGTAGAGAATCGGCGCGAAGGTTTCGCTGCAGACCACATCGCTCTGCTCGGGCATTTCCACGATGGCCGGCGACACGTAATAAGCATTGGGGAATTGCTCTTCCAGTTGGCGCTTGCCACCGAACACCCGGCCGCCTTCGCTCAGCGCCTGTTCCAGCGCATCCTGCATGTTTTCGAAGCTGTGCCTGTCGATCAGCGGGCCGACCAGATTGCCTTGCAGCGGATGGCCGATGCGTACTTTCGAATAGGCAGCCTTGAGGCGCGTGACGATTTCTTCCTTGACCGATTCATGGGCGATCAGACGGCGCAAAGTCGTGCAGCGTTGCCCGGCGGTGCCGACGGCGCTGAACAGAATCGCGCGCACTGCCATGTCCAGATCGGCGCTCGGGCCGAGGATCATCGCGTTGTTGCCGCCCAGTTCAAGGATGCTGCGGGCAAAACGCGCGGCGACTTTCGGCGCCACTTCGCGGCCCATGCGCGTGCTGCCGGTGGCGCTGATCAGCGCGACACGCGGATCATCGACCAGCGCTTCGCCGGCATCGCGACCGCCGATCACCACCTGGCACAGGCTCGGTGGGGCATCACTGAAATTTTTCACCACGCGATCAAACAGCGCCTGACAGGCCAGCGCGGTCAGCGGGGTTTTCTCTGATGGCTTCCACACCACCGGGTTGCCGCAGACCAGCGCCAGGGTGGTGTTCCACGCCCACACTGCGACCGGGAAGTTGAACGCGCTGATGACGCCGACCACGCCGAGCGGATGCCAGGTTTCACGCATATGGTGGCCCGGGCGCTCGGAGGCGATGGTCAGACCGTACAACTGGCGCGACAGGCCAACGGCGAAATCGCAGATGTCGATCATCTCCTGTACTTCACCCAGGCCTTCCTGAGTGATCTTGCCAGCCTCCCACGACACCAGCTCGCCGAGATCGGCCTTGTACTCGCGCAACACTTCGCCGAACTGACGCACCAGCTCACCGCGACGCGGTGCCGGCACCTTGCGCCAGTGCTCGAATGCATGATCTGCGCGACTGATGTGCTGCTCGACTTCGGCAGCGCCCTCCCATTTCACCGAGGCAATTTCACTGCCATCGATGGGCGAATGCACCGGCACCTTGCCGTTCTGGTACAGGGCCGGGTTGACTCCAAGACGATCAAGCAATGCGGCTACCATCGGTCTCTCCTCAAGCAAAAACAGAATGTGTGCGGCCATCCTTTGCATGGCCGGGCAGGCCTTTAGTTGTAGCCTCACTGCGGCGATGCAACAAACGACCTTTACGCCAGATATCATTCCGTTTATTCATGCTGCCTTGAGAAAGACAAGAAAAAGGACTGGCCATGCTGAACAAACGCCACTTGCCCTCGATCACCGCGCTGCAATGCTTCGAGGCCGTGACCCGGCACCTGAGTTTTACCCGCGCCGCCGAAGAGCTGAACCTGACCCAGAGTGCGGTGAGCAAACAGGTCGCACAGCTTGAAGAACTGTTGCAGCACTTGCTGTTCCGCCGCGTGCGTCGGCGCTTGCAGATGACGCCGGCCGGGGATTTGTATCTGGTCGAGGTCAGAAAAATCCTCAGCCAAGTGGAGATGTCGACGCATTACCTGCGTTCCTACGGCGGCGAAACCGAAGTCTTGCGCGTCTCCACCCCGTCAACCTTCGGCGCCCGTTGGCTGGTGCCGCGCCTGAAAGGCTGGCGCCTGCGCCATCCGTCGATTCATCTGGATCTGTGTAACGAGCAGGAAGCCGACGATCTGTTGCAGGGGCGCAGCGATCTGGCCTTCTATTTCGGCCAGGCTTCGCGTCCGGGCACCGAATGCCTGAAATTGTTCGGCGAACAACTGGTGCCGGTCTGCGCCCCGGGCAGCCTGCCGGACACGCCATTCACTGACCCGACGCAACTCACCGACCTGGTACTGCTGCAAAATGCCTCGCGACCGCAGGCCTGGCACGACTGGTTCGACAGTCAGGGCTACCACACCGAACACAGCTACCACGGGCCGCGTTTCGAAACCTTTTACATGTGCATCCGCGCCGCCCAGGTCGGCTGTGGCGTGGCGCTGCTGCCGCGGTTTCTGGTGGAAGAGGAATTGGCCGAAGGCAAACTGGTCATACCCTGGCAGCATGCGATGCCCAGCAGCGATGCCTATTACCTGGCCTACCCGGAGCACGCGGCGGAAGTGCCGAAGGTGCGGGATTTTGTGAAATGGATGCTTGAACAAATCGATAGCCCGGTGTGAGGTCAACCGGGATCCCTGTGGGAGCGAGCCTGCTCGCGAAAGCGTCGGGTCAGCCACATCATCTTTAACTGACACACCGCATTCGCGAGCAGGCTCGCTCCCACAGTGGATCTGCGGCGCTCTGAAAAAATGCTGGCAATCCCCACCGCCGATATGCGCCACTAGCGCCATCGATATAGACCGCGCCAGGCGCGGCGCAACTGGAGACCCGTTTATGAGCGAGAGTGTGTTTGCCGATCGCATCGTGCAGAACCTGCTCGACACCGACTTCTACAAGCTGACGATGATGCAGGCGGTGCTGCACAACTACCCCAACGTCGAAGTCGAATGGGAGTTCCGCTGCCGCAACGCCGAAGATCTGCGCCCGTATCTGGCCGAGATCCGTCATCAGATCGAGCGTCTGGCCGAGCTGAGCCTGAGTGCTGATCAGTTGAGTTTTCTCGAGCGTATCACCTTCCTGAAACCGGATTTCCTGCGTTTCCTGGGTCTGTTCCGCTTCAACCTGCGCTACCTGCACACCGGCATCGAGAATGGAGAGTTGTTCATCCGCCTGCGCGGGCCGTGGCTGCATGTGATCCTCTACGAAGTGCCGCTGCTGGCGATCGTCAGCGAAGTGCGCAATCGCTATCGCTACCGGGAGACTTCGCTGGAGCAGGCACGCGAACAGCTGTATCGCAAGTTCGACTGGCTGACCGCCAATGCTTCGGCCGATGAGCTGTCGCAATTGCAGGTCGCCGATTTCGGCACGCGTCGACGCTTTTCCTTTGGCGTGCAGGCCGAAGTGGTCAACGTGCTCAAGCACGACTTCCCGGGTCGTTTCGTCGGTACCAGCAATGTGCACCTGTCCCGCGAGCTGGACATGAAACCGCTGGGCACCATGGCTCACGAGTGGATCATGGCCCATCAGCAACTCGGCCCGCGCCTGATCGACAGCCAGATCGCCGCGCTCGATTGCTGGGTTCGCGAATACCGTGGCCTGCTCGGTATCGCCCTCACCGACTGCATTACCACAGATGCGTTTCTTGGCGATTTCGATCTGTTCTTTGCCAAGCTCTTCGACGGTCTGCGCCACGATTCCGGGGACCCGGTAGCGTGGGGTGAAAAGTGCATCGCGCACTACCACAAGCTCGGCATCGACCCGATGAGCAAGACCCTGGTGTTTTCCGACAGTCTGACCCTGCCCAAATCGCTGGAGATTTTCCGCGCGCTGCACGGTCGCATCAATGTGAGCTTCGGCATCGGTACCAACCTCACTTGTGATATCCCGGGTGTCGAACCGATGAGCATCGTGCTTAAAATGACCGCCTGCAACGGCCAGCCGGTGGCGAAGATCTCCGACGAGCCTGGCAAGACCCACTGCAAAGATCCGAATTTCGTCGCCTATTTGCGACATGTGTTCAAGGTTCCTGCCGAATCCAGTCTATCTAGCAAGGAGTGAATTCATGCAAGCCGTACAGCGTGAGATTGCTGAGCAGCTCAAGGTGCAACCACCGTTCGCCGACGATCAGGCCCTGCAGGCCGAAGTCGCCCGGCGCCTGACGTTCATCCAGGAATGTCTGGTCAATTCCGGGCTCAAGACCCTGGTGCTGGGCATCAGCGGCGGCGTCGACTCACTGACCGCCGGCCTCCTGGCCCAGCGCGCGGTACGTGAACTGCGCGAAAAAACCGGCGACGACCGCTACAAATTCATCGCCGTGCGCCTGCCGTATGAAACCCAGTTCGACGAGCACGACGCCAAGGCTTCGCTCGACTGCATCGCCCCTGACGAAATCCACACCGTGAACATCGGCCCGGCGGTCAAGGCACTGGCGGCTCAGGTGTCAGCGTTCGGAGGCAAACCGGCGGCGTCGGTGGACTTCGTGCTGGGTAATACCAAGGCGCGGATGCGCATGGTGGCGCAGTACACGATTGCCGGGGTGGCGGGCGGTCTGGTGATTGGCACCGACCATGCAGCGGAAGCGGTGATGGGTTTCTTCACCAAATTCGGCGATGGCGCCTGCGACCTCGCCCCGCTCAGTGGCTTGGTGAAAAATCAGGTGCGCGCCATTGCCCGCAGCTTTGGCGCGCCGGAATCGCTGGTCGAAAAAGTCCCGACAGCCGACCTCGAAGATCTTTCGCCAGGCAAGCCGGACGAAGCAGCGCATGGCGTGACCTATGCCGAGATCGATGCGTTTCTGCACGGTGAAGCGGTGCGGGACGAGGCGGCGAAGATCATTGTCGATACGTACAACAAGACCCATCACAAGCGCGTGATGCCGTTTGCGCCTTGAGGCATGGAAGTGCCTGCACGAGCCTGTAGGAGCTGACGAGTGCAACGAGGCTGCGATCTTTTGATCTTGCTTTCAAGATCAAGATCAAAAGATCGCAGCCTTCGGCAGCTCCTACACAAAAAAGCGTCCCGGGGGGACGCTTTTTTTGTGCCTGGTTTACTTGACGACGATAGTGCCTTTCATCATCGAGATGTGCCCAGGGAACGAGCAGAAGAAGCCGTAGCTACCGTCAGCCACCTTGGCCACATCGAAGGTCACCGAATCGGTTTCCTTGGCGCCGATGATCTTGGTGTGGGCGATGATGCGTGCGTCGCCGTCTTTCAGGTAGTTCTTGTCGATGCCAGCGGCGAGCCCGTCGGTGGCGATTGGCTGCATGTCAGCTTCTTTGCTGATCACCAGGTTATGGCCCATGACGTTCTTCGGCAGGCTGCCGGAGTGGGTCAGTTCGACGGTGAAGGTCTTGCAGCTCTTGTCGATCACGATTTCCTTGGTGTTGAAGGTCATCTGATCGGTGGAATCAACGGTGGTTTTGCACTCGGCAGCCATCAATTGGCTGCTGGCCAGCGCCAGCAGGGATACCGCAACAACTTTGGAAAACATGGTGAATCTCCAAGGCAGGGTTAACAAAAACACTAGTGGTGGAAAGACTGCCTGAAATCATCGCAAGTTCATATGACTTGAGTCAAAAATTGTATACAACTTTCAGGCTATGGCACCCATCGACACAATCTAACGGCCATTTCGTACGGCCAGCCCTATGATCGGCCCACCTACTGAAACGGAGTGCCAGTCATGTTCTTTAACGGTCTGTTGTGCAGCTTGCTCGCCGCCTACGCCTGTGGCGCCAGCGGTACTTTTGAATCACCTGAACGCGAAGTCTAGTCCTTGGAGCGCAGCGTGCCAGCCGTTACCCTGTGCGCCTGATCGACTCAGGAGTAACGCATGTCGCTGAAATCCGTTTGTGTGTTTTGCGGTGCCAACGCCGGTACCGTACCGGCCTACACTGAAGCTGCCGTGGCCCTTGGCCGGGCATTGGCCGAGCGAAATCTGACGCTGGTCTACGGCGGTGGTGCCGTCGGTTTGATGGGCATTGTGGCTGATGCCGCGCTGGCCGCTGGCGGCGAAGTGATCGGCATCATTCCGCAAAGCCTGATGGACAAGGAGATCGGCCACAAAAGCCTGACGCGCCTGGAAGTGGTAGACGGCATGCATGCGCGCAAGGCGCGGATGGCCGAACTCAGCGATGCATTCATCGCCCTGCCCGGCGGCCTCGGCACGCTGGAAGAGCTGTTCGAAGTCTGGACCTGGGGCCAGCTCGGCTACCACGGCAAGCCTTTGGGGCTGCTGGAAGTGAACGGTTTCTACAGCAAACTCACGGCTTTTCTCGATCATATCGTCGGCGAAGGCTTCGTTCGCGCGCCACACCGTGACATGCTGCAAGTGAGCGAATCGCCAGAATCCCTGCTCGACGCCCTCGATCAGTGGCAGCCGACCGTCACGCCCAAGTGGGTCGACCAAAAACCCGGTTAACCCCCGGACACCGATACAGGGCAGAATACGCGCCGCTCAACCTCACCTTCGACCCCAGAGGATCGCCCATGGCCAAACCCAATTACTCCTTCGCCAAACGTCAACGAGACCTGGCAAAGGAACAGAAGAAAGAGGAAAAGCTTCAGCGCAAGAAGCAAACCGCTGAAGAAGCGGCACTGAACCCTGACGGTGAAGTGGCGACCGATGATGATGTTGATGCATCCGATGCACCGAAAGATCAGACGCCCGACGCCTGAGCCCCACCGGGTTTGATGATCGAATCAGACCCTGCGGATTTGTGACGGGGCTGGCAGTTCTGCTGCCGGCCCTCACAGCCCTGCTTTCCCTGAAACACCAAAATCCCCTGTGGGAGCGAGCCTGCTCGCGAATGCGATATATCTGTTACAAATCTATTGGCTGACCTGACGCTTTCGCGAGCAGGCTCGCTCCCACATTTGAAGACTCATCAATTCTGAGGCATCACCGTAACCCGCACTTCCGGGTCGTGATTACCGCCACCGAGAATCACCCCCCGCAACGGCGACACATCGGAAAAATCCCTCCCCCACGCCAACGTGATGTGTTCCAGCGCCGGCCGCACATTGTTGGTCGGATCGAAATCCACCCAGCCCGATACCGGACAGAACACCGATACCCACGCATGCGAGGCGTCGGCGCCGATCAGGCGTGGCTGTCCCGGCGGCGGCTGGGTCAGCAGGTAGCCGCTGACATAACGCGCCGCCAGACCGCGCGAGCGCACACAGGCCAGCATCAGATGAGCGAAGTCCTGACACACGCCGCGTCGACGCTCCAGCACTTCCACCAGCGGCGTCGCCACCTGGGTGGCTTCGGCATCGAAGGTGAATTCGCTGAAGATCTTCTGCATCAGCGCCTGCACGCCGAGCAGCAACGGTCGCCCTGGCGGAAAACAGCTTTGCGAGAACTCGACGAAGCTGCGCTTCAAATGCACATAAGGTGACTGGAACCGGTAGCGACAGGCTTCGAGCAAGTCGGCGGACAACGGCTGACTGCTGTAGGTCAGCGCATCGCGGGTCTGCTCCCACGCCGGCGACTGATTGAAATCCAGCGCCGGTCGCGCCAGCACTTCGACCGTCAGCCGGGCGTTGACCTGCAATTGGTCATGGGGCCGCTCAAAGGCCAACCGCGTCAGCGGATTGCCGAAAACATCCAGCTCATCCCGGCGCATGGTCGGTTCGGGGCTGATCAGCAACTGCTGCTCGGTGCAGCGCTGCCAGCTGCATTCGCGCGGCCACAGGTGCGCCAGTTGCTGCGCGAGGGAGACCGGGCTGTCGTAGTGATAACAGGTGTCGTGAAAGATCTGGTACTGAGCGCTCATCACACGGACACCGTTCGCTGGCTGACATCATCGACATGGGCGAAATGGCGCAGGGCCAGACGATCCGATACCTGGCCGCTGGCTTCGGCGATTTCCTGCAACAGATCGGCCAGACCATCCAGCGCGGCACGTACGCTGGATTTGCCGAACAGCGGGTTCTCCAGACAACCGAGATCAAACCGCGAGAGGCGTTCGACCAGCTGCGGCAGCGCGGTTTCGCGAGGTGCGCCGAAGTCGTCGTTCAAGCGTTTCAGCGTGCGGGTGACCAGTTTCAGCTGAAACAGCACCGCGTGGGGGTTCTGCTCATCCAGCAACAGCAGATCGAGCACCGGAATCAATTGCGCCACCGCCAGATAGCGCGAGCGGTAGGTGATGCTGCTGTTACCCAACTCCAGCAACCACTCAAGCCCCGCCTGATCGAACGCACCCGCACCGCGCAGAAACGCGGCGAGGCTGCTGCTGAGAAATTGCAGGCGTTCGATGCGCCGGCCAATCATCAGAAAGCGCCAGCCTTCGTCACGGGTCATGTCATCCAGCGCAAACCCCGACAGCGCTGCCAGCGACATCACCAGACGGTTGAGGAAATCCAGCAGTTCGCCGAAGTCCGGTTCATCGACTTCCAGCTCCAGCGCCTCGCGCTGCAACTCGACCAGCGCCTGCCAGTTTTCCCGGGACAGCTTGCCGCGCACTTGCGACGCAGCCCACTGCAAGCGCTGCAAGTTGGAACGCAGGCTGAACGACCAATCCTCGCCCAGCAACGCAGCGAGCAGGCGCTCCGGCAGTTCGCCTTCATCGGGCAGCAAGGCCAGCCGCTCGCCGAGATCGACCGCTGCTTGCAGCGCCTGCGGATCATCGCCATCGACGTAACGCGTGAGCATGATGCGCAGCAGCCGCGCGCTGTCGTCGCAGCGTTCGCAGTAGCGACCGAACCAGAACAGATTCTCCACTACCCGCGATGGCAGGTAAGGATCGCGCCGCACCAGATCGTGCACGCCGACATTGCGCTGCGCCTTCCACTGCTCGCCACTCGGCGCACGGTCGCTGAGCACCCAGGTGTCCTTGCTCGCCCCGCCGCGCTGCATCGACACCACTTCGGCATCAGCCTCGGCCGCCACTCGGGTCAGACCGCCCGGCAACACGCGGTAGCCATCGTGGCTGGCCACCGCATACATGCGCATGCCGATCGCGCGGGGTTGCAGATGACCGTCCTCGGCTTGCCAGACCGGCGCCTGCGACAGTTGCGCAAGCTCTTGCGCGACGTAGGCATAAGGCCGTGCCTGCATACGCTGCGCCAGCTCGAGGCGCTGGCTTTCATTCAAGTCACGGCCGAAAACAGGCGCGAAGCTCTGCGACGGGAACGCCGGTTTGATCAACAGCTCCGGAAGTTTTTCCAGCGCCTGCGCCAGCACCGGCGCTTCACCGCACCACCAGGTGGCGATCGAGGGCAGGATCAGTTCTTCGCCGAACAGGTACTGATTGATCTTCGGCAGAAACCCCAACAGCCCCGGCGATTCCAGCACGCCGCTGCCCAGCGCATTGGCCACCAGCACCCGCCCCTGACGCACCGCCTCAAGCAGACCGGGGACGCCAAGCGCCGAGTCGGTACGCAGTTCCAGCGGGTCGCAGAAATCATCGTCGAGGCGGCGCATGATCGCGTGCACCCGGCGCAGGCCACTGAGGGTTTTCAGGTAAACGGTGGCATTGCGCACCGTCAGATCGCCGCCCTCGACCAGCGGATAGCCGAGCTGGCGCGCCAGATACAGATGTTCGAAATAACTTTCATTGAACCGCCCCGGTGTCAGCAGCACCACCAGCGGTGCGTCATCGCCCTCCGGTGCCTGACGGGCCAAAGTTTCCTGCAAGGTGCGGAAGAAACCGGCCAGATGCTGGACCTTAAGATCCCGGTACAAATCGGGAAAGGCGCGGGAGACGATGGTGCGGTTTTCCAGCGCATAGCCGGCCCCGGACGGCGCCTGGGTGCGATCGGCAGTGACCCACCAGCGACCATCCGGTGTGCGCGCCAGATCCACGGCATACAAATGCAAAAAGGCTGATTCGGGCGGGGCAATGCCCTGACAGGGCCAGAGAAAATTGTTGTGTCCGAATACCAGCTCGGCGGGCAGCAGGCCTTCGCTGATCAACCGCTGCGGACCGTACAGATCCGCCAGCACTGCATTGAGCAAGCGCGCACGCTGAGCGATGCCGGCGGACAATTGCTGCCATTCATCTGCCGCGATCACATGGGGCAGCAGATCCAGCTCCCACGGCCGGTCAGCGCCCTTGGGATCGGCATAGACGTTGTAGGTGACGCCGTTTTCCTGAATCTGCCGCGCCAGCAAGGCTTGGCGCTGCACCAGTTGCGCCGGACTGCTGCGCTGCAACTGATCGAACAGGCGCTGCCAATGCGAGCGCACCGCGCCGCTGCCGTCGAGCAGTTCATGATAGGTGCCCGCGGTCAGCGGGTAGCGGTCTAGCAGGTCAGGCATGGAAAGCTCGGCAGACAGCAGGGAACGGTCAGACTAACGCAGGCACATGACACGCGGATATACGAAAAATCCGCGTGTTGCGTAGGCTCTAGAAACGGCGCAGATCGATGGTCATCGGTAGCTCGTCATTGATTTCTACTTTGGGTACGGGAAGCTTCCCCGGCGTGTGTCCGAGGCGGAAAAACCGCGCCATGCGCCGACTCTCCGCTTCATTGGCATTGACCGGCAAGGTTTCGTAATTGCGCCCGCCGGGATGGGCCACGTGATACTGGCAACCGCCCAGCGAACGCCCCATCCAGGTATCGAGCAGGTCGAATACCAATGGTGCGTGCACCGCTATGGTCGGATGCAGACAGTTGGCTGGTTGCCAGGCCCGAAAGCGCACCCCGGCGACAAACTCGCCTACTCGTCCGGTCGGGTGCAACGGCACCGCGACGCCATTACAGGTCAGCAGATAGCGCTGTGGCGGCAGGCCGTTGAGCTTGACCTGCAAGCGCTCCAGCGATGAATCGACGTAGCGCACCGTGCCGCCCGCCGAGCCCTCCTCGCCCAGCACATGCCAGGGTTCAAGCGCCTGACGCAGCTCCAGCTCGATGCCATTGACGGCGTAGTCGCCGACCTTGGGAAAACGAAATTCCAGATGCGCCGCGAACCACTCGGCGCGCAACGGGTAGCCAGCGTTGTTGAGTTCGACGATAACGTCGGCGAAATCCTCTTCGATAAAGTGCGGCAGCAGAAAGCGGTCGTGCAGCTCGGTGCCCCAGCGCGCCAGTTTCGCCGGCGCATAAGGCTCGCGCCAGAACCGCGCGACCAGCGCCCGCAGCAACAACTGCTGAGCCAGACTCATGCGCGCATGGGGCGGCATTTCAAAAGCGCGCAGTTCCAGCAAGCCAAGACGCCCGGTGGCGCCGTCCGGTGAATACAGTTTGTCGATGCAGAATTCGGCGCGATGGGTATTGCCGGTGACGTCGATCAGCAAATTGCGCAGCAGTCGATCGACCAGCCACGGTGCACATTCCTCGCCCGGTTCCGGCATTTGCGCAAAGGCGATTTCCAGTTCGTACAAGGCGTCATTGCGCGCCTCATCAACCCGTGGAGCCTGGGACGTCGGACCAATGAACAGCCCGGAAAACAGGTACGACAGCGAAGGATGGTTGTGCCAGTAACTGATCAGGCTGCGCAGCAGATCCGGCCGCCGCAGAAACGGTGAGTCCGCCGGTGTCGCGCCGCCGAGGACGAAATGGTTGCCGCCGCCGGTGCCGGTGTGGCGCCCGTCGATCATGAACTTCTCGGTGGTCAGGCGGGTTTGCCGTGCCTGTTCATAGAGAAACTCGGTGCGCTCGACCAACTCGTCCCAGGTCGCCGATGGCTGCACGTTGACCTCGATCACGCCCGGGTCCGGAGTGACACGGAAGTTGCTCAGGCGCGGATCACTTGGTGGTTCATAGCCTTCCAGCAGCACCGGGCAGTGCAGTTCTTCGGCGGTGGCCTCAATGGCCGAGACCAGTTCCAGATAATCCTCGACCCGCTCCAGCGGCGGCATGAACAGATACAGCCGGCCTTCGCGGGCCTCGGCGCAGAATGCGGTACGGGTCAGCCAGTCAGCGGATTCGTCGATTTTCGGCACCCGCTCATCCAGCGCAGCAGGTTCGCCGTGCACACCGAGCTGCGCCGGATCCGGCAGTTCAGCGAAGTCCTGATTCGGATCGTTGGGATGGATGAACGGATATTCCGCCGCTTTCACCCACGGCTGCGAGGCCAGCGGCAAGCGGTAACCCAGCGGCGAATCCCCCGGCACCAGGCGACAGTGCTCGTCACGCAGATACCAGCGCCCGCTCTGCCATTGATCGCCCTTGGCCGTGCGCGCCAGCGGCAGCACCTGGCCGATCACCTTGTTCAGGCCCTGACTGAAGACCTTGCGCAATCGCGCGCGCTCCAATGGCTCTTCCAGACGCGAATCTTCGGCGCTGACGTTGCCGGGCAACGCACCCTCGCGCCACAGGTAGTAGAGATGATCCTCGTAAGCCGGGAAGACGAAGCGCGCAGGCAACTTCAGACGCTCGGCGACGCTGGCGAGAAAGCGTCCGGCCAGTGCGCCGTCGGCGCCATAGTCCTGCTGTTCGTCGGCGATCAATGCGTCGTTGTGCCAGATCGGCTGACCGTCGCGGCGCCAGTAACAATTGAGCGACCAGCGCGGCAACTGCTCGCCGGGATACCACTTGCCCTGGCCGAAATGCACCAGCCCCTGTGGTGCGTATTGCTTGCGCAGGCGCTGAAACAGTTCGGCGGACAGCCGGCGCTTGTCCGGCCCCAGCGCGGCGGTGTTCCATTCGGCGCCGTCCGGATCGTCGATGGAGACGAAGGTCGGCTCGCCGCCCATGGTCAGGCGCACATCGCCTTCGAGCAGGTCGGCATCGATCTGCCGGCCCAGTGCCTGGATCGCCCGCCACTGTTCATCGGTGTAGGGCTTGGTGACGCGTGGCGCTTCCCAGATTCGCTCGACCGACATTTCATGGCTGAACTGCGTCTCGCAAGGTTCGACCAGACCACTGATCGGTGCCGCCGAGGACGGATCGGGACTACAGGCCAACGGAATATGCCCTTCCCCAGCGAACAACCCGGACGTGGCATCGAGGCCGATCCAGCCGGCACCCGGCAAATACACCTCGCACCAGGCGTGCAGGTCGGTGAAGTCGACGTCGGTGCCGGACGGGCCGTCGAGGCTTTTCACGTCGGCGGTCAGTTGAATCAGGTAGCCGGAAACAAACCGCGCCGCCAGACCGAGATTGCGCAACAGCTGCACCAGCAACCATGCCGAATCACGGCAGGAACCGGAGGCGTGTTGCAGTGTGTGCTCCGGAGTCTGCACGCCGGGCTCCATGCGGATCAGGTAGCCGATGTCTTCACTGAGGCGCTGATTGAGCGCCACCAGAAAATCCACCGCCGGCAGTGGCGTGCGGTCGATGCTGTCCAGGTAAGCCTTGAACGTTGGCGTCAGCGGCAGGGTTTCGAGGTACGGCGCCAGCTCCTTGCGTTCATCGGCGGCGTAGCTGAACGGAATTCTCTCGGCGTACGGTTCGAGGAAGAAGTCGAACGGATTGAACACCGCCATTTCCGCGACCAGATCGACTTCGATGCGCAGCTCTGCGGTTTTTTCGGGGAACACCAGACGTGCCAGGTAATTGCCCTGGGGGTCCTGCTGCCAGTTGATGAAATGCTGCTCGGGCGAGACTTTCAGCGCATAGGAAAGAATTCGCGTGCGGCTGTGGGGCGCCGGGCGCAGGCGGACGATCTGCGGGCCGAGTTCGACAGCGCGGTCGTAGCGATAATGCGTGACGTGATGCAATGCGACATGAATCGACACGGCGTGCCTCCTGCGAGCCTTGGGCGTATGGGAAAGCGCGCAAGACTTATGCCATGCACAGGCTTGCGCGCTTTCGCGAAATGCTCAAGGCAGTACAGCACCAAAACCGGGCGATGCGAGGAAATGCTTGGACTCAGTTGCACGCAAATGTTGCGGACGCTGATTCTTGCGGTGTTTGATCGGACGCTTTCGCGAGCAGGCTCGCTCCCACATTTGGAATGCGTTCCCCTGTGGGAGCGAGCCTGCTCGCGAAGAGGCCAGTGGCAACAACTTGATCATTCCCACGCTCTGCGTGGGAATGCAGCCCGTGACGCTCCGCGTCACAACCATGTTCGACAATACTGCGAGTAACGGCTGGAACGCGGAGCGTCCCGAGAGGCATTCCCACGCGGAGCGTGGGAACGATCAGCAAAACGCCAACCCGAAGGTTGGCGTTCTGTTCAGCTCAAGCAGTGTTTAGCGCGGCACGACCGGCTTGCGTGTCGGCTTCGGCCCTTTGCCTTTGGCCGCATCCTTGCGCTCCTTGGCCGCCTGCTGGTTGCGGGCGAAAGCCGCAGCCTTGGCCTGTTCACGCTTGTCCCACGGATTACCGCCATCACTGGCACGCGGCGGCAGACCGGTGTGCTGGGTGAGAATCTTGGTGGTCTTCTCTTTGGCGACCTTGTGGCTGCCGGCCGGCGTCGAGTTCTTGCGACGGGCGCTCTGGTAGCTGTCGGTGGCTGGCTGATGCGCCGGGATCAGTTGATCCTTGCCCGGCCCGATCAGATCGGCGCGGCCCATGCGGATCAGCGCTTCACGCAGCATCGGCCAGCCTTTCGGGTCGTGATAACGCAAGAACGCCTTGTGCAGACGACGCTGATCTTCGCTCTTGACGATGGTCACGCCGTCGCTCTTGTACGTCACCTTGCGCAGCGGGTTCTTGCCCGAGTGGTACATCGCCGTGGCGGTGGCCATCGGCGACGGGTAGAACGCCTGCACCTGATCGGCGCGGAAGCCATTGCCCTTGAGCCACAGAGCAAGGTTCATCATGTCTTCGTCGGTGGTGCCCGGGTGGGCAGCGATGAAGTACGGAATCAGGTACTGCTCCTTGCCCGCTTCCTTGGTGTACTTCTCGAACATGCGCTTGAACTTGTCATAGCTGCCGATGCCCGGCTTCATCATCTGGTTGAGCGGACCTTCCTCGGTGTGCTCCGGGGCGATCTTCAGATAACCGCCGACGTGGTGAGTCACCAGCTCCTTGACGTATTCCGGCGACTCGACGGCGAGGTCGTAACGCAAACCGGAGGCGATCAGGATCTTCTTCACACCCGGCAGGGCACGGGCGCTGCGATACAGCTGAATCAGCGACGAATGGTCGGTGTTCAGGTTCGGGCAGATACCGGGGAACACGCACGAAGGCTTGCGGCAGGCGGATTCGATTTCCGGGCTCTTGCAGGCGATGCGGTACATGTTCGCAGTCGGGCCGCCGAGGTCGGAAATGACCCCGGTGAAACCCGGCACCTTGTCGCGGATCTCTTCGATTTCGCGAATGATCGACTCTTCGGAACGGTTCTGGATGATGCGGCCTTCGTGCTCGGTGATCGAGCAGAAGGTGCAGCCACCAAAGCAGCCACGCATGATGTTCACCGAGAAACGGATCATGTCGTAGGCCGGGATCTTCTCCTTGCCGTACGCCGGGTGCGGCACACGGGCGTAAGGCATGCCGAACACGTAGTCCATTTCTTCGGTGGTCATCGGAATCGGCGGCGGGTTGAACCAGACATCGAGCTCGCCATGCTTCTGCACCAGCGCACGGGCGTTGCCCGGGTTGGTTTCCAGGTGCAACACGCGGTTGGCGTGGGCGTAAAGAACCGGGTCGTTGCGCACCTTCTCCATCGACGGCAGACGAATCACGGTCTTGTCACGGGTCATGCGCGGGCTGGCCAGGATCTGCACGACCTTGGCTTCCTGCGGATCTTCGACCGGGCCTTTTTCCTGCTCGATGGCGCAGGCCTGGGTGTCCTGGGTATTCACGTACGGGTTGATGATCTTGTCGACCTTGCCCGGACGGTCGATGCGCGTGGAGTCGACTTCGTACCAGCCCTGTGGCGTGTCGCGACGGATGAACGCGGTGCCGCGCACATCGGTGATGTCTTCGATCTTGTGGCCCCACGACAGGCGCTGGGCAACTTCGACAATGGCCCGCTCGGCGTTGCCGTACAGCAGAATGTCGGCGCTGGCGTCGATCAGGATCGAGTTGCGCACGCGATCCTGCCAATAGTCGTAGTGGGCGATGCGGCGCAGCGAGGCTTCAATGCCGCCGAGCACGATCGGCACATGCTTGTAGGCTTCCTTGCAGCGCTGGCTGTAGACCAGACTGGCGCGATCCGGACGCTTGCCGGCCATGCCGCCGGGCGTGTACGCGTCATCGGAACGGATTTTCTTGTCCGCGGTGTAACGATTGATCATCGAGTCCATGTTGCCCGCCGCGACGCCGAAGAACAGGTTCGGCTCGCCGAGCTTCATGAAGTCGTCTTTGGACTGCCAGTTCGGCTGCGCGATGATCCCGACGCGGAAGCCTTGCGACTCCAGCAGCCGGCCGATGATCGCCATGCCGAACGACGGATGATCGACGTAGGCATCACCGGTAACAATGATGATGTCGCACGAATCCCAGCCGAGCTGATCCATCTCCTCCCTGCTCATCGGCAGGAATGGCGCTGGCCCGAAACATTCGGCCCAATATTTTGGATAGTCAAATAACGGCTTGGCTGCTTGCATGTCGACGACCGGTGTTGAAGTGAAAAATCGCGGGCGCGGAATATAGCACAAATTTTGACCAATTCCGACGACGGTGGTCGGTTTCTCTGCGAGCTGGTCTCGCGCAGCCAGCCCGCGACACATCACGAGTTTTCGCTGAGCGTACGACGCACCAAAACGGCAAGGAAGCCGCCCGCCCGCAGCACTCCCCCGGGAGTAACGGGGCATTCAACGTAAAGGAAGACAGGCAATGTCACCCAAACCGCCAATCAGAGGTATTACAACCGTCTCGGTCCATAATCCGCGACCCGATTATTCGCTAACCCGGCCTGGTTTCCCCCTGTCCTTCGATGGCACGTCGGGGCTCAGGATTCCCACGCGCCCGACGACAACGATCGCAACAGCGATCGATCACGTGCTCAACCACATTATCCCCATGCCTGCGCGGGCGGCGGTCAGAACGGCAGCGGTAGCGCAATCTGTTGCCTTTGTGCACGACCGCCCTTTGAAGGATTACTGGATCACTTCGCTGGTTGTGCTGCCGGCGGCCGATGCCGAAGGCATGTCGACGCTCAATGGACGCCAGTATGTCCAGGTACCGGAGGGTGGCACCGTACAGGTGAGTCTGGACTCGGCCAGCGGTTTCTACCGGGCAAAATTGCCCAGCGAATTGCACGCGTCGGGACCGCTATTGCGCTTCGATACCGACAGCCGTCTCTGGCAGCCCATCGACACCTCGGCGCCCTCCACCTACCCCTTGTCCACGACCCGGCTGGAGGCGTTTCGCACCGATCTGGATTTCAGCACGGTCGAGCCGGACGGCGATGGCCTGTTGCGCTTCAACGGCAAACTCTATGTGCAGATCGAGAGCTACGCCTATCAGGTTCTGCATGATCTCGACGCCTCGACACCGCACAGAGCGGTGATGCGCATCGTTCGCCCTGAAGATCCGATCGCCGCCGATGCGACAAACGTTTACGTCGCATCACGTTTCGGCAGGTCGGAAGCGATTACTTTCAATGCTCAATCCGGCTGGCGCGGAACCTCCTTGACAGGTGTAGCCGGAATGCCGAGAGGCGCAGCGGCGCGACCCTCAGACTTATGGCTGCATCTGGAGGTGACAGTCGCACTCGAGGGTATCAACAAGCGGATCAAGCAGGATCAGGATAAACGTGAACAGCTGATAAACGCCTGGCTGGAGGCGAGTAACGCACAGGGAGAGCATGCGCAAACCGTTCGACGCGAAACAATGGCGCTGCTTGATCGCGAGGTTCACTGCCACAAAGAACTGAAACACCTTGGAAAGGCGCTGAAATACTACGAGGAGCAAAAATCCTCGATCAAGCGCTTCATGAAGCAGGACGCTTACCTGAACAACATAATCAGGCTGCAAAAAAAACAGATGCTCGCCTATCAGCAACTGATCGAATGCGGCTTGACGCGCCACGCCCTGGAGGGTCCGATGATCGACCTCGACCCGGAGCGGCTTCCGCGAACAGTCAACGTTCTGGGCAGGATGCTGAGTCATCTGAAAGAGCGCCAGCAAATCGCCGACAATCTGGTGAACAAATGGCGGGTCTCTCCAGACGAGTTCAGCGCGGATGTTCTTTCACCAATGGACACCCATAACGTTGTTGCCTCCTGGGTCCTGACCAAAAGTCTGATGCTGGATACCCCACAATCGGCCGGCAACGCCCCTCTGGCATCGGAACTGGCCACCCGCTTTGGTCAGGTGACCTTTGTTTATGGAGCGCTTGGCGCAGTTCCCGAAGTTTCCCACCCTGCCGTATTGAATAACCTGTTCCAGGAATGCACAGCCATCCGCCACTGGTTCGAACGCCTTGATCTGGCACCGGGGGAGCAGCACGCCACTTCACGCAGGGAGATCACTGCGGAAATCGAAATATTCGAGCAGACGCTGGTAGGCCGCTTGAACCAGTTTCTCCATCAGGCTGACCGTCCGGTGCTGACGTTCGACCAGCAGAACATTGATTTCGAGTTCATTCCGGCCCAGGACAGAAGCGGTCTCCAACCGCCGCCCAAGCTCATCTTTCGGGCAAAGAAAAACGGCGTCTACAAGCTCAATGTCGGCGAGTCTCGACGCACCGCGCAAAACGAAGAGGTGATTGAGGTCCGCAACCTCCACAATCCCAGGCAGCCGTCACAGACCTATGACCGAGGACGCGGTGAATGGCGCTCGCCGCGGACAACGCCGCAGAGGAGCTTGCCGTCATTGGTTGCCGAAGCCACTCGGCACCTTGACCGTGTCGACGCGCATGTCCGCGCTGCCCTCCACGAAGAACGGCAAAGAAACCATCCGGACAACATTGTCGAGATGCTCGAAAGCAGCGCCGGGGCAATGGATGACACCGTATTGCAGTTGCAGCGGGCGGAACCGGCCCATGATGAGACCGCCGCGCTGATTCGACGCCTGCAGGACGCCAGTGAACGTCTGCGCAATGAGGGCGAAAACATCCGCCTGCGAATCTATAAGGACAAGCATGTTCTGAACGTCGACCGACTGCTGTACCTGATCGACAAGGGCCACGTGAACGCCCGGAAAATCGAGAGCCGATTGAAACGTGGCAAGGGTTCGGACCGGCAATATCTCGACATTTATCTAGTCACCGATGCACATACCCACGATCCCCTCTGGCACGCACATTTTCATTATGCGAGACAGGATTCCCCGGACTTGAATTTCAACGTGCGCGGCGCGCATCTGAAAACCCTTGAACAAAGCAGCAGGGGTATTCAATCGCAGCGCAGGGAAGAACTGGCGCAGCGGCCGCATCAACCTGTCTGGCGCGAATATCTCGATGGACGCACAGCGCAGAAAATCTTCGACCTGGCCGCCGCCTCCGCTCACCCGATGACACAGCCTAAGGCAATGACGCCGAACAGGCCGGCAGCTTCCGCTGAAGAAGCTACCGTGCAACGACTACAAGGAATGTAAGACATGCCAAGCAAACCGCCGTCGAAAGTGACGCTTCCCGGTCATTCACATATTCGACCGGACACATCCATGGATACGCCCCCGCCACGCCTCAACCTGACCCCGCGCCCCGGCCTGGATCCGACCACGTTGAGCGGCCCGTCAATCCGCGCGAACAGGCCCACAGACGGTATCGATCCTGATGCAATCGTTCCTGCTCCCAACGTCACAGTGCAGGCGATTGCTTCAATGCATGACGCCTTCGCTCATGTGGGCCACCCGCCTGAGCATTACCGGCTCAGTGCAACGATCGGCTTGCCCGATGCCGACGCTGAAGGCCTGAGAACATTCAAGGGCCGCCATTACGTGGAAATGACCGATGGTGGCTTCGTGCAGGTGGGCAAGGATGCGCAGAGCGGCCTCTGGCGCGCCAGGCTGGCCAGTGAATCGATCCCCTCCGGACCGCTGATGCTGCACGACCCCGACAATGGTCGATGGCATGCGCTGGAGTTTTCGCAACCAAGCACCTTCGCTTTATCGGGGGCGCGTCTGCAGGCGTTTCGCACGCCGCTCGACTTCAGCACCAGCTCACCCGACAGCGACGGGCTGCACCGCCATGACGGCAAGCTCTATGCAGTGATCGATAATCACGGCTATCAGGTCTTGCACGATCCCGATGCATCGACGCCTCTGGCCGAAGTGATGCGCATCGTTCGCCCGCAAGATCCTGTCGCCGCCGACATCGACAACATCTACAGCGCTACGCGCCCGGGCAGATCCGAGCCTGTGGTGTTCGATGCCCGTCAGGGCTGGCAAGGCATCGTAGTCGGCGGAGCCGGCGGAATGCAGCGTGGCAGTCCCGACCAACCGGCTTCACCGGGGCTGCGGGAACGGCTCAACACCGCGTTCAACCGACTGCGCACGCCACAATCGCGACTGCGAAAACTTTATCCCTCTCTGGACAGCGAGCAGATCCGCACG
Organism: Pseudomonas sp. 2957; assembly: GCF_031456345.1. NCBI lineage: Bacteria > Pseudomonadati > Pseudomonadota > Gammaproteobacteria > Pseudomonadales > Pseudomonadaceae > Pseudomonas > Pseudomonas sp. 2957. The sequence goes on from NZ_JAVDUL010000005.1 coordinate 178,160, forward strand.
CTGCTGAGCCCCCACGGCGACGATGTACAAGGCTTCTTGACCCGCGTCGAGACTGAATACAAGACCTTGAAGCTGGAACTCGCGACGTGGCTGAAGACCAGTGCGCTGGCCGGCGGGGCGACCCATCCCTCGGTGGAGCGCGCCGCGCAAGAGATCAAGCGTTGCTGGAAACGGCAGACGGGAACAACGCTGCAGCTGGATCTTGGCGGCGCCGGCATCGCTGCGCTCTCGGCAGATTTCAGCCATGTACGCACGCTGCACTTGCAGGCGGTGGCATGGTCGGCGGGCTCCGAAACTTTTCTCAAGCGGTTCACAGCCCTTGAGCGCTTGAAAATCAACGCTTCGGCGCTCGATACACCGCCGGCGAACCTCACGCAGATGCCCGGCCTGAAGGAACTGGACCTGCGAGCGAACCGCATTGAACTGAGCGAGCAAACCGCCGGCGAGCTGGCTTCGCTCAGCCAACTGGAAAGCCTTGATCTGTCGGACAACCCGCTGGGCAAGACCCTGGACTTCAGCGGCATGCTCCAGCTCAAGACCGTGAGTCTGCGCAACACCGGGCTGGATGAATGGCCAACCGGGCTGCGAGATCAGCTAGCGATAGAGTCAATCGATCTGCGCAACAACCGATTGCGCGAAATTCCGCAGGCGATCATCAATCCGGCGAGTGATCAGTTGCTCGACATCGCCAACATCAACCGCGTCACCCTGATCGAAGGCAATCCCTTCGCCAGCGGTTATTGGCGGCGGCTGGAAGTCTATTGGCAGCGGGTTACGGCGCAATACCCGGCACTGATTACCAGCGCACGCACGGCTGCATTCCGGATTGATGGCGACATTCCAGAAGTCGCCATGCTGCTGCGGATGCATCCAGAGAGAACCCCGCAAACTGCCCGGGAATACCTGATCGGTCTGGGGGATGATGCAGAAGCCACGATCAGCCGGCGTTTCGAGGAGTTCAAGGTGCTCGACGCACAGCTGCAGGCTTACGTCGCCGACAGCACGTCGGCAGCATCCAGCGCCGCCGGCCAGGAAAAGCTTCGGGCAGAATACATTGCCCGGACTATCAAGGACTGCTGGCTCCAGGAATCGACGTCGCTCATGCTGCCAGCAGTGAACGGACCGCTACCGTCACTGACGGCCGACTTCAGTCGGTTGAAAATGCTCATCCTCAATAACGTCGTCTGGTCCGACACTGCCGACACGTTCCTGTCGCGGTTGCCTGATCTGGACATTCTGACGATCACCCGCTCCGGCCTGAAAAAATTGCCCGCAGCCATCAGCGGGATGAGCCGGCTCGCCCACCTCAATCTGACTGAAAACCAGATAAAACTCGATGAGCACAGCGCTGGTGCATTGAGTGCATTGCATCAGCTGGTTACCGTCAAGCTCTCTGACAACCCACTGCAGATACCGCCCGATTTCAGCGCGATGTCCGGACTGCAGACACTGGAGCTGAGGAACACCGGAATCAGCGAGTGGCCCCTCGGGCTGGCTGACAAGACCACCTTGACCGGCGTCGACCTCAGCAACAATAAACTGCGCATCGTCCCCGACGCGCATATCAACCCGCCTGCCGATCAATTGGCCGTGGTCGCGCGGATCAACAACCGCACGCTGATTGAGGGCAACGACTTCCCTTCGCCTTACTGGAGAAAGTTCGATGGCTACTGGCGAAGACTCAATGAACTGCATCCCGAGTTGATGACTCCAGCCCACCCCGCCGTATTCGATACTGAGAACTCGCGAGCGCAACGCTACCGAAGACTGTTTCCGGGCAAAAGCATCAAGGCCTGCCGGGATTTTATCTGGAGCCATGACAAGGGCACTGTCGCGACCAGGCTGTTGGCGCTCGAGCAGGATTTCGCCGTGCTGAAAAACCAGTTGGATGACTGGGTTTTTTCCGGAGGCAGCAATCGTCTGCGCTATATCCGCGTCAATCAATTGCACGCCAACACTCAAACCCGCAATGAGCGCATCGAGGCACGTGACCGGATCATCAGTTGCTGGCGACGTGAAACGCCGGAGCAACACGCCTTCGACGGCACGCCGATAGGTCTTGAACTGGATTTGAGCGGTTTGACACTGCCAACCCTGCCGGATCTGAGCAGCGACTTCAGCCATGTCGGCTCACTCAAACTCAACAACATGAATCTCACCGAATCCCCGGAAGGTTTCCTGACCCGCTTCCGGCATTTGCGCTGGCTGAACATGGCGAACAATCGACTCAGGGATCTCCCTCCGGCCATCGGCGAGATGCACGGGATGACGCGGTTGTTCCTGCAGGGCAATCAACTGGAACTCACCGCCGAGACCGCGCAGATACTGGCCGGGAGAACCACTCTGAGGGCCTTGTGGATTCACGACAACCCGCACTTGAGCGTGAGCCCGGATTTCAGTGCGATCACTGACATGCGCGAGGTCGACATGTCCAATACGGGCATCGAAAGCTGGCCAACCGGACTGTTCGATCAGCCCCTGCTGGGCAAGGTCCATCTGAACGACAACCGGATCACGAGTCTGCCCGACTTTGTCGTCGCACCGGCAGCGGATCGCCTGACGCACTCGATTCAGGTCAACAGTGGCACTCAGATAAGCGGTAATCCCCTGAGCGCATACACACGAGAACGCCTGGCCGGCTACGGTGAATGGCTGAACCGCTCCGCAGCATCGCTCTACAATCCATTGAACCTGCTGACGACTTCTGTTTCGGCAGCCCACCCGCAAGCAGTGGCAACGAACTCTGTTTCGGTCTATCCGCAGTTGACCGTCGGCATGACGGCAGACGAGGCGATGATTCGCGCCGAGCAATTGAACAGGCTCAAAGCACAGGTGGGCTCAGATGGCTTTTTCAACATCATTTCCAAGCTCGCCCACCATGCCGATTTCCGCCGACAGATCTGGGACGTGGTCGATGCGATCAGCGAGAACAGCGTGCAGACACGTGCGCTGCGCAGAGACGTTTTTGATCGCGCCTGCGAGGCTGGCTGCACTGACCTTGCCGCTGCCACGTTTACAGACATGCAAGTACTGACCATGACGCACAAGGCGCGAATGCAGGCGAGGCAAGACGGCGATGGTGCTCGATTGGTGGACCTGTCCAGAAGCCTGTTCAGACTCAGACAGGTCGATGATCTGGCCGCAGCCGAAATCGCTGCGAGCAGGGCAATCGTCGACGATCCGCAAACTTCAGCGAGGGAGCGCAATATCCATCAGCTGCGCTTGCGCGACCCGCACGAGATGACGATGGCCTACCGCTTTGGGCTCAAGGATCGGCTGCAGTTACCGTTTCAGCCGCAGACACTGTCCTTTATCGGCATGGCCGGCGTCACATCGCCGATGCTGGAAGTGGCCTACCGAAAGGTCATCGCCTTGAACGACTCCCCCGATGAGTTTCAGGCTCTGGTATCGATGGATTTCTGGCAGGACTTCATCACGCACAAATACTCGTCCCGGTTCGACGCCGCACGTCAGCCCTATCAACAGAAACAGGCCGCACTGGACGCGCAGTCTGCGACAAATGCCCTGACCGAAACCGAATATCAGGCGCAAACCAATGACCTCACAGCACAGCTGGCCATCAGCGAAGCGACGCTGATCCAGGCACTGACCCGCGAGGAAATTCGCCCCGGTGACGGAGTCGAAACAACTGCAAGCAGCGAGACGGCAGCTTCGGCCGATTGAAACCGACCACGACAGCAGGCCGGATGATCCGGTCTGCTGTTACTCGTCGTCGTCGAAGTTGTAACTGCCCGGCGCGAGGTTTTCGAAGCGCGTGTACTTGCCGATGAACGCCAGCCGAATAAACCCGATCGGGCCGTTACGCTGTTTGCCGATGATGATTTCGGCAATGCCCTTGTGCTCGGTTTCCGGGTGATACACCTCGTCGCGATAAACGAACATGATCACGTCGGCGTCCTGCTCGATCGCTCCGGATTCGCGCAAGTCGGAGTTGACCGGGCGTTTGTTGGGGCGTTGTTCGAGGGAGCGGTTGAGCTGCGACAGGGCGACTACCGGGCAGTTGAATTCCTTGGCCAGCGCTTTCAGCGATCGCGAAATCTCGGAAATTTCGTTGGTGCGGTTGTCACCGCTGGAACCGGGGATCTGCATCAGTTGCAGGTAGTCGATCATGATCAAGCCGACATCGCCGTGCTCACGCACCAGACGCCGGGTCCGCGCGCGCATTTCCGAAGGGCTGATACCGGCGGTGTCATCGATGAACAGTTTGCGATCGTTGAGCAGGTTCACCGCTGACGTCAGGCGCGGCCAGTCGTCATCTTCGAGCTGGCCGGAACGCACCTTGGTCTGGTCGATTCGGCCGAGCGAAGACAGCATACGCATGATCAGCGATTCGCCTGGCATCTCGAGGGAGTAAACCAGGACAGCCTTTTCGCTGCGCAACACGGCGTTTTCCACCAGGTTCATCGCGAAGGTGGTTTTACCCATCGATGGACGGCCGGCGACGATAATCAGGTCGGACGGCTGCAAGCCGCTGGTCTTTTCATCGAGGTCGGTGTAACCCGTAGACAGGCCGGTGATGGCGTCGGCGGTGTTGAACAGGGTATCGATCCGGTCGATAGCCTTGGTCAGCAACTCATTGACGCCGACCGGGCCGCCGGTCTTCGGCCGCGCTTCGGCGATCTGGAAGATCTGCCGTTCGGCTTCATCGAGGATCTCTTCGGCGGTGCGGCCTTCGGGGTTGAAGGCGCTGTCGGCGATCTCGGTACTGATGCCGATCAGTTGGCGCAACGTCGCACGCTGACGGACGATCTGCGCATAGGCCTTGATGTTGGCGACGGACGGGGTGTTTTTCGCCAGTTCGCCAAGATAGCCGAGGCCGCCGACTTGCGACGTCTGACCTTCCTTGTCCAGCTGTTCGGCAAGGGTCACGACGTCGATCGGCGAGTTCTGATCAGCCAGTTTGGCGATCGCTCGGAAGATCAGACGGTGGTCATGTCGATAGAAATCGCCATCGGAGACTTGATCGAGCACGCGTTCCCAGGCGTTGTTGTCCAGCATCAGACCACCGAGTACGGCCTGTTCGGCCTCGATGGAATGCGGCGGCACCTTCAGGGCAGCGGTTTGCAGATCGTATTGCTCGGGAGCGGAGATATCGTTCATGGCCACTTGAGTGTTGGATGAAAAGCAGGGAATTCAGAAAGACAAAGGGCACGACCTGTAAACAGGATCGTGCCCGATGTTAACCGTCTGACGGACAAGCCGCCAGCCGATCGATGTTGCTTAAGCTGCTACCACGACAACGCGTACGGTGGCTTCAACTTCGGCGTGCAGGTGCACGGCCACGTCGAATTCACCCACGTTGCGGATGGTGCCGTTCGGCAGACGAACTTCGCTCTTCTGCACTTCAACGCCGGAGGCGGTCAGTGCGTCAGCGATGTCGTGAGTACCGATCGAACCGAACAGCTTGCCTTCGTCGCCAGCGGTGGCAGTGATGGTCACTTCCAGCTCAGCCAGTTGGGCAGCACGGCTTTCAGCCGATGCCTTACGGTCTGCGGCGGCTTTTTCCAGCTCGGCGCGACGCTCTTCGAACGCAGCCAGGTTGGCAGCGGTCGCAGCGGTAGCCTTGCCGAAAGGCAGCAGGTAGTTACGGCCGTAACCGGCCTTAACGTTTACTTTGTCGCCCAGGTTGCCCAGGTTGGCGATTTTTTCCAGAAGGATCAGTTGCATGTGAAAATCCTCTAACTTTTAACCTTCACCGTTCGCGCTGTCGGTGTCTTTCGACACGTGACGACCGCGAAAATCAATCAGGCTGTCGACAATGGCCAGAACCACGAGCAACGGATAGATCAGCTGCATGAACAACAGCAGCGTGACGTACAACCCCACCAGCCAGAAACCGGCCAGTCGCTTCTGCCCGACCAGCCCGTGAATCAGGGCCAGCCCAGCGAACACCAGCGGTACACTGCACAACGGCGTCAACATGGCCATCTGTGCACCGAGATTCGGGCCCAGAAGCATCAACGCCAGCAGTAACATCGCCGGCCCCAGCGGGATGCGGATGGCGCGAAACTCGCGACCGAAACCACCCGGGTTGTACAACAACGCCTGCCAATGCCGCCCGACAATCAGGCTCAGCACGCTGACGATCTGCAACAAGGCCGCAATCAGTCCGGTCAGGACCGGTGCAATCAGGGACGCGAAACGCGCTTGCTCATCGACCGACAATTGCTTGTAGGTCTCACCGAGAAGTGCCGGCATGACCTTTATGAGGGCCTGCGCGAGCATCTCGATCTGGGCCGCAAACGCGACCCCGAGCACCACTGAAAACACCACTCCGATCACTACGCTGACCAGCAGCGTGCGGACCCAGGATTCGCTTGCGCGCAAAACCAACGCAAGCCCCGAAGACCCCAGCAGCACCAGAAGTGCCCGTGGGTCGTCGGCATACAGCCACCAGATCAAGGCCGGCAGCAGTCCCAGTGACAGAACGCCAAGGGCGTCCGTCAATCCGCGCCGCAGCAGCACAAGGCTCCCGGCGGCAGCACCCAACCAATACAACAACGGCAATGTTGCACATCCGGCCACCACGAGAGTGGCCTGCATTCGGCCTCGCATGATGAACTCAGCTAAGGCGCGCATGCATTCAATCCTTTGCTACTTGTCGACTGCCCGGTCTCAGCGGCCGTGGCTGTCGGTGTAGGCCAGCAGGGCCAGGAAGCGGGCGCGCTTGATAGCGGTGGCCAGCTGACGCTGATAACGAGCTTTGGTACCGGTGATGCGGCTTGGAACGATTTTGCCGGTCTCGGATACGTAGGCTTTCAGAGTGTTGAGATCTTTGTAATCGATCTCTTTCACGTCTTCAGCGGTGAAGCGGCAGAATTTACGACGACGGAAGAAACGTGCCATTTGATAGGCTCCTTAATAAGGTCCGTGGATTACTCGTCAGCGTTATCGCTGTTGTCGCTGTCATCACTGTCGGTGCCTTCGGCGCCTTCGTGCTCAGGACGGTCGCGACGCTCACGGCGCTCACTGCGGTTTTCTTCAGCCTTGAGCATCTCGGACTGGCCGGTAACGGCTTCGTCGCGACGGATGACCAGGTTACGGATCACTGCATCGTTGTAGCGGAAGTTGTCTTCCAGCTCGGCCAGGGCCTTGCCAGTGCACTCAACGTTCAGCATCACGTAGTGAGCCTTGTGAACATTGTTGATTGCGTAGGCCAGTTGACGACGGCCCCAGTCTTCCAGACGGTGGATTTTGCCGCCGTCTTCTTCGATCAGCTTGGTGTAACGCTCAACCATGCCGCCGACTTGCTCGCTCTGATCCGGGTGGACCAGAAAGATGATTTCGTAATGACGCATGAATGCTCCTTACGGGTTGTAGCCTGCCGCTCAAAAACGGTCAGACAAGGAGTGAATGACACTTATGGACTTGCTGGCGCGGGGCACTGGCGTGCCTGCCGTCACAGCAAGGGGCGCAATTGTAGAGAAGGGACTGCGGGCGCGCAAGGCAATTGGTGAATATTTGAACAACCACCGATCTTCCAGACACCGTAAACGAATGTGGGAGCGAGCCTGCTCGCGAATGCGGCCTGCCAGGCAACAATGACGGACTGACACTCCCTCTTCGCGAGCAGGCTCGCTCCCACAGTTGATTGCGTTAAGCTTATTTCTTCGCGGCAGCCTTGGCCTTCGCACCGCGCTGGCGCTGGGCTTCGAACAGGCACACGCCGGTGGCGACCGAGACGTTGAGGCTGCTGACGCTGCCGGCCATCGGCAGGTTCACCAGATAGTCGCAATGCTCGCGGGTCAGGCGACGCATGCCTTTGCCTTCGGCGCCCATGATCAGAATGGTCGGGCCGGTCAGGTCCTGGTCATAGATGCTGACCTCGGCTTCACCAGCGGTGCCGACTACCCACAAACCGCGCTGCTGAAGTTTTTCCAACGTGCGCGCCAGGTTGGTCACGGCCACCAGCGGGATCACTTCCGCCGCGCCGCAGGCAACTTTACGCACCACCGGGGTCAGCGTGGCCGACTTGTCCTTCGGCACGATCACCGCCAGCGCACCGGCCGCATCGGCCGAACGCAGGCAGGCGCCGAGGTTGTGCGGATCGGTCACACCGTCGAGCACCAGCAACAGCGGCGCGCCTTCGGTGCGATCGAGCAACTCGTCGAGCATCGCCTCGCCCCAGACCTGACTCGGGCTGACTTCAGCGACAACGCCCTGATGCACGCCTTCAACCCAGGCGTCCATTTCGCGACGCTCGGCCTGGCCGACCTGAACACGGTTTTCATTGGCCAGCTCGACCAGCGTCTGCACGCGCGGATCGTTGCGGCTTTCCGCCAGCCAGATCTGCTTGACGCGCTTGGGGTGGTGACGCAGCAACGCTTCTACCGCGTGAACGCCGTAGATTTTTTCCAACTGACTCATGACTTCGCCTTCGGTTTACGCGCCCCGCCACTTTTGGCTGGAGCGGAACCCGCTTTTGGCGGGCCCTTACGGTGTTTGCTCGGCTTGGCTGGCTTGCCGTCGGTCGCCCTGTCAGGCGCCGACCGTCCGGTCTTTCCCCCGGACGCCGCTTTACCACCGTTTTTCGCATCGGCCAGCAAGGCCTTCTTCAATTCACGGCTTTTGCGCAGCTCGGCGTTTTTCGCCACGGCATCGCTCGGACGATAGGCTTCGGCAACCTTTTCCTTGGCCGGACGACGGCTGGCGGTTTTCGCTGGAGCCTTTTCTTCCGCAGCCTTGGCAGCAGGCGCAGCGGTTTCGGCGCCACGTTTCTTGCGACCGATCGGCGCGCTGATGGTTTTCTCGGCCATCTCGAAGTCAATCTTGCGCTCATCAAGGTCGACGCGCATGACGCGTACTTCAACGGTGTCGCCAAGACGGAAACTGCGACCGGTGCGCTCGCCCGCCAAGCGGTGATGCACAGGATCGAAGTGGTAGTAATCGCCCGGCAGCGCGGTGACATGCACCAGGCCTTCGACGTAGATATCGGTCAGCTCGACGAACAGACCAAAACCGGTAACAGCGGTGATTACGCCCGGGAACGATTCGCCCACGCGATCCTTCATGAACTCGCACTTGAGCCAGTTCACCACGTCACGGGTCGCTTCGTCGGCACGACGCTCGCTCATCGAGCACTGCTCGCCAAGCTGCTCCAGCGCCGCTTCGTCGTACGGATAGATGCGCGCTTTCGGAATGGTCATCGCACCGGCACGACGAACGTGCGGGGTGTCCTGTTTCGAATGGATCACGCTGCGGATCGCGCGGTGCGTGAGCAGGTCCGGATAACGACGGATCGGCGAAGTGAAGTGGGTATAGGCTTCGTAATTCAGGCCGAAGTGGCCGTCGTTTTCAGCGCTGTACACCGCCTGACTCAACGAACGCAGCATCACAGTCTGGATCAGGTGGAAATCCGGACGATCCTTGATGCTCGCGAGCAAAGCCTGATAATCCTTCGGCGACGGACCGTCCTTGCCCTTGTGCAGGGACAGGCCGAGCTCACCAAGGAACGCGCGCAGCTTTTCCAGACGCTCTGGCGGCGGACCGGCGTGAACGCGATACAGCGCAGGGATTTCGTGCTTCTTGAGGAATTCGGCAGTGGCCACGTTGGCGGCCAGCATGCACTCCTCGATCAGCTTGTGCGCATCGTTGCGCACGGTCGGACGGATTTCCGCGATCTTGCGCTCGGAGCCGAAGATGATCCGGGTTTCCTGGGTTTCGAAATCGATCGCGCCACGCACGTGACGGGCGGCCAGCAATACCTTGTACAACGCGTAGAGCTGCTTGAGGTGCGGGACGACGTCGGTGTACTCGCCACGCAATTTGCGCGCTTCGGTAGCCTTCGGCGTTTCCAGCATCGCGCTGACCTTGTTGTAGGTCAGACGGGCGTGGGAATGGATCACCGCTTCATAGAAGCAGTAGTCGGTCATTTCGCCGGACTTGGAGATGGTCATCTCGCAAACCATGGCCAGACGATCGACTTGCGGGTTCAGCGAGCACAGGCCGTTGGACAGTTGCTCGGGCAGCATCGGAATCACGCGCTCGGGGAAGTACACCGAGTTGCCGCGAACCTGAGCTTCGTTGTCCAGCGCCGAGCCGATCTTCACGTAACTGGAAACGTCGGCAATCGCCACGTACAACTTCCAGCCACCGGAGAACAGACGCAGCTTGCCCGGTTTGGCTTCGCAGTAGACCGCATCGTCGAAGTCGCGGGCGTCTTCGCCGTCGATGGTGACGAACGGCAGATGACGCAGGTCGATGCGCTTTTCTTTGTCTTTTTCTTCGACTTCCGGCTTGAGCTTGGCGGCTTCTTTCACAACCGCCTCAGGCCAGACGTGCGGAATATCGTACGTGCGCAGAGCAACGTCGATTTCCATGCCCGGCGCCATATAGTTGCCGACCACTTCGACCACATCGCCTTGCGGCTGGAAACGCGGCGTTGGCCAGTGGGTGATTTTCACCTCGACGAACTGACCGATCTGCGCATTGGCGTTGCGGCCCGGGGTGACCAGCACTTCCTGCTGGATCTTCGGATTGTCGGCAACGACGAAACCGATGCCGCCTTCTTCGAAGTAGCGGCCGACGATGGTTTCGTGAGCGCGGGAAACCACTTCGACGATCACGCCTTCACGGCGACCACGACGGTCGAGCCCGGAAACCCTGGCCAGCGCGCGGTCACCGTCGAACACCAGACGCATTTGCGCCGGGCTCATGAACAGGTCGTCGCTGCCGTCGTCCGGCACCAGGAAGCCGAAACCGTCACGGTGACCGCTGATGCGGCCGAGGATCAGGTCGAGCTTGTCCACCGGCGCGTAAGTGCCACGGCGGGTGTAGATCAGTTGAGCGTCGCGCTCCATGGCGCGCAAGCGGCGGCGCAGGGCCTCGATCTGGTCTTCGGTGGTCAGACCAAACTCTTCGACCAGTTGCTCGCGGGCAGCAGGCGAACCCCGATCGGCGAGGTGCGCCAGGATCAGTTCGCGGCTGGGAATAGGGTTTTCGTATTTTTCCGCTTCACGAGCGGCCTCGGGATCGAGGGACTGCCAATCGGCCATTAGAGAGTTTTCACCTTGTCTATATGCGGGTTAGTTTGGCATAGGCGCCGGGAAACGGGAAATTTCCGCTTCTATAAGGCTTTGCATGGCCCTGTATCGACGCTCTGATAGGGTTTTGAACGCCGCTGGTAAAAAAATTCAGTTTTTTCTGCAGTAGGGGTTTACAGTTAAAAAGGCGCTCCGTATAGTGCGCGCCATCGACGACGCACAAGCGCTTTCGATGATGCCCAGGTGGTGAAATTGGTAGACACGCCAGCTTCAGGTGCTGGTGACCTTACGGTCGTGGAAGTTCGAGTCTTCTCCTGGGCACCAATTTCGAGTTTGAGACTAGATCAGTTTCAAGACTCACACAAAACCCGCGAAAGCGGGTTTTTTGCATTTGCGGGAAAGCTTTTGTTCACACTGATTTATTAAAACCAAATCAGGGGTTTACAGATCAAAAAGGCCTCCGTATAGTGCGCCACATCAACAGCGGCAACGCTTGCGATGATTGCCCAGATGGTGAAATTGGTAGACACGCCAGCTTCAGGTGCTGGTGACCTTACGGTCGTGGAAGTTCGAGTCTTCTTCTGGGCACCAATTCAAATTCAAGGTTCACGCCTTGGATTTCACAAAAACCCGCGAAAGCGGGTTTTTGCGTTTCTGGCTTCCTGAATTTCCGCAGGTCTTGTAGGAGCCGACGAGTGCAACGAGGCTGCGATCTCTTGATCTTGCTTTTCCCCGCAACTCGCAGGAGGCAGATCAAAAGATCGTCCGAACGCGGCCCGAGCCTTCGGCAGCTCCTACCCGATCCCCTTGTCCCGCACAAGGCGCACTTGAGAAACAATATCGTTTATCATTGTTGCAAGTTTTTGCAATGCGACAGTGAGGAACCCTGCGAATGACGTTTCGAAATACCCTGCGCCGAGGCCTGACCTTCACCCTCCTCGGCCTGGCACTCGCCACTCCCCTCACCCAGGCTGCCGATGCGGTTTCCCTGACTCTCTACAACGGCCAGCACAAGGAAGTCGGCGACGCGATTGCCAAGGCTTTCGAAGCCAAGACCGGCATCCACGTCAACGTGCGCAAAGGCAGCAGCAACCAGCTCGCCAGCCAGATCATCGAAGAAGGCGACCGCTCCCCCGCCGATGTGATCTACACCGAAGAGTCGCCGCCGCTGAATAACCTCGGCGAACAGGGTCTGCTGGCCAAGGCCGATGACGCCACGCTGGCAGTTCTGCCGGAAAAATACGTCGCCGCCAATGGCACCTGGATCGGCGTTACCGCCCGCGTACGCGTGGTCGCGTTCAATCCGAAACTGATCGATGAAAAAGACCTGCCGAAATCGGTGATGGAATTTTCCGAGCCGCAGTGGCAGGGCAAGGTCGGCTTCGTTCCGACCAGCGGCGCCTTCCAGGAGCAGGCCGTAGCGATCATCAAGCTGCACGGTCGTGACGCCGCCGAAGAATGGCTGACCGGCCTGCGCGCATTCGGCAAGACCTACAGCAACAACATGGTCGCGCTCAAAGCGGTGGAAAACGGCGAAGTCGCTACCGTACTGGTGAACAACTACTACTGGTTCGCCCTGCAACGCGAGAAGGGCAAGCTCGATTCCAAATTGCATTACTTCACCGGCGGCGACGCTGGCGGCTTGATCACCGTGTCCAGCGCTGCCGTACTGAAATCCAGCAAACATCCAAAAGAAGCCCAGCAATTCCTCGCCTTCATGGCCAGCGAAGAAGGTCAGCGCGTGATCACCCAGACCACCGCTGAATATCCGCTGCACAAAGGCATGGAATCGGATCGCGGTCTCAAGCCGTTCAGCGAACTGGAAGCGCCGAACGTCACCCCGGCGGATCTGGGCAACGCTGAAGAAGCGCTGGAACTGGAACGCGAAGTTGGCCTGAACTGATGGCAGCATCGTTATCGCCCCCCGCCGCGCGCGGGGGTTATGTGCCAAGGCGCAAGCGGCCGTCGATCTGGCTGGTGCTGCCGGTATTGCTACTGGTGGTACTGAGCCTGTTGCCACTGGCCTACGTCGGGGTGAAAGCCTGGCAGGCCGGCTGGGCCGAGGCGCTGCATTTGCTGTGGCGCCCGTATGTGTTTGGCCTGTTGCGCAACACCTTGGCACTGATGGTCGGCGTGACGATCACCTGCGCCGTGATCGGCCTGTCGCTGGCATGGCTACTGGAACGCAGCAATCTGCCGGGTCGACGCCTGTGGGGCGTGATCCTGTGCCTGCCGTTTGCGGTGCCGGCGTTTGTCAGCAGCTTCACCTGGGTGTCGCTGAGTGCGCAGTTCGAAGGCCTCGGCGGAGCGATTCTGGTGATGAGCCTGTCGAAGTATCCGCTGATCTTCCTGCCAGTCGCGGCGACCCTGCGCAATCTCGATCCCTCTCTCGAAGAATCCGCCCGCACGCTGGGACAGAATCGCTGGGGCGTGTTTTTCCGCGTCACCCTGCCGCTGTTGTGGCCATCGCTGTTGGCCGGCTCGCTGCTGATTGCCCTGCACATGCTGGTGGAATTCGGCGCGCTGTCGATCATCGGTTTGCAGACCTTTACCACGGCGATCTACCAGCAATTCGAACTGGAATTCAGTAACGCCAACGCAGCGATGCTTTCGGCGGTGTTGCTGGCGCTGTGCCTGCTGCTGTTGTGGCTGGAACTGCGGGTGCGCGGCAAGGGCCGGCATGTGCGCACCGGCCAAGGTGCAGCGCGACAGGCTGAGCAAGTAAAGCTTGGGCCATGGGCTGCGGCAGGTCAGTTGTATTGCCTGTTGCTGGCGATTATCGGCAGCGGCGTTCCGCTGGGCATGTTGGCCTACTGGCTGGCGGTCGGCTCATCGGCGGCGTTCCCGGTAGCGGCGATCACCGAAGCGCTGTTGTCGTCACTGGCACTGTCGCTGGGCGGCGCGGCGCTGTGCCTGGTACTGGCGGTTCCAGTCGGCTTGCTGGTGGTGCGCTACAAAGGCCAATTGGCAATCTGGGCCGAACGCCTGCCTTATCTGCTGCACGCGCTGCCGGGCCTGGTGATTGCGTTGACGCTGGTGTATTTCGCCCTGCATTACGTACCGGTGCTGTATCAGACGTCGGGCTTGCTGCTGATCGCCTATGCGCTGCTGTTTCTGCCACTGGCGCAGGCGCCGATTCGTACGGCACTGAACAAGGCTGCGCCACAGCTGGAAGAAGCGGCGCGGACCTTGGGCGCATCGTCGTTCACGGCTTTTTGCCGGGTGACATTACCGATCATTTTCCCGGCACTGGGCGCGGCGTTTGCGCTGGTGTTTCTCGATGCGATGAAGGAACTGACGGCAACGTTGCTGCTCAGCCCAACCGGACTCAATACATTGGCGACCGAGGTCTGGGCGCATACGGCGAATGTCGAGTTTGCGGCGGCGGCGCCTTATGCGGCGTTGTTGATTGTGGTCTCGGGGCTGCCGGTTTATCTGCTGACGACGCGGATGTATCTGAGCCGCTGATACCGCTTTCGCGAGCAGGCTCGCTCCCACAATGGATTGAGTTTCCCTGTGGGAGCGAGCCTGCTCGCGAAGATGCCAGCCCGGATAACATCAAGCGCGAAACTGCCCCAGGCTAGCCTTCAACTGCGCCGCCAGACCATCCAGCACCTTGCCACTGGCCGTGGTTTCCACCACTGCCTGCGCCGCTTTCTCGGCTTGGGCGTGAATCGTTTCGACGCGCCCACGCACTGCCTGTGCACCCTGCGCCTGATGCGCTGCTGCTTGCGTCGCCAGACCGATCGCCGCATGCACCTGCTCGACCGAAGCCTGCACCGATTGCTGCAAGCGCGCACTGTCGCGCAAGACCAGCAAACCTTCGCTGGCCTGCCGTCCGGCCTGGCCAATCGCCTCGACTGCCTCACGTGCGCCCTGTTGCAGAGCGACGATGTGCGCTTGAATATCGCCCGTCGAGCTCTGCGTTTTGCTCGCCAGTGCCCGCACTTCATCCGCCACCACGGCAAACCCACGCCCGGTTTCACCGGCCCGCGCCGCCTCGATCGCAGCGTTCAACGCCAGCAGGTTGGTCTGTTCGGCGATGCCATGAATCACCGTCAGCACCACCTCAATCTGCTCGCTCTGCTGCGCCAGTCGCTCGATAACCTTCGCCCCGGTATCGACCTGCCCGGCCAGCGCTTCGATCAGGCTGCCAACTTTCGCCGAAGTCCGGGTGTTCTCATCGGTGGCCTGACGAATATCGACAACCTGCTTGAGTGCCGCCTGCATTGCCTGACTTTCCGACTGCGCCTCGTCTGCCATTTGCGACAGCGCGCGCAGGCTTTCTGCAACTTCATCGCGCTGCATTCCGGCAGCCGCATCGGCGCCAGCGTTGCGCAAAGTCATCGCGCCGATTTCCACGCCAGTGCGCTGAGCGACATCACCCGCCTCGCGTACGATCGGCTGCAATTTATCTACAAAGCGATTGACCGCTGAGGCCATGTCGCCGATTTCATCCTTGCTGTTGATCTGCACACGCTTGGTCAGATCACCCTCGCCTGCTGCCAGATCGTCCATCGCTGCATTGAGCATTTTCAGACGATTGACCACCCGATGACCGAGCACCACGGCCAGCAACAGCAGCACGCCGCAACCGACCAGTGCCAGGCCAAGGCCAATGCGCCAGCGCAGTGTCGCGGCAGCGTCTTGAACGGTTTGTGCGGTGTTGGCTTTCATTTCGCCAGCGGTGCCCTGCGCCGATTGCAGACGCGCCTGCATCGCTTTGGCGCTGTCCGCCGCCGCGCCTTTGAGGCTGTCGCCGACCAATTGATCGCTGCTGGCAATCAGCGCCAGGAAGCGCTTGTCGAGCTCGGCCAGATCGGTTTCCACCGAGGCCGTGGACACACCCATCAGCACTTTGCCGATTTCCACGCCGTTGGGATTGATCGAGGCCTCGAGGTAGTAGACCGAAGGATCATTCTTCGCCGCATCCAGCACTTTATCCAGCGCGCGCTCGCCCTGACCTTTTTCCAGCAAGGCCTTGTTGATCGGGTTTTCACGGTTGAGATAACGGGTCAGATGCTGGCCGGTGGCGTCGTCATACACCACGAACAACACGTTGGGATTGCGCTGGGCGCGACGAGCGAACTCCGAGAGCGTCGGCACGTCGCTGTCCCACATGGCACGCGGCGCTACGGATGCAAGCAACTGCGCCATGTCGTTGGCCGAATCCTTCAGATCCTTTTCCAGCGTCGCTCGCAGCTGCGCCTGCTCTTCTTTCAGACGCGCGGACAGGCCGACCGTCAGGCGCTGACGAGTGCTGGCCGATAACGCATCAAGACTTGAAGTGACTTCACGCCCGGCCTGCTCCAGCTCACCGGAGAGCTTCTGGCTGTCGGCACCCAGGCGCAAGGCCAGATCGGCTTCCAGCGCCGTGACCGTGCTCCGCGTCAGGGCAACCGCCACCAACACCTGCACCAAAAGGGCGATACCAAGGGTAACGAACACCGGCCGCAACAAACGGCTTTGTAACAGTGAGAGAACGGCTGACACTTTAAATCCCTCTACTTCTGACGCCATTAATTTGATGGCACTCTTGTAGACAGATTCACAGCAAAGGTCATGCCGTCCAACAGGCATAAACGACAAAGGCCCCGATTAAGGGGCCTTTGTTTTTTACATCAACGACTTATCAAGCAAACGGATGACGCAGAACGATGGTTTCGTTGCGGTCCGGGCCCGTCGAAATAATGTCGATCGGCGCGCCGATCAACTCTTCAACGCGTTTGATGTAGGCACGAGCATTGGCCGGCAGCTCTTCCAGGGTTTTTGCACCCACGGTAGATTCGCTCCAGCCTGGCACTTCTTCGTACACAGGCTGCAGGCCTACGTAGCTGTCAGCATCGGTCGGGGCAACAGCATTGCCTTGCGCGTCTTTGTAGCCGACGCAGATGTTGATGGTTTCCAGACCGTCGAGTACGTCCAGCTTGGTCAGGCAGATGCCCGAGATGCTGTTCACATCGATAGCGCGACGCAGGATGACGGCGTCGAACCAGCCGCAACGACGGGCACGGCCGGTGGTAGCGCCGAACTCGTGACCCTGCTTGGCCAGGTGTGCACCGACTTCGTCAAACAGCTCGGTCGGGAACGGACCGGAACCGACGCGAGTGGTGTAAGCCTTGGTGATGCCCAGGATGTAGTCGAGGAACATCGGACCAACGCCCGAACCGGTCGCCACGCCACCAGCGGTGGTGTTGGAGCTGGTCACGTACGGGTAGGTGCCGTGGTCGATGTCGAGCAACGAACCTTGCGCGCCTTCGAACATGATGTCCTTGCCAGCACGACGCAGGTCGTGCAGCTCGGCGGTCACGTCGAGCATCAGCGGCTTGAGCAGCTCAGCGTATTCCTTGCACTCGGCCAGGGTCTTTTCGAATTCGATGGCTGGTTCTTTGTAGTAACCGACCAGCATGAAGTTGTGGTAATCCACCAGTTCACGCAGCTTGTCTTCGAAGCGTGGCATGTTCAGCAGGTCGCCGACACGCAGGCCACGACGGGCAACTTTATCTTCGTACGCCGGGCCGATGCCGCGACCGGTAGTACCGATCTTCAGCTCGCCACGGGCCTTTTCACGGGCCTGGTCCAGCGCGACGTGGAAGGACAGGATCAGCGGGCAGGACGGGCTGATACGCAAGCGCTCGCGCACTGGTACGCCTTTCTCTTCCAGCTTGGTGATCTCGCGCAGCAGGGCGTCAGGTGCAACCACCACGCCGTTGCCGATCAGGCATTGCACGCCTTCGCGCAGCACGCCCGACGGAATCAGGTGCAAGACGGTTTTCTCGCCGTCGATCACCAGCGTGTGACCCGCGTTGTGGCCACCCTGGTAGCGCACTACGGCGGCAGCATGTTCGGTCAGCAGATCAACGATCTTGCCTTTGCCCTCATCACCCCACTGGGTGCCCAGGACTACGACATTCTTACCCATAACACTTGTCCTCATTCGCGCAAACTTGGTGCCGGCGATGGCCGGCAGGAAAACTCAAGAAGCCAGTGGCGATACTTGCCAAAGCCCGTTCTGCTGAATCAATTGCCGGTCGCAGTCCGCATCACGGGCGGCGGCCAATGGTTGTCCAGGCAAGGCCTGAACGACACGCTGACCCTCACTGCGCAACTGGCAAACCTGCTGCCAGAGTGCCGCATCCGTACTGTCAGGCATCCAGATACCGCCAGACGGTAGCTCGATCTCAGCACGCCCCAGGGTCACCAGGGTTTTCAAATCGGTAGAGAAACCAGTCGCCGGACGCGCGCGGCCGAAGTCAGCGCCGATGTCATCGTAACGACCGCCCTGAGCGATGGACTGGCCAACGCCCGGCACGAACACCGCGAACACCACACCGGTGTGGTAGTGGTAGCCGCGCAACTCGCCGAGGTCGAAATACAGTGGCAGCTGCGGGAAGCGCACGGAAAGACGCTCGGCGATCGCCAGCAGATCTTCCAGCGCCGCCAACACCGGCGCCGGGGCATTGGCCAGACGCTCGCGGGCAGCGCTCAACACTTCCCGGCCGCCACACAGATCAACCAGTGCGCGCAGCATGCCCGACAGATCCGTCGGCAGGCCTTCGGTCAGGGTAATCACTTCATCGATGGCCTTGCGCTGCAGGGCATCGAACAACTGCTGCTCGACTTCACCGGACAGACCGGCGGCGCGAGCCAGACCACGATAGATGCCGACATGGCCTAGGTCCATGTGCACGTCCGGCACATCGGCCAGTTGCAGCATGGCCAGCATCAGGCTGATGACTTCGACGTCGCTGCTCGGGCTGGCGTCGCCGTACAGCTCGGCGCCCAGCTGGATCGGGCTGCGCGAGGACGACAATGCACGCGGCTGGGCGTGCAGGACACTGCCTGCGTAGCACAGACGGCTCGGGCCTTCGCGGCGCAGGGTGTGCGCATCGATACGCGCCACCTGCGGTGTGATGTCGGCACGGAAACCCATCTGCCGGCCCGATTGCGGGTCGATGACCTTGAAGGTACGCAGATCCAGATCCTGGCCCGCGCCGGTCAGCAGGGATTCCAGGTACTCGATATGGGGAGTCACGACGAACTCGTAACCCCAGCTCTGGAACAGATCCAACACCTGACGACGCGCGACTTCAATGCGCGCCGCCTCCGGTGGCAGTACTTCTTCGATGCCATCTGGCAGCAGCCAGCGGTCTACCGTTGCCATTACGCCATTCCCCTTTGATCCGGGCGGCCAGCACTAGGCGAGCCTTGAGTGAAGCAGAAAATGACCGGAGCGTTCAAAACGCACGCGCATGAACGACGCAGCGAAAGGCCGGCTGGCGGCTTCGCCCATCACTTTCCTCGAAAAACGCTCGGGCTATTCAAACCCGATGCCTGCAACAAAAACAGCAATCAAACGTGCAGACGCAAAAAAGCCGGGAATTTCCCGGCTGCCGCATCATACACACGTTTTCCGAAAGGATCACCCCGCCCGAGGTTTTAGCCGCCGGGCGGAATGATTCAGGTCAACGTCGTATCAAGGTTTGGCTTTTTCCAGGTAACGGAAGAAGTCGCTGCTTGGGTCGAGGACCAGGACGTCGGATTTGTTCGCGAAGCTTTCACGGTAGGCACGCAGGCTACGGTAGAAACCGTAGAACTCCTGATCCTGACCGTAGGCCTTGGAGTAGATCGCAGCTGCCTGGGCGTCACCGTCACCGCGAACCTCTTCGGATTCACGATAGGCTTCGGCCAGCAGCACGCGGCGTTGACGATCGGCGTCGGCACGGATGCCTTCGGCCAGCTCGTTACCCTTGGCGCGGTGCTCGCGAGCTTCACGCTCACGCTCGGTGCTCATACGCTCGAACACACTGCGGTTCACTTCCTTCGGCAGATCAATGGCCTTGACCCGGACATCAACCACTTCGATACCCAGCTCTTTTTCCGCCATCTTGTTCAGCGATGCAGTGATGTCAGCCATCAGCGCATCACGCTCACCCGACACCACTTCGTGCAGGGTGCGCTTGCCGAACTGGTCACGCAGACCGGACTCCAGACGACGGGACAGACGTTCGTCGGCGATCTGCTTCAGACCCGAAGTCGCGGTGTAGAAGCGCTCGGCATCTTTCACCCGCCACTTGGCGTAGGCATCGACCATCACGGCTTTCTTTTCCAGGGTCAGGAAGCGCTGCGTCGGCGCATCCAGCGTCAGCAGACGCGCATCGAATTTGCGCACCTGGTTGACGTAAGGCACTTTCACATGCAGACCCGGCTGGACATCCGCCTGAACCACACGACCGAATTGCAGCAGCACCGCGCGCTCGGTCTGAGCGACGATGTAGAAGCAATTCCAGCCCACCAGTACCACAACGACGCCAACGATCAGGGCGATCAGCGATTTATTGCTCATCAGCGGGTCTCCCTTGTACGCGTCTGCGGCACGTCAGTGACATGCGGCGTGACGTCCGTGTTGTTGCTGGCGGCCGAACCGGTCACCGGTGCGTTGCCCGAGCTGTTCTGGATCATTTTGTCCAACGGCAGGTAAAGCAGATTGCTCTGGCCGTTCTTGTTGCCGGTCACGAGTACCTTGCTGGTGTTGCTGAAGACTTCCTGCATGGTGTCCAGGTACAGACGTTCGCGGGTGACTTCAGGTGCCTTGCGATACTCGGCGACCAGCTTGGTGAAGCGATCGGCCTCACCCTTGGCGCGCGAGATGGTCTCGTCGCGATAACCGTTGGCATCTTCGATGATGCGCTGGGCCTGACCACGGGCTTCCGGCACAACGCCGTTGGCGTAGGTTTCAGCCTGGTTGCGCGAACGCTGCTCGTCTTCACGGGCGCGGATCACGTCATCGAAAGCTTCCTGCACTTCACGCGGTGCTGCTGCGCTCTGTACGTTGACCTGGGTGACGGTGATACCGGTGCGATAGGTATCGAGGAAACGTTGCAGACGCTCCTTGATTTCGCTGGCCATCAATTCACGACCTTCGGTCAGCACCTGGTCCATGGCGGTGGACCCGACCACGTGACGCAGTGCACTTTCGGTCGCGTGCTGCAGACTGATTTCCGGCTGATCGACGTTCAGCACGAAGTCCTGCAGGTTGCTGATCTTGTACTGCACGGTCAGCGGCACTTCGACGATGTTCTCGTCTTCAGTCAGCATCTGGCCCTGCTTGGTGTACGCACGCTCACGCGTCACGTTCTCCATGTACTTCTTGTCGATCGGCGGGAAGTAGATGTTCAGGCCCGGGCCGACAGTCTCGTAGTACTTGCCGAAGCGCAGCACCACGGCTTGCTCCTGCTCGTCCACCACGTAGACCGCGCTGTACAGCCAGACAGCCGCCAGCACGACCAGACCGATGCCGAGCAGACCGCCGAAGCCGCCACTGCTGCGCCCCGATCCGCCGCCGTCATCACCGCGTTTCTTACCACCACCGAACAACCCGTTCAGGCTTTCCTGCAGCTTTCGGAAGGCCTCGTCGAGATCCGGTGGCCCCTTGCGGTCGCCGTTATTGCGGCGCTTGCCACCCCAGGGATCCTGATTATTCGAGTTGCCACCCGGCTCATTCCAAGCCATAGCGCTCTCCATCTGATAAAGCAAAGACGCACCCACGGCGCGCCGACCAATGCTACAGAATGCCTGCCGTTGCGGCACAACCGCTTTGTCAGGCTTTTATTGCAAAGTGTGTTGCTCGATGAATTCCATCGGCTGCAATCCTTCGCGGCTTACCAATCGATTCAACTCGATCCGGGGCAAACGAACGGCCAGCAGGCTGACACCTTCATCATCGTATTCTTCTTTCTGCACCGCCCCGAGTTCGAAGAACTGCGCACGCAGCCGAGCGAATCGTTGCGGCAAGCGCAAGGTACCGACGAACAGATCACTGCCGAGCAACTCGGCGATGGCCTGTTCAAGCAATTCCAGACCGCTGCCATCACGCGCCGAGAGCCAGACCCGTTGCGGCTTGCCATCGGCATCGCGCTGGATCTGCGGCTCGACGCCTTCAAGCAAATCGAGTTTGTTATAGACCTCGAGGATCGGCAAGTCCTGGGCACCAATCTCGCCCAGCACCACCATCACCTGCTCGATCTGCAACATGCGATCCGGTTCGGCTGCATCGATCACGTGCAACAGCAGGTCGGAGTTGCTCGACTCTTCGAGCGTAGACCGAAATGCCTCGACCAGCTTGTGTGGCAGGTGACGAATGAACCCCACGGTGTCGGCGAGGACGATGGGACCGAGGTCGTCAAGCTCCAGCCGGCGCAGGGTCGGGTCGAGCGTGGCGAACAGTTGATCGGCCGCGTACACCTCGGACTTCGTCACGTTGTTGAAGAGTGTCGATTTGCCGGCGTTGGTGTATCCCACCAGCGAAACGGTAGGGATGTCCGCACGGGATCGGCCACGGCGCGACTGCTCGCGCTGACTGCGCACCTTCTCCAGCCGCCCCTTGATCTGACGCAGGCGAACCCGCAGCAGACGGCGGTCGGTTTCCAGCTGGGTTTCACCCGGACCGCGCATACCGATACCGCCACCCTGACGCTCAAGGTGAGTCCAGCCGCGAACCAGCCGCGTGCTCATGTGGTCAAGCTGGGCCAGTTCGACCTGCAGCTTGCCCTCATGGGTGCGTGCGCGTTGGGCGAAAATATCGAGAATCAGCCCGGTGCGGTCGATCACGCGACACTCGAAGACACGTTCGAGGTTGCGTTCCTGACTGGGCGTGAGGATGTGATTGAAAATCACCAGATCGGCTTCTTCAGCCTTGACCAGGTCGCGCAGTTCTTCGACCTTGCCGCTGCCGATCAGATATTTGGCGGTTGGCCGATGACGCGGCACGTTAAAAAACGCGACGGTCTCGGCGCCAGCCGAATTTGCCAACTCCTGAAACTCCTGCGGATCTTCGCGCGCCTCAGGGTCCTGTCCATCCAAGTGAACGAGGATGACTCGTTCACCACCACCGTGGCGCTCAAAGAACAAAGGAGACTCCTATCAGGCGTTACCCGGCGCTGCATCGGCATCGCCCTGTTCGTTTTCGGTTGCGCTAGGCAGACGAATTGGACGAACCGGCACGACGGTCGAGATAGCGTGTTTGTAGACCATCTGGCTTACGGTGTTTTTCAGCAGGATCACGAACTGGTCGAACGACTCGATCGTCCCTTGCAGCTTGATACCGTTGACCAGATAGATGGAAACCCCGACTTTCTCTTTACGTAAAGTGTTCAGGTAAGGGTCTTGTAGCGAATGCCCTTTTGACATGTGCCGCACTCCTTTAAGGATTCAATAATAAAAACAGGTAAATTCAGATGGCTTCGGCCGTCACACCCCCAAGGATAGACGGCAATTGCAAGGACTCAGCTCAATATGGAGATGGTCCCGAGGTATTTCAAGGCGCGTGGCAGATTGTCGCAATCAAGACTGTCCAGCCAATGCAAATCGTCCCAGCTGCGCAGCCAGGTAAACTGGCGTTTGGCCAATTGGCGCGTGGCGATGATGCCCCGCTCCTGCATCTGGGCCAATGTCAGCTTGCCGTCCAGGTAATCCCAGACTTGGCGGTAGCCTACCGCACGTATAGACGGCAACCCCGAATGCAGGTCACTTATTTTACGCAGGGCTACGACCTCGTCGATGAATCCCTGTTCCAACATATTTGTGAATCTTTGTTCAATTCGCTGGTGCAGAACCTGACGATTCGCCGGAGCAATGGCCAGGTTCGCGACAGTATAGGGCAATTGTTGCCGTCCCGAAGCGGCTGCTTCAGTACTTTGCACAGATTGTTGCTCGCGCAGAGCGGTCATGCTCTGCCCGCTGACTCGATACACTTCCAGTGCCCGACTCAAGCGTTGCGGATCATTGGGATGGATGCGCGCCGCCGACACCGGATCGATCTGCGCCAACTGTTCGTGCAGGGCTTGCCAGCCGAGGCGTGCAGCTTCTTCCTCGATCTGCGCGCGGACCTCGGGATCGGCTGCCGGCATGTCCGCCAGACCTTCGACCAGAGCCTTGTAATAGAGCATGGTGCCGCCGACCAGCAGCGGGATCTTTCCTCGCCCAGTGATTTCGGCCATGGCCTGCAACGCGTCGCGACGGAAATCGGCAGCGGAATACGCTTCAGCGGGGTCGAGAATGTCGATCAGCCGGTGCGGGTATTCGGCCAACAACTCTTTCGAAGGCTTGGCCGTGCCGATGTCCATGCCGCGGTAGACCAGCGCCGAATCGACACTGATCAATTCGCACGGCAGCACCTTGGTCAGCTCGATGGCCAGATCGGTCTTGCCCGCAGCGGTCGGGCCCATCAGGAAAATCGCTGGAGGCAGCTGGCTCATCAACGACCGCGCAGGAACAGTTTGTCCAGATCGTCCAGGCCCAATTGGGTCCAGGTCGGTCGGCCATGGTTGCATTGACCGCTGCGCTCGGTGTTTTCCATATCGCGCAGCAGACCGTTCATTTCCGGCAGGGCCAGACGCCGGTTGGCGCGGATCGCGCCGTGGCAGGCCATGGTGCCGAGCAGTTCGTTGAGGTGCGCCTGGATACGGTCACTGGTGCCGTATTCCATCAGGTCAGAGAGCACGTCGCCGACCAGTCGATTGGCTTCGGCCTGCTTGAGCAAAGCGGGAATCTGCCGGATCGCCAGGGTTTCCGGCCCCAGTCGCTGCAATTCAAAACCAAGACGCTGAAACCAAGCGGCGTGTTCTTCAGCGCAATCGGCCTCGCGCTGACTGACCGCCAGCGATTCCGGCACCAGCAACGGCTGGCCACTGAGACCTTCGCTGGCCATGGCGATTTTCAGGCGCTCGTACATGATTCGCTCGTGGGCGGCATGCATGTCCACCAGCACCAGGCCATGGGCGTTTTCGGACAAAATATAGATGCCCTTGAGCTGCGCCAGTGCATAGCCGAGCGGCGGGATATCTTCCTGACCGGTTGGCAGCGCGCTGGCATTGGCTTCAGGCAGCGGCGCGAAAAATTCCTTGTATGCGGCTTGCGCCTCGGCAGCGGGCAGCGCCGATTGCGGACGCGGCGTGTATTGATACTGATAAGCGCCGCCAGCGCTAGCCCCGGACGGAGTATTGAACACCGGCTGCGCCTGAGGCTGCTCCAGCAGCGCATTGGCGGCTAGACGCATCTCGCCTTGCGGGCCGAACTCGCCAGCCTCGATCCCACTCGGCCGAACGATCGCCGTGGTGACCGAGCCGGCAAGTTGATCTTCCGGACGCACATCGCCCAGCGCACGGTGCAGCGTGCCATACAGGAAATCGTGGACCATGCGCCCGTCACGGAAACGCACTTCGTGTTTGGTCGGGTGCACGTTGACGTCTACCGCTGCGGGATCGACCTCGAAAAACAGCGCGAAGGTCGGGTGCCGACCATTGAACAGCACGTCGCGATAAGCCTGGCGTACCGCGTGGGCCACCAGTTTGTCGCGCACCGCACGGCCGTTTACGAAGAAATACTGCAAATCCGCCTGACTGCGGTTGAAGGTCGGCAAACCGACCCAGCCCCACAGGTGCAAGCCATTGCGTTCGATCTCGATCGGCAACGCCTGCTCAAGGAAACCCGAACCGCAGATCGCCGCCACACGCCGGGCGCGGGCTGCATCATCGTGGGCCTCGTGCAGGCTGAGGATGGTCTTGCCGTTGTGGCGCAGATGAAAAGCCACGTCGAAGCGCGCCAGCGCCAGACGCTTGATCACTTCCTGCAGGTGATCGAATTCGGTTTTTTCGGTCTTGAGAAATTTGCGCCGGGCCGGGGTGTTGAAGAACAGGTCGCGGACTTCCACCGAAGTGCCGACCGGATGCGCCGCCGGCTGCACGCGCGGCGCCATGTCCCGGCCTTCGGTTTCGACCTGCCAGGCCTGATCGGCATCGCGGGTGCGCGAGGTCAGGGTCAGACGCGCCACGGAGCTGATCGACGCCAGCGCCTCGCCACGGAAACCCAGGCTCATCACCTGTTCGAGGTCTTCGAGGTTGCGAATCTTGCTGGTGGCGTGACGGGCCAGGGCCAGCGGCAGGTCATCGGCGGAAATACCGCTGCCGTCATCGCGCACGCGCAGCAACTTGACGCCGCCCTGCTCGACATCGACGTCAATACGCCTGGCGCCGGAGTCGAGGCTGTTTTCCAGCAACTCCTTGATCACCGAAGCCGGGCGCTCAACCACCTCACCAGCGGCGATCTGGTTCGCCAGTCGTGGGCTGAGCAGCTCGATGCGCGCGGTGTTCATTACCTGGTTCATTCTTTGGACGCCAGTTCGGTGCCTGGAATGGTCAGGTGCTGACCGACTTTCAGCTCATCGCTTTTCAGATTGTTGGCGGCGCGCAAGGTGGCCGGCGAAACCTGATAGCGCACGCCGATCATCGCCAGGGTTTCCCCCGGCCCGACGCGGTGGTCGCGCGGGCCTTGGGCAATCTTGCCGGAATCACGCAGCCAGGCGATGTAGGTGCCCGGCGGCGGATTCTGCTGGAAGAACTGGCGCACGCCGCTGCTGATCGAACGGGCCAGCGCTTGCTGATGGCTCGACGCGGACAGCTTGTTCGCTTCGTTGGCGTTGGAAATGAAGCCGGTTTCAACCAGGATCGACGGAATGTCCGGCGACTTCAGCACCATGAAGCCGGCCTGTTCCACGCGCTGTTTATGCAGCGGCGTAACGCGACCGATATTGGTCAGCACCTTCTGGCCGACGTTGAGACTGGAGGTCAGCGACGCAGTCATCGACAGGTCGAGCAACACGCCGGCGAGCATGCGGTCCTTGTCGTCGAGGCTGACGTTGCCGGCACCACCGATCAGGTCGGATCGGTTTTCACTGTCGGCCAGCCAGCGGGCGGTCTCGGAGGTAGCGCCACGATCGGACAGGGCGAACACCGAAGCACCGAAAGCGGCCGCGGACGGCGCAGCGTCGGCGTGGATCGAGACGAACAGGTCGGCGCCCTTCTTGCGGGCGATTTCGGTACGCCCGCGCAATGGAATGAAGTAGTCGCCGGTACGGGTCAGCTCGGCGCGGAAGCCTTTCATGCCGTTGACCTGACGCTGCAGTTCGCGGGCGATCTGCAGCACCACATCTTTCTCACGCTGGCCGCGCGAGCCGGACGCGCCCGGATCTTCCCCTCCGTGGCCGGCATCGATCACGACGATAATGTCGCGCTTGCCAGCCGGGGCTGGCGGCAGCTTGATCGCCGGTTCGGTCGGAGTCACCGGCACCGCCGGCACGGTCGCCACCGATGGCGTCGGGGCTGGCGGCGGCGCGGCATCGGCCGGGTTGTCGAACAGATCGACCACCAGACGGTTGCCGTATTGCGCGTTCGGCGCCAGCGAGAAGCTTTTCGGGGTGACGGCTTTTTTCAGGTCGATGACCACGCGCAGGTCGGTCGGCGTGCGCTGGGCTGAGCGCATCGCGGTGATAGGCGTGTTCGCGGTCTGCACGTTCAACGGCGCGCCGAGGGTGGCGCCGTTGATGTCGATCACCAGCCGGTCCGGGGCTGTCAGGGTGAAAACGCTGTGCTGCACCGGGCCGCTGAGGTCAAAGACCAGTCGCGTGTTGTCCGGCGCCCGCCACAGGCGCACGCTGTTGACCTTTGAATCGGCCACAGCGTTGACGGTTACTGCCATCAACATCAGTCCAGCGGCAGCCACCAACGCGCGAAAGCGCATACCAAACCCCATCATTTAATTGGATTCCAATGCCAAAGCGGCACACCAGGCCTCGCCACGCGAGCCCTGGGCTAAAATTTTCAGCGAACGCCCGCTGTCTTGCGGGCTAATGGTAATGGTCAGGTCAGGCTTTGGCAAAAAGCCTGCACCTTTATCGGGCCATTCGATCAGGCACAGGGCATCGTCTTCGAAGTAGTCGCGGATGCCGAGAAACTCCAGCTCCTCGGGATCGACCAGACGATAGAGGTCGAAGTGGAAGGCACGAATGTCACCGATCTCGTAGGGCTCGACCAATGTGAAGGTCGGACTTTTTACCGCGCCAACATGCCCCAAACCGCGAATGATGCCCCGCGACAGGGTGGTTTTGCCCATACCCAGATTACCTTCAAGAAAAATCAGGCCATGGCCCTGGGTGACGCGGGCGATCCGTGCGCCAAAGTCGCTCATTGCCTGTTCATCGGCCAGGTACAGGGTTACTTCAGACACGGTGCTTGCTCCTCCAACAACTGACGAATGGCTGGAATCAGATCACTGGCCGCCAGCCCACGGCCGAATTTGCCTTGTTGCATACCCGCGTTGGCGTGCAGCCAGACGGCCAGGCATGCCCCATCGAACGCGTCCATGTCCTGGGCCAGCAATGCGCCGGTCAGACCGGCCAGCACATCCCCCAACCCGCCCGTGGCCATCGCCGGATGGCCCTGATGACACAGGGCCATCCGCCCATCGGGATGGGCGATCAGACTGCCGGCCCCTTTCAGAACCACTACCGCTGAATACTTTTTGCTCAACGCCAGAGCAGCGGCCGGGCGATCGGCCTGCACTTCGGCGGTACTGATGCCAAGCAAGCGCGCCGCTTCACCCGGATGCGGGGTGATCACGCAATCCTTGGGCAACTGGACAAAATCGCTGGCCAGCAGGTTCAACGCGTCGGCGTCCCACACTTGCGGCAACGCAGCATTGGCGGCCGCCGACAAAAGGGCACGGCCCCAACTGGCCTGACCGAGACCCGGCCCGACCACCAGCACCGAAACCTTTTCCAGCAGCCCCATCAGTTGATTGGCTGACGAAGTGCCGAGCGCCATCGCCTCCGGGACCCGAGTCAGCGCCGCCGGCACATGCTCTGGGCGAGTCGCCAGCGAGACCATGCCCGCGCCGCCGCGCAAGGCCATTTCCGTGCTGAGCAGAATCGCTCCGCCGAAACCGTGATCGCCGCCGATCAGCAACACATGGCCAAAGCGGCCCTTGTGCGAGGTCGGCGCGCGCGGCGCAAGTGCTGGAAGATTAGCGGCGCTCAGGCGCTGAGCGCAGACAGGAATGTCACTGAAAATTTCGTCGGGGGCTTGCAGGTCGCTGAAGACCAGCTCACCGATATGATCCGCAGCATCACCGGTCAACAGTCCGACCTTCATACCAATGAAGGTCACCGTTAGATCGGCGCATACCGCGACACCCAGTTCACACCCGGTATCGGCACACAGCCCGGAAGGAATATCGACCGCCGCTACCGGCAAGCCGCAGGCGTTGATCGCCTTGATCGCCGAGGCATAGGGCTCACGCACTTCGCCGCTCAGGCCAGTGCCGAGCAAGGCATCGAGGACGACACCGCGCAGCTCGCTTTGCGCCTGCCAGCCTTGCACCACAACACCAGCAGCCACGGATTCGGCATGGGCCAGTGCGGCATCGCCCTGCAAACGTTGCGGATCGCCGACGGCGAGAACGCGCACGGTCCAGCCGGCCCGCAGCGCCAACCCGGCCACCAGATAACCGTCACCGGCATTGTTGCCATGGCCGGCGAGCACGGTCAGCTCGTTCGCGCCCGGCCATTTGCGCACCAGTGCGCGCCACGTCGCGCGGGCGGCGCGTTGCATCAATTCGAAGCCCGGCGTGCCGGCGGCGATCAGCCGCGCGTCGAGTTCGCGCACCTGCGCGGCGCGGTACAGCGCGTCGGGTAATTCATCTTTCGTCTGCGGCATGCGTCTTCGGGCTCCGATGTCTGGCAGAATTATACGCACCTCAGCTCCGGTTTCTCTCGCCTCATGTCCGCCATCACCACAGACCTGCCCGCCCTCGCCCAATCGATCAAGGATTGGGGCCGCGAGCTGGGCTTCCAGCAAGTCGGCATCAGCGGTCTGGACCTGGCCGAACACGAGCAGCATCTGCAGCGCTGGCTCGAGGCCGGCTACCACGGCGACATGGACTACATGGGCGCCCATGGCAGCAAACGCTCGCATCCCGAAGAGCTGGTGCCGGGCACGTTGCGCGTGGTTTCCCTGCGCATGGACTACTTGCCAGGCGATACCGAAATGGCCAAACGCCTGGCTGAGCCGGAGAAGGCTTACGTGTCGCGTTATGCCTTGGGCCGCGATTACCACAAATTGATCCGTAAACGTGTTCAACAATTGGCCGACAAGATCCAGGCGGAGATCGGCCCGTTCGGCTTTCGTGCGTTTGTCGACAGCGCACCGGTGCTGGAAAAAGCCATCGCCGAACAGGCTGGACTGGGCTGGATCGGTAAAAACACCTTGGTGTTGAACCGCAAGGCCGGCAGTTATTTCTTCCTGAGCGAACTGTTCGTCGACCTGCCGCTACCGGTGGACGAACCGCACAGCACTGAACATTGCGGGCGTTGCACCGCATGCCTGGATATCTGCCCGACCAACGCCTTTGTCGGCCCGTACGTGCTGGACGCCCGGCGCTGCATTTCCTATTTGACCATTGAGCTGAAAACCGCGATTCCCGAAGAATTGCGGCCATTGATAGGCAATCGGGTGTTTGGCTGCGATGACTGCCAGATCGTCTGCCCATGGAACCGCTTCGCTCGGCCGACTGGAGAAAGCGATTTCAAGCCACGGCACAATCTCGATAATGCCGAGCTGGCTGAACTGTTCATGTGGGATGAAGAAAAGTTCTTGAGCAGCACCGAAGGTTCACCGTTGCGGCGTGCCGGGTACGAGCGCTGGTTACGCAATCTGGCGGTGGGGCTGGGCAATGCGCCTTCAACGATTCCTGTGCTGGAAGCGTTGAAGGCGCGACGTGATTATCCGTCAGAGTTGGTCAGGGAACATGTCGAGTGGGCACTGGAACAGCACGCCCACCGCGCGCTCGCAAAACCGGCAAGCGCACTGTTCAAATCGTAGCCGGACCTTGAGTGTTCCTGCTTTCGCCTTGTATCGTTTCGTTGCGTGCTCCGACTTACTTTTTTTCCTTTAAATGACCACCCAGCTGGTTGATGACCGCGATCCGCTCCTTGGCGTTTTCGGTCATATATATTCGGTCTCCTTGCGACAGATAAAGATGCATCGGCTTTGATGCTGAGCCGGATGGACCATGCATGGGCGTGTATTTGGCATGAATCAGCGCTGCAGAAGACGTCGGGGAGTTACCCGCCTCAATGTGCTGCATGAAAGTTTCGGCCTTTTCAAGCAAGCCGGTAAGGCCCTCTTTCTCAAGGATGTTCTTTTTGGGGTCGACCCTGACGAGTGACCATGGTTTCTCGGCCTCTTCCTGAACGGCCGCGCTGGCCTTCGCCTTCGCCTTGGCCGCCGCCTTGTTTCCCTTACCCTTGATCATGCCTCGGGCCATCTCTTGACCCGCTGCTTTGGAGCCTTTACTACTCAGGCCCTGCTTGAAGGCGCCAGCCAGTTTCCTGCCAGCATTGATGCCCGCTTTGGCACCAGCTGCCAGCCCTGCCCCCACCGAAGCCAGCCCAAGACCAAAACTGATCCAGCCCAATATCTCGCCCGCTTGAGAACCCGGTGCGAGTTCATTGACCACCTCGCTGGCAATACCCGCCAGGCCTGAAGCAACCGCCAGCCCCAATGCCGCCACTGCCCATGGCGTCGCCGCGCCCATCGTCACCACGCTGGCAACAATTCCGAGAAAACTGAGGCCGATGCCCAGGATCGATTGCCAGGAGATATGCCCGGTAGGGTCGACACGATTGACAGGGTCGCCCAGGCAATAACTGTAGGCATTCAATCCGCCCGCGCCAAATGGACTCATGCTGTCGGGGGCGAGAAAGCGCATCAGTGTCGGACTATAAGCCCTGTAACCGTTGCCCAGCAGATACAGCCCGGTAACCGGATCCAGCTGTTCGCCGTTGAACCCTGCCACGCTGAACAATCCACCTTCGGCGGGACGATGCCCATAAGGGCTGTAGGCGCAATCGGTGAGCTGCTCCTTGCCCAGCGTTGCCAGCACACTTTGCTGCTGATCGGTGGCGTATAGCTGCGCGTCGGGGTTCAACCCCGATTGCTGTTGCCCCACGAGCGCTCCACCGTGACGCACAACACTGGTTGAACTTTCACCACTCACCTCGTTGGCAACCCGGCCTGCGTAGTAGTAACGCTGCACAATTGCTTTTTCGGCTTGCGACAGCTCCACCAGATCGTCGAAACCGTCGTAATGGTAGCCACGAATCACTGATCCCCCTGCGCTGGACAACTGCTCGAGACGTCCGAACGCGTCATAGGCCAGCGTTCGCGCCTGGTCGTCCTTGATCATCCTGCCGTTGGCGTCGTATTCCAGCGTCACTGCCGAGGGATAGTCGACGTGGGAATGTTTGACGGCGCTGAGCTGTGCAGGATCAGGATTGTCGTAACTGAAGGTGGTCAGATTCACCCCCAGCGGGAACTTCGTCTGCACGGTGAGGATGTTATCCAATGCATCGAAGGTGAATGTCTGGCGGATAATTTCCTTGCCATACGGATCGCGCGGCTTTTGCGTGCCGGCACAGTCGTACTGGATCAAGCGCCCGCGCACATCGTAGGTGAACTGTTCATCACGTAACACTTGAGTGCCACGTCTGGACACTTTCTGCGCCAGCTTGCCAGCCAGCGTGTAAGTCGATTCCAGGGTCTGGTCTGGCTGCCCCTGAATCTCGAATGTTCGGCGGGTTTCACGCCCGATATCGTCATAGGCAAACCGGGTGAGCATTTGACGCTTGATTGACGTTTCTTCGGTTTTCGTCCAGTCCAGCATCCCCGTCTGCGCGTCGTAGTGGAATTCGGTTTTAAGCGAGCCTTGAGAGGTGGATAGCAGGCGGCCGTGCTTATCGTATTCGGATGTGCTTTCGACTCCGAGCACATCGACATGGGCGATCGGTCGCCCCTGCAGGGACCAGGTACTGGAGGTTGCTTTGGTGATAGCGCCGAGGGTCGTCGTTTCGGTTTTCACACGCCCGGAGGGGTGATAGGCGAAATTGCGCTCTCTGCCGTTTTCGGTACAGGTCAAGGGATTGCCACTGAGGGGGTCATACGTCATGGTCGTGACCAGATCCCCTGCCTTGCGCTCAGTCAGCAGGCCGCCCAGTTCCCGCAAATAAGTGAATTCGGTTTTTTTGCCATCAGCACTCCTGTACCACTGCGGCTGGGTGAAGCCCGCTTCATAACCTGCCTCGGACTTACGTCCGCCAACGGTACTTCGGATCAAGCGACCCAGACCGTCATAAGTTTGCTGCCCCAACACTTTGTCAGCGACCTTGATGTTGATCGGCAGACCTTCATCACTGTGCCCGGCGTAGTCGGTCACGACCGCAGTGGCGTCGGGCAGGACACTGCGGGTTATCCGGTCAAAAACGTCGTACTCATATCGGCTGGTATTGCCGACAGGGCCTGTCTGACTGGTTGTGCGCCCGTAGCCGTCATAGGTGTACACGGTTTTGCCGAGACTTTTGTTCTTCAGATTGAAGCTCTCGACACTCAGCGGTTTACCGAAATCATTGACGAGGGTGATCGTCTTGCCCATCCCCTGGAGCCAATGGGTCTGCCGGCGAAGAACCGGGTCCGCCTCGCTGTGTTCGATACGTCCATCATCGTGCAGCGTCTTGCTGACCTGGCCCCAGGAATCGAATTCGTAGCCGGTGCTGACCGGATAAGGCTTGCCATCACGCCAATCAGTCAGCGTCACTTTCACCTTGTGGCCGACCGAATCATGCAGCGCAGAATAAAGCGTGCGTGTCTGAATCAGACCGTCCTTGTCGGGATGGTCGCAGTCCTTTTCATGAACGGTGATCACCCGTTCCATCCCGTCATAAGTCACTTTTTGCTCGCCGCCAGCAGGATCCGTGGTCACCATTGTCGCCGGATGCTGTTTGCTGGCAGCCAGATAGGTCCACCGGGTAACGGCCGCATATGGGGTGCCGCCAGCAACCGTTTTGCCCACTGCCCGACCGATTGCGTCGTACTCATGCTCGATGTGCTCGCCATCGACACCGACTTCAGAGACCTGTAATCCGGTCAGCGTCGACAGCACTTTCTCACTGGTCTGCAGCGTGCCGTCAAATCCGCGCGTGCTGGACCTGACTCGCAAACTGTCACCCTCAAGCTCATAGGAAAATTCGATAGCGGTTTTTTTTTCATTCAGGATGACACTCTGCTCTTTCGTGGCTCCATGCTTGAGTGGATCCTCGGGCGTATTCAAATAACTGCGTGCGGTTTTCGAACGCAATACCTCAACGCCTTCCAACACTTCACAAAAACGCTCCTCGACCGGTAACACGGATGCCAGTTCCGCACCGTCCAGCGCCGGATGCAGCGCGTAGTCGTAGTAGGTGACTGTCGAAGCACCATCGGATGCGGCAGCAGTCACCGTCCTTTTTTTCGGGAATCTGGAAAAGCCCAGCGGATCCTCTGGGCAGTTATCTCCACCACTGGCCGGATAAAATTCCGTGGTCGTCGTCACCCCTGTGGGCTCGACCTGCTTGAGCAAGTTACCTTCGTCATCGAACTCCGTGACGGTGGTTTCCACACGCTGCTGTTGAGTACGCCGATCGAGGTACGTCACCGTGTGGACTTTAGGCATGCGGAACTGAGCCACCTGCTCACTGAATGGCTTGGTAACGGAACAGTGATATTCCGTGGTGGTGGCGATCTGGGCGTCACCGCAGGTTGTAACCTCAGCCACCAACAGATGGAATTTGTTGTAGGTGCGTTTGATGCGGGTATGTACTTTGCCGCTGACCAGCAAGTGCTCGTCCGAGGTGTAGACGTAGTGGCCGGGCGCCAGATAGAGAGGATCCAGGTCACTATCCTTGGCAGGAAGGAGGCCCTGCCCAAGGAAGTTATGGTCGGAGTACGTGTAAGTCTTGCACAGTCGGGGCTGGCTGCGCCCAGGGTAGACATCGTGAGCAATCACAAACGGCAGTGTCCGTTCCACACCGCTGATGAAGCTGTGGCCGTGCCGCTTGTAGCGAATGATTTCGACCCCGCGCAGCGGATTGACGATGCGATGAACATAGCTGGCCCCGGCGATGACTTCATACTCAAGGTCCCAACCCTTACCAACCGGCAGCTCGATGGCCGTCACTCGAGAGTTCTTCAAGATCAGCTTGTAGTTGGAACTGGAAGTAGTGTCGGGATGCCGGGACAGCGTCACCTGACCTGCCGCGCGGGTGATTTTCAACAGGCAGCGCTTGGCATCACGGACTTCGGCCAATCGGGGAAACTGGTTGAACAACTCATGCTTCAGGGTAATGCTCACACCGTTCGCCGCTATTATTTTTTCCGCGACGGCGACCTGAGTGCCGGCCAGGACTTTGAGCAGTTCACGCCGGCCATCCTTGTATCGAACTTCATAGCGCCCTGCTCCAGCGACTGACACTTTCGCCGTTTGCAGTTTCATTTCCTTGAACTTAAGGCCGGTAGGCGTCTCGACAGCCTTGTAGCGCTCACCGTTGGACAAGGTCATCACGTTGCTGCGCAAGTCATAATTGGTCAGTGTCAAAGACCAGCCAACGCCGAAACCACTATCCGCCTGATTGAGCGGATTAAAGCCCACTGAAAGCGCAAGCTCCGGACCATTGAGATCCGCCGAGTGCAACTTGCCAAGCGAAAATGCGCAGGTGTACATGCCCGTGCGCGGATCAACGCCCCCGGAAACAAATTCACCGAAGTTGAAAGCGTTGGAGTGAACAGCGGAAGATGAATTACTTTCCATAGAAAAATATCCTTTATTCCAGGTGCAAATTTAAACAGGTCAAGCTGGCCAACGAAAATTCGCTGAATCACGCAAATGAAATCAGGCAAATTGTTTTGTTGACCGTTTCGACTCATCCAGAATAAAAGTTCGCTGTTCTGTATCACCTTTGATAGCAAGCCAGTGCTCCGTACCGAACTCATCAATCACGGCGAATTCGAACGCACCTCTCGTCGCCGGCTTCTCCTCCGCCTGTAGAGTCGTGCGCTGCACCAGCGTCAATACACCAGACACATCGTTAATCGGGAAAGTAATAAAACCAAGAGGCGTATTGACCGAAGCCGATCGCCCATAGATTGGCGCCAGATAGCCATAAAAACTCCTGCCGCCACCACTGTAGTGGTTTATCGTGCCTGACGAGTACACCATTACCGCGTCCTCAGCATCATACGGATTAAGTCTTATATCGGTGCTATACCAGTCAAGAATGTTGATCTGGCGACCGTCAGCGTGAAGCCCGAGATGAAAATACTGAATGCGCTCCTCGTACACTCTTTCGCTGAAAGTACCGTACTTATAAAGAGAGAAACTGTTCTGATTGTATTTTTTCGGAGGAATCGCCTCCAGCGTAACACTGCTGTCGAAACCAACCCCATTACTTCGCAATACCACGCCATTCAAGGAGATCTCGGCAGCCACTTCCATAATTCCAGGTCGGGAAGCCGAGACCCAGAACTGGAAAATCTGTACCGGATCTGCGGCGTTGCTTATCTGGTTGTCACTGACCCGAGGGAGTTCTGTCAGGCGCGTTGCACCACCCGACATTTCGTGAGCGTAACGATTTTCCTGAATCGAAACACTCCAGTCTCCCTCCAGAGGCCGAGCACCGTTGTAGGCAATCAGCCGCAATGACGGCAATGCAGGATGTCCATGCAGCGATACCCCGTCGCCATTGTTATCGATACCGTGCAGAAGCACCAATACACGCACCTGCATGCGACCGTTGGCATAAAGCACTTTGTGCTGGCCATGATTTGTGGCGTCGAGCTTTACCTCGATACGGGAAATACCAACTTGCTCATCAAACATCTGATAACACCTCAGCCGATTAATATATTTCGCCCTTCAAGGGCTCGGCAAAGTATTAACGTCGAATTTAAATATAAACAGCCGCAACATTTGACATTTTGTGAAAAAGCAAACTTTCAACATCATCTTTAATAATTCACACAGATGCTAATAACTTCAAAAAATGCGATCTGCATGTTACGAGATTCAACACTAAGCCTTTCGCCCCTATGATTCTGGCCCACGAAGGCCTGTTACCCCTTCCGAATTCAATCAACCCGAACCGGAAGGGGAGTCAGCGAGTAGCTTATGTTTGCCAAATCATGTTGGCAGCGTGATCGATCCGTTACTTTCGACAACACTCAGTCGCTATCTGGACCTGTCGAAAATCCGCTCTCCGATGACTCACTATCGGAATCAACGTCTGAAACTGTTTCTTCCGTTTGGATTTCCACTTTCCGGTCCATACTGGAATTTTCAAGATATTGATTAATCCGCCGCATCGACTCGTCACTCAGCGGATTGTTCAATAAACCAACATATAGATCTTGAGTATCCGGAATATCGAACAAATCGCCCCCTACGTCTGAGATATTATTATCCTGTAACGCCACGACCCGAAGATCTCCCAGCCTGTCTATGCCGGAGGGTAGGCTGGAGAGATTGGCGTTATATAGCATCAACTCGGTTAAACCTGTCATGAAGCCTACATGCGGAGCAACTGTCAGAGGGTTGTTGGCCAGATTCAACAAAGTGAGCGTCTCGATCCTGGACACACCTTCAGCCGTCGCTTCAGATAATTCAAGCGAGCAATCGTCCAGCACCAGTTGACGCAACTGGCGCATTTGGAATATCCCTGACGGGAAGTCCTCCATTTTTATGCCAGTGACCATCAAATATTGAACATTGGGAAAACTGTCAAAAAAAGCGCCGATGCGTGCGCCTGGTGTTTCTACAGTCAATATCAACTCTGTTACATAGTCGAACCTGGCGGATAATCTTGGTAACTCACCAGTAAAATCGACATGATGGGAAAAATGATAGTCACCGTAACCCCATCTCGAAACCGACTTGCGTCGCCAGATATCTTGCAGTTTTGCGCTAAATTGCTCGCGAGCCGGGCGCTGTTCTGCGATCTGCATTGCGTCCTGCGAAGAGTCCGCTTGGGTCGATAATCCTTCCGCACTCCAGATCGCCAATTCATTGCGCAATATTGCGAGGTCTGTCTCCAGGCGCGCTAAAACTGTGGACGGCTCAGATCCCAGGCGCTCGGAAACGAACGCGGCCAACTCCTTGTCATCAAGTTGCGGATAGAGGCTACGGACACGTTCCACAACGGATCCTGTCAACATCGGGTTGACATCGCCGCCGCCTCGCAGCCCCGCTTGCGCGTATTGGGCGCTGGCCGGAACAGCCGTTACCTGCACCGGTGCCAGTCCCAACAATTCGCTCACGCGTTGGCGCGACGGCAATGGCTGTGCGCGTACCAGTTGCCGCAGAGCCGCACCACCGCCCTGCGCTACACCGAGCAACTGGCGCTGCCCGGGCAGTAAAAGGCGCCAGACGGCGGCATACAGATCCATCCGATCCTGGGGGGACGCGATGCCGCTGCGTTGGATAACGTAGCCTTCATGCTGACGAATCAATATGTGCCGCACTGGCGATCGAGCATCGCCAATAGCACTCAATGACTCACCCTCTGACGCTTGCAGACGAATCTCGATACGAATCTGTCGCGGCCACTGATCAAGCTGCCCGAGCATCTGCAAAGCCAGTTGGTCAGTGTCCAGGCTGGCTACCGCATCCAGATAGATTCCTTCGCACGCCCTGGCGAGACGCACCTCGCGTAGCGCCACCAGCGTTTTTTCTGCCATGTGCCTCGGCATTCCCGGCCGCAGGCGCAAATGCCTGTGGTCGGCGGCACTGGCTTCTCGCCACAACGCCTGAGCAATCGTCTTGGGCAGATGAGGAAAAATCCGTCGCATCTGCAACGTATTGTCATCGCAATCGAGTTCGAACGCCCGCTCGCTCTGCTCAAAGAGCAAAGCGCGGGACTGTTCGATAACGCGCTCGCTCAGATCAGTTGCCTGTAGCGTTAACAAAGCCTGCAGTTGTGAATCGGCTTGCGCACGCACGGTCGGATCGGAATGTTGCACTTGGGTGATGAACTGACGGATCTTTTGATCGAGGGCGAAGCGCCTCGCAGTGTCCTGCAGCAATGCCAGCGAAGCGGGATGAATGTCGGACCTGTGCGCCATCATCGCGTCGACGCCGCTCACGGCAAATATGCGTTGGGTCATCAGTGGAGGGAAATCCTTTATTGAATACTCCGTGCCGGGAAGCTCTGTCGTGCGATTTCGTCCGGTAAAGACAGTTGCAACTGGATTGGCCGACTCAGGATCATCCAGCGGATGCCACAAATGGCCCTCGCTGTCAGGCCTCAACAGCGGACCGGAAGGATGCAGTTCTCTGGCATGTGTGGCGCGAAACAGGCCGCTCTCGGGGTCTCGGACCACTTGTACGATGTGATTGTCAGCGACGGCAACATACTGACGCTGCTTCATGATTGCGATGCCCCATGCATCGGTCTCGTCGAGACGCTCTTGCGTGGGTATCCAGTAGTTCTCCAGCGAATTCCTTGCGGACACACTTGCGAACTCGTCGATCGTGGAATATTTCGGCCTCGTGCTCACACTGATGACAGGCATCACTGCAAGCGAATCTGAAGAAGATAGCGAAGGCAAGGGTCCCTGATGATGTGCAACAGTCGAATGCGGCATTGTCGAAGACGGGTTCAGAGCCCGGGGCAGGCCATCCCCGCTGGACTCGATGGGTCTGGTTGGGGCAGATACAGGTTTGATTTTCGGCGGTTTGCCAGTCATGAATGCTCATCCTTGAGGAGTGGTGACGCTGGCCACACATCGCTGCGGGCCAGCGCAAGACATCAGATAAAGCACTTTCGTGCATATGCCTGATCATCGAACATGGCAGCTTATCTGCAGCCGCGATGCCAAACGCATATACAGCTACTACATCCCAAGACATTGCATCAATGGATGATGAAACTCAGCCTCGCTGAAGAGACAAATTGCGCTCATAAAAACTCACGCGAATCGCCAACTTATGCCCGGTACCATATTCATCGATAGCGATAAAGTAGAGGACACTTCCATATTTTTGCGCACCGGTATTTTCCGAGTATTCGGATAACGCCTGCACAATAGTGAGTTCTCCGTCGCTTTGCGTATTTACTTTGTAATGCTTGTGATTCCATGTTTGCGCATCGCCGGTGAAAGCATATACAAACGGATCACCCCTATCAGGCAAGGTGACGGTCACACTGGTTTTTTCGGGACGGACGAAAATGCACTTCATATAATTGGTTTTGATTTCGTTAAGCCTGTTCCCGCCCGCAAAATCGAGGTTTTCGCCCTCTTCAGCCCCCTCGACCATCCAATCGACCAGGCGGATTTGCTTCCCGTCCGGGTACAGCCCCAGATGGTACTTCCAGATACGAT
This sequence comes from Pseudomonas sp. 2957, assembly GCF_031456345.1. Classification (NCBI taxonomy): domain Bacteria; kingdom Pseudomonadati; phylum Pseudomonadota; class Gammaproteobacteria; order Pseudomonadales; family Pseudomonadaceae; genus Pseudomonas; species Pseudomonas sp. 2957. The sequence goes on from NZ_JAVDUL010000005.1 coordinate 218,238, forward strand.
TACCAGGCGACTCATTACCAATCCTGTTCTGATACAACTGGAAGACTCCATATGTCGCAGGCTTTTCAGCCTCCAGAGTCACGCTGCTGTAATGAACACTGACAGAGGTGGTTCCGTTGCTCAAAATCCTCTCCCCGTTGAGAGACAGGCGCGCACCGACCTCAGTCGTTCCGGCACTCGACGAGGAAACCCAGAACGTACGCACCTGTGGATGTACGCTGTCATTCTCAAGATCATCATCGTGCCTGTCCAAGGCATCCGGTGCAGGCCGTGCCTCACGCGTAAACCGGCCTTGGACTGCGCTCGCGACCCAACCATCGCGCAAGGTCTTGCCGGTCGCGTAATGAATAAGCTGGATGCTTTCCATTACATCTTCCGGTACATGCACAGCGTTGCCGTCGGCGTCTACTCCGGCAACCAGCACCTGAACTTTGACTTGCATCCGGCCATTAGCAAAAAGTGCCCTGCTTTGAGTGTTATCACTGGCGTCAAACTTGACCTTCAGACTGGACAACCCCACAAGAACGGGCGAAGTGTTTTGTTGATTACCTGTAGCATCCATGCTTTCACTCATAATACAGCTCCTCTGTGAGAATATAACTTGATAGTGACATCGAAAACATGTCAGCAAAAAAAGTTACATACCCACCGAGAAAATATCAAAGTGAAAAGTGTAAGAAATATGCGCGCACCAGCCGCCGGCAACTCATACGCCTTTAAACCAGCCTCCAATACACCAACGCAAGAATGATCAATGTTCGTCGTTATAGACGAACTTCGGCATTTCCCAATGGAAACGGATGGCCAGCAGACGTAACAGAAACCCGCCAAACAAAGTGATCAGGATGGCTTGTTCGCCCGGCACATTTATATAAAGACAAAACATGTAGCACCATGCCGCAGCGAATGAAACACTGGCATAAAGTTCGCGGCGAAATATCAGCGGAATGTCATTGCAGAAAATGTCGCGCAGGATGCCGCCGAACACACCGGTGATGACGCCGCTGACCGAGGCCACCAGCATGCCGTGGCCCATTTCCAGCGCTGTCATGCAACCGATCAAGGTAAATGCCACCAGCCCCACCGCGTCGAGCACCAGAAACAGCGAGCGCAGGTGACGCATCCAGCGTGCGGCAAACACCGTAAACATCGCCGCCACCGAGGTCAGCACCAGATATTCCGGGTGTTTGACCCAAGTCAGCGGGTAGTGCCCGAGCAACACGTCGCGCACCGAACCGCCACCGAGCGCGGTGATGCAGGCGATCAGCACCACGCCGAACCAGTCCATGCCTCGTCGTCCGGCGGACAGCGCGCCAGTCATGGCTTCGGCGGTAATGGCGATCAGATATAGCATCAGCAACATGATGGCAGTCCAGGCAGGAAGGCGCGCAGTCTAGCCATTTCGGCCCCGCACCAGAAGAGGGCGCGCCTCTCGCGAGCAGGCTCGCGAAGGCGGAAAGCCGCTCCCTCAGAACTTGATGAAGTGCTTGCGGTAATGCTGCAGCTCGGCGATCGATTCGCGGATGTCATCCAAAGCCAGGTGGGTGCTGCCCTTCTTGAAGCTGTCGCGCACATCCGGAGCCCAGCGCGCGGCCAGTTCCTTGAGCGTGGAGACGTCGAGGTTGCGATAGTGGAAGTAGCTTTCCAGCGCCTTCATGTGGGTATAAAGGAAGCGACGATCCTGGCAGATGCTATTGCCGCAGATCGGCGACTTGCCCTTCGGCACCCACTTTTCCAGAAAGGCGATGGTCTCAGCTTCTGCCTCAGCCATGCTGATGCGGCTGTCGCGCACACGCTGGGTCAGACCGGAGTTGCCGTGGGTGCGGGTATTCCACTCGTCCATGCGCGCGAGCACTTCGTCGCTATGGTGGATGGCAATCACCGGACCTTCAGCCAATGTGTTCAGCTCACTATCGGTAACGATAGTGGCCATTTCGATGATGACATCGTTGTCCGGGTCCAGACCGGTCATTTCCAGGTCGATCCAGATCAGGTTCTGCGGATTTTGCATATTCGGGCTCCTAGGCAATGCTGCGCAGTTTAGCCTAGGCCGGTGGCCGGGCGTGCTAAACTCGCGGCCGTTTTACCTAATCGCTGCATTCTTCAGACGGAACACCCATGGCCAAACGCCAACTCAATCGTCGTCAAAACTGGCGCATCGAAAAGATCCAGGGCGAGCGCGCCGCACGCGCCGCCAAACGCGAGTCCTCGGCGGTCGAAGCCCTCGAAGGCGGCGACCTTGGCCCAGAGCAACACGGCCTGGTGATCGCCCACTTCGGCGTGCAGGTCGAAGTCGAAGCCGTCGACGGCGAACTCGCCGGTCAAGTGTTCCGTTGCCACTTGCGCGCCAACCTGCCAGCGCTGGTCACTGGCGACAAAGTGGTCTGGCGCGCCGGCAACCAAGGCATTGGCGTGATCGTCGCGCAACTGCCGCGCAGCACCGAACTGTGCCGCCCCGACAGTCGTGGCCAGCTCAAGCCGGTTGCCGCCAACGTCGACATGATCGTCATCGTTTTCGCGCCGCTGCCCGAGCCTCACGCCAACCTGATCGACCGCTATCTGGTCGCCGCCGAACATGCCGGTATCCGCCCGCTTCTGCTGCTGAACAAATTCGACCTGATCGACGAGCAGAACGCCCCGGCGCTGAACGCGTTGCTGGCGGTGTACCGCACGCTGGGTTATCCGGTGCTGGAAGTCTCGGCTCACCACGGCGATGGCATGGAACAGCTGCAAAAGCAGCTCGACGGGCGCATCAGCGTGTTCGTAGGCCAGTCCGGCGTCGGCAAGTCGTCGCTGGTCAACAGCCTGCTGCCGGAAGTCGAAACCCGCGTCGGGCCGTTGTCGGAATTGTCCGGTCAGGGCACGCACACCACCACCACCGCGCGCCTGTTCCACTTCCCTGGCGGCGGCGAACTGATCGACTCCCCGGGCATCCGTGAATTCGGTCTGGGCCACGTCAGCCGCGCCGATGTCGAAGCCGGTTTCATCGAGTTCGATGACCTGCTCGGCACTTGCCGTTTCCGCGACTGCAAGCACGACCGCGAACCGGGTTGCGCGCTGCTCAAGGCGCTCGAAGATGGCCGCATCCAGCAGCAACGGATGAACAGCTATCGCTCGATCATCGCCAGCCTGCCCGAAAACGGTTATTAAACAGTCGCGCCGGCAGCCCTGTGCCATGGGTTGCCGGCTGTCGGACTGCATCTGACTCACCTCTCTCCTCTTAAACGTCAGCCTCTTCTGTAGGCACTTGCGCGACTGCTTGCAGGACCTTTCTGTTTTGCCGCGCAGACCTTGTAGGCCTGAGCCAGCGGCCTACATTCCTTTCCTCCTTCGCTCACAGCGACCTTCGAGGAAAGCCATGCCAACCTGTGTTTTATTCATCCGCCATTCGTCTCGCTACATCCACGCGTGCAGTGCCCACAGCATCGTCGGCGCGATCCGCCTGCACACGGTGGGGTGACCATGCGCAAGGCACTGTTCATCGGCATCAACGATTACACGCATATCGGCGGCCTGAGCGGCTGTTGCAACGACGCCATGGCCATGGCTTCGGTGCTGAAAACCAATGCCAACGGCGACCCCAACTTCAAGAATGTCGTGTTGACGTCCGCCGAGGATTATTTGAGCCGGCAAAAACTCGAAGATCAGATCCGCGAGTTGTTTTCCGGTGACTGCAACGTCGCCCTGCTGTATTTCGCCGGCCATGGCGGTTTCGACGCCGACACTGACGAAGGCATGCTGATACCCCAGGACTACCGCAACGCCAAGGACGGCATCCGCATCAGCGACATCCTCAACTGGGCGGACAAGGCCACGCGGATCAAAAACAAAGTGATTATCCTCGACTGCTGCGAAAGCGGTTCGGCCGGCGAAGTGCGCGCCTTGCGCAGCGAGAGCAGCATGGTCAGCGAGGGTATGACGATCCTCACCGCCTGCAAAAAAACCGAGCCGGCGCTGGAGGGCGCGCAGCACGGCGTGTTCACCGGCTTGCTCCTGCAAGCGTTGCACGGCGGCGCGGCGAATATCCTCGGCAAAATCACCCCCGGCAGTCTGTATTCCTTTGTCGACAACGCCCTCGGCGCCTGGGAACAGCGTCCGGTGTTCAAGACCAATGTGTCGCAGTTCATTTCCCTGCGCGAAGTCTCGCCGCTGATCCCCAAGGAGATCCTGCGCAAATTGCCCGACTGGTTTGCCGAAGCCGAATCGGTCTACCCGCTCGACCCCAGCCATGAGCCCACCGAAAAGGAGTTCGTGCCTGAGCACGGCGAGGTCTTCGCCCAGTTGCAGAAGTGCAACCGCCACAGCCTGATCGAGCCGGTCGACGCCGAGCACATGTACTACGCCGCCCTCAACTCCACCGGCTGCCGCCTGACGGCACTCGGCGCCTATTACCGCGAACTCGCCCTCAAAGGACATTTCTGATGCCTGTCTTCATCAGCTACCGCCACATGGATCGCGCCCATGCGATCGCCATCAACACCCGCCTGACCCAGGCGAAGATCAGGACTTACCTCGACGTACTGGATCCGGAATCGCAGACCACCGACGACATCACCGGAGTCATTACCCGCAACATCACCGAGTGCACGCATCTGCTGGCGGTGGTGTCGGAGACAACTGCACTGTCGTGGTGGGTGCCGTTCGAAATTGGCGAGGCGACGATCAGCAATCGGCGGATCTGTACGTTCAAGACCGGACCTGCGCAACTGCCGATCTATCTGGACAAATGGCCGAAGCTGAGCACGGCCAGCGATCTGGATTTCTTTATCGATGCGTATCGGGATGAGGTGTCGAACAAGCGGTCGATGGCGCTGGATTCGATCAGCGAATCGGTCAAAGGGGCTTACAAGCGCGATGCAGAGATGTTTCATGAACAGCTGAAGAACCGGATTCGTCGGGGATTCTGAGACTGTGCCGGCCTGTGATAGCCACAAAAAAGCCGACATCACTGTCGGCTTTTTTTCACTTACTGCTTCGGCGCAGGCGCAGGCGCCGCCCCACCCGGCTCAGCCGGTTTCGGCGCCGCATCGTCAAACAGATTCAACCGCTCGCGCAGCTCGTGAGCCGGCACCGGCTGTTTGTCCGCCGGCAACGCATTCGGATCAACCGGGGCTGCCGGAGCAGCACCGTTCTGCCCCTGATCCGCCGGTTTCGCTGCCTCAGGCCCCTGCGCACCTTCGATGGCGGCCTGGGCTTTCTTGGTCAGTACGACGATGTCGATCCGGCGGTTGACCGGGTTGAACGGATTTTCCCGGTCGAACAACGCCGACGAGGCATAACCGACCACCCGCGCCACCTGCGCATCCGGATAGCTGCCCGCGACCAGGGCACGGCGAGCCGCATTGGCGCGGTTGGCCGAGAGCTCCCAGTTGCCGTAGTCGCCAGTGCCAATGTACGGCTTGGCGTCGGTGTGGCCGCTGATGCTGATCTTGTTCGGCACCGCTTTGATGGTGTCGGCCATGGCCAGCAGGATGTCCTCGAAGTACGGTTTCAGGCGTGCGGAACCGGAGTCGAACATCGGCCGATTCTCGGCGTCCATGATCTGGATGCGCAAGCCGTTCGGGGTGATTTCGAAGAGGATCTGATCCTTGAACTTCTGCAGTTGCGGGTTCTCGTCGACCTTGTTCTGCAGTTCTTGCAACAGCAGCTCGAGACGCTCCTTCTCGACTTGCTCGGCCATGCCTTCAACCTGATCGGTGTCGACCGTGACCTTGTCCGGTTGCGGCTGCGACTTCACTTCCGGGTTGAGGGTGTTTTCCGGCGCCAGGGTCGGCGTGCCACCCAAGTCGATGATGTACGGCGTGCCGCTTTCGGAGAAGCCGACCGGGTCCTTGAAATAACCGGCGATGGCGATCTTCTGTTCCGGCGTAGCGGTGGACAGCAGCCACAGCACGAGGAAGAACGCCATCATCGCCGTGGCAAAGTCGGCGAAGGCGATTTTCCACGCCCCGCCGTGGTGCCCGGCGGCAATGCGCTTGACGCGCTTGACGATGATCGGCTGATTATTTTCCATGACTTAGCGACCGCGAACCGCTTGTTCCAGCTCGGCGAAGCTTGGACGGTGCGCCGGGTACAGAACCTTGCGCCCGAACTCGACCGCCAGCGACGGCGGCATGCCGGACGCCGAAGCCACCAGCGAGGCCTTGATGGCTTCGTAGACGTTGAGCTCTTCCTTGGCATCGTGGGCCAGGGAATGCGCCAGCGGACCGAAGAAACCGTATGCCGCGAGAATACCGAAGAAGGTACCGACCAGTGCCGCACCCACGTGCAGACCGATCGACGCCTGGTCGCCCTCGCCCAGCGAGGCCATGGTCACCACGATACCGAGTACCGCCGCAACGATACCGAAACCGGGCATGCCGTCGGCGATGCCGTTGACTGCGTGCGATGGGTGCTCGAGGTCTTCCTTGAGGCTGTACAGTTCCATGTCGAACAGGCCCTCCAGTTCGTGCGGAGCCATGTTGCCGGAGGACATGATGCGTAGGTAATCGCAGACGAACGCGGTCATGCGTTCATCCTTGAGCACCGCCGGGTACTTGGCGAAGATCGGGCTCGCGGCGGCATCTTCGATGTCGCCTTCGATCGCCATCATGCCTTCACGGCGGCTCTTGTTGAGGATTTCGTAGATCAGCCCGAGCACTTCCAGGTAGAAGGTGTGGGTGAAGCGCGAACCGAACATGCTCAGGGATTTCTTGAGCACGTGCATCGTCATGTAACCGGGGTTGGCCTGGAGAAATGCGCCGAGGGCCGCACCGCCGATGATCATCACCTCGAAGGGCTGGATCAGAGCGGCAATCTTGCCGTGGGAGAGCACGTATCCGCCGAGCACGCTCGCGAATACGACGATGATGCCGATAATTTTAGCCATAGGTAGAAGGTACTTGTTTAAGTCGGGTTCAAGGTCATATTCGGAAGTTAAAAAATCTCTTCTTCTACTTATCGGCAAAACTGCGCCAGACTATAGCCAGTTCAGGCGAAAAGCCAATTTAGCCCATGCCGGGCGCGTCTACAGTCAGTGAAGATCTCGTCCAGACATGGCTAATGAAACGAACATTCCATCGGTAATACCGACCACGCTCCAGGCTTGGGTCAAGCTGCTCGACAGCGTCCGCCTGCCCGTACCACAAGAGGCTCACGACAAAGTCTGCCGGGCGATCCGCGACAATCGCAGCTCGCTGCGCGACATCGCCGATCTGATGCAGGACAGCCCGGCGCTGGCCTTGAGCGTCATCCGTGAGGCGAATCGTCACACCCACGGCACCATGGCCGCGCCGGCGGAAAATCTTGAGGTGGCAATCAATCGCCTGGGCCTTGCCCGCACCGAAGAATTGCTCGCGCGCCTGCCCGCCGAACCGCACCGGCAAATCCCCAAGGGTTTGCGCCAATTGCAACTGATCAGCCAACACGCGACACAACAGGCCAACGGTTTTTTTGCCAGTCGCCTCGCGCGGCTGTGGCAGGACATTCATTGGGGCAGCTTGCTGTTTTTGTCGCCGCTGTGGCCCTTGGCACTGACGTATCCGCAGTTGCTCGAGGAGTGGGAACTGCGCGTGATCCACAAGGGCGAGTCGGCACGTGTGGTCGAAAAGCAATTGTTCGGCGTGCGCCTGTTGAAGATCGCCGAGGCACTGGTCCACGCCTGGCATCTGCCGATCTGGGTCGAGCAAGGCTACAAATTGCTGCTCAGCGAACAACGCGAACTGGTCAAAGTGCTGCGCATCGCCCGCGACAGTGAACACCCGCTGCGCCAGCAGAATCGCCTCGACGATGACCCGACATTGCGCCGCTGGCTCAACCAGCCGGCGAATACCGTGCTGCTGGCCAATGGGCTGGCGCTGTCGGCGCAACAGGCCTGGGACAGTCCGCACAGCAAGCGCTGGCAGTACCTGACCAGTCTCTATCTGCAGATTTCCATGGACGAAGTGCAGCAACAGTTGCACCAGCAAGCGGCGAACAGCGCGCGTCAGCATGCGATGCCTGATCTGTGGCACCCGGCGGTTTCGCTGATCTGGCCGTGGGGCACTCGTCGCTTGCCGGCCGGCATGCTCCCGGCCGCAGCGCCGAATGCGGATGATCTGGGCCAATGGCGTCGGCAATGCGCCGAACTGCTCGCCGAGCCCAGCCGCTTCACCAATGCCATGAGCCTGACCGTCGCCGCCCGCGAGGCACTGGTGGCCAGCGGCATGCGCCGGGTGATAATTCTGATGGCCGACCGCACGCACTCGACCCTGCGCGTACACCAGACCGCCGGTTTGCCGAAGGATGCGGCGGCGCTGAGTTTTGTCGTCAGCCAGAGCAAAGTCCTGCAACGCCTGCTCGCTCAGCAGGCGCAGGTGCGGATCACGCCGGAGAACAACGCACAATTCTCGGCCTTGTTACCGGCGAGCCTGCGCACGCTGTTTCGTGGCGAACATCTGTTTCTGCGTTCATTGGTCAACAATGGTCGGGTGATCATGATCGTCGTTGCCGATCAGGGCGGCGGGCCGTTCGCCGACATCACCGTACAAGCCTTCGGCAAAACCGCGCAGTGCATCGAAAAAGCCCTGCACAGCTTTAGCAGCCGTGGCCAATGAGCCTGCGCTACAATCCTCCCCTTTGTGCTCTGGAGACCTCACATGTCTGACTTCTCTGGCTTGCCGCTTGTCATCGAGCCGAGCGACCTGCTGCCGCGTCTGGAGTCCCCGGAACTGATTCTGGTGGACCTGACCAGCCCTGCCCGGTATGCCGAAGGTCACTTGCCCGGCGCACGTTTTGTCGACCCGAAACGCACCCAGCTCGGCCAGCCACCGGCGCCGGGGCTGATGCCGGCGAAGGCCGATCTGGAAGCGTTGTTTGGTGAGTTCGGTCATCGCGAAGATGCGGTCTACGTCGTGTATGACGATGAAGGCGGCGGCTGGGCCGGGCGTTTCATCTGGCTGCTCGATGTCATTGGCCACGACAAGTACCACTATATAGACGGTGGTCTGCCGGCCTGGCTGGCGGACGGCATGCCCATGTCGATTCAGGTGCCGGCTGCCGTCGGTGGCCCAGTGTCGCTGACCCTGCACGACGAACCGACCGCCACCCGCGAATACCTGCAAAGCCGTCTCGGTGCCGCCGATCTGGCGATCTGGGATGCGCGCGGGCCGCTGGAATATTCCGGCGAGAAAGTCCTCGCCGCCAAGGGTGGCCACATCCCCGGTGCGGTCAATTTCGAATGGACTGCCGGCATGGACCAGACGCGTCAGTTGCGTATCCGCAGCGACATGCCGCAGATCCTCGAAAACCTCGGGATCACCAAGGACAAGGAAATCATTACCCACTGCCAGACCCATCACCGGTCGGGCTTCACTTATCTGGTGGCCAAAGCCCTCGGTTATCCGCGGGTCAAGGGCTACGCCGGTTCCTGGGGCGAATGGGGCAACCACCCTGACACGCCAGTCGAGATTTAAGGTTTTTAAGGACAACTAATGAAAGAGCGTCTGTTTATCCTCAGCCAGTACCTGCTGCCGCATCACCTGCTGTCGCGCCTGGCCGGCTGCATCGCCGAATGCCGCGTGCGCTGGTTCAAGAATGCCTTCACCCAATGGTTTGCCAAGCGTTATCAAGTGGACATGTCGCAAGCGCTGGTCGAAGACCTGACCGCTTACGAGCACTTCAACGCCTTCTTCACGCGTGCCCTGAAAGACGGCGCGCGTCCACTGGACGAGACCCCGGGCGCAATCCTCAGCCCGGCCGACGGTGCGGTCAGCCAGCTCGGCCCGATCGAGCACGGTCGTGTGTTCCAGGCCAAGGGCCACAGCTTCAGCGTGCTGGAGTTGCTCGGCGGGGATGCGGCCAACGCAGCGCCGTTCATGGGCGGCGACTTCGCTACCATTTACCTGTCGCCTAAGGACTACCACCGCGTGCACATGCCGCTGGCCGGCACCCTGCGCGAAATGGTCTACATCCCGGGCCGCCTTTTTTCGGTGAACCAGACCACTGCCGAAAACGTCCCGGAGCTGTTCGCCCGCAACGAGCGCGTGGCGTGCATTTTCGATACAGAACGCGGGCCGATGGCCGTGGTGCTGGTCGGTGCGATGATTGTCGCTTCGATCGAAACCGTGTGGGCCGGTCTGGTCACGCCACCGAAGCGCGAGCTGAAAACCTTCCGCTACGACGAAGCCGCACGCGCACCGATTCATCTGGAAAAAGGCGCGGAACTTGGGCGCTTCAAGCTCGGTTCGACGGCGATCGTGCTGTTTGGCCCGGATCAGGTGAAGTGGGCCGAAGAGCTGGTGGCCGGTTCACCCGTGCAGATGGGCCAAGGTCTGGCACTGCCAAAAGCGTGACTCTGTTCGCGGAAGCAGCCGAGGCTGCTTCCGCAAACCGCGGCATTTGCTGCTATGGTTTTGCTCATGAGCCAGACCAACTTTTCTCCCAAGCTGCGCGCTCCGACTCCCACGCAAACGCGCCTGTCGTTCTGCGACGCCAGCCCGCGCGACCTCAAGCGCTGGATCGCCGGCCTGCCCAAGGCCAACATCGGCGAAACCGCCCGCCTGCTCTTTCAAGGCCTCGGCGAACTGAACCTGTTGCTCACCCCCAGCGACAATCGCCTGCAATTGCTTGAGCTGCTGCGGCCCGAGGTGTATTTCGTCTGCCAGCATCTGGAACGGCATTTTCTGCATCAGGCGATCATGCTCGACGAGCGTTCGCGCAAAGTCAGCAACCTGTGTCAGGCGCTGCAGAGTCAGTTGGCCATCGGCTATAAACAGATCACTCTGCGCATCCTGCCCAAATACGGCAAGGATCGCGCGACATTGGTCAGCACCGCCTTGCAACGCGCGGCGCATGCCCTCAAGGCGCAACTGGTGCGCGCCACGCAGCTGTACAGTTCACCGCCGGAACACGTGTGGTTGGAATTGCATCAGCTGTATCGCAGCGCTGCGCAATTACAGCTGCAACAACGGCGGCTGCGCGATGATCTGGCGTTTTTGACCAGCGAATTGAGCGTCGAACAGACCTACATCGCCGCACTGCTATTGGGCAGTGCCCGTTGCAATCAATTACGCCAGAGCCAGATTGCTCGCCTGGCCGAGGTGATCGAGCCGTGGAGCGCCCTGCTCACGCTGCACCCCGGCCGCGCCGACGACGGCTTGTTCGCCATCAGCCCGGAACTGGATGTTGGTCCACGCTACCGCAAGATGTTTCGCAGTGAACAACAGAGCGCGCTCCTGGGCTTCGACCCGCAGCCCTTGGTCAAGCAGCTCGAAACGCACCTGCTGCAGCAGCCGACTTTGCCCCCCCTGCCTGTTTCCGCCGGTCTCAGCATCGATACCCTGCAACATCTGCACGCGACCTGGGGCCAGGCTGCCGAACGCAGTTTTCAGCGCAGCGCCGGCCAGGGCACATTGACCGTGTGCGTCGGCATGAGCGCCCTGCACTTCTACCTCGGCGGCGAGCGCACCTTCAGCGAGTTGCTCAAACATCCCGGTGCCCGCGCGGCAAATTTCAGCAGCGTCGTGGCCAACGGCGAAAAGGACAGCTGGAGTCAGGCGTTCGACGCTGCCCCGCAAAGTAACGATGAGCTGTTGCCGTACGAGGAAATCCAGTACGACCAGCTGAGCGAGGATGAAGGCCCCGGCAACGCGCCGAATTATCCGACTTACGCCTTGCCTGTGATCAACCATAGCCCCGGCGGCTATTGCCTGGCCTGGCCGAGCGAGGTGCCGGCGGAATTGCAGGCCGGGGAAATGCTCGGCATTCAGGACAGCGAGAGCAAAGGCTGGAGCATTGCGGTGATTCGCTGGATCCGTCAGGTGCGCGGCAGCGGCACGCAGATGGGCATTGAACTGGTTGCGCCACACGCGCAGCCGTGCGGGCTGCAACTGGTTCGTTCCAAGGACGATCACAGCCATTATCTGCGCGGTTTGCTGTTGCCGGAGATCAGTGCGATCGATGTGCCGGCCACCGTGCTTGCGCCGCGCCTGCCGTTCCAGGAAGGCAACAAGGTGTTGATCAACACCCAGGGCGAAGAACACCGCGCCGGGCTGGATCGGCGGGTGGCGAGTACGCACAGCTTCAACCAGTTCGCCTACCGCTCGCTGGATCCTGCGCAGAATGGCGGAGGTGAGGAGGATTTTGATTCGTTGTGGAATTCGCTCTAGACCGAGGCGCGGCCTTCGCGAGCAGGCTCGCTCCCACACTGGAATGAGATTTCCTGTGGGAGCGAGCCTGCTCGCGAAGAGGCCAGATCAGCTTATGGAGATCTCAGAGCTGCCCGTCGCGATCCCGGAAACCCAGCAGATACAACACACCATCCAGCCCCAGCGTTGAAATCGCCTGCTTCGCCGACTGCTTGACCAACGGTTTGGCGCGGAACGCCACGCCCAGCCCGGCAATCGCCAGCATCGGCAAGTCGTTGGCGCCGTCGCCGACAGCAATGGTCTGCTCCAGACGCAGCCCTTCCTTGTGCGCCAGCTCCTTGAGCAGATCAGCCTTGCGCTGCGCATCGACAATCGGCTCGATCGCCACGCCGGTGCACTTGCCGTCGACCACTTCCAGCTCGTTGGCGAACACGTAGTCGATGCCCAGCCTGGCTTGCAGCTGCTTGGCGAAATAAGTGAAGCCGCCGGACAGGATGGCGGTTTTGTAGCCGAGGCGTTTGAGTTCGGCGAACAGGGTTTCGGCGCCTTCGGTCAGGCGCAGCGAGGCGCCGATCGAGTCGAGCACGCTGACGTCGAGGCCCTTGAGCAGCGCCAGACGCTCCTTGAAGCTGGCGCGGAAATCCAGTTCACCGGCCATGGCGCGCTCGGTGATTTCCGAAACCCGGTCACCCACGCCGGCCGCTTTGGCCAGCTCATCGATGACTTCCGCTTCGATCAGCGTCGAGTCCATGTCGAACACCGCCAGACGCCGGTTGCGGCGAAACAGCGAGTCTTCCTGGAAGGCGATGTCGACGTTCAATTCCTGGGCAACGCTGAGGAATTCGGCGCGCAGGGCCTGCGGATCGGCGGCTTCACCGCGCACGGAAAACTCGATGCAACCCTTGCCCTTGTCGGCCGGCGTGTCCAGCGGCATGCGCCCCGACAGACGGTCGATATGGTCGATGTTCAAGCCATATTTGGCGGTGATCGCGCTGACCGCCTGCAATTGGCCGGCGGTGACTTTGCGCGTCAGCAGGGTAACGATATGGCGTTTCTTGCCCTGATTGCCCACCCACTGCTGGTAATCCTCTTCGGACACCGGGGTGAAACGCACTTGCTGATCCAGTTCGTAGCCCTTGAACAGGATGTCCTTGAGCACTGACTTGCCCTGTTCGGAATCGGGAATTTCAACCAGGATGCCGAACGACAGGGTGTCGTGGATCACCGCCTGACCGATGTCGAGAATGTTCACACCACCTTGTGCCAGAACACCGGTGATGGCCGCTGTCAGACCGGGACGGTCGACTCCCGTGATGTTAATCAGGACGATTTCGCGCAACGCGCACCCCCGCAACTGGAAAAAAACCGCATTCTACCCACTTTCAGTGACCATCGGGCACCGCGAGCGCTTTGCCGGTCTGGGGCCTGTCGCTATACTGCGCGTCAACTTCACGGACAAAGAGCCGAGCTCAAGTGAACCGGCCCACGCCAGTCAAAACCGATAACTTCTTCCTGCTGATCTTCCGTGCACTGCGCCATCGCCGTGTACCGATTGCATTGCGCATTGCCAGCCACAACGTGATCCTGGTCGCTCTGGCCCTGGTGATCTATGCCGGGGTGATGGGTCTGCAATTCAAGCAGGCCATGCACGAGCAGGCCGATGCGCTGGGCGAAAGCCTGACCACGCAGACCGCCACCTCCGCCACCGAGCTGCTGGTGTCCAACGACATCCTCAGCCTCAACGTGCTGCTCAACAACCTGACCAAGAACAAACTGGTCGCCCACGCGGCGATCTACAGTGTGGACAACCGCATCCTCGCCGAGTCCGGTCAGCGTCCCAAGCACAGCCTGCTGGGCGAAGCCGAGGGCATGTACGAGAGCAAGATCACTTTCCAGGACGTGACTGCCGGGCAACTGCGCATCAGCCTGGACATGGATCAGTTCCAGCAGCCGATGACCATCAGCCTGCAAAGCATGGGCATTCTGAGCGCAATTCTGCTGGCGCTGTCATTGGCTCTGAGTCTGCGCATGGGCCGCTATCTGTCGACGCCGTTGCTGCAATTGCGCGTGTGGCTGCGCCGGATCGACGCGCACACCCCGGGCATCGATCGCCAGGATGAAATCGGCGATCTGGCGCGCCAGCTGCATGCCAGCTACGCCCCGGAACCGGAGCCTGAGCCCGAACCCGAGCCGGAATTCGCCGAGGAAGAAGACGAGCCTGAATTCGAGGTGCGTAACCTGCGCGATCCGAGCTTCGACGAAAGCCGCCCGCTGGCCGCGAAGAAACCGGCACCGCGTCACCTGGTCAGCACCGTCGAAGACGATGATGACGATGACGCTTTCGCCGACCTGCGCGACGAATCGCTCAACGGCGCCGCCCAACCGCTGACGCGCAAACCGAGCCCTGACGTGCCACAGCACACCGCCGTACTGGCCGTGCAACTGGGCTCGCAGGAACAATTGCGTCGTTTGCCTCGCGCACGTCTGGAAGAATTGCAGGAACGCTATCGCGACTGCCTCGAGCAGGCCGCGTCGCTGTATCAGGGCGAAATCGAAACCCTCAACGATGGCAGCACGCTGTTGCTGTTCCATACCGAAGATTGCGGCGACGACTACCTGACCAATGCCATCTGCTGCGGCGAACTGCTGCGTGCACTCGGCCACCAATTGCAGATCGAGGTCGCGGACAGCGGCATCACCCTGCAATTGCAGCTGGGCCTGACCTTGGGCGATGAGTTGTTCGGTCTGAGCCAGATTGATCTGCTGCTGACCGATTCGGCTCAGGATGCACTGGCCTTGTCGCAACACAGCCGCAATCTGCTGCTGGTCGAGCGCAAGATCAGCGATGACACCTTGATCCGCCAGCGTGCGCGGATCCGGCCGATCGCCAGCCCTGAAGGCGCTTGCTGTGTGGAGCGGTTGATGGAGCCATATCCGTCGATGCTCGAACGGCAACTGGCGCGGATGCATGAGCGCCGGGCGTAAGGCTTAGGCCCGATACGCAAAAGCCCGCAGACAATTAATTGTCTGCGGGCTTTTTTGTGCGCGGTGTTATTGGATTCGAGAGCATCCCTGAAAAGCCCCTCACCCTAGCCCTCTCCCAGAGGGAGAGGGAACCGGTTGGGGGAAATTCCAGAATTACACCGACTTGAACGCCCTGCTTTGAATCCACAATCGCCAACATCTTTCAGGTCGACGTAAGACGCCCGACACCTCAGTCGGTCCCCTCTCCCTCCGGGAGAGGGCTAGGGTGAGGGGCTTTTGATCTTCCACCCCACCCCCAGACACAACAAAGCCCGCACTAGGCGGGCTCTGATCTGGCTCGTTCCAGCCTCAGAAGCGAAACACTTCCATATCGGTACGAATCGGCGAGGCCATCGGGATCTTCGGCTGCTTCTCGGCATCCGCCGCCGGCGCTGCGGGTTTCGGCGCGGCTTTACGCGGTGCCTCGGCCACGGGCGGCTGGTTGGCCAGTGGCTTGAGCGCCACCGACAACTGCTCGGCCAGACGCTGCAACAGAACCCCTTGTGCCTGCACCTGGGACGCGGTGCTGCCGGCGTGCGTTTCCTGCAGGTGAATGATGCGGTTATCGCGCACCTTGCCGCGACGATCGATCAAACGCCATTGCGCATCGAGAATCGCCGGTTGTTTCGCCCCGGAATCCAGACGGGTGATGGTCAGCAGAACCTGCACATCCGGCGTGAATCCGGCAGTAGCAGGCGCCAGCACCACACGCTGACTGTCCAGGTGACCGGCGACCTGACGCATCAGCAGTTGATCGATATCCGACGAAAGGCTGCCAGCCCAACGACCGTCGGTCGCCGCTTGCAGGCTGCCGTCGGGTTGACGTTGCAGCAGGGTTTCGCGTTGCAGGTAATCGGCAACAACTACCGGCCCCAGCAAAACCGCCATGCCTGCGCTTTGCGCAGGCTGAACCGGACTTCCGCTGTCCAGTTGGTACAGCGACACCGGCTGGTGAACGCTGCAACCCGCCAGGCCAAGAACGCCGGCGAGCAACAAAATAAGGGGGCGTAGAGCAGTCATCATCCCGTCCAGGTGGCCGCCACAAGGCTGACCACAGTGAAAATACTCAATAAATATGAAGAACGCTCGGCCACGCCGGCGCTTGAAAGGCCATATCATCCGTGAATATGCGTTCCGACTCCAGCGCCAAAGCGTCGATCTACGCGTTTAATCGCAGATCGAACGCTCTAGGAAGGCGTTCTCGCCTAATTGAGGTTTTCGACGAGCAGCGCATCCACTCTCTGGAAGCCCCGCGGAAGTTTGTTTCCGCGCCGTCCACGCTCACCTTTGTAGTGCTCGAGGTCGTCGGCTTTCAGCGACAGGGTCCGTTTGCCAGCCTGCAATACCAGGGTGGCGCCTTCCGGCAGGACGGCGATGTCCGTGACATATTCTTCGCGACTGGCCACGCGTTCACCGGATATACCGATGATCTTGTTGCCTTTGCCCTTACCTAATTGTGGCAGATCGCTGATTTTGAAGATCAGCAGGCGACCTTCGGTCGTGACCGAGGCCAGCCAGTTCTGCTCACGATCGGCCACAGGGCGCGGCGCGATGACCTTGGCGTTGTTCGGCAGGCTCAACAGGGCCTTGCCGGCCTTGTTCTTCGCTTGCAGATCTTCGCCTTTGACCACGAAGCCGTAACCGGCATCGGACGCAATCACGTACAGCGCATCGTCTTCGGGCATCAGCACGCATTCGAACGAAGCGCCCGGTGGCGGCGTCAGACGGCCGGTCAAGGGTTCGCCCTGGCCACGGGCCGACGGCAAGGTATGCGCGGCGACCGAGTAGCTGCGACCGGTGGAATCGATGAACACGGCAAACTGGTTGGAGCGCCCCGCCGCCGAGGTCTTGAAGCCATCGCCGGCCTTGTACGACAAACCGGTAGCGTCGATGTCGTGGCCCTTGGCCGAACGCACCCAGCCTTTTTCCGACAGCACGACAGTGACTTTCTCGTTCGGCAGCAGATCGTGTTCGCTCAGCGCCTTGGCTTCGGCGCGCTCGACGATTGGCGAGCGGCGGTCGTCGCCGTAGGTTTCGGCGTCTTTGAGCAGCTCGGTGCGCACCAGTTTCTTCAGCTTCGCTTCGCTGCCCAGCAGGGCTTGCAGCTTGGCTTGTTCCTTGAGCAGTTCGTCCTGCTCGTCGCGCAGCTTCATTTCTTCCAGTCGCGCCAACTGACGCAGACGGGTGTCGAGAATGTAGTCGGCCTGGATCTCGCTGAGGGCGAAACGCTCGATGAGCTTGGCTTTCGGGTGTTCCTCGGTGCGGATGATGTGGATCACTTCATCCAGGTTGAGGTAGGCGATCAGCAAACCGTCCAACAGGTGCAGGCGACGCTCGACCTTGTCGAGGCGGAATTGCAGGCGGCGACGCACGGTGAGCACGCGGAATTCCAGCCATTCGACCAGCAAGGCGCGGAGGTTTTTCAGCTGCGGCTTGCCGTCCAGACCGATGATGTTGACGTTGACCCGGTAGGTCGATTCCAGCTCGGTGCTGGCGAACAGGTGCTGCATCAGCGCTTCGTGATCGACGCGGCTGTTGACCGGGATGATCACGATGCGGCACGGGTTTTCATGGTCGGATTCGTCACGCAGATCGGCGATCTGCGGCGCTTTCGACGGTTTGGCCTGCATCAACGCGGCGATCTGCTCCAGCACCTTGGCGCCGGAGACCTGATGCGGCAGCGCGGTGACGATGATGTCGCCGTCCTCGACGTGGTACACGGCGCGCATACGCACCGAGCCCTTGCCGGTTTCGTACATCTTCAGCAGGTCGGCACGCGGCGTGATGATTTCCGCTTCGGTCGGATAATCCGGACCCTGGATGTGTTCGCAGAGCTGTTCGACCGTGGCTTTCGGCTCATCCAGCAAGCGCACGCAGGCGGTGGCGACTTCACGCAGGTTGTGCGGCGGCACATCGGTGGCCATGCCCACGGCGATACCGGTGGTGCCGTTGAGCAGAATGTTCGGCAGGCGCGCCGGCAACACCAGCGGCTCCTGCAGGGTGCCGTCGAAGTTCGGCCCCCAGTCCGCGGTGCCCTGGCCCAGTTCGCTGAGCAGCACTTCGGAATAGCGCGACAGCCGCGCTTCGGTGTAACGCATGGCGGCGAAGGACTTCGGATCGTCCGGCGCACCCCAGTTGCCCTGGCCGTCGACCAGCGTGTAGCGATAGCTGAACGGCTGCGCCATCAGCACCATCGCTTCGTAGCACGCCGAATCGCCGTGGGGGTGGAACTTGCCGAGCACGTCACCGACGGTACGCGCCGATTTCTTGTGCTTGGAATCGGCGTCCAGCCCCAGTTCGCTCATGGCGTAGACGATACGCCGCTGTACCGGCTTCAGGCCGTCGCCGATATGCGGCAAGGCGCGGTCCATGATCACGTACATGGAGTAGTTGAGGTAGGCATTTTCGGTGAAGTCAGCCAGCGAGCGGCGTTCTACACCATCCAGGCTGAGATCAAGGGAGTCGCTCATGCGGGCCTCATCGGTTCGTTGTCTGGCGCAGCAGCATGGTGCCACCGCGCTGGGTAAATTCAAGTTTGTTCAGGGCGCTCATGCCGAGCAGCACCTGGTCGCCATGCAGCCCCGGCGCCACCAGTGCACGGACATCCCGCAGCACGATGTCGCCCAGTTGCAGGCGGGCAATCTTCGTTCGATAGCCCTGGCTCAGGCCATTGGCCGTGCTCAGGGTCACGCCGAAACCTTCTTGCAGCTTCAAACGCTTGGCCAGATCCGCCGGGATCGCCACATCGGTCGCGCCGGTGTCGAGCATGAACTCCACCGGCTCGCCGTTGATCTGGCCGCTGGCGACAAAATGCCCTTGGGCATTGCTCGCCAGTTTCACTTCGATAAAACCTTCGCCCTGCTCCGACGTAACCACGATGTTCGGATTCTGCTGGCGCTGCTCCCACTGACCGAAAAACCGCGTCGCGAGAAACAGCGCCGCGCACCAGGCGAGGATCATCAACACCCGACCGGCACGCTTGCCCGGTGGCTGCTGACTCATGGCCTGGCGCTCCAGCCACCGTCCGGCGCGGCGAAGCGCCAGACCACCGGGCGGACTTCGCCATCAGCACGCGGGCCAAAATTGTTGTCGACGCCGATCCACGCACCCTCGACGTCGATGATCAGCGCTTCCTCCAGTCCGTAGTTCTGCGAGTAACGGCGATTTTCCTGCAACAGTTCGCCAGCATACGACCAGCATTGCTCGACCTTGGCCGTCTGTGCATCGCGACGGCAGATCTCGAAAGCGTTGCGCTCAAGGGTAAACAGCTTGCCGTTGAACAAGGAAATGTCGGAAAAGTCGCGATGAACCGCTTTCGCCTTGGGAAACTGTGGCGGCTGCATCTCCTTGCCGCCCTCACTGAGCAGCACGCAGCGACCGTCACAATCCCACACCGTCTGCTGGCGCTTGATCAGCAGCAAACCGCGCTTTTGCCGTTCGGCGGCCAGCCATATCTGATCACCGGCCGGGTTGATCGCCAGGCCTTCGAAGATCGAATTGAACTTGAGCAGCAGGCCGCTCGCCCGCGCTTCGCGAACCAGCAGCGGCGAGATTTTCAGCCAGTTCGCCGGGCCACTGACCGGCACCTGCAACACCGCCGCATGGGCTTCGCTGACGATGTAGCGATTGCCAGCGCTGTCGCAACTGATGCCTTCGAAATCCAGTTCGCCCCCGCGAATGAACGACGCCGCCCAGGTACGCGAGCTCAAGCCCCACGGCAAGCCGCTCTCGGGCACGGGCGGCACGTCGATGTGCACGGTTTGCGCCTGCCAGACCGGATCGCGGGTATCGAGCCGATAGATCTGCTCGTCATCGCGATCGGAAACCGTCCACAGCTCATTGCCGCACATGGCCAGACCCGACAGGTTACCGCCGCGCATGCCTTCGACCGGGTGTTCGGAAAGCAGCCGCAATTGTTGCAGCGGCTCGGCCGACACGCTCAGCGCACTCAGCAGCAACGCACCCGCCAAGGCCCAGCCAAACTGCATCAGGCCAGCACCTCGGCGAGGTTGCCTTTGGATTCGAGCCAGGTCTTGCGGTCACCGGCGCGTTTCTTCGCCAGCAGCATATCCATCATTTCCGAGGTTTCGGCGAAGTCTTCGCCCAGCGTCAACTGCACCAGACGCCGGGTGTTCGGGTCCATGGTGGTTTCACGCAACTGCGGCGGGTTCATTTCACCCAGACCTTTGAATCGGGTGACCTGCGGCTTGCCGCGTTTCTTTTCGGCCACCAGGCGATCGAGAATGCCGTCGCGCTCGGCTTCGTCGAGGGCGTAGTAGATCTCTTTGCCGAGGTCGATGCGGTACAGCGGCGGCATCGCCACGTAGACGTGACCGGCATCCACCAACGGGCGGAAATGCTGGACGAACAGCGCACACAGCAAAGTCGCAATGTGCAGACCGTCGGAGTCGGCGTCGGCGAGGATGCAGATCTTGCCGTAGCGCAGCTGGCTCATGTCCGCCGCGCCCGGATCGACGCCGATGGCCACGGCGATGTTATGCACTTCCTGGCTGGCGAGCACTTCGCTGCCGTCGACTTCCCAGGTGTTGAGGATCTTGCCGCGCAACGGCAGGATCGCCTGGAACTCCTTGTCCCGCGCTTGCTTGGCCGAACCGCCGGCGGAGTCACCCTCGACCAGGAACAGCTCGGAACGCATCGGGTCCTGCCCGGCGCAGTCAGCCAGTTTGCCGGGCAGCGCCGGGCCTTGGGTGACGCGTTTGCGCTCGACTTTCTTGCTCGCCTTGAGACGGCGGCCGGCGTTGTTGATCGCCAATTCGGCCAGGGCCAGACCGGTTTCCGGGTTGGCGTTGAGCCACAGGCTGAAAGCGTCTTTAACCACACCGGAGACGAACGCCGCTGCTTCACGGGAAGACAGACGCTCTTTGGTCTGGCCGGAGAATTGCGGTTCCTGCATCTTCATCGACAAGACAAAAGCGATGCGCTCCCAGACGTCTTCCGGCGCCAGCTTCACGCCGCGCGGCAGCAGGCTGCGGAACTCGCAGAACTCGCGCATCGCATCGAGCAGGCCCTGACGCAGACCGTTGACGTGCGTACCGCCCTGGGCGGTCGGGATCAGGTTGACGTAGCTTTCCTGCACCGCGTCGCCACCTTCCGGCAGCCACAACAGTGCCCAGTCGACCGCTTCTTTATTACCGGCGAAAGCGCCGCAGAACGGCTCGTTCGGCAGACGTTCGAATTCGCTGACCGCATCGACCAGGTAGGAGCGCAGGCCGTCTTCGTAATGCCACTCGACTTTCTCGCCGGTGCCTTTGTCTTCGAAGCTGACCAGCAGCCCCGGGCACAACACAGCCTTGGCCTTGAGCACATGCTTGAGGCGGCTGATGGAGAATTTCGGTGAGTCGAAGTATTTCGGGTCCGGCGCGAAGTACACGCTGGTGCCGGTGTTGCGCTTGCCGACGGTGCCGACGATTTCCAGCTCGGAGGCCTTGAAGCCGTCCTTGAAGGTCATCTGGTATTCGTTGCCGTCACGTTTGACCCGTACGCGCACTTCGGTCGACAGCGCGTTGACCACGGAAATACCCACACCGTGCAAGCCGCCGGAGAACTGGTAGTTCTTGTTGGAGAACTTGCCGCCCGCATGCAGCTTGGTGAGGATCAGTTCGACGCCGGACACACCCTCTTCCGGGTGAATGTCGACCGGCATGCCACGGCCGTCGTCGCTGACTTCCAGCGAATGGTCGGCGTGCAGGATGACCTGCACCGATTTGGCGTGGCCGGCCAGGGCTTCGTCGACGCTGTTGTCGATGACTTCCTGGGCGAGGTGGTTCGGCCGACTGGTGTCGGTGTACATGCCGGGGCGTTTGCGCACCGGGTCGAGGCCCGAGAGGACTTCGATGGCGTCGGCGTTATAAGAACTAGCGCTGGGAGTGGCCATAAGGTCTCGTCGTCAGTCATTCATGAAAGAGGGGCAAGACTTCACAGCGTGGTGAAATCGATTGCCTGATACATATCGGCAGCCATGCCGGCAAAACTCAGCAACGCCGGCAATTGCCCGGCAAAGCCCTGGAAACTGTGGTCGCCGCCGGCCTGGATGCGCAAGGCACAGGCGCGGTAATACTGTTGGGCGAGGCGATAATCCAGCGTTTCGTCGCCGGTTTGCAACCAGACCTGATAACGCTGCGGATCCTGCGGTGGTGGCACTTCCAGTTCGGCCAGCGCCGTGACGTGGTCGTGGGTCAGTTCCCAGGTTTCATCGGTGTAGAGGTTCTGCTGCGTGCCCAGATAACCATCGAACATCCGGTGCGGGCTGACCGCCGGGTTGACCAGCAGGGCTTTCAGGCCATGGCGCTCGGCCAGGTGAGTCGCATAGTAGCCGCCGAGCGAACTTCCCACCAGCAACGGCCGGCCCAGCTCGGCGATTGCCTGCTCGAGCTGACCGATGGCTTCGCGCGGATGGTGATGCAGCGCCGGCACGCGCAATTGCCCGCTCAACCCCAGCCGCTCCATGACCGCGACCAGCTGACAGGCCTTCTTCGAGGCCGGCGCGCTGTTGAAACCGTGGATATAGAGGATCGAACCGGACATTTGAGCTCCCTGGCTGTCGGCGAAAGATAGCGGAGTTTACAGGGAGAAGGACCGGGATTGGGGGTGGGTTCAATAAATTGGTGTGACAGCACAAGCTGCCCTCACCCTAACCCTCTCCCGGAGGGAGAGGGAACCGACTGGGGGATATTCGAGAGCTACACCGACCTGAGCGTTTTGCTGCGAATCCATAATCGATATCGCTGTTTCAGGTCGATGCACAGCCAAAGACACCGCGGTCGGCCCCCTCTCCCTCTGGGAGAGGGCTGGGGTGAGGGTCTTTGATTGTCAGTTCAGTAACCGTTGGAGCCGTAATCGACTGTGAACTCGAAGTCGGTGACTCTTTCGACGCCCGTTTCCAATTTCCCGTCCGGCAACAATCGCAACCAGCGATACCCCGGCGCCTGCTCGCCCACTTTGAAATCCGCACTCCCCGGCTCGAACTGGATACACGTCGAGGGCGAGGCCATCAAGCGCACGCCATTGCGGTCGCGATCGATTTCCTGATGCACATGCCCCCACAGCACCGCGCGAACCTGTGGAAAGCGATCCAGCACTTCAAAGAACGCTTCCGGGTTGCGCAAGCCGATCGGCTCCATCCACGCGCAGCCGATCGACACCGGGTGATGATGCAGGCACACCAGATGATGGCGCTCAGGCGCCTCGCTCAGCGCGCGGGCGAGCAGTTGCAATTGATCATCCTGCAGATAGCCCGGCACCGAACCCGGCACCGCCGAATCCAGCATCGTCACCCGCCAATTGCCAATATCGACCACCGGCTCCAGCAGCGTGCTTTGCACCGCCGCCTCGGCCATGACCATCGGCTCGTCGTGATTGCCGGGAATCCAGCGCGCGGGTGCACTGATCTGCGCGCTCAGTTGGCGGAATGCCTGATACGACTGCAGCGTGCCGTCCTGGGAAATATCGCCGGTCGCCAGCACCAGGTCGATCTGCGCCTGTTGCGCCAACACCAGGTCGATGACCCTTTGCAGGCTCTCGCGGGTCTTCATGCCCAGCAGCGTGCCGTCCGCCTCGGCGAACAGGTGGCTGTCGGACAACTGCACCAGCAGCGCCGGGTCGGCGCTGGTCAATGTCGATACGCTGGGCAAGGCGCTCTCCCGGGGCTAAGCACGCAATGGATGGGTGCGGCAATTATGCTGGGGGATGACACAAAGGGGAAACCGCCGAAGCGGACGCAGTTCACAACTAGCGAACGACTTCGTACTCGTGCCCCAACGCCAGGCAATGACTCAGCCATTCGCCCAGAAACACATTGAGCTGGGCCTTTTCATCGGGCTGGTGCATGGCGGCGTTCGGATAAGGATAGATGCCGCGAAAGCGTCGTGCATGCTCGGCGCTGACCACTTCGGCCATGCGCGCGTCGTGATAGACCTGCACTTCCAGTTGCGGCACCGGCAACCACGGCAGGCTGTGCTCCTGGCGCACCTGCAAGGTCGTGGTGTACGGGCAGGTCTGCAACACCTCGAGAGCGAGCACTCCAAGCATCTGCTCGCCCTGGGTCACAGCGATACGCCGCGCCTCGGGTTCGTTGCGCATGTCCGGCAGCAGTCGCATCAGGCGCGCGTAGTTGGCCTCGCAGGCGGCTTGCAGCCCTACGAGGTCAACCCGATAACGATCGCGCAGCTTGTTTACGACCATAGCCCCCTCACTTCGGCGCGGTTCAGCGCCAGCCACTGCAAGGCGATGATGCTCGCCGCGTTGGCAATACGTCCGTCACGCACGGCCTGCAAGGCATCTTCAAATGCCCAGACCGTTACGCGAATGTCTTCGGCCTCTTCTTCCAGCCCGTGCAGACCGCCGACACCGTCGGTGCTGCAACGCCCCAGATACAAATGCACGAATTCGTTGCTGCCACCCGGCGAGGGGAAGTACTTGGTCATCGGCCACAACGCCTTGATGTCCAGCCCAGCTTCCTCCTGCGCCTCGCGGTGAGCAACTTCTTCCGGTTGCTCATCCTTGTCGATCAGACCGGCGACCAGTTCGACCAGCCACGGGTTGTCGGCCTTGCCCATGGCGCCGACACGAAACTGCTCGATCAACACCACTTCATCGCGCTGCGGATCGTAAGGCAGGACGCACACGGCATCGTGGCGCACGAAGATTTCACGATTGATTTCGCGGCTCATGCCACCGGCGAACAGCTCATGGCGCAGGTGCACACGGTCAAGCTTGTAAAAGCCCTCGTAGCATTTTTCGCGCCGCACGATATCCACGGCGGTCGGAATGGCGTTGGCAAAGTCAGTCATAATCTTCCTCTTTACTGCACATCCATTACGAGGTTGCTGTGTACAACCGGCAACCTCGACTTCGCGCCATCCTAACGCGCCCGCACCGTTTGATGCAGCCCCTTTACCGTCAGCGGGATGGACGGTGACGGTGAAACACACTCTAATCAGCTTAGTGGCGAACTGACTGCTCCGTTGAGAGTCGAAGCGGTATCTTTTTGCCTTCCCCTGCTTTCGAAAGGACGCCCATGTCGCTTTTCAAAATTGCCTCTGTGGCCGCTATTGCCCTGACTCTGGGCGCTTGTGCCAGCCTGTTCCAGCCCAACTATCGCACGCCGCTGGAAACCACCCGCGACGCCTCGGAACAACTCAAACCCGGTTGTTCCAACCCCGATTGCCCGCTGGTGAACATCGACACCCTGCGCTTCCCGGACGAGCCGGCGCTGGATGGCATCATCGAAAAACGTCTGCTGCAAATGACCCGCACCGAGAAGAACGCACCCGTAGCGCCAACCCTGGCCGCCTACCGCGAGCAGTTCCTCGCCAGCGCCGGCCCGCGCAACAGCAGCTATCTGCAAGCGAAAGTACGCGAGCAGCATGACGGACTGGTGATCATCGAGCTGTCGAGCTACCTCGACACCGGCGGCGCCCACGGCACGCCGGGTCGCGGTTTCATCAACTATTCGCGCCAGCAGCACAAGGTGCTGAACCTGTCCGACATGTTGCTGCCGGGGCAGGAAGAGGCGTTCTGGAAAGCCGCGCAAGTGGCGCACAACAGTTGGCTGATCAGTACCAAACTCGATCAGGAGGCGGAATTCGTCGCGAACTGGCCGTTCGTGAAAACCCCGCACGTGGCGCTGACCTACGGCGGCGTGATCCTCAAGTACGACGTGACCACTATCGCGCCATATGCGCTGGGCCACGTCGAACTGAAGATCCCTTACCCGCGCCTGAACGGCATTCTCAAGCCTGAGCTGTTTCCCGGCCGTAACTGAAGGCCCGGCCCAGCACCAGTTGAAGCAATCCTGCCAGCACCAGCGCCGGCAGGGTTGCGCCGACATCCGGATACAGATTCGCCAGCAAGTGGTAGGTGCTCACACCACCCAGCCACGCCAGCAACGCCGGCCAGCGCAATGCGGCTGACGCGACCTGAGCACTGCGTTTGCGCAGGATGAAGTGATCCACCAGCACCACGCCGAACAGCGGCGCGAACACCGAGCCGATCAACAGCAGGAAATTCTGGTACTGCGCCAATGGCGCCAGCAGTGCGATCAGCGTGCAGATCACGCCGATGGCCAAGGCCAGATGCTCGACTTTCAGACGCAACAGAATCCCGCTCGAGACCGCTGCCGAATGTATATCGGCAAAAGCGTTTTCCGACTCGTCGAGCAGAATCAGCAACAGCGGAATGCCCAGGCCGGCGCCAGCCAAGGCCAGCAGCAACGCATTGACTTCACCGCTCGGCGCGAACGCCAGGGTGTAGGCCACGCCAAGGCTCATCAGCCAGAAGTTACCGATGAAGAAACCGACAGCCGTGCCACCGAAAACATTCTTCGCACGCTTGCCGAAACGCGAGTAGTCGGCAATCAGCGGCAGCCACGACAGCGGCATGGCGATGGCAATGTCGAAGCCCACGGCGAACGGCATCGAACCGTCACCGGCGCGCGCCCACAGCGCCGCGAGGTCGGCTTTGGCGAACAGGTTCCAGGTCAGCCACAGGCACGCGGCGAGCAACAGCCAGATGCCCCACTTGCGCAGAATCTGCCGCACGAACGTCAACGGCCCGCTCACCGCGAGCAAGGTCGCCAGCGCACCGAAGAACAGCGTCCACAGAATCGGATTGGCCCACAGCGAGCCTTCGCTGAAGGCGCGGCTGCCGAGCAGACTGGCAGCGTCGCGCATGACGATGATTTCGAACGAGCCCCAGCCGATCAGTTGCAGCAGATTGAGCAGCGCCGGCAGGCTCGCGCCTTTGCTGCCGAGGCTGAGCTTCAGCGCCGCCATCGATGAAAGGCCGGTGTCGCTGCCGATCACGCCGACTGCAGCCAGCAACAGCACGCCCACCAGCGTGCCAAGGAAGATCGCCAGCAAAGAACCGGACAGACCCAGACCCGGCGCGAGCAATGCGCCGGTCTGCAAAACCATCAGGCCGATGCCGAGGGAGAACCACAGGGAAAGCAGATCGCGCCCGCCGAACACACGCTTTGCAGCGGGGACGGCGAGATCGGGGGAATAAGTGCCGGGTTGAATGCTCAAGGGTGTTATCTCAAAGGGACATTTGGTGTGATCGTTCCCACGCTCTGCGTGGGAACGATCAGTACGGGGTCAAACTTTCTTGTACAGCTGACTGCCTTCCTTCTTGAACCGCTCGGCCTGTTCCGCGAGTCCTTTGGCGACGTCCACGTCGACCGCATCGATGCGTTGGTTGGCTGCGTATTCACGGACTTCCTGGGTGATCTTCATCGAGCAGAATTTCGGCCCGCACATTGAGCAGAAGTGCGCGACCTTGGCCGAGTCCTTCGGCAGGGTTTCGTCGTGATAGGAGCGCGCGGTGTCCGGATCCAGGCCGAGGTTGAACTGGTCTTCCCAGCGGAATTCGAAACGCGCCTTGCTCAGTGCGTTATCACGAATCTGCGCGCCCGGGTGTCCCTTGGCCAGGTCCGCTGCGTGGGCGGCGATCTTGTAAGTGATGATCCCGGTCTTCACGTCATCCTTGTTCGGCAGGCCCAAGTGCTCCTTCGGCGTCACGTAGCAGAGCATCGCGCAACCGAACCAGCCGATCATCGCCGCGCCGATACCCGAGGTGATGTGGTCATAGCCCGGAGCAATGTCGGTAGTCAGCGGGCCGAGGGTGTAGAACGGCGCCTCATCGCAGCATTCGAGCTGCTTGTCCATGTTCTCTTTGATCAATTGCATCGGCACGTGGCCCGGGCCTTCGATCATGCATTGCACGTCGTGTTTCCAGGCGATCTTGGTCAGCTCGCCGAGGGTTTCCAGTTCGCCGAATTGCGCTTCGTCGTTGGCGTCGGCAATCGAGCCCGGACGCAGGCCATCGCCCAGCGAGAAGCTGACGTCGTAGGCCTTCATGATTTCGCAGATTTCGTCGAAGTGGGTGTAGAGGAAGTTCTCTTTGTGGTGCGCCAGGCACCACTTGGCCATGATCGAACCGCCACGGGAGACGATGCCGGTGACGCGTTTGGCGGTCAGCGGCACGTAGCGCAGGAGCACGCCGGCGTGAATGGTGAAGTAGTCGACGCCCTGCTCGGCCTGTTCGATCAGGGTGTCGCGAAACAACTCCCAGGTCAGGTCTTCAGCGACGCCGTTGACCTTCTCCAGCGCCTGATAGATCGGCACGGTACCGATCGGCACCGGCGAGTTGCGGATGATCCACTCGCGGGTTTCGTGAATGTGTTTGCCGGTGGACAGGTCCATCACCGTGTCCGAGCCCCAGCGAATGCCCCAGGTCAGTTTCGCCACTTCTTCTTCGATCGAAGAACCCAGGGCGCTGTTGCCGATGTTGCCGTTGATCTTCACCAGGAAGTTACGGCCGATGATCATCGGTTCCAGTTCGACGTGGTTGATGTTGGCGGGAATGATCGCGCGGCCACGGGCGATTTCTTCGCGGACGAATTCAGGGGTGATTTCTTGCGGAATGCTTGCGCCGAAGCTGTGGCCGGCATGTTGCTGCTTGAGCAAACCGGCCGCACGGGCTTCTTGCAGTTTCATGTTTTCGCGGATGGCAACGTATTCCATCTCGGCGGTGATGATGCCTTTGCGCGCGTAGTGCATCTGGCTGACGTTGGCCCCGGCCTTGGCGCGGCGCGGGTTGTTGACGTGGGCGAAGCGCAGTTTGGTCAGCTCGGCATCGGCCAGACGCTGCTGGCCGAAGTTCGAGCTCAGGCCCGGCAGGCGCTCGGTATCGCCACGGTCATCGATCCACGCTGAACGCACATCGGCCAGACCTTTGCGCACATCGATGACCACGTTCGGGTCGGTGTACGGGCCGGAGGTGTCGTAGACCGTGACCGGCGCATTGATCTCGCCGCCGAAATCGGTCGGGGTTACATCGAGGCTGATTTCGCGCATCGGCACGCGGATGTCCGGGCGCGAGCCCTGAACGTAGATTTTTTGCGAACGGGTGAACGGCTTGACCGATTGCTCGTCGACCATGGCCGAGTCACTCAGGTTGATCGCGTTTTTTTCTTTTGTTGTCATCACGGGCTCTCCAGACAGCATCCAGCAGTGGATTGTCGGAGCAGAACCTGAAAGGCACGGACGCACCAGGACCGGTGCTGTGCATTCGTCATGAGCGTTCGATTGTCGAACAATATCCCGGACGAAGCACAAGAGGACTCGCCGGGTGACGAGAAATCTTGTTCCCTACGCAGGCGCTAACCTGATCAGGTTCAACGGGATCCGAAATTATTCGATCTCAGCCTCATAGCAAGGCACCCCGACAAGAACCCGGCCAGTCTAGACACAACCACCGAGGAACGCCAACACCGCAGCGAACGCCATGATGAATGGCGTAAATACCCAGGCTGGCCGATTGTTGCCGGAGCAATGCGCAACTACACTCGCTTGGCCTGCCCAGCCTTGACGCTGTGCGGGCTGCGCCTTACCTTTGGCGCCCGGATTACTTCCATAATATTCATGCTAGGGATCGCCTCATGCTGCGCAAACTTTCATTGGCTGTTGCCGTGTCCTGTGCGTCCAACACAATGGCCTGGGCAGCGGAAGCACCCTTGTCGACCAAAACCGATCTGGTCAGCGTCTATCAGGAAGCGGTCGACAATAACGCCGACCTCGCGGCGGCCCGCGCCCAGTATGGCGCGCAGAAAGAAGTGGTGCCGCAGGCCCGCGCCGGTCTGCTGCCGAACCTGTCCGGTGGCGCCGAAGTCGCCGACGTGCGCACCTCGATCGACCAGCCTTCGGCCGTCGCCAACCGCAGCGCGCATTCCTATCAGGCGACACTCGCGCAGCCGCTGTTCCGCGCCGATCGCTGGTTCCAGTATCAAGCAGCCAAAGACGTCAACGAACAGGCCGCGCTGCAGCTCTCGGCCACCGAGCAGAACCTGATCCTGCAGAGCGCCGAAAGCTACTTCAACGTGCTGCGCAGCCAGGACAATCTGGCCTCGACCAAGGCTGAAGAAGCGGCGTTCAAACGTCAGCTCGATCAGTCCAACGAGCGCTTCGATGTCGGCCTTTCGGACAAGACCGACGTGCTGCAATCGCAAGCCAGTTACGACACCGCGCGAGCCAACCGCATCGTCGCCCAGCGTCAGGTCGATGATGCGTTCCAGGCGCTGATCACCCTGACCAACCGTCAGTACAACTCGATTCAGGGCATCGTCCACACGCTGCCGATTCTGCCGCCTTCGCCCAACGATGCGAAATCCTGGGTCGACACGGCGGCGCGGCAGAACCTCAATCTGCTCGCCAGCAACTACGCGGTCAGCTCCGCCGAGCAGACGCTCAGGCAGCGCAAGGCCGGCCACTTGCCGACCCTCGATGCCGTGGCGAAATACGAGAAAGGCGACAACGACGCCCTCGGCTTCGCCAACCCCAACTCGTTCGGCGCACCTTATGGCGGCAACGTCGAGCAGAGCACGCTGGGCCTGCAACTGAACATCCCGATCTACAGCGGCGGGCTGACCAGTTCGCAAGTGCGTCAGTCCTATGCGCAACTGGATCAGAGCGAACAGCAGCGCGAATCGCTGCGCCGGCAAGTGGTGGAAAACACCCGCAATCTGCACCGAGCGGTAAACACCGACGTCGAGCAGGTGCAGGCGCGCCGCCAGTCGATCATCTCCAACCAGAGTGCGGTGGAAGCCACGGAAATCGGTTATCAGGTCGGCACGCGCAACATCGTCGACGTGCTCGACGCGCAGCGCCAGCTGTACACCTCGGTGCGCAACTACAACAACACCCGCTACGACTACATCCTCGACAACCTGCGCCTGAAGCAGGCGGCGGGGACGCTGAACCCGGGTGATCTGGAAGATCTGCGGCGCTATCTGAAAGCCGATTACAACCCGGACAAGGACTTCCTGCCGCCGGATCTGGCGTCGGCGGCTGAGGCGCAGCTCAAGGCCCGGCCTTAAGCGCTAAAAACAAAAGATCGCAGCCTTCGGCAGCTCCTACAGGGAAATGCATTCCAACTGTAGGAGCTGCCGAAGGCTGCGATCTTTTTGCTTACTTGATCAATCTGCCCAAGCTATCCAGCAGCCGCTGCAACGCGCCCTGATTGCGCCGCATCACCGCCAGCCCGGCCTCCGCCATGCGCTGCGCATCACGCGGCAGTTCGAACAAGCGCTGCACCTCGACTGCGAGCCCTTCGGCATCATCCACTTCGGCCAACGCCCCGGCTTCGCGCAATTGCGCGGCGATGTCGAGGAAGTTGAACAGGTGCGGGCCGCTGAGTACCGGTTTCGCCAGCGCGGCGGGTTCGAGCAGGTTGTGCCCGCCGTTCGGCACCAGACTGCCGCCGACAAATGCGCTGTCGGCCAGGGCATAGAGAAACAGCAACTCACCCATGGTGTCGCCGAGCAGCACGCTCGTTTGCGCATCGACATTGGCCCCGGTCGAGCGACGTACCGTGGCGAAACCTTCGCGCTGGCACAAGTCGAACACCGAATTGAAACGCTCGGGATGACGCGGCACCAGAATCAGCAACGCATCGGGATGACTGCCCAGCAAACGACGATGGGCGTCGAGCACCACTTCGTCTTCGCCTTCGTGGGTGCTCGCAGCGATCCATACCGGGCGATCCTGCGCCTGCCACCGGCTGCGCAGTTCGGCTGCACGCTGCAACAGTTGCGGGTCGATGGTCAGGTCGAACTTGATCGAACCGGTGACCTCGACAGTTTCCGGACGTGCGCCAAGATCGCGGAAGCGCTGGGCCTCGGCTGCGGTCTGCACGGCCAGCAAACTCATCTCGGCGAGCATCGGCGCAGTGAGTTTGCTGAAGCGGCCATAGCCTTTGGCGGAACGCTGCGACAACCGCCCATTGGCCAACGCCACCGGAATCCCGCGCTTGGCACATTGATGAATATGGTTAGGCCACAGCTCGGTCTCCATGATCACTGCAAGCCTGGGCTGTACGCGATCAAGAAAACGCGCCGCCGCACAAGGCAAGTCATACGGCAGATAGCAGTGTTGAATGCGCGCCTCGTTGGCGAACAGTGCCTGAATCCGCTCCGAACCGGTCGGGGTCATGCAGGTCACGGTGATCGGCAGCGTCGGGTAGCGTTCCAGCAGCGCGCGGATCATCGGCGCGGCGGCAATGCTTTCGCCGACCGACACCGCGTGCACCCAGATGCCACCGGGCTGCAACGTCGGCATGCCATAAGTAAAGCGCTCGCCAATGCGTTTGGCATACGCCGGCGCCTTGCGCGCACGCAGCCATAGTCGAATCGCCACCAATGGCAGCCCCAGGTAAAACAGCGCGGTGTAGAGAGTTCTATTCATGGCGGCGGAGTTTATCGGCTTTTGTCGCCGATCGCCCGCAAGTGCACGGCAAAACGTTCCGCCAGCCAGCGCGCGGCCGGGCCGAGCGGTTCGTCGCGGCGCCAGACCAGTTCCACCACCAGCGCTGGCGGCGTCCATTCGCTGTCGAGCTCAATCATCTGGCCTTGATACGCCGAGTACTGCACAACGTGGCGCGGCAACCAAGCCCAGCCGAGATCGCGCACCAGCCATTCGGACATTACGTAAAAGCTGTCGGCGCGCCACACCTGTGGGCTGGCCGGCTCGTTGCCGGGATAGACGCTGGTCTGCGTCGACATCAGCAATTGCCGGTGCTGCGCCAGTTGCTGGCAGGTCACATAGGAATGCTGCGCCAGCGGATGATTGACGCCACAGACCGTGACCATTTCCACTCGACCCAGCACGCGGCGCTCAAGGGCTTCGGGGATTTCATCGTGATAGAACAGCAGGCCGAGGTCGGCGCGACGTTCGACCAGTTTGCGCGCGACTTCGCCTTGGGCGGCGCTGGTCAGTTGCACTTCCAGGCTGGGAAACTGCTCGGCCAGTTCGCCGAAACTTTCCACCAGCGCCTGATACGGCATCGCCTCGTCCTGAGCCACCCGCAACTGCGCCTCCTGGCCGCGCAGCATGGCCATCGCGCGGCCGTTGAGGCGCTCGCACTGGCGCAACACTTCCCGCGCCTCTTCCAGCAACGCCGCGCCCGCCTCGGTGAGCATCGGCTGCCGACCGCTGCTGCGCTCGAACAGGCTTACGCCCAAATCCTCTTCAAGCATCGCAACGGCGCTGCTGATCGCCGACTGCGCCTTGCGTTGCCGCCGCGCCACGGCGGAGAAAGACCGCTGTTCAGCGACATCGACAAATACCCGCAGCTGATCGAGATTCCATTGCATGCTTGCTACCAACCCATCTATAGAACAGATAGGTAATGACTTTACCCCATCTGAGCAATCCCTAAAATGTCGCCTCAGCAAGCAAAGATTTATTTGAGGATCGAAACCATGAACGCCTACGTCTATCTGGCCATCGCCATCTGCGCCGAAGTGATCGCCACCGTTTCGATGAAAGCGGTCAAGGGCTTCAGCACGCCGCTGCCGCTGATTCTGGTGATTGTCGGCTACGGGATTGCATTCTGGATGCTGACGCTGGTGGTGCGCACCGTACCGGTCGGCGTGGCCTACGCGGTCTGGGCCGGTATGGGCATTGTGATGGTCAGCGTGGCGGCACTGTTTATCTATGGGCAGAAGCTGGATATCCCGGCGATGCTGGGGATGGCGTTGATCGTGCTGGGCGTGGTGGTGATTCAATTGTTCTCGAAAACCGCCGGCCATTAACTGCCAGACACAATCCCCTGTGGGAGCGAGCCTGCTCGCGAATGCGGTACATCAGTCAACACATATGTCGACTGGCATTCCCTCTTCGCGAGCAGGCTCGCTCCCACATTGGCCCATATGTTCGGCATGTTGATCATCGACAAATCCGCCCCTTTCCCGAGTCTGTATACTGCGCCCTCGTCTTGAACACTGAGGTCGCTGCATGCCATCCGTTATTTCCACCGACGTTCTGATTGTCGGCGCTGGTGTCGCCGGCCTCTGGCTGAATGCGCGCCTGCGCGGTCAGGGTTTTTCGACCGTGCTGGTGGAAAGCGCCAGCCTCGGTGGCGGGCAGAGCGTGAAGTCCCAGGGCATCATCCACGGCGGTGCCAAGTACGCGCTGCACGGCGCGCTGACCGGGGCCTCGGAAGCCATCGCCGACATGCCGCGCCGCTGGCGCGAGGCGCTGGCCGGCAATGGTGAGCTGGATCTGTCCGGCGTGCGCCTGCTGTCCGAAGCCCATTACCTGTGGTCGCCAGGCACTTTGGCCGGCAATCTGACCAGTTTCTTCGCCAGCAAAGCCGTGCGTGGCCGGGTCGATCAGGTCAAGGGCGATGAACTGCCGCTGGCCCTGCAAGACAAGCGTTTCAAGGGCAAGGTCTATCGCCTCGCCGAACTGGTAGTGGATGTCCCGAGCCTGATCCAGCGCCTCGCCGAGCTGGCCGGTGACGGTCTGCTCGCCGGGCAGGTCATCGAGCCGCTGCTGGAAGCCGGCGTGCTGGTCGGCCTGAAAGTCGACGGCCGTGAGATCCGCGCCCAGCGCATCGTCCTCAGCGCCGGCGCCGGCACGGCCGAACTGCTTGAAGCCCTGGGCCTGAGCCGTCCGGCCATGCAGCGCCGCCCCCTGCACATGATCCTCGCCAAAGGCCCCGGCTTGAAACCGCTGTACGCGCACTGCCTGGGCGGCGGCACCAAGCCGCGCATCACCGTGACCACGCATCCGGCGGCTGATGGCCAGTGGGTCTGGTACATGGGCGGCGACATCGCCGAAAGCGAAGGCGTGGCCCGCGAACCAGCCGAACAGATCGCCACCGCGCAAAAGGAAATCGCCCAATTGCTGCCGTGGATCGACCTCAGCACCACGCAATGGGCCACCCTGCGCGTCGACCGCGCGGAGCCGCTGCAAACCGGCCTGACCCGTCCGGACAACGCATTCCTCGCCGAGGAAGGTCGCTTGCTCGTCGGCTGGCCGACCAAACTGGCACTGGCGCCGGACTTCGCCGACCGCGTTATCGCCTCGCTGCAACGCGACGGCATCCAGCCGCAGGCGACTGATCCGCTGCCGCCGCTGCCGAAACCACCGCTCGGTGTACCCGCGTGGGAGCAACTGCTGCCATGAGCATCGCCACTCTGCACGAACTGCATCGCCCACTGGGTAGCACCGGCCTGACGGTTTCGCCGCTGGGCCTGGGCACGGTCAAACTCGGCCGCGATCAAGGGGTGAAATACCCCAACGGCTTTCAGATTCCCGGCGATGATGAAGCGCGCATGCTGCTGCGCCAGGCGCGCGATCTGGGCATCAACCTGATCGACACCGCACCGGCCTATGGGCGCAGCGAAGAACGCCTCGGCCCGCTGCTGCGCGGCCAGCGTCAGGACTGGGTGATCGTCAGCAAGGTCGGTGAAGAGTTTGCCGATGGCCTGTCGCGTCACGATTTCAGCGCCGCGCACACGCGAATGTCGGTCGAGCGCAGCCTGCAACGTCTGGAAACGGATTTTATCGATCTGGTCCTCGTGCACTCGGACGGCAACGACATGGCCATCCTCGAGCACGAAGAGGTCTACGCCACCCTCGCGGCGCTGAAGGCCGAGGGCAAGATTCGCGGCTTCGGGTTTTCCGGCAAAACCGTCGAAGGCGGCTTGAAAGCGCTGGAGCAAGGCGACTGCGCGATGGTCACCTACAATCTGAACGAACAAAACGAAAAGGCGGTCATTGACTATGCTGCTGCCCACGGCAAAGCCATTCTGGTGAAAAAAGCCCTGGCCAGCGGTCATGTCTGTCTGAGTCCGGGAGTCGATCCGGTGCGCGCCAGCTTCGAGTTGCTGTTCACTCATCCCGGCGTTGCCAGTGCTATTGTCGGCACGATCAATCCGCTGCACCTCGCCCATAACGTAGCGACCGTTGCCCAGGTCCTGCGTAGTCACTGACGCCGCCCCGCGGCCTTAAGCCAGGAGCCGATATGCCGCGCACGCTCATCCGCAAGAACCCGAGCAACTTCAAGACACTGCCGCTGTTCGTCGAAGCCACGCCCGAAGGCCTGAGCTATCAGAGCGTCGGCATGCCGCTGAACTTCGCCCAGACCCTGCAACGGCGTAAACCGGTCAGCGTCGCCGACAGCGAGCGCTTCGCCCTGGAACTGGCCAACCTCGGAGTGTCCGTGCGCCTGACCCTGCATTGGCAGAATCGCGATTACTGGGTGCTGGTGCGCCAGCGTCGGCAGGATCGCGGCGACGTGGTGCTGAAACTGATTTCCGGCTATGTGCCTGCTCATGAGCTGAACATTCCGCTGCACACGGCGATTCAGGAGATTGCCGAAGAGTGTCTGCTGGAAACCCCGGAAGGCTGGCTCGGCGGGCGCTTCAACGAGACTTGGTTGCCGGCGCCCTACTCCGCTGCGCTGCATTACCGTGAGGCGTTGCCGTTTCGCCTGACGCCGTTGTCCGGTTCGGCGCGTCCGGTGCGCTGCGCCAACCTGCAATTGCTGGAGCGACCAAGGGCGTACGTGCATCTGCCGACGGCGTCCCTGCAATTGATCTATGACTTGCGCCTGGACGTGCCCAAGGAGGCGAAGTCCTTGAGCCTGTTTCATGTCGACGAGCGTCTGGAAGGCGATCAACTGGTGGCGCGGCTCGATCGCAAACGGCCAGACCTGTACTTGATGCCATTGCACGACGGCCAGCCGCTGCCTGAGTTGTACACCCTGAAAAAGGATCAACTGTATCCGGCGAGTACCCGCGGTCTGTATCTGGCCGAAAGCTTCGCGCGACAGGATGGCTGGCTGGTGCGTGATGAGCGGATTCGCTGGAAAGACTGGTTGCGCCAACAGGGCCTGACGCCAGCGGAGAAAGCCACTGGACTGGCACGCCTGCGCGGCAAGGCCAGGCAGCTGCTGAAGAAAATCGTACCGCGCAAGAAAGTGAATTCCTGAAAGCAAAAGATCGCAGCCTTCGACGGCTCCTGCATTGGAATGTATTCCCCTGTAGGAGCTGCCGCAGGCTGCGATCTTTTGATCTTATTGGCCGCGGATCTTTTCCACGATCGCTGTCGTCGAGCTGTTTTCCACCAGCCCCAGGACTTTCACGGTGCCGCCGTAGGCGGTGACGATATCCGCGCCGACCACCTGATCGATACCGTAATCGCCGCCCTTGACCAGCACGTCCGGCTTGACCTCGCGCAGCAGGTTTTCCGGTGTGCCTTCAGAGAAACTGATCACCCAGTCCACCGCGCCGAGACCGGCGAGTACCGCCATGCGGCGATCCACGCTGTTGATCGGCCGGCCCGGGCCTTTCAGGCGGCTGACCGAGGCGTCATCGTTGACTGCCACGATCAGGCGGTCGCCCTGAGCACGGGCCTGTTCCAGATAGGTGACATGGCCGGCATGCAGGATATCGAAGCAGCCATTGGTGAAAACAATCCGCTCGTTGTGCGCACGGGCATCGTCAACCGCCAACAGCAGCTGCTCAAGTCCCAGCACGCCTCGCTCCGAACCTTCTTCGCGCTGAATGGCGCGGCGCAGTTCCGGGGCGCTGATCGCGGCGGTACCCAACTTGCCGACGACGATGCCTGCTGCCAGATTGGCCAGCGCCACGGCGTGCGGCAGTTCTTCGCCTGCGGCAATGGCCGCGGCCAGGGTCGAAATCACCGTATCGCCGGCACCGGTCACGTCGAACACTTCGCGGGCGCGGGCCGGCAGATGCAACGCCGGATGATCCGGACGCAGCAAGGTCATGCCGTGTTCACCACGGGTCACCAGCAGCGCGCCGAGGTCGAGCTCCTGCATCAGGACGGCGCCCTTGCTCACCAGTTCGTGCTCATCGGCGCAACCACCGACGATGGTTTCGAACTCGCTGAGATTCGGTGTGATCAGGCTGGCACCGCGGTAGATCGAAAAGTCCTTGCCCTTCGGATCAGCCAATACCGGTATACCTTTGGCACGGGCGGCCTGGATCAGGGCCTGGTGATTTTTCAGTGCGCCTTTACCGTAATCCGACAACACCAGCACCTTGATGCCTTCAAGCAACCCGTCAACCTGCGCGGCCAGTGCCAGAGCATCGGTGGCGAACACTTCTTCGAAATCGATACGCAGCAACTGCTGGTGCCGGCTCATGACCCGCAGCTTGACGATGGTCGGCTGGTGCGCGATGCGCTGAAACAAGGCGCGCACGCCCGCGCCCTTGAGACTGTTGCTCAGGCTGTCGGCGGCTTCGTCATCGCCGGTCACGCCCACCAGTGATGCCGGTGCACCCAGCGCGGCAATGTTGAGCGCAACGTTGGCGGCACCGCCCGGGCGATCCTCGATCTGCTCGACCTTGACCACCGGCACCGGCGCTTCAGGAGAAATCCGTGAGGTTCCGCCATGCCAGTAACGGTCGAGCATGACATCGCCGACCACCAAGACAGGGGCTTGATCGAATCGCGGCATCGACAATTTCATGGAGCAACCCACATACAAAATGAACAGGGGCGCGATATTAACAGGATCGCGCGCGCCGGGAATACACGAGGGTGAGGCTGGCCCACCCTCATCTGCAGATCAGGCAATGTCTTCAGCCGGGGCATCCAGCCCCATCGCATGCAGACGCGCGTAGTAGCCATTATGAGCAAGCAGTTGGGCATGAGTGCCGCGTTCGACGATCTCGCCCTGATCCATGACGAGGATCAGATCGGCCTTCTCGATGGTCGACAAACGGTGGGCAATCACCAGCGTGGTGCGGCCTTTCATGACATGGTCGAGTGCCGCCTGAATGTGCCGCTCGGACTCGGTATCAAGGGCCGACGTCGCTTCGTCGAGGATCAGCAGCGGGGCGTTTTTCAGCAAGGCCCGGGCAATCGCCAGGCGCTGACGCTGTCCGCCAGACAACAGCACACCGTTCTCGCCGACCTGGGTATCCAGGCCTTGAGGCATCTGCGCGATGAAGTCCATGGCAAATGCATCCCTGGCGGCTTTCTCGATATCTTCGCGAGGCGCGCCTGCCAGATCGCCGTAAGCGATGTTGTTGGCGATGGTGTCGTTGAACAGCGTCACGTGCTGGGTCACTTGCGCTACATGGCGACGCAGATTGCGCAGACGATAGTCCTCGATTTCGACATCATCGAGCAGGATTTCGCCGGTCTCGTGGTGATAGAAGCGCGGAATGAGACTGGCCAGCGTCGATTTGCCGCTGCCGGAACGCCCGACCAGGGCGATCATCTGACCTGGCGACGCGGTGAAGCTGATGTTTTTCAGCACTTCCCGTTCAGTGCCCGGGTAAGTGAAGCTGAGGTTGTTCACCGCCAGATGGCCACTGACCCGATCACGCTCGATCGTACCGGTGTCGATTTCCGGCTCGACATCGAGCTGCTCGAAAATGCTTTCGGCGCCGGCCACACCTTTCTGAATGGTCGAGCTGACTTCAGACAATTGCCGGATCGGTTTGGGCAGCAAACCGGCAGCCGTGATGTAGGCGACCAGATCACCGGCCGTTGCATCACCGCGCAGGAACAACACCAGGAACATCAACACCGCCATGGCGGTGTAGATCACCAGCTGCAGCATCGGCGTATACACCGCGCCAGTCTTGGTCATACGCAACTGTTTGTCGGTGTTGCTCTGGCTGGCCGCCGCAAAACGCTGCTGCTCATAAGCTTCGCCACCAAAACTGCGCACGACGCGATAGCCTTGAATGGTTTCGGAAGCCACATGGGTGACGTCGCCCATGGCCACTTGAATCTTCTTGCTCTGCTTGCGGAATTTCTTGCTGGTGTTGCCGACCATGAACGCGATCACCGGCAGAATGGCCAGCATCACCAGAGTCAGTTTCCAGTTCATCCACAGCAGATAGGCGAACAGGAAAACCACGGTCAGGCCTTCGCGGATCACCACTTTGATGGCATCCGTGGCGGCGCCAGTGACCATGGTCACGTTGAAAGTGATACGCGAGATCAGATGACCCGAGTTATGGGTATCGAAATAGCGATTGGGCAGTACCAACAGCTTGTTGAACAGTTCGATACGCAGGTCATGCACCAGCCCCAACGAAACCCTCGCCAGGTAATAGTTGCCGAGAAACGAGCCGAGGCCTTGCCACGCTGCGATCAGGATGATCAGCAACGGCACAGCCATCAGCAATTGCACGTCTCGCAGATAGGGAACGTTGGG
Source organism: Pseudomonas sp. 2957 (assembly GCF_031456345.1). Taxonomy (NCBI): domain Bacteria; kingdom Pseudomonadati; phylum Pseudomonadota; class Gammaproteobacteria; order Pseudomonadales; family Pseudomonadaceae; genus Pseudomonas; species Pseudomonas sp. 2957. The sequence goes on from NZ_JAVDUL010000005.1 coordinate 258,371, forward strand.
GAAGAGCACCGCTTCCGGGTTGCTCAGGCCATCGACAAAATACTTGAGAATCCCGGCCAGCATTGGTTGCGTGGAAGCAAAGATCACGAAGCCCACGATACTCAGCAGGAAAAGACCGATATAGGGTTTTACGTACCCCAACAGCCGAAAGTAGATTTTCAGGCTGGATTCCTGTTCCGCTTTGGGCGGTGCGTCAGTCATCGTAGAGCTCACTGGTTAAGAAGAACGCGAAATTTTATCACAAGCGCCGCCATTGGCCCGCGCCCATACCAAAACGCTGGCAAGCCCCAACGGCAGCCAGCTGATGAACCACTCGGCGCGCGGGGTGCCGGTGAGGCTGGCAGCGTCGAATTGCATCGCCAGTGTCGAGAACAGCCAGATACCGATGATCCCCCGGGCATACAGCGTTTCCCGAACTTTCCACGCTTGGAAAATAACGGCGAACCAGACGGCAGACCATAACAGCAGTCCCGGCAGACCCAGTACGATCGCAACATGGGTGAACAGATTGTGGGCGTGATCGAAAGTCATGCCCGACCAGAAAACCCGGTAGTCCCCACCCAGGCCCAACCCACCCCAGGGATGTTGGGCAATCATATCCAGAGAGGCCATCAGAATCTGCGGACGAAAGGAAACTCCGCGCGCCAGCACCAACGGTTCGAACAGCCACAGCGCCACAATCGCCACCACCAGGGCCACGGCTGCGACGATTCGGCTGTGGCGGTCACGACACCAGATCGGCATGGCCAGGATGGTCAGAAACAACGCCAGCGCCGCGCCTCGACTCTGACTCATCAGTACAAAGATACCCAGCACCGCCAACGCCAGTGTCCAGACCCCTTGCCACATCACGCCACGCGGCGCCCACAGGGCCAGCCACACCGCCGCCAGGCCGATGACATAGCCGCCGAGGATCGGATGCGCCAGCTCACCCAGCCCTTCCACCCGGGCAGACCAGGCGTTACCTTCGATGACGTAAAACCTGACGATGGCCACCAGCGCAGTTACTGCCAATCCCAGCCCGCCCCACTGCATGAGACGAATCAATCGCTCGGGGCGTCCGCTGGCAAACACCGGAAAAAACAGCAGGAACACCACGATATACAACAGACGCTTGGCCTCGCGGCCCGTTTCCGGTGCGTTTGTCCATGCCAGACTGATCAGCGACCAGACCAGCAATCCGAGCAATGGCAGGTAGATCCAGCGTTGTTCATGGAGCACTTCTCTGACGCGGTGCCGCGCAGCCCAGCCCAGCACTAGCGCCGGCAACCAGACGAGAGCCACCAGCCCCTGCTGGTAGACCTTGTTGGTGGGCGCTACGGCAATAGCCAGTAAAAACCACAAGAGCCCCATCGCCATCCATAGTTGCGCCCAGCGTGTTTCCTGCATCAATCTGCTCCTGACAAGGGTTCGCCCATGCGACGCGGCATGGTTAAAATCGAAACTTTTCGGCATCATTGCCCGCTACTACACCCCGCACTTTCGACAAGGCTTCCTACGATGCGATGCTCCCGGCTCTCACAAGCCGCTCTAGACCAAATGATCGACGCCGCCAAAGTTCTGGAAGCGGACAGCTATGGGCCGAAAGTCTACCTGCTGCAGGATGGGAAAATTCTCAAACTGTTTCGTCGCAAAAGGTTTTTTTCATCCGCCTTGTTTCGCCCCTACTCGAAGCGATTCATCGACAACGCCGTCGAGCTGCACAAACTCGGCGTACCGACGCTGCAGATCCTCCAGTTCTTTCGCCTTGAGAAACCAGGCATGACCGCCGTGCTGTATGAGCCTCTGCCAGGGCAAACGCTGCGCCAGATCGCCGCAAAACAAGGTTTCAACTGGACTCAGGCATTGCCGGATCTGGCCGAGCTGATACGCAGCCTGCACCGCTCGGGCATCTATTTCCGCTCCCTGCATCTTGGCAACATCGTCGTCACACCAGACAACCGCATGGGCCTGATCGATGTCGCCGACATGCGCTTCACCCGCGGACCGTTGCCAAAGCGCTTGATCAAACGCAACCTGCAACACTTCGCACGCTATATTGCGCGCGAAAAGCTGAACGACAGCTTTCCGATGCAGGCACTTGAGCGCGCGGTCTTGTCGTCATGAAAACAATGCGCGGGCAGCCTGGCTGAAGTTCGCCCAGGCCTCGTCCGGTGAAAGCATCCGGTACTGCTCGGCATTGATCGCTTGAGATGAGGCACCGAAGGCGCGGTCGATGGTCTCGGACCAGGCCTTTGTGTCATTGACCGGGGCATACCAGCCGGCGCTGCCCAGTTGTTCGCTGAACACCTCCAGATCGCTGCACAACACCGGTACGCCGGCCATCACCGCTTCCTGCATGACCAGACCGAGGCCCTCTTCCAGCGAAGGGATCGCAACCCAGTCGAACGCACGATAAAGCTGCGCTGCTTCGTTCAGATGCCCGGTCAGCAAGACCTTGTCGTGCAAGCCAAGCGCGTCGATGCGCTGCTCCAGCGCCGCGCGTTTGGAGCCTTCGCCGATAATGACCAGGCGCAAGTCCGGGCGGCTGTCGAGTGCTGCGGCAAAGGCATCCAGCAAATAACCGAACCCCTTCTCGGAGACCAGCCGCCCTACCGCGCCCAATACCGGCGTATCGCCTTGCGGCAACCCCAACCGTGTCCGGGCTTGCTCGCGGGTGAACAGGTCAGCACGAAACGCTTCCGGATCAAACGCACTTCGCAACGGGGTGACAGGCATCTGCAGATCGCGGGCCAGTGAATCGGCGAGAGTGCTGGAAACGGCAACCAGTTTCAGCCGGGACGCAGGGATTGCCTGGAATAGAGCCTGGTCGCCGGCATTCAATCGCGCCGAACCGTGGAAAATAACTACCGCGCGGATATGCGGCAGCTTCTTGAGGACCGGCAATAACGTGCGGGCAACGCCCATGCCGTCCAGCAGCAGCAATCGAGCGTCACTGTCCACGAGCGCCTGGCGAAACCTCGCCCGCATCACGGGTTTGGCAAAACGCCAGAAATGCCGGCCCTTCAGGCGCGCTGACGATAACTGCCACTCACGCACCTCACCGACATCCACGCCGCACTCGGCTCCCTGCCCCTGGAGCAGCCAGGTCTTGACCACCGCCGACGGTGCCGCCTGAGAGAGTATTTGCTGATGCACTTTGTGAATTGATGCGAACGGAGCGCCACCGGCCCACATGATATTGAGAATATTCATAGGGCAGAAAGCCGTTGCACGGATTTGCGGGGACAAGCTGCGCGGTACTCGAACTCAGTTGATGAACCAGCCAATGCAGACTCCCAGCAACAGAAACAAGGCAAATTTGATCTGTTCGCGGCGATTGCGGCGCGCTTTGCGTTCACGCTCGACATCCGTTTGCACGTGCAGACCGAAACCGGTGTGCATGACCGCGTCTGCCTCGAGTATCAAGGCGTCCCTGTTCAGTTGTGAGTAGCGCTGTGACAAGGCCTTCTCGCCACCATGGCCGGCGAAAGGCGCACACAACCGATAGTCCTCAAGTCGACGCAACCCAGGGTTCAGCGAGAACCCCTGCCACTCCGGCTTGTCGGAAATCAGCGGATAACACGCAACGCCATCGACAATCTCGCGCGCGCCCAAATGGATGTAAGGACTGTGAACCCGCAGATCGTGATTATAGCTGCGCAACCAGATCTGCAGAATTTCCGGCCGCGCTTGCAGAATGGTCATCGAGTCTTCGACGAACCCCGGACGATAGAACTCCCAGTCATCTTCGCAATGAAAAATGTAGGGGGTGCTGACGTGTCCGTAGGCCAGGTCGATCGATGCCAACTGGCCCAGCTTCGGACGATTGACGAAGACCGTGCAATGCTCTTTCCAGTGAGCAGGCAGAATCCCGGCAACGCCTTCGTCGCCGGCATCTTCGGTGATGAACACTTCACGAATGGGTGCCGTGTTGTACCGGTCGAAGCTATCGAGAGTGGCCTTGAGCAGATCGAGTCGACCGCAGCTGGTAACCACCAATGTAATCTGGCTTTCTTTGGAAAATTGCACCGATATCTCGTTAATCAGAAGTCGCCAGCAATATCACTGGCTATATGACACTTGTCAAATGCCCACTTTCAGGCGGATTTTTTCCAGCAGGCTCAGCGGCGCCCGATCACGCAACGGCGGCTCAAGTTCTTCAACGATGCGCTGACCGATCCGCGCGAAGCTGAACTGCTCCACCGCCAGCTCGCGACCGTTGTCAGCGATGCGTTGCGCCAGTTGCGGATCCTCGCGCAGCGTGGCCAGCTTTTCCTGCAACTGCGCGATCGTCTGATAGAACACCACGTTGTGCATGTCCTGCAAACCCAGCGCCGCAGCTTCGGCGGCGCCTTGATCATAGGCCAGCAGGACGCAGCCGCAAGCCATGGCTTCGAAGTTCTTGATCATGAACTCGCCCATGCCCACGTCCGCGCTGACAAAAAAACGGATACGGTTGAGCGTGTCAACGTACTCGCCGCCGGACTTGGTCCGCGTCACCAGCAGCGGCTCGACCTGGCCCAGTTCATCCAGCAGCGCCTTGCGGCCACTGTAGGCCACACTGTTGGTGCTGCCGACGAAGGCGAGTTCGATATCCCGCTCGCGCCCCTGGTCCTGCAATTGCGTCTGATCGTAGCCCTTGGGCACGAACACGGCGTCGAAGCCCTCCGAGCGCAGGCGCTCGGCAACCACGAAACCGGAACTGATCACCCGTGCCCACGGCAAACGCCGATAGTGCGCACTGAACTTGCCGGTGTACTTGCAGGGGATGTAATTCTGATAGGCATCGTGCTCCAGAATCACCAGATTGGGGATAGTGCGGATAAACCCGACCTGCCGGATCTCCTGCTTGAAGCGCAGGAAAAACACGATGCGGTCATAGCGGGTAACATCGACTTCGCGGCGGAAATATCGCCGCAGATTGCGCTGCTCGTCACCGCTCAACCAGCGCAGATCGCACTCACAATGGGCGGCGACACCCTCATACAAACGATCGAGAATGGCCCGTTGATCTTTCTGCACCAGAAATAGAACTTTCATTGTCTTCCTTGCCGCAACAGCAACCCGAGCAAACCTGAACATGCCCGCCCGCAAGAAAGTCTTGCGCGGGCGCCTGTGTCGCTACAAACGCCAGAACAGTTCATGTCGCCGAACCGCCTTGCGGAAAAATTCGTTTTCGCCATAAGGCGAACCGGCGCGCCCAGCCAGCAATCGCTGCAAGCTGCGACGCAAGCGACGCTTGAACGGCGCGGGCGGCTGCAGGTCATGCATCATGCCCAGGGCCATTGCCTTGTCACGCTGCTGTTGCAGAGACAATGCCAGGCAAACCGGCTGCACCGGCACGCCAGCATCAAAGGCTGGCGGCAGCGCCACGCCATCGCCACTATTGCCCATCGGCCACCGGTCGTTATCGTGCAGATGGTTGGCATAACCGAGCAGCGTCGGCTGCCAGTCCAGCCCCTTCAACACTTCAAGCACAGCCTGCTGCGCGCAGACGTGGTCGGGGTGCGGGTCCAGCGTCGGATGCGGCAGCACGATAACGTCCGGACGCGCGCGCAGCATTGTTTCGCGCAGATCAGCCAGCAGATTGTTCCAGGTCGGCGCGCCATCGGCGTCACTTGGCAGAACAAACCGGTTGAATTGACGGAACAGACGGGTATCGCTCAAATCCGCTTCGCGCGAGCCCACCGGTTGCTCCGGCTTGTCCCGCATCGCGGCCAGTTGCAGGCAGAAATAGCCCAACTGCACGCAGCGTTCCTGGGGGACACCAGCCCATTGCGGCACGGTGAGGCTGTCCCAGGCGCGCAAGCGTCCCTTCAGCCGCGCTGCGTCGACCTTGCTCATGCCCATCTGCTGATAATGTTCGGCCTCGATTTCGCCAGCGGTCAAGGTGACGATCCAGGCTTCATCGGCCTGACTGTACAACCCGAATGCCGCCAGCTCCGCATCATCCGCGTGAGGGGCAATGACCATGACCCGCTGGCGACGATAATCAGCGTGTTCCAGCGCCCACAGTACCGGCTCGCCCGACACTCGACAGAAACGGCCGCGCAGACGCAATACTCCTTCGGACAACGCTTGCGCCTGACCGCTCAGGTTCAGGTAGCGCAGGCCGCCGACCCCGCGCTCAAAGGTCTGCACGTCAGGATTGGCGCCACCCGACAACTCGATGAAAGGGTCAAGAAAACGTCCCAGCCAAGTGCTTTTGACCTTTACAGCCAGAATCAGCACGGCTTCGTCAGCCAGCATCACCCCTTCATCCAGACGCAGTTGCTCGCCGTTCAGATGCACCTTAGGCTGCGGCGTATACGCCGGGAAGCTGTATTGGTAATCGTCGCCGGGCGCGTAGAAAAGATGATCGGCAAACCACGCCTCATGGGCGATCCAGCCGCCAATTAGCAACACCGGCGCCAGCCACCAGGCGACCAGCACGCTCAGCGCGATGATGGCGGCCAGCGCGACCAACATGGCCACGCGCTTGTTGCGTCGATGGCGTCTGAGCAATTGCTGTTTGCGGCTCATGGTCTGACTCATACGGTGAACACCGGCACAGGGTTGCACCAGCGGTCCTTGTATTCACGGTCAGCGCGACCGAACGAAAAACGCAACGGCTTGCCGAGTGCCCGTGCGTGTTCCCAGGCGCTTTGCGTATTGAGAAAGCTCAGCACGCTGCCGGGGCTGAACTCGCGGGTTTCGGGATCCACGCCGCCATTCACGTATTCGACACTGATCCATTCTGCCGCCTCAACGCGGTAGACCAATTGAATCGCAATCGGCGCATCGTTGAGGAAAATGACCGAGCCGATCAACAGCTCGCGCAGCAACTCGATGACCTCGGCCATGCGCGCCGCGCCGGTCGCCGGAAAGCCCCAGCGGCGCTGAAACAGATCGCAGTACATCGCGGCCAGCTCAACGCTGGAAAACTCGCTGACCGCTCGCACCACACCGCCCGCTTCTTCCAGCAGACGCAGCTCTCGACGCTGGTTATAGCGAAACTTTTTCGACAACTCTTCCGGCGTGCGGGCCATGGCCAGTTGTTCAGCCTGCAACTTCAGGCCACTGAAACGGCCTTCGTTGAGTGCCGACAGATAGCGCGCCCGATGCCGCAGCGGTGCCTGAGCATCGACGGCGGCCGGCAGAATCAGCTCGGCATTGCCGAGGTCGAACAGGCCTTTCTTGCCGTTGCGTTTGAGCACGTCCTTGGACAACGCCAGGTCGCGTCCCCAGGTAGCGATGGCGGCTTCAACCTCGCCCTGCTGCTGCCAGGCCAGATAACGCACCGGGATCCCGGCCAGATCCGCCAGGCGCTCGATGACCAGCGGATGTGTCGCGACACTGCCGCCATAACGTTGCCAGGTAGTGGCGTAGGTCGAGGCGTCAACGGGCGACCAGCCACGTTCGCGCCAGCCTTGAAATCGGTTGAGCATCAGCCCCTCGTTGCCAGATCGGTAACTGGCGGCAGGCGCCAGAAGGTCTCGCGCACCGCACGGTCGGAGAAACGCTCATGCAGTCGCTCGAGCATCATCTGCGCACATTGACTACGCTGCTGCGCATCCATCGCGGCCAGATGTTGCAGCCCCTGAGCCAGATGCTCGGCATCGCCCAATGGAAACAGAATGCCCACACCCTCCACCACTTCCTTCGCCCCGCCGCACGCGGTGGCCAGCAACGGTAAGCCGGCGGCCATGGCCTCCAGCAAGACCATGCCGAACGGCTCATGATCGGAGCTCAAGGCGAACACATCGAAGGCGCGGAAATAATTGCGCGCATCGGGCACCTGACCGAGAAACAGCACTCGGTCGGCAATGCCCAGCTCACGGGCCAGCACCTTGAGATCCTGCTCCAGGCGACCGCTGCCGAGAATGACCAACTGACTGTGGTCCGGCAGGCCTGGCAGCGCCTGGGCAAACCCGCGCAGCAACGTGGCCTGATCCTTGTCCGGGTGCAGGCGGCCGACGTTACCGACAATCCAGGCATCCGGCGACAGCCCGAGGATCTGCCGCGCTTCTTCGGAAGGTACCTGACGGGCTTGCAGTGCAGGCACATCGATGCGGTTGTAAAACGTCTGGATTCGGCTTGCCGGCCATTTCGGCAGGCAGCGCCGCATGTCGTCACGCACTGCATCCGACACGCCGAGAAGGCTCAGGCGCTGGCGGAAAATATGCGCGAACAACTTGCGCGTCCCACGCTGGTAATCGCCGAACGCGTGGTGCACACCAATGACCGGCAGCGATGTGCCGAGCAAGGCGATATAGATCGGCTTGAAGCGATGGGCGATGCAAAGACTGAAATTGCGTGAGGCGACGATCTTGCGCAGATCGCCGATAGCCCCCAGTTTCAGGCCACGAATGGCCTTGGAGCTGTACTCCATGAACAACACTTCATCGGAAGCACACGCTGCGGCCACCTCGCTATCGGCGGCCCCGGTCAGAAACACCGTGGTCACCCGATAGCCGGTGCCGGCAAACAGGCTGGCGTACTGCCGCGCGCAGTCCAGGAACGGCCCGTCATAGCCGTGACAGAACTGCAGCACATGGCGTTCAGCCGAGCGAGTCATAAGCGTTGGCGCCCTCTTTGACCACCAGAATGTCTTCCATGATCAGATACTGCAGATCCGAGCCGAAAAACATGTTCAGCGCGTCGGTCGGCGAGCAGATCATCGGTTCGCCACGACGGTTGAGCGAAGTGTTCAGCGACACGCCGTTACCGGTGAGGTTTTCCAGCGCCTTCATCATGTCGTAGTAGCGCGGGTTGTATTCGCGCTTGAGCACCTGGGCACGGGAAGTACCGTCCTCATGGACGACTTCCGGCACGCGGGTTTTCCATTCTTCGGCGACTTCGAAGGTGAAGGTCATGAACGGCGCCGGGTGATCGATCTTGATCATCTGTGGAGCGACTGTGTCGAGCATCGACGGGCAGAAAGGCCTCCAGCGCTCGCGGAATTTGATCTGGTGGTTGATGCGGTCGGCGACACCGGCCACGCTCGGGCAACCGATGATCGAACGACCACCCAACGCGCGCGGACCGAATTCCATACGGCCCTGGAACCAGGCGACCGGGTTGCCATCGACCATGATCTGGGCGATCTGCTCCGGCATGTTGTCGAGCTTGCGCCAGGTCGGCTTGTTCTCGTGCCGGGCACACGCGGCAATCACGTCCTCGTTGCTGTACGACGGGCCGAGGTAGACGTGTTCCATCTTCTCGACCGGTACGCCACGGGCGTGCGACACGTAAGCGGCAGCGCCGACTGCGGTGCCGGCATCGCCGGACGCAGGCTGTACGAACAGCTCTTTGATGTCGTCGCGAGCGATGATTTTCTGGTTCAGCTTGACGTTCAACGCACAGCCACCAGCGAAAGCCAGTTTGCCGGTTTCCTTGAGCACGTCGCCCAGATAGTGGTCGATCATCTGCAACGCGAGCTTCTCGAACAGTGCTTGCATGCTCGCGGCGTAGTGGATGTACGGCTCGTCGGCAATGTCGCCTTCGCGCTTCGGACCCAGCCACTCGATCAGCTTCGGCGAGAAGTAGAAACCCTTGCCCTTCTCTTTATAGCGACGCAGGCCGATCACGTTGGCGTAGTCGGTGTTGATCACCAGCTCGCCATTTTCGAACGAGGCCAGACGCGAGAAATCGTACTTGCTGGCATCGCCGTATGGCGCCATGCCCATGACCTTGAACTCGCCGTCGAGCATCTCGAAACCGAGGAATTCGGTGATCGCACCGTACAAACCACCGAGGGAATCCGGATCGAAGAATTCCTTGATCTTGTGGATCTTGCCGTTTTCGCCGTAACCGAAGAAGGTCGTGGCGTATTCGCCTTTACCGTCGATGCCGAGGATCGCGGTTTTCTCTTTGAAACCGGAGCAGTGATAAGCACTGGAGGCGTGAGCCAGGTGATGCTCGACCGGCTCGATCTTGATTTTCTTCGGATCGAAGCCCAGTTGCTCGAGGCACCAGACGATCTTGTTGCGATAGCGCTTGTAGCGACGGTTGCCCATCAGGATGGCATCGAGTGCGCGATCAGGGGCATACCAGTAGCGCTTGGCGTAGTGCCAGCGGGCCTTGCCGAACAGGCTGATCGGGGCGAAAGGAATCGCCACCACGTCAACGTCGGACGGTTTGATGCCGGCTTGCTCGAGGCAGAATTTCGCCGATTCGTAGGGCATGCGGTTCTTTGCATGTTTATCGCGTACGAAGCGCTCTTCCTCAGCCGCCGCGACCAGCTTGCCGTCGATGTACAAGGCTGCGGAAGGATCATGGCTAAGGGCGCCGGACAGGCCAAGAATCGTCAATGCCACAGGGGTCTAGCCTCTTTAGTCTGCATGCAGGCGCGATGCGCCTTGAAAATTGATGTGCCCTCGCACAGGGCGAGTGGCAGCTAAAGGGCGGGATTATAGCGTAAACATGACGGGAATTACCTTGTACGAATTGCCACCTGCGCGATTGATCCGATTCAACGAGTCCAACGACTCAATAGCCGTCTCTGCGCCAGTAAATACTCAGATTTGAATCGGTAATCTGCCGATAGACCGTGTAAGGCAACGAAAGCGTATCGAACACGGCGGACAGCGGAAGATCGAGCAACACAAAGGGCGCCAGCATACCCGTAGGATCAGGCGGCGCATTCAGCGTGCAAAAATCGAAGGCCAGACCACTGTAGATGCGCGGAATCGATTGGCAGTAGGTCTTCTTTTTGCGCAGGTCACGGGCAGCATCGGCGTCGCCCTGCAAAACGGTCGAGACACTGCCACAGCCTGAGAGCACCACAGACATTACGCCCAGCGTCAGAATTTTTTTCATGCTCAAGATTCGCCCTCCGAGATCGTCAGGCAAATTAGCATCGAGCCCGAGCAGGGCACAGTTCATGGCTTCTGGAGAAGTTGTAGGACAGATCGCTGTATTTTGTCCGCTACTGCCCACAGACTCCGTTTCGCAGTGGACCAGGTCCATTGCAAGAACGAGTCTGCTCGTGAGAAGGAATCACCCTGCGCTGGAGACTTCTTTCGGCAACCGCTGATCAATGACCTGGTACAACGCGCTGCTTTCAGGCCAGTTGCGCATGAACCGCGCGCGATCGCGGGCGTAAGCTGGGGCAAAACTGCCGACCGATGAGTGCTGACACATGGAGTCGAGGTCGATCAGCGCCCAGCGATCCGTCTGCCAGAATAGGTTGTGGCCTTTGAAGTCGCCATGACTGATGCGCTCGGCGATCAATCGGGCAAACAATTGATCAAGCGCCAGCAACTCGGCTTCCGGCGCCTGGCCATTTTCCACGTACGGCGCAAAGCGCTCGATGATGTCCGGCCCGGGCAGGTATTCGGTGACCAGATAGGCACTGCGGCGCAGCCACAAAAAACGCTTTTCCAGTACCGCCAGCGGTTTCGGCGTGGCGATGCCCAGGAACGCCAGGCGATTGCCTTCACGCCACGAATGCCAGGCCCGGCTCGGGCGCCAGAAGCGCTTGAGCCAATGGGCGAAATTCTTGATGTTGTAGCGCTTGATAACCAGAGCTCGCCCGGCCACCTCGACTCTGCCGACGCTGGCCGCGCCGCCGGTCTTGTACAGATGCCCCTGATCAAGCAAGGCGTCGGCCTGCTCAAGCACCGGCAGCATGGCCGCTGCTTCTTCACGGCGAACGGCGCGCAGGGCAAATGCACCGCGCTGCACGGCAAACAGCGTGCATTCACGGCCGACCTTGTTCAGGTAGTCCCTGAGCCGCCAACTGCGCACCTTGTCGATCTGTTTCTGCAGAGCCTCCAGCGGCAAAGCATGTTCGCTGTTGCTCAACAAGTAATAGACCAGCAACTCTTCGGTGAACGGCTCGAGTGACTTCGGAAGCTGAGCGAAAAACACCCCGAGATTTTCCAGCACTTTTTGTCGGGACAGTGGCTGGCCCGCAGCTTCCGCACGAACTCCGGCGCCATCGATCAGGTACAACTGACCGCCGTGACGCAGCAGATTGTCCAGGTGCAGATCCTCCTGCCAGAGTCCTTTGCCATGCATCCGACCGATAGCGTCAAGCGCTTCGGCCAGAACGGCGGTCTGCTCATCGGCCAGTGTTGGCAGAGACTCGACCTCGGCCCAGGCATCACCGAGGCTCTCGGCGCCCTCGAGGAATTCGAACAGCAGCCAGCCACCCTCACCGTCTTTCAGTCCATCGGCCAACAGCAGCGGCGTGGTCAGGCCTTGCGCAGCGAGCAGGCGCACACCGTCCAGCTCCCGCTGAAAATGTCGGGCGGCCTTGCTGCCGACCAGCAACTTGGCCAATACCGGCCGACCGCGCCAGACGCCGGCGCCAACATAGCGCTGCCCGGGCAACACCCGCAGCAGGCTCAGCAACTGCAAATCCGCAACACCGGCGGCGTCCGCCAGGGTCACGGTCAGCGGCAGTGAGGGGGTACGCCCGGAGCGGGCCAGCTCGGACAATTGCATCAGCGGGTCTCCTTGTGGCTGCGCCGCGCTGTCAGTCGGCTCAGCCAGCTGTCGAGCAGCGAGCTGTCAGTCGGCTGATCGAGATAAGCCGCGAGCAACTGGCGCAAGTCTGCCTCGCTCCATTGCGGCGCTCGCCGTTGCAACGGTTCCAGATCCTTGACCCGATCACGCATGCCGAACAGCAACGGCCGGGTTTTCTCCAGATCGATCAGCTGCGCCTCATAGCCGTCGCCGGTGGCGCGCAGGAAAATATGTTTGGGATAGAAACAGCCATGCACCTGACGCGCGCCGTGCAGCCGCCGCGCCAACAGCCCGCAAGCCTTGAGAATGGCCGAATGCTGCGCGGCACTGAGCTGCGCCCAGCACGCCAGCAACGAATCCAGGTCGCTCCAGCCGTCCAGTGCACGGGTGAGCAGAATGGCGCGCACTTCCCCGGCGACCTTGCGCTCACCGAAAAAGGCTGCCTGCAACGCCGGAATGCCTAGCTTGCGGTAACGGCTGATGTTGCGAAATTCGCGGGCAAAGCTCGGTTCGCCAAACGGCGCCTGCAAGGTGCGGGTCAGATAATTGCTCTGGCGCTTGAGGTAATAGCCCTGGCCTTCAAGATCGAGACGGAACACGCTGCTCCAGCCGCCACCGGCAGTGTTGGGCTCATCCACAGCTTCAAGCTGTTTGGCCCACAGTGCATCGAAATTGCCGAGACCGTGGCGCTCCAGCAGTGCGCGGTCCTGTTCGGCAAGAAAATCAGTCATTCGCGCCCCTCAAAAAATCTCACCACATGGCGGATCCGTTTCTTGTCGGCGACATCGAGCCGATCACACTGGCGATACTGCTTGTAGAAGCGCAGGCGCTGGGTGTTGGACAGGTGATATTTGGCCAGTTTGTCGAGACAGGCGAGGTCCTTGGTGATCCGGTACTTGAGCCAGAAGCCGCGCCAGAATTCGCCGTTGGGGCAGTCGATGAGGTAGATGCGCGCCTGATCGTCGATCAGCAGGTTGCGCCATTTCAAATCGTTATGCGTAAACCGATGGTCGTGCATGGTCCGGGTGTAACCGGCCAATTGCTGGCTGACACCGTCGACCCAGGCGCGATCCTTGAGCCTGGGATCCTTGCGCTCGGCCAGTGCCGAAAGGTCTTCGGTATTGGGCAGTTCACGGGTGATCATCGCGCCCCGATCATAGGCCGCGCCCCGCCGCTCCAGCCCCCAGGCCACCACCTCGGCCGTGGGGATGCCCCACTTGGCGAAGCGCTTGAGGTTCTGCCATTCCATTTTTACGCGCGGCTTGCCGAGGTAACGGCGCAGGCCCTTACCGGCGCCGACGTAGCGTTTGACGTAATAATTGACGCCGTCGCGCTGCACCCGAACCACCTCCGACAGCGGATCGCGGGTGAGGCGTTCGCCCTGCAAGGCAAATACGGCTTCGAGGCTGCCGAAATCTTCGGCGAGTTCGCCGTACTGCGGCTCAAGTGTCCAACCCGCCATCAGAGCGCATCCCCGTAACGCTGTTTACGCTCGTAGAGCTTGTCGGCCTTGCCTTGCAGCCAGCTCAGCAATGGCGCTTCTTCCGCCAGAATCTGCCGCACTGGTTGCTGGAAATAGCCTTTGAGAAAACGCAGTTTGTCGCGGCGGGTCAGGCCGATGTCCAGCGCGGAGAAGTACAGCGCCGCCAGATCCTTGTTGCGCCAGCGCTGAGTGATCTTTGCGCGGGTCTGGGCTCGATGCAGGTCAATCACCGAGAGTTTGAAATCCTGCGGTGTGACCGGTTTGTCGGTGTGCAGCAGAAAATGGCAAATGTAGCAGTCACGGTGATTGACCCCGGCGCGGTGCATCATCCCGGTCATCCGCGCGACTTCGGCAATCAGCGCGCGCTTGAGTGTTGGCTCCGGCGGCTGCTTGACCCAGTCAATGCTGAAGTCTTCGAGGCTGATGGTCGGCGCGAGTTCTTCGGTGACGATGAACGAATGCTGATCCGCCGGGTTGCTGCCTTTCTCGCCGTAGGCGACGGCAGTCATGGTCGGCACGCCGGCTTCCTGCAGACGCTGAATGGCTTTCCACTCCTGACCCGCGCCGAGCACCGGCAGCTTGGCGGTCAGCAGGTTCTTGAAGATCTCGCCCCAGCCGATGCCACGGTGGATTTTCACAAAAAACCCGTTGCCGTCGACTTCCGTGCGCAATGTCCGGCGCGCTTCCAGCTCGCGGTACACCTCGCCCTGCAAGCCTTCGACTTCGGCGAACGGGTCGCGTCCGGCCCAAAGGCTTTTGAACGGTTCAGCCAGCATCAACTTCATTAAGCGTGCTCCGCCAGAATCACATCCGCCGCGTGCTGCGGCATGCTGTAGAGGTCGGCCGTCTCGGCGAAGGCCAGACCGTTGCGGCTCCAGGCCGCCCGTGCAGCGTCGTCGCTCAACATCTCGGTCAGGTATCGGGTCAGCTGCGCCTGCTCGAACGGCTCGTCCAGCACTCGCCCGGCATCAGCCTCGGCGATGTAATGGGCGTAACCGCAGACCGCACTGACCAGCACCGGCAAACCGGCCACCAGTGCTTCAAGCAGCACGGTGCCAGTGTTTTCGTTGTAGGCCGGGTGAATCAACAGGTCGGCACCGAGCAGGAAACGCGGGATATCGCTGCGGCCTTTGAGGAAGGTCACATTGTCGCCCATGCCCAGCGTCGCACTCTGCATCTGGAACAATTTGGGGTCATCCTGGCCGATTACAAACAGCCGGGTGCGTTTTCTCAACTCGGCCGGCAGCGCGGCCAGCGCCTTGAGGCTGCGATCGACACCCTTGGTCTTGAAGCCGGAGCCGATCTGCACCAGCAGCAGGTCGTCGTCCTTGAGATTGAATTCCGCGCGGAACCCGGCGCGGATTTCATCGGCATCCGCCGGCCGCCGACGGTCCTGGGCAATGCCCGGCGGCAGCAGGTGGAAGCGCTCGAGCGGCGTGTCGTAATACTTGATGAACAGCGGCTGCTGCACTTCGGAAATCATCAGCACTTCGGTCTTCGCGTCCTTGGCGAACACCGCGCGCTCATACTCGGCGAAGTGGCGATAGCGGCCCCAACGGCGGTACAGCGAGTTGCGCAGGTTCTGCGCCTTGTCTTCGAAGCAGCCGTCGGCGGCGTAGTAGACGTCCAGGCCCGGCATCTTGTTGAAGCCGATCAAGCGATCGACCGGACGCTTGGCCAGATCCGCTGCCATCCACGCGCTGAGCTTTTCGTTGCGACGGTGGTTGAAGAACGCTTTGACCGGCGCCACCAGCACTTCGAAACCGGGCGGCACGTCGCCTTCCCAGATCAGCGTGTAGACGCGAATCTGATGGCCGCGCTTCTGGCATTCGAGAGCGATGCGCATGAAGTCGCGCTGCAAGCCACCGAACGGGAAATATTTGTACAGGACAAATGCCAATTGCATCAGCGCAGCTCCTCAGCCATTAACAACGTGCTCAGTCGGCTGGCGACACGCTCGGGGTTCACACGCGTGAAGCACAAAGGCTGCTCGCGTTTCAGGTCAAACTGACGGGCATCCTGCGCGGTCGGTTGATAGGTACATTTTTTCTGCATGCAGGGCGCGCACGGGAAGTCGCTGGCCAGATGAATCTGCAGCTTGCCGTAGGCGCCGGTGAGGCCCGGGTTGGTCGGGCCGAACAACGAAATCGTCGGTACATCCAGCGCAGCGGCCAGATGGCCGAGCCCGGTGTCCACCGCCACGCAGGCTTGCGCGCCGGCGAGGACTTTGCCGACGCCGGCCAGATTGAGTTTCGGCAGCACTTCGGCGTGTTTGAAGCCGGCGGCGATGCGTTCGGCGCGGGCCTTTTCCTGAGGGTTGCCCCATGGCAGCCTGACGCCAACGCCGAGGTAGCCGACACGCTCGGTCAGCTCGCGCCAGTAGATTTCCGGCCAGTGCTTGGTGTCCCAAGTGGTGCCGTGGAGGAACACCACGTAGGCATTCTTGCGCGGCAACTCGACCAGTCGCTCGACGTTGAGGCCGTAATCGCCGAGGCCTTTGGGCAGGTCGTAACCCAAGGCAATGGCGAACAACTGACGCACGCGTTCGACGGCGTGCTGACCACGGGCGACAGCGAGTTTGCGATCGTAGAAGCGCGCAGCTATCGGTTCGCGCGCGGAGGTTTTATCGAGGCCGGCCACCGGGGCTTTGACGTAGCGGGTCAGCCAGGCACTTTTCAGCAGGCCTTGGGCATCGATCACCAGATCGTATTTATTGGCGCGCACGCTTTGCTTGAAGCGTTTCCACTCGCCGCTGGTGATGGTTTTCCAAAGATTCTTGCGCCAGCGGCGGATCGCCACCGGAATCACTTTATCGACCGCCGGGTGCCAGCTCGGAATCTCGGCGAAGCCCTCTTCCACCACCCAGTCGAACTTGATCCCCGGGATCGCGCGTGCAGCGTCGGTCAGCGCCGGCAACGCGTGAATCACGTCGCCCAGCGATGAGGTCTTGATCAGCAATACCCGCAAGTTAATGAACCTCGACCACGGAGCCCTGCAACTTCTGCAAGGCATCGTTGACCGCTTCCGGCATCAACTGACGCAGGCAGTTGTAATGGCCGAACCGGCAAGTGCGATCGAAGCAAGGGCTGCATTCGATGCCCAGGCGCACGATCTCGACCTGCTCAGCCAGCGGCGGGGTGAAGCCCGGCGAGGTCGAGCCGTATACCGCGACCAGCGGACGATTCAATGCCGCAGCTACGTGCATCAGGCCGGAGTCATTGGACACAACGGAATCGGCGCAGGACAGCAGGTCAATGGCCTCGGCCAGCGAGGTGCCGCCGCTGAGGTTGACCGATTCTTCGCGCAGGCCCGGGATCAAACGTGCGCGGATATCTTCACCGACCGCGTGATCGTTTTTCGAGCCGAACAGCCACACCTGCCAACCTTCGCGGATGCGCGCTTCGGCGACCTTGGCGTAATGCTCGGACGGCCAGCGCTTGGATTCGCCAAACTCGGCGCCGGGGCACAGGGCCAGGACCGGGCGATCGAGGCTCAGGCCGAACTTGACCAGTGCCGCCTCGCGGGTCACCGGGTCGATTTGCAGACTCGGGCGCGGGTACGGCTTCGGCAGCTCGGCGTTGGCTTCATAGGCCAAGGCCATGAAGCGCTCGATCATCAGCGGGTAGCGTTCTTTGTCGAGAGTGCGCACGTCGTTGAGCAGGCCATAGCGGAATTCGCCGCGCCAGCCAGTGCGTTTCGGGATGCCGGCGAAAAACGGCACCAGCGCCGACTTCAGCGAGTTGGGCAGCAGGATCGCCTGATCGTACTGACCGCGCAGAGATTTGCCGATGCGCCGGCGCGTCGCCAGTTCCAGCGCGCCATGGCCGAGCGGGAAGCTCAAGGCCTTGCGTACCTCGGGCATGCGCTCAAGGATCGGCCGGCTCCACTCGGGGGCCAGCACGTCGATTTCGCACTGTGGGTGGCGCTGCTTGAGACACTGAAACAGTGTCTGCGCCATCACCATGTCACCGACCCAACTGGGCCCAACGATCAGAATATTCATGTGGTTTCCAAAAACGAACCGGGGAGGCATTTACGCCTCCCCGCCTCGAGAATTCTACAAACACTGTAGATCTACTGTGGGAGCGGGCTTGCCCGCGTTGGGGTCTTCACATTCAACATTATTGTTGTCTGATACTCCGCTATCGCTGGCAAGCCAGCTCCCACAGGGTTTTGCATCTGTTTCAACATCTGCATTTCAGCGCAGATTACTGTGGGAGCGAGCCTGCTCGCGAAGGGGCCATCACATCCGACATCGGTGTCGTCTGACACTCCGCCTTCGCGAGCAAGCTCGCTCCCACAGGGTATTGGGTGCTGCATAAACCGCTTTCAGCTTAGCCCCATCTCTTTCCATATCCGCAAAACCTGCCGGCGTTCGTCGGCAAACTGGTCGCCCGGTATTACCCCGGCGTCCTTCTGCAAGGCCTGCCGGTGAGCGGCGGAGCGGTAGGCTTTGTAGGCCTCGCGCAACAGACTGGCATCTTCGGCGGGCATCAGCCCTTCGTGTTCCAGCTCTTCCAGAATGCGGATGTTATCGGTCCAGCGCAGCAGCGGCGGATGGCTGTGCGACCACGCCAGGGCCGCGTATTGCACCATAAATTCAATATCGACGATACCTCCGGCGTCCTGCTTGAGGTCGAACGGCACGCCCGCGTCGAACGCATTCGCCGCCGTGCCGGCTGCGGTGCTGCGGGTGCCGAGGTTGTCGCGCATCTTGGCGCGCATCTCGCTGACTTCCTGTTGCAGCTTGGCCAGATCCCTAGGTTTGCCCAATACTTGCGCACGGACTTTTTCGAAGGCCTGGCCAACATCCTGACTGCCCACCAGCACCCGCGCGCGCACCAAAGCCTGATGCTCCCACGTCCAGGCTTCATTTTCCTGATAGCGGGCGAACGCGCCGAGGGAACTCACCAGCAGCCCGGAAGCGCCGGACGGCCGCAGGCGCATATCCACTTCATACAGCTGGCCGGAGTTGGTCTGCGCTGTGAGCAGGTGAATGATCCGCTGCCCCAGGCGCGTGAAGAACTGCGCGCCGTCGATGGATTTCGGCCCGTCGGTTTCCGCCTGCGGATCGCCGTCATGGATGAACACCAGATCCAGATCGGAACCATGCCCCAATTCCAGGCCGCCGACTTTGCCATAACCGACAATGATGAAGCCGGGATCGCACAGCGTGCCGTCGGTGCGCAGCGGCGTGCCGTACTTGGCCACGGTCTGCCGCCAGGCCAGGGCCAGCACCTGTTCGAGAATCGCTTCGGCCAGCCAGGTCAGGTAATCGCTGACTTTCATCAGCGGCAGGCTGCCTGCAATTTCCGAGGCGGCGACGCGCAAGCGGTGCGCCAGTTTGAAATGGCGCAGGGCTTCCATTTGCTGCTCGAGGTCGTCCTCGGGAATTCGTGTCAGCCGCTCGCGCAACTCGGCCGCCAGTTCCGGCGCCAGCGGCGGCTTGAACAGCCGACCTTCGTTGAGCAATTCGTCGAGCAGCAGCGGGAAGCGCGTGATCTGCTCGGCAATCCACGGGCTCGCCGCACACAAGGTCAGCAGGCGGCGCAGCGCACCGGGGTTTTCCGTGAGCAACACCAGATACGCCGAACGCCGCGCCACCGCCTCCACCAGCGGCAGCACGCGCTCGAGTACCAGATCGGGATTGTCGTGCTCCACCGCTTGCGCAAGCAGTCGCGGGATAAAAGCATCGAGACGCTCGCGCCCCAGCCGCTGCATCGCGCGCAATTGCGGACTGCCACGCAAACCGGCCAGCGCTTTCAGGGCTTTGCCGGCATCGACGAAACCGCCCTCCTGCAACTGTCGGCACGCGGCCTCTTCGTCCTGTTCTTCCTCCCACAGCGGCAGCCACTCACCACCGACCACCACTTCGCTTTCGCCGCCCTCTTCTTCGTCGGGATCGGCGATCACCTGGGCGAAATGCCAGGCTACGCGCCCGCGCCAGTACATCAGCTGTTGGTGGAACGCCGGCCAATCGGCGAAACCCAGCATGAAGGCGATCCGCGCCTGATCCTGCGCGCTGTCCGGCAGCATCTGCGTCTGACGGTCGGCAATCGCTTGAATGGCATGTTCGGTGTAACGCAGAAACTCGTAACCCTCGCGCAGTTCACTGACCACCGCCGGCGGCAGATAGCCCTGCCCTTCCAGCGTGCTCAACACCTTTAATAGAGGACGCTGTTGCAGGCTCAGATCGCGGCCACCGTGGATCAACTGAAAGGCCTGAGCGATGAACTCGACTTCACGAATGCCGCCGGAGCCGAGCTTGATGTTGTCGGCCATGCCTTTGCGGCGCACTTCCTGCTGGATCAACTGCTTCATGGTGCGCAGCGCTTCGATCGCCGAAAAATCCAGGTAACGGCGGTAGACGAACGGCCGCAGCATGTCGAGCAACTGCGCGCCGGCAACCTGATCGCCAGCCACCACCCGCGCCTTGATCATCGCGTAGCGTTCCCAGTCGCGGCCCTGATCCTGGTAATACTGCTCCAGCGCATTGAAGCTGAGCACCAGCGCGCCGGACGATCCGTAGGGGCGCAGGCGCATGTCGACGCGAAACACGAAGCCGTCGACGGTCATCGGATCGAGCGCCTTGATCAGACGCTGGCCGAGGCGGATGAAGAATTCCTGATTATCCAGCGAGCGTTTCACGCCGACGGTTTCGCCGCCTTCGGGGTAGGCGAAGATCAGGTCGATGTCGGAAGACAGATTCAGCTCGACCGCGCCGAGTTTGCCCATGCCGAGGATGACCATCTGCTGCGGCTCACCGCTGCGCCGGCCGGTGGGTGTGCCGAATTGCTCGCAATGGCGGCTGTACAGCCATTGATAAGCCTGATCGATGGTGGCGTCGGCCATGTCCGAGAGGTCGCGGCAGGTCTGCACCAGATCGGCCTGACGGGTCAGGTCGCGCCAGATGATCCGCACCTGATGGCGTGCACGCTGGCGGCGCAAGGCGCGGCCGAGTTCGTCTTCGCTCTGCGCGCTGTTCACGGCGGCGGCGATCTGTGCGCACAGTTCGCCGGGCGCGAACGCCCGATCAAGTTCGCCGGACGCCACCAGCGACAGCAACATCAAAGGGTCACGAATGCTCTGTTCAATGACAAATTCGCTGGCGGCGCTGACGCGGGCGAATTGCGCCCAGCGCTCCGGCGTCCAGTTCGACAGGCCGTGATCGTCTTCAAGGGCGGCGACGGACGTACGGAACGACTGCTCGGATCGGCTGACCAACGGCAGGAGAATGGCGGGCAGTTCGGCAAGCACGGGCAGGGTCATGGTCTATCCTTGATCGGCGTAATAAGGGCCGCTTGTAGTGAATGATGAAAACCCGCTACGTGAAGGACTGTCGAACAAAAGTTAGAAATAGCTGAAATTTCTTCTTCTTTGGCATCCAGCATCAAACTTTCACCTTATTCGGATGGAAATCGACCCGCCTTAACGATTATTCTCACAACGCAGTCGGAGGCCACAAGCCTTTCATCTGTAGTTTTACTACTCGTCTATACATTCGAAAGGCTGAAATGCCGGAAGATTTGTAGTAAAACTACACGCCGCCGGAACAACCTGTCGGCAATCCAAGAATTTTAAATCGTCTGCCCACAAGGCCAGTCGCAAACTCAGGCAACCGATTCTGGAAGCCTTTCCGCCCTGGAGCAAGCCATGCAAGACCTCGATCCCGTCGAAACCCAGGAATGGCTGGACGCCCTGGAATCGGTTCTCGACAAAGAAGGCGAAGACCGTGCTCACTATCTGATGACCCGTATGGGCGAACTCGCGACCCGCAGCGGCTCGCAGCTCCCTTACGCGATCACCACGCCTTACCGCAACACGATCCCCGTTACCCACGAAGCACGCATGCCTGGCGACCTGTTCATGGAACGCCGCATTCGCTCGCTGGTACGCTGGAACGCGATGGCCATGGTAATGCGCACGAACCTGCGAGATTCGGACCTGGGTGGTCACATCTCCAGCTTCGCTTCCAGTGCGACCCTGTATGACATCGGCTTCAACTATTTCTTCCAGGCCCCGACCGACGAACATGGCGGCGACCTGATCTACTTCCAGGGCCACACCTCGCCAGGCGTTTACGCCCGCGCATTCATGGAAGGCCGCATCACCGAAGACCAGATGAACAACTTCCGTCAGGAAGTCGATGGTCAAGGCCTGTCGTCCTATCCGCACCCTTGGCTGATGCCTGACTTCTGGCAGTTCCCGACCGTATCGATGGGTCTGGGTCCGATCCAGGCGATCTACCAGGCGCGCTTCATGAAGTACCTGGAGCATCGCGGTTTCATCCAGCCGGGCAAACAGAAAGTCTGGTGCTTCCTGGGCGACGGCGAGTGCGACGAGCCGGAATCCCTGGGCGCGATCTCCCTGGCCGGCCGCGAGAAGCTGGACAACCTGATCTTCGTCATCAACTGCAACCTGCAGCGCCTCGACGGCCCGGTTCGCGGCAACGGCAAGATCATCCAGGAACTCGAAGGCGTGTTCCGTGGTGCGCAGTGGAACGTGACCAAAGTCATCTGGGGCCGTTTCTGGGACCCGCTGCTGGCCAAAGACGTCGACGGCATCCTGCAACGCCGCATGGACGAAGTCATCGACGGCGAATACCAGAACTACAAAGCCAAAGACGGCGCATTCGTTCGCGAGCACTTCTTCAACACGCCTGAACTCAAGGCAATGGTTGCCGATCTGTCCGACGACGAGATCTGGAAACTCAACCGTGGCGGCCACGACCCGTACAAGGTCTACGCGGCGTACCACGAAGCGGTCAACCACAAGGAACAACCGACCGTCATCCTCGCCAAGACCATCAAGGGTTATGGCACCGGTGCCGGCGAAGCGAAAAACACTGCGCACAACACCAAGAAAGTCGACGTCGACAGCCTGAAGCTGTTCCGCGACCGCTTCGACATCCCGGTCAAGGACGAGGAGCTGGAGAACCTGCCGTTCTTCAAGCCAGAGCCAAACAGCGCCGAAGCCCGCTACCTCGCCGAGCGCCGTGCCGCACTGGGCGGTTTCGTGCCACAGCGCCGCGCGCAGAGCTTCAGCGTACCGACTCCGGATCTGGACACTCTGAAAGCCATCCTCGATGGCTCGGGCGACCGTGAAATTTCCACCACCATGGCTTTCGTGCGGATCCTAGCGCAACTGGTCAAGGACAAGGAAATCGGCCCGCGCATCGTCCCGATCATCCCGGACGAAGCCCGTACCTTCGGTATGGAAGGCATGTTCCGCCAGTTGGGCATCTACTCCTCCGTCGGCCAGCTCTACGAGCCAGTCGATAAGGACCAGGTGATGTTCTACAAGGAAGACCAGAAAGGTCAGATCCTTGAAGAAGGCATCAACGAAGCAGGCGCCATGAGCTCGTTCATCGCTGCCGGTACTTCGTACTCCAGCCACAACCAGCCGATGCTGCCGTTCTACATCTTCTACTCGATGTTCGGCTTCCAGCGTATCGGCGACCTGGCCTGGGCCGCTGGCGACAGCCGTACCCGTGGCTTCCTGATCGGCGGCACCGCTGGCCGCACCACCCTGAACGGTGAAGGTCTGCAGCACGAAGACGGTCACAGCCACCTGCTGGCCGCGACCATCCCGAACTGCCGCACCTACGATCCGACCTACGGCTACGAGCTGGCGGTGATCATTCAGGACGGCATGAAGAAGATGACCGAAGAGCAACAGGACATCTTCTACTACATCACCGTGATGAACGAGTCGTACCAGCAGCCAGCCATGCCGGCCGGTGCCGAAGAAGGCATCAAGAAAGGCATGTACCTGCTCGAGGAAGACACTCGCGATGCGGCGCACCACGTTCAGCTGATGGGCTCCGGCACCATCCTGCGCGAAGTGCGTGAAGCGGCGAAGATCCTGCGTGAAGAGTTCAACGTCGGCGCCGACGTGTGGAGCGTTACCAGCTTCAACGAACTGCGTCGCGACGGCCTGGCCGTAGAACGCAGCAACCGTCTCAAGCCTGGTCAGAAGCCTAAGCTGAGCTACGTCGAAGAGTGCCTGAACGGCCGTAAAGGTCCGGTCATTGCTTCTACCGACTACATGAAGCTGTTCGCCGAGCAGATCCGTCAGTGGGTACCGTCCAAGGAATTCAAAGTCCTGGGCACCGACGGTTTCGGCCGTAGCGACAGCCGCAAGAAACTGCGTCATTTCTTCGAAGTCGACCGTCATTTCGTGGTGTTGGCAGCCCTGGAAGCATTGGCTGACCGTGGTGATATCGAACCTAAGGTTGTGGCTGAAGCCATCGCCAAGTTCGGCATCGACCCGGAAAAACGCAACCCACTGGACTGCTGAGGAGACATTTTGTGAGCGAACTCATTCGCGTACCTGACATCGGCAGCGGTGAAGGTGAAGTAATTGAACTGTTTGTGAAGGTCGGCGACCGCATCGAAGCCGACCAGAGCATCCTGACCCTGGAATCGGACAAGGCCAGCATGGAAGTGCCGGCCCCGAAAGCCGGCGTCATCAAGAGCCTGAAAGTGAAGCTGGGCGACCGTCTGAAAGAAGGCGACGAACTGCTTGAGCTGGAAGTCGAGGGCGCCGCTGAAGCGGCACCTGCGCCTGCCGCTGCTCCTGCCAAAGCCGAAGAGAAACCGGCTGCGACACCTGCTGCTGCCGCGCCTGCCGCTGCTCCTGCTGCCGCTTCGGTAAAGCAAGTGCACGTGCCGGACATCGGTTCGTCGGGCAAGGCGCAGATCATCGAGATCCAGGTCAAGGTCGGCGACAGCGTCGAAGCTGATCAGTCGTTGATCACCTTGGAATCCGACAAGGCCAGCATGGAAATCCCGTCGCCTGCCGCTGGCGTGGTCAAGGCCATCAGCGTCAAGCTCAACGACGAAGTCGGCACTGGCGACCTGATTCTGGATCTGGAAGTGGCGGGTGCTGCGGCCCCTGCGGCTGCCGCTCCGGCCCAGGCTGCTGCACCGGCCGCTGCCGCTGCGCCTGCTCCGGCAGCCGCGCCAGCAGCACCGGTTGCCGACAGCGTTCAGGACATCCACGTTCCGGACATCGGCTCGGCTGGCAAAGCCAAGATCATCGAAGTGTTGGTCAAGGCGGGCGATACCGTTGAAGCCGACCAGTCGCTGATCACCCTGGAATCCGACAAGGCAAGCATGGAAATCCCATCACCTGCCGCTGGCGTGGTGGAAAGCGTTTCCATCAAGCTGGATGACGAAGTCGGTACCGGCGATCTGATCCTCAAGCTGAAAGTCAAAGGCGCGGCCCCTGCTGCTGCCCCGGCTCCAGCTGCCGCAGCTCCGAGCGCTCCGGCACCTGCCGCTGCTGCTCCGGCTGCCGCTGCACCTGCTGCCGCCGCTCCAGCCGCCGCACCGGCCAAGCCGGGCGCGAAAGTTCACGCCGGCCCTGCCGTGCGTCAACTGGCCCGTGAGTTCGGCGTCGAGCTGAGCGCCGTTGGCGCCAGCGGTCCGCACGGTCGCATCCTCAAGGAAGACGTGCAGGTTTACGTCAAGGCGATGATGCAGAAGGCCAAGGAAGCCCCGGCCGCTGCCGGCGGCGCTACCGGTGGTGCGGGCATTCCGCCGATCCCGGTGGTCGATTTCAGCCGTTTCGGCGAAATCGAAGAAGTGCCGATGACCCGCCTGATGCAGGTCGGCGCCGCCAACCTGCACCGCAGCTGGCTGAACGTGCCACACGTGACGCAATTCGACTCGGCGGACATCACCGAGCTGGAAGCTTTCCGTGTTGCGCAGAAAGCCGTGGCCGAGAAGGCTGGCGTCAAGCTGACCATCCTGCCGCTGCTGCTCAAGACCTGCGCGCACTTGCTCAAGGAGCTGCCGGACTTCAACAGTTCGCTGGCGCCAAGCGGCAAGGCGATCATCCGCAAGAAATACGTGAACATCGGCTTCGCCGTCGACACTCCGGATGGCCTGTTGGTGCCGGTGATCAAGAACGTCGACCAGAAGAGCCTGCTGCAATTGGCAGCCGAAGCGGCTTCGCTGGCTGAGAAAGCCCGCACCAAGAAGCTGTCGTCGGACGAGATGCAAGGCGCCTGCTTCACCATTTCCAGCCTCGGCCATATTGGCGGCACCGGCTTCACGCCGATCGTCAACGCGCCGGAAGTGGCGATCCTCGGTGTGTCCAAGGCAACCATCCAGCCCGTCTGGGACGGCAAAGTCTTCCAGCCGAAGCTGATGCTGCCACTGTCGCTTTCCTACGATCACCGCGTGATCAACGGCGCTGCAGCTGCGCGCTTTACTCAGCGACTGGGCAGTCTGTTGGGCGACATCCGCACCATCCTGCTGTAACTCAAACGGCCCTCCGGCGACGGAGGGCCGCTTGCTGCACCCTTTCGAGCGCCACACGCTCGTACCTCAACCCCGTCAATTGACGGGGCTTTTTTTTGCCTGAAATAAACCGGATCGCGCCTCTTTCCTACAACCTGCGCTGACATCGGCCACAGGTCTGGTCCACTTAACGCCAATATTTTCCGCCGCTGGCCAACTAACCTCTGCTCAGGAAAGTTGCTTCAACGCGCTCCGCTTATTTAAATCTTGTTTATTAAAATCTCGAACGGAATCGATCATGTTCAAACCGACTATCGGCCCCATCGTGGGCCACGCCACAACTAACGAAGTGCGCATTTTCATGCGCGGCGAACAACAGGACAAAAAACGTGTATTTGCCGGAGTTCGCGCTCGCAAGGCCGGCACGGAAAAATGGTCGAACAGCGTATTTGCACTTTTGAACCCGGCCAATGACATGTCGGGTGTACTGGTATTGCAGGATCTCGAAGCTGATTGTGAATACGAATATCAAGCCGGCTGGTTAAGTCCGATGAATCCGGTGCATACCATCGACACGGTCATTGAGTTTCCATTGCAATGGCCGCGACAGCTCCACCGCTTTCGCACCCGCACCGCGAAAGCCAGCCAGCCTCGGGGCTTTGTCGTCGGTTCGTGTCGTTATCTGCGGATTACCGCTGGCGTCGCTTCCTTGCCGCAACTGGGCGACCGCATCTTTGGCTCGATCAATCAGCTCGTCGAAAACAGTCATTTACCGGTCAGTGCGGTGATCATGACCGGCGATCAAGTGTATGTAGATGATTTGAATGTCATTGCTCCGGATCGCGAAGCCAAAGACATCCTGAAGAAATATCGAACGGCATTTTCGCAACCGAATATTCAGCGACTGATGTCCAATACATCGACTTACATGATGCTCGACGATCATGAAATAGAAGATAACTGGCCTGCCAATGCCACCGCAGCGGACGAGGACTTATATCGCAACGCCATGGCCGCTTATGAACTTTATCAAGCCAGCCACAGCCCGGTTTATGCATGTAATGAGAAGGGTCAGATAGACCGGGATACGTTGAAGCATTACTGGTATCAGTTTGGCGACAGCGATATCGCCTGGTTCGTCACCGACAGCCGCACCCGACGCAACTTGTCGAAGGATGACCGGCGCATTCTCGACATCGAGCAAGAACAGGCCCTGCTGCGATGGCTGATCCATAGCCCGGCGCGGGTGAAATTCGTGGTGACCAGCGTGATGTTCTATCCCGATCGCAAGTTCAACGGTGACGATGCCTGGAAAGCATTTCCCGAACAGCGTCTGCGCCTGCTGGAAACCATCCGCACTCACCGGATCAAGAACGTGGTGTTCGTCTCCGGCGACGTTCATGGCTCTCTGACAAGTCGCCTGTCTCACAGCGAGGACGCCGATTTCGAAGTGCACACCATCGTGTCCTCGCCGCTGCACAACAGCAAATTGCTGCCGTATGCCAAGGCCTCGACGTTTATCCTCGATCAACCGCTGGTGCGCACGGCGGCAGGGGATTATCGGCACGAGCTGACCAGTGCAGTGGTGAGCCAAGACAATTTTGCGCATGTGGTCGTTGAGGCTGATCAGATATTGGTCAATTACCATGACCGCGATGGCAAGAAGTTGCAGTCGATCAGTATGAAATTGTGTTGAAACACCCAAAGATCGCAGCCTTCGGCAGCTTCTACACAAGGCGCATTACCCTGTTGGGGCTGCGTGAAGCTGCGATCTTGTGCTCATTTCAGTTGTGCACTGGAGAAATGTTCACTGCAGCCGACATATTCTTATAGCACTTGGCCTTCATCTCTCTTGTCAGTCGGTGCCGCAATGATGCAACCTTGCCGCAGCCAACAGACAAGAGGGCGAGAGCCCGGCGCATTCAGCATATTTCCAAGCGAGTTTCCTTCATGAAGAGCCAGCCCGATGCCGCCAGCCGTATGGCGGCCGAGGTAGTGACGCAGTTGCCTGTGCCCTCGCGGCTCGGCATGCTGCGTTTCGAGCGCTTGAATGAAGCGAGTTGGGCAATGCTGTTCCTCGATCCCAACTGCGAACGCCAGTTTGGCCAGCCGGCCGTCGAGCTCTGCGCGCTGGTCGGCTCGCCCTACGCCAGCCTGATGGAGCCCGAGGCGCGCTATCAACTGCACGATGCGATTCAGCAGCAGTTGAGCAAAAGCGCACATTACGTGGTGCGCTACACCCTGCACACCGCCGCCGGCGCGTTGAACATCCTCGAGCTGGGCGAAGCCTACAAACAGCACAACCGGCACTTGCTGCGCGGCTACCTGCTGGCGGTCGACGAGGTGTTCGACGAAACCCAGTCGCTGCCTTCGGTGGATCTGGAAACCCAGAACTCGCGCCTGCAAATCGCCCTTGAGCTGAACCAGCGTGCCCAGCAGGAACAACTGCAGCATCTGGAGCGCGTGCGTGCCCAGCAGGATCTGATTCTGCTGCTCGCACGCCAGCGCTACAGCACGCACAACTCGCTGCAGGAAGCCGCTGAACTGATCACCCGCTGCGCCTGCGATATCTACGAGATCGACTGCGCCAGCCTGTGGAACCTCGAAGGCCAGCGCTTGCTGCCGATCTCCGCTTACCATCGCGCGACCCAGGAATACATCCTGCCGGAGCCGATCGATATCAGCGGCTTCCCTGACTACATGGAAGCCCTGCACAGCAGCCGCGCCATCGATGCCCACAACGCCATGCACGACCCGCGCACCCGCGAGATGGCCGAGGCGATGCGTCCGCGTGACGTCAACGCCATGCTCGATGCCAGCATTCGCGTCGACGGCCAGGTTGTCGGCGTGTTGTGCCTGGAACAGACCGGCGTCACCCGTGCCTGGCAGTCCGACGAAATCGCCTTTGCCGGCGAACTGGCCGACCAGTTCGCACAAGTGATCAACAACCATAACCGACGCACTGCCACCAGCGCCCTGCACCTGTTTCAGCGCGCGGTCGAGCAAAGCGCCAACGCCTTCTTGCTGGTCAACTGCGACGGCGTGGTCGAGTACGTCAACCCGAGCTTCACCGCGATCACCCAGTACACAACCGAGGAGGTCCACGGTCAGCGCTTGTCGGAATTGCCGGCGCTGGAAAACCTAAGCGAACTGCTGTTCGACGCGCCCTCGGCGCTGGCCCAGAGCAACAGCTGGCAGGGCGAATTCAAGAGCCGACGCAAGAACCTCGAACCGTACTGGGGCCAGCTGTCGATCTCCAAGGTCTACGGCGATAACCGTGAGCTCACGCATTACATCGGCATCTACGAAGACATCACCCAGACCAAATTGGCCCAGCAACGCATCGAGCGCCTGGCCTACACCGACAACCTGACCAACCTCGGCAACCGTCCGGCATTCATCCGCAATCTCGATGAGCGCTTCGCCCGCGACAGCGATACGCCGATCAGCCTGTTGCTGGTGGACATCGACAACTTCAAGCGGATCAACGACAGCCTCGGTCACCAGACCGGCGACAAACTGTTGATCAGCCTCGCCCGGCGCCTGCGCAACAGCCTCAGCCCGAGTGGCAGCCTGGCGCGTTTTGCCAGTAACGAATTCGCCGTGTTGCTCGACGACACCGACCTTGACGCCGGGCAGCAGATCGCCAGTCAGTTGCTGATGACCCTCGACAAGCCGATGTTCGTCGACAATCAGTTGATCAGCGTCACCGGCTCCGTCGGCCTGGCCTGCGCGCCGCTGCACGGCCGCGACCCGCAGACCCTGATGCGCAACGCCGGCCTGGCGCTGCACAAGGCCAAGGCCAACGGCAAACACCAGTTGCAGGTGTTCACTGAAGCGCTGAACGCTGAAGCCAGTTACAAACTGTTCGTCGAGAACAACCTGCGCCGCGCCCTCACGCAGAACGAGCTGGACGTGTTCTACCAGCCCAAGCTGTGCCTGCGCAGCGGTCGCCTGCTGGGCATGGAAGCGCTGTTGCGCTGGAACCACCCGGAGCGCGGCATGATCCGCCCGGATCAGTTCATCAGCGTCGCCGAGGAAACCGGCCTGATCATTCCGATCGGCAAATGGATCGCGCGTCAGGCGTGCCGCATGAGCAAATCCTTGACCGCTGCCGGCTTGGGCAACCTGCAAGTGGCAATCAATCTGTCACCGAAACAGTTCTCTGATCCGGATCTGGTCGCCTCGATCGCCAACATCCTCAGGGAAGAAGCGCTGCCGGCCAATCTGCTCGAACTCGAGCTGACCGAAGGCCTGCTGCTGGAAGCCACCGAAGACACGCATTTGCAACTCGACCAGCTCAAGCGCCTGGGCCTGACCCTGGCCATGGATGACTTCGGCACCGGGTACTCGTCGCTGAGCTATCTGAAGAAATTCCCGATCGACATCATCAAGATCGATCGCAGCTTCATCCACGAAATCCCCGACAATCAGGACGACATGGAAATCACCTCCGCGGTGATTGCCATGGCCCATAACCTGAAACTCAAGGTGGTCGCCGAAGGCATCGAAACCGCCGAGCAACTGGCGTTCCTGCGCCGGCATCGTTGCGACGTCGGTCAGGGTTATCTGTTCGACCGACCGATTCCCGGTGACGAGTTGATCAAAGCCCTCAAGCGCTACCCGCGTGGGCCGCTGTGCCTCTAAAGCCTGCCTCTATGAAGATCCCTTGTGGGAGCGAGCCTGCTCGCGAAGGCGATAAAACCGTCGACATCTTCGTCGCCTGACACCCCGCTTTCGCGAGCAGGCTCGCTCCCACAGTTTTGATAGTGCGAATTCCGGCATCATTCGGCACACTGGCGGTCTGACTTTTTACCTCCAACCTGACTGAGAGGAACGCTCATGGTTCTGCGCTCGGAAATTCTGGTGAACAAAAACGTGCTTCCAACCAAAGAACAAGCCCTGCCCGGCCGCGAAACCGCGATGACCCTGCCGGAAAAACACTTCGTCTTCGAAGACACCCCGCTGCTCGGTCCATTCTTTCAGGACGTCGACTTTGCGATTTTCGGTCTGGGTTGCTTCTGGGGCGCGGAACGACGTTTCTGGCAGCGCGAAGGTGTGGTCAGCACCGTGGTCGGTTACGCCGGCGGCTTCACGCCGAACCCGACGTACGAAGAAGTCTGCTCGGGCCTGACCGGCCACGCCGAAGTGGTCTTGGTGGTGTATGACAAGGCCCAAGTCAGTTACGAGGAACTGCTGGCGATGTTCTGGGAACTGCACAACCCGACTCAGGGCATGCGTCAGGGCAACGACATCGGCACCCAGTACCGCTCGGTGATCTACGCGACCTCGCCTGAGCATCTGGACGCGGCGCTGAAGAGCAAGGCTGTGTATCAGGCGGAACTGTCGAAGGCGGGTCTGGGCGAAATCAGCACCGAGATCGAACAGGCGCCGACCGTGTACTTCGCCGAGACGTATCACCAGCAATATCTGGCGAAGAACCCTGAGGGTTATTGCGGGATTGGCGGCACCGGCGTTTGCATGCCTGCGAGCCTGGCGGGCAACTAACCCCGCCTGATCGTTCCCACGCTCTGCGTGGGAATGCAGCCCGGGACGCTCCGCGTCCTGACAGCGGACGCAGAGCGTCCATTGAGGCATTCCCACGCGGAGCGTGGGAACGATCGCTCGGCGATCAGCTCTCGGCAATTAACCAATCCATCTGCCAGCCACCCTGGGTCTGCCCCAGCTTCTTCGACAACCACGGCAGCAACTCACGCAACTCTTCTTCCAGCCCCCACGGCGGATTGGCGATCGCCAGCCCGGAACCGTTCAGGCTGTTCGGCGTATCCAGCGGATGCACCAGCAGCTCCACACGCAGCAACTTCGGTGCACCCGTGCCTGCCAGGTCCTGATAGAAACGCCGCAGTGCACGCTGATCCTTCACCGGATACCAGATCGCAGCCACAGTCTGGCGCATGCGGCCGATGGCTTCTTTCATCGACGCCGCGCAACGCTGCATCTCGTCGAGTTGCTCGAACGGCGGATCGATCAGCATCACCGCGCGCTTCTCCTGCACCGGCAACATCGCCCGCGCCACATGCCAGCCCTCGCCCAGATGCACTTTCACTCGACGATCGCCGGCCATGTTGTCCTTGAGCAACACGCCATCTTCGGGATGCTTCTCGTTGAGCATCACCCGATCCTGCGGCCGCGTCAGACGCCGTGCCAGCTCCGGCGAACCCGGGTAATAGCGCAACTGGCCATCCGGGTTCATCTCGTGCAGCACCTTCATATAGTCGGCAGTCAGCGCCGGCAGGTCCGGCTGATCCCACAACCGCGCAATGCCTTCCAGGTACTCGCCGGTGCGATTGGCCTGATCGCCCTGCAAGTCATACAGACCGATGCCGGCGTGCGTGTCGAGATAGGCAAACGGCTGCTCCTTGCGCGACATCAGAGCGATGAGGCGGGTCAAGGTCAGGTGTTTGAACACATCGGCGTGATTGCCGGCATGGAAGGCGTGACGATAATTCATGGCTGCTCCTGCGAGGGCCGCAAAGTTTACCTTTTACCGGGCGGCAAGTCAGGGGTTCGCAGCCGAGTGGACAAACGCCTTTCCCTCACCCTAACCCTCTCCCGAAGGGAGAGGGGACTTACGGTGGCGATCTTGCGAGTTACATCGACCTGAATGATCGACGTGATCTCAGGCTTGGCCAAACGAAGTTCACCGCTGAAGTCGCAGGTCGGCGTACAACACCCAGACAACTCGGTCAGTCCCCCGAAAGAACACCACCATCCAGGCTTGGCCAAGCGAAGTTCACCGCTGAAGTCGCAGGTCGGCGTACAACACCCAGACAACTCGGTCAGTCCCCTCTCCCTCTGGGAGAGGGCTAGGGTGAGGGGCTTTGCTTTTATGGCGTTAAACTGGCTAACCATCAACGACAGGAAGTCAAAAATTCATGCGATATCTGATCATCTGTTTACTCAGCCTTCTTAGTCCATACCTCGCCCTTGCCGACGAAACCCACATTGAACAGGCACGCCAGACACTAAAGAACTACGGGCTGAGCCAACTGCATCCCGGCGCCATTCAATGAGCAATCAGCCCAGAGAAAAGACATTGCACTATCCGCCAATGCCTACTCATCCATGGGCAACGGCCTGCATTCCATCCAGCATAATGAAGACACGCTGCAAGTGCTGCACGATCGTTATAAAACAACCAGAAACTATGTGTATGCGGCATCTGAGCAGACACCGTCGATCAGCAAACACTCGAAAAGCCATTTCGTTTTTTATGGGTGCCTGGAGGTCTCAAGTCAGAGGCTTTCGACAGTTTTATCAAGACCCAGGATCGGCACATCGCAGACTGACTGCTGAACCCTAAACGTCAAAAGATCGCAGCCTTCGGCAGCTACTACAGATGATCCCGTGTAGGAGCTGACGAAGGCTGCGATCTTTTGATTTTGCTTCTGAACAGTTCAGGCAGGCATGGCGCCCAGACGTCGCCCGATGACGTCGAGCAAGGGGATGGCGCAGAATTTGGCGAAGTCGCTGAGGATCATCGAGTCACCTTGATCGAACGGCGCATGCATATATTCTCCAGCACCAGGAGCACGGCGCAAAGTGGGGGGTAGTTGAAGGCCATATCAGGAAATCGGAGATGAGGAATTTTACGGAGCTGCACAAAGGTCGAATTTGGATAGACGGTAGTATTTAATGCAATTACCTGTCAGATCTGACAGTGGCGTTATCGGTAGCTACTGATCCATAGTCTGAACGACGCGAAAATCAATCGATCGCCCTGATTCTAGACTACGACTGGAAGGAGATTGGAAATGGCAAAAATTACTGTAAATACATCGGGCAATGGCACCGTGATTAGCGCCTATACCAGTGGTGCAGGCGGGCCGTACCCAACATACTCAATAACGGTGAAACCCGATGACAACAGTGGAGACCTGAGCGTAAGCACTCCGGGCGATCCCCGCCTGAAAGTTGGTGACAAGGTCAGCTTTACCATTAGCGACGGCGCTGCTGGCAGACTTCTGGGAAATGTGACAAAGATATAAAAAAAGTAACCCTGATAAAAAATTCTGTTTACCGCTTCAATAAGGTTGGCTTCGCAGCCTAAAACAACGCCGTGACTTGCTCTTCAACGACAAAAGATCGCAGTCTTCGGCAGCCCCTACATGGGATAGGCGTCCACTCTGCCGAAGGCTGCGATCTTCTGATCTTCAGGCGGGCATGCTGCGCAAGCGTCTGCCGATGACATCGAGCACATCACAGCCATCGCGCAATGGGATGGCGCACAGCAGGGCGAAGTCGCTGAGGATCACGGAGTCGCATTCGATCGAGCCGCGCATGCACATGTTTTCCAGGACCTGGACCACGGCGCGGATGCGATGGTTGGCGGCGTCCATGAGGATGTCGAGGGGCACGTGGGTGTCGACGAACAGGCTGGGCATGTCGCTGCAATTGCCGGTGAGGGCCATGAAGCGGTTGTCGGGGTGAGGAGTGATTTTTTCGTAGGGTGAATCAGTATGCATATTGGTCATTTTCCGGGTCCCATGATTGATAAACGTGAGCCGCCATCACACCTTCCTACGGGTTAGGGTGGCAGCTGTGCGCGGGAGTAGGAACCGAGCAATCATGGACCTCGGCCACGCCGAAGCGTGCCCCACGCACAGCCGCCGCGAACGATCTTACGGACTTGAACCAAGTGCCGCAAAAAGCCAACGAACTGTAACGTCATGAATGCGGGAATCCTTCACCCTGCCACCACTCTCGCGGTGACAACGAAAAGACTATCCCTGCAACCCACCACGCACCAGTTCATGAAAACCGCCGCGATTCGAAGGAAACGTCCGAAGCGTTTGCCCCGAAACTTCACTCTGCCTCTGCCAGCAAAAACTCCAGAAGCGCCGATCGTGACGAATCTTCCGACATCGATAATTTGAAAAACTGCCCGACCTTGCAACGCAGGACCGTCTCGGGAAACGCCTCGAATATGGCCGGTTGCTCCTCGCTCAGCCATTGCAGAGCATTGGCGATGCGTACGCTTGCATCAGTCTGCGCCAACAGCGATTGCGGCACGCTCCACCACGGAAAGACTCGCCCCGAAACCAGCGCACGGCCCCCGATTTCAATGGCTTGGCCATTGATCAAGGCTCGTGAAACGACTGGCAGCAATTGCGCGGAATTGACCTCGTCAGAGTGCAAAAGAGGCAGCAGAAACCGACCATCCCAAAAGCGGAAAAAAACGGTTTTACCGTCCGGCATCAGCACTTGAGTCAGGCTGCGGAAATGTTCGACCAGCACGTCCAGATCTGCCGAAGACACCGCCAACCATCCCCAATCCCGGGATTCTGTTTCCGCCACCCAACGTAAAAACTCACTGTCTGCAGCGACAATTCCCACGTAGGGCATCACCGCGTCCCACTCGGCATAAATGGTTTCGGCCCAGACCGGATTCGCCGTGCCCTGCCAGGCTTTGAAGGCATCGGCGTCGCTGGCGCGGCTGAAAATGGCGAACAGTTGTTCCGACGCATGCAGCGGCTGCCGCGCCAGCCATTGTTCGGGCGTCAATTCCTCACGCTGCACAAACACCATCCTTACAACGCTCACACTCCTCGCAGAATGGCGCATCACCTTTGAGACTCATGATCTGTGCGGCGGTGAGAATCGCCGCCGGCGCAGCGGCCAGTTTCTCCGGCAATCCCGGCACCACCGGCGCAGCGCTGGTCGCCGCCATCGGCGCGCCGCCCACAACAATTGGCACGCTGCTGAAAATTCCGCCGGGACCAATGTTGATCCACTGTCCCCCGGCCTGAATCGTCGCGCTCGCGCCGCCATCAATGACCACTTGCTGGCCTGCGCTGATATGGATCTGCGCCGAGGCGCTGGTGGCCTGGCTGTTCACCCGCACCTGCCGGTCGCCGAGCACGGACAAATGATCATCCTGCCTGACTTCGGTCTGGCGCTGGCCGTGGGTGATGCGTTGCTCGTCGGCCTTGAGTTCATGGCGGGCGGTGCCGGTGACCACCACACTGCGCTGATTATCGACCTGCAGCTGCTGGTCGTTGAGCACATGCTGGGTCCAGTTGCGCTGGGCACGCAGGTAGATTTCCTCGGCGCCCTTTTTGTCCTCGATGCGCAGTTCGTTATAACCGCCACCGCCGGGACTGCTCTGGCTGCGGAAGATACTGCGGGTCTTGTCTGCCGGCAGATCCAGCGGCACCGGGGTCGCCGCATTCGGCAGGCAACCCATGACCAGCGGCTTGTCGGCATCGCCATCAATGAAGCCGACCAAAACTTCCATGCCGACGCGCGGAATCAACACGCTGCCGTAGTGATCGTGAGCCCAACCGGTCGCAACGCGCAGCCAGCAACTGGAGTACTCGTTGAGTTCGCCATCGCGGTCCCAGGCCAGTTGCACCTTGACCCGGCCGTATTCATCGCAATGGATTTCCAGATCTTTCGGGCCGGTGACCACGGCAGGTTGGTAGCCCGACATGCGCGGTTTTTCCAGGCACAGTGCCGGACGAAAGACCACGTCCCACGGCGTGGCAACGAAAGTATTGCGATAACCCTGAAAGGATTCGCCATCGCTGGTCACCGACTCCTCCAGTACCTGCGGCTGGCGGCCGCGATGCTCGATACAGGTGAGTAACCACAGATCATTCCAGTCGCTGCGCGGATGCTCGGTGAGTTGCAGGAAATGTCCGCAGACCAGCGAGGATTCGTCGCTGGTGCCTTCGGCTTGACGGTAATCGGCGACATGACGTTCAAGCGCGCGGCGCGTCAGGCCTTTGCCGGTTTCGCGATCATTGAATTGACCGGGAAAGTGATAGTCCTCCAGCACTGGACGCTGCTCGCCGTCACTGCGACTTTCCAGCGACAGGCGTGGTTTTTCGAAGTTGTAGTCGCGCCGGGTGACGACGCTGGTGCGGGTTTCCACGCGCACATTGAAACGCTGAATCGCCGGCGCGCCCGCCGACATGCCGCTGCCCGGCAGATACAGCGTCGGCTCGGGCAGCTTGGGGAACACGGTCTGGTCGTCGCCGAATACCAGCAAATGGCCTTCGGGGCTGTGTTGAAAGTGGTAATGAATGCCGACTTCGGCACACAGACGCTGGATGAAGGCCAGATCGCTTTCGGCGTATTGCACGCAGTATTCGCGCTCCGGGTATTCGCTGCCCAGGCGAAATTCAAAGGCATCGCGCAGGATCGAATGGTCCTTGAGGATCTGCGTGACAATTTGCGGCACGTTCTGATGCTGAAAAATCCGCTGGTTGATGCGATGCCCCAGATACGTCAGACGCGGGACAAGGCTGAGGTGATAGCGTGTCAGACGTTTCCCGGAATCGCCCTGCCCGACCTGATAAATCTGACCATGAATACCGCAACCCTGAGCATCGAAACTCAGAAACGCCTGACCATGCAGCAGGCTTTCCAGATCCAGGTCCGGCCGCTCGCTGACCAGTTCCAGCTCGAAGCGAAAGGGTTGGCTGATGGCTTCCCTGCCCGTGAACTCAAGGACCTTGAGGTCGTGCCGGGCGCCTTCGAGGGTCAACGTGAAACGCGGTTGATTGGCAGGCGCGAACATCCGATGTCTCTCTGCAGTGTGAGGGCGGGCGATTCTGCATGAGGGGCAAGGGGTGATGAGCAGGTGACGGGAAATTCAGATTTGCCCTACGTGGTTTGCTGAAAGGACCTTGTTAATTCGGCCGTTCGACTACAGACAATTCAATCAAACCTGCCACCCACCCTGTGGGAGCGAGCCTGCTCGCGAAAGCGGCATGTCAGTCGATACATTCATTGAATGATCAATCGCATTCGCGAGCAGGCTCGCTCCCACAATGGATTTCCACAGGATTCGAGAAATCACAGGCCATAAAAAACGGCCCGCCTCCGGTAGGAAACGGGCCGTTTTCATGTGAGCCGCAGCTCAGTCCATCACTTGTTCAGATGGAAATCTTTTTCCGCTGCCTCGAAGCGCTCAACCATGCCGCGAGTCGGTTCACCCGCCTTGCTGACAAAGTAGATGGCCAGGCTGGCGAAGATGAAGCCAGGAATGATTTCGTACAGACCCAGCAGTTCGAAATGCTTCCAGACCACCACGGTGATTGCGCCGACCAGAATACCGGCCAGTGCGCCGTTGCGGGTCATGTCTTTCCAGACGACCGAGATCAGCACCACCGGACCGAACGCAGCACCGAAACCGGCCCAGGCGTAGGACACCAGACCCAGTACGCGGTTTTCCGGGTTGGCAGCCATCGCGATGGCAATCAAGGCTACCAGCAGCACCATGGCACGACCGACCCAGACCAGCTCAAGCTGGGAGGCGGACTTGCGCAGAAAGGTCTTGTAGAAGTCTTCGGTCAGGGCGCTTGAGCACACCAGCAACTGGCAGCTCAGGGTGCTCATTACCGCAGCCAGAATGGCCGACAGCAGCACACCGGCAACCCATGGGTTGAAGAGGATTTTCGCCAGTTCGATGAACACGCGCTCCGGGTTCTCGGTGACCGGACCGGCCACTTCCGGGTGCGCCGAGAAGTAAGCGATACCGAAGAAGCCCACCGCCACGGTGCCGCCCAGGCACAGGATCATCCAGGCCATGGAAATGCGACGCGCCTTGGCGATCGACTTCACCGAATCCGCCGCCATGAAACGCGCGAGGATGTGCGGCTGGCCGAAGTAGCCCAGACCCCAACCCATCAGCGAGATGATGCCAATGAAGGTGGTGCCTTTGAGCATGTCGAAGTTGCTCGGATCCTGCGCTTCGATGGCCAGGAACGTGGTGTCGACGCCGCCGGTGGCCAGCAGGACGATGATCGGCGTAAGGATCAGCGCGAAGATCATCAGGGTCGCTTGTACGGTGTCGGTCCAGCTCACCGCGAGAAAACCGCCGACGAAGGTGTAAGCAATGGTCGCCGCAGCACCGGCCCACAGCGCCGTCTCGTAGGACATGCCAAAGGTGCTTTCGAACAGACGCGCACCGGCGACGATGCCGGAGGCGCAGTAGATGGTGAAGAACACCAGAATCACCACCGCCGAGATAATCCGCAGCAAGCCGCTTTTATCTTCGAAACGGCTGGAGAAGTAGTCCGGCAGAGTCAGTGCATCGCCGTTGTGCTCGGTCTGCACCCGCAGACGGCCGGCGACGAACAGCCAGTTCAGGTAGGCACCGACGATCAGGCCGATGGCGATCCAGCTTTCAGACAGACCGGACATGTAGATGGCGCCCGGCAGGCCCATCAGCAACCAGCCGCTCATGTCGGAGGCACCGGCAGACAGCGCGGTGACGACGCTGCCGAGGCTGCGACCACCGAGAATATAGTCAGAAAGGTTGTTGGTGGAGCGATAGGCCATCAAGCCGATCAGCACCATTGCTGCGATGTAGATCACGAATGTGATCAGGGTTGGATTGCTTACGCTCATTGAGTTACGCCCTGGCTTTGTTTTTATGTAGCGGCGGTAGTGAACCGCTCGCAAACGACGACGTTTGGCAGACGATCCGGGATCCCGCGCATTTAAGACTGATGTTTCCCCAGGAAAGCCATCAGCCGGTACACCGGGTTATTCCCGGTTGCACCTTGGCGGCGAATGCTATGCAACAAAGCAAATAAGGTGCAACCAGTTTCGCGAGAATTAGTTGCACCCAGTCGGATTAATCGACGATCACCCCGTTTTTGCTCCCTTTTGTGGCAGTCACGCCTCTTTGCTAGAAGCAAAAGCACCAAGCAGGAGCAGCACTTTCGTACCAGAAATTATTTCCTGACGAGCTGCGTATTATTCCGGCAAAAAAAGGGTTGCACCCGGTTGCACCTCATTCAGCGCACGGCTAATCTTGCGGCCAGCTGATGCCACGCAACTGTGGCAACCATGAGGATAAAAATATGGCTACCACCACCCTTGGGGTCAAACTCGATGACCCGACCCGCGAGCGCCTGAAGGCTGCCGCAACCTCGATTGATCGCACGCCGCACTGGCTGATCAAGCAGGCAATTTTCAATTACCTGGAAAAACTCGAGGGTGGTGCAACCCTGACCGAGTTGAACGGTTTGACCGCCAAAGACGCCGATGACGCAGGCGAAGTGCAGACCGATCACGCTCACCAATGCTTCCTCGAATTCGCTGAAAGCATCCTCCCGCAATCGGTGCTGCGCGCTTCGATCACCGCTGCTTACCGCCGCCCTGAGCCGGAAGTGGTGCCAATGCTGATCGAGCAGGCACGCCTGCCGGCACCGATGGCCGAAGCCACCAACAAGCTCGCGGCGACCATCGCCGAAAAACTGCGTAACCAGAAAAGTGCCGGCGGTCGTGCCGGTATTGTTCAGGGTCTGTTGCAGGAATTCTCCTTGTCGTCCCAGGAAGGCGTGGCTCTGATGTGCCTGGCCGAAGCGCTGCTGCGCATCCCGGACAAAGGCACCCGCGATGCGCTGATCCGCGACAAGATCAGCACCGGCAACTGGCATCCGCACCTGGGCAACAGCCCTTCGCTGTTCGTCAACGCTGCGACCTGGGGTCTGCTGCTGACTGGCAAACTGGTCTCCACCCACAACGAAGCCGGCCTGACCTCGTCGCTGAGCCGCATCATCGGCAAGAGCGGCGAGCCGATGATCCGCAAGGGCGTCGACATGGCCATGCGCCTGATGGGCGAGCAGTTCGTTACCGGCGAAACCATCGCCGAAGCACTGGCCAATGCGAGCAAGTTCGAAGCCAAAGGCTTCCGCTATTCCTACGACATGCTCGGTGAAGCGGCACTCACCGAAGTCGACGCACAGAAATACCTGGCCTCGTACGAACAGGCGATCCACTCGATCGGCAAAGCGTCCCACGGCCGTGGGATTTATGAAGGCCCGGGCATCTCCATCAAGCTCTCGGCGCTGCACCCGCGCTACAGCCGTGCGCAGTACGAGCGCGTGATGGACGAGCTGTATCCGCGCCTGCTGTCGCTGACCCTGCTGGCCAAGCAATACGACATCGGCCTGAACATCGACGCCGAAGAAGCCGACCGCCTCGAGCTGTCGTTGGATCTGCTTGAGCGCCTGTGCTTCGAGCCGCAGCTGACTGGCTGGAACGGCATCGGTTTCGTCATCCAGGCTTACCAGAAGCGTTGCCCGTACGTGATCGACTACGTGATCGATCTGGCCCGCCGCAGCCGCCATCGCCTGATGATCCGCCTGGTAAAAGGCGCGTACTGGGACAGCGAAATCAAGCGCGCCCAGGTTGAAGGCCTGGAAGGCTATCCGGTCTACACCCGCAAGGTGTACACCGACGTTTCCTACATTGCTTGCGCACGCAAACTGCTGTCGGTGCCGGAAGTCATCTACCCGCAATTCGCCACCCACAACGCCCACACCCTGTCGGCGATCTACCACATCGCCGGTCAGAACTATTACCCGGGCCAGTACGAGTTCCAGTGCCTGCACGGCATGGGCGAACCGCTCTACGAACAGGTTGTAGGCAAGGTTTCCGAGGGCAAGCTGAACCGTCCGTGCCGCGTGTACGCACCGGTCGGCACCCACGAAACCCTGCTGGCGTACCTCGTGCGTCGTCTGCTGGAAAACGGCGCCAACACCTCGTTCGTCAACCGTATCGCCGACCAGTCGATTTCGATTCAGGAACTGGTGGCCGATCCGGTGGCACAGATCGAGCAGATGGCCACCGTCGAAGGCGGTTTCGGCCTGCCGCACCCGCGCATTCCGCTGCCGCGTGACCTGTACGGTGCCGAGCGTGCCAACTCCAGCGGCATCGACATGGCCAACGAACATCGTCTGGCCTCGCTGTCCTGCGCCCTGCTCGCCACCGCGCACAACGACTGGAAAGCCGCGCCGATGCTCGGTTGCGCGTCCAGCAACGAAACGCCGGTCGCCGTGCTGAACCCGTCCGATCACCGCGATGTGGTCGGTCATGTTCAAGAAGCTACCGTTGAAGATGTCGACAGCGCCATTCAATGCGCGCTGAACGCCGCGCCGATCTGGCAGGCCACCCCGCCGGCCGAACGTGCTGCGATCCTGGAACGTGCCGCTGACTTGATGGAAGGCGAGATCCAGCCGCTGATGGGCCTGTTGGCTCGCGAAGCCGGCAAGACCTACGCCAACGCCATCGCCGAAGTCCGCGAAGCCGTCGACTTCCTGCGTTATTACGCAGTGCAGGCGCGCAACGATTTCAGCAACGACGCCCACCGCCCACTGGGCCCGGTGGTGTGCATCAGCCCGTGGAACTTCCCGCTGGCAATCTTCAGCGGCCAGGTCGCTGCGGCATTGGCTGCCGGTAATCCGGTACTGGCCAAACCGGCCGAGCAGACTCCGCTGGTAGCGGCTCAGGCTGTGCGCCTGATGCTCGAAGCCGGCATCCCGGAAGGCGTGCTGCAACTGCTGCCGGGGCGCGGTGAAACCGTCGGCGCCGGTCTGGTCGGTGACGAGCGCGTCAAAGGCGTGATGTTCACCGGTTCCACCGAAGTCGCGCGCTTGCTGCAACGCAACATCGCTGGCCGTCTCGACAGCCAGGGCCGTCCGATTCCGCTGATCGCCGAAACCGGTGGCCAGAACGCGATGATCGTCGATTCCTCGGCTTTGACTGAACAAGTCGTGATCGACGTAGTGTCGTCGGCCTTCGACAGCGCCGGTCAGCGCTGCTCGGCGTTGCGCGTGCTGTGCCTGCAGGAAGATTCCGCCGATCGCGTCATCGAAATGCTCAAGGGTGCCATGGCCGAAAGCCGTCTCGGCAACCCCGAGCGTCTGTCCGTGGACATCGGCCCGGTGATCGACGCCGAAGCCAAGGCCGGTATCGACAAGCATATCCAGGGTATGCGCGATAAGGGTCGCAATGTTTACCAGGTGGCGATTGCCGACAGCGAAGAGATCAAGCGCGGCACCTTCGTCATGCCGACCCTGATCGAGCTGGAAAGCTTCGACGAACTGCAACGCGAAATCTTCGGCCCGGTACTGCACGTGGTGCGCTACAAGCGCAAAGAGCTGGATCAACTGATCGGCCAGATCAACGCCTCCGGTTATGGCCTGACGCTGGGCGTGCACACGCGCATCGACGAGACCATCGCCAAGGTGATCGACAACGTCAACGCCGGTAACGTCTACGTCAACCGCAACATCGTCGGTGCCGTGGTCGGCGTGCAGCCATTCGGCGGCGAAGGCCTGTCGGGTACTGGCCCGAAAGCCGGCGGCCCGCTGTATCTGTACCGTTTGCTGTCGACGCGTCCTAGCGACGCCATCGAGCAATCCTTCGCTCGCGGTGACGCCATCGTCGCCCCGGACGTGCGCTTGCGCGATGCCATGAGCCAATCGTTGAACGCTCTGAAAGCCTGGGCCGACAACAACAAGTTCGCCGATCTGAGCACCCTGTGCGTGCAATACGCAGCACAATCGCAGAGCGGCATCACCCGCGTG
The DNA here is from genome assembly GCF_031456345.1 of Pseudomonas sp. 2957. Classification (NCBI taxonomy): domain Bacteria; kingdom Pseudomonadati; phylum Pseudomonadota; class Gammaproteobacteria; order Pseudomonadales; family Pseudomonadaceae; genus Pseudomonas; species Pseudomonas sp. 2957. The sequence goes on from NZ_JAVDUL010000005.1 coordinate 301,888, forward strand.
CTGGCTGGCCCGACCGGCGAGAAAAACAGCTACGCCATTCTGCCGCGCGAACACGTGCTGTGCCTGGCGGAAGTTGAAGGTGATCTGCTGACGCAACTGGCGGCGGTGCTGGCGGTTGGCGGTTCGGCGGTGTGGCCGGAAACCGAGCTGACCAAGGCGTTGCTCGCCCGTCTGCCGAAGGAAGTCCAGGCGCGGATCAAACGCGTTGCCGACTGGAACAAGGACGAAGTGGTGTTCGATGCCGTGCTGCATCACGGCCACTCCGACCAGTTGCGCGGCGTCTGCCAGCAGATCGCCCAGCGTGGCGGCGCGATCGTTGGCGTTCAGGGACTGTCCCAAGGCGAGACCAACATTGCCCTGGAGCGCCTGGTGATCGAGCGGGCATTGAGCGTGAACACCGCTGCGGCGGGGGGTAACGCCAGCTTGATGACGATCGGTTAAACCGCTGTAAATCCAGGCGACCGCAATGGTCGCCTGGTACGCAATACTCTGTGGGAGCGAGCCTGCTCGCGAAGACGGCGTTTCAGTCGACATCAATGTTGCCTGACCCACCGCTTTCGCGAGCAGGCTCGCTTCCACAGAAGATCAAAAGATCGCAGCCTTCGGCAGCTCCTACAGGGAAACGCATTCCAAATGTAGGAGCTGCCGAAGGCTGCGATCTTTTGCTTCTGCATCACTCTCATCAATCATCCTATCCAGCCTCTATTCCACCGCCTTAGACTCGGTCCACCCCCAATTTCCAGGTAGGCCGCCATGTCCGAGACGCTGCTCAGTTCCCGCAATCTGGCTTTCGAGCTGTATGAAGTCCTTGATGCCGAGGGCCTGACCCGGCGTGAGCGCTTTGCCGAGCACAACCGCGAAACCTTCGACGCCGCCATCGGCACCGCGCGCAACATCGCCGAGAAGTACTTTGCGCCGCACAACCGCAAGGGCGACGAGAACGAGCCGCGCTACGAGGATGGTAAGGCGATCCTGATTCCTGAAGTGAAACCGGCGGTGGATGCCTTCCTTGAGGCCGGATTCCTTAACGCAGCGCGAAGTTTCGACGCCGGCGGTATGCAATTGCCGACCCTGCTGTCGCAAGCCTGCTTCGCGCATTTCCAGTCCGCCAACGCAGCTTCGACGTCCTACCCGTTCCTGACCATGGGCGCGGCCAACCTGATCGAGAGCTTTGGCAGCGAAGAGCAGAAACAGCGCTTCCTGCAACCGATGATCGACGGACGTTTCTTCGGCACCATGGCCCTGACCGAGCCCCATGCCGGTTCATCGCTGTCGGACATTCGTACCCGCGCCGAGCCTGCGTCCGACGGCACCTATCGCCTGAAGGGCAACAAGATCTTCATTTCCGGCGGCGATCATCCGCTGTCGGAAAACATCGTACACATGGTGCTCGCCAAACTGCCGGACGCACCGCCGGGGGTGAAAGGTATTTCGCTGTTTATCGTGCCGAAGTTTCTGGTCAACGACGACGGCAGCCTCGGCCAGCGCAACGACGTGCTGCTCGCCGGCTTGTTCCACAAGATGGGCTGGCGCGGCACCACATCGACGGCGCTGAACTTCGGCGATAACGGCGAGTGTGTCGGCTATCTGGTGGGCAAACCGCACCATGGTTTGAGCTACATGTTCCAGATGATGAACGAAGCGCGGATCGGCGTCGGCATGGGCGCGGTCATGCTCGGTTATGCCGGTTACCTGTATTCACTGGAATATGCGCGTGAGCGGCCGCAGGGTCGGGTGCCGGACAGCAAGGATCCGACCACGGCGCCGGTGGCGATCATTCAGCACGCGGACGTCAGACGCATGCTGCTGACGCAGAAATCCTACGTCGAAGGGGCATTTGACCTCGGCCTGTATGCCGCGCGGTTGTTCGATGACACCACCACGCTGGAAACCGAAGCCGAACGCAAACAGGCTCATGAACTGTTGGACTTGCTGACACCGATCGTCAAATCCTGGCCTTCGGAGTTTTGCCTGAAGGCCAACGAACTGGCGATCCAGATTCTTGGCGGCCACGGCTACACCCGTGAGTACCCGGTGGAGCAGTACTATCGCGACAACCGCTTGAATCCGATCCACGAAGGCACCCACGGCATCCAGTCGCTGGATTTGCTCGGGCGCAAACTGGCGCAGAACGGTGGCGCCGGTCTCAAGCAGCTGATTCGATTGATCGCCAACACGGCCGAACGTGCCACTGCATACGATTCGTTGACCACCCTGCGCGAACCGCTGGAAAAACTCGTTGCCCGCCTGCAAACCGTGACCATCGGCCTGCTCACCGATCTGGCCCAAGGCAAGGTCAACAGCAGCCTGGCGAACTCGGCGCTGTACCTGAAAGTGTTCGGCCACGCAGTGATCGGCTGGCGCTGGCTGGAGCAGGCGATCCGCGCCGAGGAAGGCCTGGCCAAAGGGAATGCTGCAGATGTCGACTTCTATAAGGGCAAGTTGCAGGCGGCGCGGTATTTCCTGACATGGGAAGTGCCAGGTTGCCAGCATGAGCTGGACTTGCTGGAGGCGCGGGATGATACGTGTCTGGGGATGCGGGATGCGTGGTTCTGAAACGCTACCCTCACCCCAGCCCTCTCCCGGAGGGAGAGGGGGCCGAATGGGGGATATTCAAGAAGTACGCCGACCTGAAAGGGCCTTGCCGGATCCATAATCGACTGGTGTTTTCAGGTCGACGTATAGCGATAGACGCCTCGGTCAGTCCCCTCTCCCTCCGGGAGAGGGCTAGGGTGAGGGGCTTTTCAGGTCTGATACTCAACTCAGTTTGAACCCACCCATCTGCCGCGCCAGATCATCCGCCAGCCGCTGCAACATCTGACAATCCTCACGACACGCACGAACCTCCCCCGCCGTCGCCCGCGCCAGATCGGAAATCCCCTGCACGTTGCGGTTGATCTCTTCAGTCACCGCGGACTGCTCTTCGGTTGCCGTCGCCACCTGATGGTTCATATCGCTGATGCGCTCGACCTGGCCGGTGATCGCCGTCAGCGACGCGCCGGTCCGCTGGCTCGATTCAACCCCGGTGCCGGTCGCGGCCTGGCCGGTGCGCATCGATGACACGGCGTTTTCCGCGCCTTGCTTGAGGCTGCCAATCATCAGTTGAATTTCGTCGGTCGAGGCCTGGGTCCTGCGCGCGAGGGTGCGCACTTCATCGGCGACCACCGCGAAGCCGCGGCCCATGTCGCCAGCGCGGGCGGCTTCGATGGCGGCGTTGAGTGCCAGCAGATTGGTCTGTTCGGAAACGCCACGAATCACCGCCAGCACCGAATCAATCGACGCCACTTGCTGCGCCAGCTCACCCACCGCCCCTGCCGCCACGCCGATCTCATCGGACATGCTCTCGATATGACGGATCGAGCCACCAACCACTTCCCGTGCCTGCAACGCCTCATCGCGCGCGGTTTGCGAGGCAAGCGCGGCGTTGCCAGCGTTCTGCGCGATTTCCTGCACGGTCAGGCCCATTTCGTGGACGGCGGTGGCTACCATGTCGGTCATTTCCTGCTGCCGGCCGGAACGCTCGGCGGTGTTGTCCACCACCTTCGCCACTTGCCCCACGGCTGTGCGCAGGCGCTCGCTGGTGGTCAGCACTTCGCCGATCATCGCGCGCTGGCTGTCGAGGAAACGATTGAAGCCGCGCGCGAGGTCGCCGAGCTCATCGGCACGACTGGAATCTAACCGGTGAGTCAAATCTCCACCACCGCTACCGATGGCCACCAGCGCTCGTGTTACTTGTCGAATCGGTCGCACCAGCCCCTGCGCCAGCCACACCACCAACGCCAGGCAGACCAGCGCCACCACCAGACCGATGCCGCCGCTCATCCACATCGCTTTCCGTGCTTCGGCGTAGATCTGCGACTGCGGCACTTCGGCCACCAGGGTCCAGCCGAGATCGCGCAGCGGCAGGCTGAAGGCGAGGAAGTCTTCACCGTCGCGCTGGAAGCTGCTGTTGACCGCGTCCTTGTGCCCCATCAGCGCTTGCGCCGCGTTGGCGCCGATCTGCTCGGTCAAGGTGCGTTTGCCGCTGAACTGCGCTTCAGGATGGACCTGAATCAAACCATCGGAACGCACGAGATAGACCTTGCCGCGCTCGCCGAAACTGAAGTTGTGAATCAGCTCCGACAGCTCTTTCATGCTCAGCCCCAGCCCGGCGACACCGACGACTTTGCCGGCCTGCTCGACCTTCAGATCGATGAACAAGGCCAGCTCGCCCGTGGCGCCGTCGTTGTCGATGTTCAGCGTGCGCGGCTGATTGCTGTCGAGAAAGGAATAGAACCAGGCGTCGGCCGGTTTCGCGCGACTGAGGGTGCGATCGAGGCCTTTTTCGGTGATGTAATGATTGGATTCGGTGCCGATGATCAACGCGGTAAAGGCTTTGTGTTCAGCGCGGATGCCTTCCAGATATTGCGCGAAAAGCGCGGTTTTGCGGCTGTCTTCGCCGGATGCCAGCCAGTCACGCACCATGCTGTTGCTGGCGATGTCCTTGGCGGCGGTGAGTGGCTGGACGAGGATGCGTTCGATATCGTTGCGCGTCGCTTCAATGCTCGACGGCAGCGCCTGTTCGACCAGATAGCTCTGGGCGAGGCGGTTGACCACCAGGGTATAAATGCCAACCACAATCACGATGCTGATCAGCAGGGCCGCGCCCATGCCGAGAATCAACTGCCACTGAATACTGCGTCGCCACCACTGCATGGAGCACCCCCGAAGAATAAGAGCCTGAACCACTGCAACAGCCGTGCCGATTGTATACAAAGAGCATCAGAATAAAACACAACCTTCGGTACAGCCGTATCCTTACAAGCAAGAAGCTGGCCGTTATATCGAGGGATTCACTGTCAAGTCTGACAGGTTACAACTTGCATCGGGTGGCTTAGATTCGCGGTTTCACGTCTGTGACAAGCATCCGCGTCGCAGATCCAAGCCGTCCATCGCAGGAGAAAGAACATGACTGACACCGGTCCACGAGAGAATTTTGTTCAGGCAATGGCTGACAACGATACGTTTGTTAAATCGGCGCTCATTGGCGACTTTGTCGGGAGCTCGACTTCTCAATCGATGATTATTCGCAGGCACTTCACCGAGGTCATGGTTTTCCCGGTAATCCATTACAAAATTACGATCACCACCCTCGCAGGCACGACGTACAGCACAGTTCAGCCAATTCCGTCGGCAGAATATATCTACCTGCTTTCCAAGGGTGATGAAGTGACGATCGAAAATACTACCTATAGAGTTTCCCACTCAGAGTTCATCAAGCAATCCGATGGAGAATGGACAACAAAAGTCTACTGGCAGCCAATACTCCAAGCCTCATAGCAACAAGACCTCAGCATGTTCAGCGCCTCAATGTACCGAGGCGCTGCGAAAAGCGAGTCAACCCTGACTGATCGTCTTGGCAATGGTGTCGACCGTGGCGCTGACTTGCTCTTGATAACGGTCGAGTTCTTCCTGGTGCTGTTTCTTCATTTCGATCTGCTGCGAGCACAGATTCATCGCCGCCAGCACCAGCAAACGGTCGCCGATCAGCGTCGGGTATTTGCGCTTGGTGTCTTCCAGCGCTGCCTTGAGCATCATCGCCGCGTCCAGCAGGGTCTGTTCTTCCCCGGCCGGTGCCTTGATCGAATAGTCCTCGCCGAGAATGGAGATGACTTTTACCCCTGCTGTGCCGTGGTTCATGCGCTGACAGGACCGGCATTGACGCGATCAACCAGCGCCTGGATACGCGCGGCGGTGGCGCCGTGTTTTTCTTCCTGCTCCATCAGGTTCAGTTGCAGGCTTTCGTTTTCATCCTTGGCCTGGGCCAGTTCCGTGGACAGGGTCTGGTTGGTCTGCAGCAAGGTCTGGTTCTGTTGCACCAGGTCGCTGACGAGCTGTTCCAATTGGCTGAGGGATGCTTCCAACATTTTGATCTTCCAAGCGTTTTTCAAAGGGCGCGTACGATAAAGAAAAGTCACCACGGATGCCAGGGTTAACCTGGCGCAAGGCCTTGATTTTCCTGGGTGGCGAAGCTTCTCGCGAGTTTAAAAGACTGTGATTGGTCGATCTGGTTCCTGCACTTCGTCGCTCAAGCCTGTCTGCGACAAATACGCACACCACCTCAAGACTTTAGTCGTATGACCGATAAGTCACCCATACAGCAGTCTCAGCCCGCATGGATGCGGCCCTTTTCGGTATCCGCCCATGTCCCTTCGCAATATGAATATCGCCCCACGGGCGTTCACCGGTTTCGCCCTGATCGGCGGCCTGATGTTGATCCTCGGCGTGTTTGCACTGAACCAGATGAGCAAGATCCGCGCGGCCGGCGAAGACATCGCCACCGCCAGCGTGCCGTCGATCAAGGCTCTGGACGAATTCACCCAACTGACCCTGCGCCTGCGCGTGCTCTCCTATCGTTTGCTGATCAACCGCGAACCCGACGTGCAGCAGAAAACCATCGAACTGTTCGACCTGCGCAATCGCCAGATCGCCGATGCGCAACGCGCATACGAGCCACTGATCGAAGGCCCGCAGGAACGTGCGGCGTACGATCAGTACGTGCAATTGCTGGCGCAGTACCGTCAGCTCGAAGAGCGGATGAAAACCCTGTCGCGCAACAATCAGATCGACGAGTTGCGGCAGATGCTCAACAGCGATTTGCTGAGCAATTCGGAAGCGGTGAATACCGCGCTGGCGCGCTTGCTGGAGATCAACACCCAGCAGATCGCCGAAACCGACCAGGGCGCGAAGGATCAGTATTCGATGTCGTTCAATCTGGTGGTGACCTTGCTGGTGATCGCCAGCGGCCTGACCCTGCTGTTCGCCTGGTTGCTGACCGTGAGCATTACCAAGCCGATTTCCAAGGCACTGGAGGCGGCGGAAACCATCGCCGAAGGCAACCTGACCCAGCCGATCCATGTCGATGGCGAAGATGAAGCCGGGCGCTTGCTGGCGGCGATGGGGAAGATGCAATCGAAGCTGCGCGATACCCTGCAGCGCATCTCCGGTTCGGCCACACAGCTTGCGTCTGCCGCAGAAGAGCTGAACAGCGTCACCGATGAAAGTGCTCGCGGCCTGACCCAGCAGAACAACGAAATCGAGCAGGCGGCCACTGCCGTGAACGAGATGACCAGCGCCGTCGAAGAAGTCGCGCGCAACGCGGTCAGCACTTCGGAAGCCTCGAAAAACGCCACCACTTCGGCGGGCGACGGTCGTGATCTGGTGCAGGAAACCGTCAGTGCCATCGAACGCATGAGCGCCGATGTGCAGAGCACCGCTTCGCTGATCGGCGACCTGGCCAATGAATCCCGCGACATCGGCAAGGTGCTCGACGTGATCCGTGGCCTCGCCGACCAGACCAACCTGCTGGCATTGAACGCAGCGATCGAAGCGGCCCGTGCCGGTGAGGCCGGTCGTGGTTTCGCCGTAGTGGCCGACGAAGTGCGCGCCCTGGCCCATCGCACCCAGCAGTCGACCAGCGAAATCGAGCGGATGATCGGCAGCATCCAGAGCGGCACCGAGCATGCCGTGGATTCGATGCGCAACAGCACCGAGCGCGCCGAGTCGACGCTCAACATCGCCCGTGGCGCCGGGATGTCGCTGGACACGATCAACAGCGCCATCGTCGAAATCAACGAGCGCAACCTGGTCATCGCCAGCGCTGCCGAAGAGCAGGCGCAGGTGGCGCGGGAAGTCGATCGCAATCTTGTCAACATCCGCGATCTGTCGGTGCAGTCGGCGACCGGCGCCAATCAGACCAGCGCGGCGAGCAATGAGCTGTCGCGCCTGGCGCTGGATCTGAACAACATGGTTGGGCGGTTCAGCCTCTAAGATCAAAGGCTACCCCCCTCACCCCAGCCCTCTCCCCCAAGGGGGCGAGGGGGAAAGGGAGCAGATTGAGGGCCTTTCAGATTTTGAGTTCGGCTCGATATTGCAAGTCGGTGTAACCTGCACAAACACCTCGGTCAGTCCCCTCTCCCTCCGGGAGAGGGCTAGGGTGAGGGCCGCAATCCTCCGCCTGCCGCAAAACCTGATGCACCCTGAAAACCTTTTTGACAGCATCACATTTCAACAGGTTAGAATCGCTGGCACGCAGACTGCATGGTCAGTTTGTGCCCCCGTCTTTACGCTTCTGGAGTACTGCCTTTGAATGCGACGACCATCAACAGCCTGTTCTTGATCGGCGCGTTGCTGGTAGGCGCAAGCATTCTTGTCAGTTCTCTTTCTTCACGTCTCGGCATTCCGATTCTGGTCATCATTCTCGCGGTCGGCATGGCGGCCGGGGTCGATGGTGGCGGGATCATTTTCGATAACTACCCGACGGCCTATCTGGTCGGCAACCTCGCCCTGGCAGTGATCCTGCTCGACGGCGGCTTGCGTACGCGGGTGTCGAGTTTCCGCGTGGCGTTATGGCCGGCGCTGTCGCTGGCCACGGTCGGGGTGTTGATCACCACCGGGCTGACCGGCATGGCCGCTGCGTGGCTGTTCGACCTCAATCTGATTCAGGGCCTGCTGATCGGCGCCATCGTCGGTTCGACCGACGCCGCTGCGGTGTTCTCGCTGCTCGGCGGTAAAGGCCTCAACGAACGGGTCAGCGCCAGTCTGGAAATCGAATCCGGCAGCAACGACCCGATGGCGGTGTTTCTCACCGTCACCCTGATCGACATGCTCGCCAGCGGCGAAACCGGCCTGCACTGGAGCCTGCTGACCCACCTGATCCGCGAGTTCGGCATCGGTGGTGTGATCGGTCTGGGCGGTGGCTGGGTGATGCTGCAACTGGTCAATCGCATCAATCTCGCCGCCGGGCTCTATCCGATTCTGATCATCGCTGGCGGTCTGGTGGTGTTCGCGCTGACCAACGCCTTGCATGGCAGTGGTTTCCTCGCCGTGTACCTGTGCGGTCTGGTGATCGGCAACCGCCCGGTGCGTAGCCGCCACGGCATTCTGCACATGCTCGACGGCATGGCCTGGCTGGCGCAGATCGGCATGTTCCTGGTGCTGGGCCTGCTGGTCACGCCCCACGATCTGCTGCCGATCGCCCTGCCCGCCCTCGGTCTGGCGCTGTGGATGATCCTGTTCGCGCGGCCGCTGTCGGTGATGGTCGGCCTGCTGCCGTTCAAGGCTTTCCATGGTCGTGAAAAAGCCTTTATTTCCTGGGTCGGCCTGCGCGGCGCGGTGCCGATCATTCTCGCGGTGTTCCCGCTGATGGCCGGGCTGCCGCAAGCGCAGCTGTATTTCAACCTGGCCTTCTTCATCGTACTGGTGTCGCTGCTAGTGCAAGGCACGAGCCTGCCGTGGGTGGCCAAATTGCTCAAGGTGACCGTTCCGCCAGAACCCGCGCCGATATCCCGGGCGGCACTGGAAGTGCACGTCACCAGCGAGTGGGAACTGTTCGTTTACAAGCTCGGCGCGGAGAAATGGTGCATCGGTTCGCCGCTGCGCGAGCTGAAAATGCCCGAGGGCACACGCATCGCGGCGCTGTTTCGTGGCCAGCAACTGCTCCATCCGTCGGGTAGTACGGTGCTGGAAGTCGATGATTTGCTGTGTGTTATTGGCCATGAACACAACTTGTCGGCCCTCGGCAAACTGTTCAGCCAGGCGCCGCAACGTGGCCTCGATCTGCGCTTCTTCGGCGACTTCGTACTCGAAGGAGATGCCCAGCTTAAAGCGGTTGCAGCGCTGTATGGCTTGCCGGCCGAAGGCATCGATCCGGACATGACCCTGGGCGCGTTCATCGCCCAGAAAGTCGGTGGTGCACCCGTCGTCGGTGACCAGGTGGAGTGGAACAACACCCACTGGACGGTTGCGGTCATGGACGGGAACAAGATCGGCAAAGTGGGCGTCAGATTCCCCGAAGGAAGTCGCCCGGGCCCCGGACTCTTCCTCTAAACTGCTTCCACTCTCACTTGCTTGACCGGTCTCTATGCCTACCCTGCGCTCCTTTTTCGCCGCGGCCCTGCTGGGCCTCAGTCTTGTCGTCGGCCCGCTGCATGCTGCCGAACCACCGTCCAGCGATGCCGTGCAGGCCAGCCTCGACAAGCTGGCTGACAGCAAACTGCCGGACGCCGACAAGAAGACCCTGCAGACCGTCCTGCAGAACACCCTCAATCAACTGAACAACCAGCGTGATTACGAGCAGAAGCTGATCGATCTCAAGCGTCAGCTGGCCAACGCGCCGAAGCAGACGATTGAAAATACCCGCGAACTGAGCCGCCTCAAGGCCACCGCACCGGTGCCGGTAGCGCAACGTTTTCCGAAAGAGTCGATCCAGCAACTGGAGCAGATCCTCACCGATCGCTCGACCCAGCAAAGCGATCTGCAAAAAGCCCTGGCCGAAGCCAACAGTCTGATCATCACCGCGCAGACTCGCCCCGAGCGTGCGCAGGCGGAGATTTCCGCCAGCCAGACGCGCATCCAGCAGATCAACACCATCCTCAAATCCGGCAAGGACACGGGCAAAACGGTCACCGCCGAACAGCGCGACCAGTTGAACGCCGAACTGGCCGCACTCAATGCACTGATTCCATTGCGCCGCCAGGAACTGGCAGGCAACACCCAGTTGCAGGATCTGGGCAACGCTCAGCATGACTTGCTCTCGGAGAAATCCGATCGCCTCGACCGCGAGATCCAGGAACTGCAAACCCTGATCAACCAGAAGCGTCTGGCGCAGTCGCAGGAAACCGTTACCCAGCAATCGATCGAAGCACAGAAGGCCGGCGGCAGCAGCCTGCTGGCGAGCGAGAGCGCGACCAATCTCAAGCTTTCCGACTATTTGCTCAAGAGCACCGACCGTCTCAACGAAGTCACGCAGCAGAACCTGCAGACCAAACAGCAACTCGACACCCTGACCCAGAGCGATTCGGCACTGGACGAACAGATCAGCGTGCTCAAGGGCAGCCTGCTGCTGTCGAAAATTCTCTACAAACAGAAGCAGGCGCTGCCGCACTTGAAGGTCGACCGCGACCTCGCCGACCAGATTGCCGATATTCGCCTGTATCAGTTCGATGTCAGCCAGCAGCGGGAGCTGTTGAGCAATCCGGCGACCTATGTCGACAATCTGCTGGCCACGCAGCCGCCAGAGCAGGTCACCCCGCAACTGCGCAAAAGCCTGCTCGATCTGGCCAACACCCGTGCTGATCTGCTCGAGCGCCTGAACCGCGAATTGAGCGCGATGCTCAATGAATCGATCACCCTGCAGCTCAACCAGAAACAATTGCTGAGCACCGCGCAAAGCCTGCGCGCGACCCTCGACGAACAGATGTTCTGGATCCCCAGCAACAAGCCGCTGGACGTGGAATGGATGCGCGGCGTGCCCGAGCGTCTCGAGCGACAGGTCAACACCCTGCCCTGGGCGTCGAGTCTGAGCGAACTGACTGACGGCCTGACCCAGCGGCCATTGCTGTTTCTGCCATTGGCGCTGCTGATCGGCGCCCTGTTGTGGCGACGCAAAGCGCTGTACGGAAGACTCAACAAGGTTCACCAGGACATCGGCCACTTCAAGCGCGATAGCCAGTGGCACACGCCGCAGGCGATTCTGATCAACATTCTGTTGGCGATGCCGGTGGCGTTGGGTCTGGCGCTGTGCGGTCTGGCCCTGCAGATTGACGCGCGCGGGCAGAACGCCAACATGGGCGCGGCGCTGTTGCAGATGGGCCAGGCCTGGCTGGTGTTCTACACCGCGTACCGGATTCTTGCGCCGGGTGGCGTGGCGGAATTGCACTTCCGCTGGGAGAAGCCGCAGGTCGAGTTCCTTCAGGGCTGGGTGCGTCGACTCGGCCTGGTAGTAATGGCGCTGGTCGCCGTGGTGGCCGTCGCCGAGTTGCAACCGGCGGCGCTGGCCGATGACGTGCTCGGCATGCCGGTGGTGCTGACTTGCTATGCGTTGATGGCATGGCTGCTCAGTCGCCTGCTGATCAGCAGCCCGACGCACCAGAATGCCTCGCTGTTCCGCAAAGCCGTCGGGGTGATGTTCACCCTGCTGCCGATCGCCCTGTTTGTCGCGGTGTGCTTCGGCTACTACTACACCGCACTGAAACTCAGTGATCGCTTGATCAATACCTTGTATCTGCTGATGTTCTGGCTGGTGATCGAGGCGACCTTCGTGCGTGGCCTGAGCGTTGCCGCGCGGCGTCTGGCTTACCAGCGCGCGCTGGCCAAGCGGCAGGCGGCAAAAGAGGCCGGCGACGGCGAAGCGGTGATCGAAGAGCCGACGCTGGATATCGAAAAGGTCAACGAACAGTCCCTGCGCCTGATCCGCCTGGCCCTGCTCGGCGGCTTCATTGCGGCGCTGTACTGGGTCTGGTCGGACCTGATTTCGGTGTTCTCGTATCTGGACAACATCACCCTTTACGAATACACCAGCGGCACCGGCGCCAACATGAGCATGGTGCCGATCAGCATCGGCGACATGCTCGGCGCGCTCATCATCATCGGTATCACCTTCGCTCTGGCGCGCAACTTGCCCGGCCTGCTCGAAGTGTTCGTGCTGTCCAAACTCAATCTGGCCCAGGGCAGCGCTTATGCGACAACGACGCTGCTGTCCTACGTGATTGCCGGCGTTGGTTTTGTCACCACCCTGTCGACCCTCGGCGTCAGTTGGGACAAGTTGCAATGGCTGGTGGCAGCGCTGTCGGTGGGCCTCGGTTTCGGTATGCAGGAGATCTTCGCCAACTTCATCTCCGGCATCATGATCCTCTTCGAACGCCCGGTGCGGATCGGTGACACCATCACCATCGGCAACCTGTCGGGCACGGTGAGCAAGATCCGCATCCGCGCCACGACCATCACCGACTTCGACCGCAAGGACATCATTGTCCCGAACAAAACGTTCATCACCGGGCAATTGATCAACTGGTCGCTGACCGACACCATCACCCGCGTCACGCTGAAACTCGGCGTCGATTACGGTTCGGATCTGGACCTGGTCAAGGAACTGCTGCTCAAAGCGGCCCGGGAGAACCCGCGCGTGCTCAAAGAACCTGAGCCACACGTGTACTTCCTCAACTTCGGCGAAAGCACGCTCGACCACGAACTGCGCATGCATGTACGCGATCTCGGTGACCGCAACCCGGTGCTGGATGAGGTCAACCGCTTCATCAATCGCGAGTTCAAGAAGCAGCACATCAACATCTCGTTCCGGCAGATGGAGGTTTATCTGAAGAACCTGCACGGTCAGGAATACAAGATGGTGCCTGTGGAACCCGAGAACAAAACCATCGTGCCGATCGTCGACGGGCAGAAACCTTTGCCGGAACCGCCACCGAGCAAACTCGACTAACCGACATGGTCCCAGCAGAATGCTCGGACATTCTGCTGGAGCCGGCCCGTGAAAGCCCTCGACGAACTGACTTTCGACAACCGCTTTGCCCGCCTGGGCGACGCGTTCTCCGCGCACGTGCTGCCCGAGCCGATCGACAATCCGCGTCTGGTGGTCGCCAGCCCGGCCGCTCTGGCCTTGCTTGATCTCGATGCGGCCAGCGCCGACACCGAAGAATTCGCGCAACTGTTTGGCGGCCACAAGCTGTGGGCCGATGCCGAGCCGCGGGCGATGGTGTATTCCGGGCATCAGTTCGGCGGTTATACCCCGCAACTGGGTGACGGGCGCGGTCTGCTGCTGGGTGAGGTGTACAACAACGCTGGCGAGCATTGGGACTTGCACCTCAAAGGCGCCGGGCAGACGCCGTTTTCACGCATGGGCGATGGTCGCGCGGTGCTGCGCTCATCGATTCGCGAGTTTCTCGCCTCCGAGGCGCTGTTTGCGCTGAACATTCCATCTTCGCGGGCCGCCTGCGTGATTGGCTCCGACACGCCGGTCTGGCGGGAAAAGCAGGAACGCGCGGCGATGGTGCTGCGTCTGGCGCCGAGCCATATCCGCTTCGGCCACTTCGAATATTTCTACTACACCAAACGCCCCGAGCAGCAGAAACAGCTTGGCGAGCATGTGCTGGCGATGCACTTCCCTGAGTGCCTGGAGCAACCGGAACCGTATCTGGCGATGTTCCGCGAGATCGTCGAGCGCAACGCCGAACTGATCGCCAAGTGGCAGGCTTACGGCTTCTGCCACGGCGTGATGAATACCGACAACATGTCGATCCTCGGCATCACCTTCGACTTCGGCCCGTTCGCCTTCCTCGATGACTTCGACGCGCATTTCATCTGCAATCACTCCGATGATCAGGGTCGCTACTCGTTCAGCAATCAGGTGCCGGTGGGCCAGTGGAACCTCAGCGCGCTCGCCCAGGCGCTGACGCCGTTCATCAGCGTCGAGGCCCTGCGCGAAACCCTCGGCTTGTACCTGCCGCTGTTCCAGGCGCACTACCTCGACCTGATGCGCCGCCGCTTCGGCTTCACCACCGCCGAGGACGACGATCAGCAACTGCTGGAAAACCTGCTGCAACTGATGCAGAACAGCGGCGTCGACTACACGCTGTTCTTCCGCCGCCTCGGTGAAGAGTCAGCCGAACAGGCCATCGCCCGCCTGCGCGACGATTTTGTCGATATCAAAGGTTTCGATGCCTGGGGCAAACGCTACGTCGCCCGGGTCGGCCGCGACGGCAATGCCGATCAGGCACAACGCCGCGCACGGATGCATGCAGTCAATCCGCTGTACATCCTGCGCAATTATCTGGCGCAAAAGGCTATTGATGCGGCGGAACAAGGGGATTATGCCGAGGTACGCCGACTGCATGCGGTGCTGAGCAAACCGTTTGAGGAGCAGCCGGGGATGGAGGGTTACGCCGAGCGGCCACCGGAGTGGGGAAAGCATTTGGAGATCAGTTGTTCTTCGTAGGCGCTTCAGCTTAGCGGGTCGATTGCACTGATTACACGGTCGACGATGTCAGACATTGTCACGTCATCCAGTCGCTCGATGAATTTGGCCGTGCCGTCTCGTACCCGTTGTTCTATGTCAAAACTGCGAACCTGATTACACACCGCTACACCATTGGTTTCGTGGCCAGTAATGGCGACCGCCAAACCCATATACCGGCTGAAATTCCCACCGCTAGTAACAGGCACCGTCATGCTCACGCCCAATGCGTTGATCTCTCTGGGCGTGATCACCACAAAGCGATGTCTGTTCATCATCTCCCGCCCCGCCACTGGGTTTGGATCAATCCAGTAAACGTCACCCCGCTGAGGGGGCTGTCGGCGCACCATCAACCCAGCTCCCGGCCGACAGAATCACCTTCAAGGGTCTCGCTAGTCTGGGCGTTAAGTTTCTGCAATTCTTCTGCGCCTTCGAGTAGCTCTGACAAACTATAACGCTTACGCGTAGCGGCTACGGCTGGACGAGCAATCAGTTCGCCATCGACCACATTCAGCTCTAGCTGTGCGCCAACCTCCAGATGCAACAACTTTAAAAGCGTGGGCGGAATCGTAATGACGGCAGCGCCACCTTGGCGGCGTATCTTGGAAGTTACGGACATTATGTCGCTCCGATTTGATGCATAGGAATCATCGATTCCTGAATTAGTGCAACAAAAGTAGCACGCGGATAAAGACAAAGCGATCTCCTCACGACAAGCGTAAAACGCCGAATTGGTCTTCAGACTAGCCATCGATCCCGGAACTGTTTTGAGAAAAATGTGAGCAGTTGCGACATTGATAAGTTGGCAGATCGACTCCAAATCAGTTCTATAGACTGCCTATCAGAGAACCAATCATGACCACCCCACTCCTCATCCCCTGCCCCTCCTGCAATGGCGTCAACCGCATTCCAGCCGAGCGTCTCGCCGATCAACCCAAGTGCGGACGCTGCAAATCTGCGGTACTGCTGAGCAAGCCTTTCGAACTCAAGCAAGGCGATTACGCCAGTCAGATCAAGGGCGATCTGCCGTTACTGGTGGATGTCTGGGCGGACTGGTGCGGGCCGTGCAAATCGTTTGCGCCGGTGTTCGAACAGGCTGCGGCGCAGCTGGCAGGCAAGTGCCGGCTGGCCAAGCTCGACAGCGAAGCGAACCAGCAATTGTCGGCGCAGTTGGGGATTCGCTCGATTCCGAGTCTGATTCTGTTTAAAAACGGCAGGGAAGTGGCGCGACAGAGCGGTGCGTTGCCATTGCCGCAGTTGATGGCGTGGCTGCGTAGCCAAGGCATCTGATCCAGCACAGATCCCCCTGTGGGAGCGAGCCTGCTCGCGAAGGCGGTCGATCATTCAGCGCCGATGTTGAATGTGCCGGCCTCTTCGCGAGCAGGCTCGCTCCCACAGGATTTGCGTGTGAGTCGGGGAATCAGTGGCCTTCCAGCAGATTGTGCAGTTCAACGAACTGCTGCGTGAGCTTGTGCCGTGGATCGAGGTGGATCAGCGGCATGCTGGCCTGGTGCGACTCGCGCATGCGCACCGAACTGCTCAGGTACACCGGCAGTACCGGCAAGCCTTCGGCGATCAACTCGTCGAGCATCTGCTGCGGCAGGCTGGCCCGCGCCTGAAACTGATTGACCACGATGCCTTCGACTTCCAATCCTTCGTTGTGGTCATCCTTCAACTCTTCGATCTCGGCGATCAGTCCATACAGGGCCTGACGTGAAAAGCTGTCGCAGTCAAAGGGGATCAACACTCGATCCGCGGCAATCAGCGCCGATACCGCGTAGAAATTCAGTGCAGGCGGGGTGTCGAGATAGATCCGGTCGTAATCCTCGGACAATTCGTCCAGCAACTTGCGCAGCTTGTTGATCTTGTGTTTCGCCTCGAGCTTGGGCTGCAGGTCGGCCAGCTCGGCGGTGGCGGTAATGATGTGCAGGTTGTCGAACGGCGTTTCGTAGATGTCCGCCTGATTCTTTTTCGAGAACGGCCCGGAGGACAGGGTCTGTTTGAAGAAGTCAGCGATACCCATCGGGATATCGTCGCCGGTGAGCCCGGTCAGATACTGAGTGGAATTGGCCTGGGCATCGAGGTCGACCAACAACGTGCGATAACCCTCGCTGGCGCTGACCGCCGCCAGATTGCAGGCGATGCTGGATTTGCCCACGCCACCTTTCTGATTGAACACCACGCGCCGCATGACCAAACCTCCGTGTATCAAAGAATGACCGAGTGTAGTTGGCGGTGACCGCGCTTCGCTACCTTCACGGACATGGACTACGTCGTCAGGTGTAAAAATCGACGCCCAGGCATGGAAAAAACCGCCAGCCATTACGGAGACACCTGACAGACACGCCGCGTCAAATCCGGATAATGGCCAAGTGATAGCCATGCAGCGAACCGCTCGGTACATTTTGTTGGGCAAAATGTAACCAACATTTGCTACACACCCGTCGCACCGGGATAATGCGCGCCACCCGGCGCCCTG
Organism: Pseudomonas sp. 2957; assembly: GCF_031456345.1. Classification (NCBI taxonomy): domain Bacteria; kingdom Pseudomonadati; phylum Pseudomonadota; class Gammaproteobacteria; order Pseudomonadales; family Pseudomonadaceae; genus Pseudomonas; species Pseudomonas sp. 2957. Next base: position 319,152 of record NZ_JAVDUL010000005.1, read on the forward strand.
CGCCAAGCCAAGCCTGCTGCGGCGCTGGCGACTCAACGCGTCAACGAAAGCCCGCAGGGGCGGGATGAATGTCCGTGATCAACTTCAACATCGCCCAATGGCGCGCGTGGGCCCCGGGGCTCGACAGCGTGGACGCCTGGCAGGCCTGGAGCCGACAACCGGTCGTGCTGCAGAGCAGTGATGCCGCGCCCGATGTGTCGTTTCTGCCGGCCATGCAGCGCCGCCGCCTCAGCAGGCTGGCGCGGATGGCCTTCAGCGTTGGCTGGCCGCTGGCCGACGGGCGGGACAACCTGCCGCTGGTGTTCGTCTCGCGGCACGGCGAAACCCCACGCACATTCGAAATCCTCCGCGATCTGGCCACCGAGCAGCCCTTGTCGCCGACCCAATTCAGCCTGTCGGTGCACAACGCGATCATCGGTTTGTGGTCGATCATGCGCGGTGAAACCAGCGAAATGACCGCCCTCGCCGCTGCTGGCGACGGCCTCGAACACGGCATGCTCGAAGCAGCGGCACTGCTTGATGAAGGCGCCCCGGCCGTGCTGCTGGTGATCACCGAAGAGCAACCGCCCGAGGCGTATTCGCAGTGGGTCGATGACGTGCCGTTCCCTTATGCGCTGGGCTTGTTGCTCACGCCCGGTACCGACTGGCGGCTGACCCTGAACAGCAGCACCGAAACCCGGTCAAAGGCGCACTGGCCGCACGCGCTCAACCTGCTGCGAACCCTGCTCGGCCAGCAACCTGACTGCCAACATGCGTGGAAAAATCGTGTATGGACCTGGCATCGCAACCCGTGACCGCCAAACACCGCGACGCCTACTACTGGCGCCTGCTGGCCACTGCTGCGAGCTTCGCCTTGTTCGGGCTCGGCGGGCTGTGTCTGCGCCTTCTGGTATTTCCGCTGCTCGGCTGCCTGCCCGGTGACGCGCTGGTCCATCGCCTGCGCGCGCGGCGTACGGTCAGTCGGTTGTTCTGGTTTTTCGTGCGTTTCATGGCCCGCACCGGCGTGCTCACTTATGACATCGAGGGTGCCGAGCGCCTTGGCCGACCGGGGCAGATGATCATTGCCAACCACCCGTCGCTGATCGATGTGGTGTTTCTCATCGGTCTGGTGCGCCACGCCAATTGCGTGGTGAAAAAAACCCTCTGGGAAAACCCGTTCACCCGTGGCCCGCTGCGCCGCACCGAGTACATCAGCAACGACGGCAGCATGGACATGCTCGACGCGGCCGCGCAGTCATTGCAGGACGGCCAGACCCTGATCATTTTCCCCGAAGGTACGCGCACCCAGCCGGGGCAGGCGCCGGCCTTTCATCGGGGGGCGGCGGCAATTGCCCTGCGCGGTGCGAAAATCGTTACCCCGGTGATCATCAAGGTCAGCCCGACCACCCTGACCAAAGCCGAGCCGTGGTATCGCATCCCCCATCGCCGCGTGCACTTCAGTTTTCGCGTGGGGGCCGATATAGACCCACAGACCTTCGCCGCGCAAGGCCCCGCACCGCAGGCCTCGCGCAAGCTCAACGATTATTTGCATGACTATTTCATTAAGGAGCTCGCCGCAGATGAGCGAACTGAACACCGCTAGCCTGGTGCGTGACATCAAACTGCTGATCATCGATGCCCTCGGCCTCGAAGACATCAGCCCCGAGGACATCGGCGACGAGCAGACATTGTTCGGCGAAGGCCTCGGCCTGGACTCCGTGGACGCGCTGGAACTGGGCTTGGCGATCCAGAAAAAATACGGCATCAAGATCGACGCCGATGCCAAAGACACCCGCAACCATTTCACCAACGTGGCCAGCCTTGCGGCATTCGTCACGGCAAAACAGGCAGCTTGAGACCGGACCATGCAAACTCGTGACGATATTTTCAACACCCTGCGCGATGCCCTGGTCGAGCTGTTCGAACTGGATCCGGCCCGCGTAAGCATGGACGCCAATCTGTATCAGGATCTGGAAATCGACAGCATCGATGCGGTCGACCTGATCGATCACATCAAACGCCAGACCGGCAAGAAAATCGCCGCCGAAGAATTCAAATCGGTGCGCACCGTCGGTGACGTGGTCGAGGCGGTGTTCCGTCTGGTTCAACCGGCCGCATGAGCCGACTGATCGGCCTGGGCCTGCTGCTGGCCGGTCTGCTGTACCCCTTTGCGGTGTATTTCGGCATGGAGCATTTCGCCCCGTGGCAATTTGCACTGCTGCTGGGCAGCCTGTGGCTGGCGCGAGCCCTGACCGGCGAACGCAAGCCCGGCAGCCTGTGGATGGCGTGCGTGGCGATGGTGTTCTGCCTGCTGCTCGCGGTGTTCGACAGCCCGCAGCTGCTGCGCTGGTACCCGGTGCTGATCAGCGCATTCATGCTGGTGCTGTTCGGCGCAAGCTTGAAATTCGGCCCGCCGATGGTCGAGCGTCTGGCGCGCTTGCGTGAGCCGGAGCTGCCGGAGGTTGCCATTCGCTACACGCGCAAGGTGACGCTGGCCTGGAGCGTGTTTTTCTTCTGCAACGGTTTGTGCGCCGCCCTCCTCACCCTGTGGGCGCCGCTGGATTGGTGGATGTTGTACACCGGCCTGATCTCCTATGGATTGATCGGCCTGATGTTTGCCATTGAATGGCTGATACGACAACGGGTAAGAGGCCGTACATGAATTGGATAAAACTTGAGCAGCTGTTGCTCAAGGCACTGCCGGCACGGGCGATCTGCCAGGCGCCGGCACTCGATCACACGCAACTGCGAGCGCAGGCCCTGAGCGTCGCCGCGGGTCTGCAAAGCCAAGGCGTGAAAAGGCTGGCCGTGCATCTGGAAGATGCCGCCGACCTCGCCATCGCCCTGCTCGGCGCGTGGCGTGCCGGCGTCAGCGTGTTGCTGCCGGCGGATCTGCAAGCGCAGACGCGTCAGCGCTGGTCGCAGGAAGTCGATCTATGGCTGACCGATCAGCCGGGCGATGCACAGTTGGACGACTTCACTCAGCCCGAACTGCCCGGTGCACAACTGGATCTCGATCAATGCCGCCTGAGCCTGTGCACTTCCGGCTCTAGCGGCGAGCCCAAGCGCATCGACAAGACCCTGCGCCAATTGGCCAACGAGGTCGAAGCGCTGGAACAGTTGTGGGGCGCAGACCTCGGTGAAGCCTGCATCATCGGCAGTGTCGCCACCCAACACATTTATGGCCTGCTGTTTCGCGTGTTGTGGCCCTTGTGCGCCGGGCGTCCGTTCGTGCGCCGGCAACTGGCGTTCTCCGAAGACTTGCAGCGCGCCAGCCGCGAACACTCGGCCTTCGCCTGGGTTGCGAGCCCGGCGCTGCTCAAGCGCATGGGCGACAACCTCGACTGGCCGGCCCTGAGCGCGGTGCGCCGGGTGTTTTCCTCCGGGGGCGCGTTGCCGTCGGAAGCGGCGCAAAGTCTGCAACAGCGCTTGCAGCAATGGCCGACGGAAATCCTCGGCAGCTCGGAAACTGGCGGCATCGCCTGGCGTCAGGGCGAGTCGTTGTGGCGGCCGTTTGCTGGCGTCGAACTGAGCCAGGACAGCGACGGCGCCCTGCTTATTTCTTCGCCTTATCTGCCTGCCGGCCACGTCGAACACAGCGCCGACGCCGCACGCATTGCCACCGATGGTCGCTTCGAACTGCTGGGGCGACTGGACCGCATCGTCAAACTGGAAGAAAAACGCATCTCGCTGCCGATGCTCGAGCAGGCCTTGGCAGCCCATGACTGGGTCGCCGAAGCGCGGCTCGGTGTGGTCCAGGAAAACCGCGCCTCGCTCGGCGCGCTGCTGGTGCTCAGCGAATCGGGTCTGTTCGCCCTGCGCGAGCACGGCCGCCGTGGCCTGACCGAGACCCTGCGCAAACATTTGAGCCAGCATTGCGAAGCCCTCGCCCTGCCCCGACGCTGGCGCCTGCTGCGGCAGATGCCATTGAACAGCCAGGGCAAACTGGCGCAAGCCGACGTCGAAGCATTGCTGCTGGCCGCGCGACCCAAAGCCCCCGAAGTGCTGGAGCAAAGCGAAAGCGACGGCGAATGGAGCCTGCAACTCAGCGTGCCGCCGGATCTGGCCTACTTCAGCGGGCATTTTCCCAAGGCACCGGTGTTGCCCGGTGTGGTGCAGGTGGAATGGGCGCTGAATCTGGGTCGGCAGTTGCTGAAGCTGGATGGCGGGTTCGCGGGAATGGAGGTGCTGAAGTTTCAGCAACTGGTGCGCCCGGGTGATGAAATCCAGCTGCATCTGCGTTTCGATGCCGAGCGCGGCAAGTTGTATTTCGCTTATCGCAACGACACGGCGACCTGTTCCAGCGGACGCATTCTCCTGGGGCCTGCCCATGCATAACCCCTGCGCCGTAATCCCGGTGTACAACCATGAAACCGCGATCACCACCGTGGTCGATGCCCTGCTCGCACAAGGTCTGCCGTGCATTCTGGTGGACGATGCCAGCGAGCCGTCCTGCGCGCGGGTGCTCGACACCCTGGCCGAGCGCGACAGGGTTTTTCTGGTGCGCCTGACGGCCAATCAGGGCAAGGGCGGCGCGGTGATGACCGGTCTGCGTGAGGCCTCGCGTCTGGGTTACAGCCATGCCTTGCAGGTCGATGCCGACGGCCAGCACGATTTGCATGACGTCGCGCGCTTCGTCGGCGAATCCCGCGGCCATCCCGAGGCGATGATCTGTGGCTATCCGCTGTTCGACGAGAGCGTGCCGAAAGGGCGTTTGTACGCGCGCTACCTGACCCACGTGATGGTCTGGATCAACACTCTGTCATTGCAGATTCGCGATTCGATGTGCGGCTTCCGTGTTTATCCGCTGGCGCCGACTCTGGCCGTGATCGACTCGGCCAAGGTCGGCAAGCGCATGGATTTCGACTCGGACATTCTTGTGCGGCTGGCCTGGCGCAATCAGCCGATGCGCTGGCTGCAGACCAGCGTGCATTACCCGCTGGGCGGCGTGTCGCACTTCCGCCTGTTCCACGACAACGCGCTGATTTCCAGCATGCACACGCGGCTGTTCTTCGGCATGTTGCTGCGTTGGCCGGTGATCCTCTGGCGGCGGTGGAAACCATGAGCGAAGAAGTCGACAAGAAGCACTGGGCCGACCGCGAAGAGCGCGGCAGTTTCCTGCTGATGAAATTCACCGCGTTCGCCGCCAAAGTCCTCGGCCGGCGCCTGCTCAGTCCGTTGCTGTACGGCATCGTCCTGTATTTTTTCCTCTTCGGCCGGATCGCCCGGCGCAGTGCCTGGCAGTACCAGCAGCGGCTGGCCGAGTGGAGCCGGCGCGACGATCTGCGCCCGAGCCACTGGCGGGTGTTCAGCCAGTTCATGACCTTTGCCGATTCACTGCTCGACAAGCTCGACGTGTGGAACGGCAAGCTGAGCATCGAGCAGATCGAAATCATCGACCCGGCGCTGCTGCGCAAGCAGTTGCGCGGCAGTCGCGGGCAACTGCTGGTCGGCGCGCATCTGGGCAATCTCGAAGTCTGCCGGGCGCTGGCGGAGATCGGCGAAAAGGTCACCATGAACGTGCTGGTGCACACCAAGCACGCCGAGCAATTCAATCGCCTGCTCGGCGAGGCCGGGGCGACCAATCTGCGCCTGATTCAGGTCAGCGAACTCGACCCGGTGATCATGCTGCAACTGCACGAACGGCTGGAACGCGGCGAGTGGCTGGCGATTGCCGGTGACCGCGTGCCACTGCACGGCGGGCGCAGCGTCACGGTGGACTTTCTCGGCCATCCGGCGCCATTTCCGCAAGGCCCGTGGTTGCTGGCTGGCCTGCTCAAGTGCCCGGTCAACCTGCTGATGTGTCTCAAGCAACCCGACGGCCACTATCGCCTGACCCTCGAACCGTTCGCCGACGCGGTGGTGTGGACACGCCGCGAGCGCGAGCAGGTCATTCATCAGTGGGCCACCCGCTACGCGCAGCGCCTGAGTCACTATTGCCTCGAAGCCCCACAGCAATGGTTCAACTTTTACCCTTTCTGGAAGACCGATGACGACGCCAACCCATGAGCCGGTAACCTTCGGCGAACGCCCTTTGCGCATCGAAGACGTGCTGGCCCTGGCCAACCGTCAGGCGCCCGTGCAGTTGCAGGCTGACGCCGACTATCGCGAGCGCATCGCCAAAGGCGCGCGGTTTCTCGATTCGCTGCTGGACAAGGAAGGCGTGATCTACGGCGTCACCACCGGCTACGGCGATTCCTGCGTGGTCGCGGTGCCGCTGCATCACGTCGAGGCGCTGCCGCGTCATCTCTACACCTTTCATGGTTGCGGCCTGGGCAAACTGCTCGACGCGCAGGCGACCCGCGCGGTGCTGGCGGCGCGCTTGCAGTCGTTGTGTCACGGCGTTTCCGGGGTGCGCGTCGAACTGCTCGAGCGTCTGCACGCGTTTCTCGAATACGACATCCTGCCGCTGATTCCCGAAGAGGGTTCGGTGGGTGCCAGCGGCGATCTGACGCCGTTGTCCTATGTCGCCGCAACCCTGTCCGGCGAGCGCGAAGTGCTGTTCCGTGGCGAACGTCGTCAGGCTGCCGACGTGCATCGCGAGCTAGGCTGGACGCCGCTGGTGCTGCGCCCGAAAGAGGCGCTGGCGCTGATGAACGGCACGGCGGTGATGACCGGCCTCGCCTGTCTCGCTTTCGCCCGCGCCGATTACCTGCTGCAACTGGCCACGCGCATCACTGCGCTCAACGTCGTCGCGCTGCAAGGCAATCCGGAGCACTTCGACGAACGCCTGTTCGCCGCCAAACCGCACCCGGGGCAGATGCAGGTCGCCGCGTGGCTGCGCAAGGATCTGGCGATCGACGCGCCGACCGCGCCACTGCATCGTCTGCAGGATCGTTACTCGCTGCGTTGCGCGCCGCATGTTCTCGGCGTGCTGGCCGACAGCCTGAACTGGCTGCGCGGCTTCATCGAAACCGAGCTGAACAGCGCCAACGACAACCCGATCATCGATGCCGAAGCCGAGCGCGTTCTGCATGGCGGGCACTTCTACGGCGGGCACATTGCGTTCGCTATGGACAGCCTGAAAAACCTCGTGGCCAACGTCGCCGATCTGCTCGATCGGCAATTGGCGTTGCTGGTCGACGAGCGCTACAACCACGGCTTGCCGAGCAACCTCTCCGGCGCGCCAGCCGATCGGGCCATGATCAATCACGGCTTCAAAGCGGTGCAGATCGGCACCAGCGCCTGGACCGCCGAAGCGCTGAAAAACACCATGCCGGCCAGCGTGTTCTCGCGCTCCACCGAGTGCCACAACCAGGACAAGGTGAGCATGGGCACCATCGCCGCCCGTGATGCGATTCGCGTGCTGGAGCTGACCGAACAGGTCGCCGCCGCCACGCTGCTCGCCGCCAATCAGGGCGTTTGGCTGCGCGCTCAAGCCGCCGATGCGCGTCCGCTGCCGCCGGCACTGGCAGCGATGCACGAAGAACTCGGCAAAGACTTCCCGCCGGTCATCGAAGACCGCGCGCTGGAAGGCGAACTGCGCCTGTGCCTGCAACGCATCGCCGCGCAACACTGGAGGCTGCATGCGTAGTGCCGGAGTGCTTCACGCCGATACCGAGATTCTCGTGCCGTTTTTCGACGTCGACACCATGCACGTGGTCTGGCACGGCCATTACGTCAAATACCTCGAAGTCGCGCGCTGCGCGTTGCTGGACAAGATCGGCCACAACTACACGCACATGGTCGAGTCGGGTTACGCCTGGCCGATCATCGACCTGCAATTGCGCTACGTGCGCAGCGCGGTGTTCGGCCAACGGCTGAACGTGCGCGCCAGTCTGATCGAGTGGGAAAACCGTCTGAAGATCAATTACCTGATCAGCGACCTGCAGACCGGCGAACGCCTGACCCGCGCAAGCTCCGTGCAAGTCGCTGTGGAAGTCAGCAGCCGCGAGATGCAACTGGCCTCACCCAAAGTCTTCACCGATGCCGTGGAAAGGATGCTGCGATGAATGTGTTGTTCAAAAGCCTTGGCGCGTTGGCGCTGCTGGCCGTGTCGTCATGGGCCTATGCCTTCGACCTGCAACAACTCAGTGAACAACTGGCGAAACCGGATGTTATCCACGGCCAGTTCACTCAGGAAAAACACCTGCGCGCCCTGCCGCAGCCGCTGATCAGCAAGGGCAGCTTCGTCCTCGCGAAAAATCATGGCCTGCTGTGGCTGTTGAAAACCCCGCTGCAACAGGATTACCGCATCACCGCCAATGGCATCGCCCGCCGTGACACCAATGGCTGGCAACTGCTGCCGAACAAGAGCGCCGGTGCCGAGCAGAACCGTTTGTTCCTCGCCGTGCTGCAAGGTGACAGCAGCGGTTTGCAGCGCGATTTCGAACTGGCCCTGAGCGGCACGGCGCAGCAGTGGCAACTGACTCTGACGCCGCGCTCGATGCTGCTCAAGCAAGTGTTCCAGCAGATCAATATCGACGGCGGTACTCTGGTGCAAACCATCGAACTGCTGGAAACCCAAGGCGACAGCACACTGCTACGCATGCAGGACAGCACGGCCGAGCAACCCTTGAGCGAAGCGGAGCAACATGACTTTGCCGAGTGAACGCAAGCTGCCCTGGCTGTTTCTGAGCCTGCTGCTGGCCGTCGTCGCGCTGGCTGCCTGGCAGTGGCGCGACGGTGCGCCGCTGTCGGCCAATCTCATGGAGCTGGTACCCGGGACCAATCCAGACGCGCTGGAGTTGCGCGCCGAACAGCGCATGCAAGAACCGCTCAATCGCGAAATGCTGGTGCTGGTCGGCCACGCCGATCGCCAGCAAGCGCTGACCATGGCTCAACAACTGGGCGAACAATGGCAGGCCAGCGGTCTGTTCGAAACCGTGCAGTGGAACCTGCAAGCCGACTTGCCGGCGCTGCGCAAGCAATTGCTGCAAGGACGCCTTGCGATGCTCTCGGCGGATGATCGGCAGCTACTCAGCAAGCACCCCGACGCGTTCATCCAGCAGCGAGTACAGGCGCTGTTCGATCCGTTCAACGGCTTTACTCTGGTGCCGAGCCAGGACGATTGGCTGGGCCTGACCGGACGCATCCAGAACAGCCAGCCGAAACATGGCGCAGTGCAACTGGACATTGGCAGCGGCGCACTGGTCGCCGATGCCGACGGCAAGAGCTGGGTGATGTTGCGTGCGCGCACCACCGGCAACGCCTTCGACATGAACCTGCCGTTGCAAGTGGCAGAGCTACTCAAGCACAGCCGCGAACAAGCGGCGCAAAGCGATGTGCAGTTGCTCGCCGCCAGTGGCCTGCTCTACGCCGCCAACGGTCAGCAACAGGCCACCCGGGAGATGACCTGGGTCGGCGGCGGCGCAACGGTCGGCATTCTGCTGTTGCTGCTGTTGGCGTTTCGCCGCTGGGGCGTGCTGCTGGCATTTGTTCCGGTGCTGGTCGGCATGCTGTTCGGCGCGGTGGCCTGCGTGGCGCTGTTCGGCCACATGCATGTGATGACGCTGGTACTCGGTTCGAGTCTGATCGGTGTCGCCGTCGATTACCCGTTGCACTATCTGTCCAAAAGCTGGAGTCTCAAGCCGTGGCGCAGCTGGCCGGCCCTGCGCCTGACCTTGCCGGGGCTGACCCTGAGCCTGATCACCAGCGTTATCGGCTATCTGGCGCTGGCCTGGACACCGTTCCCGGCGCTGACGCAGATCGCCGTGTTCTCCGCCGCCGGCTTGCTCGGTGCCTATCTGTCGGCGGTCTGCCTGCTGCCGGCGCTGCTGAAAAATGTTCAACTGCGCCCGGCGCAATGGCCGCTGCGCCTGGCCGAGCGCCTGATTCATCTGCGTGAGGCGCTGCTCGGTTGCATTCGCACGCCCGCGCTGCTGGCGCTGCTGATTGCCTTCTGCATCGGCGGCTTGATGCAGTTGCAGAGCAAAAACGACATTCGCCAATGGGTTGGCGCGCCGCAGCATCTGACCGACGAAGCGCAGACCATCGCGCGCATCACCGGTTTTCAACCGACCAGCCAGTTTTTCCTCGTCCGCGCGGCCAATCAGGAGCAATTGCTCGAGCGCCAGGCAGCGCTGAGCGAGCGCCTGCAGCAACTGGTCAACCTCGACAAGCTGCAAGGCTATCTGGCCCTCGATCAACTGGTCAGCGCGCCGAGCCAGCAACAGCAAGTGCGCGAATCACTGAACAAGCTGCCGTCATTCTGGCAACCGCTGCTCGATCTCGGCGTGCCAGCGACGGCGTTGCAAAACGAATTGCAGCAATTGCAGACCCTGCCCGCCGAAGACATTGACGCCGCGCTGGCCGGCCCGCTCGGCGAGCCGTATCGCACGCTATGGCTTGGCCCGACTGAAGACGGCGTCGCAGCAATCACCAGCCTGCAGGGCTTGAACAATCCGTCGTTGTTGCGCGTGCAAGCACTCGATTTGCCGGGGGTGGTGCTGGTCGATCGCCTCGGTGATCTGAACAAGGTGTTCGCCGCCACGCAGATCAGCGCTGCCGAGCTGAAACTGGCCTCCTGCGTGTTGATCGTGCTGGTGCTGATGCTGCCGTTCGGCCTGACCGGCGCCCTGCGTATCGTCGCCCTGCCGCTGCTGGCGGCGCTGTGCAGTCTGGCCAGCCTTGGCTGGCTCGGTCAGCCACTGACCCTGTTCAGCCTGTTCGGCCTGTTGCTGGTGACGGCGATCAGTGTCGACTATGCAATCCTCATGCGCGAACAGGTCGGCGGCGCGGCGGTGAGCCTGCTCGGCACCTTGCTCGCAGCAGTGACGACGTGGCTGTCGTTCGGGCTGCTAGCGGTGTCCAGCACCCCGGCGGTGAGCAATTTCGGCCTGTCGGTGAGCCTCGGCCTGGCGTTCAGCTTCATGCTCGCGCCGTGGGCCGGGCGCCATGAACCGGTTGCGGAGCCAGCGGCATGATGGTCTTCGGCTTCTGGTTGCTGGCCTTGGCGCTGTTTGCGCTGGCGACTCGTGTCGGCCGTCACTTCGGCCTGATTCCGATCGTCAGTCAGTTGCTGCTGGCGAGCTTCGGTTTGCCGTTGCTGATGTATTTCTGGATCGAGCCGGGCTGGCAGCTCAGCGGCGCACAACTGATCGCCCCGGACTGGCTGAAAGATCTCTACAGCCTGAGCTTCGCCTTGCTGCTCGGGCACATCCTCAGCGATGTCATCGATCTGCGTCTGGATCGCCAGAGCGTCAAAATCGCTATACCGAGTTTCGCTGTGCCGTTCGCTTGCGGGCTGGCGGTCGCGTACTGGTTGCTGCCGGCGCAGCCGTGGCTCAGCGCATTGGCCATCGGACTGGTCTTCGCCATTACCGCGATCCCGGTGTTGTACCTGTATTTGCGTCACATTGATTACCCGCCCGCTGCCACGCGGCGGCTGGTGCAGACCGCGATCCTGATCGATCTGACCTGCTGGACGCTGTTCGGCCTCGCCCAAGGCAGTCTGCACTTGAGCAGCCTGTTGCTGCCTGTGGCCATGGCCGGCGCGCCGCTGCTTTTGCACCTGCTGCGCGTGCGTCGCCCGCTGACCTACAGCCTCGGCTTCTTCGCGTTGCTGGTGATGGCCGAGCATTACAAACTCAACGCGCTGATTTTCGGCATCGGCTATCTGCTGTGCATGGCGCTGCTGAAAGTGCCGTTGGTGCTGCCGTTGCCGGCACGCTGGATGAGCCGCTTGCAGACGTGGATCGCGATCCCGCTGATCCTCACGTTCGGCATCGTCCAGATCGACGTGCACAGCGCCCTCGCCAGCCTCGACGCCGGGCAGTGGGCGGCGCTGCTGCTGTTGCCGATTGCCAGTAAACTGCTGGGCAACTGGCTCGGCCTCGGTTGGGCGGGCGCCTCGTTCGCTGGCGCCAGCCGCTGGCGCGAAAGCGTGCTGCTGAACATTCGCGGCCTGAGCGAAATCGTCTTTCTCAATCTGTTGTTGCAGCAACAGCTCATCACCCCGGCGCTGTATTTCGCGCTGATGCTGATGGGCCTGATCGCGACGCTGCTGCCGGCCCTGATCGGCCTGCATCGCGCGCCCCTGAATCTGAACAGTCCTCTGCCCCGGAGCTCACGTGCCAATCGTTGAAATGGAATCCCGTCAGGTCGTGATCATCGGTGCCGGCCCGTCCGGTGCTATCGCCGCTGCCCTGCTCAAGCGCAAGGGCCACGATGTGCTGGTGCTCGAGCGCCAGCACTTCCCACGCTTCTCCATCGGCGAAAGCCTGCTCAGCCACTGCCTGGACTTCGTTGAAGAAGCCGGCATGCTCGACGCCGTCAACGCCGCCGGGTTCCAGCGCAAGACCGGCGCGGCGTTTGCCTGGGGCGAGCGCTACAGCGCTTTCGATTTTGGCGACACTTTCACCGCCGGCAAGCCGACCACGTTCCAGGTGCAGCGCGCCGATTTCGACAAGTTGCTGGCCGATCAAGCAGCATTGCAAGGTGCGGAAATCCGTTATGGCGATGCGATTGTCAGCGTCGATTTCGATCAGGCGAAACCACAACTCGATGTGCGCCGCGAAGATGGCAGCGAGTACCGCGTCGAAGCCGATTTCGTCCTGGACGCCAGCGGCTACGGCCGCGTGCTGTCGCGCTTGCTCGACCTCGAAGCACCTTCGAATTTCCCGGTGCGTCAGGCCGTGTTCACCCATGTCGAAGATCACATCGACAATCCGGCGTTCGACCGCGAAAAGATCCTCGTCACCACCCATCCCGAGCATCGCGATGTGTGGTTCTGGACCATCCCGTTCAGCAACGGCCGCTGCTCGGTGGGCGTGGTCGCGGCTGAAGAACATTTCCGGGGCCGCGACAGCGACCTCGATGCCTGCCTGCGCAGCTTCATCGCCGAGACGCCAAGCCTCGCCGGGGTTCTGAACAACGCGGTCTGGGACACCCCGGCGCGCACCCTCGGCGGCTATGCGGCCAACGTGAAAACCCTGCACGGCCCGGGCTTTGCGCTGCTGGGCAACGCCGCAGAATTCCTCGATCCGGTGTTCTCCTCCGGCGTGACCATTGCCATGCGTTCGGCGAGCATGGCCGCTGGCGTGCTGCACCGCCAGTTGCAGGGTGAAACGGTGGACTGGCAAAGCGAATTTGCCGAACCGTTGAAACGCGGCGTCGATACCTTCCGCTGCTACGTCGAAGGCTGGTACGCCGGCACCTTCCAGGACGTGATTTTCTACGAGGACAGTCAGGCGGAGATTCGCCGGATGATCTGCTCGATCCTCGCCGGTTACGCCTGGGACGAGCGCAACCCGTTTGTCAGCGAAGCGCGGCGCCGGCTGAAGATGATTTCCCAACTCTGCGCGCAGGACGCCTCATGAATTACTTGAGCGACAGTTACGTCGAGGAAACCCGCTTCGGTCTCTGGTTCTTGCGCAGCCACACCTGGCAGCACCATGTGCTGCGCGTGGCGATCAACGATCTGCATGGATTATTCAGTGAGCCGCTGCCGGAACACCCGGTGCTGCTCGACGCCGGTTGCGGTCAGGGCAAGTCGTTCGGCCACCTGCGCCAGACCTTCGCCCCGCAGCGACTGATCGGCGTCGACGCCGACCCGCACAGCCTGCAACTCAGCGCCCAAGAGGCCACGCGCCTAGGCATGCCAGTCGAGTTGATCGGCAGCGATTGCGCCACGCTCAACGTCGCCGATGCCAGCGTCGACCTGCTGTTCTGCCACCAGACCTTCCATCATCTGGTCGAGCAGGAAAAGGCTTTGGCCGAGTTCTATCGCGTGCTCAAGCCGGGCGGCTATCTGCTGTTCGCCGAATCCACCGAGGCTTACATTGATACCTGGGTGATTCGCTGGCTGTTCCGCCATCCGATGCATGTGCAGAAGAGCGCCGCCGGCTACCTGCAGATGATCCGCGAGCAGGGCTTCGGGTTTGCCGAGCGCAATGTTTCCTACCCGTATCTGTGGTGGAGCCGGTCAAAGGATTTTGGTTTGCTGGAGCGGCTGGGGTTGAGCAAACCCAAGCCATTCGGTGAGCGTGAAGAGACGCTGGTAAACGTCGTCGCGCGCAAGCCATTGCAGGAATCTGTCTGATGTACGGCTATCGATCTGAACACCTGAAACCCTGTGGGAGCGAGCCTGCTCGCGAAAGCGGTGTATCAGTCAGCCAAAGTGGCGAATGTCAGATGGCATTCGCGAGCAGGCTCGCTCCCACAGGGTTTGCTGCATGGCTGGCGATCGTTTTGTCAGCCTTGCTGTTGAGTGCCTGCGCCAGCCAGCCACCGCTACCAGCGGCCAACCCGACGCTGCCTCTGCCGCTGCAACTGCACATTGAGCGCGAGCAGGCCGGGCAGCGTCAGGACTGGCTGCTGGTGATCCAGCGCGAAGGCGCCGGCACGCGTTGGTCGATGATGGATCCGCTGGGCATTCCCCAGGCCCGCCAGCAACTGATCGACGGGCACTGGCAGGCCGACGGTCTGCTGCCGCCGAACCCGGAAGCGCGGGAGTTGTTCGCCGCACTGCTGTTCGCCTTGACGCCTCCTGCCGAGCTGCTGCGCAACTATCCCGACGCCCGCCAACAGGCCGATCAGCGTTCACTGCCGGCGCGCTGGAACGTCCGCTATTCACAACCGTTGAGCTTCCAATTGAATCTGCCCCAAGGCCCGCACTATCGCGTTTCCCAGTTAGGTGAATCGACGCCATGACCGCTTACCTGAATGCCCTCGGCGTGATCTGCGCCCTGGGCCGCGACAAGTCTGAAGTCGCGCGCAATCTGTTTGCCGGCGACTGTTCGGGGATGCGCCGCGAGTCCGGCTGGGTCGCCGAACGTGAACTGCCTGTGGCTGGCGTACACGGTGAATTGGCGGCGATCCCTGCGGACCTGGTCGAGCACAGCAGTCGCAACAATCAGCTGTTGCTGGAAGCCGCGCTGCAGATCCGGGACGACATCGATCGTGCGATCCAGACCTTTGGCCGCGAGCGCATAGGCGTGGTGCTCGGCACCAGCACCTCAGGCATCGACGAGGCCAGCCGGGGTCTGGCGCATTACATCCGCGAACAGCAATTTCCCCACGAGTACGACTATCGCCAGCAGGAACTCGGCGCCCCGGCGAATTTTCTCGCCGAATGGCTGCAACTGAGCGGCCCGGCCTACGTGATTTCCACCGCCTGTACCTCCAGCGCCCGCGCGCTGATGAGCGCTCAACGCCTGCTCGATCTGGGCCTGTGCGACGCGGTGCTGTGCGGCGGCGTCGACAGTCTGTGCAAGCTCACGCTGAACGGTTTCTCATCGCTGGAAGCCGTTTCAGATGAGCGCTGCAATCCGTTCTCCGCCAACCGCAACGGCATCAATATTGGCGAAGCAGCGGTGCTGTTCGTGATGAGCAAACAGCGCGGCGAAGGCCCGGGCATCGCCCTGCTGGGTGCGGGCGCCAGCTCGGATGCGCACCATATCTCCGCGCCGGAGCCGAGCGGTCGCGGCGCCCTGCAAGCCATGCAGAAAGCCCTTGGTCGCGCGCATCTGCAAGCCGGGCAAATCAACTACCTGAACCTGCACGGCACCGCCACCCAGCACAACGACGCGATGGAAAGTCTGGCGGTCGCGGCGCTGTTTCCCCAAGGCGTCGCCTGCTCGTCAACCAAGCCGCTGACCGGCCACACCCTCGGCGCGGCTGGCGCGCTGGAAGCGGCGTTCTGCTGGCTGAGCCTGAGTGCCGACAACCCTGAGCAGGCGTTACCGCCGCATATCTGGGACGGCCAGGCCGATCCCGCGCTGCCGCCGCTCAAGTGGGTGACCGCGAGCGAACGCCTGACGTCCATTGCACCGCGCTACCTGATGAGCAACTCGTTTGCCTTCGGCGGCAACAACGTCAGCCTGATTATCGGAGACGCCCCATGAGCCACTGGCCGCTCGCCGAACTGCTGCCGCATGCCGGCGACATGATTCTGATCGACGCGATCGAGCGCTTCGACGATGAGCAGATTTTCACCCGCCTCACGGTCAAGCCCGACGGCCTGTTCAACCTGCCCGACGGCAGCCTGCCGGCGTGGGTCGGCGTCGAGCTGATGGCGCAGAGCGTCGCCGCTTTCGCCGGTTGCCACGCCCGGCAAAAAGGCAATCCGCCGGAGCTGGGCTTTCTCCTCGGTACGCGCAAATTCGAGTGCAACGTCGCAGCCTTTGCGGCCGGCAGCGAGCTGACCATCCACGGCCTGCGCTCACTGGAAGACGACAACGGCATGGGCGTATTCGAATGCCATATCCACGGCGACGGCATTCATGCCAGCGCCCGGCTGAACGTGTTCCGTCCGCCGCAAGCCAACCAATATCTGCAACAGACAAAGGAGTCGCACGATGACTGAATCCGTACTGGTCACCGGCTCCAGCCGTGGCATCGGCCGCGCCATTGCCTTGCGTCTGGCGCAAGCCGGGCACGACATCGTCCTGCATTGCCGCAGCGGCATGACCGAAGCCCAAGCGGTGCAGGCCGAAATCGAAGCACTGGGTCGCCGCGCACGCATTCTGCAATTCGACGTCGCCGACCGTGAAACCTGCAAAAGCATTCTCGAGGCCGACGTCGAAAACCATGGCGCCTATTACGGCGTGGTACTCAACGCCGGGCTGACTCGCGACGGCGCGTTTCCGGCGCTGAGCGATGACGATTGGGACGTGGTCCTGCGCACCAACCTCGACGGTTTCTACAACGTCCTGCACCCGGTGATGATGCCGATGATCCGTCGTCGCGCCGCCGGGCGCATCGTGTGCATTACTTCGGTTTCGGGCCTGATCGGCAACCGTGGCCAGGTCAACTACAGCGCTTCGAAGGCCGGGGTGATTGGCGCCGCTAAGGCATTGGCGATCGAGCTGGGCAAGCGCAAAATCACCGTTAACTGCGTCGCCCCTGGCCTGATCGACACGGCCATGCTCGACGAAAACGTGCCGGTGGAGGAACTGATGAAAATGATCCCCGTGCAACGCATGGGCACCCCTGAAGAAGTGGCCGCTGCGGTGAATTTCCTGATGTCGGCGGAAGCCTCGTACATCACCCGCCAGGTGCTGGCGGTCAACGGAGGCCTGTGCTGATGAAACGCGTCGTCGTCACCGGCATGGCCGGCATCACCTCTCTGGGCAGCGACTGGCCGACCATTGCCGGCAATTTCGCGGCCAATCGCAGCGGCATTCGCCGGATGGACGAGTGGGATCGCTTCACTGAGCTGAACACGCGTCTGGCCGGGCCTATCGATGATTTTCTCGTACCGTCGCACTGGACCCGCAAGCAGTTGCGCAGCATGGGCCGGGTTTCGCGACTGGCGGTCGGCGCAGCAGAAAAGGCTCTGGCCGATGCTGGCCTGCTCGGTGACGAATCGATCAAGGACGGGCGCATGGGCGTCGCTTGTGGTTCATCTACCGGTAGCACTGACGAGATCAAAGCCTTCGGCAACATGCTGCTCAACTCGGTGGCCGAGGGGCTCAACGCCAACTCCTACGTGCGGATGATGCCGCACACCACCGCCGCCAATATCAGCATTTTCTTCGGCCTCACCGGCCGCCTGATCCCGACCTCCAGCGCCTGCACCAGCGGCAGCCAGGGCATCGGCTACGCCTACGAAGCAATCAAGTTCGGCCGCCTGCCGTTGATGCTCGCCGGCGGTGCCGAAGAACTGTGCCCGACTGAAGCCATGGTGTTTGACGCGCTCTACGCCACCAGCCTGAAAAACGATGCACCACAGACCAGCCCACGCCCGTACGACAAGGGCCGCGACGGTCTGGTGATCGGCGAAGGCGGCGGCATGCTCGTGCTTGAAGAGCTGGAACACGCCCTCGCCCGTGGCGCGCACATTCACGCGGAAATCGTCGGTTTCGGCAGCAACGCCGACGGCCAGCACACGACCCGCCCGGAACAGGTCACCATGCGCCGCGCCATGGAGCTGGCCTTGGAAGATGCCGGCCTCAGTCCGGACGCCATTGGCTATGTGAACGGCCACGGCACCGCGACCGAACAGGGCGACATCGCCGAAACGTTGGCCACCAGCAGCTTGTTCGGCGAACACATGCCGATCAGCTCGCAAAAGAGCTTTCTCGGCCATACCCTCGGTGCCTGCGGTGCGCTGGAGTCATGGTTCAGCATCGAGATGCTCAACAGCGACCGTTACGTGCACACCTTCAACCTCGACGAGGTCGACCCGCACTGCGGCAAGCTCGATTACCTGCGCGGCGAGTTTCGTCAGATGCACCACGATTACGTGATGAACAACAACTTCGCTTTCGGTGGCGTCAACACATCGTTGATCTTCCGCCGCTGGGCATAACCGAATCAATCCAGGTCAAGGAGACCTACATGCACTTCAAGAAATTCGCCGCCGTTACCCTGCTGCTCTGCGCCCTGCCAGCGGTCAGCCAGGCCCGCGACACGGCGGTCTACCTGCCATTCGACAAAGCCGTCGCCGAAGCCACCCGCTCCGGCAAGATCGATGGCAGCGTGAAATTCTATCTGGCCGGCAACACCCCGGCCGGTAAAGTCACCGTGGTCAGCGCCGACGCCGTGACCAACAAGAAAACCAACGCCTTCAACAAGTCCGACGAAGTCGCCTGCGAATGGGTTGCCCAATCGGCAATCATCAGCCTGCACCAGGCCGCGAAAAACGCCGGCGCCAACGCCGTGACCAACATCGTCAGCTTCTACAAGCGCAACGAGCGCAAGGACGCGCAAACCTACGAATGCCACGCCGGCGCGATCATGGCGGGCGTTGCGCTGAAGGGTGATCTGGCGAAGGTTCAGTAAACGCCAGAAATGACAAAGGGCGCCGTTTGGCGCCCTTTTTATTTTCAGTGATTCAGCAGCATCTACACTCGCTGATGCAGGTCGCAGCACCGTCACCTGCCCTCGCAGTCTCTTTCACCGTCAAAGGAGATGACCATGCAAGTGAAAGCCCTGATGGCCGCTGCGCTTATCGCCCTGCTGCCCAGTGCCAGCCATGCCACCAACCTCATGTACATGCCTTTCGAAACCGTGCTGTCGGACGCCATTCGCGCCGGGCGGCTGGATGGCAGTGTGAAGTTCTACCTGATCGGCAACGGGCCGCAGGGCACTCAGCAGTTGCTGCGCCAAGGGGTGGTCAGTGATTTGCAAACCAACGGCTTCAACAAGAGCGATCAGGCTTCGTGTGAATGGGTGTTGCAGTCGAATCTGATCAAATTGCAGGCTGATGCCAAGCGGGTCGGGGCGAATGCGGTGGTCAACATCGTCAGTTACTACGACCAACGTGTACGCAAGGATTTGAATACCTACGAGTGCCGGGCAGGAGTTTTTGTTACCCGGGTGGCTTTGAAGGGGGATTTGGTGCGGTTGCCCTGAAATCTGTGATGTTTGGGCCGACGCCTTCGCGAGCAGGCTCGCTCCCACCTTGGAATGCGTTTCCCTGTGGGAGCGAGCCTGCTCGCGAAAGCGCCAGCCGCCTTCACACCGTCAGCGGTTCAACCTTGCGCGTAAGCAGTTCGACAAACGCCTTGGCCATCGGCGATTTCTGGTCTTTGCGCTGCACCAGCCACACCGCTGAGATCGCTTCGGGATCGAGCAGCGGACGGTAAACCACGCCGTCGATGCGCATGCGTTGGTAGGACGCTGGCAGCACCGATACACCCAAGCCCGCCGCCACCAGACCAATAATGGTCATCGCCTCACCAGCCTCTTGAGCGAAGTGCGGGCTGAAGCCGGCGTCACGGGCCAGGTTTAGCAGTTGCGCATAGAGCCCGCTGCCATAGCTGCGCGGGAAAAACACGAATGGCTCCAGCGCCAGCGCCGAGAGAAACAGGCCTTCATCGCTACTTTGGGCCAGTGGATGCTTGGAACTGAGCACCGCCACCAATGGCTCGCGCATCAACTCCACAACACTCAGTGAATCCGGCAATCCGAGCGGGCGCATGATGCCGACTTCGATCGACTCGTCCACCAGAGCATCGGCGACCATGGTGCTGCTCATTTCGCGCAAATTCAGATGCACCGCCGGAAAGCGCTGACGAAAGGAAAAAATCGCCTGCGGAATCGTCGAGTTGAACGGCGCCGACGAGGTGAAACCAATCTTCAACTCACCCAGCTCACCAAGTTGCGCACGCCGGGCGACATCCGCGGCCTTGTCGACCTGCGCCAGCACCAGCCGCGCCTCCTGCAGAAACAGCCTGCCCGCCTCGCTCAATTCGACCCGACGATTGGTGCGCTCGAACAAGCGCGCGCCGAGCTGTTGCTCCAGCGCCTGAATCTGTTGGCTCAGTGGTGGCTGGGAGATGCCCAGCACCTGTGCGGCCCGGCCGAAATGCAGTTCTTCGGCGACTGCGATGAAGTAACGCAGATGACGCAGTTCCATAGGATTTCCATTAGGTCGCTGAAGCTATCAAACAGGTCGAACAATATATTGGATAGAAACATTAGCCAGCTATATGATTTTTTCATTGCCTGCCCGGCTGTGCTTTCCGAGGTCTGAAGTGAAAACTGCTGTCGCGCCCCTTGCCCACGAAATCCCGCCCGCAGCCGACGACGATGCCCTCGCCGAGCTGCAGGAGATCTACATCGAAAAAGGCACGCCGGCGTTCATGCGCACGGTGCTGGCGCTGTTCTGTGGCGGCTTTGCGACGTTTGCCCTGCTCTACTGCGTACAACCGATGATGCCGATGCTGTCCCACGAATACGGGATCAACGCGGCGCAGAGCAGTCTGATCCTCTCGGTGGCAACCGGCATGTTGGCCTTCGGTCTGCTGATCACCGGGCCGATCTCCGACCGCATCGGCCGTAAACCAGTGATGGTCGCGGCGCTGTTCGCTGCCGCGTTGTGCACCATCGCCAGTTCGATGATGCCGAGCTGGCACGGCGTGCTGATCATGCGCGCATTGATCGGCCTGTCATTGAGCGGTCTGGCAGCGGTGGCGATGACCTATCTGAGCGAAGAAATCCATCCACAGCACATCGGCCTGGCGATGGGTTTGTACATCGGCGGCAACGCGATCGGCGGAATGAGCGGACGCTTGATAACTGGCGTGCTGATCGACTTCGTCAGCTGGCACACGGCGATGCTGGTGATAGGCGGTCTGGCGCTGGTCGCGGCGGCGGTGTTCTGGAAGATCCTCCCGGAGTCGCGCAACTTCCGCGCCCGCTCGCTGCACCCGCGCAGCCTGCTCGACGGCTTCACCATGCACTTTCGCGACGCCGGTCTGCCGCTGCTGTTTCTTGAAGCGTTTGTGCTGATGGGCGCGTTTGTCACGCTGTTCAACTACATCGGCTACCGCTTGCTGGCTGCGCCGTACAACCTCGATCAGGTATTTGTCGGATTGCTCTCGGTGGTCTACCTGTCGGGGATCTACAGCTCGGCGAAGATCGGTTCGCTGGCGGACAAACTGGGGCGACGCAAAGTGCTCTGGGCGACGATTGCGCTGATGTTCGCCGGGCTCGCGCTGACGATGTTCACGCCGCTGTTGCTGGTCATCATCGGCATGCTGGTGTTCACCTTCGGCTTCTTCGCTGCGCACTCGGTAGCAAGCAGTTGGATCGGCCGGCGCGCGTTGACCGCCAAGGGTCAGGCGTCGTCGCTGTATCTGTTCAGTTATTACGCCGGGTCGAGCATTGCCGGGACTGCGGGCGGGGTGTTCTGGCATCTGGGCGGGTGGAACGGCATCGGCCTGTTTATTGGTGCGTTGTTGCTGATTGCCCTGCTGGTGGCGTTGAAGCTGGCGAAGTTGCCGCCGTTGCAGGGTGTCAAAGCCTGACATAAAACCCTGTGGGAGCGAGCCTGCTCGCGAATGCACTGTGTCAGGCAACATCAGTGTTGAATGACACACCGCTTTCGCGAGCAGGCTCGCTCCCACAGTTGATTTGGGTACGACATTAGATCGTGCAAAAGAAAACGCCCGGCATTGGCCGGGCGTTTTTTATTGGGCGCTGATCACTCGTGATACTGCGCCGACAGCTCATGCACCGCACGCAGGAATGCGCCGGCATGTTCCGGATCGACTTCCGGGGTGATGCCGTGGCCAAGGTTGAACACGTGGCCGCTGCCCTTGCCGTAGCTGGCCAGAATGCGCCCGACTTCAGTGCGGATCGCTTCGGGTTTGGCGTAGAGCACGGTCGGGTCCATGTTGCCTTGCAATGCGACCTTGTCGCCGACACGGGCACGGGCGTTGCCGATGTCGCAGGTCCAGTCCAGGCCGAGGGCGTCGGCGCCGGCTTCGGCGATGCTTTCCAGCCACAGGCCGCCGTTTTTGGTGAACAGAATCACCGGCACTTTGCGTCCGTCGTTCTCGCGGATCAGGCCGCTGACGATTTTCTTCATGTAAGCCAGGGAGAATTCCTGATACGCCGCCGCCGACAGGTTGCCGCCCCAGGTATCGAAGATCTGCACCGCTTGTGCACCGGCCATGATCTGGCCGTTGAGGTACGAAGTCACCGACTGCGCCAGCTTGTCCAGCAACAGGTGCATGGCTTGCGGGTTGTCGTAGAGCATCGCCTTGGTCTTGCGGAAGTCTTTCGAGGAGCCGCCTTCAACCATGTAAGTCGCGAGGGTCCACGGACTGCCGGAGAAACCGATCAACGGCACGCGACCGTTGAGTTCGCGACGGATGGTGCTGACCGCATCCATCACGTAGCCGAGGTCTTTGTGCGGATCCGGGATCGGCAACGCTTCGATGTCGGCCATCGTGCTGACGACTTTTTTGAAGCGCGGACCTTCACCGGTCTCGAAGTACAGGCCCTGGCCCATGGCATCGGGAATGGTGAGGATGTCGGAAAACAGGATCGCCGCGTCCAGTTGCGGGTAGCGGTCGAGCGGTTGCAGGGTGACTTCGCAGGCGAATTGCGGATTCATGCACAGGCTCATGAAGTCGCCGGCATGCGCGCGGCTGGCGCGGTACTCCGGCAGGTAGCGACCGGCCTGGCGCATCATCCACACAGGGGTGACGTCAACGGGTTGCTTGAGCAGGGCGCGGAGGAAACGGTCGTTCTTCAGGGCAGTCATGTCGGCATCCGGAAAAAAAGTGCGGGCATTTTCTCAGAGCGCGAGGCAAAAGGCACGGATGTGGGTCAGCCTTTTGTCTATCGGGTCAATTTGTCGCGCTGGAATGCGCTATCAGCAACACCGAGAAACAACTGTGGGAGCGAGCCTGCTCGCGAAGAGGGCTTCACATTCAACATCTCTGTTGACTGATCCACCGCTTTCGCGAGCAGGCTCGCTCCCACAATTAATCCCATTCCAATTTTGGAAAGTGATCAGACACCCAGGTAATCGAGGATCCCTTCAGCCGCATTGCGCCCTTCAAAGATCGCCGTCACCACCAGGTCGGAACCGCGCACCATGTCGCCGCCGGCGAAGATTTTCGGGTTGCTGGTCTGGTGCTTGTACTGACCTTGCTCAGGCGCAACAACGCGGCCCTGGCTGTCGGTCTGGATCTCGAACTGTTCGAACCACGGCGCCGGGCTCGGGCGGAAGCCGAAGGCGATGACCACGGCATCGGCCGGGATGATCTCTTCGGAACCCGGGATCGGCTCGGGGCTGCGACGGCCACGGGCATCCGGTTCGCCGAGACGGGTCTCGACCACCTTCACGCCTTCGACCTTGTCTTCACCGACGATGGCGATCGGCTGGCGGTTGTAGAGGAATTTCACGCCTTCTTCCTTGGCGTTCTTCACCTCTTTGCGCGAGCCGGGCATGTTCGCTTCGTCGCGACGATAAGCGCAGGTCACCGACTTGGCGCCCTGACGGATCGAGGTGCGGTTGCAGTCCATCGCCGTGTCGCCGCCGCCGAGCACCACAACCTTCTTGCCTTTCATGTCGACGAAATCTTCCGGCGACTTTTCAAAGCCCAGGTTGCGGTTGACGTTGGCGATGAGGAAATCCAGCGCGTCATAAACGCCCGGCAGATCCTCCCCGGCAAAACCACCCTTCATGTAGGTGTAGGTGCCCATGCCCATGAACACCGCGTCGTATTCGGCGAGCAGTTGTTCCATGGTCACGTCTTTACCGACTTCGGTGTTGAGACGGAACTCGATGCCCATGCCGGTGAAGACTTCGCGACGATTGCTCAGCACGGTCTTTTCCAGCTTGAACTCGGGGATGCCGAAGGTCAGCAGGCCACCGATTTCCGGGTTCTTGTCGAACACCACCGGAGTTACACCGCCACGCACCAGCACGTCGGCGCAACCCAGACCCGCCGGGCCTGCGCCGATGATCGCGACACGTTTGCCGGTCGGCTTGACCTTGGACATGTCCGGGCGCCAGCCCATGGCGAACGCGGTGTCGGTGATGTACTTCTCGACCGAACCGATGGTCACCGCGCCGAAGCCGTCGTTGAGGGTGCAGGCACCCTCGCACAGACGATCCTGCGGGCACACCCGGCCGCAGACTTCCGGCAGGGTATTGGTCTGGTGCGACAACTCGGCGGCCTGGAGGATGTTGCCCTCGGCGACCAATTTGAGCCAGTTGGGAATGAAGTTGTGCACCGGGCACTTCCATTCGCAATACGGGTTGCCGCAACCCAGGCAGCGGTGGGCCTGATCGGCCGACTGCTGGGGTTTGAACGGTTCGTAGATTTCAACGAACTCTTTCTTGCGTTGACGCAACAGTTTCTTCTTCGGATCCTTGCGCCCGACATCGATGAACTGGAAGTCGTTATTCAGACGTTCAGCCATTGTTAAAACCTCATCAAACTCTTCAGGCGCATATCACTGCGGGTTGGCACGAGTGCTGGAAAGCAGGGTTTTCAAGCTGGCAGCCTTGGGCTTGACCAACCAGAAACGCCGCAAGTAATCGTCGAGGTTCTCGGCGAGTTCACGACCCCACTCGCTGTCGGTTTCGGCGACGTACTCGTTCAGCACGTTCTGCAGGTGGCTGCGATAGGCTTCCATCGCCTCGCCGCTGATCCGCTGGATTTCCACCAGCTCGTGATTGACCCGGTCAACGAAGGTGTTGTCCTGATCAAGCACGTAGGCGAAACCACCGGTCATGCCAGAGCCGAAGTTGTAACCGGTCTTGCCCAGCACGCAGACGAAACCACCGGTCATGTACTCGCAGCAGTGATCGCCAGTGCCTTCCACGACGGTGTGGGCACCGGAGTTACGCACGGCGAAACGCTCGCCTGCGGTGCCGGCGGCGAACAACTTGCCGCCAGTGGCGCCGTACAGGCAGGTGTTGCCGATGATGGCGCTTTCCTGAGTTTTATAGACGCTGCCCTTCGGCGGCACGATGACCAGCTTGCCGCCGGTCATGCCTTTGCCGACGTAGTCGTTGGCGTCGCCTTCCAGGTACATGTTCAGACCGCCGGCGTTCCACACACCGAAGCTCTGCCCGGCCGTGCCTTTGAAACGGAAGGTGATCGGCGCCTTGGCCATGCCCTGGTTGCCGTGCTTGCGCGCGATTTCGCCGGAGATCCGGGCGCCGATCGAACGGTCGCAGTTGCAGATATCCAGCTCAAACTCGGCACCGCTGAGGTCGTTGATCGCCGACGCGGCCAGCTCGACCATCTTCTCCGCGAGCAGACCTTTGTCGAACGGCGGGTTGCGCTCAACGCCGCAGAACTGCGGTTTGTCCGCCGGGATGTGATCGCTGCCCAACAGCGGGGTCAGGTCCAGGTGATGTTGCTTGGCGGTCTGGCCTTCGAGGATTTCCAGCAGATCAGTGCGACCGATCAGTTCTTCGAGGGAGCGCACACCAAGCTTGGCCAGCCACTCACGGGTTTCTTCGGCGACGTAGGTGAAGAAATTCACCACCATGTCGACGGTGCCGATGTAGTGATCCTTGCGCAGCTTCTCGTTCTGCGTCGCGACGCCAGTGGCGCAGTTGTTCAGGTGGCAGATGCGCAGGTATTTGCAGCCCAGTGCGATCATCGGCGCGGTACCGAAGCCGAAGCTCTCGGCGCCGAGGATTGCCGCTTTGATCACGTCGAGGCCGGTTTTCAGGCCGCCGTCGGTCTGCACCCGGACTTTGCCGCGCAGGTCATTGCCGCGCAGGGTCTGGTGGGTTTCAGCGAGGCCGAGTTCCCAAGGTGCGCCGGCGTATTTGATCGAAGTCAGCGGCGAAGCGCCGGTACCGCCGTCGTAGCCGGAAATGGTGATCAGGTCGGCATAGGCCTTGGCCACACCGGCGGCGATGGTGCCGACGCCCGCTTCTGCTACCAGCTTCACCGAAACCAGCGCCTGCGGGTTGACCTGCTTGAGGTCAAAGATCAGTTGCGACAAGTCTTCGATCGAGTAGATATCGTGGTGCGGCGGTGGCGAAATCAGGGTCACGCCCGGCACTGCGTAACGCAGTTTGGCGATCAGCCCGTTGACCTTGCCGCCCGGCAGTTGCCCGCCCTCGCCCGGCTTGGCGCCTTGGGCGACCTTGATCTGCAGCACTTCGGCATTGACCAGGTATTCCGGGGTTACACCGAAACGGCCAGTCGCGACCTGCTTGATTTTCGAACTCTTGATGGTGCCGTAACGCGCCGGATCTTCACCACCTTCGCCGGAGTTGGAACGCGCGCCGAGGCGGTTCATGGCTTCGGCCAGGGCTTCGTGAGCTTCCGGCGACAGCGCGCCGAGCGAGATACCGGCGGAGTCGAAGCGCTTGAGCACCGATTCCAGCGGCTCGACTTCACTGATGTCCAGCGGCGTGTCGAGGGTCTTGACCTTGAACAGGTCGCGAATCATCGACACCGGACGGTTGTCCACCAGTGAGGTGTATTCCTTGAATTTGGCGTAGTCACCCTGCTGCACTGCGGCTTGCAGGGTGTTGACCACGTCCGGGTTGTAGGCGTGATATTCGCCACCGTGGACGAACTTCAGCAGACCGCCCTGCTGGATCGGCTTGCGCGGGCTCCAGGCTTCGACGGCGAGGGCTTTCTGCTCGGCTTCGATGTCAACGAAGCGCGCACCCTTGATCCGGCTCGGCACACCACGGAAGCTCAGCTCGCAGACTTCTTCGGACAGACCAATGGCCTCGAACAGCTGCGCACCACGGTACGAAGCGATGGTCGAGATACCCATCTTCGACAGGATCTTGAGCAGGCCTTTGGTGATGCCCTTGCGGTAGTTCTTGAACACCTCATAGAGGTCGCCCAGTACTTCACCGGTACGGATCAGGTCACCCAGCACTTCGTAGGCCAGGAACGGATACACCGCCGAGGCGCCGAAACCGATCAGCACGGCGAAGTGATGCGGGTCACGGGCGGTCGCGGTTTCAACGAGGATGTTGGAATCGCAACGCAGGCCTTTTTCGGTCAGACGGTGGTGCACTGCACCGGTCGCCAGCGAAGCGTGGATCGGCAGCTTGCCCGGGGCGATATGACGGTCGCTGAGGACGATCTGGGTACGCCCGGCGCGCACGGCTTCTTCAGCCTGATCGGCAACGTTGCGGATCGCCGCTTCGAGGCCAAGGCTTTCGTCGTAGTTGAGGTCGATGATCGCCCGTTCGAAACCCGGACGGTCGAGGTTCATCAGCGAGCGCCACTTGGCCGGAGAGATCACTGGCGAGCTGAGGATCACGCGCGAGGCGTGTTCCGGCGACTCCTGGAAAATGTTGCGCTCGGCACCGAGGCAGATTTCCAGCGACATCACGATCGCTTCACGCAGCGGGTCGATCGGCGGGTTGGTGACCTGCGCGAACTGCTGGCGGAAATAGTCGTACGGCGTGCGCACACGCTGGGACAGCACAGCCATCGGCGTGTCGTCGCCCATCGAGCCCACGGCTTCGTAACCTTGCTCGCCAAGCGGGCGCAGCACCTGATCACGCTCTTCGAACGTGACCTGATACATCTTCATGTACTGCTTGAGCTGGTCGACGTCGTAGAAAGCCGAACCGTGGTCGTTGTCTTCCATGGTCGCCTGAATGCGCAGGGCATTCTTGCGCAGCCATTGCTTGTACGGATGACGGGATTTAAGACGGTTGTCGATCGCATCGGTGTCGAGGATCTGCCCGGTTTCGGTATCCACGGCGAAAATCTGGCCCGGGCCGACGCGACCCTTGGCGAGCACGTCTTCAGGCTGGTAGTTCCACACGCCGATTTCCGAGGCGAGGGTGATGAAACCATTCTTGGTGGTCACCCAGCGCGCCGGACGCAGACCGTTACGGTCGAGCAGGCACACCGCGTAGCGACCGTCGGTCATTACTACGCCGGCCGGGCCGTCCCACGGTTCCATGTGCATCGAGTTGTACTCGTAGAACGCACGCAGATCCGGGTCCATGGTTTCGACGTTTTGCCACGCAGGCGGAATGATCATCCGCACGCCACGGAACAGGTCGATGCCACCGGTGACCATCAGTTCGAGCATGTTGTCCATGCTCGAGGAGTCGGAACCGACACGGTTGACCAGCGGGCCGAGCTCTTCCAGATCCATCAGATCATTGGTGAACTTGGTCCGACGGGCCTGCGCCCAGTTGCGGTTACCGGTGATGGTGTTGATTTCGCCGTTGTGGGCGAGGAAGCGGAACGGCTGCGCCAGCGGCCATTTCGGCAGGGTGTTGGTGGAGAAGCGCTGGTGGAACACGCAGATCGCGGTTTGCAGGCGCTCGTCACTCAGGTCCGGATAGAACGCGGCCAGGTCGGCCGGCATCATCAGGCCTTTATAGATGATGGTCTTGTGCGAAAAGCTGCAGATGTAGTGGTCGGTGTCAGCGGCGTTGGCCACCGACGAACGGCGACGGGCGCTGAACAGCTTCACCGCCATGTCCTGATCGCTCAGGCCTTCGCCGCCGATGTAGACCTGCTCGATCTGCGGCAGGCGCTCAAGGGCCAGGCGGCCGAGGACGCTGGTGTCGATCGGCACTTGGCGCCAGCCGATCAGTTGCAGGCCTTCGGCGAGGATCTCGCGGTTCATGTTCTCGCGAGCGGCTTCGGCCTTGGCCGGATCCTGATTGAAGAACACCATGCCCACGGCATATTGCTTGGGCATTTCGACGCCGAAGCTTTCCTGGGCAATGGCTCGCAGGAAGGCGTCGGGTTTTTGAATCAGCAGACCGCAACCGTCACCGGTCTTGCCGTCGGCATTAATCCCACCGCGGTGGGTCATGCAGGTCAGGGCCTCAATGGCCGTTTGCAAAAGGGTATGACTGGGCTCGCCCTGCATATGAGCTATCAGGCCGAAACCGCAGTTATCCTTGAATTCATCTGGTTGGTACAGACCTGCTTTCATAGACACTTTCTCACCAGGCTGCCTCTACTCGAGGCAAATTTCTTTTCAATTCAACCACTTGCGTTCCGCGCCGAACGTACGCCGGCTTAGCGGGGGCAAAAGGGTGGTCATTGTACACAGCGACACAGAGGCTCACAAATTTGACGACGAACCGTCGCAAATTCATGTCGCATTTGTGAAAGGTTTAAAGCGATCTGCTGTGCTAGTCAAAACTTTTTTAATTTTGACCGCAACGACTCAAAGACTACTGTGACGCAGACACCACAAGGCACGCGACCGCAGGGACGGTTGGCGCTTGCTGGCGAACCGCGTTGCACGCCAACGTGTGCGAGGCAAGGCGCGGGATGCTGCCAATGGTTGTTCCCTTGGCAAATCCCGCAACGCAGCCTCGCACACGTTGGCGCGCAACCCGAAGGGACGCGCCCCATTTTTCGCTGGGCAGCGTTGCTCGGAACTTATTTGGAAAAACCAAACTGCGTTCCTCGCGCCTTGCCCAGCAAAAAATGGGGCGGCGTCGCGGTCGTCAGCAAGCGCCAACCGTCCCTAGAGGCGGCGCGCACTCGTAGAAATTTTGAGGTGCTTGGAGAGGCGGCCTGGGTAAGGCCGCCGAATCTTCAGCGAGTTGTTGCCAGTTCCTGTTGGACGCTGGCGACAGTGCGAGGCCAAGGTTTACCAGCCTGAACCTTCGCTGGCAAGGCCTTGATGGCAGAAACGGCCGCATCACGATTGGCAAAGTTGCCGTAGGTGATCACGTAAAGCGGCTTGCCGTTGAGGACTTTCTTGAAATAACGGTACTCGCCGCCCTGCTCCTTGACGAAGTTCTGCGCGGCGGTCTCCGAGCTGGTGCCGAGGATCTGCACGACATAGTTGCTGGTCGGCTGACCGGCGTACCAGCTGCCACCGGCAGCCTTGGCCACGGTAACGGGCTTGTCGGCAGGCTTGGCCGGAGCAGGAGCCGGTTTCGCAGCTGGCGCCGGGGTGGCCGGAGCAGGCTTGGCTGTGGCGATCTGCGTCGGTGCCGGGGTTGGCGCCGGTTTGGCGGCAGGAGTCGGAGCCGGTGTCGGCGCGGGACCGGCCGGAACGCCCGCAGGCGGTGCGGAGGTGGTTACGGTCGGCGGCGTATCGCTGGAGCCTTCCAGGGGCACGCCGTCGTCGCCTTCGGTGATGCCACCGGCGGCTTCTGCCAGCGGGCCACGCATGACCGGCTGCGAGTTGCCGACCAATGGCAGCGGCATCGGCTGGGTGTTGCCGGCGAATTCGACGGACGGGTTGGCGCCGTTCGCTGCACCCTGACCCAATGGCAGTTGCGCCTGTTCATTGGCCGGAGCACCGGTGGTCGGTGCCTTGCTGCGACCCGGCATCAGCCAGGCGGCGGCAACCGCGACCACAACGACGGCGGAAATCGCCAATACGTGTTTCTTCGGCATGTTGAACCCCATACTTGGACGCTTGACCGCGGAGCGGCTGGCAATCATGACTTCGATCAGTGCATCGCGAGCGACCTGGTTGATGTTGCCCGGCCAGCCCTCGGAGCTTTCGTGAATATCAGAGATCTGATCTGCGGTGAAAAGTTCGACACCCCGGCCCGCGCCTTCCAGCCGCTGGTCGAGATATTCGCGGGTCTCTTCTTCGGTGTACGGCTGCAATTCGATGACGTGGAAACGCTCTTCTTCGAGCTGCAACGCCTCAAGCTGAGCGATCAGCGACGACTCGCCGAACAGGAACACATGCGGACGACCTTCCGGCGTGCCGGCGCCGAGCGCCATCAATGCTTCCAGCGCGGACTCGTCGAGCTGCTCGGCATCGTCCACGAGCAGATAGACTTCCTGCCCGGTCAGACCCAGTTGCACCACCTGCTCGAGAATCGCGCCGACTTCGGCCTGAGCGACATCTAGCGCCTGCGCCACCTGGCGCAGCACGCCGGCCGCATCACCGGCGCCACGGGCGGAAACCACCACGCTCTGCACCGATTGCTTGTTGGTACTGGCAACGAGCGCCTGCCGCAGCAGGGTCTTGCCGCTGCCTTGCGGGCCGGTGACCACCAGCAGCAACTGGCTGTAACGCGCCAAGTGATGCAGTTGACCCAGCACCGGTTTGCGCTGGGCCGGGAAGAATTTGAAGCCCGGCACCCGTGGCGCGAACGGGTCGTGACTTAACTGGAAATGGCCGAGAAACGCCTCGTCGGCATGCAAACTAGTCATCGGAATCGTTTTAACCTTTAAGCTGAGCCAGGGCGCGGTAATCCGCTCCCAGCGTGGCCTGTAGAACCTCTTTCGGATAATCGTCGGTCACTACCGCTTCGCCCATCCGGCGCAGCAGCACCAGGCGCAGACGACCGTCGATCACTTTTTTATCAATTGCCATGTGTTGGAGAAAATCGGCTTCGCTCATCTCTTCAGGCGGAATGACCGGCAGACCGGCCCGCTGGAACAGACGAATGCCGCGATCACGCTCCTGTTCGCTGATCCAGCCCAGGCGCGCGGACATTTCCAGCGCCATCACCGTGCCCGCCGCCACCGCCTCGCCATGCAGCCAGACACCATAGCCCATGTGGGTTTCGATGGCGTGGCCGAAGGTGTGGCCGAGGTTGAGCGTAGCGCGGACGCCGGTCTCCTTTTCATCGGCGCCGACCACCGCAGCCTTGGCCGCGCAGGAACGCTCGATCGCATAGGTCAGCGCGGTTTGATCCAGCGCGCGCAGGGCGTCGACGTTTTCTTCGAGCCAGGTCAGGAATGGTTCGTCGCAGATCAGGCCGTACTTGATGACTTCCGCCAGGCCCGCCGACAGCTCGCGCTGCGGCAGGGTTTTCAGCGATGCGGTATCGATCAGCACCACGTTCGGCTGATAGAACGCGCCGACCATGTTCTTGCCCAGCGGATGGTTGATGCCGGTCTTGCCGCCGACCGACGAATCGACCTGCGACAGCAGCGTGGTAGGAATCTGGATGAAATCGACACCGCGCTGATAGCAAGCGGCAGCGAAACCGGCCATGTCGCCGATCACCCCGCCGCCCAGGGCGATCACGGTGGTGCGGCGGTCATGACGGGCGGTCAGCAGACCGTCGAAAATCAGTTGCAGGGTTTCCCAGTTCTTGAAGGCTTCGCCGTCAGGCAACACCACCGAGATAACCGAAAACTGCGCAAGGCTGCGGGTCAGACGTTCGAGATAGAGCGGCGCGACGGTTTCGTTGGAGATGATTGCCACCTGCCGCCCGTGGATATGCGGCGACAGGAGTTGGGGCTGATCCAACAGACCTTCGCCAATATGAATCGGGTAGCTGCGCTCGCCTAGATCGACCTTGAGTGTCTGCATGTGTCCCCACAGTGAAGATGGAAGCAGGCATCCTGCCCTGAAATTATTGGTGTTCTGCGGCCTGTAGCGGTATGACGCCGCTCGCCCGGCATCCGCCACACCCTCGGCGGGCGCTGACAGGACGCCGAGGATAGCGCATTTCGGGCGATGCTTTAACGGGGTGGCAACTGCGCGAGACGGTCGAGAATGTCGAGCACCACCATGCGTGGCGGCCGCTCGTCGGTTTCCACCACCAGATCGGCAATTTCCCGATAAAGCGGATCACGGATCTCGAGCAGGTCGCGCAGGGTTTTCGCCGGATCGGCGGTACGCAGCAGCGGCCGATTGCGGTCGCGGGAGGTGCGGCCGACCTGCTGCTCGACGGAGGCGTGCAGATACACCACGCGCCCGCCTTCATGCAGGGCCTTGCGATTGGCATCACGCATCACCGCGCCGCCGCCGGTCGCCAGCACCACACCATCGAACGCGCACAGCTCGGCGATCATCGCCTGCTCGCGGTCACGAAAGCCGGGCTCGCCTTCCTTGTCGAAGATCCATGGGATATTGGCACCCGTGCGCAGCTCAATTTCCTTGTCGGAATCCTTGAACGGCAGGCGCAGCTCTTTGGCCAGCAATCGGCCGATGGTGCTTTTGCCAGCACCCATCGGTCCTACAAGTATCAAATTTCGCACAGAATCAACGACTCACAGCAATCGCCTGGTTATTCATGATACGCGGAGTGAGAAATACCAGCAGCTCGGATTTTTTCTCCGAAACCACATCACGCCGGAAAAGGCGGCCAAGATACGGCACATCGCCAAGAAATGGCACCTTATCTACGACCTTGCTCTGAGTATTTGAAAAAACACCGCCGATTACGATGGTCTCGCCGTCATTTACCAGCACTTTGGCGTTGACCTCGTTTTTCTTGATCGGCGGCACATCCTGCACTTTGTTCAGGTAGTCCGGCTCATCCTTGGTGACCTTGACCTCCATGATGATGCGGTTGTCCGGGGTGATCTGCGGGGTGACTTCCAGTGACAGCGAAGCCTCCTTGAACGACACCGAGGTCGCGCCGCTGGAGCTCGCCTCCTGATAGGGAATCTCGGTGCCTTTGAGGATCTTCGCGGTTTCCTTGTCC
Organism: Pseudomonas sp. 2957; assembly: GCF_031456345.1. Classification (NCBI taxonomy): domain Bacteria; kingdom Pseudomonadati; phylum Pseudomonadota; class Gammaproteobacteria; order Pseudomonadales; family Pseudomonadaceae; genus Pseudomonas; species Pseudomonas sp. 2957. The sequence goes on from NZ_JAVDUL010000005.1 coordinate 352,594, forward strand.
GAGGTGACCACCTTCGGCTGTGAGACGATTTCGCCGTTGCCGGTTTTTTCCATCGCCGTCAGTTCGAGATCCAGCAGTACGTTGTCGGTGATGAAAGCAATGCCGATCCCCGAAGTGTTATTGACCGTGCCCATGTCGACGAACGGCGAGTTGGTGCCGGTGCTGCCCGGCGTACCGATAGTGCTCGACGAACCGTTGACCCCGGACGCGTTCCAGTTGCCCTTGTTCTGCACCGAACCACCCCAGCGCACGCCCAGGCTCTTGTCATAATCGACGTTGGCCTCAACGATGCGCGCCTCGATCATCACCTGGCGTACCGGAATATCCAGCTGCGCGACGATCCGCCGCAGTTCATCGAGGCGATCCTGGGTCTGGTAGGCAATGATGTTGTTGGTTCGCTCATCGACGGTAATCGAACCGCGCTCGTCGACCTTGGCCTCGGCACTGGTCACCGACTGGAACAGCTTGGCAATGTCCGCTGCCTTGGCGTAATTGACTTGCAGCAGCTCACGACGCAGGGGCGCCAGCTCGGCGATCTGCTTCTGCGATTCCAGTTCCTGGCGCTCGCGGGCAGCAATTTCATCGGCCGGCGCGACCAGCAGCACGTTGCCGATCTTGCGCTTGTCCAGCCCCTTGGTTTTCAGCACCAGATCCAGTGCCTGATCCCACGGCACGTTTTGCAGGCGCAAGGTGATACCGCCCTGCACCGTATCGCTCGCCACCAGATTGAGATTGGTGAAGTCCGCGATCAGTTGCAGCACCGAGCGCACGTCGATGTCCTGAAAATTCAGCGAGAGCTTGTCGCCGACATAGGCCTGACGGTCGGCGTTGCGCTTTTGCAGGTCGTCGATGCTCATCGGCCGAACGCTCACGGTGAGCTTGTTGTCGGTCTGAAACGTGGAGTAGTCGAAGGTGCCGCTGGGCTCGACACTGATCACCGTACGATCGCCGGTGAGCGCTGCGTTGACGAATTGCACCGGGGTGGCGAAGTCCTTGACGTCGAGGCGCACGCGCAGTTTTTCCGGCAGTTGCGTACGGGCGAAGCTGAGGATGATCTTGCCGTCGTGCTCCTGGATATCCGGGGCGATGGTCGGATCAGAGAGATCGATGACCACATTGCCCTCGCCCTCGGTGCCGCGCTGGAAATCGACGCCGCGAATCGCCCTGCTGCGTTGCGCGGCCGGTCTGGCCGGTGCTGCGGCGGCCGTGGCGGCACGCGGTGCAGCGACGGCCGGGCGCGGCGCAGTCGCGGAAGCGCCCTGACCGACCACCACAAACAGATTATTGCCCTCGACCCGCGTGCTGTAAGGCGCCAACTGCGTCAGGCTGACAATCAGCCGCGTGCGATCCTTGGCTTCGGCCACCGTGGCCGTGCGCGCGTTGCCGCTGCCCAGATCAAGATTCTTGTTGGTCAGCTGGCTGGTCACGCCCGGCAGATCCAGTGCAATGCGTGCCGGTGACTCGGTTGTGTAGCCCTTGGGCTGCGGTGGCGGGCCGTCGAACGACAGCTTCAGTTCGACGCGGTCACCCGGCAGCGCGGCGACATCCAGCGCTTTCAGACTGGCCGCCATTACCATCGGTGACACCAGCGCTATCCATAGCGAAAAACCGAGGGTGGAGAAAATCCTGTTCATTATTCGACTTCCACTATGAGTGCTCTTTCAAAGGAATGGTGCGCGGCCGCTCCAGCCAGGCGCCGGCGCCGTCGGGCACGATTTCCACGACATCGACCTGGGTAGGGCTGATGGCGACGATGCGGCCGTCGTTGCGGCCCAGGTAGTCGCCGACCTTCAGGCGATGCACCCCGCCTGCGCCGCGCAACAGCGCAAACGAGCCCGAGGCATTGGCGATCGTGCCGACCATTTCGAACTGCTCGATATTGAATCCTTCAAGATATTGCTTGACCCGGTTAGGGTCGGGTTTGACGTTGCGCGAGCCGTGTTTCTGCCCGGCCAGATCGACCCGCGCCTGCCGCGAAAACGGGCTGCGCAGGTTGGCGGCGCTGTAAGTGAATGTGGGGTAAGACCGGAATGTCGGCGTTGGTTCAATCCTGCCCGCCGGACGCAGGCGCACTTCGTTGAGGTACGCGTCGAGGTCGCTGAAGTCATCGCCGCCACCGCAGCCGCTTAACGCCAGCATCATGGGCAGGACGAGATAACGAATCGGGGTCATTTCTCCAGCCCCTTGTCGTTATAGCGGTACGTCTTGGCAAGAATGCTCATGCGCAGCTTCGTCCCGCCCTCGGGATTGGCTGGCGCCAGTTCGAAATCGTGCAGAGTGACAATTCGTGGCAGCCCGGCGACGCCGCTGACGAAGGTCGCGAGGTCGTGATAGGCGCCTGTCACGGTGATCTGGATCGGCAGCTCGATGTAGAACGGCTGGGTCACTTCCGGCAGCAGCTTGATCTCTTCGAATTCCAGGCCGCTGCCCAGACCGGTGCGAGTGATGTCTTCGAGCAGGCCCGGCACTTCGGTGTCGCTGGGCAATTGCCGCAGCAGCACGCCGAAGGTGTTTTCCATTTCCTTCATTTGCTGGGTATACAGCTCAAGGTTCGCCGACAGCCGCGCCTTGCTGGCGAATTGTTCCTTGAGGGTGGTTTCCTCTTCGCGCTTGAGGTCGAGCTGATTTTCCATATCGCTGATAAAGAAGTAATAGCCAAGCGCGAGGATCAACACCATCACCAGCGCACCGCACAGGGTTTTTACCGCCGGGGGCCAGGAGCCGATGTTGCTGGTGTCGAGGTCGTTGAAATCGATATTGCGCAGGCTTTGCAGCCATTCGGAGGCGTTCATTGCTCGTCCTCCACAACCTTGGGCTGGGTCTGACGAACGGTCAGCTGGAAGACGTTGGCCTGTTCGACCTGATCGGCGCTGGTGGCCTTGACCTCATTCAGGCTTGGCGCGTCGAACCAGTCGGACGCGTCGAGATTGCGCATCAGCTCGGAGACCCGGTTGTTCGACTCCGCCGCGCCACTGATGGACAGGGTCTTGCCGGCCATTTTCACATCGGTGAAATACACGCCGTCCGGCAGGGTACGCGCCAGTTGGTCGAAGACCCGCCCGCTGATCTGCCGATTGCCCTGCAGGTCCTGGATGATGCGCATGCGCTCGACCAGTTGCTGGCGGCGCGCCTTGAGTTCGCTGATCTGTTTGATGCGTTCGTCGACCACGGCAATCTGTTTGCCGATGTAATCGTTGCGCGCCATCTGCCGCTCGATCGCTGCGGTGATGATCTGGTCGGCAATCAGCACCGCGCCGATCGAGCCGGCCAGCACGCCGATAAGTACCAGCAGAAAGCGTTTGCGCCGTTCTTCGCGGCGTTCCTCGCGCCAGGGGAGAAGGTTGATCCGCGCCATCAGTCGAAACTCCTGAGCGCGAGCCCGCAGGCAATCATCAAGGCTGGCGCGTCGCTGGCCAGCGCTCCTGCGTTGACCTTGCTGCCCAAGGCCATGTCGGCGAATGGGTTGGCGACCTGCGTCGGCGTGTCCAGCCGCTGTTCGATCAGACGGTCCAGGCCGGGCACCGAGGCGGTGCCGCCGGCCAACAGGATATGGTCGACCGCGTTGTACTGCCCGGAGGCGAAGAAGAACTGCAGCGAACGCGAGACTTGCTGCACCAGCGCCTCGCGAAATGGCTGCAAGACCTCGCTGACGTAATCGTCAGGCAGCCCGCCCTGTTTTTTCGCCAGGCCCGCCTGTTCGACCGTGAGGCCGTAGCGGCGCTGGATCTCCTCGGTAAGCTGGCGTCCGCCGAATAATTGCTCACGGGTGTAGATGATCTTGCCGTTGTGCAGCACGCTGAGGGTGGTCATCGTCGCACCGATGTCGACCACCGCCACGGTCAGGCGCTCCTGGGAGGCCGCCAGATGCGTCGCCAGCAGACCGAACGAGCGCTCGAGGGCGTAGGCCTCGACGTCCACCACCCGCGCGGTCAGGCCGGCGAGCGCCAGCGCCGCTTCACGCACCTCGACGTTTTCCTTGCGACAGGCGGCAAGCAGCACGTTGACCCGTTCCGGGTTGCGCGGCGAGACGCCCTGGACTTCAAAATCGATGGCGACTTCGTCCAGCGGATAGGGAATGTATTGGTCGGCCTCGATCTTGAGCTGGTTTTCCAGTTCGTCGTCGGACAGCCCGGCGTCCATCTCGATGACCTTGGTGATCACCGCAGAACCGGCCACTGCCACCGCCACGCTCTTGACCCCGGTTCGCGCTTTCACCAGCAACCGGCTCAGCGCCTGGCCGACGCCTTCGAGGTCGGCGATGTTCTTTTCGACCACGGCGTTCGCCGGCAACGGCTCCACCGCATAGGCCTCGACCCGGTAGCGCTCGCCCTGACGGCTCAGTTCCAGCAGCTTCACCGACGTGGAGCTGATGTCGATCCCCAGTAACGCATTGGTCTTTTTATTGAAGAGTCCCAGCACTACCAATTCCCTATGACTTTCCGTGAGTTACGGACTCTGTAATACGCATTGCGTTCCTTCACCCCCGTCTTGACAGAAGCGCCAATGACGCCCCCGACGGAAAAGTGCTTATAATGCCCAGCGATTTTTTCCGCTTTTTACTGCCAGCGCGGATGGCTCTGTGTGTAACCGCAGCCCCGTGCCAAATTCATTCTTTGCCCTGGATGTCCAAAAGCCTTGATTCGTCTGCTGAAATTTTTCGGTTGGTCCATCGTCGCCGTTTTCTGCGGACTGCTCTTAGGTCTCAGCGGCGCCTTTCTTTACCTTAGTCCGGGTTTGCCGTCTGTGGAGGCGCTGAGAAGCATTCAGTTGCAGATTCCTCTGCGCGTCTACAGCAGCGACAACAAGTTGATCGCAGAATTTGGCGAAATGCGCCGTACACCGATTCGTTTCGCCGACATTCCGCCCAACTTCATCAATGCGTTACTAAGTGCTGAAGACGACAATTTTGCCAACCACTATGGCGTCGACCCGAGCAGCCTGATGCGCGCGGCGACGCAACTGGTCAAGAGCGGACATATTCAGTCCGGCGGCAGCACCATCACCATGCAGGTGGCGAAGAACTTCTTCCTCACCAGCGAGCGCAGCTTCTCGCGTAAAACCACAGAAATTCTCCTCGCCTTGCAGATCGAGCGACAGCTGACCAAGGACGAGATTCTTGAGCTGTACGTCAACAAGATCTACCTGGGCAACCGCGCCTACGGCATCGAGGCGGCGGCGCAGGTGTATTACGGCAAATCGATCCGTGACATCAGCCTGGCGCAGATGGCGATGATCGCCGGTCTGCCAAAAGCTCCGTCTCGCTTCAACCCGCTGGCCAACCCGGCGCGCAGCAAAGAACGCCGCGACTGGATCCTCGGGCGCATGTACAAGCTGGGCAAGATCAGCGAAGCCGACTACACCGCGGCGATCAACGAGCCGCTGAACGCCAGCTACCACGTGCCGACCCCGGAAGTGAACGCACCGTACATCGCCGAAATGGCCCGTGCCGAAATGGTCGGTCGTTATGGCAGCGAGGCCTACACCGAAGGCTTCCGCGTCACCACCACGGTGCCGAGCAACCTGCAGGAAATGGCCAACACCGCGCTGCACGAAGGTTTGATGACCTACGACCAGCGTCATGGCTACCGTGGCCCCGAGTCGCGCCTGCCGGGCAAGACCCGCGAAGCCTGGGCCAGCGAACTGACCAAGCAGCGCACCATCAGCAGTCTCGAACCTGCGATCGTTACCCAAGTCGATAAAACCGGCCTGCAAGTGTTGACCCGCACCGGTGAAGAGCACGTTGCCTGGGACACGATGAAATGGGCGCGACCGTTCCTCAATACCAACAGCATGGGCGCCAATCCGCGCCAGCCGTCGGATGTCGCGCAGGTCGGTGATCTGATCCGCGTACAGCGCCAGACCGACAATTCGCTGAAATTCAGCCAGATTCCCCAGGCTCAGGGCGCACTGGTGTCGCTGGATCCGCAGAATGGTGCGATCCGTTCGCTGGTGGGTGGCTTCGCTTTCGAGCAGAGCAACTACAACCGGGCCATGCAGGCCAAGCGTCAGCCGGGTTCGAGCTTCAAGCCATTCGTTTACAGCGCCGCGCTGGATAACGGCTACACCGCTGCCAGCCTGGTCAACGATGCGCCGATCGTGTTCGTCGACGAGTACCTGGACAAGGTCTGGCGGCCGAAGAACGACACCAACACCTTCCTCGGCCCGATCCGCCTGCGTGAAGCGCTGTACAAGTCGCGCAACCTGGTGTCGATCCGCCTGTTGCAGGCCATGGGCGTGGGCAAGACCATCGATTACATCACTCGCTTCGGCTTCAACAAGCAGGATCTGCCGCCGAACCTGTCGCTGGCACTCGGCACCGCAACGCTGACACCAATGGAAATCGCCACTGGCTGGAGCACCTTTGCCAACGGCGGCTACAAGATCACCCCGTATATCATCGACAAGATCGAAAGCCGTAACGGCGACACGCTGTTCGTCGCCAACCCGCCGACCGTGCCACAGGGTGGCGCGGCGACCGACGGTATCGCTGCGCCGGCTACCGAGTCGTTCACGGTCAATGCCGCTCCGGTTGCCGGTGAAGCGTCGGCCAATCCGGCAGTGCCGCAAGCGCCGGCCGTGGCCGAACGGATTGTCGATGGACGTACCACCTACATCCTCAACAGCATGCTGCAGGACGTAATCAAACTCGGCACCGGCCGGCGCGCACTGGCCATGGGCCGCAGTGACATCGCGGGCAAGACCGGCACCACCAACGAATCGAAAGATGCCTGGTTCTCTGGCTACAACGCTGATTACGTAACCACGGTGTGGACCGGTTTCGACCAACCGGAAAGCCTCGGTCGCCGTGAGTTCGGCGGTACTGTGGCGCTGCCGATCTGGATGAATTACATGTCGGCCGCGCTGAAAGACAAGCCGCCGCATGTACAGCCTGAGCCAGAAGGCTTGCTCAGCCTGCGGGTAGACCCGGTCAGCGGCCGTGCAGCAACACCGAGCACACCGGGTGCGTACTTCGAACTGTTCAAGGCCGAAGACACGCCGCCATCGGTGAACGAGCTGGGCAACGGCGCCGTACCGGGCAGCCCGCTGCCGGCGGATGAACAGGCGCCGATCGATTTGTTCTGATCCTGATGCCGCAAAAAGGCCCCGCCTTCGTGAGAAGTGCGGGGCTTTTTATTACCCGAAGATCAAAAGCCCCTCACCCTAACCCTCTCCCAGAGGGAGAGGGGACTTACCGAGTTGTCTGGGGTCAAACACCGACCTGAAAGTGTGGTGTCGATTATGGATTCAAAACCATACATTCAGGTCGGCGTAGCTCCCAAGCGTCCCCCAATCAGTCCCCTCTCCCTCTGGGAGAGGGTTAGGGTGAGGGGCTCTTGATCTTCAGGCATAAAAAAGCCCCGACTCTCACGAGCCGGGGCTTTTGTTTGACACGCTACAACGACTTAGCCGTTGAACACGTCATCCACGCTTTTCAGCGGGTAGTTCTTCGGATACGGCAGAGTAGCAACGCCGGTCTCGATCGCAGCCTTGGCCACGGCGTCGGAGATCAGGGTGATCAGGCGCTTGTCCATTGGCTTCGGAATGATGTACTCACGGCCGAATTCCAGCGGAGCGCCACCGTAGGCATCGCACACGTCCTGTGGAACAGGCAGTTTGGCCAGTTCGCGCAGGGCGTTGGCAGCAGCGACTTTCATTTCTTCGTTGATGCGCTTGGCGCGAACGTCCAGGGCACCACGGAAGATGAACGGGAAGCCGAGTACGTTGTTGACCTGGTTCGGGTAGTCCGAACGGCCGGTAGCCATGATCACGTCGCTACGGGTGGCGTGCGCCAGTTCCGGGGAGATTTCCGGATCCGGGTTGGAGCAGGCGAAGACGATCGGGTTGGCCGCCATCGACAGCAGGCCTTCGGCGCTCAGCAGGTTCGGACCGGACAGACCGACGAATACGTCAGCGCCTGCCAGTGCGTCTGCCAGGGTGCGCTTTTCGGTAGCGTGGGCGAATACGGCTTTGTACTGGTTCAGGTCGTCACGGCCGGAGTGGATCACGCCGGTACGGTCAACCATGAAGATGTTTTCGATGCGAGCGCCCATGCTCACCAGCAATTTCATGCAGGAAATGGCGGCAGCGCCGGCGCCCAGGCAGACGATTTTCGCTTCCGGCAGGGTTTTGCCAGCGATTTCCAGGGCGTTGATCATGCCCGCAGCGGTCACGATCGCGGTGCCGTGCTGGTCATCATGGAACACCGGAATGTCGCACTGCTCGATCAGAGCGCGCTCGATCTCAAAGCACTCTGGCGCCTTGATGTCTTCCAGGTTGATGCCACCGAAGGTGATGGAGATGCGCTTGACGGTGTCGATGAAGGCTTGCGGGCTTTCCGAGTCGACTTCGATGTCGAATACGTCGATGCCGGCGAAGCGCTTGAACAGTACGCCCTTGCCTTCCATTACAGGCTTGGAAGCCAGTGGGCCGAGGTTGCCCAGGCCGAGAATCGCGGTGCCATCGGAAATGACTGCCACCAGGTTGCCCTTGCCGGTGTATTTGTAGGCCAGTTCAGGATCGCGAGCGATCTCGCGTACTGGTTCAGCTACGCCGGGGCTGTAGGCCAGCGACAGGTCGCGGGCGGTAGCAGTGGCCTTGGTGAGCTCGACACTCAGCTTCCCCGGACGAGGATTGGCGTGGTATTCGAGAGCGGCAGTTTTCAGATCAGACATTTTGGCATTCCGCTTTTTTACTGTTGGACAGACTGGTCAGCGAGGATACGCGCCTCGCAAAGTCCCCACAAGACTGGGCAGTCACCGCTGTCAAGCGCCCTGCCCTACGACTTTGGGCCAAGAGCCACGGCGCACAAGGGCTGGACTGTTCACAATCAGCTGTAAAAATGTCTACAATTTTTCTTCAACGCGGTACGTGCAGCATCGAAGGATCGGTCAACGGCAACAACCAGCGCGCCTGACCTTTTTGCAATCCACCGCGCCGGGATCGGTCAACCACCCAACCACGCGCCTCGATCTGCCTGCCTTTCAGCGCTTCCAGATCAGCACTGTCAAATCGTCCGAGCAGATTGGGTGCAACCCGCAATACAACCCTGTCCTGCAACTCGATCCAGATTCCGCCGCGATTGCGCTGCACCTTGCTCACCCGACCGCTGACTACGGCAAAGCCTGAACGCTGGATCTCCTGCGCTTTCCGCACCGGCGATTGCCGCCAGAGACCAACCCCGGCCTGTCGAGCGCTGCGTTCGGCGGCGTGCTGGCAGGCGACCAGGTCGACATTCGGCGCGACCGCAACGTGAAAACCCAGGCCATCGGCAAGCATTTGCGCTTCGAGATTCACTCCGCTGGCGCTGTAAACATGCGCGAGCGTACGGCCGTAATGGTCTTTCGCCTGCTTGCCGGGCCGCAAGCCGACCCGGCCGCCGCTCTCATCCACCAGCGCTTGCAGGCGTTTACGCGCCGCCACGGCGAACGGTTCGTCGCTGCGGCCCTGCTTGCCCAGCTCCGGCGTATTGAGGCCGATCATGCGCACATTGCGCCCGTCGCTCAGGCGCAGGGTGTCGCCATCGACCACCCGCTGCACGCTGACGCTGGTCAGCCCTGCGGGTGTCGGGCAGAACGCCTGGGCGGCGGACAGCCAAATCGCAGACACAAAAAAGGCGCCCGCAAGGGACGCCTTTTTCATCAGTCTGGAGAAGTCGAAACGACCATCCAAAATGATCAGCCTCAGGCTTTTTTGCCGACGCCGAAAGTAGCGAAACGGTCTGCGAACTTCTGCACACGGCCGCCGGTGTCCAGAGTCTTCTGCTTACCGGTGTAGAACGGGTGGCATTCGTTGCAAACGTCGATCGCCAGGGCTTTGCCGTAGGTCGAACGAGTTTCGAACTTGTTACCGCAGCTGCAGGTAACAGCAATTTCCGGGTAGTTCGGATGGATATCGGCTTTCATGGTGTCTTCCTCAGGCTAGCGTGCCGCCACCCAACACTATTGTTGAATACCGCACGTAATTAGGCCGCGGATTCTACCAGACCTTTTCAATCGCGCAAGCTGTCACCGAGACCGACCGTCTGCTAGGCTCCCGGCCTTGAACGCACTTCCCTGTGGGAGCGAGCCTGCTCGCGAAGGCGCCATGGCAGTCGACACATGTGTTGCCTGACCCACCGCCTTCGCGAGCAGGCTCGCTCCCACAGGTCATGCATATCCGATCATTTTGCGTATCGAGATCCCCCCGCGTGCCCGACGCCATTTTGCGCCTTGCCCTGCCTTCGCCTCTGCGCCGCCTGTTCGATTACCGGGCGCCGGCCGGGGTGCGGCGTGAGCAATTGCAGCCGGGCATGCGCTTGCGGGTGCCGTTCGGTCGGCGCGAGATGATCGGGATTCTGGTCGAGGTCACCGACACCAGCGAGGTGCCGGCAGAAAAACTCAAACCGGCACTGGCCCTCCTCGACTCGACTTCACCGCTGCCGCCGGCGCTGTTCAAGCTGTGCCTGTGGACGGCGCAGTATTATCAGCACAGCCTCGGCGACACCTTGAACTGGGCCTTGCCAGTGCTGCTGCGTCAGGGCGAGCTGGCCGAAGCCCGCCAGGAACGCTTCTGGTCGGTGGCCCCCGGCGCCAGCGTCGATGACCCGCGAGTGGCCCGTGCGCCACGCCAGCGCGAGGCGCTGACCACGCTGGCCCAGCACCCCCACGGCGTCGCCCATCAGTTGCTGAGCAAACTGATGCTGAGCAAGGACAGCCTCGATCTGCTGCTGGCCAAGGGACTGGTGCAAGTCGAAATCCGCCGCCACGCCCCCGGCGTCCGCCATGAACACTGGCTGGCACAACCGGAGCTGCCGCTCAACAGCGAACAACGCGCGGCGTATGAAGCGATTCGCGCCGGTTTCGACAGTTATCACGCGTTTCTCCTGGCCGGCGTCACCGGCAGCGGCAAGACCGAAGTCTATCTGCAACTGATCCGCGAAACCCTCGAAGCCGGCAAGCAAGCCTTGGTGCTGATTCCGGAGATCAACCTCGGCCCGCAAACCCTGGCGCGTTTCGAACAGCGCTTCAATGCGCGTATCGCCCTGCTGCATTCGGCAGTGAATGATCGCGAACGCCTCGACGCGTGGCTCGCCGCCCGTGATGGCGAGGCCGACATTATTATCGGCACCCGCTCGGCGCTGTTCACGCCAATGAAAAATCCCGGGCTGATCATCATCGATGAAGAGCACGACGGCTCCTATAAACAGCAGGAAGGTCTGCGCTACCACGCTCGCGATCTGGCACTGGTACGCGCGCGGCAGGAAAACATCCCGATCGTGCTCGGCTCCGCCACGCCGTCGCTGGAAAGTCTGCATAACGCTTACACCGGTCGCTATGGCCTGTTGCGCCTGAACGAACGCGCCGGCGGCGCCAAGCAACCGCGCTTCCTGCGGCTGGACGTGAAAAGCCGGCCGCTCGACAGCGGTATTTCCGGGCCGATGCAGCAAGCCATCGGCCAGACCCTCGCCAACGGCCAGCAGGTGCTGGTGTTCCTCAATCGTCGCGGCTTTGCCCCGACCCTGCTCTGTCACGATTGCGGCTGGATGTCCGAGTGTTCGCGCTGCGATGCGCGCATGACCGTGCATCAACGTTACGGCGAATTGCGTTGCCACCACTGCGGCAACGTCGAGCGCACGCCGCGCCAGTGCCCGAAGTGCAGCAAGGTCGATCTGCGCCCGGTCGGCGCCGGCACCGAACGCGCCGAAGAGCGTTTGGCGATTCTGTTCCCGGATTACCCGGTACTGCGCGTCGATCGCGACAGTACATCGCGCAAGGACGCGATGAATCAGCTGTTTGCGACGATTCAAAAGGGTCAGCCGTGCATTCTGGTCGGCACGCAGATGTTGGCCAAAGGGCACCATTTCCCCCGGGTGACGCTGGTATCGATTCTGGATGCCGACGGCGGCCTGTTCTCCGGCGACTTCCGCGCCAGCGAGCGCATGGCACAACTGATCGTCCAGGTCGCCGGGCGCGCCGGCCGGGCTGAGGAGCCGGGCAGGGTGATCATCCAGACGCATTTGGCCGACCACCCTTTATTGGTGCAACTGACCGAGCAGGGTTATTTCGCCTTCGCCGAACAAGCCTTGAGCGAGCGCCGCGCGGCCGGGTTGCCGCCGTTTGCCCATTTGGCGCTGTTGCGTGCCGAAGCGCACAAGCCGGGGCAGGCGGAAGGTTTTCTCGATGAAGCGTGCAGCGAAGCCGAACGCCTGCTGGCCGAATTGAATCTGAGCGGCATCGAGTTGCTCGGGCCGGTGCCGGCGCCGATGGAGCGCCGAGCCGGGCGTTATCGCGCCCAGCTGTTGTTACAGGCGACCGCGCGGGCACCGTTGCACCGGTTGCTGGCGAGCTGGATGCTGGTGCTGGAGCAGATGCCGAGTGGGCGGGCGGTGCGCTGGTCGCTGGATGTTGATCCGGTGGATCTGTATTGAGCTGAAGATCGCTTTCGCGAGCAGGCTCGCTCCCACAGTGGATCAGCGCCGTACATACCTTGTGTGTCCTGCGCAAAAACCTTGTGGGAGCGAGCCTGCTCGCGAAAGCGGACTTTTTGTCACCACATATCCACATCCTGCCTGCTAAGGTTGGCAAGCCCGTCTTCGCAACGGATAATGCCCAGTTTTTCCACCCGCGCATCGATGCGCCCGCCGCGCTTGCGGTCGAAAGAGAAGACCATGAAAGACACCATTCGCCAGCTGATCCAGCAAGCCCTCACCCAACTCGTCAACGAAGGTGTGTTGCCTGAAGGCCTGACGCCGGCGATCCAGGTGGAGAACGCCCGCGACAAGACCCACGGCGACTTCGCCAGCAACATCGCCATGATGCTGGCCAAGCCGGCCGGCATGAAGCCACGGGATCTGGCGGAGAAAATCATCGCCGCCCTGCCCTCTGACGAGAACGTCACCAAGGCCGAAATCGCCGGCCCGGGCTTCATCAATTTCTTCCAGAACACCCAGGCACTGGCCTCGCGCCTCGACGCCGCACTGGCCGACGCCCATGTCGGCGTGCGCAAGGCCGGCCCGGCGCAACGCACCGTGGTCGACCTGTCGGCGCCGAACCTGGCCAAGGAGATGCACGTCGGCCACTTGCGCTCGACCATCATCGGCGACGGCGTGGCCCGCGTGCTTGAGTTCCTCGGCGACGAAGTGATCCGCCAGAACCACGTCGGCGACTGGGGCACCCAGTTCGGCATGTTGATGGCGTACCTGCAGGAAAACCCGATCACCAGCGACGAATTGTCCGATCTGGAAAACTTCTACCGTGCGGCCAAGCAGCGTTTCGACGAGTCCGAAGAATTCGCCGATCGCGCGCGTGGCCTGGTGGTCAAGTTGCAGGCTGGCGATGCCGAATGCCTGGCACTGTGGACCAAGTTCAAGGACATCTCGCTGTCGCACTGCCAGAAGATCTACGAACTGCTCAACGTCAAACTGACCATGGCCGACGTGATGGGCGAAAGCGCCTACAACGACGACCTGATCAACGTGGTCAACGACCTGAAAGCAGCGGGCATGCTGGTCGAGAGCAACGGCGCCCAGTGCGTGTTCCTCGACGAGTTCAAGAACGCCGATGGCGACCCGCTGCCGGTGATCATCGTCAAGGCCGATGGCGGTTACCTGTACGCCACCACTGACCTGGCGGCCGTGCGCTACCGCAGCGGCAAGCTCAAGGCTGATCGCGCGTTGTATTTCGTCGACCAGCGCCAGGCCCTGCACTTTCAGCAGGTCTTCGCGGTGGCGCGCAAGGCCGGTTTCGTCACCCATCCGATGGAAATGGAACACATGGGGTTCGGTACCATGAACGGCGCCGATGGCCGTCCGTTCAAGACCCGTGATGGCGGCACCGTGAAGCTGATCGACCTGCTGACCGAAGCCCAGGAACGTGCCTACAACCTGGTGAAAGAGAAGAACCCGACCCTGGCCGAAGACGAGTTGCGCAACATCGCCAAGGTCGTCGGCATCGGCGCGGTGAAATACGCCGACCTGTCCAAGCATCGCACCAGCGACTACAGCTTCAACTTCGACCTGATGCTCAATTTCGAAGGCAACACCGCGCCGTATCTGCTGTACGCCTACACCCGTGTGGCCGGTGTGTTCCGCAAACTGGCCAAGGACTTCAGCGAAGTCGACGGCCAGATCGTCCTCGAAGCGGCGCACGAGCAGGAGCTGGCGGCGAAGCTGGCGCAGTTCGGCGAAGTGCTGAACAACGTGGCTGAAAAAGGCACGCCGCACATTCTCTGCACCTACCTGTACGACGTCGCCGGCCTGTTCTCCAGCTTCTACGAGAACTGCCCGATCCTCGCCGCCGACACCCCGGCGCAGATGCAGAGCCGTCTGCGCCTGGCCGCACTGACCGGTCGCACCCTCAAGCAAGGCCTGGAGCTGTTGGGTCTGGAAACTCTGGAGCGTATGTAAGTTGGCTGCGAAGAAAAAACCTGCACCCAAACGCGGCGCCAGCCGCTATCAGGCCCCGGCGAAACAACCGATTCCGGGCTGGCTGTGGATGGCCATCGGCCTGACCGTCGGCGCGTTCATCGTGTTTCTGATGAAACTGGAACCGGGCAAGGGCAGCGACACGGTCAAGCGCGAGAAGGTCGAACAGCAGCAGAAAGCGTCAAAGATCGCCGAGGCCAACAAGACCCCGCCGAGCCCGACGCAACCGGTGAAGCCGAAGTACGACTTCTACACCCTGCTGCCGGAATCGGAAGTGATCGTGCCGCCGGACGCGGTGCCGGAGAAGACCCTGCCGACGCCGCAAGTGCCGGCCGTCCCGACCACGCCGGTAACCCCGGCCGAAGCGGCGAAGATCGACACCGCACGGGCTCAAGCGGCTCTGGCCGGGATCACGCCGCCGCCAGCGCCACCGGTGAGCAAGGCCGCGCCAGTGACCAAGTTTTTCCTCCAGGCCGGTTCGTTCCGCAAGGAAACCGATGCCGACAAGGTTCGCGCGCAGATCATTCTGCTCGGCCAAGCCGTGGCGGTGGAGTCCGGCACGGTCAAGGATGAAACCTGGTATCGCGTGCTGGTCGGCCCGTTCAGCAACCGTGAACAACTGACCACGGCGCAGAAACAACTGGCTGGTGCCGGCTTCAGCAACCTGTTGTTACAACAACGCCAGAGCCGCTAAGGCTCTCAGAGGTCAGCTGCAACTTGCAGGTGACCTTCAAACTTTGTGGCGAGGGGATTTATACCCGTTTGGCTGCGGAGCAGCCCTGAAACCAGCCATTGCGGTGCAGCAGGCATACCGCAAATGATGGTTTCGCGACTGCTCCGCAGCCGAACGGGGATAAATCCCCTCGCCACAGTCATCACACACACCATTCGTCTCCCATCGTCCCTGCCGGTTGAAATCCCCTCCAGCACCCCCATATGAATGGGCATAAGGCATTTTCGCCCCGCTGCGTGGAGACTCTTCCCTTGACCACCATCGTTTCAGTCCGCCGCCACGGCAAAGTCGTCATGGGCGGCGACGGCCAGGTTTCTCTCGGCAACACCGTGATGAAAGGCAACGCCAAAAAGGTCCGTCGCCTGTACCACGGCCAGGTCATCGCCGGTTTCGCCGGTGCCACCGCCGACGCCTTCACCCTGTTCGAACGTTTCGAAGGCCAGCTCGAAAAACATCAGGGTCACCTGATCCGCGCCGCCGTCGAACTCGCCAAGGAATGGCGCACCGACCGCTCCCTGAGCCGCCTCGAAGCGATGCTCGCGGTCGCCAACAAGGACGCCTCGCTGATCATCACCGGCAACGGTGACGTGGTCGAACCCGAAGATGGCCTGATCGCCATGGGTTCCGGCGGCGCCTACGCGCAAGCCGCCGCCAGCGCCCTGCTGAAAAAGACCGACCTGTCGGCGCGCGAGATCGTCGAAACCGCTCTCGGCATCGCCGGCGACATCTGTGTATTCACCAACCACACCCAGACCATTGAGGAGCAGGATCTCGCTGAATAAGCCTGTTGCGGCCCGTGTGCCACGGCTTGTTTCTGCTTGAGGACCGTCAATTACTATGTCCATGACTCCCCGCGAAATCGTCCACGAACTCAACCGCCATATCATCGGCCAGGACGATGCCAAGCGCGCCGTCGCGATTGCCCTGCGCAACCGCTGGCGCCGCATGCAGCTGCCTGAAGAGCTGCGCGTTGAGGTGACCCCGAAGAACATCCTGATGATCGGCCCGACCGGTGTCGGTAAAACCGAGATCGCCCGTCGCCTGGCGAAACTGGCCAATGCGCCGTTCATCAAGGTCGAAGCGACCAAATTCACCGAAGTTGGTTATGTCGGCCGTGACGTCGAGTCGATCATCCGTGATCTGGCCGATGCCGCGATCAAAATGCTCCGCGAACAGGAAATGACCCGCGTACGTCACCGCGCCGAAGACGCCGCCGAGGATCGCATCCTCGACGCGTTGCTGCCGCCAGCACGCATGGGCTTCAGCAACGAAGAAGCGCCGAGCTCCGATTCCAACACCCGTCAGCTGTTCCGCAAGCGCCTGCGCGAAGGCCAGCTGGACGACAAGGAAATCGAAATCGAAGTCGCCGAAGTCTCCGGCATCGAAATCGCCACGCCGCCAGGCATGGAAGAGATGACCAACCAGCTGCAATCGCTGTTTGCCAACATGGGCAAGGGCAAGAAGAAGTCGCGCAAGCTCAAGGTCAAGGAAGCGCTGAAATTGGTGCGTGATGAAGAAGCCGGGCGTCTGGTCAACGAAGAAGAACTGAAGGCCAAGGCGCTGGAAGCGGTCGAGCAGCACGGTATCGTCTTCATCGACGAGATCGACAAGGTCGCCAAGCGCGGCAATGTCGGCGGCGCCGATGTCTCCCGTGAAGGCGTACAGCGCGACCTGCTGCCGCTGATCGAAGGCTGCACCGTCAACACCAAGCTGGGCATGGTCAAAACTGACCACATCCTGTTCATCGCTTCCGGCGCGTTCCACTTGAGCAAGCCAAGCGATCTGGTGCCGGAGCTGCAAGGTCGTCTGCCGATCCGCGTCGAGCTCAAGGCCCTGAGCCCGGAAGACTTCGAACGCATCCTCAGCGAACCGCACGCCTCGCTCACCGAGCAATACTGCGCGCTGCTGAAAACCGAAGGCCTGAACATCCAGTTCCAGCCCGAGGGCATCAAGCGTCTGGCGGAGATCGCCTGGCAGGTCAACGAGAAAACCGAGAACATCGGTGCCCGTCGCCTGCACACCCTGCTTGAGCGCCTGCTCGAAGAGGTGTCGTTCAGCGCCGGCGACCTGGCCAGCGCCCACGATGACAAGGCGATTCTGATCGACGCCGAATACGTCAACAGCCACCTCGGCGAATTGGCGCAGAACGAAGATCTGTCCCGTTATATCCTGTAAGCCATACTTACAGCGGTAGCGGACCCTGTGGGAGCGAGCCTGCTCGCGAAGAGGTCGTGTCAGGCGGTATCAATGCCGTCTGACCCGCCGCTTTCGCGAGCAGGCTCGCTCCCACATTTGAATCAGGGTCGCCCACACATCGGACGCCAGCCCATGAATCGAATCCCCACCGACATCAAACTGCACAAAGCCTCGAAAACCCTGACGCTCACTTACGCGTCCGGCGAGGAATTCACCCTGCCCGCGGAGTTTCTGCGCGTGCACTCTCCCTCCGCCGAGGTCCAGGGCCACGGCAAACCGATCCTGCAATTCGGCAAGCTCAACGTGGGTCTGAGCAAGCTGGAGCCGGCCGGCAACTATGCACTGAAACTGACCTTCGACGATGGTCACGACAGCGGCCTGTTCACTTGGGAATACCTCTACGAACTCGGCAAGCGCCAGAACGAACTCTGGGACGATTATCTTGCCGAGCTGCGCGCGGCCGGAAAATCCCGCGATCCGAACGAGTCGTTCGTCAAGCTGATGCTCTAGGCCGTGGCTCTCGCTCTTTAGAGGGCATTTTCTAACTTCATCTGTTTGAATGCTCCGCGCATATGGCCCCGGATCGGCCGCTTGCGAAAAAAATTAAACTCGGGTAACCAATGGAGCTGGCAAGTTCCCTGCAGTGCTCTACGACTGTAAAGCAGCTATGCAGAATCAACGGTCACCCGAGCAGTAGTACCCGGCATTGGCTGTGGAAGCGACAGCGTGAAACCGGGTACTCGTCTCAGGACAATGGAGCGTCGTAGATGAGTGACAAGAATAACGATGACCTGAAGTACCAAGCCTCGGAAAACACTCTGGGGCTTAACCCCGTCGTCGGGCTGCGCGGAAAGGATCTGCTGGCCTCTGCTCGAATGGTGCTGAAACAGGCCATCAGACAACCGATTCACAGCGTCAGGCACGTGACCCATTTCGGCCTCGAGCTGAAGAACGTGCTGCTGGGTAAGTCCGCGCTGCAACCGGCCGGTGACGACCGCCGTTTCGCCGACCCGGCGTGGAGCCAGAACCCGCTGTACAAACGTTATCTGCAAACCTACCTGGCCTGGCGCAAGGAACTGCATGCCTGGATCGATGACAGCAGCCTGTCCCCCAAGGACATCGCTCGCGGGCATTTCGTCATCAACCTGATGACCGAAGCCATGGCGCCGACCAACACGGCGGCCAACCCGGCGGCGGTCAAACGCTTCTTCGAAACCGGCGGCAAAAGCCTGCTCGATGGCCTCTCGCATCTGGCCAAGGATCTCGTGCACAACGGCGGCATGCCGAGCCAGGTCAACATGGGCGCGTTCGAAGTCGGCAAGAGCCTCGGCGTCACCGAAGGTGCTGTGGTGTTCCGCAATGATGTGCTGGAGCTGATCCAGTACCGGCCGATCACCGAGCAGGTCCACGAGCGCCCGCTGCTGGTAGTGCCGCCGCAGATCAACAAGTTCTACGTTTTCGACTTGAGCCCGGACAAGAGCCTGGCGCGCTTCTGCCTGCGCAACAACGTGCCGACCTTCATCATCAGCTGGCGCAACCCGACCAAGGCCCAGCGCGAGTGGGGCCTGTCGACCTACATCGAAGCGCTGAAAGAAGCCGTCGACGTAGTCACGGCGATCACCGGCAGCAAAGACGTCAACATGCTCGGCGCCTGCTCCGGCGGCATCACCTGCACCGCCCTGCTCGGCCACTACGCCGCGCTCGGCGAGAACAAGGTCAACGCCCTCACCCTGCTGGTCAGCGTGCTCGACACCACCCTGGACAGCGACGTCGCCCTGTTCGTCGATGAGCAGACCCTGGAGACCGCCAAGCGCCACTCCTACCAGGCCGGCGTGCTCGAAGGCAAAGACATGGCCAAGGTCTTCGCCTGGATGCGCCCCAACGATCTGATCTGGAACTACTGGGTCAACAACTACCTGCTCGGCAACGAGCCGCCGGTGTTCGACATCCTGTTCTGGAACAACGACACCACCCGCCTGCCCGCCGCGTTCCACGGCGACCTGATCGAGATGTTCAAAAACAATCCACTGATCCGCCCCAATGCACTGGAAGTGTGCGGCACGCCGATCGACCTCAAGCAGGTCACCGCCGACATCTTCTCGCTGGCCGGCACCAACGATCACATCACGCCGTGGAAGTCCTGCTACAAGTCGGCGCAACTGTTCGGCGGCAAAGTCGAATTCGTGCTGTCGAGCAGCGGCCATATCCAGAGCATCCTCAACCCGCCGGGCAATCCGAAATCGCGCTACATGACCGGCGAAGAGATGGCGCCGACCGCCGATGACTGGCAGGAAAATTCGACCAAGCACACCGATTCCTGGTGGCTGTACTGGCAGGCATGGCTGGCCGAACGCTCGGGCAACCTGAAAAAAGCCCCGACGAAACTGGGCAACAAAGCGTACCCGGCAGGCGAGGCTTCGCCGGGCACTTACGTTCACGAGCGTTAACTGACACCACCCATTGTGGGAGAGGGCCTTGTGGCGAGGGGATTTATCCCCGTTCGGCTGCGAAGCAGTCGTGAATCGACTAGCCGCGATCAGTCTGACAAATCGCGGTTTCAGGATTCGGGGTCGCTTCGCAACCCAACGGGGATAAATCCCCTCACCACAAGGCCCGCTCCTACAGGAATACGGGTGGACTTGAAATCTACAGGGCCTCACGCATGCCGCAACCGTTCATATTCCGCACCGTCGATCTGGATGGCCAGACCCTTCGCACGGCGGTGCGTCCCGGCAAGCCTCATTTGACGCCTCTGCTGATTTTCAACGGCATCGGCGCCAACCTGGAGCTGGTGTTCCCGTTTGTCGCGGCGCTCGACCCGGATCTGGAAGTGATCGCCTTCGACGTGCCCGGGGTCGGCGGCTCCTCGACGCCCAACCGGCCGTATCGCTTTCCCGGCCTGGCCAAACTGACGGCGCGGATGCTCGACTATCTCGACTACGGTCAGGTCAATGTGATCGGCGTGTCGTGGGGCGGCGCCCTGGCGCAGCAGTTTGCCTACGACTATCCCGAGCGCTGCAAGAAACTGGTACTGGCGGCGACCGCGGCCGGTGCGGTGATGGTCCCTGGCAAACCGAAAGTGCTGTGGATGATGGCCAGCCCGCGCCGCTACATTCAGCCATCCCATGTGATCCGCATCGCACCGATGATCTACGGCGGCTCGTTCCGTCGCGACCCGACGCTGGCTGCCAGCCACGCGGCGAAAGTGCGCTCGGCGGGCAAGCTCGGTTACTACTGGCAGCTGTTCGCCGGCCTCGGCTGGACCAGCATCCACTGGCTGCACAAGATCCATCAGCCGACGCTGGTGCTGGCCGGCGATGACGACCCGCTGATTCCGCTGATCAACATGCGCATGCTCGCCTGGCGCATTCCCAATGCGCAGTTGCACATCATCGATGACGGCCATCTGTTCCTGATCACTCGCGCCGAAGCGGTGGCGCCGATCATCATGAAGTTTCTCGAAGAGGAGCGTCTGCGCGCAGTCATGCACCCGCATCCGACCCCGCTCGGCGGCTGATCGCGGCGGCCTGCTTTATGCAGCACTTTCCAAATCAAGCGCGCGGCAGGACGCCGCGCAGGCAGCAACCGGTAACAGCGTCTATGGTGTTCTGGTTCGGTGAGTGTGTTTTTGCCCTGAAGACGAAGGAGTGTTGAGTCATGCGCGAAAAACCAGCGACGGGCGTGGTGCCCAGCCCCGCCGTGTTTATCAACGCCCAAAGTGCGATCGCCGGTCTGCGTGGCAGGGATCTGCTGTCGACACTGCGCAGCGTCGCCGCCCACGGCTTGCGCAATCCGTTGCACAGCGCCAGGCACGCGCTGAAGCTTGGCGGGCAGTTGGGGCGCGTGCTGCTCGGCGAAACCCTGCACCCGACCAATCCGCAAGACAGCCGCTTCGCCGATCCGGCGTGGAGCCTCAACCCGTTCTACCGACGCAGCCTGCAGGCTTATCTGGCCTGGCAGAAACAGGTCAAGAGCTGGATCGATGAAGGCGACATGAGCCCTGAAGATCGTGCCCGTGCGCACTTCGCTTTCACTCTGCTCAATGACGCCGTAGCGCCCTCCAACACCCTGCTCAATCCGCTGGCGGTCAAGGAGTTGTTCAATTCCGGCGGGCAGAGTCTGGTGCGTGGTCTGAGCC
Source organism: Pseudomonas sp. 2957 (assembly GCF_031456345.1). NCBI lineage: Bacteria > Pseudomonadati > Pseudomonadota > Gammaproteobacteria > Pseudomonadales > Pseudomonadaceae > Pseudomonas > Pseudomonas sp. 2957. Next base: position 374,062 of record NZ_JAVDUL010000005.1, read on the forward strand.
ATCTGTTCGATGATCTGTTGCACAACGACGGCCTGCCACGGCAAGTGACCAGGCAGGCGTTCGAGGTCGGCAAAACCGTAGCGACCACCACTGGGGCTGTGGTGTTTCGCAATGAAATGTTCGAGTTGATCCAGTACAAATCGATGAGCGAAAAGCAGTACGCCAAGCCCTTGCTGGTGGTGCCGCCGCAAATCAACAAGTACTACATCTTCGATCTGAGCCCGCAGAACAGCTTCGTCCAGTACGCCCTGAAAAACAGCCTGCAGACCTTCATGATCAGCTGGCGCAACCCTGATGTGCGCCATCGCGAGTGGGGCCTGTCGAGTTACGTCGAAGCGGTCGAAGAAGCGATGAACATCTGCCGGGCGATTACCGGCGCCCGCGAAGTGAACCTGATGGGCGCCTGCGCCGGCGGCCTGACCATTGCCGCCCTGCAAGGGCATTTGCAGGCCAAACGGCAACTGCGCCGGGTCGCCAGCGCGACCTATCTGGTCAGTCTGCTCGACAGCCAGATCGAGACCCCGGCCACGCTGTTCGCCGACGAGCAAACACTGGAAGCGGCCAAACGTCGCTCGTACCAGCGAGGCGTGCTCGACGGTCGCGACATGGCCAAGGTCTTCGCCTGGATGCGCCCCAACGATTTGATCTGGAGCTATTTCGTCAACAACTACCTGCTGGGCAAGGAGCCGCCAGCCTTCGACATCCTCTACTGGAACAACGACAACACGCGCCTGCCGGCGGCGCTGCACGGCGATCTGCTGGACTTCTTCAAGCACAACCCGCTGATCCACGCGGGCGGTCTCGAGGTGTGCGGTACGCCGATCGATCTGCAGAAGGTCAATGTCGACAGCTTCAGCGTCGCCGGCATGAACGACCACATCACGCCGTGGGACGCGGTGTATCGCTCGACCCTGCTGCTCGGTGGCGAACGACGTTTCGTGCTGTCCAACAGCGGCCACGTGCAGAGCATCCTCAACCCGCCGAGCAACCCGAAAGCTGCCTACGTCGAGAACGCCAAACTGAGCAGCGACCCGCGTGCCTGGTACTACGATGCCAAACACGTCGACGGCAGCTGGTGGCCGCAGTGGCTGGAATGGGTCGCCCAGCGCTCCGGCGCCCTGAATGAGACTCGCACCACCCTCGGCAATCCGAACTATCCACCGATGGAAGCAGCACCTGGCACCTATGTGCATGTGCGCTGACGCTCAACCGAAATTTTCTAAGAAGACTGGATGAAAACCCGCGACCGGATCCTCGAATGTGCGCTGCAACTGTTCAACGAAAAGGGTGAACCGAACGTTTCCACCATGGAGGTGGCCAACGAAATGGGGATCAGCCCGGGCAATCTCTACTACCACTTCCACGGTAAGGAACCGCTGATTCTCGGCCTGTTCGAACGCTTCCAGCACGAGCTCGCGCCCCTGCTCGACCCGCCGCCGGACGTGGAGCTTGCACCGGAGGATTACTGGCTGTTTCTGCATTTGATCGTCGAGCGCCTGGCGCAGTATCGGTTCCTGTTCCAGGACCTGTCGAACCTCGCCGGGCGCTTGCCGAAACTGGCCAAGGGGATTCGCAATCTGCTCAATGCGCTGAAGCGCACGCTGGCGTCGTTGCTGGCGCGATTGAAGGCTTCGGGGCAACTGGTCAGCGATACCCAGGCATTGGGGCAACTGGTGGAGCAGGTGACCATGACGTTGCTGTTCTCGCTGGATTACCAGCGGATTCTTGATCGTGAGGGAGAGGTTCGGTTGGTGGTTTATCAGATCATGATGCTGGTGGCGCCGCATTTGCTGCCGCCAGTGAAGGTGGCGACAGAGCGGATGGCCTTGCAATACCTTGAGGATCACGACTGACCCGAAAAGCCCCTCACCCTAACCCTCTCCCGGAGGGAGAGGGGACTGATTGGGGGATGTTCGCGAGCTACGCCGACCTGAGCGAGCTTCTTTGAATCGATAATCGACTCGATTTGTTCAGGTCGACGTATGACGCAGGACACCTCGGTCGGCTCCCTCTCCTTGGGGAGAGGGCTGGGGTGAGGGGCCGCTTGGAATGCACAAACAAAAACGCCCGACCTTCACAGGCCGGGCGTTTTTGATTTGCCCTGAAATCAGGACTGACTGGATGGCGTCGACGGTGTCGATGCCGCAGTCGGAGTAGCTGCTGCCGTGGGTGCCGCAGCGGAGTTTGCCGCGTTGGCCAGAGCTGTTGGCGCAGTCGATGGTGCGGCGGCCGGTTTCGGCGCAGCGGCTTTCGGCGCGGCCGGCTTTTTCACTGCTGGCTTTTTCGCCGCAGCCGGTTTGGCCGCAGGCTTCGCAGCGGGTTTGGCGGCAGCAGTTTTCGCTGCTGGCTTGGCCGCTGGTTTTGCTACTGCTTTAGCCGCAGGTTTTGCTGCTGCTTTGGCGGCAACCGGTTTGGCTGCCGCTTTGGCCGCAGGCTTGGCGGCTGCAGTTTTTGCCGCAGCTTTCGCAGCCGGTTTTGCCGCCGCTTTGGCCAGTGGCTTGGCTGCGGTTTTCGCCGCAGGTTTGGCCGCTGCAGTTTTACTGGCAGGTTTCGCCGCAGCGGTTTTCGCCGCTACGGGCTGAGCTTTCAGACCGGTGAGTTTTTCGATCTGCTTTGTCAGCGTATCGACCTTGGCGTTGAGCGCCTTGACCTCATTGCGGCTCGGCACACCCAGGCGCGAAATCGCGCTGTTCAGGCGCTTGTCGAAAGCCCCTTCCAGCTCGTCCCACTTGCCCAGTGCGCGATCTTTCACGCCGCTGATACGCGACTTGGCCGAGGAGGTCGAGTCCTCGACTTTCTTGCCGACGGCAGTCTTGGTGAGCTTCTCGGCTTTCTCGCCGTCTTTGACCAATGCATCGAAGAGTTTGCTGCCGTCAGTGTCGATCTTCGAGTACACGCCTAAACCAGCCAGCCAGATTTTGCGGGAGTAGGACTCGACCTTCCCGACCCACGAGCTGCTTTCTTTATCGGTGTTCTTTTTGCCAGCCATCCCGTTCTCCTTAAGATTTTCGCGCGACGCGTTCGAGCAATGCCGTCAGCTCATCGAGCTTAGCAGAGAGTGCCTCAACGTCATGTTTAGACGGAATGCCGATCCGATTCAAGGCGCTGGCCACACGGTTGTCGAAGGCCTTCTCGACCTTGTCGAGCTGAACTTCAACGCGACCCTTGAACGAGCTGACCTGAGTGGCCGCATCATCGATCTCGGCGTTGGCCGCATGGAGTTTTTCGCTGACGGCTTTTTTGCCTTTCTTTTCAACAGTTTGACCGGCGGCTACGAGCTCTTGAAAGTACTCGCTGCCCTCTTGGCCGACCTTGGTGTAGGCGCCCAGGCCTGCCAGCCAGATCTTGCGGGCATAGGATTTGACGTCGCTCAGGGTAGAAGTCGGAGCGTCGATTTTTTTCTTCAAAATGACTTTGGCCATGGTGCACCTCACGCGCAGAAGGTTTGAGGAACTGCCGGACGAGTGTCGGGCTCAGGCACAAAATAGGGAGAAAAATTAGAAAGGGCACCCTAACCAGCGGGAGCATCACAAAACAAATGTGGGAGCGAGCCTGCTCGCGAATGCGTCATATCAGCCAACATTTCAGTCAACTGATACACCGCTTTCGCGAGCAGGCTCGCTCCCACAGGGGACTGGATTTCAATCTGGAAATCAGGCCAGGGCTTTGTCGAGGGCTTTCTCGATCTCGGCTTTGATCATGCCGCTCATGGCCGACATCATCAGGCCCAGTTCGACGTCGACCCTGATCGAATCGTCCGCCACATGCACTTCGCCTTTCACGCCGGAGCGCTTGAGGTTCAGGGTGTCGCCCGACCACTGCGGCTCCAGGCCGTATTGTTCGTTGAGCTTTTTGGCCAGTTTGTCGGCCTTTTCGCGGGCGGCTTCCTTGCCCAGGGTGTGGGCGCGCTCAACACTGATTTTGGCCATGGAATGACTCCTGATGATTGAATAGCTGACGTTGAATCTTGACCGCATCTGCGGCAAATCGTCCCGAAGGTTGCCCATCTTACCTTTAGCCATTCCAAGACAAAGCATGGCTTGGGGATTAGAATGTCGCGCATTCTCTTTTGGTGACAGCGATATGACTGATCAGCGCAAAGGCAGCGATGCCGAACCCACCACTCACTTCGGCTTCAAAAACGTTCCGGAAAGCCAGAAAGCGGAAAAAGTCGCTGAGGTTTTCCATTCCGTAGCCGCTAAATACGACCTCATGAACGACCTTCTGTCGGGCGGCATGCACCGTCTGTGGAAGCGTTTCGCGATCGAGCTTTCCGGCGTGCGCAGCGGCAACCGCGTACTCGACATCGCTGGTGGCACCGGCGACCTGACCCGCAAGTTTTCGAACCTCGTCGGCCCGACCGGCCAGGTCGTGCTGGCCGACATCAACGAGTCGATGCTCAAGGTCGGCCGTGATCGTCTGCTCGATCTGGGCGTTGCCGGCAACGTCGAATTCGTCCAGGCCGACGCGGAAAAACTGCCGTTCCCGGACAACCATTTCGACTGCGTGACCATCGCCTTCGGCCTGCGCAACGTCACGCACAAAGAGGACGCGCTGCGTTCGATGCTGCGTGTGCTCAAGCCTGGCGGCCGTCTGCTGGTGCTGGAATTCTCCAAGCCGACCAACGCGCTGATGTCCAAAGCCTACGACGCCTACTCGTTCGCCTTCATGCCGCTGATGGGCAAGCTGATCACCAATGACTCGGAAAGCTATCGCTACCTGGCCGAATCGATCCGCATGCACCCGAATCAGGAAACCCTGAAGTCGATGATGGTCGAGGCCGGTTTCGACCGCGTGACCTATCACAACATGACCGCAGGCATCGTCGCCCTGCACCGCGGCATCAAGCCCTGATGTTGCTTACCGGGCTGCTCGCAAGCGTCGAACTCGGCCTCAACCGGGTGCTGCGTCTCGACAGCACGGCGCTGCCGCGCCTGGCGCATCTGACCGGCAAGGTGATTGCCGTCGACTGCCGCAGCCCGGCCCTGCAACTGTTCATCCTGCCCAGCGACGAAGGCTTGATGCTCGCCTCGCAGTGGGCAGCGGACGTCGATTGCACGTTGCGTGCACCGGCCTCGAGCCTGGTGAAACTGGCCCTGAGCAAGGACAAGACCGCCGTGCTGCATGCACCGGAAGTCGAGCTCGATGGCGACAGCGGTGTGTTGCTGGAGCTGGCCGGCGTGCTGCAGGATCTTGAGCTGGACTGGGAGTACGAACTCTCGCGCTGGCTCGGTCCGGTCGCCACGCAATTGCTCGGTGGCCATATGCGCAGCCGCGCACGCTGGTATCAACAAGGATTTGCCAGCCTCAACCAGAATCTTGCCGAATACCTCGCCGAAGAATCGCGCACCCTCGTCGGGCAACGCGAAGCCGAAGCGCGGTTCAGCGAACTGGACCGGATCAAACTTGATCTGGAACGTCTCGAGGCGCGTTTCGAGCGCCTTTCCCGATCCCTCGACCCAAGCGATAACGCATGAAGCTGCTTGCCGTCCGCCGTCTGTTGCGCATCCAGCGCGTCGTGATCCGCTACCGCCTCGATGACCTGCTGTTCGATCTGCCGCTGCCCTGGTTCCTTCTGGCCGTGCGCTTTTTGCTGCCGTGGCGCTGGCTGCCGCGCAAGCCGCTGGAACTCAACCGTGGTGCGCGCTTGCGTCTGGCGTTGCAGGATCTGGGGCCGATCTTCATCAAGTTCGGGCAGATTCTTTCGACCCGCCGTGACCTGCTGCCGGAGGACATCGCCGATGAGCTGATGCTGCTGCAGGACCGCGTGCCGCCGTTCGACTCGCAGCTGTCAATCAAGCTGATCGAAGAACAGCTGGGCAAGAAAATCAGCGAAGTGTTCAGCCGTTTCGACGTCGCCCCGCTGGCCTCGGCCTCGGTGGCGCAGGTGCATGCGGCGCAGCTCAAAAGCGGCGAAGAAGTCGTGGTCAAGGTCATTCGCCCGGGCCTGAAACCGATCATCGCGCAGGATCTGGCGTGGCTGTTCATCCTCGCCCGCGCCGCCGAGAAGTTCTCCGCTGACGCGCGCCTGCTGCACCCGGTCGATGTGGTGCAGGACTACGAAAAAACCATTTACGACGAACTCGATCTGTTGCGCGAGGCGGCCAACGCCAGCCAGTTGCGCCGCAACTTCGAAGGCTCGCAGCTGCTGTACGTGCCGCAAGTCTATTGGGACTGGTGCCGGCCGAAAGTGCTGGTGATGGAGCGCATCTACGGCATCCAGGTCACCGATCTGGCGACCCTTGCCGACCAGCGCACCGACATGAAGATGCTCGCCGAGCGCGGCGTGGAGATTTTCTTCACTCAGGTGTTCCGCGACAGTTTCTTCCACGCCGACATGCACCCGGGCAACATTTTCGTCAGCACCGTCAATCCGTGGAGCCCGCAATACATCGCGATCGACTGCGGCATCGTCGGCAGCCTGACCCCGGAAGACCAGGACTATCTGGCGCGCAACCTGTTCGCCTTCTTCAAGCGTGACTACCGTCGTGTGGCGCAACTGCACATCGACTCGGGCTGGGTGCCGGCGGAAACCAAACTCAACGAATTCGAAGCGGCGATCCGTACGGTGTGCGAACCGATCTTCGAAAAACCGTTAAAAGATATTTCATTTGGCCAGGTGCTGATGCGCCTGTTCCAGACCGCACGCCGCTTCAACATGGAAGTGCAGCCGCAACTGGTGCTGTTGCAGAAGACCTTGCTGAACATCGAAGGCCTCGGTCGTCAGTTGTATCCGGATCTGGATCTGTGGAACACCGCGCAGCCGTTTCTCGAGCGCTGGATGCGCGAACGCGTCAGCCCGAAAGCCTTGCTGGGCAACGTGCAGAGCCAGCTGGAGCAGATTCCGCACCTGTCGAACATGGCCCGCGATCTGCTCGAACGCATGTCGCAACCCCACGCCAAAGATCCTCCGCCGCCGTGGCACAAACGCAAGGACGACTGGTTCCTGCGCCTGCTCGGCTGCGCGCATCTGGCCGGCGGCGCGATCCTCGCTGCGGGTGGTCCGCTGACCGAGTGGGCGCACTGGCCCGCCGGAATCATGATCGCGGTCGGTTTGTATCTGGTCGTTCGCCGATAGCACGATTGAGCTGCAAGTTATAAGCTGCCAGCTCCAAGCTTGACGCTACTGGCACACCGCAACGTGCGTTTACTTGCAGCTCGAAGCTCATGGCTTGCTGCTGCTTTTCGAGATTTGACGATGAAAAACTGGCTGGACGAGATCAAGTGGGATGCTGACGGCCTGGTGCCGGCGATTGCCCAGGATCACAAGACCGGGCGCGTATTGATGATGGCCTGGATGAACCGCGAAGCGCTGGAACTGACCGCTGCGGAGAATCGTGCAATCTACTGGTCACGTTCCCGTGGCAAGCTGTGGCGCAAGGGCGAAGAGTCCGGCCATGTGCAGACCCTGCATGAAATGCGCCTGGACTGTGATGCCGACGTGATCATCCTGATGGTTGAACAGATCGGCGACATCGCCTGCCACACCGGCCGTCAAAGCTGCTTTTACCGGGTCTTCGAAAACGGCGACTGGAAAACGGTCGATCCGGTACTGAAAGACCCGCACGCTATCTATTCCGCAGGACACACACATGAGTGACACCCTGACCCGCCTCGCTCAGGTACTTGAAGAGCGCAAAGGCGCAGCCGCCGACAGTTCGTATGTCGCCAGCCTGTATCACAAGGGGCTGAACAAGATTCTGGAGAAAGTCGGCGAAGAGTCGGTCGAAACCATTATTGCCGCCAAGGATGCCGCCATCAGCGGCGATTGCAGTGATGTGATCTACGAGACCGCCGACCTGTGGTTCCACAGCATGGTCATGCTCGCCCAACTGGGGCAGCATCCGCAGGCCGTGCTGGATGAACTGGACCGTCGCTTCGGCCTGTCCGGACACGTCGAGAAAGCCTCGCGTCCGTCCGCCTGAACAACTTTTAGAGAGGAATCGCCACATGGGCATTTTTGACTGGAAACACTGGGTCGTCATTCTGATTGTCGTGGTGCTGGTATTCGGTACCAAAAAACTGAAAAACCTCGGCACCGACGTTGGCGAATCGATCAAGGGCTTTCGCAAAGCCATGAACGACGACGAAAAACCGGCCGAGCCGAGCGTGACCCCGCCGGCCCAGCCTGTGCCACCGGTGCAGCCGCAAACCACCGCTCAGGCCAACCCGCCGCACACCATCGATGTGCAGGCGCAGAAAGTCGAAGAGCCGATCCGCAAAGACGTGTGAGCACTGACTAATGTTTGGTATCAGCTTCTCTGAACTGCTGCTCGTCGGCCTCGTCGCCCTGCTGGTGCTCGGCCCCGAGCGTCTGCCGGGCGCGGCGCGCACCGCCGGTCTGTGGGTCGGCCGCCTGAAGCGCAGCTTCAACGCGATCAAACAGGAAGTTGAACGTGAAATCGGTGCCGACGAGATCCGTCGGCAACTGCACAACGAACATATTCTGTCGCTGGAGCAAGAGGCGCGGAAGATCTTCAATCCGAACCAGCAGGAGCCGACGCCGGTCGAGCCTGTGGGCGAGCAGACGATTCACAGCGCTGCCGCTCCGACTCCTGCACCTGTTGTAACACCGCCAGGACCGGCGCCGGTTACCACAGACACATCGGTTGAACACGTAGCGCCCTCCGCCGCGCCGACTACACCAGCGCCTCAAGACCCTACACTGCCGCCGCGAGCCCCATGAGCGATCTTCCGGAAAACGACCAGCACATGCCGCTGGTATCGCACCTCACCGAGTTGCGCACCCGCCTGCTGCGTTGCGTGGCGGCGATCTTCATCATCTTTGCCGGGCTGTTCGCGTTCACCCAGCAGATCTACACCTTCGTCTCGACGCCGCTGCGCCAGTACCTGCCGGTCGGCGCGACGATGATCGCCACAGACGTGTCGTCGCCGTTCCTGACGCCGCTGAAACTGACGATGATGGTTTCGCTGTTTCTTGCGATTCCGGTGATCCTGCATCAGATCTGGGGCTTTATCGCTCCGGGCCTGTACAAGCATGAAAAACGCGTCGCGGTACCGCTGCTGATCTCCAGCATCCTGCTGTTCTACATCGGCATGGCGTTCGCCTATTACTTCGTCTTTCCATTGATCTTCAAATTCTTCGCCGCTGCCACCCCGGCCGGCGTGGAAATGATGACCGACATCGCCAGCTACCTCGATTTCGTCATGACGCTGTTCTTCGCTTTCGGCGTGGCGTTCGAGATTCCGGTGGCCGTGGTCCTGCTGGTGTGGATCGGCGTGGTCGACGTCAAATACCTGAAGAAGATCCGCCCGTACGTGATCATCGGCTGCTTCGTGGTCGGCATGATCCTGACCCCGCCGGACATCTTCTCGCAGACCCTGCTGGCTGTGCCGATGTGGATGCTGTTCGAGATCGGCATCCTCTTCGGCGCGCTGGTCAGCAAGCGCGAACGCCCGGACGAAACGCCGGCCGACGACCACAACGACCAGCCGCCAGCGACCCAGGCATGAACCTGCTGCTGCTCGAAGAGGCCGACTTCATTGCGGCCGACCGCGTGGTCCTGCGCGACCGGCGCCTGACCCACATGCAGGAAGTGCATCGCTCGGAAGTCGGCGACAGCCTGCGCGTCGGGCGCATCAACGGACTGATGGGTTCGGCTGAGCTGCTGCGTCTGGAAGCGGGCGAAGCAGAGTTGCGTGTCAGCCTTGATCAGCCACCGCCGGCCAAGCTGCCGCTGACCCTGGTGCTGGCCCTGCCCCGGCCGAAAATGCTGCGCCGCGTGTTCCAGACCGTCGCGACCATGGGTGTGGCCAAGGTGATTCTGGTCAACAGCTATCGCGTCGAAAAAAGCTTCTGGCAGACGCCGTTTCTGGAGCCGGAAGCGATTCGTGAGCAGTTGATCCTCGGGCTCGAACAGGCTCGCGATACGGTATTGCCGGAGATCGTCATCGAAAAGCGCTTCAAGCCTTTCGTTGAGGATCGGCTGCCGGCGATCAGCGCGGGCACCCTCGGCCTGGTCGGGCACCCCGGCCACTTCCCGCCCTGCCCGCGCGCCCTGAACGAACCGGTGACCCTGGCCATTGGCCCCGAGGGTGGCTGGATTCCCTACGAAATCGATCTGCTGGCCAAATCCGGCCTGCAACCGGTGCAATTGGGCGAGCGCATCCTGCGCGTCGAAACCGCCGTCACCGCCCTGCTCGCACGCCTGTTCTAGCGCGACACCGATCCTGTGTAGGAGCTGCCGAAGGCTGCGATCTTGATGTTGTTTTAAAAGCAAGATCAAAGGATCGCAGCCTCGTTGCACTCGTCAGCTCCTACAAGCCCCTACAGTCGCAGACAAGTGGCGTTACAGATTGCCACCACCCAGCCGATACAGCCCCTATAAGTCCAATTAAGTGGTCCGAAGGGAGTGGTCGCATGTACCGTTGGTTAGCCGAGAGTCTTGGAAACGTCAGCGTCAAACGCAAGCTGGGCATCGGTTTCGGCCTGGTGCTGTTGCTGACGCTGTTGATCACGTTCACCGGCTGGACCGGCATGAGCGGCATCATCAGCCGTGGCGACAAGCTCGGCTTCATTTCCAGCCTCAATGAGCTGACCAAAGACCTGCGCCTGGCGCGCATGGACTACGACATGCGTCGTGGTGAACAGGGTCCGGGCGCGGTCAATGAATTGCTCAGCAAACTCGAAAGCGGTCTGCAGTCGGCACGCGGCATGATCGAGCAGCCGTCCGATGTGGCGATGGTCGACCAGCAACTGGCTGCGGTTGCCGAATACAAACGCGCTTTCGGCGAAATGACCCAGGCCACCGTGCACCGTGAAGATGCGCGCAGCAAGCTTGGCGCCAACGCTGACAATGCTGTGGCCAAGGTCGGCGAAGTCGAAAGTGCGCTGCTGCAAGGCGACAGCGTTGCGCAGTACAACGCTGTCATCGAGCTGAGCAAACTGTTGCAGCAGGCGCGCTATCAGGTGCGCGGTTACACCTACAGCGGCAAGGCCGATGCCGAGCAACCGGCGCTGACCGCCATCGACAACGCCTTGAAGAACCTCGAAAGCCTGCCGACCCGCGTGCCAGAGCAGCACATCGCCAACCTGCAGCAAGCCACCGATTCGCTCAAGGCTTACCGCGCCGCCGTCGCTCAGTTCCGTGATTCACAAATCAAGAACGCCGCCGCACTGGCCAACATGTCGGCTCAGGGCGACATCCTGATCGCGGCCAGCAAGAAGCTCACCGAATCGCAAACCGTGGTGCGCGACACCGATGCCGCCCATGCCAAGAACATGCTGCTGATCGCCACTGCGCTGGCGCTGGCCTTCGGTCTGATTGCCGCTTGGGCGATCACCCGACAAATCATCATTCCGCTGACCCAGACCCTGAAAGTCGCCGAGCGCGTGGCCGCCGGTGACCTGACGCACAACCTGGTGTCCCTGCGTCGCGACGAACTCGGGCAATTGCAGCGCTCGATGCAAAGCATGACCCAAGGCCTGCGCGAGTTGATCGGCGGTATCAGCGACGGCGTCACGCAGATCGCCAGCGCCGCTGAAGAACTTTCGGCGGTGACCGAGCAGACCAGCGCCGGGGTCAACAATCAGAAGGTCGAGACTGATCAGGTCGCCACCGCCATGAACGAAATGGCCGCCACCGTGCAGGAAGTCGCACGCAACGCTGAAGAAGCCTCAGAGGCCGCTGTCGCCGCTGACCAACAGGCCCGTGAAGGCGACAAGGTCGTCGGCGAAGCCATCGCCCAGATCGAGCGTCTGGCAATCGAGGTGGGTCACTCCACTGAAGCCATGGGCGAGCTCAAGCGTGAAAGCGACAAGATCGGCAGCGTCCTCGACGTGATCAAGTCTGTCGCCCAACAAACCAACCTGTTGGCCCTCAACGCTGCCATCGAAGCGGCCCGTGCCGGGGAAGCCGGACGTGGTTTCGCCGTGGTTGCCGACGAAGTGCGCAGCCTCGCCCAGCGCACCCAGAAGTCCACCGAAGAGATCGAAGAGCTGATCGTCGGCCTGCAAAACGGCACTCAGCAAGTGGCGACGATCATGGACAACAGCCGCAGCCTCACCGACAGCAGCGTCGAACTGACCCGGCGTGCCGGTGGCTCACTGGAGAGCATCACCCGCACCGTCTCGGCGATCCAGGCGATGAACCAGCAGATCGCCGCCGCTGCCGAGCAGCAGAGCGCCGTGGCCGAAGAGATCAACCGCAGCGTGCTGAACGTGCGCGATGTGTCGGATCAGACCTCGGCGGCGAGTGAAGAGACCGCTGCGTCCAGCGTTGAACTGGCGCGGTTGGGCACGCATCTGCAGATGCTGGTAGGCCGTTTCAAAGTCTGAGTTGATGCACGACTGCGGTTCGCCTGTAACCGAGGTGATGCCATTCGCGAGCAGGCTCGCTCCCACCTTGGAATGCGTTTCCCTGTGGGAGCGAGCCTGCTCGCGAAGGCAGCGGCGCTGTTTGCGCGTCGTAGGTAACGGGCGCGCCAATTTGGCGACGGATGCTATGCACTGGTTTTAGGCTTTATCCGGATTTGTTCGCAAATCAGCGGACATAAAAAAACCCCGCTGAATCAGCGGGGTTCTTTTATCAGGCCGGCTGAGCCTGCAGGCTCACCGGTCGCAGCGGCAGCAACGGCGCATGCGGATCAGCTTTCACCGAAGCGCGCCAAGCATCGAGCCACTCGGCAAGCCCTTCGGCCCAGACCTGCTCGTGCAAACGTGCCAGTGCAACAGGGTCGCTGAGCAGTTGCAGACGATCATGGTTGTTCAGCCCGGCCGGGCCGACCTTGATCGCGTGGCGCACACGTTCCTGACGCAGCCACTCGATCGGCTCGGCCTGACCGTGACGCGAAGTCGCCAGCGAGCACGCCAAGGCGTTCTGCTGAGGATCGACCACGGCGCGGACGAAGCCGTCGTTGAGGGCGTGATAGCGGTTTTCGTGGGTGTACTGATCGGTTGCCAGCAAGGCCTGTGGCGGATTGTATTCCTCAGGGATGAGGAACAGGCTCTCGTCACGGGTCTTCAGACCAAGGCCGACACGGCTGGAGATCACCGATACCGGGATCGACAGCATCAGCGAACCGACGATCGGCACCAGCCACCAGAGGAAGCTCGGGTTCAGCCAGATCACCAGCAGCGCCCAGAAGAAGCCTAGCAATGTCTGCGGACCATGGCGCTTGACCGCTTCGCTCCACGGCGTCGAGTCGTCGTCACGCTGCGGCGAGTTCCAGGTCGCGGCCCAGCCGAGGAACGCGGCCAGTACGAAACGGGTGTGGAAAATCATCCGCACCGGCGCCAGCAGCATGGAGAACAGCATCTCCAAGAGCATCGACAAGGTCACCTTGAACTTGCCGCCGAACTCTTTCGCGCCCTTGGCCCAGATCAGGATGATGCTCAACAGCTTCGGCAGGAACAGCAGCACGATGGTCGTCGAGAACAGCGCGATGGCCTTGTCCGGGTGCCATTGCGGCCACAGCGGATAGAGCTGGCGCGGTTCGAGGAAGTACTGCGGCTCCATCAGCGTGTTCACCGCCAGCAGCGCGGTCGACAACACCAGGAAGAAGAACCACAACGGCGCCGACAGGTAGGACATCACGCCGGTGAGGAACACCGCGCGGTGCACCGGGTGCATGCCCTTGACCAGGAACAGGCGGAAGTTCATCAGGTTGCCGTGGCACCAGCGCCGGTCACGCTTGAGTTCGTCGAGCAGGTTCGGCGGCAGCTCTTCGTAACTGCCCGGCAGGTCGTAGGCAATCCACACGCCCCAGCCGGCACGGCGCATCAGCGCAGCTTCGACGAAGTCGTGGGACAGGATCGCACCGGAGAACGCGCCTTTGCCCGGCAACGGCGCCAAAGCGCAGTGGTCGATGAACGGCTTCATGCGGATGATCGCGTTGTGACCCCAGTAGTGCGATTCACCCAACTGCCAGAAGTGCAGACCGGCGGTAAACAGCGGGCCGTACACGCGGGTGGCGAACTGCTGCATGCGCGCATACAGGGTGTCCATGCCCGACGCACGTGGCGCGGTCTGGATGATCCCGGCGTCCGGCGTGGCTTCCATCAGGCGCACCAGACTGGTCAGGCACTCGCCGCTCATCACCGAGTCGGCGTCGAGCACGACCATGTACTTGTAGTCACCGCCCCAACGACGGCAGAAGTCGTCGAGGTTGCCGCTCTTGCGTTTCACACGACGGCGACGACGGCGATAGAAGATCTTGCCGAAGCCCTTGGCCTCGCGGCAGACATCCAGCCAGGCCTGTTGCTCGGCGACGCAGATATCGGTGTCGTTACTGTCACTGAGGACGAAGAAGTCGAAGCGATCCAGATCACCGGTGGCCGCTACCGATTCGAACGTCGCACGCAGACCGGCGAATACACGCGGCACGTCTTCGTTGCAGATCGGCATCACCAGCGCAGTACGCGCATCTTTCGGAATCGGCTCGTTACCCGCGCTTTTCCCGGAGATACGGTATTTATCGTGGCCAGTGAGCAACTCGAGGAAGCCCATCAGTGCGGTCCAGAAACCGGCCGATACCCAGCAGAACAGAATCCCGAACAGAATCAGGATGCTGGTTTGCAGCGCATACGGCAGCACTTGCGTGGCGGTTTGCAGCAGCGGCTGATGCAGGACTTCTTCCAGATCGACGAACGACCAGCCCTGGTACGGCATGATGCCTTTCATGTACCAGCCGGCAACGATGGTCTGGCCGAGCATCAGCAGCAACAGAATGTAGCGACGGATCGAGCCGACCGTGCGCCAGCGCGCGGCCGGCAGGACGTTGGCGTCCTTCGGCGGCTGCGGCGGGTTGGTGCGCCCGGTCAGACGGCGCCAGCCACGCACCAGAATATTGGTGCGCCATGGCTCCGGCACGACCTTGGTGCGGCGGATCGGCGGGGTCGCCTTGAGGCTGACCCGACCACTGGCGTCGAGCACCAGCATTTCCGCTTCGGCCAGTTCTTCGGCAGTGCTCAGGGTCAGGCGCTTGCCCACCGAAGCCTGGGCGGCTTCGGCAGGGGCGTCGAATGTCGAGGACGACAGGCGTTCATGCAGCTCGCTGAACGACTGGCAACCCGCGAGTTCCGCGCGTTGCTCGTCGGTCATCGGCAGATGCGCCAGATACTCGGACAGAGTCTCTGGCTGTACTGGTGAATTACTCATCGGCAGGCAACTGATAGCTCCAGGTCTCGGTCAGGACTTCTTCAGTCGGCGCCGATTCCGGTGTGGCAGGGGCCGCGTCGGCAGCGACTGGCTGCTTGGCGTCTTTGTTGGCCTTGTCCTTGGCGTCGGCTGCAGGCTTGGCTTCAGCCTGTTTGGCTTCGGCGGCCTTGGCTTCCTTGTCGAGTTTTTCCTGTTGCTTGGCGGCCACCTTGTCGGCCTTGGCGACCGACGAATTGGACGCCGGCACCGATTTGCCCAGATCTGCGGTGACCACCGGCTGAACCAGGGCAGCGCGCATCTCGGTCGCTTTGCTCGGATCCTTGATCTTCATCCGCAGGGTCAAGCGCCAGCCCTTGGTTTCCGGGTTGTAGCGCACGCTGTTCTCGACCAGTTCGGCATTGTCGCCGACGCTGACCTGACTGCGCACGTCGGCATCCGGCGTCAGTGCCGCCAGCGATGGACCTTCGAAGTCGACCAGATAGGCAACGCTGCCGTCGGGCTGACGGATCAGGTTCGATTGCTTGACGTCACCGGTCGAACGCAGGGTCTGCGCCACCCAGGCGCTGTCCGGCGCATGGAGTGCTGCTTCGTCCATGGTCCAGTGCATGCGGTAGGCGAAGTCCAGCGGCTGGCCTGGCTCCGGCATTTTTTCCGGGCTCCAGAACGCAACGATGTTGTCGTTGGTTTCGTCAGCGGTCGGAATCTCTACCAGATCGACAGTGCCCTTGCCCCACTCGCCCTTCGGCTCGATCCAGGCACTTGGGCGCTTGTCGTAGCGGTCGTCGAGGTCTTCGTAGTGGCTGAAATCGCGGCCACGCTGCAGCAGACCGAAACCACGCGGGTTCTCGACGCTGAAGTTGCTCACGGCCAGGTGTTTCGGGTTGTTCAATGGACGCCAGATCCACTCACCGTTGCCGGCATGGATCGACAGACCGCTGGAATCGTGCAGTTCACGACGGTAGTTGAGGACTTTCGACGGCTGGTTGGCGCCGAACAGGAACATGCTGGTCAGCGGCGCGATACCCAGTTTGCCGACCTTGTCACGCAGGAACATCTGCGCTTTGACGTCGACAATGGTGTCGCTGCCCGGACGCAGGATCAAACGGTAGGCACCAGTGGCACGCGGCGAGTCGAGCAGAGCAAAGATCACCAGGTGCTTGTCGCCCGGCTTGGGCTGCTGAATCCAGAACTCGCGGAAACGCGGGAACTCTTCACCCGACGGCAGCGCGGTATCGATCGCCAGACCACGGGCCGACAGACCATAGGTGTGGCCCTTGCCGACGACGCGGAAGTAGCTCGCGCCGAGCATGGTCATGATCTCGTCTTGCTTGTCGGCCTTGTTGATCGGGTACAGCACACGGAAACCGGCATAACCCAGTTGCTCAGTGGCTTTCGGATCGAATTTCAGATCGCCGAAATCGAAGCGGCTCGGATCGTATTTGATCTCCGAGACGGTATTGGTGGTGATTTCGTTGATTTTCACCGGTGTATCGAAGTGCATACCCTGGTGATAGAAGGAGAGCTTGAACGGCGTCTTCTGATCGGCCCACTCAGCCTTTTCGGTGAGGAAGCGGATCTTCTGGTAGTCCGCGAACTTCATTTCGCGGAATTCGTTCGGCAGGTTGCTGCGCGGGGCTTCGAACTTCTGCCCGGCCAGCTCTTTGGCCTTGGCCGATACGTCGTCAAGATTGAACGCCCAAAGCTGACCGGCGCTGAGCAGGCACAGGAGCGCCGAACCCGCTACCAGAGCACTTCGCATGCGTTTGGCAGACATTTTTGCTGCATTACAGGGACTAACAATCACGAGCAACCCTCGCCGAAAACAGATCAATAAACCAACGGCCAGCTATCTTTATGCCAGGTTGGCGAGCATTGTTCCGACTCCGCCGGGGCAAAATGATTCCCCAATCGGATCCAGACAAGTCTCTACCTAAGTCAAAACGGATCAACGAATGTCGATCCCCGCAGCGCGCGATTATCTAGTAGCCCGGATGACAACGCATCAGGGGTAACAAAGTATTTATCGCGAAAACAGCCTAAAAACAGTCGAAATTTCCGAAAAAGGTGTTTCAGGCACTGTCAGGTCTGTAACAAAAAGGTAACCGGGCCATCGTTGACCAGGTGCACCTGCATATCGGCGCCGAATCTACCTGATGCCACAGTGCCATGCACCTGTTTCGCCTGGCTCAATAAATAGTCGAACAATTCCTCACCCAGTGCCGGCGGTGCGGCCGTGGAAAAGCTCGGGCGCAGGCCGCTTTTGGTGTCGGCGGCAAGTGTGAACTGAGAGACCAGCAGCAACCCGCCACCCACATCCGCCAGGGACAGATTCATCTTGCCCTGGGCGTCACTGAATACTCGATAGTTAAGCAGCTTATGCAGAAGTTTGTCGGCGCTGGTACGCGTATCGTCGGGTTCTACCGCGACCAGCACGAGCAAACCCTGATCGATTGCGCCGACTACCTCGCCGGCGACCTCTACCCGCGCGCCGCTTACGCGTTGTAACAGCGCCTTCATGCTTCTTCGAGTGGCAAGTCGAGCAGGCGCTGGGCCATTTTGCTCGCCGCGCGCACCAGCGCATCGGTGATGCCCGGCTCGGACGCGGCGTGGCCGGCGTCGCGGATCACCTGCAATTCGCTGTTCGGCCAGGCCTGGTGCAATTCCCAGGCATTGTCGAGCGGGCAGATCACGTCATAGCGACCGTGAATGATCACGCCGGGCAGATGAGCGATCTTGCCCATGTCGCGGATCAGCTGGTTAGGTTCAAGGAAGGCATTGTTGGTGAAGTAGTGGCATTCGATCCGCGCAATCGACAGCGCGCGCTGCGGCTCGGAGAAACGATCGACCACCAGCGGGTTTGGCCGCAGGGTCGCGGTACGCCCTTCCCAGGTCGACCACGCCTTCGCTGCATGCATCTGGGCGATCTGGTCGTTGCCGGTCAGGCGTTTGTGGAAAGCACTGAGCAGGTCGTCGCGCTCGTCCAGCGGGATCGGCGCGATGTAGTCCTGCCAGTAATCCGGGAATAGACGGCTGGCGCCGGCCTGATAGAACCATTCGATTTCCTGCGGACGGCAGAGGAAAATCCCGCGCAGAATCAGACCGTGCACGCGCTCCGGGTGGGTTTGCGCGTAGGCCAGGGCCAGGGTCGAACCCCAGGAGCCGCCGAACAACACCCACTTTTCAATGCCCAGGTGTCTGCGGATGCGCTCAAGGTCTTCGACCAGATCCCAGGTGGTGTTGTTTTCCAGGCTGGCGTGCGGGGTGGAGCGACCGCAGCCGCGCTGGTCGAAGGTGACGATGCGATACAGATTCGGATCGAAATAGCGTCGGCTCTGGGCGTCGCAGCCGGCGCCGGGGCCACCGTGGATGAATACAACCGGCAATCCTTCCGGCGAGCCGCTTTCATCGACGTACAGCGTATGGGTGTCATCGACAGCCAGATCGTGCCGGGCGTGGGGTTTGATCTGCGGAAACAAAGTCTGCATTGCGCGCTCCGTAAGGGGTCGAGGTCATCCCTGGGGGGACTCGTATTATTCTGCCGTTGGGCATCATAAACCCGATTTGCGTCAATGAGCATGCTCCGGGGCCTGATCGTTCCCACGCTCTGCGTGGGAACGCCTCTTGGGACGCTCCGCGTCCAGTGACGCGGAGCGTCACGGGCTGCATTCCCACGCAGAGCGTGGGAACGATCAAACGGACGCCTTCGCGAGCAGGCTCGCTCCCACAGGGGTTAGGCGCTGTAGTGAGATTTTGCCCAGGCCAGATAGCCCTGCAGCAATTCCCTGAGCACCACCTGCGTCGGCTCGGCCAGGTCAGCGCGGTAGCGGAACGGTTCGAACTCTTCCATGTAGGTGGACTGGCACAGTTCCAGCTGCACGGCGTGGATGTTCTGCGCCGGATCGCCGTACTGGCGGGTGATGTGCCCGCCTTTGAAGCGACCGTTCAGCACATGGGTGAACTGCGCGTGCTGCGCACAGATCGCTTCCAGTTGACTCGCCAGTTGCGCATCGCAACTGGCGCCATTGAACGTGCCGAGGTTGAAGTCTGGCAGTTTGCCGTCGAACAGGTGCGGGATGAGCGAGCGGATCGAGTGCGCATCGAACAACAGCGCGTAACCGAATTCGGCTTTCAGTCGCGCCAGTTCCTCCTGCAAGGTGCGGTGGTACGGCGTCCAGATCTGCTCCAGGTATGTTGCGCGCTCCTCTTTCGACGGTTCCAGACCTTCCTGAAACAACGGAATGCCGTCGAACAACGTCGCCGGATACAACCCGGTGGTCGCCCCGGCATACAACGGCTTGTCGTCGGACGGCCGGTTGAGGTCGATGACGAAACGCGAATACTCGGCAGCCAGGGTGCTGGCGCCCAGTTCCTCGGCAAAATCGTAGAGCAGCGGAATATGCCAGTCGGTGTCCGGCAGGCTTCTCGCAGCGGGGATCAGCCCGGCCTCGACCGTTGGGGTCAGACGCACACCCGCATGGGGCATGCTGATCAGCAGCGGCACGCGGCCTTGTTTGAAACTCAGAACCTTGTCCACAACCGCCCTCCTAGAAATTCGATTCGACGCCGTGACGCACGACGCGCTTGTCCAGATCGCCACCGAGCCAATAGGCCAGATCCGCTGGACGCTCGATGTCCCACGCCACGAAATCAGCGACCTTGCCGACCTCCAGCGAGCCATGGGTCTGCGCCATGCCCATCGCCTGCGCGGCATGGATGGTCGCCCCGGCCAGAGCTTCTTCCGGGGTCATGCGGAAACAGGTGCAGGCCATGTTCAGCATCAGACGCAACGACAGCGCCGGCGAGGTGCCGGGGTTGAGGTCGCTGGCGATGGCGATTTTCACCTTGTGCTTGCGCAGCGCTTCCATAGGCGGCAACTGGGTTTCGCGCAAAAAGTAGAACGCGCCCGGTAGCAGCACGGCGACGGTGTCGGCGGCGGCCATGGCGATGGCATCGTCCTCGTCCATGAACTCCAGGTGATCGGCGGACAAGGCTTTGTAGCGCGCGGCGAGGCTGGAGCCGTGCAGCGAGGACAATTGCTCGGCGTGCAGCTTCACCGGCAGTCCGAGTTGTTGCGCGGCGACGAAGACCCGCTCGACCTGCTCCGGCGAGAATGCCAGGTATTCGCAGAACGCATCCACGGCGTCGACCAGACCTTCGGCGGCAAGGGCCGGAAGCATCTGCTCGCAGACCAGATCGATGTAATCGTCGGCGCGATCCTTGTACTCCGGTGGCAACGCGTGCGCCGCCAGGCAAGTGCTGCGCACGCTGATCGGCAGCTCTTCGGCCAGGCGCCGGATGACCCGCAACAGCTTGCGCTCGTTGGCCAGATCGAGACCGTAGCCCGACTTCATTTCCACCGTGGTCACGCCGTCGCGCATCAGGCTTTTCAGGCGTTTGGCGGCGCTGGCGAACAACTCGTCTTCGCTCGCTTCACGGGTGGCGCGCACCGTGCTGGCGATGCCCCCGCCCTGCGCGGCGATCTCGGCGTAGCTGACGCCTTGCAGACGCTGCTCGAACTCGCCGCTGCGGTTGCCGCCGAACACGGTGTGGGTGTGGCAGTCGATCAGACCGGGGGTGACCCACGCACCCTGCAAATCATTGACCGCCGGGTATTCGCCTGACGGCAATTGAGTGCGCGGGCCGATCCACTCGATCAGCGTGCCGGACGTCACGATCGCGGCATCCTCGATGATCGAATAGGCGCCGTTGGCCATGGTTGCGACGTGGCAGTGTTGCCAGAGGGTTTTCACTGTTGGCCTCCGTTTGGGTTTGTATGGTGAGCAGCCTCAAAAGCCCCTCACCCTAGCCCTCTCCCAGAGGGAGAGGGGACTGACCGTGTTGTTCCGTCGAGATATGCCGACCTGAAATTTCTCAGCCGAACTCACGTTGCGAAAACAATGAAGATCGGCTCCCTTCCCCCTCTCCCCCTTGGGGGAGAGGGCTGGGGTGAGGGGGATCGATTTCACTAACAATACAAATCTCCCCGTAAAGCGCTTACAAACTAGGCAACAACTGCCCAGCAACAAGCTCGGTCAGACACCGCGACGCCAGCAATTCAGTCGCCGCATTGATGTCCGGGGCAAAGAAGCGGTCCTTCTCATAGAACGGCACTTCCTTGCGCAAGATCGCCCGCGCCTGTTCCAGCTTCGGCGAAGTCTTCAGGCCGTTACGCAGATCCAGGCCCTGCACTGCCGCCAGCCATTCCACGGCGAGAATGCCGCGAGTGTTCTCGGCCATTTCCCACAGCCGCTTGCCGGCGGCCGGGGCCATCGACACGTGGTCTTCCTGGTTGGCCGAGGTCGGCAGGCTGTCCACCGAATGCGGGTGGGACAACGCCTTGTTTTCGCTGGCCAGCGCCGCAGCGGTGACTTGGGCGATCATAAAACCGGAGTTCACCCCGCCATTGGCCACCAGGAACGGCGGCAGTTGCGACATGTGCTTGTCCATCATCAGCGAGATGCGGCGTTCGCTCAGCGAGCCGATTTCAGCGATGGCCAGGGCCATGTTGTCAGCGGCCATGGCTACCGGTTCGGCGTGGAAGTTGCCGCCGGAAATCACGTCGCCTTCAGCGGCGAAGACCAAGGGGTTGTCGGAAACCGCGTTGGCTTCGACCGCCAGCACTTCAGCGGCCTGGCGGAACTGGGTCAGGCAGGCGCCCATGACTTGCGGCTGGCAGCGCAGCGAGTACGGGTCCTGGACCTTGTCGCAGTTCTGATGCGAGGCGGAGACTTCGCTGCGCTCACCGAGCAGATCGCGGTAGGCCGCAGCGGCATCGATCTGCCCTCTCTGCCCACGTGCGGCATGAATGCGCGCGTCGAACGGCGAGCGCGAACCAAGCACGGCTTCTACGGTGAGACTGCCCAGCGCCACTGCACCGGCAAACAGATCTTCGCCTTCGAACAAACCGCGCAGGGCAAACGCCGTGGAAACCTGAGTACCGTTGAGCAGCGCCAGACCTTCTTTAGCCGCTAAAGTCAGCGGCGCCAGGCCTGCGACTTTCAGTGCTTCGGTGGCTTCAAGCCATTCGCCCTTGTAGCGCGCCTTGCCCTCGCCCAGCAGCACCAGCGACATGTGCGCCAACGGCGCCAGATCCCCCGACGCACCGACCGAACCTTTCAGCGGAATGTGCGGATAGACCTCGGCATTGATCAGCGCGATCAGCGCATCGATCACCTGCCGACGGATGCCGGAAAAACCACGGCTGAGACTGTTGACCTTGAGCACCATGATCAGTCGCACAAGGTCATCGCTGATCGGCTGGCCGACGCCGGCAGCGTGCGAGAGCACCAGCGAACGCTGCAGGTTCTCCAGGTCTTCGCTGGCGATGCGCGTCGAGGCCAGCAGGCCGAAACCGGTGTTGATGCCGTAGGCGGTGCGGTTCTCGGCGAGGATCTGTTCGACGCAGGCGACGCTGGCCTCGATCTGCGCGCTGGCGCTGTTGTCGAGGGTCAGTGTGACCGGGTTCTGATAGACGTCACGCAGTTGGGCCAGGCTCAGTTGGCCGGGGATCAGATTCAGCGCAGTCATTAAAATGCTCCTGTCAGGCATTGTTATTAACTACCAGTCGCTCCGGAGCATTCCGTTATCCGTCGTTTCTCGTCTTGTGAACGATCCACGCCTTGGCACGCTGGTATGGGTAGTTGTCAGTGCAAATTCGGTAGAACGTTGTGCGGCAGATTCGGGTCTTTCAGCACGGTCGCAGCGGCAGCGATATCCGGCGCCAGCCAGCGATCCTGATCGTAGGCGGGGACCGTTTCGCGCAGCAGTTTCCACGCGCGGTCAGTGCCCACGCCAAAGCGCTGTTCCTTGAGGAATTCAAACGCCTGCGCCGCCAGAAGGTATTCAATCGCGAGGATCTGCGTGCAGTTTTCCAGCGCGCGATGCAGCTTCAGCGCGGCGTTGGTGCCCATGCTCAGGTGATCTTCCTGCAGGCCCGAGGTGATGTAGTTGTCGAGTACCGCCGGTTGCGCCAATTGACGGTTTTCCGCACACAGCGAGGCGGCGACGTATTGCACGATCATCATCCCCGAGTTGACCCCGGGATTGGCCACCAGAAACGCCGGCAGACCGCTGACGTGCGGATTGACCAAACGGTCCAGACGGCGCTCGGCAATCGAGCCGATTTCGGCCATGGCAATCGCCAGCAGATCCGCCGCCATCGCCACGGATTGACCGTGCGGGTTGGCCTGCGACATCACCCGGAAATTGTCCGGTGTGCCGAGCAGTAACGGGTTGTCGGTGCAGCCGTTGAGTTCGGCTTCCACCTGTTTGATTGCGTGCTCCAGTTGATCACGCGCGGCGCCATGCACCTGCGGGATCGAGCGGATGCTCAGCGCGTCCTGAGTGCGAATGCCTTTGCTTGCGGCGATCACTTGGCTGCCATCGAGTAATGCACGCAGATTTTCGCCGACCTGCTGCATGCCCGGATGCGGCTTGAGCGCAATGATCTCGGCATCGAACGCATCGATCTGGCCGCGCTGGGCTTCGAAACTCATCGCACCAATGACATCGGCCCATTGCAACAGCCGCGTAGCATCAGCTATCGCCAGGCAACTGAGGCCGGTCATGCAAGGCGTGCCGTTGACCAGACACAAGCCATCCTTCGCGCCGAGCTGCACAGGTTGCAGGCCCTCTTCGGCCAGCGCCTGTTGCGCCGAAATGATCTGCCCGCGATAACTGACATTGCCAACGCCGAGCAGCGCGATGCCGATGTGCGCCATGTGCGTCAGGTAACCCACCGAACCCTGCGACGGCACCTGCGGGGTGATGCCGCGATTGAGCAGCGCCAGCAGCCCTTCGACCACACGCCGATGCAGGCCGGACTTGCCGTGGCTGTAGTTGTGAACAGCAGCGCAGATGATCGCGCGGGTCTGCTCGTCGCTGAGCACCGGGCCGACACCGCAGGCATGGCTGAGCAAGGTGTTGCGCGAGAGTTGGCTGAGCTGTTCGTCCTGCAGCGAGACGTTGGACAGACCGCCCAGACCGGTGTTGACGCCATAGGCGCGCTCGCCGCTGGCGACGATGCGCTGGACGATGGCCTGAGCGTTATCGAGGCGCGCCCAGGTTTCGCTGGACAGTTCCAGCAGCGCACCGTGCCGGGCGACGGCGACCACGTCCTGCCCACGCAGAGGGCTGCCTGTGATAACGATTTTTTCAGCCTGGGACATCTCTAACCTCATACCAATTCTGTTGATGCCGGTAACCCAGTGGTGAGGGGATTTATCCCCGTTGGGTGGCGAAGCCGCCCCAAACCATGCCCGCAAATCCGTCAGACAGACCGCAGTGGCCGGTTTTACGACTGCTTCGCAGCCGAACGGGGATAAATCCCCTCGCCACAACGGCCACTCAGCGTCACACCACCGCCGCGCGCCGCTGCACGAACCGGTCGACATACTCATCTGCCGGCGAGTGCAGGATCTCTCTTGGCGTGCCGACCTGAATCAGCCGGCCATCCTTGAGAATCGCGATGCGATTGCCGATGCGCACGGCTTCGTCGAGGTCGTGGGTGATGAAGACGATGGTTTTGTGCAGGGTCTTTTGCAGTTCCAGCAACTGGTCCTGCATTTCGGCGCGGATCAGCGGGTCCAGCGCACTGAACGCTTCGTCCATGAGGATGATGTCGGTGTCCGCCGCCAATGCACGGGCGAGGCCGACGCGCTGACGCATGCCACCGGAGAGCTGGTGCGGGTATTTGTTTTCGTAGCCTTTGAGACCGACGGTGTTGATCCAGTGCAGCGCGCGTTCGGCGCAGACCTGCTTGCTCTCGCCGCGCACTTTCAGGCCGTAGGCGACGTTATCGAGCACGGTCTTGTGCGGCAGCAGGCCGAAGCTCTGGAACACCATGCTGATCTTGTGCCGGCGAAATTCACGCAGGGCGTCCATGTCGTACTGCAGGATGTCCTCGCCATCGACCAGAATCGCCCCGCTGGTAGGATCGATCAGGCGATTGAAGTGGCGCACCAGGGTGGATTTGCCCGAGCCGGACAGGCCCATGATCACAAAGATTTCGCCAGTGCCGATACTTAGCGACAAGTCATTAACGCCGACCACGCAACCGGTTTCGTTGAGCACCTGATCCTTGCTCTTGCCCTGGCCGACCATGGCCAGCGCATCCTTGGCGCGGTTGCCGAAAATCTTGAAGACGTTGCGCACTTCGATCTTGCTCACGCTTGCGTTGCTCATTTGCTCACCTCGTGGCGTGGCCGACCGTACGCTTGAGTAATGCGGTCGATGACCACCGCGAGAATCACGATCGCCAGCCCGGCTTCGAGACCACGGCCGACGTTGAGCGTCTGAATGCCCACCAGTACGTCTTCACCGAGGCCGCGGGCGCCGATCATCGAGGCGATCACCACCATCGACAGGGCCATCATCGTGGTCTGGTTGATCCCGGCCATGATGCTCGGCAGCGCCAGCGGCAGTTGCACGCCGAACAGTTGCTGCCAGCGGTTGGCGCCGAAGGCATTGATCGCTTCCATGACTTCGCCGTCTACCTGGCGAATACCAAGGTCGGTCAGGCGAATCAGCGGGGGCGCGGCGTAGATCACCGTGGCGAAAATCGCCGGCACCTTGCCCAGGCCGAACAGCATCAGCACCGGAATCAGGTAAACGAAACTCGGCATGGTCTGCATGATGTCGAGCAGCGGCATCAGCACCGAACGCAGGCGATTGCTGCGCGCCGAGAGAATCCCCAGCGGGATGCCGATCAGCACCGAAATGATCGTCGCGACCATCATCAGCGCCAGGGTCTGCATGAGTTTGTCCCAGAGGCCGACCGCGCCCACCAGAAACAACAGACCGACAATCACGGCGGTGGTCACGACTTTGCGCGTGGCGTGCCAGGCGATGACACCGACGATTGCCAGCATCAACCACCACGGCGCCGCACGCAGCAAACCTTCGAGACTGACGATGGCCCACAACAGCGTGTCGGAGATATGCCGGAACACGTCGCCGTAGTTGGTCACCAGCGAATCGACCCAACCGTTGACCCAGTCGGCGATGGAAAAGGTAAAGCTTTCGGGAAACATAAGGGACTCTCAATCAAGGGGTTGCGATCAAGCGTCCGGCTGCCGTGGCTGGCAGCCGGGGAAACCTGACCTACAAGGCCGCGTCGATTTTCTTGGCTGCGTCGTCGCTCACCCATGCGTGCCAGACTTCAGGATGTTCCTTGAGGAAGATTTTCGCCAGTTTTGCCGACTCGATGCGTTCCTTGGCCATGCGGCCGAGGTTCTGATTGAGCAGGTCGATCGGCAGGTTGACCTTTTCCAGCACGGCGACCAGTTCCGGGGCTTCGTCGTGGAAGGTTTTCGACAGGCCGACCTTGATGCTGACGGTCTTGTCGACGCCGGGTTTCTCTTCCAGTTTGACTGCATCGATCTGGCCCATCAGCGGGGTCGGCGACCAGTAGTAGAAGAGGATCGGCTCGCCACGCTTGTAGCTCGACAGCACCGCTGCATCCAGCGCAGGTCCGGTGCCCGGACGGAAGTTGGTGTAGCTGTTTTCCAGGCCGTAGCTCTTGAGCATTTCGCTGTTGTCGAGCTCGCAGGTCCAGCCGGCCGGGCAGTTATAGAAGCGGCCCTTGGACGGCTCTTCAGCGTCCTTGAACACGGCGGAATACTTGCCCAGGTCAGCGATGTTTTTCAGGTCCGGGGCTTTCGCCTCGAGCTTGCGCTTGGCGTCGCCTTCGATCACGTAACGCGGCACGTACCAGCCTTCGACAGCGCCCACCACCGGTGCACCGACGCCAACGACCTTGCCGGCCTTCTCGGCCTTGTTCCAGACCTCGCTACGGCCGACCCACTCTTCGGCAAACACTTGAATATCGTTACTGCTCAGGGCGTTTTCCATGGTGATGGAATTGCCCGGCAGGCTGTCGGTCTTGCAGCCGTAACCTTTCTCCAGCACCACTTGCATAACGTCAGTCAGGAGCATGCCGCTTTCCCAGTTCAGCCCGGCGAATTTCACCGGTTTGCCCGATTCGCACCAGCCGGCGGCTTGCGTCGCACCGGCACTGGCCAACAGGCCCATGGACAGCAATGTGGTCAGCAGGGTCTTGTTCGATTTCATTGTCGTGACGCTCCTAATCATGAATGGGCTTACGGCAGTTCAAGAGGCATCCAGCCTGGTCCACGTCCAGATCAGGCCTGCGCCGCAGCGCGACCGGCCCCGCTCGTTTTTGCTTGTTGGGTGCTGTTCTGCTCGACCGGCAGAATCAGGCGATCGGGCACGGTGCTGTGCCATTTCTTTGCGCAGAGGTAATAGACAGCGGCCGGCAGCACCAGGCCGATGATCCAGGAAATGTCGACATCACCGAGGGCGGCTACCAGTGGGCCGGTGTAGAACTTGGTCGAGATGAACGGCAACTGCACCAACACGCCGAACACATAGACGCTGATACCGAGCAGGTTCCAGCGGCCGTAGCAGCCGTTCGGGTCGGCCAGCGCCGGCACGTCATAGCGCTCGCGGGTGATGCAGTAGTAGTCGACCAGATTGATCGCGCTCCACGGGGTGAAGAAGGCGAGCAGAAACAGGATGAACGACTTGAACGCACCGAGGAACGAGTGCTGCCCGAGCAGGGCAATCAGGGTTGCCGCGCCGACGATGAACAGCACGAACACCAGCCGTTGCATGCGGGTCACCGTCAGGTGCCCTTTGAAGCCACTGATGATGGTGGCGATGCACATGAAGCTGCCGTAGGAGTTCAGCGTCGAGATGGTCACCTTGCCGAACGCGATGCTGAAATACAGCAGCGCGGCGGTGGCGCCGGTGCCGCCTAAACCAACGATGTAAGCGACTTCGTGACCGGCGAATTGACCATTGGCCGAAGCGGCGGCAAATACACCGAGAATCATCGCCACCTGCGCGCCGATCACCGAGCCGGCACCGGCGGCGAAAAAGGTTTTCACCGATGAAGTGGCGCTCGGCAGGTAGCGTGAATAGTCCGCCACATACGGGCCGAAAGCGATCTGCCAGGACGCCGCCAGCGACACCGCCAGCAGAAAGCTGCTCCAGCTGAAATGACGAATCTGCAGGAGCGCACCAACGTCGGTCTGGCTCATCAGCCGCCAGAACAGGAACACGAAAGCGATCACGCCAATCACACTGGCGACGCGGCCGATCCAGTGGATTACCCGGTAGCCAAGCACCGTGACCAGCACGATGACGCTGGCGAAAATCAGGATGCCTACACTGTCGCTGACACCGAACAACTGGCCCAGCGCTTGCCCGGACAGCACCGTTCCGGTGGCGGTGAAGCCGAGGTACATCAGGCACACCAACACGATCGGAATCGCAGCGCCATAAATGCCGAATTGCACACGACTGGAGATCATCTGCGGCAAGCCCAGTTTCGGCCCTTGCGCGGCATGCAGCGCCATCACACCACCGCCGAGCAACTGACCGATCAACAGACCGATCAGCGACCAGAACACATCACCGCCGAGCACCACGGCCAAGGCCCCGGTGACGATCGCGGTGATCTGCAGGTTGGCGCCCATCCACAGGGTGAACTGACTGAACAGACGACCGTGTCTTTCCGCTTCCGGGATGTAGTCGATCGAACGCCTTTCGATCAACGGGGTACTGCCTGCACGTTCGTTGTTAACCGCCATGATTCAACCTCTGTGGATTGCTATTCGGGTTCACTGAAATTCCTCTGTGGGAGCGAGCCTGCTCGCGAATCGGTGTATCAGGCACAGCAGTAGCGACTGACACGACGCCTTCGCGAGCAGGCTCGCTCCCACATAAAACCAGAGCGTGTTACCCGCCAGTGATCATCGGCAGATTCAGCCCCTGCTCTTTCGCGCAGTCGATGGCGATCTGGTAACCGGCATCCGCATGACGCATGACGCCGGTAGCCGGGTCGTTGTGCAGCACGCGAGCGATGCGCTCGGCGGCTTCATCGGTACCGTCGCAGACGATCACCATCCCCGAATGTTGCGAGAAGCCCATGCCGACACCGCCGCCGTGGTGCAAAGACACCCAGGTCGCGCCGCTGGCGGTGTTCAGCAGCGCGTTGAGCAACGGCCAATCGGAGACGGCGTCGGAACCGTCCTGCATCGATTCGGTTTCGCGGTTGGGGCTGGCCACCGAGCCGGAGTCGAGGTGATCGCGACCGATCACCACGGGGGCCGACAGCTCACCGCTACGAACCATTTCGTTGAAGGCCAGACCGAGCTTGGCGCGCTGGCCCAGACCGACCCAGCAGATACGTGCCGGCAGACCCTGGAAGCTGATGCGCTCGCGGGCCATGTCCAGCCAGTTGTGCAAATGCGCGTCGTCCGGGATCAGCTCTTTGACCTTGGCGTCGGTTTTGTAGATGTCCTGTGGATCACCCGACAGCGCCGCCCAACGGAACGGGCCGATGCCACGGCAGAACAGCGGACGGATGTAGGCCGGCACGAAGCCCGGGAAATCGAAAGCGTTTTCGACGCCTTCTTCTTGGGCCATCTGGCGGATGTTGTTGCCATAGTCGAAGGTCGGAATGCCCTGCTTCTGGAACTCCAGCATGGCTTTGACGTGCACAGCCATCGACTGCTTCGCGGCTTTGATCACAGCGGCTGGTTCGGTCATGGCGCGGGCGCGGTATTCGTCCCAGCTCCAGCCGGCCGGCAGGTAACCGTTGAGCGGATCGTGGGCGCTGGTCTGGTCGGTGACCATGTCCGGGCGCACGCCGCGCTTGACCAGTTCCGGGAGAATTTCGGCAGCGTTACCGAGCAGGGCGATGGAAATCGCTTTGCCTTCTTTGGTGTATTTGTCGATGCGCGCCAGTGCGTCGTCGAGGTCTTTGGCTTGCTCATCGACGTAACGGCTCTTCAGGCGGAAATCGATGCTGACCTGCTGGCATTCGATGTTCAGCGAGCAGGCACCGGCCAGGGTGGCGGCCAGCGGTTGTGCGCCGCCCATGCCACCGAGGCCGGCGGTGAGCACCCAGCGGCCCTTGAGGTCAGCGTTGTAATGCTGGCGTCCGGCTTCGACGAAGGTTTCGTAGGTGCCCTGAACGATGCCCTGGCTGCCGATGTAGATCCAACTGCCGGCGGTCATCTGGCCGTACATGGCCAGGCCTTTGGCGTCGAGTTCGTTGAAGTGCTCCCAGCTCGCCCAGTGCGGCACCAGGTTGGAGTTGGCGATCAGCACGCGCGGCGCGTTGCTATGGGTCTTGAATACGCCGACCGGCTTGCCCGACTGCACCAGCAGGGTTTCGTCGTCATTCAGGTTGGTCAGGCTCTCGACGATCTTGTCGTAGCACTCCCAGTTGCGCGCAGCGCGGCCGATGCCACCATAGACCACCAACTCTTTCGGGTTCTCGGCGACTTCCGGGTCGAGGTTGTTCATCAACATGCGCAGCGGTGCTTCGGTCAGCCAGCTCTTGGCGGTCAGCGTGTTACCGCGTGCGGCGCGGATCTGCACGTCACGAAACTTGTTGCTGTTCTGGGTATTGTCAGTCACGAAAAAGACTCCTCAGCGATCAATTCAAACCAACCCTGGCAGTGGGCCGCAGCCTGCGCGCTGTGCTGCGCGACAAGCGAATCAGTGGACGCTGCGGAGAGTCTCGACCGACTCATACGCATACGTCTTTACTTGTACATACAAGCATATGCAATCAAGCGGCCAACTTGATGGATGAGTGTTCAGGAAAAATCAGGGGTAGGGCTGGAGAGCGCCTGAATCGAGGGTTCTGGCGTGAATGAAATTTTCTTCGCAGTTATTTTGGGGAGGTTGGGATTGGCTACGACAGCGTGGTTTTGCGCCACGCTGGGGCGTTCGGTAACAAGTTGGTGCGCGGAAGGGAAACAAGAGTGGGGATGGCTTTGGTGGCGAGGGGATTTATCCCCGCTGGGCTGCGCAGCAGACCGCTTTTTTTAATCAGGAATGGGGCCGCTTCGCGACCCAGCGGGGATAAATCCCCTCGCCACAGGGGTCAGTTTTGGAGAAGTTCGACTATGCAGCAAGCGCCATGGGTGGAGACTTC
The DNA here is from genome assembly GCF_031456345.1 of Pseudomonas sp. 2957. NCBI lineage: Bacteria > Pseudomonadati > Pseudomonadota > Gammaproteobacteria > Pseudomonadales > Pseudomonadaceae > Pseudomonas > Pseudomonas sp. 2957. The sequence goes on from NZ_JAVDUL010000005.1 coordinate 405,154, forward strand.
GACCAGCCCACTGTTACCGTCCAGTTGCAGGCAATCATGCCGACCGAGCTGTGAAACGCCGTCGCCAACACGCACGTCCATCAGCTCACTGACACTGAACACCAGCAGCGTCGATGCCGAGCTGAAGAACCGCTGCTCGCCGGCCAACCACTGCAACCGCGCGCTGTAACGTTGCGGCGCGTAGATCAGATTGAAGTCGCGAATCGCACCGCCGAGCAAGGTGCAGGACACCTGACTTTCGCCGCTGAAAGCAAACGGGTCCAAGGGTAACAGTGGACGGGTAGCGTCACCGTCGACGCACAGGGTCATGCCGTCGCCCTGCAACACGGTGATCACTCGCTGGTAACCGGCGAATGTCGAGAAACCGCCCGATTCGGTGATGTCGGCAATTGACAGGCGCCAGCCGAAACCGTCCAGGCCAGCGCCGGCATCACGGGTGATTTCCTCGGTGCTGCCGCCGCCGTTTTTCCACGGCATGCGCGGGTAGCCTTCGGCGCGTAGAACCTTCACTTGATAATTCATTTATGAAAGCGCCCTTCCAGACGATGGCGGGAACCGGGGTGGATCAAACGTGCCGCCGTCACCGGTTGACGCCCCGACCACGTACGCCGACGAATCAGCAGGCACGGTTCACCCTTTTCGATCTGCAGCAACTTGCACTCCGACGGCTCGGCAAGGATGGCTTCGACCACGTGCTCGCCCTCGGTCAGCGGCGCGACCTGGTTGAGATAGGCGTAGGGCGTTTGCAGAGTGAAATCCTGCTTGAGGTATTCCGGGGCGACCAAAGCGTTGACGAAACGGTCTTCGATTTGCACCGGAATGTCGTTTTCGTAGTGCACGATCAGCGAGTGGAAGACCTTCTGGCCTTCGCGCATATCCAGCGCCAGCGCGCGTTCGGAACCGGCGGCCTCTTCTTCGAGGGTGATGACCTGGCAAGTGTGGCGATGCCCGCGCGAGGCGATTTCGTCGGCAATGTTGTGCACTTCGAACAGCGCGGACTGGCTCTTCGGTTCGGCGACAAACGTGCCCACGCCTTGCATGCGCACCAGCAGGCCGTCGGCGGTCATCTCGCGCAGGGCGCGGTTGATGGTCATGCGGCTGAAGCCGAGCTGGCTGACCAGCTCGCTTTCGGAAGGCACGCGGTAGTGCGGCGGCCAATTACCGCTGTCGATCTGCTGGGTGATCATCTGTTTGACGCGGGCGTACAAGGGCGCCGGACTGTCGCCCATGTTCGCGGCCAACGGAGAAACTGGAGGCGGAGTCGGCACGGTTGATCCCTGTTCATTGGATGAAAGTGACTAGCTTGCCGGAGTTTACCGGGCAGGCAAACGTCTGTATATGTATATACAAATAACACACGATGGGGTGCCGAACGATGTCCGCCTTCTTTGCCGAACGCGCACTGCTGCCTAACGGATGGGCCAACAATGTACGTCTCGAGGTCAGCGCCGATGGCCTGCTGACCCGAATCCAGGCCGATTCCAGCGCAGACGAAGCCGAGCGGCTGCGCGGGCCGTTACTGCCGGGGATGCCAAATCTGCACTCCCACGCCTTCCAGCGTGCCATGGCTGGACTGGCCGAAGTGGCCGGCAACCCCAACGACAGTTTCTGGACCTGGCGCGATCTGATGTATCGCCTCGTCGGAAAAATCAACCCGGATCAGCTCGGCATCATCGCCCGTCAGCTGTACATCGAAATGCTCAAGGCCGGTTACACCTCGGTCGCCGAATTTCACTACGTGCACCACGACAGCAACGGCCAGCCGTATGCCGATCCTGCCGAACTGGCTTTGCGTATCAGCCAGGCCGCCAGCGAAAGCGGCATCGGTCTGACCCTGCTGCCAGTGCTCTACAGTCATTCCGGATTCGGCGGGCAGACGCCAAACGATGGCCAGCGTCGCTTTATCAACAGCACTGAAAACTATCTGAATCTGCAAGCGCGGTTGCAGCCATTACTGGCGCAGCAAAAGGCGCAATCGCTGGGCCTGTGTTTCCACTCGCTGCGGGCGGTGACGCCACAACAAATCAGCGAAGTGTTGGCGGCCAGTGACAAACAATGCCCGGTGCACATACACATCGCCGAACAGCAAAAGGAAGTCGACGACTGCCTGAGCTGGAGCGGTCGTCGTCCGTTGCAATGGCTTTACGAGAACACTGAAGTCGATCAGCGCTGGTGTCTGGTCCACGCCACTCACGCCAATCCGCAAGAAATCACGCTAATGGCCAACAGTCGCGCGATCGCCGGGCTGTGCCTGACCACTGAAGCGAATCTGGGCGACGGAATTTTTCCGGCGGTGGACTTTCTTGCCCAGGGCGGGCGCATGGGCATTGGCTCCGACAGCCATGTGTCGCTGAGCGTGGTGGAAGAATTGCGCTGGCTGGAATATGGCCAGCGCTTGCGTGATCAGCGGCGCAATCGCTTGTATGGCGCGCAGCAGCCGATGGTCGGTCGCACACTATATGACGCCGCGCTGGACGGCGGCGCGCAAGCGTTGGGGCAACCGATTGGTGCGCTGAAAGTGGGCAAGCGCGCGGACTGGATTGTCCTCGATGGCAACGATCCGTATCTGGCGACGGCCATTGGCGACGGGATTCTCAATCGCTGGTTGTTCGCCGGCGGCGATCGCCAGGTGCGCGATGTGCTGGTCAATGGTCAATGGGTGGTGCGCGATGGCCGGCATGCTGGCGAAGAGGAAAGCGCCCGAGCCTTCACCCAGGTCCTGCGCGATCTCTTGGGCTGACCCAAAACCAAACTGTGGGAGCGAGCCTGCTCGCGAACGCGGTGTATCAGTCAATATTCATGTCGACTGATACACCCTCTTCGCGAGCAGGCTCGCTCCCACATTTGATTTGTATAGCGGCTTAATTGGAGGTCTTGGCCATCTGCCGATCCGACGCCCGCCAGATCAGGCGTGTGGTGTCGTAACCCTGCTGACGCGCCTTGCTCAGCAATTCTTCCCGCACTACACCGTTGACGGTCGGTGTGCGTGACAGCAGCCACAAGTACTTGCGACTCGGATCGCCGACGATGGCGGTCTTGTAATCGTCGCTGACATACAACACCCAGTACTCGCCCTTCGCCACACCCGGCACCAGGCGCGAGAACCAGTTATCGAATTCGACCCAGAGCTTGTCGGTCTTGCCCGGCACTTGTGGATAAGCCGTGCCCTTGGCTTCTTCCCACTGCCACTCCGGGGTCAGGCAACGGTTGAGCACGCCGACATTACCGTCAGGCTTGAGGGTGTAATGGGCTTCGGATTGCGCGCAGTGGCGCTGGAAGTACATCGGCAAGCGTGCCAGTTCATACCAGGTGCCCTGATAACGCTTGAGATTGACGCTGTTGACGGTCTTGGGCGCCAACGGGTCGACGCCGGAAGTGGCGCAGCCAGCCAGTACCAGGCCAGCAAAAAGGATCAGCAATAACCGCTTCATTTTTTTCTCCGTGGGCGCGAAGCCCCGGTTTACTTCAGGCCTTGGCCGGAAAACATCAGCACTTTGTCACCGGCGTATTGCACGCTGATAAAGCTGTTCTTGTCGCCCCAGGTGCAGCTGGACATACCGAGCGCGCCCGAGCAATCGGTGGGCTTGCCGAGAAGGGTTTCCACTTCGGACTTGGCCATGCCGGCCGAGAGCTTGGAGTAGTTTTCCTGATTGACCTTGCTGCATGCGGCCAACAGCACGCAAAACGACAGCAGGGCGATAGATCGCAGCGACATGGTGAAACTCCTGGAACGAGGGGGGATGGCATGGTGCCAACCAGAAGCTTAGAAGAGAAAAGTGTCATCTGGTTCCGTGACCGAACGCCTATTTATCAGCCCGCCCGTCCGGCTTTTGTCGGTAAATCAAAAACTTTGTGAAGCCGTCGAGCATTTCGTCGACTTTCCCTGCAAACGCCTAATCTTTGGCGCGGCGCGGTCGAAAATAAGAGCAGCGCAACGCTGCCGAATATGGCAAATTGCCGCCCTTTCCTGACCAGCCCCTTCGCGGTAGTTCATTCGATGACCAGAAACATGAAATTCAGCCACAAGATTTTGCTGGCTGCTGCCCTTGTGGTGGCCGTTGCGTTCGCCTGTTTCATCCTCTTCAACGACTATCGCCAGCGTCAGGCATTGAGCAGCAGCACCGAAGCGACCATGCAGGAACTGGGTAGCCTGACCACCAGCAACATCCAGACCTGGCTGGAAAGTCGCATTCAACTGCTGCAATCGCTGTCGCAGCAAGTCGCCGTCGACGGCAACGCGCCCGCCAGCCTCAAGCGCATCATCGACCTGCCCGCCTACACCGGCAATTTCCAGCTCAGCTATTTTGGCGGTGCCGACGGCGTGATGTTCTCGGTGCCGGCCGGCAACCGTGCGCCGGACTACGATCCACGCGCGCGCGGCTGGTACAAAGCGGCCAACAGCGCGCAGCAGACCATCGTCACCGAACCGTACATTGCCGCTTCGTCGGGCAAACTGGTGATCACCGTCGCCACCCCGGTGCAGCGTCAGGGCCAAATGCTCGGCGTCGCCGGTGCCGACATCGATCTGACCAGCGTCAGCGCGATCATCAACTCGCTGAACTTCGGCGGCCACGGTCATGCATTTATTGTCAGCGCCGAAGGGAAAATCCTGATTCACCCGGACAGCAAGCTGGTGCTCAAAACACTGGCCGAGGCTTATCCGAACGGTGCGCCCAAAGTCAGCCCGGGCCTGAAAGAAGTCGAGTTCGACGGCAAGACCCAGTTGATCTCATTCACCCACGTCAACGGCGTGCCATCGGCTGACTGGTACGTGGCGCTGGTGCTCGACAAAGACACCGCGTTCTCGATGCTCAGCGAATTCCGCACCTCGGCACTGATCGCCATGGTCATCGCCGTGTTGATCATCATCGGCCTGCTCGGCATGCTGATTCGCGTGCTGATGCAACCGCTGCTGACCATGGGCCGTGCGATGCATGACATCGCTGAAGGCGAAGGCGATCTGACCAAACGTCTGGTGATTCACGGCAATGATGAATTCGGCGCGCTGGGTACGTCGTTCAACCGCTTCGTCGAACGCATTCATACGTCGATCCGCGAAGTGTCCTCGGCCACCGGCCAGGTCAACGAAGTCGCCCTGCGTGTGGTCGCTGCCTCGAACTCGTCGATGTACAACTCCGACCAGCAGGCCAGCCGCACCAACAGCGTCGCCGCCGCGATCAATCAGCTCGGCGCCGCCGCCCAGGAAATCGCCCAGAACGCCGCGCTCGCCTCGCAGCATTCCAGCGATGCGCGCAGCCTCGCGGTCGACGGCCAGCAGGTGGTGGATAAAACCATCCACGCCATGCAACAACTGTCGGCGAAGATCAGCGATTCCTGCGGCAATATCGAAACGCTGAACAGCAACACGGTGAACATCGGCCAGATTCTCGAAGTGATCACCAGCATTTCCCAGCAGACCAACCTGCTCGCACTCAACGCCGCCATTGAAGCCGCGCGTGCCGGTGAGGCCGGACGCGGTTTCGCCGTGGTCGCCGACGAGGTGCGCAACCTCGCGCACCGCACCCAGGATTCGGCGCAGCAAGTGCAGAAGATGATCGAAGAGCTGCAGGTCGGCGCACGCCAGGCGGTGAGCATCATGACCGAGAGCCAACGCGAGAGCGAAAGCAGCGTCGGCATCGCCAACCAGGCCGGCGAGCGTCTGGGCAGCGTGACCCAGCGCATCGGCGAAATCGACGGCATGAACCAGTCGGTGGCCACCGCGACTGAAGAGCAGACTGCTGTGGTCGAGTCGATCAACGTTGATATCAACGAGATCAACACGCTGAATCAGGAAGGCGTGGAAAACTTGCAGGCGACGTTGCGCGCGTGTTCGGACCTTGAGCAGCAGGCGGCGCGGTTGAAGCATCTGGTCGGCAGCTTCAGGATCTAAGCTGCAGCCTCAGGCCTCTTCGCGAGCAGGCTCGCTCCCACAGTGGAATGCATTTCAATTGTGGGAGCGAGCCTGCTCGCGAAAGCGGCATAAGCCGCACTGAAGATTCAGAATCTTGAGCCGGGCCTGGACAGGAACTCCAATTCCTCAGACGTAGACTCCCGCCCCAACACCGCATTGCGATGCGGAAACCGGCCAAACCGGGCAATCACCTTCCGATGCCGCTCGGCATAGTCCAGGTTATCGGCAAACACCGCCCGCTCCGACTCTGGCTGTTCAGCCACCAATTCAATAAATCTGGAAACGGCTTCGTTCTGCACCGCGAGGTTTTCGCAGTGCTCGAACACCAGATAAATGAACACACGCTGAATCGGTTTCAACTGCCGATCGAAATCCGCTGCAATGCCTTGAGCGACGAGCTTCTGAGCGCGCAGATCACCGGAAAAGGCTTTGGGAGTGTCGCGATAGATCATGCGCGGCAGCTGATCGAGCAGCAGCACTACCGCCAGCCAGCCTTCGGGACATTGCGTCCACTCAGTCAATTCGCCGGCCAGGGCCTGATCGACAAAGACCCCGAAACGCGTCTGCGCTTCGAGGTCCTGGCTGTTTCGCTTGCCGAACCACAACTTGCCCTTTTCGGCCGCCACTTCGTTGGCTGATTCGGCGTGTCCGAACCACCAGTCGAGCAACGGCTGCCAGGGCGCGTGCATGGTTTATTCCTTGTGGTAGGCCGTGGCGCGGGCGACTTCTTCTTTCGAACCGAGGAACACTGCAACGCGCTGGTGCAGGCCTTCCGGCTGGATGTCGAGAATGCGCTGGTGACCGTCGGTGGACGCGCCGCCGGCTTGTTCGACGAGGAACGACATCGGGTTGGCTTCGTACATCAGGCGCAGCTTGCCCGGCTTCGACGGCTCGCGGCTGTCGCGCGGGTACATGAACAGACCGCCGCGGGTCAGGATGCGGTGGACGTCAGCGACCATTGCCGCGACCCAGCGCATGTTGTAATTCTTCTTCAACGGACCTTCTTCACCGGCCAGCAGCTCGCCGACATAGCGCTGTACCGGGGCTTCCCAGTGGCGCTGGTTGGACATGTTGATGGCGAATTCCTGGGTGGTTTCCGGGATGGTGATGTCTTCGTGAGTCAGTACGAAGCTGCCCATTTCGCGGTCCAGGGTGAAGCCTTTGACGCCGTCGCCCAGGGTCAGCACCAGCATGGTCTGCGGGCCGTAGATGGCGTAACCGGCGGCCACTTGCTGGGTGCCTGGCTGCAGGAAGGCTTTTTCGTTCAGCGGCTCGTTCTGGCTCAGGTATTCGTTCGGGCAACGCAATACCGAGAAGATCGTGCCGACCGGGGCGTTGATGTCGATGTTCGACGAGCCGTCCAGTGGGTCGAAGACCAGCAGGTATGCGCCTTTCGGGTATTTGCCCGGGATCTGGTAGGCGTTGTCCATTTCTTCGGACGCCATGCCGGCCAGGTGACCGCCCCATTCGTTGGCTTCGAGCAGGATCTCGTTAGAGATCACGTCGAGCTTCTTCTGCACTTCGCCTTGCACGTTCTCGGTGCCCATGCTGCCCAGAACACCACCCAGGGCGCCTTTGGACACGGCGTGGCTGATCTCCTTGCAGGCACGCGCCACCACTTCGATCAAAAAGCGCAGATCGGCAGGAGTGTTGTTGCTGCGGGTCTGCTCAATCAAATAGCGACTCAAGGTAACGCGGGACATGGACGGCTCCGGTGGAATGGGGGGCGGAAAACCCGCGCAGTTTACAGGGAGTCTGAAAACCTAGCGAGCGAAGACGCCGGCTAACGTGCGCCTGGGTGTATTTGCCTGTATGAGACGTGATTGTTGGTGGAGAGTTCAGGTGTCGGATTCAGCGTAGTTCGGTTCGGCATGAGCGATTGAAGATTTTCAGTGTTTGCCCGGGCGCCTTCGCGAGCAGGCTCGCTCCCACAATGGAATGCATTGCCCTGTGGGAGCGAGCCTGCTCGCGAATGGCGCAAAGCGCCGCCATGCTCAGGTATTGGCTGGCGGCTTGCGCAACAGGCTGAACGCCATTGCCCCGAGAAACACCACACTAAGCAGCAACACCGCCCACAAGCCGAACTTCTTCCAGTTGGTCCCGGCCACCGCAGCCGTCGTCGCCGTTGAGGTTTGCGTGGCCTTCGCTTCGTCCTGCACCGTCGCCTTGCCCAGGCTCGCCAGCTTTTCTGGCTTGAAATCCGGAATCAACGTTGCCAGCGGCAGGTTCGCCGTTTTCACCGTGGCATTGCCCAAGGCCAGGCTGTACGGCCCTTCGCCCCGGGCGAGGAAGATCACCTGCGTGGCGCGCACCGCGTATTTCAGGTCCGGCACCTGCTCACCCAACCCGCCACCGCGCTCATCCACGGTCAGCTTGAGTTGCTGCACGGTCTGCCCGGACAGCGGGATTTCGTTCTGCACCACGTCCTGATTGTTCTGGCTCAGGCGATACAGCAAACCACTGCTCAGTGGCTGCCATGGCAAGCTGCTCTCGCGCCGGCCGGCCAACGTGACTGGCGCCAGACTGTTCGGCTGTTTCAGCTCGATCTGCACCCGCTCGACATTCAGCCCCATCGGCAACTGCCAGATGTATTCCCCGGACTTGGTGCTGCTGCCGGCCACGCTGGGCGACCAGACCAAAGGCAGCGGCAGGTTGCGCGGGTCGCTGCTTTTCAATTGCGCCGAAGTCAGGACGGGCGCCGAACCCGGCGACTCCCACAGCAGGCGCACATAGCGCGCGGTCTGCCCCGGCAGGGTCACTTCGTGCTGTTCGATGCGCTCATCGGAAAAGGTCAGCCGTGCCACCTGGCCCTCGCCCCATGACTGCCAGTGCTGCAGATCGTCGCTGGCCTCGATGCTGAAACGCTGGAAACCGTCGCGCTCGCTGGTCCAGTCGAGGATCAACTGCTGCAACGGTGCCTTGATCGCACTGGCATCGAGCAGCCAGCCGCGCAGCACTTCTTCGCCCGCCTCCAGTTGCGAGGACGGTTGCACTTCGACCAGGGTGCCGTTGGTGGTCGACTGCACGCGCACATTCGGCGCGCGCTCGCTGGCGTCGGCGGCGTTGTACAGCGGGAACCATTTGACCTCGTGCAGCTTGCCGTCGTCGCGGGTCTGCGCCGATTCGCGAGCCAAGGCGTAGGCCTGCGCTTCGCCGGCGGCGTTGAACACACGCAGGTCGCTGAGATCGGTCTGGCGCGCCTGCAATTGCGCGCTCAGCGGCAGGTCGAGGCGATACCACGGGCCATTGCCGCTCACCGTCAACGGCAACTGCGTGGCGAAGTCCGCCGGTTTTTCCTGAGCGCCAGCGACCATCACCACGCCCAGCGCCAACCAACCCAGATTCAGCATGCGACTCAAGATGCAACTCCTTCGGTTTCCGGCGCGGGTTTGTCCGCCGCCGGTTCAGCCTCGACGCGTTTGGGTGGCAGCGGCGCAAAGTAGCCGACCACCAGCAGCAACATGCCAACGCCGATAAACGAGACGATCCGGGCGAGGCCGCCACGGTTGCTCAGTTCGACAAAAATCAGCTTGGCCACCACCAGCGCGATCAGCGCCGCGCCGATCAGCCAGACTTCGCGGCGATGGCGCAGATGGCCGCCGATCATCAGCCCCAGCGCCATCAACGTCCAGACGATCGACAGGCCGGCCTGCACCAGCATCGACGCGAGCAGTTGATCAAGCTCGAACGGGATGCCGGCCCAGTGATGCGCGGCGCGGGTGACCAGTGCGGTGCAGAAGGCAAACAGCGACACACCGGCGATCAGTTGCGTAGCCTTGTCGGCATGATCCTGACGGATCGACAGCTGCGCGACGGCGCTGCGCGACCAGGCATAAACGCCGAACAGCGCAAACAGCAGACCCAGCTCCAATGGGTTGAGCAGCGGCACGTAAGGCAATGGTTCGGCATTGCCATCGCTGACGCCATTGGCCAGCCAGAACCACGCCAGCATCAGCACCGCCAGCGGTGCCGCCGCATACAAGCGGTACTCCCGAGCAAATGCGGCCACCGGCCACGGCCAGTTGCGCGGTGCAGCCATCAGCAACAGATAGAGGCTCGGCAGAATCGCCCAGCCCAGCCAGCGCCACGCGTTGTACTGCTCAGACAACAACAGCAGGCCGTAACGCAACTCCAGCGCCAGCACCCCAATCAACAGCCAGCAACCGAACACATGGGCCGCGCTCAATGCGCGCGCCGGCAACATCGAAGCCAGGCGGCGCAGGCTGAAGAAGTGCACAGCGAACAGCGCCGGCCACGCCAGCCAGCCGAAGTCGGCGGCCGGGTGGTAGCGCGAATGCCAAGCGCCGAGCAAAACCAGCGCCGCCGCCGGAATCAGTAAGGTGCAGAGCAACCCCAGCGCCGGCCATTTCAGACGCAGCGACAACAGCGTCCACAGCGCAACACTGATCGCAGCGACCAGCAGCAACAATGTGCCTTGCAGGTTCGGCGAAGCGAATCGCAGGATCTCGCTGACCCACGCCAGCGTCCACCAACCGGCGCCCCAGACCAGCAGCACTTGCGACAAGCGCTGCAAACTCAAGGCATCAAAAGCCGTGGCATGGTTGCCCAATTGCAAGCGCCACGCGCCGATCAGCGCGGCCAGCCCCAGCACCTGTGGCGTCCAGAAGCCGCCATGGGCCAACGGTTTCAACTCTTCGCTAGACAACGGCCCGAGCCATTCAGGCCCGGCGAGCAGAAACGCAGCGCCGCCGACCACCTGCAACAGCAGCCCGAAAACGAAACTCAGACGCTGTTGCAGGTACAGGCTCAGCCAGATGATCAGCAAACCGCTGGCCGCCCACACTGCACTCGCGGTTTGCCACGGCAGCACGAACAGCACCGCCAGATTGATCAGCACCAAGCCGGCCAGCAGCACCACCGACAAGCCGCGCAGCAGGCGCACATCGCCGCGCACCATCTCATCGCGAGCCGCGAGCAGCATGCCGCCAATCAAGGCCAGTCCGATCAAGGACGCACTGAGCAAACCGCTCCAGCCAGCGCTGAACACCGCCGCCGAATCTTCACCGGCAGTTTGCAGGCGCAGCAGGAACAACGCGCCGCCCAGCAACTGCACGGCAAACGCGGTAAACAGGAATGTGCGTGATTGAATCCGCAGCCCCACGAACAAAGTCGCCAACCCGGCCAAGGCCCAACTGATCGCCGTGCCCTGGATGAACAGGAACAACGGTGCCAGCAGATACAGGAACGTCAGGCCCAGACACGCCAGCACTGGCAGTCCTTGCCTTTCCCACGGCAATGTTTGCTCGGGCGTAGCCTTGCGCAGTTGGAAGAAACTGAACAGCAGCGCGGCGCCAAGCATCAGCGCGCCCAGCGGTGCGCCGTCGAGCAGGCTGCTCTCGCCGAGTTGCAGCTGGCTGAGAAACGCCAGTGCCGAACCCAGTTGCAGCAGTAAGGCAAAGGCCCGGGCAAACGGTCGATGCTGACGCAAGCCGAGCCAGAAAATCCCCGCGCCTTCCACGGCCCACGCCGCAGACGTCCAGCGCGCATCGAGCCCCAGCGGAATCGCCAGGCTGGCAAAAATCACCCCCAGCGCCAGGCAGGTTTCGCCCAGCAGCATCGCCCGCCCGCCCATCAAAACTTTGGCCAGTGCCATATAGATCATGCCCAGCGCCAGAGCACTGAACGCCGCCGCGAATTCGAGATGCTGCACCAGCGCAAACTGCAGACCGAAGCCAATGATCGGCGGGCCGAACAGCATGGTGCCGTCGACGTAATCGCCCTTGCGGGCCGACCATTGCAGCAACGCCTCGCGGTCAGCGTCCGGCGGGGCATCCGCCATCTCGCGCAATTTGCGCCGGGCGAACAGCAGGCCGATGGCGAGGTACATAAGGAAAAACACAATCAGAAACGGCTCGGTGCTCCACAGCAGTTCCGGGGTGTAGGAACGCAGACCCCAGGCGAAACCGATACCGAAGGTCCCGACAAAACCGATCAGGTTGAGCAGGCGCCAGGCCTTGAACCAGGCGATGGAGAGAATGCCGGCGTTGAGCAAGGCGAAATAACTGAACAGTGCGACGTGATTGCCTTCGCCGGTAGAAGTCAAAATCGGCGCGGCGAAACCGCCCAACGCTGCCGCTGCGGCCAACCCCAGTGCATCCTGAGTGATCGCCAGAATGGCCGAGAACACCGTCACCGCGACCAGCAAACCGAGTGCAGCGGACGGATCAAGCAACGGATGCAGACGCATCGCCGCAAACACCGTCAGGTACAACACCGCGATTCCGGTGCCTTGCAGCATCAACGCATAGTTGCTGTTGCGTCGGCGCAGCCACCAGCCCAGCGCAAGCAAGGCGAACGCCGCTGCCGCAACACCGGCGTAACGCAACTCGATCGGCACCACCATGCCTTCGGTGGCGTAACGCAGTAAAAATGCCAGACCGAAAAACAGCAGCACCACACCGACGCGCAGCACGGTGTTGCCGCCAAACAGCCAGTTGCGTGCAGCGCTGATGCCGCGTTCGATCAGGTTCGGGCCACGGGGTTCGGCGGTTTTTTGCGGTGGTGCAACGGGAGCCGGTTCGGCGCGCCAGGCATCGGCCGGCAGCGGCTGGCTGGTTTCGCGGGCGACGGCGGAGACCGGTTCGAGTTCGGGGGGCAGTTCCCAGATCAGTTCAAGGGTCGGGGCAGCCTGCTCAGCCACGTCGACGGGTGCGGCGACTGGCTCGGCTTCAGGTGGCGGCGCGGGCGTATGCGAGGGCGAACCCTCCAGCACAAACAGCCGCTGGGCCACGCCTTGCAAGGCTTCGCGCACCTGCTCGAGTTGACGCTGTTGCTCCGCCGCCTGCGAGCCGAGGCGCGCAATGCGTAGCGCCTGGCCGATGACCAGCCCCAGCAGCGCACCCAACAGCGCGCCGCTGAATGACTCGTCGAGCAGTCCACCGAGCACCAGCCCGATCAACATGAACATCCATTGCATGGTCGATATCCCTAAGCAGCCCCGGGGCGGGGCGAGTCCGGCGATGGCTTCAGTCTAGGCACAAACCGTGTGGGAGCGAGCCTGCTCGCGAAGGCGGATTGTCAGCCAACATTTCTGTTTAAGTCGACGATCGCTTCGCGAGCAGGCTCGCTCCCACAGGGTACGGCGGTGATTGATGCCTTTTAACCGGCGCTCAGTATATCGATCCGGCCCAACAAACGTTGGGCCTTGCGCAGATTTGTCGGGGAAAGTTACTCCAGCGCTTTCCAGATATCCGTGGCGTACTCGCGAATCGTCCGGTCGGAAGAGAACCAGCCCATCCGCGAGGTGTTGAGCACCGCCGAACGCCACCAGTTCTGCGAGTCGTGCCAGTGCGCATCGACACGCTTCTGCGCTTCCCAGTAGGAATCGAAGTCGGCGCAGACCAGGAAGCGGTCATAGTCGATCAACGAGTCGATCAGCCCGGTATAACGCGAGGTATCGTCCGGCGAGAACACACCGCTGCGAATCGCTTGCAGCACATCGTTCAAACGATGGGAGGCGGCGATGTCGGGTACGGCGCTGAACTCGTGGTTCTGCTTGCGCGCTTCAACCTGTTGCGCGCTGAGACCGAAGATGAACATGTGCTCGGCACCGATGCGCTCGCACATTTCCACGTTGGCACCGTCGAGGGTGCCGATGGTCAGCGCGCCGTTGAGGCCGAACTTCATGTTACTGGTGCCCGACGCCTCGAAACCGGCGGTGGAAATCTGCTCGGACAAATCCGCCGCCGGGATGATGCTTTCGGCCAGGCTGACGTTGTAGTTGGGCAGGAACACCACTTTCAGCAGGCCGCGCACGGTCGGGTCGTTGTTCACCACCCGGGCGATGTCGTTGGTCAGTTTGATGATCAGCTTGGCCTGGTGGTAACTCGCCGCCGCTTTACCGGCGAAGATCTTCACGCGCGGCACCCAGTCGACTTCCGGCTCGGCTCGAATCGCCTGATACAACGCCACGGTGTGCATCAGGTTGAGCAACTGACGCTTGTATTCGTGAATACGTTTGACCTGCACGTCGAACATCGCTGCCGGGTTGACCGCGATCCCGAGGCGCTCGTGAATCAGATAGGCCAGCGCCTTCTTGCTGTGCAACCGCTGCTCGGCGAAGGCTTTGCGGAACGCGGTTTTCTCGGCGAACGGTTCAAGTTCGAGCAGGCGCTCTTCGGGATGGTCGAGCACATCCGGGCCGAGGGCGTCGATCAGCATCGAGGTCAGTTCCGGGTTGGCCTGATACAGCCAGCGGCGGAAGGTGATGCCGTTGGTTTTGTTGTTGATCCGCTCCGGATAGAGCTTGTGCAGTTCGGCGAATACGGTTTTGCGCATCAACTGCGTATGCAGACCGGACACGCCGTTTACGCTGTGGGAACCGAGGAACGCGAGGTTGCCCATGCGCACCCGGCGGCCGTTGTCTTCTTCGATCAGCGACACCGCGCGCAGCACGTCGAAGTCGTGAATGCCCTTGGCCCGCAGCGAATCGATGTGCTGTGCGTTGATCAGGTAAATGATCTGCATGTGCCGTGGCAGCATGCGTTCCATCAGCCCGACCGGCCAGGTTTCCAGCGCTTCCGGCAGCAGCGTGTGGTTGGTGTACGACAGCGTGTCGACGGTGACTTGCCATGCTGCGTCCCACGCGACGTCGTAGACGTCGACCAGTTGGCGCATCAGCTCGGCCACTGCAATCGAGGGGTGAGTGTCGTTGAGCTGGATCGCCGCGTGATCACCGAGGGTCAGCACCGAGGTGTGCATGTTGCGGTGACGGCGCAGCAGATCCTGCAGCGAAGCGGCGACGAAGAAGTATTCCTGACGCAGGCGCAGCTCTTGCCCGGCTTCGGTGCTGTCGGCCGGATAAAGGACGCGGGAGATACTCTCGGCGCGGGCCACTTCCGCCACGGCGCCCAGGTGGTCACCGGCGTTGAAGCGCTCCAGGTGCAGATCTTCCATGGCGCGGGCACGCCACAGACGCAGGGTGTTGACGCTCGCCCCGCGCCAGCCGACCACCGGCGTGTCATAAGCAATTGCGCGCACGGTTTCCGCTGGCGACCAGACCTGACGAGTCTTGCCGGAGGCATCGGTGACGGTTTCGACGCTGCCGCCGAAGCCGATCGGGTACGCCACTTCCGGCCGTTCAAATTCCCAAGGGTTGCCGAAATCCAGCCAGTGTTCGGTCTGTTCCTGTTGCCAGCCATCGACAATCGCCTGACGAAACAAGCCATGCTCATAACGAATGCCATAGCCATGGCCGGCGATGCCGAGGGTCGACATGCTTTCCATGAAGCACGCCGCGAGACGACCGAGGCCGCCATTGCCCAGCGCTGCATCGGGCTCCAGCAGACGAATGCGTTCCAGATCGACGCCCAGTTCGGTCAGCGCTTCACGGGCGACGTCGAGCAGGCCGAGGTTGCTCAGGCTGTCGTAGAGCAAACGGCCGATGAGAAATTCCAGCGAGAGGTAATAAACCCGCTTCTGGCCTTTGCGGTAGATCTGCCGGGTGTGATCCATCCAGTGTTCGACCATGTGATCACGCGCGGCCAGGGCAATGGCTTCGAACCAGTCATGGTCGAAGGCATGATCGGGGTCTTTGCCCACGGCGTAGGTGAGTTTGGTCAGGACGGCGTCGCGGAATGCGGCCACCTCTGCTTCGCGAACTAGTGGTTCTTGAGTCATCAACAGGACCTCGAGCGAGCGGGAATTTTCTGAGCCTAGACGGTCTGACCGGCGCTAACGGCTCTGGTTCGGCAGTATTTGCGCGGACTGTGCGCCAGTGCGACATAACCCTGGCGGATGAGCCAATGAATGCAGGGGCCGTGCCGTCCTGTCGGGCAAAATGCGGCCGCTGCGAAAATATCCGGCGAAAGGTTGTTCAAAATTCCACCGCTCCCGGTATTATCGCGCGCCCTGATGCATACACGCCTGGTAACTCCCGATGATGAAGCCCAACCTGATCGCCGCCGCCGAGATTGATCGTCTCGATACGTGGGCCAAATATTCGGCACCGATGTGCGGCTCGTGCATGTCCAGCTGCTGCACGCTGCCGGTCGAAGTGAAGATCAAGGATCTGGTGCGTATCGGCGTGGTCGACGAGTTCGAACTGGGCGATCCGCCGAAGAACATCGCCAAGCGCCTGCAAAAGGAAGGTCTGGTCGAGCGCTTCAATCAGAAGTCAGGAATCTTCACCCTCCAGCGCATGAGCAACAACGACTGCTATTACCTGGATCGTAAAACCCGCCTGTGCACCATTTATGACAAGCGCCCGGACACTTGCCGCAACCACCCGAAGATCGGCCCGCGGCCGGGGTATTGCGCTTATAAGCCGAAAGAAGTCGAGCGGGTGCAGAATTTCCGGGCCATCGACAAATTTTGATCGCTGCTGAAGTTTACGGCGGCTGATCGGCCGCCTTCGCGAGCAGGCTCGCTCCCACAATAGAGATCAGTGAACACAGATTTTCTGTTCACCCGAAATCCCTGTGGGAGCGAGCCTGCTCGCGAAGAGGCCAGCGCAAATACCGAATAAAAGCCAGACAAACAAAAACGCCCCCGGTCTCGCGACCGGGGGCGTTTTCTATTCCAGGGCTGGATTACGCCTTGGCTTTCTTCGCAGCGCGGGTACGCTCGCTTTCGTCGAGGATCTTCTTGCGAAGACGGATCGACTTAGGCGTAACTTCGCACAGCTCGTCTTCCTGGATGTATTCCAGAGCCTGTTCCAGGGTGAAGCGAACAGGTGGGACCAGAGCGATGGTTTCGTCTTTACCCGAAGCACGCATGTTGTCGAGCTTCTTGCCTTTGGTTGGGTTGACACCCAGGTCGTTGTCGCGGCTGTTCTGACCAACGATCTGACCGTTGTAGATCTCCTGGCCGTGTTCTACGAACAGCTTGCCACGAGCCTGCAGGGTTTCCAGCGAGTAGGTCAGAGCCTTGCCGGTTTCAACCGAAACCAGAACGCCGTTCTGACGGCCGGACATGTGGCCCGACTTCACTGGAGCGTAACGGTCGAAGATCGAGGTCAGGATGCCAGCACCGTTGGTCAGGGTCAGGAACTGGTTACGGAAACCGATCAGACCGCGAGCAGGGATGTTGTATTCCAGACGAACACGGCCCTTGCCATCCGGCACCATGTTGCTCAGGTCGCCCTTACGCAGACCCATCTCTTCCATGACCTTGCCCTGGGATTCTTCAGGGATGTCGATGGTGACGTTTTCGAACGGTTCCTGCTTCACGCCGTCGACTTCACGGATGATCACTTCAGGGCGGCCCAGGGCCAGCTCGAAGCCTTCGCGACGCATAGTTTCGATCAGTACCGAGAGGTGCAGCTCACCACGGCCGGAAACCTTGAACTTGTCAGCCGAGTCGCCTTCTTCAACGCGCAGTGCAACGTTGTACAGCAGCTCTTTGTCCAGACGATCCTTGATGTTACGGGAGGTCACGAACTTGCCTTCTTTACCGCAGAATGGCGAGTCGTTTACCTGGAAGGTCATGGAAACGGTTGGCTCGTCAACGGTCAGCGGCTTCATCGCCTCGACGGTGTTGATATCGCACAGAGTGTCCGAGATGAACAGCTCGTCGAAGCCGCTGATGCAGACGATGTCGCCGGCTGCTGCTTCGTCAACGTCGATGCGGTGCAGACCGTGGTGACCCATCAGCTTCAGGATACGACCGTTGCGACGCTTGCCGTCAGCGCTGATAGCGACAACCGGGGTGTTCGGCTTGACGCGACCACGAGCGATACGGCCAACACCGATAACACCCAGGAAGCTGTTGTAGTCCAGAGCGGAGATCTGCATCTGGAACGGGCCGTCACGGTCAACGGCCGGAGGCGGAACGTGGTCGACTACTGCCTGGTACAGCGGAGTCATGTCTTCCGCCATGGCGGTGTGGTCCAGACCGGCAATACCGTTCAGGGCCGAAGCGTAAACAACCTGGAAGTCCAGTTGTTCTTCGGTCGCACCGAGGTTGTCGAACAGGTCGAAGATCTGGTCCAGAACCCAGTCCGGACGCGCGCCTGGACGGTCAACCTTGTTGATGACCACGATTGGACGCAGGCCGGCTTCGAAAGCCTTCTTGGTCACGAAACGGGTTTGCGGCATAGGGCCGTCTTGAGCGTCAACCAGCAGCAGAACGGAGTCGACCATCGACATTACGCGTTCAACTTCGCCGCCGAAGTCGGCGTGGCCCGGGGTATCCACGATGTTGATGTGGTAGCCGTTCCAGTTGATGGCGGTGTTCTTCGCCAGAATGGTAATACCGCGCTCTTTTTCCTGGTCGTTGGAGTCCATCACGCGCTCGTCGTTGAGCTCGTTGCGCTCCAGGGTGCCGGATTGACGCAGGAGTTTGTCTACCAGGGTGGTTTTACCGTGGTCAACGTGGGCAATGATGGCGATGTTGCGTAGATTTTCGATCACTTGTGTATCTCGATCAGAGGATTCGGTTTGCTGACAAGTCATGGCAGCGATTAGCAGTAGTGTCCGGCATGGCCGTTACAGCTTGACGGCGGTGTCGGGGGGCCGGTGACGCAGGCCACAGGCAAACAGCCCCGGGCACTTAGCTCGGTCGATAAACGCGCACATTGGCATGCCCCTCACTGAGCAAATGGTGGGCATGCAGGCGACTCATCACGCCTTTGTCGCAATACAGCAGGTACTGGCGAGTAGGGTCCAGTTCCTTGAAACGTGCGTTCACTGCATAGAACGGCATCGTCTGTACCTCTATGCCGGCGAGCTCCAGCGGGTCATCCTCGGCGGCATCCGGGTGGCGGATGTCGATGACGATCTGACCGGCCAGCGCTTCGCTGACTTCTTCAATTTGCAAATCCTGGCCCAACTCGTCGATTACCCGATCGATCGGCACCAGTTTGGCGTTGGCGAGCGCGCGCTCGAGTACCGCCATGTCGAATTCTTTCTCTTCGTGCTCAACCCGGCCACGCTTGGCGGCGGTCTTGGGGTTGACCGAAATCACGCCGCAGTATTCCGGCATGTGCCGGGCGAAATCGGCGGTGCCGATCTCGTTGGCGGTGTCGATGATGTCCTGCTTGTGCGCGACGATCAGCGGCCGCAGCACCAGCTTGTCGGTCACGCAGTCGATCACCGACAGGTTCGGCAGCGTCTGGCTCGACACCTGGGAGATCGCTTCACCGGTCACCAGTGCATCGATGTGCAGGCGTTCGGCGATCTCGGACGAGGCGCGCAACATCATACGCTTCAAAACCACGCCCATATGACTGTTATCGACTTTGCCGAGAATTTCGCCCAGCACTTCCTCGAACGGCACACTGACAAATAGCACGCGTTGCGAGCTGCCGTACTTCTTCCAGATGAAGTGCGCGACTTCCATTACGCCCAATTCGTGGGCACGCCCGCCGAGATTGAAGAAGCAGAAGTGCGCCATCAGGCCGCGACGCATGATCTGATAAGCCGCCACGGTCGAATCAAAGCCGCCGGACATCAATACCAGCGTCTGCTCCAACGCACCCAGCGGGTAGCCGCCGATGCCGTTGTGCTGGCTGTGAATCACGAACAACCGTTTGTCGCGAACTTCGATACGGACTTCGATTTGCGGTGCTTTAAGGTCGATTCCGGCCGCACCGCACTCGCGACGCAGCTTGCTGCCGACGTATTTTTCCACGTCCATCGAGCTGAAGGCATGCTTGCCTGCGCGCTTGCACCGCACCGAGAAAATCTTCCCGGCCAGTGCATCGCCGTAGTGCTGTTTGCACTTTTCGGTGATGTCGTCGAAGTCGCCCAGCGGGTACTCGTCGATCTGCAGAAAATGCGCGATACCCGGCATGCAGGTCAGGCGCTCGCCCATCTCTTTCAAGGCTTTGGGGTCGGTAACGCGGGTTTCCAGCTCGAGATTGTCCCACACGCCGTTCACCACCACGGCCGGGTCCAGGTCACGGAGCACGGTGCGGATGTTCTTGGCCAACTGGCGGATGAATTTCGTCCGGACAGGTCGGCTTTTGATGGTGATCTCGGGGAAGACTTTTACGATAAGTTTCATGAAAACAGCGCGCGAACGGCCAGCCGAAAAAGGGGGGCGCGGATTATAGCGGAAATTGCTCAAGGTTTAACCAGTTAATGTGCAGAAGGTTTTACTTGCACCAAAACAGGTCATTTATGAATTTAAACGCAACATTAAGGGGCGGGATTTGTCGATTCAGAACCTCGCACGCCTTAATAAGCGTGAATTTGGGGCAAAAAACCCATGCTGGGGCACTGGCATGCAATTTGCTCCCTTGTGAGGCAGGTTGCCTTGGCAGAGTATTCGCGCCGGCATCACCATTATTAAGGGCATCCACTACCCGCCCTAATTCACCCGGAGGACACTATGTCGAAGTCGGTTCAACTCATCAAAGATCATGACGTCAAGTGGATTGATCTGCGCTTCACGGACACCAAAGGCACTCAGCACCACGTGACCATGCCGGCTCGCGATGCGCTGGATGACGACTTCTTCGAAGTCGGCAAGATGTTCGACGGTTCCTCCATCTCCGGCTGGAAAGGCATCGAAGCCTCCGACATGATCCTGATGCCGGTCGACGAAACTGCCGTGCTCGATCCGTTCACCGAAGACCCAACCCTGATTCTGGTGTGCGACATCATCGAGCCTTCGAGCATGCAGGGCTACGATCGCGACCCACGTGCGATCGCCAAGCGCGCCGAAGAGCACCTGAAAGCCACCGGTATCGGTGACACCGTATTCGCCGGTCCGGAGCCTGAGTTCTTCATCTTTGACTCGGTGAAATTCAAGTCGGACATCTCCGGCTCGATGTTCAAGATCTACTCCGAGCAAGGTTCGTGGATGTCCGACCAGGACATCGAAGGCGGCAACAAGGGTCACCGTCCAGGCGTGAAAGGTGGCTACTTCCCGGTTCCACCATTCGACCACGACCACGAAATCCGTACCGCCATGTGCAACGCACTGGAAGAAATGGGTCAGTCGGTTGAAGTTCACCACCACGAAGTGGCAACTGCCGGCCAGAACGAAATCGGCGTCAAGTTCAACACCCTGGTGAAGAAGGCCGACGAAGTTCAGACCCTGAAATACGTTGTGCACAACGTTGCTGACGCTTACGGCCGCACCGCGACCTTCATGCCGAAGCCACTGTACGGCGACAACGGTTCGGGCATGCACGTACACATGTCGATCTGGAAAGACGGCAAGAACACCTTCGCAGGTGAAGGCTATGCCGGCCTGTCCGATACCGCTCTGTACTTCATCGGCGGCATCATCAAGCACGGTAAGGCCCTGAACGGCTTCACCAACCCGGCGACCAACTCGTACAAGCGTTTGGTGCCAGGCTTCGAAGCTCCGGTAATGCTGGCCTACTCGGCTCGCAACCGTTCCGCTTCGATCCGTATTCCTTACGTGTCGAGCCCGAAAGCCCGCCGTATCGAAGCACGCTTCCCGGATCCGGCTGCCAACCCGTACCTGGCCTTCGCAGCACTGCTGATGGCCGGTCTGGACGGTATCCAGAACAAGATCCACCCAGGCGATGCCGCCGACAAGAACCTGTACGACCTGCCGCCTGAAGAGGCGAAAGAGATTCCACAGGTTTGCGGCAGCCTGAAAGAAGCCCTGGAAGAGCTGGACAAGGGCCGCGCGTTCCTGACCAAGGGCGGCGTGTTCTCCGACGACTTCATCGACGCTTACATCGCGCTGAAATCGGAAGAAGAAATCAAGGTTCGCACCTTCGTGCACCCACTGGAATATGAGCTGTACTACAGCTGCTGATCCGGTAGCGCTGCGTAAAGCGGCGTGACACAAGAGGCCTCCTTCGGGAGGCCTTTTTTATTGCCCGGCGCAACGCATTTTCCATGTGGGAGCGAGCCTGCTCGCGAAGGCGGTGGGTCATTGATCGTTCCCACGCTCCGCGTGGGAGTGCAGCCCGTGACGCTCTGCGTCACTGGACGCGGAGCGTCTCAGGAGGCATTCCCACGCAGAGCATGGGAACGATCCATGTTTTGGCTACCAGTCTTTTCAATTCCAGTTATTAACGGTTTTGGCCAACCGCCCCACCTGTCCTATGCTGCTACCCACAGTTTCCAACCCCGGTCGATTTCATGGGTCGCACGCTTCTCTACATTCTGCTGCTGATCGCCCTGCCCGCCGCTGCGCAGATCTACAAGTACACCGACGCCAACGGCAACACTGCTTACAGCAATCAGCCGCCGGACGGCGTGCAGGCGCAACCGGTCGAGTTGCCGCCGCTCAATCGGGTCGAGCCGCAAGCACCGAGTGCGCCGCAAGCACCCACCGCAGAACAACCGCAACCACCGCGCAACGCCTATGAAATCCTCGAACTCGCCGGCCTGCCCACTGACGAGGCGCTGCGCGCCAACAACGGCACCTTCACGGTCAATGTTCTGATCAAGCCGCGTCTGCAACCGCCGCATCAATTAAGGCTGCTACTCGACGACCAGCCCTATGGCCAGCCGAGCAACGTGCCGGTTCTGCAACTGGTCAACATCGATCGCGGCGAGCATCGCCTGGCCGTGCAAGTGATCGACGGCCAAAGCGTCGTTCAGCAGAGCCCGCCAGCGGTCTTCACCGTGCAACGGGTACACACGCCATGATCCGCGCGGGGCTGGCACTCATTCTGGCGCTGATGTCGACGTACACCTTGGCGGAGGTCTTTACCTATGTCGACGCGCAGGGCAACCGCGTCTATACCGACCAGCCACGCGCCAACGCCAAGCGAGTGCCGATCGCGACGAGCAATCGCATGGCTGTCCCTGCCAACACCGCAGCACCGATCACCACAGCGAAAAAATCCGCCGAACCAGCGCCCTTTCACTACGACATGCTGCGCATTCTGATCCCGGAGCCCGATGCCACTCTGCGCAGCAGCGCCGGCGAGCTGATCGTCAGCGTCACCAGCGAGCCCGGCCTGCAAAGCGGCCATCGTTATCGCCTGCTGCTGGATGGCAAGGCCACTGGCGAGCCCGGCGTCAGCCCGGTATTTGCGCTGAGCAATATCGATCGCGGCAGCCACAGCCTTTCGATCGAAATCCTCGACGCCGCCGGGCGTACCTTGGAACGCACCGCCAATCAGCCGTTCCACATGCTGCGCATTTCCCTGGCGCAGAAACGTCAGGTCAAACCCTGCGTTCCCGACGACTATGGCGTGCGCCCGGAGTGCCCGCTCAAGGACAAACCTGAAGAGCCGAAAAATCCATTCCTGCGCTTCTTTTAACCTCCGCCAGCCGCGCGCACTCTATTGGTGCACTAAACTGCATCTCGCCCACAACCCAACCCATTTTGGTTCGAAACTTCCCGTTTGAGCTGGCTTCGTGCCATACAAACGC
The DNA here is from genome assembly GCF_031456345.1 of Pseudomonas sp. 2957. Classification (NCBI taxonomy): domain Bacteria; kingdom Pseudomonadati; phylum Pseudomonadota; class Gammaproteobacteria; order Pseudomonadales; family Pseudomonadaceae; genus Pseudomonas; species Pseudomonas sp. 2957. The sequence goes on from NZ_JAVDUL010000005.1 coordinate 428,338, forward strand.
GCGTCAAACGCCTGTTTCAGGGGTTAAACGCTTCTTTTCGGAGCCTTGGTTTGGTTTTTGCATTTTCCCGACATCAGCGCTTTGTTCTCGCGCACGCCTTGCTCCAAAAGGGGTCCAGATGACCATAAGCGACGCTATTCACCGTTTGCTGCTCGACAACCTGACCACGGCGACCATCCTGCTCGACGCCGAATTGCGCCTGGAGTACATGAACCCGGCGGCGGAGATGCTGTTGGCCGTCAGCGGTCAGCGCAGCCACGGCCAGTTCATCAGCGAGCTGTTCACCGAATCCCCTGAGGCGCTCAATTCCCTGCGCCAGGCGGTCGAGCAGGCGCACCCTTTCACCAAGCGTGAAGCGATGCTCACCGCCCTCACCGGCCAGACGCTGACCGTGGATTACGCGGTCACGCCAATCCTCAGCAACGGCGAGACTTTGCTTTTGCTTGAAGTGCACCCGCGTGATCGCCTGTTGCGCATAACCAAGGAAGAGGCGCAGCTGTCCAAGCAGGAAACCAGCAAGATGCTGGTGCGCGGCCTCGCCCACGAGATCAAGAACCCTCTTGGCGGCATCCGTGGCGCAGCGCAATTGCTGGCCCGCGAACTGCCGGAGGAAAGCCTGCGCGATTACACCAATGTGATCATCGAAGAGGCCGACCGCCTGCGCAATCTGGTCGATCGCATGCTCGGCTCGAACAAACTGCCATCGCTGGCCATGTGCAACGTCCACGAAGTGCTCGAACGCGTCTGCCATCTGGTCGAAGCCGAAAGCCAGGGCTGCATCACCCTGGTGCGTGATTACGACCCGAGCATTCCCGACGTCCTGATCGACCGCGAGCAAATGATTCAGGCGGTGCTGAACATCGTGCGCAACGCGATGCAGGCGATCAGCAGCCAGAACGAGCTGCGCCTGGGCCGCATCAGCCTGCGCACCCGCGCCATGCGCCAGTTCACCATCGGCCACATCCGCCATCGTCTGGTGACCAAGATCGAGATCATCGACAACGGTCCCGGCATTCCGGCGGAACTGCAGGAAACCATTTTCTTTCCCATGGTCAGCGGCCGCCCGGATGGTACCGGGCTGGGCCTGGCCATTACCCAGAACATCATCAGTCAGCACCAGGGCCTGATCGAGTGTGAGAGCCATCCAGGCCACACCACCTTCTCGATCTTCCTGCCACTGGAACAAGGAGCCACATCGACATGAGCCGTAGTGAAACCGTGTGGATCGTCGATGACGACCGTTCTATCCGTTGGGTCCTGGAAAAAGCCTTGCAGCAGGAAGGCATGACCACCCAGAGCTTCGACAGCGCCGATGGCGTGATGAGTCGTCTCGCCCGGCAGCAGCCGGACGTGATCATTTCCGATATCCGCATGCCGGGCGCCAGTGGCCTGGATCTGCTGGCGCGGATTCGCGAACAGCACCCACGGCTGCCGGTCATCATCATGACCGCTCACTCCGATCTGGACAGCGCTGTCGCCTCCTATCAGGGCGGTGCTTTCGAGTACCTGCCCAAGCCGTTCGACGTCGATGAAGCGGTATCGCTGGTCAAACGCGCCAATCAACATGCCCAGGAACAGCAAGGTCTGGAAGTGGTGCCGGCGCTGACCCGCACCCCGGAAATCATCGGCGAAGCGCCGGCGATGCAGGAGGTGTTTCGCGCCATCGGGCGCCTGAGCCACTCCAACATCACCGTGCTGATCAACGGCGAATCCGGTACCGGTAAAGAACTGGTGGCCCACGCCCTGCACCGCCACAGCCCACGCGCGGCCTCGCCGTTCATTGCACTGAACATGGCGGCGATCCCCAAGGATCTGATGGAATCCGAGCTGTTCGGCCACGAGAAAGGCGCGTTCACCGGCGCGGCGAATTTGCGTCGCGGTCGTTTTGAACAGGCGGACGGCGGCACGCTGTTTCTCGATGAAATCGGCGACATGCCGGCGGACACCCAGACGCGTCTGTTGCGCGTGCTGGCCGATGGCGAGTTCTATCGCGTCGGCGGCCATGTACCGGTCAAGGTCGATGTACGCATCATCGCTGCGACACACCAGAATCTCGAAACACTTGTCCACGCCGGCAAATTCCGTGAGGACTTGTTCCACCGCCTGAACGTGATCCGCATCCACATCCCGCGCCTGTCGGATCGTCGTGAAGACATTCCAACCCTGGCCCGGCACTTCCTCAGCCGCGCCGCGCAGGAGCTGGCGGTGGAGCCGAAGCTGCTGAAAAGCGAGACCGAGGAATACCTGAAAAACCTGCCGTGGCCAGGTAACGTGCGCCAGTTGGAGAACACCTGCCGCTGGATCACCGTCATGGCCTCCGGTCGCGAAGTGCACATCAGCGACTTGCCACCGGAACTGCTCAACCTGCCGCAGGATTCGGCGCCAGTGACCAACTGGGAACAGGCCCTGCGCCAATGGGCCGATCAAGCCCTGGCCCGTGGCCAGTCGAGCCTGCTCGACAGCGCAGTGCCGGCGTTCGAGCGGATCATGATCGAGACAGCACTGAAGCACACCGCAGGACGTCGGCGTGATGCGGCGGTGTTGCTGGGTTGGGGGCGTAATACCCTGACGCGCAAGATCAAGGAACTGGGGATGAAGGTTGATGGTGGGGATGATGATGAGGGGGAAGAGGGTTAAGTCTCCGGTTCTGCGCTGAACCCATTCGCGAGCAGGCTCGCTCCCACAATTGAAATACGCTCCTCTGTGGGAGCGAGCCTGCTCCGGGCGGCGCTCCGACGAAGCTTTTGGCGCCAGCATGCACCGCATCAATGCACGATGACCCGGGATCGCGCAGAGCCATATCGCCACCCCCGCATCTGAAAGTGCCGAAAAACCCAGACTTGAAATAAACGAAAGCCCCGTATTCCGGGGCTTTCGCGTTTGCGAAGCATTTTTTGTTACAGCAAATCAAAACCTGGCACGCCGCCTGCAATATCTATCTCAGGTGATTCGATTCACCACCCGTTTCGGGGACCTTGGTACAGGCAGGCCGGGGATTCCCCTCTTTACACCGGGCTCACAGCGCAAAGCAGCGAGCCCACCGTTTTGGGATCCTTGGTACAGGCAGGCCGGGGGTTCCCTCTTTACACCGGGCTGACGCCGCAAGCGAAGCCCATGCTTTTGGGAACCCTGATACAGGCAGGTCAGGGATTCCCGCTTTTACACCGCAATGCGTCCCGCCCCTATTCGAACCTGGGGCGCTCGGGCACATGATGTGGGGGCTGGTTTTGCCATGTCGGGTCAAACCTCCTTACTTCCTCCTCCAGCCTGTCCAGCATTTTCCCCGGGCTGGGTTCAGTAGACGCAATGTTCAGCAAACTTTCTTGCTCACCTACGCTGGCCTTTTGGAAGCTTTCAATAAACGACCAGAACCGGCGCTGCAAAAGCAGACGCTCAACCTGAAATTCCGGCGTACGCACCAGATTTCTGAGTTGTTTGATCATTGCGGGGTTCGCTTGAAGGACAAATGAATCCCACAGGGCAGACTTTTCAGCGCGTTGCGTTTGGGGGACATGGTGCAGCCATGGACTGTCCGCCAAATCAGCCTCGATTCTCCCCAGCCACAGATCGGTACCCGTCTGCCGACGTGCAGCTATCAATCGTCGAAGAGAAGCGGGGTCGGCAATCGGACTGCCAGTCAGGTCAAACCCTTTTCTCAGCTCAATGGTTTCGGGAATGGCTCTGATCGCGGTATAGGCCAGATTCAAACGTGTCCTGGGAATATCGGATGTCACGCCGTCCGGGAATTCTCTTATACGAGTTCGGTGGAGATCGACTTCCCGCAACGCCGTCATTCCCCGCAGTGAGGGCGCCACAGCCAGCCGACTTTCCGACAAATTCAATATCTCCAGCCGCGACGGACCGTTCTGCAAACCAAGCCCGGGCGGCGGCGAGGTTATGAACGTATTGGCCAGATTCAACTCTCGCAATCCGGACATGCGAGTCACATCAGGTGCTTCTGTCAAATCGGGATTATGGTACAGGTCAAGCACCTCCAACCGTGACGCCACGGGCCATTGATCCAGCCCGACAGGGGGACGACTCAAACCACAGGAACGTGCGCGCAAGACCCGCAACTCGCTCATGCCACGCACTGAAAAAAGCGGCCAGATACTGCAGTGCGTCAGGCTCAACTCCCGCAAACGGGTCAATCGCGTGAAATGCTCAAGGCCGTCCGACGGGAGCCATAGTCTGGCTTCCTGCATCGTCAGGACTTTCAACGTCGGGAGTTTATCGATTTCGGCCAACAGTTCATGACACTTGCCATTGAATCTGCGGATTTCGAGGGTTTCAATGTGGGAAAGCATCGAGAACAATTTTCCCAGACTTTTCGAAGGACTTCCTTCCAGGCCTAGAGATACGACGGATCTGAGCGGAACGGAACAACCCGGTAGCGCCAGATTGCGCCGACTTCCCAGGTCGAGCTCCAGCTTGAAACCGACCAGTCGCCCGTCGCGGTAGACTTTTTCCGAATGCTCTCCCTGCCATTTGAACAACCGACGCACGTTGGCCCCTATTGCCAGCCGGCGCCTGCGTTCGGCAATGTCCTGGCCTTTGTAACCCGTCTCCCAGGCAGTGATCTCACGGTTCAATCGAGGAAACTCCAGCTCAAGCCGCTTGAGTTCGACTTCTGCCACACCCGCTTCCCCATACCTTGCGATGAAATCATCGGCATGTTGATCCGTCGCATCAGCAAAATAGCGTCTGACCAGTGTCCGTGTGGTCGCAACCAGAACCGGCGGCTGCCCCCCGGAGGGGCCTGCGCCGGTGAGCCAGGGGCGGTGAAAGTTGAACGGGTTGGCAGGTGCTTGAGCAGCGCCATCCATCCCACCGCGCAAACCTGTGAGGATGCAAACCCAGGTGTTCTGCTCGCTGCGGGTGATCGCCAGGGTTTCACCGCCCAGGCTGGCGCGGTAAATGTTCACGCTGTCGGCAGCGACGGGATCGTTGGGTTTGACCAGGCGCCAAACCCTGTATTCCGGGCGGGAGGCATCCAGATCCTGCATCACCTGATACGCCTGCTCATGGATGACCACATAGAGTTTGCCATCGTGACGTATCACGCCGTCGCTGCCCGATTGTGCGCTACTGACATCCAGCCCGGCATGAAAGCCATCCAGGCTTTGGGCGGTCAGGGGGTTGGTGCGGGTGCTGAAGTCGCTGTGCGGATGCCAGATGCCGCTTTCGCTATCGCGCAACATCCATGGGCCGGAAGGATACAACTCGCCGGGATGTCGAGCGCGATACCATCCCGTATCCGGATCAGCTGCGACGAGAATGAGGCCACTGCCAGGGACGTCAACATAACGGCGATTTTTGTACAGCCTGAAGCCTTCGCCATCAGCGTCAGGCAATTCGGTGGTTGATGTTATCCGGTAAGTCTCCAGCGACCGGTGTATCACAGGAGAGATGGCAGCAACCTCCGGTGCCGGGCGAACCTCGACCACCGGCGCCGGCAGGATCGTATTCGGGCCTGCGTCGTCGCCAGGTTTGGTGCTAAGCGACTTCAGATCATCGACACCAGCCCAGGGGACCGTGCCATCGCGGACGGGCATATCCGCCGCTGTGAAATCCTTGTCCGAGCTTCGCTTCGGGAACGTGTGGACATCCGTATCAACGTGGGTGCTGCCCCCGCGAGGTGGTTTTAGTGGCATGTTTTTTCATCCTTGAAAAGTCGCCCCGCCATTCATGCTCAGGCGGGGGGGGTCGGCATCCTGCCGGTTAGCTGGGAAGACCAACGATAGCCTGCGTTAACGTTGACGCGCAGCGGAAAAACAGACGGCTCCGGTGGGAAATGACGCTAGCAAATGTGGGAATGGCAGGGCAGGCCGAACGTCATCAGCCTGCGCTTTTGTGCAGGGGTGATGATGCCGGCATCGTGCCGCCTGCGGTTTGCCCCCCCCTATGCAAGCCGCGGCCGCTTGGGCAAATGATGCGGGGGCTGGTGCTGCCAGGTTGAGTCGAACTTCGTCATTTCCTCTTCGAGCCTTTCCAGCATTTTTCCGGGACTGGACTCCGTTATCGCGATGTCCCGCAAAGCGTCTTGCTCACCAAGACTCGCCTTTTGGAAATGTTCCAGAAACGCCCAGACCCGACGCTGCAGAAGCGGCCGCTCAACCTGAAACTCAGGCGTACGGACCAGCTCTCTGATTTTGCCCATCATGGCAACATTCGTCGGATCGATTAACGAGTCCCAGAGGGAAATCCGGGCGGCGCGTTGCGCTTGTGGAACATTGTGCATCCAGTGGTCTATGACCAGATGGCTCGAAGCTCGTCCCAACCAGATGTCCGTACCTGTTTGCCGACGTGCAGCAATCAACCGCCGAAAGTAGACAGGATCGGAAATCAACGTGCCGGTAAGGTTGAAACCTTCCCTGAGTTCAACAGCTTCGGGGATTGATTCGATCCGGGTATAACTCAGATCCAGACGTGCTCGGGGAACCTCGGAGTTCACGCCGTCCGGGAAAGTTTTTATCGCGGTATGGCTCAGGTCAACCTCCAGCAATGCCGACATTGCGCTGAGCGACGGCGCCACAGCGAGTGGGGTGCTGGATAAATTCAAGACCTGGAGTCGCGAAGGACCGCTCTGCATGCCAAGCCCGGGTGGCGGCGCGGATATGCGGGTATGGGACAGATCCAATACTCGCAATTCGGACATCTGGGTCACATCAGGCGGATGTCGCAGTTCGGGATTGTGGTACAGATCAAGCACCTGCAACCGTGACGCCACGGCCACCTCATCCAATCCGAAAGGCAGACGGAGCAAGCCACAGGAACGTGCGCGCAATACCCGTAACCCGGTCATCCCTCGCACTGAAAGATCGGGCCAGATACCACAGTTGATCAGGCTCAACTCTTCCAGCCCGGTCAATGTGGCGAAGTGGTCGAGGCCTGTCGACGACAGCAACAGACTGCTTTCACGAATTTCCAGGACTCTCAACTGTGGGAGCTTGTCGAGTTGGGCAAGCAATTTCTGGCCGTCGATTCTGCGTGTTTGCAAGGTGTCCATGCGCGGGAACATCGACAACAGATCTCCCAGATTCCTAGAGGTGCGTCCCTCCAGGCCAAGAGACACAACAGATCCGAGTCGAATCGAAAAAACCGGAAGGGCGAAATTCCCCCGCGCGCCCAAATCCAGTTTCAACCTGAAGCCGATCAGCCGGCCATCCCGGAAGACTTTCTCCGAACTGTCGCCCTGCCACTTGAACAATCGACGCACGCTGGCACCTATTGCCAGTCGCCGAATGCGCTCGGCACTGCTGTCACCCCTGTAGGCAGTCTCCCACGCAGTGACCTCACGGTTGAGTTGAGGAAACTCAAGCTGTAGCCGTTTGAGCTCCACCTCAGCCGCACCTGCCTCAGCAAATCGGGCAATGAAATCATCGGCATGCTGATCGGTGGAGTCGGCGAAATAGCGTTTTACCTGCGCCCGCGTGGTCGCGTCTGCGACCGCCGCTTGCCCCCGTGAAGGGCCGGAGTCAGTGAGCCAGGGGCGATGAAAGTTGAACGGATTGGCACCTGCAGCCTCATTGCGCTGCATGCCCCCGCGTAAACCAGGAAGGATGGAAACCCAGGTATTGCGCTCGTTCCGGGTAATGGCCAGCGTCTCACCGCCGAGGCTGGCGCGATAAATGTTTGCGCTGTCGGTGGCGCCGGGATGACTGGGATCAACCAGACGCCAGACCTTGTATTCCGGGCGAGACGCAGCAAGATCCTGCAAAACCTGATACGCCTGTTGATCAATGACCACGTAGAGCTTGCCAGCGTGACGTACCACGCCGTCGCTGCCGGGGGCGACGCCGCTGAGATCCAGCCCGCTGCGAAATCCCTGCAAACCCGCAACGGTCAGAGGATCGGTGCGTGCGTTGAAGTCGTTGTGCGGATGCCAGAGGCCGCTGCGGCTATCCCGCAACATCCATGGACCGGTGGGCAGCAACTCGCTGGGGAGTCGAGCGCGATAAAATCCGCTGTCCGGATCCACCCCTACCAGAACGATGCCGCCGCCAGACACATCCACATACTGACGTTTTTTGTACAGCCTGAAGCCGTCACCGTCAGCTGCCGGCAGTCCGGCCGGTGATCGCATTGCGTAACTGTCCAGCGACCTGGCGATGACGGGAGGACTTGGATTGGTGTGCGGCGCAGGGCGAACCTCGACCATCGGCGTCGGCAAGGTCCTGTCCGCGCCGACAACATCGCCCGGCAAGCTGCCCCGCAGCTTCGGATCATCGCCACGAACCCAGGGGGCGGTGCCATTGAGATCGGGAGTGCGCACCAGTGCGAAATCCTTGTCCAGACGTCGGGTCATAGCCGGGTGAACATCCGTGTCCACGCGGGTGCTGCCACTGCGGGGTGGTTTTACTGGCATGTTTTCATCCTTGAAAGTCGTCCCTGGCATTTATCCCAGAGACGATGGGGGGGTGGCATTGCTGTTACAGACGGGTCGAGGTTTGCCGCTTTTGCATCGGCACTGCGTACTCCTGCGAGTTACTCGAACCTGGGACGCTTGGGCAAAGGGTGCAGCGGCTGACTCTGTCGCCCTCCGTCATAGTTGCGGATTTCATTCTCCAGCCTGTCCAGCATTCTCCCGGGACTCGTTTCCGTATAAAGAATGGCGTCGAGCCTGGCCCGCTCGTTGACTTCGGCGCTGTCATACATTTCCAGAAACCACCACACGCGCCGCTGCAGAAGCGGGCGTTCAACGTGAAACTCGGGCGTTCGACTCAGTCGACGAAGAATGCCGGTCACTGCCAGTGGCATTGCGGCGTTATGCCTGTCCCACAGCGCTTGTTTTTCCGCTATCTGTTCCTGTGGCACATTGCGTAGCCAGAGATCGGCAGTTACATCGCTGCTTTCCTGCCCAAGCCAGATATCGGTGCCTGTCTCTACACGTGCTCGTATCAACCGCCGTAAAGAGGCCGGGTCCATTATCGGATTGCCGATGAGATTGAAGCCCGCTCTGAGCTCCACGGATTCGGGGATCGACCTGATGTGATTGTCCGCAAGATTCAGTTCTCTTGCGGGAATCCTGTCGGTAATGCCCTCGGGAAATCTTTGCAATCGTGTATTGGAAAGATCCAGCTCCTGCAGTGCGGTCATGTGTTCGAGTGAGGGGCTGATCGAAAGCGGATTGCCCCCCAGTCTCAACACTTCAAGCTTCGACGCCACGTCGATGGCATCAAGTCCGGAAGGCAGCAGGTGTATTCCGGTGCGGCTCAGATCCAGCACCCGCAGTTCAGTCATGCCTCTGATGTCAGCTGCCACTTGCAAAAAGGTGACTTGCTCCTGATGCCGCATCTGCATGTCCAGGCTGTTCACCGGGGCCTCGAATGTGTTGCAAAGCCATAGCTCGTTTAGCCTGGCAAGGCCTCGTACGGAAAAGTCAGACGTTAGTTCACAGTCCTGAAGGTGCAGCCTTTGCAAACGCGGGAATCTTTTCAATTGCTCGGCAAATCGCGAATCCAGCCTGAATTTCGAATAAGCCCGTTCGATCACGTTCCAGCCTTGAAACCGCCCTTCCACTTCGATTGCCTGACTGGTAATGGTCAGACTTTCAAGATTGGGAAACTGTGCGCAAAACACGTCCGGGTCCAGCCGGCCACGGCCTCTTAAAGTCAGAGAAATCACTGAGCTGAATTTCAAGGAAAGCGGTTTTTGAACTGGCCATATCGTCAGATCGATTTCCAGCTTGAAGCCCACATGCCGCCCGTCACGGTAGACGCGCTGTTCGGGCTGACCTTGCCATAGGTACAACTGGCGAAACGTCGCCCATATATTCCGCGCCTCATGTAACTCCTTGTCCGATGAAATGCGACCTCGACTGATCGGCAGGTCAAAACGCGTCGAGTCCAATTGCGCCAGCCCAAGCTGAATATGCTTGAGCTCAAGCTCTGCCACGTCCTTGTCATCGAACCGGGCGATGAAGGCATCCGCGTCCTCGTCGGTCGTGTCGGGCAGGTACTTGCGGATCTGCTCCCGGGTAGTTGGTTCCACGACTTCACGCGCATACCAAAGTCCGCTGTGCACATCGCGCAGCATCACCGGGCCGGATGGGAGCAACTCGCTTGGCCGCCGGGCTCGATACAGACCCGTCGCAGGATCCACTGCGACAGGCACCAGGTCGCCGTTGACCAAGTCTGCGTAGGTTCGCCGACTGATCACCCGCAAACCCTCACTGTTGACCTGTGGAAGTATCGCTCGGGCGTTGGTGACGTAATTGTCCAGCGAAGGCTGGGTGGCGGGAGGGCGAATACCTTCTGCGAGTGCGCGCACCACAACGGCCGCGGCAGGGGGTATGGCATCCAGGGTCGCATCACTGGATGATTCGGCGCGCGGCAGCAAATGATGCGAAGCAAAATTCACATCGACGCCTGTGCGACCCGGGTGGCCGTGGAGCGAAATGTCGGCGTCCGCAGCCCGATGCGGGCTGCCCGGAACGTCCACGTGGGTACCGCCACCGCGAGGGGGTTTTACTGGCATGTTTTCATCCTTGAAAAAGACGCCCCATGCAGTCGAGCAAGGGGACGACGGGTTTCGGCATCCTGCCGTTTGAAGGGGCAAACGATAGCGTGGACGAGCATCGGACGGAGATGGGAAAGGGAGACGGCCGCAGTGGGAAACGACCTCAAACAGTGTCGGAGCGCGCCCCAGTGATGAGGACTTGCCCCTAGGGCTCGCTCAAGCGGATCTCCAGCCGCCAACGATCATCGACCTCGCTGCCAACCCAGCCGCCCTGCAACGGGCGCGCTGCCAGCACCGTCAGCAATAACCCTCCATCGCTTTTGCGCGTGCGCCAGTTGACGTCCTTGCCGTTGAGCCTGAGCTGGCCCTTCTGCGCCCGACCCTCGGCCTGAAACAGCAGCGCGACGGTGCCATCGATGATCTCGCCGTGCAGTTTCGGCTCGTTGTTGAACCACACCACCAGGCCGCCATCGGTGACCTCGACACGCTCCAGCACGCTTGGATCGGGCGTGGTCAGACGGCCGATCATCAAGCCGATCATCAAGCCGACAATCGCCAGCGAGCCGATGACTCGCGGGAATAGTTTCGAACGGTTGTCCACAGGCGGCGTAGAATGCCGCTCATCTTTACCTTCGGAGCCGTGCATGTTTCACGTCATCCTTTTTCAACCAGAAATTCCGCCGAACACCGGCAACGTTATCAGGCTGTGCGCCAACAGTGGCTGCCACCTGCATTTGATCGAACCACTGGGTTTCGAGATGGACGACAAGCGCCTGCGCCGTGCCGGTCTCGACTACCACGAATATGCCACGTTGCAGCGTCACGCTGACCTGGCCAGCTGTCTGGAAAGTCTGGGTAACCCGCGCGTGTTCGCCTTCACCACCAAGGGCTCGCGGCCGTTCCATGATGCCGCGTTCGTGCCCGGCGACGCGTTTCTGTTCGGCCCGGAAAGCCGTGGCCTGCCGGCGGACGTGCTCGACGCCCTGCCCGCCGAACAGCGCCTGCGCCTGCCGATGCGCGAAGGCTGCCGCAGCCTGAACCTGTCCAACACCGTGGCGGTCGCCGTATACGAAGCGTGGCGGCAGAACGACTTCAAATAGTTTTCGCCTGACCAAAACAATCGCGGGCAAGCCCGCTCCCACAGGAATGTGCAAACCTGTGGGAGCGGGCTTGCCCGCGATGCGTATCCGAGCCTTTATTGAACGGTCGGGGTCTCGCCGCTTTCCTGCATGCGCTGCAGCTCTTGCGCGTACAGGGCGTCGAAGTTCACCGGGGCCAGCATCAGCGCCGGGAACGAACCGCGGGTGACCAGGCTGTCCAGGGTTTCGCGGGCGTACGGGAACAGGATGTTCGGGCAGAATGCACCGAGGGTGTGGCTCATCGAAGCCGCGTCCAGATTCTTGATCAGGAAGATACCGGCCTGTTGCACTTCAGCGATGAAGGCCACTTCTTCACCGTTTTTCACGGTAACGGAAAGGGTCAGCACCACCTCGTAGAAATCGCCTTCCAGCGCTTTCTGGCGGGTGTTCAGATCCAGACCGACCGCCGGATCCCACTGCTGGCGGAAGATCGCCGGGCTTTTCGGGGCTTCGAAGGACAGGTCGCGTACGTAGATGCGCTGCAAGGAGAATTGCGGTGCGGTTTCTTCTTCGCTGGCTGCAGTGTTCTGTTGGTCAGTCATCTCAGATCCTTATCGATCTTGGGTCTTTTAGGGAGTGCTGTACGTGGGTGCAGCCGTTCAGCCCTTGAGCAGCGCGTCGAGTTTGCCGGCGCGCTCCAGGGCGTATAAATCATCGCAACCGCCGATGTGCTTTGCGCCGATCCAGATTTGCGGTACGGACGTGCGCCCGGCCTTTTTGGTCATTTCGGCACGCAGCTGCGGCTTGCCATCGACCTTGATCTCTTCGAAGGCCACGCCTTTGCTGGCGAGCAGATGCTTGGCGCGCGAGCAGTAAGGGCAGTAATCGCTGGAATAGACGATGACTTCGCTCATGTCATTTCACCAGCGGCAGGTTGTCGCCTTTCCAGCTGGAAATCCCGCCGGACAGCTTGGCGGCGGTGAAGCCGGACTTCATCAGTTCGCGGGCGTGGGTGCCGGCGGTCTGGCCGAGGGCATCGACCAGAATGATGGTCTTGGCCTTGTGTTTTTCCAGCTCGCCGACGCGGGCGGCCAGTTTGTCTTGCGGGATGTTCACCGCGCCGACGATGTGGCCAGCGGCATAATCCTTGGCCGGACGGATGTCCACCACCACGCCTGCGTCTTTATTGACCAGTGCGGTCAGTTCGCCGGTGCTCAGGCTCTTGCCGCCGCCCTGCATCGTGTGCGCCAGCAACAGAGCCAGAAGTACGACGAAGATACCGACAAGAATGTAGTGGTTAGTGGCAAATTCAATCAGGTGAGCAACCATCGAAGGAGGTTCCAGGGCGTTAAAATGTCGGCCAGTATACACAGCCACTATGGTCGGCCAAACCCCGTCCGGCGGTGACGCGGTCGGAACTTCGCTTTAAACTCCAACTCCGTTTTCCATCGCCCTCTTCTTTATCAGCCACGAGTGGATTCCATGACGACTACGCCCAAACCTTTGGTCCTGATGATTCTCGACGGCTTCGGTCACAGCGACAGCCCCGAATCCAATGCCGTGTTCGCGGCGAAGAAACCTGTGCTGGATCGTCTGTGGGCCACCGTGCCGAACGGCTTGATCTCGGGCAGCGGCATGGACGTCGGTCTGCCGGACGGCCAGATGGGCAACTCCGAAGTCGGCCACATGAACCTCGGCGCCGGGCGCGTGGTGTATCAGGACTTCACCCGTGTGACCAAAGCGATCCGCGACGGCGAATTCTTCGAAAACCCGACCATCTGCGCCGCTGTGGATAAAGCCGTGGCCGCCGGCAAAGCCGTGCATTTCATGGGCCTGCTGTCCGACGGCGGCGTGCACAGCCACCAGGATCACCTGATCGCCATGGCCGAACTGGCCTTCAAGCGCGGCGCCGAAAAAATCTACCTGCACGCCTTCCTCGACGGCCGCGACACGCCGCCGAAAAGCGCTGCCTCGTCGATCGAACTGCTCGACGCGACTTTCCAGGCCTTGGGCAAAGGCCGGATCGCCAGCATCATCGGCCGCTATTTCGCCATGGACCGTGACAACCGTTGGGATCGCGTCGCCCAGGCCTACAACCTGATCGTCGACGGCAACGGCGAATTCAACGCCGCCACCGCTCAGGAAGGTCTCGAAGCCGCCTACGCCCGTGGCGAAAGCGACGAATTCGTCAAAGCCACTTCCATCGGTGAGCCGGTGAAAGTTGAAGACGGCGACGCCGTGGTGTTCATGAACTTCCGTGCAGACCGCGCACGCGAGCTGACCCGGGTGTTCGTCGAAGACGATTTCAAGGAATTCGCGCGCGCCCGCCAGCCAAAACTGGCCGGTTTCGTCATGCTTACCCAGTACGCCGCAAGTATTCCGGCACCGTCGGCCTTCGCCGCCGGCAGCCTGGAAAACGTTCTTGGTGATTACCTGGCAAAAAACGGCAAGACCCAGCTGCGCATCGCTGAAACCGAGAAGTACGCTCACGTGACCTTCTTCTTCTCCGGCGGTCGTGAAGAACCGTTCCCGGGCGAAGAGCGCATCCTGATCCCGTCGCCGAAAGTCGCTACTTATGACTTGCAGCCGGAAATGAGCGCGCCGGAAGTCACCGACCGTATCGTCGACGCGATCGAAAACCAGCGTTACGACGTGATCGTGGTCAACTACGCCAACGGCGATATGGTCGGCCACAGCGGTGTGTTCGATGCGGCGGTAAAAGCGGTCGAGTGCCTGGACACCTGCGTCGGTCGCATCGTTGAAGCGCTGGAAAAGGTCGGCGGCGAAGCACTGATCACCGCCGACCACGGCAACGTCGAGCAAATGGCCGATGAATCCACCGGTCAGGCGCACACCGCGCACACCACCGAGCCGGTGCCGTTCATCTACGTCGGCAAACGCGACCTGAAAGTGCGCGAAGGCGGCGTGCTGGCGGACGTAGCGCCGACCATGCTGATGCTGCTGGGTCTGGAAAAACCGGCGGAGATGACCGGTACCTCGATCCTGGTCTGAGCCGAATCCGGAAAACACCGCAAAAACCCTGTGGGAGCTGGCTTGCCAGCGATAGCAATCTGACAGCCAGCATTTATGTTGAATGTGCAGCCGCCATCGCTGGCAAGCCAGCTCCCACAGTGGTTTGTGCTGGGTTCGAAGATTATTTTCAGCTGTATCTCCAGCCAGTTATCACACAGCCCCAATTGGGCGTTTTTTTTGCAGCCTCGGGCGGGCATACTAGGCCGTCCCTTACCCTGGTGCCGCCCGCCCCTATGCTTCGCGTCCTGATCGCCCTTGCTCTGACCTGTCTGCTCCAGCCGGCCTTCGCCGACGAGCGCGCGCAAACCCAACAGCAGTTGGAGGCCACGCGTCAGGATATCGCCGAGCTGAAAAAACTCTTGGGCAAGCTGCAGGAAGAAAAGTCCGGCGTGCAGAAAGAGCTCAAGGGCACTGAAACCGAGATGGGCAAGCTGCAGAAGCAGGTCGACGCGCTGCAGAAAGAACTGCAGAAAAGCGAATCCGAGCTACAGCGGCTCGATGCAGAGAAAAAAAAACTCCAGAGCGCGCGCACTGAACAGCAGCGACTGATCGCCATTCAGGCCCGAGCGGCGTACCAGAACGGCCGCCAGGAATACCTTAAGCTGCTGCTCAACCAGCAGAATCCCGAGAAATTCGCCCGCACCCTCACCTATTACGACTACCTGAGCCAGGCACGCCTGGAGCAGTTGAAGAACTTCAACGAAACCCTGCGCCAGCTGGCCAATGTCGAAAAAGACATCGGTCTGCAGCAAGCGCAGTTGCTGGTGCAGAAAAGCGACCTCGACACGCAGCGCGAAGCACTCGAGAAAGTCCGCAAGGAGCGCCAGCAGGTTCTCGCCAGACTCAATGACGACGTCAAGGCCCGCGACCAGAAACTCGCCGCCCGCGAGCAGGATCAGGCAGACCTGTCTAAAGTCCTTAAAACCATTGAAGAAACCCTGGCCCGACAGGCTCGTGAGGCAGAAGAGGCGCGGCAGAAAGCGCTGATCGCCCAGCAGGAAGCGGAAAAAAAGCGTTTGCGTGAGGCGCAGGCTGAAAACAGCGACGCCCCACGAAAACCCGCCAGATCAAGCCCCGGCGCGCTGGTATCGAGCAGCGGCGAAACGTTTGGCGGGCCTTTTGCTGCAACGCGGGGAAAACTTCCGTGGCCGGTTGATGGTCGATTACTCGCACGCTTCGGTGAAAGCCGTGGCGACGACGCCCGCACCAAGTGGGATGGCGTGATGATCAGCGCCTCCGCCGGCAGCCAGGTGCACGCCGTACACGGCGGGCGCGTGGTGTTCGCCGATTGGCTGCGCGGTGCCGGTTTGCTGGTGATTCTTGATCACGGCAACGGTTTTCTGAGTCTTTACGGCCACAACCAGACGCTGCTCAAGTCGGCGGGTGATGTGGTCAAGGCGGGCGAGTCGATTTCCACTGTCGGTAACAGTGGCGGTCAGGACACGCCAGCGCTGTATTTCGCAATTCGTCAGCAGGGTCACCCGAGTGATCCGGCGCAATGGTGTCGTGCGCAAGGATAAGCGCACCACCTAATTCAGGAGTTCGTTCGACATGCTGCATTTGTCCCGCCTTACCTCGCTGGCCCTGACGATCGCCCTGGTGATCGGCGCGCCTCTGGCGTTCGCCGCGCAACCGGCCCCGACCGTCGCTCCGGCAGGCACTGCCGCGACCGCCAAGGCGCCGTTGCCACTGGAAGAGCTGCGCACCTTCGCCGAGGTCATGGACCGGATCAAAGCCGCGTACGTCGAGCCTGTGGACGACAAGACCCTGCTGGAAAACGCGATCAAGGGCATGCTCAGCAACCTTGATCCGCACTCGGCGTACCTTGGCCCTGAAGATTTCACCGAGCTGCAGGAAAGCACCAGCGGTGAGTTCGGCGGCCTGGGCATCGAAGTCGGCGCCGAAGACGGCTTCATCAAGGTTGTCTCGCCGATTGATGACACGCCAGCGTCGAAGGCGGGCATCCAGGCGGGTGACTTCATCGTCAAGATCAACGGCCAGCCAACCCGTGGCCAGACCATGACCGAAGCCGTCGACAAGATGCGCGGCAAGATCGGCCAGAAAATCACCCTGACCCTGGTTCGCGATGGCGGCACGCCGTTCGACGTGACACTGGCCCGTGCAGTGATTCAGGTCAAGAGCGTCAAGGCGCAGCTGCTGGAATCGGGCTACGGCTACATCCGCATCACCCAGTTCCAGGTCAAGACCGGCGAAGAAGTCTCCAAGGCTCTGGCCAAACTGCGCAAGGACAACGGCAAGAAGCTCAACGGCATCATCCTCGACCTGCGCAACAACCCGGGTGGTGTGCTGCAATCGGCGGTTGAAGTGGTCGACCATTTCATCACCAAGGGCCTGATCGTCTACACCAAGGGCCGCATTGCCAACTCCGAGTTGCGCTTTTCCGCCACCGGCAAGGACGAGAGCGAAGCGGTACCGATGGTCGTGCTGATCAACGGTGGCAGTGCCTCGGCTTCGGAGATCGTCGCCGGCGCCCTGCAGGACCAGAAACGTGCCGTGGTCATGGGCACCACCAGTTTCGGCAAGGGCTCGGTGCAGACCGTGCTGCCGCTGAACAACGACCGCGCGCTGAAGATCACCACCGCGCTGTACTTCACGCCGAACGGCCGCTCGATCCAGGCTCAGGGCATCGTGCCGGACATCGAAGTGCGCCGCGCGAAGATCACCAACGAAGCCGACAGCGAATACTTCAAGGAAGCCGATCTGCAAGGTCACTTGGGCAACGGCAACGGCGGCGCCGACAAACCGAGCGGCTCCGGCGGCAAGGCCAAAGCGATGCCGCAGGATGACGATTACCAGTTGGCCCAGGCCCTGAGCCTGCTCAAAGGCCTGAGCATCACGTCCGGCCGCTGAGGATGTTGCTGCGTTCCCTCTGCGTTCTGTTGTGCTGTCTGGCGGGTCTTGCCCAAGCAGAGCCCGCCAGTTCCTCGCCGCACAAGGCCTACCTGACACTGATCATCGATGACCTGGGGCAGAACCTGCCCCGGGATCGTCGCGTGCTCGCCCTGCCCGGCCCGGTCACGGCGGCGATCATGCCCGATACCCCCCACGCCACGGAATTTGCCCGCGAAGCTCATCGCGCCGGCAAGATCGTCATCCTGCACATGCCCATGGACCCGGCCACCGGGCCTTACGCCTGGCACCCGGAACTGCCCCTCGAAGAACTGCAGAAACGCCTGAATGCTGCGTTCGAAAAAGTCCCGTTCACTGCCGGCATCAACAATCACATGGGCAGCCGCATGACCGCGCAGCCTGCGGCGATGGCGTGGTTGATGGGCGAATTGCAGCGTCGGCACAAGTTCTTCGTCGACAGCCGCACCAGCGCGCAGACCGTCGCTGCGCAGCAGGCGCAGAAAATCGACCTGGCCAGCGTTTCCAGAGACGTGTTTCTCGATGATGAGCGCACCGAAGCGGCCATTGCCACTCAGCTACAGACCGCAATCGCCTTGGCGCACAAACAGGGTTCAGCGGTGATGATCGGCCATCCGTATCCGCAGACCCTGGCGGTGCTGGAGCGCGAATTACCCAAGCTCAAAGCGCAGGGCATCGACTGGATCGATATCAGGCAGATGATCAGCGTGCGCAGCAACCGCGCCATGGCTGGCCATGGCAAGGATGGCGTTTACCGGTAACACCCGGTCACGTTGCAATACATAGTTACCACCGAACGCCCCTCCCCCTTCCGGATAGTGAGACCTGCAACAGGTCGCGACTCCTTTGAGTCGCTTGCAACTATCAGGAGTGCCCATGACAAACAACGCCCCGATTATCCCGCCCGTTGGGCGGACTGAACCGATCCGCATCGATAACCTGCTGATCAACTTCACAACAGAATTTCTGCGCATCTGGGATACCAACGGTTTGTCGGCCAGACCCGCGTCGTTCTGGCGCCCGACCCCGGCTCCCGACGCGCTGCCCGGTTACTTCCCCTTGGGCGACTTCGTCACCAGAGGCGTTGGCAACATCAACGGTGAACGCGTGGTCGCGGTTGTTTGTGAGGCAGACATTGCCAGCAATGCCCCCACCAAAGGCAGGGCACTGCGACGTCCCGATGATTACGAGCTGGTCTGGAAGGACTCCGGATCAGGCTCGAAAAGAGATCTGTCGATCTGGCGACCGCTAGCTCCCGCAGGCTACGTAGCGCTGGGGTCGGTGTGCTCGAACGATCATGAAAAACCTTCGCTCAACGCGGTGCGCTGCGTTCGGGAAGACCTGGTGATCGCGTCGAATACCACCGATCTGATCTGGGACGACAAGGGCAGCAAGGCCCGACAGCGCGTCAGCACCTGGAGCGCCGTTCCTCCAGCCGCTTTGCCGGGCGAAGTCTATTTGGCATCGGGGAGTTTTTTCAGCCTGAGTGACTACAGCCGACCGGCCAGTTTCCCGGTCTACTGCTTGCGCTTGCAGATCGGCCTGCAGATGTCTACACGTCCATCGCCACCGGTGCTCTGCGGCGAGACGCCAACACCTGTAGAGCCAACGGACGATGCGACTTACACCGCCAGCCTCCCCTGGTTCACGGTCAACGATCCGCGTTACACCGCCGCTGAGCAATGGCGTCACTCGCCCTTCTATCTGCTTGAACGCAAGGATCGCTACATCCTCGTCGGTCACGCACGCAACAGTGGCAACGACAGCCAGATATTCAGGTGGAATGCGCAGCGCGCCCAGCGTACTGGCGGCTTGCGTACTTTCACCCAGACCACATCCATCGAATTCGGCGCCCAATGGCAAACCCGACAGCACGGCGCGCTGATGTTTTCCGCACGGCTGGGCCACGATTTCACCCAATGCGAACTGCATTCGAATGAATGGCTCAATACTGCGACCATCGAAGTGGTTGCGGTGGTGGACAAAAACCGCTCCGTGGCGGCTTATCTGGCGCAGAGCGAATACAACCTGGTGCGCGCAGACGGCACGGCAGTGACGGAGGGTTTCAGCTACACCGATGGCAATAGCCTGCACATCAGCCAGTACGCACCTACCGAGCCTGCAATCATCGTCGCTTCGGAGCCAGAGGCGGTCGAAGATCAGACTGTGCTTGTGCCTGCGACCGAGGGCGAAATCAGCACCTCCCTGCCAGAGCCCGAGGAGTCAGCCGTTACAGATAGCGCGCCATGATTTCATCGACCACGCCTTCCTTGCGCAACTGATCCAGCGCGGTCTGTAGCCTGTTGACCACCTCATCGGAGACGTCCTTGTTCAGCGCCAGATACAACTCGGCGCTGTTGAAGCGCAGCACGGTCTTCAGGCCGGTCACGCCATCCTGCCGCGCCAGATAACGGCCGGCAGGATCACCCGTGGCCCACAGATCGATCTGGCCATTGAGCAGTTTTTTTGCGTTGTCCTGATCGCGCAGCACTACTACCGGTTTGAGGCCTTGCTTGGTGAGCGTCTCGGCAATCGCATCGCCCTTGTAGGCGCCGATCTTGTATTTGCGCGCATCATTGAGGGTTTCGAGGGTGATCTTGCTGTCAGCCTTGGCCAGCAGGATCCAGTCGTCCGGGCCGATTGGGCCGACCCATTTGAACAGTCTTTCGCGATCGGGCAGGCGCGCCATGACGAAGGCCCCGTAGCCGGGATTCTCCAGGGCGAGTTTGTAGACACGCTCCCAGGGGAAACGCAGGGTCAGGCTGTAAGTGAGGCCGGCGCGCTGGAACATCTCGCGAACGATGTCCGTGGCAATGCCGTTGATGTTGTCGCCCTGGGCGAAATTCTTGCCGTTCTTCGCCATGTTGTACGGCGGGAAGTTCTCGGTGAGCAGTACCAGATCGGTGTCGGGACTGGTTTCGGCCCGGGCATTGCTGATGAGCAACAACGAGGCGCTGGCGAGAACAACAAGCAGGCGTTTGATCATGTCGGGCTACCGGAATCCATGGCGTGCCCAAGAGTGCCTTGGGCGCGCCATGCTGTCCACTGGCCTGTACGCTTTAGCGCATGACGATGCCGCGATGCGACATGTAGGCCTTGGCTTCCTGCACAGTGTATTCGCCGAAGTGGAAAATACTCGCCGCCAGCACCGCACTGGCATGACCTTCGAGAATGCCATCGGCCAGATGCTGCAGATTGCCGACACCACCGGAAGCGATCACCGGAATGCCCAGCGCGTCGCTGATGGCGCGGGTCACGCCGAGGTCGAAACCGTTTTTCATGCCGTCCTGATCCATACTGGTCAGGAGGATCTCGCCGGCACCGAGGCCTTCCATTTTCTTCGCCCACTCGACTGCGTCGAGACCGGTCGGCTTGCGCCCGCCGTGGGTGAAGATTTCCCAGCGCGGGGTTTCGCCGGGACCGGAAACTTTCTTGGCGTCGATGGCAACGACGATGCACTGCGAGCCGAAATGCTGCGCGGCCTCGCCGACGAACTCGGGGTTGAACACGGCGGCGGTGTTGATCGACACCTTGTCCGCGCCGGCATTGAGCAGATTGCGGATGTCTTGCACGGTACGCACACCACCGCCGACGGTCAGCGGGATGAATACCTGGCTGGCCATGCGCTCGACGGTATGCAGCGTGGTGTCACGGCCATCGACGCTGGCGGTGATGTCGAGAAAGGTAATCTCGTCGGCGCCCTGCTCGTCGTAGCGACGGGCAATTTCCACCGGGTCACCGGCGTCGCGGATGTTCTCGAACTTCACGCCTTTGACGACCCGGCCGTTGTCCACGTCCAGGCAAGGGATGATGCGTTTGGCTAACGCCATGGGCTTAATCTCCGATTAAGAGTTGCAAGCTTCAAGCTACTAGCTGCAGGAAAGAGCCGATCGCGGTCGAGTTTCTAACTTGCAGCTTGCAGCTTACAACTTGGAGCTGGCCGCGTAGCCATCACAAAAAGCTTGAGCCTCTGCAACATCCAAAGTGCCCTCATAGATCGCGCGGCCCGTGATCGCGCCGATGATGCCCGGTGCCTTGGCGTCGAGCAGCGACTTGATGTCACCCAGGTTATGGATGCCGCCGGAAGCGATCACCGGAATCCTGGTGGCAGCGGCCAGCGCAGCGGTGAACGGTACGTTGCAGCCCTGCATCATGCCGTCTTTGGCGATGTCGGTATAAACGATCGAGGATACGCCGTCGGCTTCGAACTGCTTGGCCAGGTCGATGACCTGTACGGTGCTGATTTCCGCCCAACCGTCGGTGGCAACGAAGCCGTCTTTGGCATCCAGACCCACGATGATCTTGCCTGGGAACGCACGGCAGGCTTCAGCGACGAACGCGGGATCCTTAACGGCTTTGGTGCCGATGATCACGTAGCTCACGCCTGCCTTGACGTAATGCTCGATGGTTTCCAGCGAACGAATGCCGCCACCGATCTGGATCGGCAGGGTCGGGTAACGCTTGGCGATTGCGGTAACCACTTCGCCGTTGACCGGCTGGCCTTCGAACGCGCCGTTCAAGTCGACCAGATGCAGACGGCGGCAACCGCCCTCCACCCACTTGGCAGCCATGCTCACCGGGTCATCGGAGAACACCGTGGAATCTTCCATGCGGCCCTGGCGCAGACGTACGCAGGCACCGTCTTTGAGATCGATAGCGGGAATAATCAGCATCTGGCAAACCTTAAAATTGGAATGTTCAGCTTGGCTCGGGAATCAGTTTTTCTCGAGCGCCCACAGGTCGCTTTCGATGCTTTCAAACCGTTCCTTGAGGTGGGTCTGCACATCGAAAATCGCCCTGTTGTAATAGTGCGGAGCAATCTCGCGGGTAAACAGCTCAAGAATTTCCGCCGCTTCGAACGAACCCAGGTCCAGTTCGAAACGGTCTTCCATGAACCGCTGGATCTTGCGATTGGCCTCGCTCTCCTGCTCGGGAGTGAGGGTCAGGATCGGCGGTCTGGATTTCTTGACAGCCATTTACCAGCGACCGTCCCACGCAGCGAAGTTCTGCAGCAGTTGCAAGCCGTGGGTATGGCTTTTCTCCGGGTGGAACTGCACGGCGAAACGCGAACCGTCGGCCAGCGCTGCGGCGAAATCGACACCGTAATGGCCGCTGCCTACAACCTGACGCGCATTGGCGGCGGCGATGTAGTAGCTGTGCACGAAATAGAAACGCGCCAGGTCGGGGATGTCGTGCCACAGCGGGTGACTGATCTTCTGCTTTACCTCGTTCCAGCCCATGTGCGGGACTTTGAGGTGCTCGCCGTCTTCGTGCAGATCCTTGCCGAAGAATTTCACCGCGCCCGGAAACAGGCCGATGCAGTCGACGCCGGCGTTCTCTTCGCTGGTATCGAGCAAGGCTTGCATGCCGACGCAGATGCCGAGGAACGGCCGATCCTGGCTGACCTCACGGACCAGCGAGTCGAAGCCGAGGCGACGGATCTCCGCCATGCAATCGCGAATCGCGCCAACGCCCGGGAATACCACACGGTCGGCTTCTCGAATCACGTTCGCGTCGCTGGTAATCAGCACCTTGCCGGCGCCGACGTGCTCAAGAGCCTTGGCCACCGAGTGCAGATTGCCCATGCCGTAGTCGATAACTGCAACCGTCTGCATTACAAAACGCCTTTGGTCGACGGCATTTGCCCGGCCATGCGTTCGTCCAGCTCGACGGCCATGCGCAGGGCGCGGCCGAAAGCCTTGAACACGGTTTCGATCTGGTGGTGAGTGTTGGTGCCGCGCAGGTTGTCGATGTGCACACTGACCAGCGCGTGGTTGACGAAGCCCTGGAAGAATTCCTGGAACAGGTCAACGTCAAAACCACCGACGGTGGCGCGGGTGTACGGCACGTGCATCTGCAGGCCCGGGCGACCGGAGAAATCGATCACCACGCGCGACAGCGCTTCATCGAGCGGCACGTAGGCATGGCCGTAGCGACGGATGCCTTTCTTGTCGCCGATGGCTTTGGCGAACGCCTGGCCGAGGGTGATACCGACGTCTTCCACCGTATGGTGGTCGTCGATATGCAGATCGCCCTTGCATTCGATATCCAGGTCGATCAACCCGTGACGGGCGATCTGATCCAGCATGTGCTCAAGAAAAGGTACACCGATATCGAATCGGGCCTTTCCGGTGCCATCAAGGTTGATCGAGGCTTTGATCTGGGTTTCCAGAGTGTCGCGCTCGACAGACGCCTTACGTTCGGCCATCACCAGCTCCGCAAAATCATTGGGCGAAAAAGGCAGCCATTATAGGCACGCAGGAGGCAAACAGAAACACGAGAGGTGAGATGCCTGACGGATAGAACGCCCGGCTGTCGCGGGTAGACATGTCCATACAAGCCATTACAGGCATGCCAGAAACAAATGTGGGAGCGAGCCTGCTCGCGAATGCGGCAGGCCAGCCAACATTGATGTCGACCGGTGCTCCGTCTTCGCGAGCAGGCTCGCTCCCACAGGTTCGGCGTTTATTCAGCTAACACCTTAGTGAAACAGTACCGCCGTCTTCTGCAGGGTCACCCACACACCCCACGCCAACGGAATACCCACCAACAGCCATGCCGCGATCGCCAGAGGCTTGGTGCCCGGCGCCGCTTTCCACTCCAGAACGGTGCTGGCGTCAGCACCTTTGTCGTGGCCCAGCGCCTGTTCGGCGGCCAGTTCAGCGTCGGTCATGAAGTACTTGTCGGCCACCGGGCGCACCATCAGATTGCACAGAAAGCCCAGAACCAGCAGGCCGGCGAGGATGTACAGGGTGATGTCGTAAGCGGCAGCGCGTTCCACGCCGATGCTCAACTGATATTCACGCAGGTAGTTCACCAGCACCGGACCGAGCACACCGGCAGCGGCCCAGGCAGTCAGCAGACGACCGTGGATCGCACCGACCATCTGTGTACCGAACAGGTCGGCCAGATACGCCGGAACGGTGGCAAAACCACCGCCGTACATCGACAGGATGATGCAGAACGCCGCCACGAACAGCGCAACGTTGCCCAGATGGCCCATGTTCGGAATCAGCGCGTACAGGGCAAAACCCAGCGCGAAGAACACGAAGTAGGTGTTCTTGCGGCCCAGGTAGTCGGAGAACGAGGCCCAGAAGAAGCGGCCACCGATGTTGAACAGGCTCAGCAGACCAGTGAAGCCCGCTGCGATCGCCGCGATCGAGGCCAGTTGGCCAGCGTCGAGCTGACCGAACGGCACATCGACGCCCAGCAGTTTGCCGCCGAACACTTCCTGCAACAGTGGCGAAGCCATGCCGAGGATACCGATACCCGCCGACACGTTCAGGCACAGCACCAGCCAGACCAGACGGAATTGCGGAGTTTTCCAGGCTACATTCACGTGGACGTGACGGTTGGTGATCATGGCGTTGGAAGCTTTCTTCGCCGGAGCGGTCCAGCCTTCAGGCTTCCAGCCGGTTGGCGGCACGCGGTAGGACAATGCGCCACCGATCATGAACACGAAGTAAATGGCCGCCATGGCCACGAAGCTCTGCCATACGCCCACGCCTTCTGGCGATGCGAAGTGGCTCATCAGTGCAGTCGCCAACGGTGCACCGACCATCGCGCCGCCACCGAAGCCCATGATCGCCATGCCGGTTGCCATGCCGCGCTTGTCCGGGAACCACTTGATCAGGGTCGACACCGGCGAGATATAGCCCAGGCCCAGACCGATACCGCCGATCACGCCGGAGCCGATCCACATCAGCCAGATCTGGTGGGTATAGATACCCAGCGCGGAAATCAGCAGACCGCCGCACCAGCACAAGGCCGAGACCACGCCCGCTTTACGAGGCCCGGCGTGTTCCAGCCAGCCACCCCAGATCGCTGCCGAGCAGCCGAGGAAGATGAAGAACAGCGTGTAGATCCAGCCGAGCATGGAGATCGGCCAGTCGCAGTTCGACGAAAATACCTGTGCGATGAAGCTCATGTCCGGCGCGCAAGCCACCGGCGCGGTAACGCCCAGCGCCTTGGACAGCGGCAACCAGAACACCGAGAAGCCGTAGGCCATGCCGATGCACAGGTGAATGGCCAAAGCGGCCGGTGGAACCAGCCAACGGTTGAAACCGGGCTTGGCGATGATGCGTTCCTTGGACAGGAACGCAGGCTGGTCGGCTTTGAGGCCGTCCGCCGTGATGCTCGTGCTCATTGTGTATCCCCCAATTGTTAGTATGGTTCGCCAGCCACTGCTCACCCTCGGCCTTATGCACGCAGGCATGACCGTTTTTTTAGGTGAAGCTCCTTGAAGGCGCGACGTTAAGTCGCAGACGGGCGGACGAACTGGCGAAGGTTACCATTCTCAGGTGACAGAAAAACCAAACTGATATCACCTTTTTTCAAGTCATCTGTTCTCGTACGACTCGGGAAGCCGCCAACCCCGCGTCTGCAAAGGCACCACGCCGCTTGCTACTTGTCCCATTTATGCGTGCGAAAAGTTACCCGTCGTCTGGGCGTGACTGAACGACGGGTGAACCAAGCGCAAAAAATGGCGTCGCAAGCGGGGGCCGGATTGCGCCCTCTGGCGCCCGCCGGGCATCCTCAAGCGCAGGCCCTGTGGCGAAGTTGCAGGTGCCGCCGCCGACCCTCGGCAGATGACGCCACACCGAACCGGGCGCCGGCAGCGCTATACTCCCCGGCCATATGACCAATTCGACTAACTACAAGGACTCGCCCATGAAAGCGTTCGGCAAAATCCTGGGTCTGGTACTTCTCGGGCTGTTGCTGATCATTGTGGCGGCAGGCTTTGCCCTGACCCACCTCTTCGATCCCAACGACTATAAAGACGAGATCCGCCAGATTGCCCGCGACAAGGCCCACATCGAGCTGACGCTCAATGGCGATATCGGCTGGAGCCTGTTCCCGTGGCTTGGTCTGGAACTGCACGAAGCCAGCGTCGCCACCCTGGCCAAGCCTGCCGAACCGTTTGCCGACTTGCAGATGCTCGGCCTGTCCGTGCGCGTGCTGCCGTTGTTGCGCCGCGAAGTGCAGATGAGCGACGTGCGCGTCGAAGGCCTCAACCTGCGCCTGAACCGCGACAAGAACGGCCACGGCAACTGGGAAGACATCGGCAAGGTGCCTGTGGCGCCTGGCTCGACTCCACCCGCCACACCGGGCGCGACCACCAGCGAGCCGACCGTCGCCGTGGAAAAACCGGCGCAGCCGATCCGCCTCGACATCGACAGTCTGACCGTCAACAACGCCCGCGTTGAATACAACGATGAGCTGACCGGCAAGCAGTTCAGTGCCGAAAGCATTCAGTTGAGCACCGGCCCGGTGCACGACTCGACCAATATCCCGGTAAAAGCCACCGCGTTCCTCGGCACCAACCAACCGGTGCTGCGCGTGCGCACCGAGCTCAACGGCGAGCTGCGCTTCGAGCGCGCCCTGCAACGCTACAAGTTCGAAGACTTGAAGCTGACCGGCGAACTCGCTGGCGATCCGCTGCAAGGCAAAACCATGACCTTCTCCGCTCAAGGGCAGTTATTGCTGGATAAAGCAGCGAACGTCGCCGAATGGACCGGCATCAAAATTTCCGCCAACCAGTTGCGCGCCCTGGGCGAGTTGAAAGCCAACGACCTCGACAAGACGCCACAGATCAGCGGCGGCATTTCCATCGCCCAGTTCGATTTGGCGAAATTCGTCGACAGTATCGGCCAGACACTGCCGGCGATGGGCGAAGGCAGCCTGAGCAAGGTCGAACTGGTCAGCCGCGTTGCGGCCACCCCGACCAGCCTGTCGTTCGACAACATCAACCTGAAACTCGATGACAGCAGCTTCAGTGGCCGCATCGCCGTCGAGGACTTCGCCAAACAGTCGCTGCGCGCGATTCTCAAGGCCGACACGTTCAACGTCGACCGCTACCTGCCACCGAAATCGGCTCAGGCCAACAGCGCCACGCAAACCCGTCAGGCCGAAGTCGCCAGCACCGAGGCCGGCGCCGTCGCAGGCACCACGCCGCTGCCGGACAAACCGAGCAAAACCGCCTGGAGCACCGAGCGCCTGCTGCCGGTCGAGCGCCTGGCCAAACTCGACGTCGATGCCGACCTGACCTTCGGCCAACTGACCCTCGACAAGCTGCCGATCCAGAACGCCGCGCTCAAAGCCACCGGCCAGGGCGGCTTGCTGACGCTGACTAACCTGAGCGGTGATCTGTACAACGGCGGCTTCGTCGCCAACGGCACACTCGACGTGCGCCCAAGCGCGCCAGTGCTGAACCTGCAGACCCGGCTCAACCGCGTGCCGGCGGAAAAAATCATCGAAAGCCAAGGCAAAAATCCGCCGGTCAAAGGGCTGGTGACGCTGACCAGCAGCCTCACCGGCAGCGGCAACAGCCAACAGGCGCTGATCGACACGCTCAACGGCAACGCCAGTTTCGTCATCAACAACGGCGTGCTGCTCAACGCCAATCTCGAACAGCAATTGTGCAAAGGCATCGCCACCCTCAACCGCAAGACCCTTAGCGGCGAGCCTCGGGGCAAGGACACGCCGTTCGAGGAGCTCAAGGGCAACCTGACCGTGCGCAACGGCGTCGCCAGCAACCCCGACCTGAAAGTGCGCATCCCCGGCATGACCGTCAACGGTGACGGCGACATAGACCTGCGCGTGCTCGGCATGGATTACCGCGTCGGCATCATCGTCGAGGGCGATACCAGCGCCATGCCCGACCCGGCCTGTCAGGTCGGCGAGAAGTTCGTCGGCATCGAGTGGCCGCTGCGCTGCCGTGGCCCGCTGGAACTGGGCGCCAAGGCCTGCCGTGTCGACAATGACCGTCTTGGTCAGGTCGCCAGCAAAATGGCCGGCAACAAACTCAGCGAAAAGATCGACGAGAAACTGGGCGACAAAGTCAGTCCGGAACTGAAAAACGCATTGAAGGGGCTGTTCAAGCGATGACAGCGGAGCAGTTTTCCACGGCGGTGCTGGAATGGTTCGACCGCCATGGCCGCCACGATTTGCCGTGGCAGCAGGACATCAATCCATACCGGGTCTGGGTGTCCGAGATCATGTTGCAGCAGACTCAGGTCAGCACCGTGCTCAACTATTTCGAGCGTTTCATGGCGGCGCTGCCAACAGTCGAAGCGCTGGCCGAAGCGCCGGAAGACGAGGTGCTGCACCTCTGGACCGGGCTGGGTTACTACACTCGCGCACGCAATCTGCAGAAGACCGCGAAGATCGTCGTCAGCCAGTACGCTGGCGAATTCCCGCGCGACGTGGAAAAACTCACCGAGCTGCCGGGCATCGGCCTGTCCACCGCCGGGGCGATCGCCAGCATCAGCATGGGCCTGCGCGCGCCGATCCTCGACGGCAACGTCAAACGCGTGCTGGCGCGCTTCACTGCGCAAGAGGGCTACCCTGGCGAGCCAAAAGTGGCCAAACAGCTCTGGGCCAACGCCGAGCGTTTCACCCCGCACGATCGGGTCAACGCCTACACACAGGCGATGATGGATCTCGGCGCCACACTCTGCACGCGCAGCAAGCCGAGCTGTCTGCTGTGCCCGCTCAAGCGTGGCTGTGAAGCGCACATACTTGGTCTGGAAACACGTTATCCGATTCCCAAGCCACGCAAGGCCATCCCGCAGAAACGCACGCTGATGCCGATGCTCGCCAACGGCGAAGGCGCGATTCTGCTTTACCGCCGCCCGTCAACAGGACTGTGGGGCGGATTGTGGAGCCTGCCGGAACTGGATGATCTGGAAGATCTGCAGCATCTGGCCGATCAACACTCGCTGACCATGGGCCAGCAGCAGGCGCTGCCGAACCTCATTCACACCTTCAGCCACTTCCAGTTGTCCATCGAACCGTGGCTGGTTCAGGTGCAGGAAGCCAGCCATCACGTGGCCGAGGCCGACTGGCTCTGGTATAACCTCGCCACCCCGCCGCGCCTGGGCCTTGCTGCCCCGGTCAAGACCTTGCTCGAACGCGCGGCCGCCGTATTGAATGCAGGAGAGTCGCCATGACCCGCACCGTAATATGCCGCAAGTACAAAGAAGAACTGCCCGCGCTGGAGCGCGCCCCTTTCCCGGGCGCCAAGGGCCAGGACATTTTCGACCACGTCTCGGCCAAGGCCTGGGCCGACTGGCAGAAACACCAGACCCTGCTGATCAACGAAAAGCGCCTGAACATGATGAACGCCGACGATCGCAAATACCTGCAGGGCGAAATGGACAAGTACTTCTCCGGCGAGGAATACGCCAAGGCCGAAGGCTACGTGCCGCCAGCCGAATAACCCGCAGATTTCGTAAGCGACGGAATTAATTTAAGAAATCTTCAAAAAGTCGTTGACGTAAATCCGAAAAACCCTTTTAATGCGCCCCGTTGCCCAGATAGCTCAGTCGGTAGAGCAGGGGATTGAAAATCCCCGTGTCGGCGGTTCGATTCCGTCTCTGGGCACCAAATACCGAAAACCCTGAATCGCAAGATTCAGGGTTTTTTTATGCCTGCGATTTGACCCCCCTCCTCTCTTCCCCCTTCGATACACCCGGATTCCAGCTGTACTGGAAAAAACCCGAAATCTGTATCTCTCCGTGTAGATGGCGTTTCGCCAATACTTCAAGCAAGCCTTGGCGAGCCAATGACTGGCTCCACTTTGCGCCCCGCAACACTCTGGGTTTCTGTAGCCCTCAGAGCGCAAAACCTGATTTTTTGAATCGATCGGCGTCGCCCGCAAGGTCACTTCCTGTCCAGCAAAAAAATCTGAACCCAACCCACAGGCGGACTGCAGTTACTGCTTTTCAAACATTCCAGGATGAATGCTGGCGCCCCCGTGCGCCCGGCAAAAGAGCGAAACGGACGACGTATGATCAAGCAACTCATCAATGAAGACAGTTATGTGCAGATCGGCGATCTTTGCAGCGCAACGATCCAGCTGAAAATCGAAGGACTGAATCCCGCCGGCTCCATCAAGCTGAAGACCGCGCACGCGCTGATCACTGATCTTGAAGTCCGCGGACTGATCAACCACAAGACCCGCCTTATCGAATCCTCATCGGGGAATCTGGGCGTTGCGCTGGCCATGGTCTGCGCCGCCAAGGGCTACAAGTTCGTTTGCGTAATCGACCCGAATATTTCCGCGCCGAACCGCAAGCTGATTCACGCCCTTGGCGCGCAAATGCTCATGGTCGATCAGCGTGACGAGAACGGCGGTTACCTGAATTCGCGGATTCGCCTGATCGAACAACTGGTCGCTGACAACGCCGACTACATCTGGCTCAACCAGTACAAGAATCCGACCAACCCCCTCGCCCACTATCAAGCGACTGCCAGGTCCATCGCGCGCAAGTTTCCCCAGGTGGATTACCTGTTCGTCGGCGCGGGCACCACCGGCACGCTGATGGGCTGCAAGAACTACTTCGCCGAACATCATCCGCAGACCAAAGTCATTGCCGTCGATACCGTCGGCTCGGTGACGTTCGGCCTGCCGGGCGGCACGCGCCATATCCCGGGGCTCGGCACCAGCCGCCTGCCGGAGATATTCGAGTCGTCGGGCATTCACGACTTCCTGTCGATTCCCGAGGAACAGACGATCAAGGTCTGCCGTTGGCTGGCGCAACGCTACGGCCTGCTCTTCGGCGGCTCCACCGGCACTGTGCTCGCCGGCATCCGCCAGTGGGCGCCGCATATCCGGCCCGACGATGTCGTGGTGGCGATCTCCCCCGACATGGGTGAGCGCTATCTCGAAACCATCTACTCCGACGACTGGGTCACCCAGCGGATCGGCGCAACCGCACTGCAGCCCCTTTTCCCTGAAATCGCTTTGGCACTCTCGGCGTAATCCTCATGACCACACAGAATCCGATCCAGCCGTTCCACGTCATCCCCGGCGCTGTCGTCAAAGACATCCTCAACGGGCTGCGGCATGCAACCATCGACATGGTGGCGCAGACCTACCTGACCCACGAGCGTGGCGAAACCGTTAACCCCGACAGTTACTTTTTGCGTTTCCCTGCGCAACCGGCGAACCGGATCATTGCGCTGCCGGCGGCCATCGTCGACAGCGAGGGCGATCAATCCGTCTCCGGGATCAAGTGGATTGCCAGTTATCCCGACAACATCAAGTCAGGCATTCCGCGCGCATCTGCCGTGCTGATTCTCAACGACCCGCAGACCGGTTATCCCTACGCCCTGCTCGAAGGTGCGCTGATCAGTGCCGTGCGCACGGCGGCGTCGGCGGTATTGGGTGCCTGGTGGCTGAATGGCCAGAACCGCCACGCGGCGACACTTTCGATCATTGGTGGCGGGGTAATCTCAAGAAATATCCTCGAGACTTTCGTCGCGGACGACTGGTCCTTCGACAGCGTGGGCATTCACGATCTCAACGCCGAATCGGCGCAAGCCCTCGCGGAATTTGGCGAACAACTGGGCCTGCCGGATGTGCGTCTGCTGTCGCTCGAAGACGCACTGACAGCCGACATCGTGGTGTTCGCCACCAGCGCGGGCGAGCCCTACGTAAAAGGCCAGGGCACGTTCCGCCCGGGGCAGATTGTTCTGAACATCTCGCTGCGGGATATCGGCGCCGAAATCATCGAGGAAAGTTACAACTACTTCGACGACATCACCCATTGCCTGAAGGCCAATACCTCACCGCATCTGGCCGAGCAGCAATACGGCCATCGCGACTTTGTCACCGGCACAGTGGCGCAGCTGATTCGCGGTGACCTGCATGTCGCCCAAGACAAACCGCTGATCTATTCGCCATTCGGCATGGGCATTCTCGATCTCGCGATTGGCCGGATGATCCACGACATTGCGGTGGCAGCCGGGACGGCAATTGCCATCCCGTCATTTTTTGGCGAGGAGCGCAGATGGTGAACGCGCCTGTGCACATCGGCCTGATCGGCTGCGGTTCGCGCGGATTGTCGGTATTCGAGCGCCTGTTGAGCCGCGCCGAGGAACGTCCGCAACAACCGGTCGTCATCGACATCTTCGAGCCCAACGTGCTCGGCAGCGGCGCGCACTGGCCCGATCAACCGGACTACCTGTTGCTCAACACCGTCGCCGGTCAGCTCGGGGTATTTCCCGACGCAGCAGCGTTCGGTGATCTGACCGACGCCCGGGAACGACCAGGGCCGGACTTTCTCGCGTGGTGCAGAGCCCGGCGCGTCAAGGTTGACCCCGACAGCGGCCTGCTCGCCGCCGACGGTCGCGACGTCGAGCCGGAGGATTTTCTGCCACGGCACCTGCTCGGCGCTTATCTGGCCGACGCCTTCTCGCGGATCCTCGCGACCGCACCCGCTTGGGTCACGGTCAATCTGAATCGGCATCAGGTCACGGCGGTCGAGCGCAACGAGAATCAGCAATACCTTCTGCTAACCGCCGACGGCGCTGCGGTGACGGTGGATCGTCTGGTGCTGACCGTTGGCCACACCGGACGCCTGCGCCTGGCGGGGCAGAACCGGGTCGACAACGTTTACCCGCTGCCGGGCAGCCTCACCACCGTCGAGCCCGGCGAAACGGTGTTGATCGAAGGGTTGGGCCTGGGCGCCATGGACACCCTGGCGGCGCTGACGGCTGGCAGAGGCGGGATCTACAAACCCATGGCTGATGGCAGTCACACTTACCAGCCTTCGGGTCAGGAGCCGGTGATCTTCATTCAGTCGCGGGACGGGCTGCCGTTTCGCACGCGTCCCAATGGCTTGATCGGCTGCCCCCGCCATAGCGCCGTGCTGCTCACGAGCGAGCGTATCGAATCGTTGCGGGTCAACGCGCACAACCGCCGACTGGATTTCGAACGGGACATTCTGCCGCTGATGCTGCTGGAGATGCGTGCCGCTGCGGTCGCCGTCCTGCATAAACCCTCAGCGCCGCAACAGCTGCTTGAGCAGCTCAGAACCGTCAGCGTTGTCGGCCCTGCCGGTGTGGCCGCTTGTGAAGCCTTGCTGCGCGAGTTCGAAGCGATTGCCGGCGCAATCAGTCCGCTGGAGCTGATCTGCCACGCACTGCCCGACAGCGTGACGCCTTACAACTATCACGCATGGATTTACGACACCCTCGAAGCCGACTTGCATGAAGCACGTCTGGGACGCGGCGCGTCGCCGATCAAAGCCGCCATCGAAGTCTGGCGCGACTTGCGCGACCGGCTGCGTGAGGCGGTCGATTTCGACGGGCTCACCGAAGATTCGCATCGGCAGTTCTATGGCCGCTGGCACAAGGCGATCAACCGTCTGGTCGCCGGCCCGCAAAAGGAGCGCCACGCCGATCTGCTCGCGCTGTGTGATGCCGGTTTGCTGACCTTCCTCAAGCCCGGCTCACGCCCGGCTATCGAACACTTCAAGCGAGTCGCCGGTTACGTCCAGAGCAGCGGCGTCAGCCACAGCGACTGCGCACCTGTGCGCGACCTCGCGCGCCTGGGCCTTGTGCGTCCACGCACCGATGTGCCGGGCATCGACGGCATCGATGTCGACGCGGCGTCCAACCCCAAGTCGAACAGCGGCGAAGCGGTGCGTGACATCTGGGTGCTGGGACCGCTCGCCGAAGGCTCTTGCTATTACAACCACTACGTCACCTCGGCGGGCGCACCTTCGCGGCTGTTCATGGACGCCCATCGAGTCGCCACCGCCATCCTTGAGACAGGAACTCGCGCATGAAACTCTACTATCAGACGCATTCGCCGTACGCCCGCAAGGTGTTGGTGCTGGCTCACGAACTTGGCATCGCATCGAGCCTTGAGGTGATACATCACGAGACCAGCCCGACTTCACCGAACGCGACCATTTACCAGGCCAACCCCTTGGGTAAAGTGCCGGTGCTGATGCTGCCCGACGACACCGCACTGTTCGATTCCATCGTGATTTGCGAATACCTCGATGACCTGAGCAACGGCCGTAAATTCATCCCGGCCAGCGGCCCCGAGCGCTACAAGGCGCTGCGCCTGCAGGCATTGGCGCAGGGCATGTGCGACGTCGGCATCAAGCTGCGCTGGGAAGTCGAGCGGCGCCCCGAGGCTTTGCGCTATCCGGCGTACGCGGACGGCCAGGCCTACAAACTCAAGGAGGCGTATCGCTTCATCGAAGAACACGTCGACCTCAATGGCCCGATCACCGTTGGCCACATCGCCTTGGCGACCGCGCTGGACTGGATCGCTTTCCGTCAACTCTCGGACTTCTCGGCGCAAACACGCCTGAGCGAGTGGTATCAGACGTTCTGCCAGCGCGCGTCCATGCGGGCGACCGAGTACAGCGGACAGACGCACGATTAAGCCAAGGAAACCGCTATGAGCTCTCTCTTGCTGCAAATGTCACCGATCGCGCTGGTGATCGCGCTGATCCTGATCGTCCGGCGTCCGCCGGTACAAGCGGCGCTGGCCGGTGTGGTGCTGGTGCTGGTGCTGTGGGCGCTGGGCGCTGCCGGGCCGGTGTCGGCGGCGATCTCCTCGGCGATTTTTCAGGACACCACGATCCTGTTTCTCAGCACCGCGTGCGTCATCGTCCCGGGGCTGGCCTTCGTCATTCTGGTCGAGCGCGGCGGCGCGCCACAGGCCATCGGCGCGTGGGTCAAGGAACTCGGCTGGACACCCCCGGCGCAGGTGATTTTCATCGTGCTGGGCCTGGCGCCGCTGCTGGAAGCGATGACCGGCTTCGGCGTTTCGCTGATCGCCACGGTGCCGCTGCTGATGGGGCTTTTCACTCGCCAATCGGGGATGAAAATTGCCCTCGCCGGCATGGTCATCATGCCGTGGGGCACACTGGGTCTGGCAACGGTGATCGGTGCCTTGCTGGCACATTTGCCGGCGCAAACCCTCGGTAGCCATTCGGCGCTGATCAGCGCGCCAGTGTTCCTCTGCCTGGCGTCGCTGGCCTTGTGGCAGGCCGGCATCCGCAGGATCACAGCGTGGCTGGGGCTGCTTGTCGTGACGGCCCTGTTTGTTGCCGTGCTGTTTGGCGTCAACCTGTGGCTCGGCCCGGAAGTCTCCGGTGTGCTGGCCGGGCTGGCCGTGGCTTGCGTCGGCCTGGGCATCTCCTGGGCGCAACGGAAAAAACTGGTGCGCTGGCCGAGCGCGGCATGGCCTTATCTGGCCTTGCTGGGAGTGATTGTGGCGTCGCGCGGACTGTTCGTGCTGTCGGGCTGGGATGGCCTGTGGGTTGTCAGGGGCGAACACGTTTCATGGAAGCCGCTGGCGTCTCCAGGGCTGGCGCTGCTGATCGTGACCGTGCTGATGGCGTTCAGGCAAACCGCGGGCGCGGGTTTCTCGTGGCAAGCGCTGTTCAACCGGGCGAAGTTTCCGGTCACGACAATCTTCCTGTTCCTGCTGCTGTCTCAGGTGATGGTCAACGCTGGATTCCTCGTCGAGGCGCAAAGCGCGTTGCAATCCATGTCGGGTATTTCGCTGGCACCAACGATCGCCCTGCTGGCAGGGATTGCCGGCTATGTCACCGGCTCCAACGTCGGCGGCAACACGCTGGTGATGCCGTCCATTGCCGCGCTGAGCAGCGAACACGGGGCGTGGCTGGCGGCAATGGTCAACAGCGCCGCCGGCCATGGCGCACTTGGCTCGCTGTCGATTCTGTCATTGATCACCGGACTTGCCGGGGCCAACCGCCAGGAAGAAAACAGCCTGATCCGCTTCGCCTTCGGTCTGGTGGCGCTGAACATCGTCATAGTTGCTGCAACGGGGATCGTTTTGCTCTACTTTCTGTGAATTGTTTCGAATCATCACAGAGAACTTATGGACAGGTTTGATTTGCCGGACAAGCGCTGGCGGATAGTCAAGGACTGGATTATTCGCCAGATCGACAGCGGTGACCTGGCGGCCGAAGCGAAACTGCCGTCAATCCGCGTTCTGGCGCGGATGTTCGAGACCAGCATCACCACGGTGCAGCGGGCGCTGGCCGATCTCGAGGCCGACGCCTACGTCTCGACGGTGCCGCGCGTCGGCTACTTCGTCTCGGCATCAGGGCGGGCAAAACCGTCCGGCGCTTTCGACTTTTCCAGTGTCACCGTCAACGTCAATCATGCGGTGGTTGCGATGCTCTCCGAGGCGGCCTCGCGCACCACCGCATCGCTGAATTCGGCCGTCCTGCACAGCGATCTCACGCCCAACGTGCTGCTCAACAAATGCCTCTCGGTGTTGGCCGCCAGGACCGACAACGCGCTGAGCGGTCTGGTCGCGCCACCCGGCCTGCCGGCGCTGCGACGGCGCATCGCCGGGCTGATGCTGACCCGCGGTGTAGTCTGCGGGCCGGACGATATTCTGGTGACGTCGGGCGACACCATCGCTCTCGAACTGGCCCTCGAAGCAGTCGCGTCGAAAGGCGCTACAGTCGCCATCGAAACCCCGACCTATTACGGCATCCTGCAGACCATCGAACGCCTGGGCATGCGCGCCCTGCCGATCCGCACCGACGGCCGCACGGGCCTGGATGTCGATCATCTGGAAGAAGCCCTGAAGCAAAAAAAGGTCGCGGTGATTTTTCTCAACCCGACGCTGCAGAATCCGCGTGGCTTCATCATGCCCGACGAAGCGCGCGCGCGACTGTCCAGGATCGCCCGGGAAGCGGATGTGCCGATCATCGAAGACGACATCTTCTTCGACCTGGTGCCCGAAGCTGATCGACCGCGCGCCCTCAAGAGCTACGACAGCAGCGGCCAGACGATCTACTGCTCGTCCTTTTCCAAAACCATCGCGCCGGGTTATCGCGTCGGCTGGTGTCTGGCCGGCAAATACCGCAATGCCATCCTCGCGCAGATGTTTTCGCGCAACCTGGCCGTTTCCAGCCTTGCGCAAAACGTCCTCAATGAATTTATCGGCCGTGGCTACATGGACGAACACTGCGCCAGATTGAGATCGCAACTGTCCTCGCTGGCGAGTTTTGTCGAAGCGCTGGTGCGCACGGATTTCCCGTTAGGGACCGTCTATGTGCCACCGCGCGGCGGCTTCATCCACTGGGTCGAAATGCCTGCACACACCGACATGCCGGCGCTGCAGCAATTGGCCACGGAGCGTGGTTGCCACGTGGCTGGCAGCGGGATCTTTTTCGCCGATGGCCAGGCTTCCACAGGCGTGCGCATCTGCCTCGGCACTGCGCTGACCCCGGCGGTGATCGGCATTCTCAAGGTGATCGCCGAATGCGCCCACCTTGCCGCACGCCCGACGAGCCCGCGGCAGATGCCGACTGAACAGCTGCAAGAGCTGGCAGTTTCCTGACCGACTTGCGCGAGCCTCGCTTATGAATCAGAAAAGAACCCGTATTCGCTTGCCGCATCCCCCGCCGTATCGCCCGAGCCACTGGACATTCTGGCTGACGGTGCTCGCTGGCGTGCTGATTGCCTTAGCCGTGTGTCTTTCGATCTACATGCTTATCGAAAGCTGGATCAGCGGTTCCATCACCACCAACAATCGCGGACCGCGCAGCACCTACACCTTGGCACTGCAACCTCGGCGATACTGGTTCGAGTTCATGTGGCAGAGCTTCTGGACGGCGTTCATGTTGGCCATCGGTGTGTTCGGGCTGTGGATTTATCGCAAAGGACGGGTGCGTGAGCAGAGGTCGAAGGGCAAGCGCACAAGTCAATAGTGCATGCCGCCTTCACAGAGTGTTGATGTAATCGACGGGCAACAAGACTGTATCCACAGCGGCATCCACTGGCAGGGATACAAGAGTGATGACCGGGCAGACGATCATCATGTAACAGATGATCGCTGCCGGCATGCCATCGCTGCCTCCTCCCCGAACACCGAGCAGGTGTAGGCCGCCATCGACCCCTCGGTAATATTCGGCGTCGGACAGACCATCATTCAAGCGCCCGATAAACGTTCCGCAGCCAACCAACAGCAGTGCCAGGCCTATGACACAGCCAATTCGCAGAATCCCTTTCAAAACAGCGCTTCCTTACGTCACAAAATACTGGGCGCGGGATTGTACTCGCGCCTTTCGCTCGTGACTGCTTTACCTGCTGACTCGGCATATCGGTTAAACCAGATTGCCTGTTGCGCGACGGCGCATTCGAACGCTGTCATGTTGGCATTACGCCGCTGCGCGTTGCATGAACTGGAGCGGATGTGAAATGAACTGTCTCTCGGACTTATGTAAATCGTGACGCAGCGCGTCACGAATTCGATCACATTGAATTCGGAACGCACTGCGTTCCGTATGTTGCTCGGCGCCAGTTCCAGGCTCATTCTCGATCCACCTTCGCAAAGGCCGAGCCCTTATGAACAAATGCCTTTCGACCGACCCGGTAACCATTGGCGAATCGTTCATAGAGAACGCAGCCGACGGCTACGCACTCGGCGGCTTCACCTGGCGCCACAGTTCGCCCGATCCACAGCGCCCGGTGGTCGTCATCAACGCCGCCACCTCCGTGCGCTGTCGCCATTACTCAAGGTTCGCAGCCTATCTGTTCAGTCACGGCTGCGATGTGATGACCTACGATTACCGGGGCATTGGCGAATCACGCAGCGAATCGATCAAAGGGCTGCGCGCTTCGTGGACTGACTGGGGCGCTCTGGATTTCGAAGCGATGCTCAAACGCGCGCAGCGGGAGTTTCCCGGTCAGCCAATCGATGTGGTCGCCCATAGTTTCGGCGGTTGCGCGGCGGGCTTGGCGGAGTCGGGCAAGGTGATCCGACGGTTGGTAACCGTCGGTGCGCAGTTCGCTTATTGGCGCGATTACGCCCCTGAACAGCGCTGGCGGATGTTCGGCAAGTGGCATGTGATCATGCCTTTGATGACGCTGCTCTGCGGCTATTTTCCAGGCAAGCGGATCGGCTGGCTGGAGGACACGCCAACCGGCGTAGTCTGCGACTGGAGCACACCCACTGCACGGTACGAGGATCGTCCAAGCGGTCGGGTGCTGATGAAAAAGGCGGGCGCCCTGCCCTTCGATGGCGTCCGCGCGCAGACCCTCGCCATCAGCCTCAGCGATGATCCTTACGGAACGATCCCGGCGATCGAACGCCTGCTCGGCTACTTCAGCAACGCGGCAAAAACCCATCTGCGCATTGCGCCGCAGGACATCGGCGAACGACAAGTCGGACATTTCGGCTTTTTTCGCAGCGCATACCAAGCCACACTATGGCCCATTGCTCTGACCTGGCTGCAGACCGGCGCACTGGCCGCCGATACACCCGGCCGACAAGTGCCACGCAGCTGAGCCCCTCTCAACGCACGACGGAACACATCATGGCCTCCGCCAACAAGCAGCAAAAACGCGCCACCCGGGCCAAAGCCAAGGCCAAGCAGAACCGCACCAAGCGCGCCGAAGCGCCGGTCGAGCTCGACCCGAACGACGACCGCATCGATTTCGAATCGGTGGACCTGACCGAGCTGTTCAAGAAAATGATCGACGCCGAGAAGATCAGCCAACAGGCCATGTGCACCGCGTTCCTTGAAGATCCGCTGCTGGAACTGGTCTATGAGCAGGAAGGTGAGGAAGGCGCGATGGATTTCATCCTCGCAGCGCTGATCGAGTATCGCCAGTGGTCGCAGGAAACCGACGAGGCCGGCGCGCTGGCGTGGATCGAATCTCCGGCATTCCAAGCTGACTACGTAGCGGCATCCGACGCGATCGCTGCACAAACCCAACAGAAGAACTGAGCTCCCATGGCATCCCTGAACAAGCAACAGAAACGCGCCAAACGCGCCAAGGCCAAAGCCAAGCAGATCCGTATGGTCGGGCGCAAACCGCTGGATCAGGACGAAGACCTCGGCCACCTCGCCGAGCCGATCCCGGAATACACCCTGGCGATGTTCAGCAAAATGCGCGATGCCGAAGCCGTCAGCCGCAACGAAATGCTGCTGACCCTGCTGCGCGAACTGGCCTTCATCATCGTCGACCATCCTGAACTGCTCGACATGGAAAACGCCGACAACGAAGGCATGGCCGCCACCCACCTGGCCGCCGACATGCTCATCGACTACCGCATGTGGGCCGACGGCATGACCATCGAACAAGCCCAGGCCTGGCTGAGCGAGCCGCAGTTCATTACGGATTTCGGGGTGGCGCTGGATGCTTATGGGAAGTCGGTAGACACCCAGGAAGGCAAGAGCGAATAAGCCCTTCTCAGAAACAAAAAACGGCCGCTAGTCATCCTTGACAGCGGCCGTTTTTGTTTGGATGACCTAGCTACTCTTTGTCCGGTGACGATGTATATCCCATTGACATATCCCCAGCACGATCTATCCTGAGCTAATCACAGGAACAGACCCGGGAGCTCGAATATGGAGCAGACCACAATTTTCATGAGCAACAGAAGTCAGGCAGTCCGACTGCCAAAGGCAGTTGCGATGCCCGGCGACGTTAAACGAGTGGAAGTCATCGCGATTGGCAGAACACGCGTCATTACGCCTGCTGGAGAAAGCTGGGATAGCTGGTTTGATGGCGACAGCGTCAGCCCTGATTTCATGGCTAACCGTGAGCAACCCACTGAACAGGAGCGCGAGTCGTTCTGATGATCAAGTACATGCTGGATACAAATATCTGCATCTTCACCATCAAGAACAAACCACAAATTGTCCGGGAAGCCTTCAATCGACATTCCGGGCAGTTGTGCATCAGCGCTATCACGCTTATGGAGCTTATTTACGGTGCTGAAAAGTCGGCGGCCCCGGAGAAAAATCTGGCAATTGTTGAAGGATTTGTCGCGCGACTGGATGTCTTGCCTTTCGATAACGACGCAGCCGCACAGGCCGGGATGGTTCGATCTGAACTCGCGAAGGCTGGAACGCCGATCGGGCCATACGACCAAATGATCGCTGGCCACGCACGCTCACTTGGACTCATTGTAGTGACGAACAACGTACGGGAGTTTCAACGCGTTTCCGGTTTGCGAATCGAGGACTGGGTTTAACCTGACTGGAAAGCTCAGAAACAAAAACGGCCGCTAGTCATCCCTGACAGCGGCCGTTTTTACATCACGCGTTACGACTCAGTTCAACACCACCGCACCACGTTTCTCCAGCTTGCGCCGGCGCGACACCAGCAGACCGGCAGCCACCACCATCAGACTCAGCAGGCCCGTGGCAAGGATTTCCACGCGGTGGGCTTCCTGGAACAGCATGATGGTCAGCGCGGCGACGATGAAGATGATTACCGCCCAGGTCAGACCCGGGAACAGCCACATGCTGAAGACGATCTTCTCGCCGCGCGCCATGCGCTGCTTGCGCATGCGCAGTTGCGAGAAGGCGATCACCAGGTACACCAGCAGGGCGATGGCGCCGGAGCTGGCCAGGAGGAATTCAAACACCGCTGCCGGAGCCACATAGTTGGCGAAGGTGCAGAGAAACGCTGCGCCGGTCGACAACATCACCGCCCAGTAAGGCGTACCGCTCTTGTTGGTGCGGGTCGACATGGCCGGGGCGTCACCGCGCTTGCCGAGGGAGAACAGCATGCGCGACGAGGTGTACAGCGCCGAGTTCAGGCAACTGGTCACTGCGACCAGTACGACGATGTCGA
Organism: Pseudomonas sp. 2957; assembly: GCF_031456345.1. Lineage (NCBI taxonomy): Bacteria > Pseudomonadati > Pseudomonadota > Gammaproteobacteria > Pseudomonadales > Pseudomonadaceae > Pseudomonas > Pseudomonas sp. 2957. Next base: position 470,184 of record NZ_JAVDUL010000005.1, read on the forward strand.
CGATCATCTTGGCGTTGGGAATGCCCATGCGCTCAAGTACGGTCTGGTAGGAACCGAGGTTGGCCAAGGTAGAATCGTTCCACGGCACCAGCGCAACCACGATGAAAATCGACACCAGATAGAACAGGCCGATCCGCCAGATCACCGAGTTGGTCGCCTTGGAGATCTGCTTGCCTGGGTCCTTCGATTCCGCCGCCGCGATGGTGACGATCTCGGTGCCCATGAACGAGAACATGGTGGTCAGTATCGCGCCCAGCACAGCGCCCATGCCGTTGGGCAGGAAGCCGCCACTGTCGAACAGATGCGACACACCGCTGACCTGACTGGTCGGCAGGAAACCGAAAATCGCTGCAAGGCCGAGGCCGATGAAGCCGATGATCGCAAGCACCTTGATCAGGGCGAACCAGAACTCGAACTCACCGTAATTCTTCACGCTGAACAGGTTGGTCACGGTCAGCAGCATGGTGATCACCAGCGCGAAAGCCCAAATGTCGACACCCGGGAACCACGCATGCAGGATGGTCGCGGCGGCGTTGGCTTCCAGCGGAATCACCAACACCCAGAACCACCAGTACAGCCAGCCGATGGTGAATCCGGCCCAGTGACCGATCGCGCGATCAGCGTAAGTCGAGAACGAACCGGTGTCCGGCGAAGCCACGGCCATCTCGCCGAGCATGCGCATCACCAGCACCACCAGAGTACCGGCAGCGGCGTAGGCCAGCAGCACGGCCGGGCCGGCGGCAGCGATGGCGTGGCCGGAGCCGACGAACAGACCGGCGCCGATCACACCGGCGATCGACAACATGGTCACATGACGCGGTTTGAGCCCCTGTTCGAGGCCAGTGGAGCTTGGGGTACTGCTCATAGAGACTACCTTTGCAAGGAAAGCGAGTGCGTCCGGCGCGTCTGTAAATTCTTTCTCGTAAAAAGAATCCAACGGCCTGTTCCTTATTCTGCACGCAATATTTGCGCCAAAATGTTTCAAGTCCTTGAGGGCCGGGGGCTCCGGCATCCGGTGCAAGTCCTTGAGTTTAATGGCTATTCGCCAGAACGTTACCCGGCGACTCACTTTCAAGACGAATTCGCGCACCAGAAACACACAGATAAAGTGTGCGGCGCACAGAAAAAGGGCGAATAAGGAACGTTCGGCCGGATAGCGCTTCCAACACCCCGCCAAAGCTGGCAACATCGCGCCTTTTTTTACGCGGCACCCACGGGTTTGCACGATCAAACACCCGTTCGGTTGTTGACGGGGCGACAGTCTGCTGCGCCGATGCGACAACCCGCCACATGCCACCCGTTTACCGCTCGTAGCGCTGTTGGCTGCCATTGAAACGCTATGCTAGCTTGGCCGCCTCGCCAGGAAGGCCCGCCAACAGCAGGAGCGCAACATATATGAGGAACGCACATGGCTGAGGCCACGCCCGCGCTTGAAATCCGCAACTTGCACAAACGCTACGGACAGCTGGAGGTGCTCAAAGGCATCTCGCTGACCGCCCGCGACGGCGACGTGATCTCGATCCTCGGCTCTTCCGGTTCCGGCAAGTCCACGTTCCTGCGCTGCATCAACCTGTTGGAAAACCCGCACCAGGGCCAGATCCTGGTGGCCGGTGAAGAACTCAAGCTTAAAGCCGCGAAGAACGGCGAACTGGTCGCCGCCGACGGCAAACAGATCAATCGTCTGCGCTCGGAGATTGGTTTTGTATTTCAAAACTTTAATCTGTGGCCGCACATGAGCGTGCTCGACAACGTCATCGAGGCCCCGCGCCGCGTGCTCGGCCAGAGCAAGGCCGAAGCCATCGAAGCCGCCGAAGCGTTGCTCGCCAAGGTCGGCATCGCCGACAAGCGCCACGCCTACCCGGCGCAATTGTCCGGTGGTCAGCAACAACGCGCAGCGATCGCCCGCACGCTGGCGATGCAGCCGAAGGTGATCCTGTTCGACGAACCGACCTCCGCGCTTGACCCGGAAATGGTTCAGGAAGTACTTAGTGTCATCCGCGCATTGGCCGAAGAAGGCCGCACCATGCTGCTCGTGACCCACGAAATGGGCTTCGCCCGCCAGGTTTCCAGCGAAGTGGTGTTCCTTCATCAGGGCCTTATAGAAGAGCAAGGATCGCCACAGCAGGTGTTCGACAACCCGCTTTCGGCGCGCTGCAAACAATTCATGTCCAGCAACCGCTAACGGAGCAACATGCATGCAGAATTTCAAAAAGGTCTTCCTGGCCGCCGCCGTCACCCTCGCGTTCAGCGCCGGTGCCATGGCTGAAACCCTGAAGATGGGCATCGAAGCGGCCTACCCGCCGTTCAACAATAAAGACGCCAGCGGCCAAGTGGTCGGCTTCGACAAGGAAATCGGCGACGCCCTGTGCGCGAAGATGAAAGCCGAATGTTCCGTCGTCACTTCCGACTGGGACGGCATCATTCCGGCGCTGAACGCGAAGAAGTTCGATTTCCTGATTTCCTCGCTGTCGATCACCGAAGATCGCAAAGCCGCAGTGGACTTTACCGACCCGTACTACTCGAACAAATTGCAGTTCATCGCGCCGAAGAACGTCGACTTCAAAACCGACAAGGACTCGCTCAAGGGCAAAACCATCGGCACCCAGCGCGCAACGCTGGCCGGCACCTGGCTGGAAGACACCTACGGTGACGATATCAAGGTCAGCCTCTACGACACCCAGGAAAACGCCTACCTCGATCTGACCTCCGGCCGTGTCGACGCGATCCTCGCCGACAAGTACGCCAACTATGACTGGCTGAAAACCGACGCTGGCAAGAACTACGAGTTCAAGGGCGACCCGGTAGTGGAAAGCGACAAGATCGGTATCGCCGTGCGCAAGGGTGACAACGAACTGCGCAACAAGCTGAACGCCGCCCTGAAGGAAATCGTCGCCGACGGTACCTACAAGAAAATCAACGACAAGTACTTCCCGTTCAGTATCTATTGATCTGACCTGTGGGACCGGCGCCGTAATCAAGCGGCGCCGGCTCCCGACTTTGCCTGCCGCAATTTGAACAGAAACCCATGATTATCGACCTCTACGGATTCGGCCCGGCGCTCGCCGCTGGTGCGCTGATGACCGTCCAACTGGCCCTCACCGCCCTGTGCCTGGGCCTGGTGCTCGGCCTGCTCGGCGCCTTGGCCAAGACTTCCCCGTACAAGCCGCTGCAATGGCTTGGCGGTACCTATTCGACGCTGGTGCGCGGCGTCCCGGAATTGCTCTGGGTGCTGTTGATCTACTTCGGTACGGTCAACCTGATGCGCGCCCTCGGTGAGTACTTCGGCAACCCCGACCTGCAACTCAACGCTTTTGCCGCCGGTGTCATCGCACTGGGTTTGTGCTTCGGCGCCTACGCCACGGAAGTGTTTCGTGGCGCCCTGCTGGCCATTCCCAAGGGCCACCGTGAAGCCGGCCAGGCCCTGGGCCTGTCGAAATGGCGGATTTTCACCCGGCTGATCATGCCGCAGATGTGGCGCATCGCCCTGCCGGGCCTGGGCAACCTGTTCATGATCCTGATGAAAGACACCGCGCTGGTATCGGTCATCGGTCTGGAAGAAATCATGCGTCACGCGCAGATCGGTGTGACCGTGTCAAAACAACCATTCACCTTCTATATGGTCGCGGCGATCATGTACCTCGGCCTGACAGTGCTGGCGATGACCGGCATGCACTTGCTGGAAAAACGCGCCGCCCGCGGCTTTGCGAGGAGCGCGCAATGAACTGGGAAGTCATCATCAAGTGGCTGCCAAAACTAGCACAGGGCGCGACCCTGACGCTGGAACTGGTCGCCATCGCGGTCATTGCCGGCCTGCTGCTCGCCATTCCGTTGGGCATCGCCCGCTCTTCGAAGCGCTGGTACGTGCGCTCGCTGCCTTACGCCTACATCTTCTTTTTCCGGGGCACGCCGTTGCTGGTGCAGCTGTTCCTGGTCTATTACGGCCTGGCGCAGTTCGACGCGGTGCGTGAAAGCGCGTTGTGGCCCTACCTGCGCGATCCGTTCTGGTGCGCGACCGTGACCATGACCTTGCACACGGCGGCGTACATCGCCGAGATTCTGCGCGGTGCCATTCAGGCGATTCCACCCGGTGAAATCGAAGCCGCGCGGGCCCTGGGCATGTCCAGGCCCAAAGCGATGTTCTACATCATCCTGCCCCGTGCTGCGCGCATCGGCCTGCCGGCCTACAGCAACGAAGTGATCCTGATGCTCAAGGCCAGCGCCCTGGCCAGCACCGTGACCCTGCTGGAACTCACCGGCATGGCCCGCACGATCATTGCCCGCACTTATCTGCCGGTGGAGATCTTCTTCGCCGCCGGTGTGTTCTATCTGGTCATGGCTTACGTGCTGGTTCGCGGCTTCAAGCTGCTGGAACGCTGGCTGCGCGTCGATGCCTGCCAAGGCCGCTGATACTTCCCACGTGCTGACGGGCGAGGCCCTACTCGCCCGTTTCACGGCGCTGGATGCTTTTCTGATTGAGCATCAGGCGCTGTGGAAACCTCGACCGTTCACTCACCTACAACTTCCATGGGAAGCGTCCTACCCGGAGTTGTCTGCGTGGCTACGCAAGCGATCGCTGGAAGCCGCAGAACGCGCGCATAACCATCCTGCTGATCTTGTCGATGCGCCAGAGCCGTTCGCTTCATTGGCGAAGTTGTCGGCAGAGTTGAGTGCGGTCGGTGAGTTGCCGGGGCATGCGCTTGAGGCTGCCGGGCATCGCTTGAATGTCGATGTGCCCGGGCGCAAGTGGCAGCAGATCGAGGCGTTTGCCGGTCGCTTGTCTTTCGCTTCGCCACCGACGCATTGGTTGGATTGGTGTTCAGGCAAAGGGCACTTGGGACGGCGCTTAATGGGGTCGGGGCAGCAACTGACTTGCGTTGAATACGATCCTTTATTGGTCGCCAGCGGTCAGGCACTGAGTCAGCGTCATCACTTGCACGCCCTGCATGTCGAACAGGATGTACTCGCGGCAGACGCCCCGGCCGTATTGAACGCCGCCCACACCCCCGTCGCCCTCCACGCCTGCGGTGATCTGCACGTGCGCTTGATGCATTTGGCCAGTGCTGCCGGCTGCCAGCAAATGGCGATCGCACCGTGCTGTTACAACCGCATCAGTCGTAACGAAGACCAGGCCTTGTCCTGCGCAGGATCGGCATCGCTTCTACAGCTCTCGCTGGAAGATCTGGCGCTGCCGATGAACGAAACCGTCACCGCCGGTGCAAGAGTTCGACGCCAGCGTGACACTTCCATGGCCCGAAGACTGGCCTTCGACTTGCTGCAACGGCAACTGCGCGGCGTCGACGAATACCTGCCAACGCCCTCCCTGCCCAGCGCCTGGCTGGACAAACCGTTCGCTGCTTACTGTCGCGATCTGGCTGTGCTCAAAGAGTTATCCACAGTCGGCGAGCCAGATTGGCCCGAACTCGAAGCAGCCGGTTGGCAGCGGTTGGCCGAAGTTCGCAATCTCGAATTGCTGCGCGGATTGTTCCGCCGACCGCTGGAGCTTTGGCTGAATCTGGATCGGGCGCTTTTCCTCGCAGAACAGGGATACGTCGTACGCCTCGGCACCTTTTGCAACATCTCACTCACACCGCGTAACTTACTGCTGCTCGCCGAACGCGCTGAAAATACTACAGCCTGTGGATAACTCTGTTGATGGATTTTCCGTGGATCCAATATCTGTGCCTGTTTCGTCGCGTTAACAACACTGGTCATTTTTTGTTCACATGAATAAAAAACCTGTAAAACAGGGATTTGCGAACAAGATGAGAATGGGTTCACAACACCTCGCATAAGCCAGTATCCGCGCCTCTCAGTTGTGCATAAGCTGCCAATCAAAACGACATAACCGACGAATATTGGGCTAGCCGAGTGAATAATTGCGAGGTCATGAAAGCCGAAGCTGACCCGTACGCCCTGTATAAATGTCTTACTACGCGTGAGGTACAAAAGCAGCGCATAAATTTGCGCAGGGCCTGATTTTTCCGGAATGCAAAAATAGTCTGAATTCAGGGGTTTACAGGATCTACCCAACCGCTATAATCGTCGCCCACACGCCGGTATAGCTCAGTTGGTAGAGCAACTGACTTGTAATCAGTAGGTCCCGGGTTCGACTCCTGGTGCCGGCACCATACAAAACAAAGCCCCTGCAGAAATGCAGGGGCTTTGTTGTTTCTGAGTCAGCCAAGACGTCCAAAATGGGGATCGGGCAGGATGCAAATCCCGCAACGCCTCAGGATGCTGACTTGCGACCCGCAAGAGAGTCTGCGCTGCACCCGTCGGTTGCCTGCGCCCCTGCTCCCAATTCTGCAAAGTCCGCGCTTATGCCTCGCAGTATCTGCACGAGCTAAGCAAGGCATTGATCGATGATGTGGGGAAGTAATGGATTCGCCACCAGAAAGGCATTGATGCAAACCGCCATTCGAAGCCCTCGTTGATGCGAGGGCTTTTTGCATTTCAGGCCTGCCGAAAACATGCCGGCCTTCCTCAAGATCCCTTGATGCGCGGACATATCCGACTTCCCTCCTGCATCTATCCAGATAACCCGCCAGCCACTGGAGCGTTCTTGGCCAACGCATCGGCCGCCCCGCAGCCAATTGGGAACTAACGCCGAGCGCAACACTCCCTTACAAAGCGCGGCGCTGTGGAAGAGTCATCCCGCTTCATCACGTCAGCACAACGGACTGAATGCATGACATGGACCAAGAGACCATCGATGAACTCAACATCAGAAACGCCAAACGGCTCCGCACGTTCGCAAATCAGGGACTTTTCTGACTGTCGAAACATTGCTCACGGCGCTGCATTCATCATCGTTTCGGGCAGCTCCGCGAAAGATTTTCCCATCGAACAGTTTGCCGACATCCCGATGATCACGGTGAACGGTGCGATATCCATGTTCATGGGAACAGGCATAAAGCCGTTCTTCTACGCATGCACCGATACCAGTTTTTCGCTACAACAACCTGAACTGTTTGCCTATGCGATGCGCACTAGTCAGCGTGTAGCTGTGTGGGCTAACCAGGCTCAGGAACTGATTGTTGAACCGACAGGTGATCTCTATTTGCTCAAGAAAGCGCCCAAACCAACCTTGACTGAATGGCTACTGCGCAACAACCAGGATCTGGTACGTAATCGAGCTGTTTGGGGTAGTCGAAACCGCAGTATCGGGTTCAGCAAAAACCTGGCCCATGGTTTTTTTGATGCCCGCACAGTCTTGTATCTCGCACTCCAACTTGCCTATCACGCAGGCTTTTCAAAGGTGATTTTGGTGGGAGCGGATATGAACCAGTCCGCGGGGCGCTTTTACGAGACTGATGGAAGCTCTATCTCGCCGTGCGGTCTGGATCAGCATTTTCATTCCAGAATACTTCCATCTCTGAAACTCATGTCCGACAAAGTCGTCGGCAAAGAGTTTGCCGTTTACAACTTGTCGCCCTCTTCGCGAATTCCTTCCGGCGTCATTCCGGTCAAAACACTCGACGAAGTCAAAGCGATAATTCAGACCTGACTGACCTCGAACACAAACGAAATTCTGCCCTCACTTGCGCTCCAGAAATAGCGCAAGTGTTTACCCTGCTTCGGAATCGAAACCGCAGGCGGACGGAACGCCGCAACGCATTCATGCCCAGGCAACCGCACGCTGTTATAAAGCAAGCCCCACGACTCGGCGTCGCGCAGTTGCCGCGCGAACAGCTGTGATGGGCCATAGGCTTCAGGATCAGGCTGATGCAGATGATCAAAGCCATGGCGAACGTCGTGCAGCGGCTTGATCACCTGATTGATGTAAGTACGCATGGTCAATTCGAGATCGGCTTCCTGGGTCGCCGCGAGAAAGCGTTCCTGGTGAAAACAGGTTTCAGCGATGGCCGCAGCCTGGCTGCTGGCGGCGTAATAGACGCCGAAGGTGCCGTCACTGAAACGGCTGCGTTTGCCGACGTGAGTGAACGCGGCCATCACCGGGCTGGAACCGGGGCCGGACAGACGATCTTCGGGACGTACGCGAGCGAGTACGCCGGCCTGTTCGATCAGGCGATCATTGGTCAGCGCTTCGATGGCGTAGGCAACTTCGAGGTCCTCGGGGTCGAGGACGTCTTCGAACAGCGCAATCGGCGGGAAGCTGCTGTTGACGATGCGATACGCCCGCGGCCATGGCACATCCACCGGCGCCGGCGCTTTCAACCGCGCACTCCGTCGAGGTAGCGGCGTACATCGGCGATATCGACCACCCGGCCCGCCAGCATGTAATCCAGCGCGGTTTTGCCATTGAACGGTGCCGCGTTGTTCGGGCTGCTGACCCACTTGTAGGCGCGCTCGCGGCTATTGCTGAAGATGATGCTCAGCGCCTTGTGAATGCCCATCAGATAAGAGATGCGCTCGAGGGTGTCATGGGGCAAGCGTGTGTTTGGCAGGTGTTTGTATTTATAGAATGTGGTGTTGCCGACTCCACCGAGCAGGGTGCGTTGTTGCTCGGCGCTACAGCCCCAGCGCTCCATGAGGTTAAAGAAGAACTTCAGCGCGACGCGACCGGCTTCGGGGGCGTCGAGTTGTTCGCGTGGGGTGAGAGCTGGGGATGAGGTAGGCATAGACGCCTCCTGATTTTTTGTCTTAGCTGAAGACTAGTACATAACTGTAATTTTTTAGCGTTTTGATACACAAATGAACGAATCGTAACAATCAAACGCTCAGAAGCCGGAGTTAAGCCGGCTTATGTTTTTCTGCGCTATTTAAACAGTTCTGAATGACTCCCTAAACGATCCCAAGACTTCTTGAATTCAGAAGTCTGTGCACACTGTTTAGGCCGATCAGCGCGTTTTTGCGTTTTCTCCTGTTTCGCCATCAGCATTCCTTAGCATGTCGTCTATCGAGTCGAAACGCTGACGGATTTCTCGTGCTTCCATCATTGCGCGGGCCGTCTTCTCCGATGGAACTCGCACCTCGAAGGGAAGCCCCTGAGTAGCAACAACCTGTCGCAGAAAAAGTCGCATGGCGTCGCTAATGCTCAGCCCGCAAGCGTTCAAGACTTCAGTGGCACGCGCTTTCAAATCCTCATCAATGCGGCAGCGCACATCGGTAGTTTTCAGTAGTGCAGCCATTTCAATTACCTCATCGTGGTTTTGTAGCTACATCAGCGCTACCTCTGCATTGTGTTCGGAGTGATCTTTGTGGGTCAATGCGAAGTTGATAGGTGGTTATCTACCACCATGGCTCGCATGCCAGACATCCATTTCAACTCCTTTGACTGTTGGGCGCTATCAGCTGAATCGTTACTTTACCTGAGCCCTATCTGCGTATGACGCAGGCAAAAAGCTAGGAAGATGTAAGCTGTTTCTCTTCGAAAAAAATCTCCCCGCGCACCAAAACCACGCACTTTTTTGACCTTCATCACCCCCACTTCACCAAAAACCCCGATCCTCTGTCAGCCTCCAGCCATCGGCAGGGAAATCAATTCGCTACTAAATCCGCGACAACTATGCTCAGGTACAGGAATATAGCCGGCATATGGCGCCGGATCGGCAGTCTCGTAAACAACAATACCCAGCCCACTTCAGAGGGCATTACCCATGGATAGCAGAACCTTACGCAACCTCATGCGCATCGTGCAGACCGGCTCCTTGTCGGCCGCAGCCGAGCATTCGTGCCTGACTGTGCAGGCGTTGGCCGCGCAGTTGAACAAGGTCGAAGAGCAGTTCGGTTTCCGCTTGTTTCGACGTTCCAACAAAGGTCTGACGCTGACGCCGCAAGGCACCGAGCTCACGCCGTATATGGACAGAGTGCTGATCGCCACGCGACAGATGGAAGAAAAAGTCGAGGCACTCAAGGTGCCAGGCCAGCGCCCCTTGAAGGTCGCGTTGAACAACACGTTATCGGCTGACTTCAACCGGCGCATGATCGGACGCCTGATCGAAGTATTTCCCGATTACCAGATGGAATTCAGCTACGCCGAGTCGATGGAAAACCTCAGCAAGCTGAAGAATGAGGACTTCGATCTGGCGGTGTTGATCGGCCCACAGCGCCCGGGGTTGCCGAGCATCGTCCTGCCGGATGTGCAGGTGCAGGTGGTCGGTGCGCATTGCGGCCAGGAAAACGATCCACTGACGTTACTGGGCAACAAGTTTCAGGTGCGTCCCGCAGAGGATTGTCCGTATTCCCACAGCTTCTTGCGGTTTCTCGACGCCGGGCTGGGCAATCACGAGAACGGCCAGCGCATGGTCTATTCCTGCAGCGAAACCCTGACGCTGTCGTTGATCACGCAGATGGATGCGGTCGGCATGGTCTCGCGTGAAGCGGCGCAGAAGAACGGTCTGACGATTTTTCCCGGTTTCGAGGATTTCCTCGAAGTGCGCCTGGCGGTAAACAATCCGGAGCTGTCGCACCAGGCGCTGAACGACGTCGTTGATCTGCCGCTACATGAACGAGCCGAGCGCAATATACGCAGCCGTCCCCACCGCCACACTGAGAAAGAGGTTTTTGCTGAAATACGCACATAGCAACGTCGGAATCGCGGCATAGAATTCCGGGCGATCGAGCTGGATCTGCCGATCCTTGATCAACAGGGGTGTGAGGCTGATCGCAGCGACGATCGCCACCGGCAGATATTCCAGCGCCCGCGCCACGAAGGGCGGCCAGTGTTCGGTGTTGATCTGCAGTGGCAAGGCGCGCGGCAGGAATGTCACCGCCATCATCAGCACCACCACCAGAATCAGGAACGTTTGGTCAGGCATACACCCACTCCGCAGCCCACGAACGTGGCGATAAATACGTTGAAGGGCGAACTGCCGATCAGGCTCAGCGCACCCATGCAGACCACGGCGGCAGCGGCGGCAATCAGTTTGTTGCGCGTGTTGCACAGCGAGACCAGCACGTAGAGCATCATCGCCGTCAGCGCGTAGTCGAGCTGATACTTGATCAAGTGCGCCGCGTACTGCGCGCAGACCGCACCGAGCAGACCGCCGAGCACCCACGAGGTGTGACAGAACAGGTTGAAGCCGATCAGGTAACGCACATTGACCGGTGCGCCCGTGCCAAGCTTGACGCTGTGAAAGGCGAAGGATTCATCCGTCAGGCCACCGGCGTAAGCCCAACGCTCCATGCGGCTCAAACCAAGGGCGCGCAGCGCCTTGGCCATGTACACCGACATCAGCATGTGCCGCGCATTGATCAGGAAAGTGGTCAGCACAATGGTGGTCAGCGAGGCGCCGCTGGAGATCAGCGCCAGCGCGGCGAACTGCGAGGCGCCGGCATAGACAAACAAGCACATCGCTACTGGCAGCCACATCGGCAGACCGGCGTTGACCGCCATCAGCCCGAAGACAAACGACACGGTGAAATACCCGGCGACCACCGGGCTGGCTTCGGCAAACGTGCGCGACGGCTGATGAGTCGCCATCAGCGGCGCGCTGCCGGACCTTTCATTCATAGATCCCTCTCAAATGTTCGTTCGCCGTGAGGCTCGCAAAAACCCTGGGCAGTCCAGAATCGCTTGCCCGCGAGGTTAGCATCGTCGACGAACAGAAACATCCGCAGCACCCCGACCCGTTTCATGTCGGACGACGCTGCTTCAACCAGACGCTGGCCCACGCCCTGGCTGCGGTAGCGCGGGCTCACGGCCAGATGATTGATCGTGCCGCGACTGCCGAGCATGCCGCCGAGCACCGCGCCGACGATCTCGCCAGCCACATCGAACGCCAGATACGCCGTGGTGGTTTTCTGGATCAACACGCCGCGCAGGCATTTGGCGTCCTGCCATTCGCAGAACGACACTTCGTCGAACTGGCGGAAGAAGCGCTCCATGCGTTGCGCATCCTTGGCGGTGGCCCGGCGCAGTACCACTGGCGTCGAGCACTCGACGCCGTCGATTGGGGTGATCTGATTAGCGAACAATGTCGAAAGCGGTCCCGGGCCGCGAGAAGGAAATCGCCAGAATCTGCCGGTACGCCATGGCATGGGTGTGGGTATTGCGCGCCGGGGTCACGTAGTGGCGCATGTCGCGATCGAGGAAGAAGGTGGTATCGAGAATTTCCTCGTAGGTGGTCGCCGCCAGTTGATGCTCGTGAATGTCGTACAGTCGACTCTCGGCACCCTCTACGTTACTGCGGCCCCAGAAGTGCACACCGCTGAACGGATAGCCGTCGCAATGAATACCTTCAGGAGTGATTTCCAGCTGTTTGCCGGGTTTGATCTCGATGCGGATCTGATGGATCTGGCACTGCCAGATTTCATCGTGCAACTCTTCCGGCAGGACACTTTTGTACACTTCGAAATCGGTGTCGATCAGGCTGCGCATCACCGGCGAGGAGATCACTTCCTCGGAAAAGTCCTGGAAGTGGCGCACCACGCCACCGACGTAAGCGTTGTTCTCTTTCGATTGCACATAGGCGCGATGCTCAAGTTGCTTGAGCTCGCGAGTTTTCGGGTTGTATTCAAAGTCGCTGTAACGACGATAACGCATGCCGGCTTCGGCCTGACCGTAGTAGCTGTCTGGCTCCATGTTTTCCCAACTTTTGGTCAGTCTGACGAAGTCGGCAAAATGACCGTAGAGATTGAAGTCACCACCCTGGACGTTGACAAACTTGTCGCGCCGTAGCGATTCGCCCACTTCTCTGTTCAAAACGATCATTACCAAATTCTCCGCTGCGTTGAACGCCCTAATCTATTGGGTGGAGAATTTGCGTCCATGAGAAAGAATTTCAGGCATTTGAAGCACTGCTTGAAACGGAATCTGCAGCGCTTGAAAAACGACTTTTACATGACAAGAACACCGGTTATTTGCGGTTTTCGCTGAAAAACCGGCGAAAAAAAACCCCGAACGAATCGGGGTTTTCTCATTTTTCTTACAGCGGATCGATCATCAGAAGATGTTGATCGGATAGTCCACGAATACACGCAGCTCGTTACCGCTGACGTTGTACTCGCTGGATTTCTGCGACACCCGCAGGATCGAGCTGCGCAACTTCACGCTCAGGTCTTTGGCCGGGCCACTCTGCACGACGTACTTGAACTGGTTGAAAATTTCGCGCTCGGTGCCGCCTTCGCTGGTGGACGTGGTGATGTTGTCGCCGCGCACGTAAGCGAAGTTGTAGCTCAGACCCGGAACGCCGAACGAACCAAAGTCCAGACCGTAACCCAGCTGCCAGCTGCGTTCGTCTTCGGCGTTGAAGTCAGACCAGTAGGAGTTGGCCAGATAGATGGAGTTACCACCGTCGCCGACACGGCCCTGATCTTTCTGGTAGCCGCCGTAGGCATAACCGAGGTTGCTGTCGCCGGTGGAACGCTGGTGCGCCACGGTGAACGAGTGCGGGCCGGTGGCGAAGGTGGCTGCCAGGCTCCAGATCTTGTTGTCGCGACCGGTGACGATGCTTTCGCCCGGTACGGTGTTTTCGCGTACGTACGAGCTGTCCAGCTTGGTGCGATAGCCGTTGAAATCCAGGGTCAGCGACTGATCCTTGTTGAACGGAATCACATAGTTGGCGTTCACGTACTGTTTCTTCAAGACGTCCTCAACGTCGGAGGCGTACAGCGCGCCTTTGAAGTTTTCGGTGAACTGATAGCTGCCGCCCAACACGTTGATCGACTTCAGACCGCCGCTGTCACGGCCTTCATCGCTCTTGCGCGATTCGGCGGTGAAGCGACCGGCGTTCAATTCCAGGCCTTTGATCTCACGGGAGGTGATCAAAGTACCGGTATAGCTTTCCGGCAGCAGACGCACGTTGTCGTAGCTCAGCACCGGCAGGGCCGGCATCTGGTCGCCGTAGGTCAGTACAGTGTTGGACACACGGAACTTGACCGCAGCACCGCCCTTGGCAATGTCGTGGTTCGCGCGACCATCATTTTCCTGCCTGAAGAAGTCGATGCCGCCGGCGCCGCTACGGCCCTTGCCGCCGTCCAGGCGCAATGCGTACAGACCGAAAGCGTCCACGCCGACACCAACGGTGCCTTGGGTGAAGCCCGACGAGAACGTACCGATGGCCGCTTGGCCCCATTCGGCCTTGTCCTTGTTACCGTCTTTGTAATCACGATTGATGTAGGCGTTGCGCAACAGCACTTTAAGGCTGCTGTCTTCAACGAAACCCTTGGATTCGGCCTGGTCGTTAGCCATGGCCTGTGTAGCACTCAACATCCCCAGTGCGATCAGACTGATTCGCTTGTTCAACATTTTGTTTTCCTTATTACGGGTTGAAACGCGCTGTGTCGAACGGCTGAAACGGCGCTTTCTGCACTCTTGTATTCACCCCGAAACAAAAAAGCCCGCCGACGTAACGTCCTGGCGGGCCTGCTCCTTATTTTGAGTCATGGCGGTTAGCCACAGGCGTTGGGCCGAATCGTAGCCGCGCCCTGAACTGTGTGTCAATTTCAAGAATCGTCTTTAAATAGGCGAAAAACGTCTAAGAAACGTATTTTTTTTGCTGGGCTGTTGCAGAAAAAACGGATTAAACAGGGAGTTCTGAACTGTGGGAGCAAGCCTGCTCTGGAAGCGCTGGATCAGTTAACAAAGTCATTGGCAGTGCTGACGCCTTCGCGAGCAGGCTCGCTCCCACCTTTGAAAGCCTGTGGATAAAAATCAGGCCAAAAAAAGCGCCGCCATCCCGGCAGCGCTTTTTGACCAATCCCTGTTGTTCCTATCCTTCCATCACATCCCACAAGGCTTCCAGCTCGGCCTCGCTGAACAGGCCAGCGGGGTAGCGCTCGATCATCATCCGGCGCGGATCAGGTTCTCTGATCTGACGCGTTCCATTGGACTTCAACCAGTGCGCGACAAGCTGGAGCGATTCGCCGTTGACGGCCATGGGATGCACAGTCCGCTCGCTGATTACGTTCACTTCGGCGTTCATTTCAGCGCTCTCTCCCCGTTCGTGAGCGGCTACGTTATCCAAGGTTTGTGACAGAACTGTTGAAGTTCCCCTCCCTCCCTAGTGCATCAGGAGCAATACAAGAGCTATGCCAAGGCGACTCGAATGTGGACCGGCGGATACAAACAAGCCCGCGGTCCTGACGGGCTGCGGGCTTGCTTTCATGGGTAGCGAGCTAATCATTGCCTGACTGATTTGTTAATCAACTCAAGCTGTTACGACTCAACTCACTCTTTGTGCGGCGCTGGCTGCTGTTGGGTAAGGCAGTGAATATTGCCGCCACCCAGTAACAGTTCACGGCCCGGCACCATCACCACTTCGTGCTGCGGGAACAGCTTCTGCAGAATTTCCCTGGCCGGGGCATCCATCGGGTCGTCGAAGCTCGGCGCGATGATGCCGCCGTTGACGATCAGGAAGTTCACGTAGGAGCCGGCCAGGCGCAAGGAAGGGTTGCGCTCCTGCGAACCGTCCACCGGATCGACCCCGGCGCATTCTTCTTCGGTCGCATAGAGCGGCCCCGGAATCGGCATTTTGTGCACCGTGAACGGGCGGCCCTTGGCGTCGGTGCTGCTTTGCAGCACTTTCATTGCGGCCTGGCAGCGCGGGTAGTTCGGATCCTGCGGATCATCGGTCCACGCCAGCAGCACTTCGCCCGGACGCACGTAGCAGCAGAAGTTATCCACATGGCCGTCGGTTTCATCGTTGAACAAGCCATCCGGCAACCAGATGATCTTGTCCACAGACAGGTTGTCGCTGAGTACGGCTTCGATTTCTTCGCGGCTCAGGTGCGGGTTGCGATTGCGGTTGAGCAGGCATTCTTCAGTGGTGATCAGCGTGCCTTCGCCATCGACATGAATCGAACCGCCTTCGAGCACGAAACCTTCGGTGCGGTAACGTGGACTGCGTTCGATCTCGAGGATCTTGCCGCCGACCTGCGAATCACGGTTCCACGGTGCATACAGGCCGCCATCGAAACCGCCCCAGGCGTTGAAATCCCAGTTCACACCGCGCACTTCGCCATGGTTATTGATAACGAAGGTCGGGCCGCTGTCACGAACCCAGGCATCGTCGCTGGACATTTCCACCACGCGGATATTCGGCACATCGAGGCGCGCGCGGGCGTTTTCGTATTGGCCGGCGGAGACGGCAACGGTCACCGGCTCGAAGCGGGCGATGGCTTTGGCCACTGTGGCGTGCGCGGCCTGCGCCGGTTTGCCACCCAGACGCCAGTTGTCCGGGCGCTCGGGCCAGATCATCCAGGTCTGGGTTTGTGGCGCCCACTCGGCCGGCATGTAGAAGCCGTCGGCGCGCGGGGTACTTTTCAATGTGGTCATCAGGACTCCAGGGAACCGTCGAGGGTTTTCAACGCGCCGTACAGATTCGGCCGGCGGTCGCGGAATGAACCCCACGCGCTGCGAATATGTTCCAGCTCGTCGAGGTTGAACGTGTGCACAAGAATACCTTCTTCGGTTTTATTCAGCTCCTGCACTTTTTCGCCGAACTGGTTGGCGATGAACGAAGAGCCATAGAAGGTGATGTCGTAGCCGTCCTGCTCTTCATTGCCGATGCGGTTGCTGGCAACCAGCGGCATCAGGTTGGCGCCGGCATGGCCCTGCTGCACTCGCTGCCAGTGGTCGCGCGAAGAAATGGTCTTGTCGTGCGGCTCGCTGCCGATCGCGGTTGGATAAAAGAGAATTTCCGCGCCTTGCAGGGCCATGCTGCGCGCCGCTTCCGGGAACCACTGGTCCCAGCAGATGCCGACGCCGATTTTCGCGTAACGGGTATTCCACACCTTGAAGCCGGTGTCCCCCGGGTTGAAGTAATACTTCTCGTGATAGCCCGGGCCGTCCGGAATGTGGCTTTTACGATAAATCCCGAGGTTGCTGCCGTCGGCGTCGATGATCGCGATGCTGTTGAAGCGTGCACGCCCGGCCAGTTCGTAGAAGCTGATCGGCAGCACCACTTGCAGCTCTTTGGCAATTTTCCGGAAATGCTTGATGGCGACGTTTTCTTCAACCGTCGTTGCCAGTTGCAGGTAATCCGGATTGGGCTTCTGGCAGAAGTACGGTGCCTCGAACAGTTCCTGGATGAGGATGATCTGCGCGCCTTTGCCGGCGGCTTCACGGACCAGTCTTTCAGCGGTTTCGAGGTTGGCTTCCAGGTCCCACGAACAGGCCATCTGCGTGGCGGCGACGGTAACGATACGGCTCATGAATCATCTCCGGGCTAGTGCTTTGACGGTCGAAGAATTCAACCGAAAAGAAAACGCGCGCACCGGACAAGAGATCGCCATGCCGGAGCAATGGCGAATTTATAACCGATAAATATCGGCTTTAAAAGCTATAAATCATTAATCTATCCGCTTTAACGCTAATTAAATCGATAGAAATCGAACTTAAGACCGAAAACAAATGTGGGAGCGAGCCTGCTCGCGAATGCGCTGCGTCAGTCACCGCATGTGGCGACTGATACACAGCTTTCGCGAGCAGGCTCGCTCCCACAGGGGATGTGCCTTGCTTACAGGCCTTCGCTCAACACCCGATCCAGCATTTCGACGAAGAAATCCACGCTCTGGCGCGACGTCACCATCGGTGGCTTGATCTTGAGGATGTTCAAGTCATCGCCCGTCGGCTGCATGAAGATCCCCAACTCGCGCAGGCGGTCACACAGCAACGCTGTCTCGGCGGTTGCCGGCTCCAGCGTCTGCCGATTGCGGATCAGCTCCAGCCCCAGATAAAACCCGGAGCCGTGTACCGCGCCGACCAGCGGATGTTTATCGATTAACGCTTCCAGGCGCGCCTTGAAGTAACCGCCGACGACCTGGGCGTTTTCCCAGAGCTTTTCCTCCTCCATCACATCCAGCACCGCCATGCCGATCTGGCAACTGACCGGACTGCCGCCCGCCGACGAGAAGAAATAACCTTCGGCCTCCAGCGCCTCGGCGATTTCCCGGCGGGTGATCACCGCGCCAAGTGGCTGGCCGTTACCCATGCCTTTGGCCATGGTGATGATGTCCGGCACCACGCCCTGCTCTTCGAAGCCCCAGAAAAAGTGGCCCATGCGCCCGTAACCGACCTGCACTTCGTCAGCGATGCACACCCCGCCCTGCGCGCGGACCTTTTCATACACCTGCGGCAAATAGCCCGGCGGTAAAGAAATACCTCCGGCATTGCCGTAGACCGGCTCGCAGATGAAACCGGCCAGTTGCCGCTTCTGCTCGGCCAGTTTTTGCAGATGATGCTCGACGCTGCGCACGTAATCCGGCGCCGAATCGGCGCCACGGAACTCGCCGCGATACGTGTTCGGCGCTGGCACTGGGTGAACCCAGTCCGGGCGACTTTCCAGCGCCTTGGGGTTGTCGGCAATCGATGTCGAAACCGCATCGGCGCCGACCGTCCAGCCGTGATACGCCTCGAGCACGCTGATCATGTCGCGCCCGCCGCTGTAGGCCCAGGCCAGACGAATCGCCAGGTCATTGGCCTCGCTGCCACTGTTGACCAGGAACACGCGATCCATGCCCTTCGGCGCCAGCTTGAGCAAGCGCTCGGAAAACTCGGCCACCGCCGCATAGTTGAAGCGCGAATTGGTATTGAGCAACGACCACTGCCGCGCCGCGACCGCCGCCATCCGAGGGTGACCATGGCCGAGAACCGCGACGTTGTTGAGCATGTCCAGATAGGATCGGCCGTGCATGTCGATCAGGTGATTGCGCCAGCCGCGTTCAATACGTGGCGGGTCAACGTAATAGTGTTTTTGCGTGCGGGCGAAACTGGCATCGCGGCGTTCAAGCAGGGTTTGCGCGTCCAGCTCAGGCTCGGCGTCGCAGGCCAGCCCGAGCAACGTCGCCGGCGACGGGCACACCGCCTGCCATGCGGATGCACGCGACGGCGTGCAGAACAGCGGCGCGTCGAGTTCTGCTCCCCGGCACATCTGCACGAGCAGCCGCCCCGTGACCGCACCGAGCTTCTGGCCTCGATCCAGTGCCGCGCCATGGCCAAGAACTGCCGTCACGCCCCACAGGCGAACGCTGAACTGCGGGCCATCGAGTTGCAGCGCCCCGTTTACCGCTTGATTCAGAACGCCGGCGAACGGTGCTTGAACTTCGGTTCCGGTCGGCACACGCAATTCAACATGCAACGGGAACGTATCCGGTTCAGTCGCACTGTCCGGGCGGGTGCGTGACAAGCGGTACTGGCCATAACGCGTCGCCGCCAGCCCATGCACCGCTGCGGCTTCTGTCAGCAAGCGCTGATCAATGCCCGGCTGCTCCCAATTGCCCGCTTCGAAATGCGGACTCAACACGCCCAGATCGATCAGCGCAAATTCACGCCCGACCAGCCCGGGCAACAATGGTGCAAATTCTGTGTTTTCAGCCTCCGGCACGGTCTGTCCCACGGCGGTGAGAATCGCCGCTTCCATCAGCTCCAGTGGCACCGAGGTCGCGACGCGGAAGATTTCCCACTCGTGGCTGAGATTGTCGCGGCTATAAGTATTGGCGGGATCGATGCTCACCTGTTGCTCGCCACTGAGCACCAGCACCGCCGCCCGCGCCACGATCAAGGGCCACAGCGCTTGCAGTTCTGCGTACTGCAACGGATTGACCGCGTGATACGCCTTGACCGCCGGCAGGATGACAAACGGATCGCCATCGGCGTGATGCAGCAAAGCCGCACAGGTCACGGACAAATCAGTGATGCGCCAGGTGCGCACCAGATCACCGAAGTCGATCACCCCCTGCAATTGCCAATGCCGCTGGGCATCACGCGCCCAGACGACGTTGTCATCGGTGATATCCATGTGAATCGCCTGCACCGGCAGCTTGTCCAGCAGCGGCTGCAAACGGCGCTCGGCCTGCTCGGCGGCAGCGCTGATCACCGCACGCTGCTGCACGTCCGAGATCACCGGCAACAGATGACTGATCAAAGCGTTGGCGTGACGCGCGTCCCACTGCAAGGTGCGTTCAAGGCCCGGGTGATCGAAGCCTGCGAGCGCCAGATCCATCTCGCCACAGAGTCGGCCAAACCCGGCAACCACGTCCTGGCCAAGATGATCGAAATCGGTCAACGGCTGCCCGTCGATGTACTCCAACAACCGCACATGCACCGTTTCGCCATTGGCTTGCAACGACAACAGATCCGCACCGTTATTGGCTGCGATGACGCGCGGCACCTTGATCGCCGAGTGCTCGGCCAGATAATTGAGGCCTGCGTGCTGGGCTTGCAGTTCCACAAGAGCGTAGTCGCCACGACAGACTTTCAACACGAAGCGCCCATTTGCGCTGTCGACGCGGTAATTCAGATCCTGCTGGCTGCCCAGCGCCTGCAACGTGCCGCTGAGCCCGTAATGTTCGGCCAGCCATTGCAGCGCCTGCGCCTCTGAAACCTGCGGACCGGGCAAACTGGCGCGATGAATCAACGTGGCGAGCGGCATGAAACGACCCCTGAAATTTTATTAGGCGCTTATATCGCCATTGCCTTGGCGGTTACGCAACCCCCAGCGTGACTGAACGGCCCAATTCAAACCGAACGCTCGCGCCCTGCAGCACTTTGCGCAAGAATGTCGGCCATTCACACCTGTCTATGGAAATCCTCATGAATGTCATCACCACCGATCTGCCCGGTGTTCTGATCATCGAACCCAAGGTGTTCGGCGACGAGCGCGGTTTTTTCTACGAGAGTTTCAATGCCAAAGCGTTTCAGGACGCCACCGGTCTGGATACGCAATTTGTGCAGGACAACCATTCGCGCTCGCAAAAAGGCGTGCTGCGTGGCCTGCATTACCAGTTGCAGAACACCCAGGGCAAACTGGTTCGCGTGACCGCGGGTGAAGTGCTTGATGTGGCGGTGGACATCCGTCGCAGTTCGCCGCATTTCGGCAAGTCGGTGGCGGTGCGCCTGTCGGCGGAAAACCATCGCCAGCTGTGGGTACCGGAAGGTTTCGCTCACGGTTTCGTGGTGCTGAGCGAGTTCGCCGAATTTCTCTACAAGACCACCAACTATTACGACCCGTCCTCCGAGCGCAGCATTCGCTGGGACGACCCGGCGCTGGGCATCGACTGGCAACTGGACGAAGCGCCGAAGCTGTCGGCCAAGGACCAGGCGGCTGCGCTGCTCAAGGACGCTGACGTCTTCGCCTGAGGCCGGGCATAATGCGCCTGTCCCTACAGGCGTATCCGGCACATGAAACCACCGCTTCCCCGCAGACCCCGCTGGCGCAGCCTCGCGCTGTTGGCCCTGTGCCTGGCGCCGCTGCTGTGGCCGCTGGAACATCTTGCCGAGCGCTATTACCGCAGCGAACTCGCCGGGCAGAATCGCCAGACCCTCGATCTCTACGTCGCCAACCTGCTCGGCACCCTGCATCGCTATGAAGTGTTGCCGCAGATTCTCGGCGATCTGCCGGCCCTGCGCGCAGTGCTCGGTGCGCCGGACGACGGCGTGACCCAAGGCAACGCCAATCGCCTGCTGAATAACATCGCTGCGCAGACCGGCGCTGAAGTCATGTATCTGATGGACACCTCCGGCCAGACACTGGCGGCGTCGAACTGGGACAAACGCGACAGCTTCGTCGGCCGCAACTTCGCCTTCCGCCCGTATTTCAGTGAAGCCATGGCCGGGCGCCTCGGACGCTTCTTCGGCCTCGGCACCACCTCGGCCAAGCGCGGTTATTTCTTCGCTGCGGCTGTGCGCAGCGGCGAGAAAATCATCGGCGTGCTGGTGATCAAGGTTGACCTCGACCACACGGAAAGCCTGTGGGGCAAAACCCCGGAACAACTGCTGGTGACCGACCATAACGGCGTGGTCATCCTGACGTCGCGCCCGGAATGGCGTTTCCGCTCCACTCGCGAGTTGAGCGATGCCGAGCGCACCGCGATCACTGCGATCCAGCCCTATCCGACCCGTGAACCCAGGCCGCTGAACCTGAGCCCCGACGCCTGGCTGACGCAGACCCACGACATCGCCGAGACCGGCTGGAGCGTGAGCATCCTCGCCCCGCGCACGCTGATCGATCGTCCGGTGCGCACGGTGGTCGCGATCGGCGGCGCCACACTGTTGGTGGTGATGCTGCTGGTGGGTTTGATGATGCAGCGTCGCCGGCACTATCTGGAGCGCATCGCCTTCGAAGCCAAGGCCCGCCGCGAACTGGAAGGCCGGGTGGCCGAACGTACCAGCGATCTGGAAGGTCTCAACCGGCGTTTGAAACAGGAAGTGCTCGAGCGTGAGCAGGCGCAGCAGGAGCTGGTGCGCGCTCAGGACGATCTGGTTCAGGCCGGCAAATTGTCGGCACTGGGGACCATGTCGGCGAGTATCAGCCACGAACTCAATCAACCGCTGGCAGCGATTCGCAGTTATGCGGAAAACGCCGAAGTGCTGCTCGATCATCAGCGCACCGAGGACGCGCGCGGCAACCTCAAGCTGATCAGCGAACTGACCGGGCGCATGGCCTCGATCATCGCCCATTTGCGTGCCTTCGCTCGGCGCGATCGCCACGCACCGGAAAGCGTCGCTCTGCAACCGGCGCTGGACGATGCGCTGGCATTACTCGCCAAACGTCGGCGCAGCATGGAAGTCGAACTGATTCGCGACCTGCCCGCCGCGACGCTGTGGGTCGAGGCCGGCGAAACCCGATTGCGCCAGGTTCTCGGCAACCTGCTGGCCAACGCCCTCGATGCGCTCACCGAAAAAGGCCCGCCGCGCAAGCTGTGGCTGAGTGCCGAAGCCACCGCCGACGGCGTCAATCTATACATTCGCGACAACGGCCCCGGGTTCTGCATGGAAGCTCTTGGCCGCGCCAGCGAGCCCTTTTACACCACTAAGACCCGCACACAGGGTCTGGGTCTGGGACTGGCCATTTGTGAAACGCTGATGCGCGCATTTGGTGGCGAGCTGTCGTTCGCCAACCACAAACAAGGCGGTGCCCTGATTACCCTGCGCCTGCGCGCCGGCGCGCCCGGAGTCAGCCTGCAACCGTCCGAGGATCGAAGTGCATGACCATCGACAATCGCATCCAGGTAGTGTTGATCGACGACGATCCGCACTTGCGCCAGGCTCTCGGCCAGACCCTGGACCTGGCCGGCCTGAAAATTCTGCCGCTGTCCGAAGCCAAGGGCCTCGCCGCACAGCTTGAGCGTGACTGGCCAGGTGTGGTGGTCAGCGACATTCGCATGCCGGGCATGGACGGCCTCGAGCTGCTCAGTGAATTGCACGCACAGGATCCCGAGTTGCCGGTGCTGCTGATCACTGGCCATGGCGACGTACCGCTGGCGGTGCAGGCGATGCGCGCCGGCGCTTACGACTTTCTGGAAAAACCCTTTGCCAGCGATGCACTGCTCGACAGCGTCCGTCGCGCCCTCGCGCTACGGCGGCTGGTGCTGGACAACCGCAGCCTGCGTCTGGCCTTGAGCGACCGCAACGAATTGAGCGCGCGGCTGGTCGGCCATTCGACGCCGATGCTGCGCCTGCGTGAGCAGATCGGCGCGCTGGCGGCGACCAAGGCCGACGTGCTGATCCTCGGCGAAACCGGTGCCGGCAAAGAAGTCGTGGCCCGCGCGCTGCACGACTTGTCGAGCCGCCGCAACGGTCCGTTCGTAGCGATCAACGCCGGCGCCCTGGCGGAATCGGTGGTGGAAAGCGAACTGTTCGGTCACGAGCCCGGCGCCTTCACCGGGGCGCAGAAACGTCGCATCGGTAAATTTGAATTTGCTAATGGCGGCACGCTGTTTCTCGACGAAATCGAAAGCATGAGCATGGACGTGCAAGTGAAACTGCTGCGCATGCTCCAGGAGCGGGTCGTCGAGCGCCTGGGCGGCAATCAGTTGATCCCGCTGGACATCCGCGTCATCGCCGCGACCAAGGAAGACCTGCGCCAGGCGGCGGATCAGGGCCGCTTCCGCGCCGACTTGTATTACCGCCTCAACGTCGCGCCGCTGCGCATCCCGCCGTTGCGCGAACGCGGCGAAGACGCACTGGTGTTGTTCCAGCATTACGCCGATGAAGCCAGCGCCCGTCACGGCTTGCCGCCCCACGAGCTGCAACCGGCACACCGCGCCCTGCTGCTGCGCCACACTTGGCCAGGCAATGTACGTGAACTGCAAAATGCCGCCGAACGCTTCGCCCTCGGCCTTGAACTGGCACTGGACAACAGCGCTGATGGCAGCGGCGGCGCGCCTGTAGAAGTGGTCAGCGGCGGCCTCAGCGAGCAAGTCGAAAACTTCGAAAAATCGTTGATAGCCGCCGAACTGGCGCGCTCGCACAGCTCGGTGCGCAGCCTCGCCGAAGCTCTGGGTATTCCGCGCAAGACCCTGCATGACAAGCTGCGCAAACACGGTCTGAATTTCGGCGACAGCAGCCACGGGGAAGACAACGAATGAGCAGCGAAAGCGAATACCTGCAAACGGTGCTGCATCACGACATTCCGCTGACCGCCGAAATGGGCCTCGAGGTGCTTGAGTGGCGCGAGCAGCAACTGAGCCTGCACCTGCCGCTCGCGCCCAACGTCAATCACAAGAGCACCATGTTTGGCGGCAGCCTGTATTGCGCAGCGGTGCTGGCCGGTTGGGGCTGGTTGCATTTACGTTTGAAGGAAGAAGGGATTGCCGACGGACATATCGTCATTCAGGAAGGGCAGATCAGTTATCCGCTGCCGGTGACGGGAGACGCCATGGCCATTTGCCCGGCGCCGGAGGCCGCGGTGTGGAAACGCTTTGTGGCGATGTATCGGCGTTATGGACGGGCGCGGCTGACGCTGGATACGCGGATACTGAATGCGGGAAGTGAGGACGAGGCGGTGAGATTTACCGGGCAGTACGTTTTGCACCGTTGAAGATCAACAGCCCCTCACCCTAGCCCTCTCCCGAGGGAGAGGGAACCGATACGGGGATGCTACAGATTTACGTCGACCTGAAACTGCTTCGCCGAATCCACAATCGACTCGATTCTCCAGGTCGATGCATAGCGCCAGACAACTCGGTCGGCTCCCTCTCCTGGGGGAGAGGGCTGGGGTGAGGGGAATTGCGGATCAGGCAGTTAGCCTCGGGCCAACTCCAACAACCGTCCGCGCCACGCAGCCTTCGCCGGCAGCGCCAGAAAGAACTCGTTCAACAGCGATTCTCGCGGCGGATAACTGAACGCTTCACCCTTCAAATCCAGCACCTCGCCCCCCGCCCCTTCCAGCACGCCCTGCGCTGCCGCCGTGTCCCACTGCGAAGTCGGCGCCAGTCGCGGATAGCAATCAGCAGCACCTTCGGCCAACAGACAGAACTTCAAGGAACTGCCGATATTGGCCAGTTGCAACTCACCAAGGCTCGCGCTCAACCCGGCCAGCAAACGCTCTTGCTCGGGACTTGAATGTCGACGGCTGGCCACCACAGTAAACGCCTCGCCCGGCGCAGGCACATCGCGCACCTGAATCGCCGTCGGCGTACCGCCCTCGTCGCCACGCCAGGCTCCAAATCCGGCGCCGCCGACATAAAAACGACCGTTGGTCGGCATCGTCACCACACCAAACACCACCCGGCCATTTTCGATCAGCGCGATGTTGACGGTGAATTCCTCGCTACCGCTGATGAACTCCTTGGTACCGTCCAGCGGATCCACCAGCCACCAGCGTTGCCAACCGGCGCGCACGCTTTGCGGGATGTCGGCGTCCTCTTCGGACAGCACCGGAATGCTCGGATCCAGCGCCGTCAGCCCGGCAACGATAAGGTGATGGGCGGCCAGGTCGGCGGCCGTGACCGGCGAATCATCGGACTTGGCCGTGACTTCAACGCCGGCGCGCCAGAACGGCAGAATCGCCTCGCCAGCCTGTAAAGCCAGCGCAACCACAGGTGCCATCAGCGGATGGGGAAAATTCATCGACGTCTCACTCATAGCTGAACACCCCGCGCTGGCTCAGCAGGTCGCGGGTCAGATACAGCGCAGCCAAGGCGCGGCCCTCGGAAAATTGCGGATTCTGCGCCAGTGCCGACAGTTCGCGCAGGTTGACCTTGTCGACCCGCATCGGCTCCGGTTCATCACCTTCCAGCCGCTCTTCATACAGGTCGGTGGCCAGCACCACCTGGATTTTCTGGCTCATGTAACCGGGCGACAGCGACAGCTCGGTCAGATGTTCCAGTTGACGTGCGCCATAACCGGCCTCTTCCTTGAGTTCCCGCTCAGCGGCCGCCAGCACGTCTTCGCCCGGCTCGATCAGGCCTTTGGGCAGAGACAGTTCGTACTCGTCGGTGCCGCCGCAGTATTCCTCGATCAACACTGCGTGTTCGGCATCAAGCATCGCGACGATCATCACCGCGCCGTAGCCCGCACCCTTGCCGACCAGACGCTCGTAAGTGCGCTCCACGCCATTGGAAAATCGCAGCTTGAGTTCTTCGACGCGAAACAGGCGACTGGTGGCGACGATCTCGCGGGCGAGTACGGTGGGTTTCTGGCGCATGCAAAGCTCCTTGGCGTGAACGCGCTACTATAACGCGGCTTTCCCGATTGTTTGCGTCGGATATCTTTTCACCGTTCGAGACGTTGCCATGCCTTCTTTACCGTGGTCCGACATCGATACCGTTCTGCTCGACATGGACGGCACGCTGCTGGATCTGCACTTCGACAACCATTTCTGGCTCGAACACCTGCCCCAACGCTACGCCGAACTGCACGGCATCAGCCGGGCCATGGCCGAGCTGGAATTGCAGCCGTTGTTCGAGCGCCACGCTGGCCAGTTGCAGTGGTACTGCCTGGATTTCTGGAGCGCAGAACTGAAATTGTCGGTGCGTGAACTGAAACAGGAAACTGCCCACTTGATCGCCCTGCGCGCCGATGCCGATACCTTTCTCGGCGCAATCAAACGCGCCGGCAAACGGGTGATCATGATCACCAATGCGCACCGCGATTCGCTGTCGTTGAAACTGGAACGGATTGAACTGGCAGCGTACTTCGAGCGGCTGATCAGTTCGCATGACTATGGTTATCCCAAGGAGAACCCGCAGTTCTGGGATGCCTTGCAGGCGGACATAGGTTTTGATCCGGCGCGCAGCCTGTTTATCGACGACACCTTGCCGATCCTGCGCAGTGCGCGGGATTTTGGCGTGGCGCACTTGCTGGCGGTGAAAGAACCGGACAGCCGCAAAGGGCCGAAGGACACAGCGGAGTTTGCCGCAGTCGAGGATTACCGCGATTTGATTGCAGGGCTTTGACCCCTGTAGGAGCTGCCGCAGGCTGCGATCTTTTGATCTGCTTTTTTTAAAGTCCAAGTCAAAAGATCGCAGCCTTCGGCAGCTCCTACATGATTGCGTTATTTCGGAATGCGCAGTTTTTGTCCCGGATAGATCTTGTTCACATCCTTGAGCATCGGTTTGTTGGCATCGAAGATTTTCTGGTACTGGTTGGCATTGCCATAGACGCGCAGGGAGATCGCACTGAGCGTGTCACCTGCCTTGACCTCGACAAACTCGGCAGCCACGACGACCGGTCCGGTCACCGTGATCTGATCATCGACACTGCCTACGCCCGCAATGTTGCCCAGCGCGAGCAGAATCTTTTCCTTCTCTTCCTGGCTCGCCACTTCACCGGTCACCGTCACCTTGTCGCCATCCACGGTCGCCTGCACGTTGGGATTGCCCAACCCGACCTTGCTGATATGTTCCTTCAACTGCTCACTCGCATTGGCATTGCCTGGGGTCAACAGATCAATCAGCTTCTCACCGGCCTCTTTCACAAAGCTCAACAGACTCATAGCGCACACTCCTTGATTTGGGTTCCAGTCGTCCAAGCCTAGACCACCCCGGCCAAACCCGGTTCCAGTCCGACCAATGACGCTGCCGCGCCGCTGGCGGTAGAATCGCCACACCCCGCCAACCGCCCGGAGCGAAGATGGACATCAAGCAACTGAAATTCCTCATCGCCCTCGACGAAACCCGCCATTTCGGCCAGGCCGCCGCGCGCTGCCACATCACCCAGCCGACCCTGTCGATGCGCTTGCGCAGCCTCGAGGAAGAACTCGACCTGCCATTGGTCAATCGCGGCCAGCGCTTCGAAGGCTTTACCGCACCGGGCGAACGCGTGCTGGCGTGGGCGCGCACGGTGCTGGCAGCCTATGACGGCTTGCAGGCGGAAGCGGCGGCCTGTCGCGGCAATCTGATCGGTACGCTGCGCCTGGGCGTGGTGCCGCTGTCGAGTTTCGATCCCTTGCCGCTGATGCAACGTCTGCACGCGGCGCACCCGGACCTGCGCTTCGAGCTGTCGTCGCTGAGCTCCGAGCAGGTGCTCGAACACTTGGCGAACAACCGCATCGACATTGGCGTTTCGTATCTGGAGCGTCTGGACAGCGAGCGGTTCGATTCGCTGGCCTTTAACGAGACGCGCATGGGCCTGCTCTATGACGAGCGCTCGTTCAGTTTCGGCGATGAACCCCTGAGCTGGGAATCGCTGATCGAACTGCCGCTGTGCATGCTTACCAGCGGCATGCATTTTCGCCAGTCCATCGACCACAACTTCCACAGCCGTGGCCTGACGCCGCAGCCGCTGTTGCAAACCGACGCCGTGCATCAACTGCTGCAAGCAGTCCACGGCGGCTTTTGCTGCGCAATCATGCCCCTTGATGGCGGCGCGGAAACCCTCGCCGATCACCTGCGCCTGCAACCGATCGAAAATGCCCACACCCTCGCCCCGCTGGGCCTGATCATGCGCCGTGGCGCGCCGCGTTCAGCGCTGGCAGAAGCCTGTTTCGCGATTTATCAGAAATCGTCAAAAGACGCTTGATCGACGGCATCTATCGGTAGATCGGTAATAGCGATTAGACGCGACAACTTGCCGCGCCTAGTCTTGACCTAGATCAAACCGTCGGTGATGCCATGAACGCCAAGCGTCCAGCCTGCGCGGCGCCAGCAATTGAAACGCCCGCGCCAGCCGCCAGCCAGACCTACAGCTACAGCGATCTACCCTTTGAGGCATCGGCCAGCACCGCGCTGGCCGAGGAAGTCGCGTTGGCGATCGCCTACAACGGCATCAGCCAGGCGGTGATGCTGGTGACCCCGACCGATCTGGAAGACTTCATTGTCGGCTTCAGCCTCGGCAGCGGCATCATCGAAGACGCCAGCGATATCTACGATCTGCAACTGACAGGCGCAGGCTCGGCGCAATACGCGCAAGTGACCATTGCCAACCGCGCGTTCTGGAACCTCAAACAGCAGCGTCGGCAGTTGGCCGGCACCAGCGGCTGCGGACTGTGCGGCGTCGAAGCGGTCGAACAGGCACTGCCTGATCTCAAGGTATTGCCGGGCGCAGCCTTGCCACCGATCGAATGGCTCGACGGTTTGCGCCAGCGCATCGGCGCTTTTCAGCCGCTCGGTCAGCACTGCGGCGCGGTGCATGCGGCGGTGTTCATGAACGCCAGTGGTGAACTGCTGCTCGGTCGTGAAGACATCGGTCGGCATAACGCGCTGGACAAGCTGATCGGCGGACTGATCCGCCAGAAGATATCCACAGAGGGCGGGCTGGCGATCGTCACCAGCCGTTGCAGCCTCGAATTGATCCAGAAAGTCTTGCGTGCCGGCATCCAGACCCTGGTCAGCCTGTCGGCGCCTACCGGCCTGGCCGTGCAATGGGCCCGGCGCCACAACCTCAATCTCATCCACCTGCCGCAGAAGAGTGCGCCGCGGGTGTACAGCCCCGCGATGGAGAATCAAGCGTGAGCCAACATCATCAAGCCGACCAGAAACCTGTCCCGCGCTACAAGCCTTACAAAGGTGCCGCCGGCGGCTGGGGCGCCCTGATCAGTGTGGCCCAGGCGTGGCTGACCAGCGACAACGCCCTGAAAAACCTGCGCATGATGCTCAAGACCAACCAGAACGGCGGCTTCGACTGCCCGGGTTGCGCTTGGGGTGATTCGCCGGAGAGCGGCATGGTCAAGTTCTGCGAGAACGGCGCCAAAGCGGTGAACTGGGAAGCGACCAAGCGTCGCGTCGACGCGAAATTCTTCGCCAAGCACAGCGTCACTTCCCTGTTGGAACAAAGCGATTATTGGCTGGAATATCAGGGTCGCCTGACCGAGCCGATGGTCTACGACGCCGAGTCCGATCGCTACAAGCCGATCAGTTGGGAAGATGCCTTCGCTCTGATCGGCAAGCACCTGCGCAATCTGCCGAGCCCGGATCAGGCAGAGTTCTACACCTCGGGGCGTGCCAGCAACGAAGCGGCGTATCTGTATCAACTGTTCGTGCGGGCTTACGGCACCAACAATTTCCCTGACTGTTCGAACATGTGCCACGAGGCCAGCGGCGTGGCGTTGGCGCAGAGTGTCGGCGTCGGCAAAGGCACAGTGACCTTCGACGACTTCGAACACGCCGACGCGATTTTCGTCTGGGGCCAGAACCCTGGCACCAACCATCCGCGCATGCTCGAACCGTTGCGTGAAGCGGTGAAACGCGGCGCCCAGGTGGTGTGCATCAATCCGCTGAAAGAGCGCGGTCTGGAGCGTTTTCAGCATCCCCAGCACCCCATCGAAATGCTCACCAACGGCGACAAGCCGACCAACACTGCGTACTTCCGCCCGGCACTCGGCGGCGACATGGCGGTGCTGCGCGGCATGGCCAAGTTCCTCCTGCAATGGGAACGCGATGCGCAGAAGGCGGGCGAGCCGGCGGTGTTCGACCATGATTTCCTCAATGCTCACAGCGCCAACGTGCTGGAGTACCTCGCCACGGTCGACGATACATCGTGGGAGCAGATCGTCGAGCAATCGGGCCTGACCCTGGTCGAGATCGAGCAAGCAGCGCGCATGTACGCCAAAGGCAAGAACGTGATCATGTGCTGGGCCATGGGCATCACCCAGCACCGTCATTCGGTGCCGACCATTCAGGAAATCGCCAATCTGATGCTGCTGCGCGGCAATATCGGCAAACCTGGCGCCGGTCTGTGCCCGGTGCGTGGTCACAGCAACGTGCAGGGCGACCGCACCATGGGCATCAACGAGCGTCCACCGGTGGCGTTCCTCGATTCGCTGGAGCGTCGCTTCCAGTTCAAGGTGCCGCGTCATAACGGTCACAACGTGGTCGAGGCAATCCATGCGATGGCCGAAGGTCGCGCCAAGGTGTTCATCGGCTTGGGCGGCAACTTTGCCCAGGCCACGCCGGACAGCTCGCGCACCTTCGAAGCGCTGCGCAACTGCGACCTGACAGTGCAGATCAGCACCAAACTCAACCGCAGCCACCTCGCTCACGGTAAAGACGCGCTGATCCTGCCGTGCCTGGGCCGTACCGACATCGACATTCAGACCGAAGGCCCGCAAGCGGTGACCGTGGAAGACTCGTTCAGTATGGTCCACGCTTCCAACGGCCAGTTGCAGCCGCTGTCGAACCAGATGCGCTCGGAGCCGTCGATCATCGCCGGCATCGCTGCCGCGACTTTGGGCAGCCAACCGGTGGACTGGAACTGGCTGGTAGCCGATTACGGGCGCATTCGCGAACTGATCGCCGACACCATCCCGAGTTTCAAAGACTTCAACGACAAGATCAAAAACCCGGGCGGCTTCTATCTGGGCAACTCGGCTGGCGCCCGCAAGTGGAATACGCCATCGGGCCGTGCCAATTTCCGCGCCAACCAGTTGCCGAAAGATCTGGTTCACGAACGCACCCGTGCCACTGGGCAGGTGCCGGATCTGATCCTGCAATCGATGCGTTCCCACGATCAGTACAACACGACGATCTATGGTCTCGACGACCGTTATCGCGGCGTGAAGGGCCAGCGTGACGTGCTGTTCGCCAACGAGGCCGACATCATTCGCCTGGGCTTCCGTCCTGGGCAGAAGGCCGACATCGTGTCGATCTGGGACGACGGTCGCGAGCGTCGGGTGAAAGGTTTTACATTGTTGGCGTTCGATATTCCTGCGGGGCAGGCGGCGGCGTACTATCCGGAGGTCAATCCGCTGGTGCCGCTGGAAAGTACGGGGGATGGCAGCCACACGCCGACGTCGAAGTTCATTGCGATCCGGCTGGAAGCGGCGAGTGAGACTGGGTTGATCATGGCTAAATCCGCTTAACCGCGGAGCCAGATCCGGCCCCTTCGCGAGCAGGCTCGCTCCCACACTTGGAATGCATTTCAAAGGTGGGAGCGAGCCTGCTCGCGAGTGCGATCGACCTGTCAACAGATCTGCCGTGGCAAAGATTTTCGACCGCCCACAAAAAAGGCCGTTTCTGCATGAAAACGGCCTGTCCGAAGTAGCTAAAGACCGGCGAAAATCGGTTAAGTTCCGGTGAAAAAACAGTAACTTGCAATATTGTATACAAGTCGTGTTATTCGTCGGATTTTGATTGTCACGCCCATTGCAGAGCTTCAGGATCGGCGCCGTCATCCCTTTGAGGCTCATCCTCTATGAAGTTCTCCTCGATTCTCTTGTTGTCCCTTGGCCTGGTCAGTGGCTTCGCTTCTGCCGGAGGCACCACCGAAGCAGGTGTGGGCGGCGCATTGGGCGGGGTTCTTGGCTCGGTCGTCGGTCAATCGTTAGGCGGCAATACAGGTTCCACCATCGGCGCAGCCCTGGGCGGCGCGGGTGGTAGTGCGGTCGGTGCAGACAAGCGCAGCCGTGGCGAAGCGGCCATCGGCGGTGCACTGGGTGCAGCCGGCGGTAACGTGGTTGGCCGTAGTCTCGGCGGCACCACCGGCAGCCTGATCGGCTCCGCCGCTGGTGGCGGCGCAGGTGGCGCACTGGGTAACTACATGGGCAACAAGAGTGACGACGATGATCGTCGTTACGACCGTCGCCATGATGACCGTCGCTACTACCGCGACCGTGGTCATCCAGGTCGCGGCCATGCCTACGGCCACCGCAAGCATCACAAGTACTATCGCCACCACTAAGGCGAAGGCTTGAACAAAAAATCGCAGCTTTTGGGCTGCGATTTTTTTTGCGCGTCTAGACCACCAGCCGCTCCAGCGCCCCGCGCAAACCGGCAGGAATCGGCACCGGCTGATTGCTCGCCCGATCGACAAACACATGCACGAACCGTCCCGCCGCACACGCCTCGCTTTCGCCGACCTTGAACACAGCCAATTCATATTGCACCGAACTGTTGCCCAGCTTGCCGACCCGCAGTCCGATCTCGATCAGATCGGGGAAAGCGATCGAGGCAAAGTAATCGCAGGCGGAACTGACCACGAATCCCACCACTTCGCCGTCATGAATATCCAGGCCACCGACCTGAATCAGGTAGGTATTCACCGCCGTGTCGAAGAAGCTGTAGTAGGTAACGTTGTTGACGTGACCGTAGGCGTCGTTGTCGTGCCAGCGTGTGGTGATGGGCTGGAAGTGGGGGTAGTCGCAGCGTTGATTCATGCAGGGTTCTCGCATTCTCTTAATTGAATTTGATCGTGATGACGAACACTTTACCTGTGGGAGCGAGCCCGCTCGCGAAGGCGTCAGCACAGCCGACTGGTGTCAACGATCAGCAAACCCCTTCCCCTGCGCCGCCAGTTCGCCAATCAACCGCGCCGGCTTCCACTGATCGCCCTGGCGTGTCTCCAGCGCCAGCAAGCGCTGATGAATATCCGCCAGCCCCTGCTGATCCGCCCAGGCCATAGGCCCACCCTTATCCGCTGGAAAACCATAGCCGTTCAAGTACACCAGATCGATGTCATGGGCCGAGCCGGCAATGCCTTCCTGCAGTATCTTCGCGCCTTCGTTGACCAGCGCCAGCAAACAGCGCTCAAGGATTTCTTCGGGACCGATGTCGCGACGCTGGAAACCCAGCTCTTCGCTGACCCGCAGTACCAATGCATCGACCTCGGGATCATGCTCGGCCTGGCGACTGCCCGGCTCATAATGGTAATAACCGTTACCGGACTTTTGCCCGAACCGGCCCATCTCGCACAGGCGGTTATCCACCTGAACTTCGGGCGCATCCTGCCCCTTGCCAGCTAGCTCCCGAGCACGCCATTCCAGATCGATGCCAACCACGTCGTACATGCGAAACGGCCCCATGGCGAAGCCGAAGCCTTGCAGCGCGGCATCCACCTGCTGTGGATAAGCGCCTTCGAGAAGCATCTTGCGCGCTTCGAGTACATACGGATGCAGCATGCGATTGCCGATAAAACCGTGGCAGTTGCCGGACAACACGCTGACCTTGCCCATGCGCTTGCCGAGTGCCAGCGCGGCCTCCAGCACCGCTGGCGAGGTCTGCGCACCGCGCACGATTTCCAGCAGCTTCATGATGTGCGCGGGGCTGAAGAAATGCAGACCCAGTACCTGTTCCGGGCGGCGGGTCGCAGCCGCGATGGCGTCGATGTCCAGCGCCGAGGTGTTGCTCGCCAGCAGCGCCTCAGGCTTGAGCAGGCCATCCAGCGCGCGAAAGATCTTCTGCTTCAGTTCAAGGTTCTCGTACACCGCTTCGATCACCAGATCGACGTTGCGGATCGCCGCGTAATCCGCCGCTGCAGATACGCGAGCCATTCGCGCATCCGCCTCGGCCTGATCAATGCGGCCCTGGTGCACGTTGTGTGCATAAGTTTGCGCGACCGTCGTCAGCGCCTGCTCAAGCATCTGCGGATTGTTATCCACCCATTGCACGTTCACGCCGGCACTGGCCAGGCACATGACGATGCCACGGCCCATGGTGCCCGCGCCGATCACGGCAGCCTGCTGAATCTCGAAGCTTGTCTGGCTCATGTTGTTCTCTTGTGAGTGGCCCGAAGACAGATTCCAACCTTAGTCAGGCAACGGCGGTTTTTGAAGTTTATTAGCGTGATGATCGACATTCAGCGGATGGATGCAGCGCCCACAGACTCTCTGCTTAATCGAGCAAGTGACTGTCCGCCCACTCGCGGACCTTTGCGTAGGGATACTCTTCCAACGCAGCAAAACCCGGTATCGCCCGCGCCTTGAGTTTGGTGAACAACGGCACGCTGATTCCGCACAGGAACCGTGTGAGGCGTTCGGCCGTCGGAAGGCTGCCTGTGTGCTGCTCATGCCTGTGGATAAATTCACCACACAATTGCGCGAAGTTTTTATCCACAAGTGCTGGCAACGGCGGCGGCTCCGGCAATCGCGCGATCTGGCCGTGACATACCGAACAATGCCCGCAATGTTCAGGGGCATTGTGGTCACCGAAATACTCGGCCAGGCGATAACCCAGGCAGCGTTCGGTGGCGAACACCTCAAGCATGGCGTGAATCCGCGCCACCTCAGTCCGTTCATGGCGAGTGAAATACTCGTGCAGCTCAGCGCTCAGGGCGTCGCTGTCAAAATCAATTTGCAGCAGGCTGTAAACCTCGGTCATTTGCTTGCTTTCAAGCTCGACCCAGCCTTTTTCCTGGAAGTAATCAAGCGCTGTCACTACGCGATTGCGCTCGGCGGAATACTGCGAAAACATCGCCTCGAAATCTACTGTGGCCCAGGTGCGTGCTCGCGTGGACGTCCTGATGATCGCCGCAACGAAATCCCTGCGCTCGCCTTCGAAGCGCTGGAGCAATGCTTCAGGCTCAAGCAGATATTTGAAGCGGTATTCAGCGTAATAAGCGTAGCGCGGCGCGATCAGGCCTCGCAGTTCCAGCTGCACCAGCAAAGTCTTCAACGGCAACGAGCGAATGTTGCTCTGATCCGCCAATGGCCCAAGCAAAAACTCCCATTGTCCGTCCGGCACTGAGGCTTTGAGCTCTTCGAGCACATAATGAATCCCGTCGCGTTCGGGCGTATCACCGTAGACGAAGTTTTCCAGCACATTGAGGCTGTCGCGGTTGGCCAGTACCAGGCAGTCGGAGGGCTGCCCGTCACGCCCGGCGCGGCCGATTTCCTGGCTGTAGTTTTCGATGGATTTGGGCAGATCGAAATGCACGACGTTACGGATGTCGCTCTTGTCGATGCCCATGCCGAAGGCAATGGTGGCGACAATGCAATTGGACTGCCCGGCCATAAAGCGACGTTGAATGTCTTCACGCTGATCGTGGGGCAAACCTGCGTGGTATGCCTCGGCCTGAATTCCGTTGCGTTGAAGATGCTCGGCGATGTGCTCGGCGGTCTTCTGCAACGTCACGTAGACAATGCTCGGTTGCCCGGGACGCTCGGTCATCCATTCGACCAGACGCCGGCGTTTGTCCTGACCGCGTACAGGCTCGACCAGCAAATTGAGGTTGGGCCGATAGAAACCAGTGGTCACTACATCGTCCGGAGCGATGGCGAATTTGGCCTGCATGTCGGCGATGACTTTTGGTGTCGCCGTGGCGGTGAGCAGCAAAGCCTGCGGAATGTTGAACTGACGCTGGTAGTCGGGCAGTTTCAGATAGTCCGGCCGAAAGTTGTGGCCCCATTCGGAAATGCAGTGCGCCTCGTCGACCACCAGCAACGAGATCGGCACCTGCTGCAGGAAATTGCGGAAGCGCTCGTTCTTCAACCGCTCGACGGAGATCATCAGAATCTTCAGCTCGCCCGAACGCGCACGGGCCATGACGTCGTTGGCATCCTCGCGGCTCTGCGCCGAATCGATACTGCCTGCCGAGATGCCGCGGGACTTGAGAAACGCAAGTTGATCCTGCATCAACGCCAGCAACGGCGAGACCACCAATGTCAGGTGTGGCAGTAAAAGTGCCGGCAGTTGGTAGCAAAGCGATTTGCCGGAGCCGGTGGGAAAGATCGCCGCCGCCGAACGCCCCGCCAGCACCGCGCTGACAGCGGCCTCCTGACCGGGGCGAAACTGTGGATAACCAAAAACCTGTTCCAGGGTGTGGTGCATTTACTGTCACTCCTTTGACTGCTGCCATGCCCAAAGCCTAGCGGGCGATCGCAGCGAGTCGAGAAAAGGTCGGGGTTGAATCGATACTGAATGATACATGGGAAGCGAAAACCAAGCGTTTAACAATCGAAGCGCCTCGACATACTTTCGAAAAGCTCAGCTACATATATAACAAACTTCACATTACAAACGCAGACACAACAGCGCCCTTTATTTTTAACACCACCTAAAACTAACTTGACTGCTCTTATACATAAGCAAGAGCAACGAAATGACAACTCTAACAATATTTTTCTGCGGCACCGGCTCCAACAAATTTGATGACAAACATAAAAGCTTCTGGGACGGCGAAATCGTTTCTACGCTCGCTGCACACCACAGCGGACGCGAATTTGCCGAGTGGATCGTCGTCGATGGCCCTGGCAGCGGCAATATGCAAGCCGACGACCTGTTCACCAAGACCTCTGAATACGGCCTGTCCGGCACGCTGTTCGGCAAAGGCTGGGATGAAAACGTGCAGCACGCTGTGAACATTATCAAAGGCAAATGCGACTGGCAGCGTAAACAACTGACCGAGTTAGAATATAACCGTCTGAAAGCCGCAGGCATTCCTATTGAAGATGTGAAAGTGGAAGGCTCCTGGTTCTGGCGCCAGTATAACTATGGCGATCGGAGTATCACGCAACAGAAGTTGCAGGAACAGATCATCAAGACTTTGCGCAAGAACGGCGTTATTCCCGCGCGAGTCAATCTGGTCGGCTGGAGCCGTGGCGGTATCAGTTGCCACATGCTCGCCAATGCGATGTTCCAGGACGCTGCACTCAAACATATTCCGGTGAATATATTTGCGATTGATCCAGTCCCGGGCATCGGCAACTTCCAGGAAAACCGCGTCAAACTTCAATCCAACGTCAAGGAATACATCGCCTTCTATGCCCGCGACGAGCGCTCAAAAGGCTTCAGCTGCGTGATCCCGCAAACCGCTACCGGCACCAAAACCTCGATCTATCCAATGGCCGGTCGCCACGCCACCCTCGCCGGCAACGCCACGGCCCTCGGCGGCGATCCCACCAACAGCAGCGACCTCAATGCGCTGATCGAGCCCGGCCGCATCGTTCGCCATCTGGCGGAAACCTGCCTCAAGCGTTGGGGCGTGCCACTGAGCAAAACGCTCAACCTGAGCGATGCCGACCTGCTGCGCTTCACCGGCACCATCGTCAGCGACGAAGCCCGCTACAAGAAGATGCACAGCCAGTCCTACACCTATTTCACCGAACAGGACAAAGGCGAGCGCTATGTCTCGCTGGGCAGCAAAGGCGTGCCGTTCTCGGCAGTCAAAGGCACGATCTACCGGCCGGCAACAGGACTGACCACAAGCCTGCTGGATATTTCTGGCTACCAACATTTGCGTTGAAAAGCGTTTAAGAATCGGTAGCAACGTCTGGCGAATTGTTCGTCCCGTTCCTACTTCACGCAATGCCTTGTCGGCTATCGCGAGCGGGTGGTGCGAACCTATAGTCGTGGGTGTCGCTGCTTTTGGCAGCGACACCCACATCACCCACGCCCTGTACCTGCTGACACAGGACGGCTGGGACCTGCTGCAAGTCAGATGCCCCCGGCCAAGTAACAAACGAAACATCATCGCTGCACACGCCGTGTCCAGCACCAGGAGTCAAAATTTGCAAACTACTATTGATTGCGTACGATGGGAGCCATTACTCAGCGAAGGGCTCGCATTTATGGCCAGCACTGAAATCATCGATCACAGCGCCCTCGTTCGCTTGGTCGAAAACGGTTCTGTGAGCGGCACAATTATCGTCGCGAAACCAGGAGGCTGGTCGGTCGAGATTCGGCAAGGCAGCCGCAAATGCGCGCTGACAGCACAACGCAGTGGTCAGGTGCGCCTGTTCAAGAGGCTGGAGACGCTTGTGACCTATCTGCAGGGCTTGGGCATCAGCCAATTCAACGTGGATGCCTCCGGCTATGACCCGCTGCAACTGAAAACCTACGCCAGGCCTGATCGCTCTGAAGCGTTGAAACAAGCCCATGAAGCGGCCGCTTATGAGGAATGGTTCAAGCGACAGGTGCAGATCAGCATCGATGATCCAAGGCCAAGTATCAGCGATGAAGATGCTCGCCGAATATTCGCCGCCAAGCGTGATGCCCTGCGTCAACGAGGGCGCTGATGAGGTTGGTCTGGCGCCCGGAAGCGCTTGCTGACCGAGACCGGATAATGGACCGAATCGGTCAGGACAACCCAGACGCTGCTGCGGATCTCGATGAAATGTTCGAATCAAAAGGGGAAATAGCAAGACAGCGCCCAACCTTGTACCGAAAGGGCAGGGTCCTCGGAACACGTGAAATCGTTGCGGCCGCCAACTACGTCATCGTCTACGCAATCAAAAAAGACCGGGTGGAAGTGCTGCGTGTCATGCATGCACGGCAGCAATGGCCTTAATTAGAGGATCATGTTGCAGTACTGTTGAGTGGCATTACTCTGGCCGTATCAGGCCAAAAATGAATGAATACTGCTACATGGCAAGTGACGAACCGCCGTTGAGATGAGCTTACCCAAATCTTCGCCCATGAAAAAACCGCCCCAAAGGGCGGTTTTTTATTCACTGCAAACTACTACTTACAACTTCGGCCCAGCCGCCTTGATCGCGTCGCTCACTTCGAACTTCTTGAAGTTCTCGATGAACAGACCGGCCAGTGCTTTCGCTGCCTCGTCGTACGCAGCCTTGTCAGCCCAGGTGTTCCGTGGGTTGAGCAGGTTGGTGTCGACGCCCGGAACGGCCAGAGGCACGTCGAGGTTGATGGTGTCCAGGTGCTCGGTGGCAGCACCGATCAGAGCGCCGCTCTGGATCGCTGCGATCACCGCGCGGGTGGTCGGGATGTTGAAGCGTTGGCCGACGCCGTAGCCGCCGCCGGTCCAGCCGGTGTTGACCAGGTAGACCTTGGAGCCG
The DNA here is from genome assembly GCF_031456345.1 of Pseudomonas sp. 2957. Lineage (NCBI taxonomy): Bacteria > Pseudomonadati > Pseudomonadota > Gammaproteobacteria > Pseudomonadales > Pseudomonadaceae > Pseudomonas > Pseudomonas sp. 2957. Next base: position 509,696 of record NZ_JAVDUL010000005.1, read on the forward strand.
AAGCCGCGGATGCGCTTGATCAGCAGTTCTGCGTATTCACCAGCCGGACGCGGGAAGAACGGTGCGCCGAAGCAGGTGGAGAAGGTCGACTTGATGCCGCTGCCCGAACCCATTTCAGTCGAGCCCACCAGTGCGGTGTAGCCGGAAAGGAAGTGGTAGGCCGCTTGTTCTTCGTTGAGGATCGACACTGGCGGCAGTACGCCGGTCAGGTCGCAGGTCAGGAAGATCACCGCGTTTGGCTCGCCACCCAGGTTCTTCTCGGAACGCTTGGCAACGTGCTCCAGCGGATACGCCGCGCGGCTGTTCTGGGTCAGGCTGACATCGGCATAATCGGCGTGCTTGGCGTCGTCGATGACGACGTTTTCCAGCACCGCGCCGTGCTTGATGGCTTTCCAGATAACCGGCTCGTTCTTCTCGGAGAGGTCGATGCACTTGGCATAGCAACCGCCTTCGATGTTGAACACCACGCCTTCGCCCCAGCCGTGTTCGTCGTCACCGATCAGGTAACGGCTTTCGTCGGCCGACAGGGTGGTTTTACCGGTGCCCGACAGACCGAAGAACAGGGTCACGTCACCGTCTTCGCCGATGTTGGCAGCGCAGTGCATTGGCAGCACGTCAGCGGCCGGCAGCAGGAAGTTCTGCACCGAGAACATGGCTTTCTTCATCTCGCCGGCGTAACGCATGCCAGCGATCAGCACTTTCTTCTGCGCGAAGTTGATGATCACGCAACCGTCGGAGTTGGTGCCGTCACGCTCAGGCACGCACTCGAAGTTGGCAACGTTGAGCACTTGCCATTCTTCACGGCCAGCCGGGTTGTACTGGGCCGGGTTGATGAACAGGCAACGACCGAACAGGTTCTGCCAGGCAGTCTGTGTGGTCATTTTCACGGCCAGGTAGTGATCTTCCGCCGCGCCTACATGCACGTGGGAAACGAAGTGCTCTTGCGCGTTGTTGAAGGCCTCGACGCGAGCCCACAGGGCATCGAACTTGTCGGCCGGGAACTTGCGGTTGATCGGGCCCCAGGCAATAGCGGCCTGGGTGGAAGGCTCTTCAACGATGAAACGGTCGACTGGCGAGCGGCCGGTGCGGTGACCGGTGCGAACAACCAGAGCGCCGGTATCGGCAAGCTCGCCTTCACCGCGATTCAGGGCTTCTTTTACCAGATCATCAACACTCAGATCGGTGTACACGGCGTTATTGGCTTGCGTCATGAGGTTCCCCGTCGGCCAGTGGCCGAGTGTGCTCCAAACGTTTTGTAGTAGAAAGTCGTGCACTACTACCGCGAAAAAAGTGGGCCGGATTATGCCAGAAAAGCCCAAAAAGAGTAGGGTCCTCCCGTCGTAACGGCGATATTCCGTCATTCCGCAGTGAATTTACCTGCGCTGAACCGTTTTAGTGACGGGTATCTGACGGCGTATCGACGCCCGCGCCAGCGAACAATTGAGCAATATCGGCTGCGTCAAACAGGTACTGCTGATTGCAGAACTGGCAATCGATCTCGACTTTGCCGCCCTGCTCGGCGGCCAGCGCCAGCGCATCTTCCAGCCCAAGACTGACCAGCGCATTGCCGGAGCGTTCCCGCGAGCAGCTGCAACTGAAGCGCAGATGCTGCACATCAAACAGACGTACCTGCTCTTCGTGGTACAGGCGATGCAGCACGGTTTCGTTGTCCAGACTAATGAGCTCATCAGCGCTCAAGGTGCTGGCCAGTGCGGTGAGATGCTGCCAGCTGGCGGCGCGTTCCTCTTCGTCTTTCAAGCGATCGGCGGGGAGTTGTTGCAGCAACATGCCACGGGCACGACGACCGTCGGCGAAGAGCTTGAAGCGGGTGCCGACCTGTTGCGACATGACGAAATAGTTGGTGAAACAGTCCGACAGGGTCTCGCCGTCAAGATCAACAATGCCCTGATAGCGCTGGCCAACAGTCGGGTCGACGGTCAGGGCCAGAACGCCGTTCGGCATCAAGTCGGCAAGGGTCGCGTCAACCGCGATCTGCTCGGCGTCGTAACGCGCCAGGCCACGGATTTCGCGCTCGCTGGAACACTCGATCATCAGCAGCGGAATCGGCCCTTCCGAGCGTGCCTGCAAAATCAGCAAGCCATCGAACTTGAGCGTGCCGACCAGTAACGACGCGGCCGCCATCAGTTCGCCGAGCAACTGCGCGACCGGCTCCGGGTACGGGTGTTTGGCGAGGACTTCGGCGTAGCTGCGCTCCAGCGCTACCAGTTCGCCGCGAGTGTCGCTGTCATCGAAGATGAAGCGTTGAGTGAAATCGGTATCCGCTAGGTCGGTCATAGGTCTGGGTATCTGAATGTGATGACAAAATGGTTACAAAACGTGAAAATTTGCGCTTGCTGGCACTTTTTTTGGTGCCGGCGCTTTTTCGCCATGGGAGGCATTTTATGAACAATCCGGGTTTGTTCCAATCAAGGTGGAACCTCGGCCGGCTGGTTCTGTGTAACGTAGTGCCGCTGGCGCTACTGGCTTTCTGGTTATGGCCTACCGGTCAGATGCTGTGTGTGATTTTCGACGAGTGGCTGTTCCGCTCGTTGAATGCGCCGCTGGCCAGCAACCCGATATGGCTCCACATCTGGGCAATTGCAAGTCTGCGCCCGTTCGACATCGTCGTCGGACTGATTCTGCTGACGCTGCTGATCAAGGGCGATTGGGTTTTCAGGGCGATCGACGTGCGTCGCGCGTTCTTCGGTTTTTTCTCGATCCTGCTGCTGATGGTGGTGATCCGCGCGCTGTTTTCCAAATTCGCCGATCACATGGGCTGGCAGCACAGCAGCCCGTCAATGGTGCTTGAGGGCGCCGTGCACATCAGCGATTACTTTCCGCATCTGGAAAAAACCTGGGAGCTGAAGGACCGCTCGGGCCAGAGTTTTCCCGGTGATCATGCCTCGGTGTTGTTGATCTGGGCGTTGTTCATGGGCGTGTTCAGCCGCACCGTCGGACAATTTCTAACGGTCTGGGGTCTGGCCGTATTGTTCATGTTGCCGCGTCTGGTGGCCGGCGCGCATTGGGGTCAGGACGACTACATCGGCGGTGTGCTGCTGGCGGTGTGGGCGTTGGGCTGGGGTTACTACACGCCGTTTGCCTATCACGCGTCGAACCTCTGGTTGAAGCTGACCGCGCCGATTTTCGCGTTGCTGGGCAAGCTGCCGATGGTGTCGCGGATGAGTATGGTGCGTAGCGCCTGATACCGCGTCGTACTCGATTCGCGAGCAGGCTCGCTGCCACAGACGACTCGATCGAATGTGGGAGCGAGCCTGCTCGCGAAGAGGCCGGCACAACGTTTCAATCTTCGTTGCTGCTACCGCGAAACTTGAACAGATCCCGCCGCTGTTTCTTGCTCGGTTTGCCATCGGTGCTCACGCCCAACGAGCCCGCCTTGCGCATCGCCGCAGCCGCTTCACGCTTGGCGACACTCGCTTCGGTCTCGGCATACAAGGTTTGCGCCTCGGGTGCGCCACGCCGCACGATCGACAATGCCTCGACCCTCACCGTGCGCACTTCGAAGCCGGTGCGAATCTCGAACTCATCACCAATGCGCGGCTCCTTGCCCGGCTTGCAGCGCTCGCCACGACAATGCACCTTGCCGCTTTCGATTGCTGCTTTGGCCAGAGCACGCGTCTTGTAGAAACGCGCCGCCCATAACCACTTATCGAGACGGACCTTGTCGTCCTCCTCCTGCTTCTGTCCCATATGAATTCCTCGCTCAGCCAGTAGTCGGAACTGTACTACCGTTTCTGTCGGGCGCAAGAACTCGGCCCTCCAGATTGACTGTGATCTTCGCCGCCCGACCGGCCTGGAGTGACCGCGTGACTAAATTTCCAACTTCGTTGACCTCACCTAGGGGCGGTTGCCAGGGCTGCCAGCAAAGCGAACCGCTGGATTTCGATTTTGCCTTCGCCTACCAGCCGATTGTCGACCTGCGCGATCAATCGGTATTTGCCCACGAAGCGCTGGTCCGAGGCGTGTCAGGGGAAGGTGCACTGTCGGTGTTAAATCAGGTTACAGAAGACAACCGCTACCGTTTCGACCAGCTCTGCCGGACCCGCGCCATCGAAGGTGCGGCGAGCCTAAATATGCAGACACACTTGTCGATCAACTTTTTGCCCAACGCCGTCTACCGTCCAGAGCTATGCATTCGCAGCACACTGGAGGCCGCACGCAAACACAACTTTCCGATCGACCGACTGATTTTCGAAACTCTGGAAATCGAGCACGTAGATAATTATCGCCATTTGACCAATATTCTGCGTGAATACCGCGAATTCGGCTTCAAGACCGCCATCGACGATTTCGGTGCCGGCTATTCGGGGCTCAATCTGCTGGCCGATTTCCAACCAGACCTGATCAAACTCGACATGGCGCTGATCCGCGATATTGACCAGGATCGTGTCCGTCAGGTGATCGTTCGGGGGATTGTCACAATGTGTGCGGAGTTGGACGTTACAGTCATTGCCGAAGGCATAGAAAGCGCCGGGGAACGGGATTTCCTCGCGGACTGTGGAATATTCCTGATGCAGGGCTACTGGTTCGCCAGACCTGCGTTCAAAGCGTTGGCCCAGGTGCCGGACGGGGCCTGGAAGCGTTAACCCTTGGTTTTTTTCTTTGAAGACATTTGATCATTTGACCGTTGTCGGTCTGCGCGAGTGGGTGGCGCTCCCGGGTTTGGGAGTTGCGGGCCTGCGCGCAAAAATCGACACCGGCGCCAGCACCTCCAGCCTGCACGCCACCGACATCGAGCCTTTCGAACGCGACGGCGAGAAATGGGTGCGCTTCACTGCGCATCTCGGCACGGTGGTGCAGTTGCGTCACCGGCGCTGCGAAGCGCCGTTGGTCACGCGCAAAACCATCAAGAGCTCCAACGGCCATGCCCAGGTGCGCTATGTGATCAGCACCACGCTGGCCCTGGGTGATCGGGTCTGGCCGGTGGAGTTCACTCTGGCCTGCCGCAAGTCCATGCGCTATCGCCTGCTGCTCGGTTCCAAAGCCCTGATCGATGGCCAGTTGGTGGTCAATCCGGGCATCAAATATGTACAAGACAAGCCGGTGTTCCCGGTATCTACCTCCTCCACAGGTGTTGCATGAAGATCGCTGTGCTGTCGCGTAATCCGCGTCTGTATTCCACCCGCCGTCTGGTCGAAGCCGGAATCGAGCGCGGGCATGAAATGGTAGTGATCGACACCTTGCGCGCCTACATGAATATTGCCAGCCACAAGCCGCAGATCCATTACCGCGGCAAACCGCTGGAAGGTTTTGACGCGGTGATCCCGCGGATCGGCGCATCGGTGACGTTCTACGGCTGCGCGGTGTTGCGTCAGTTCGAAATGATGGGCGTATTCCCGCTCAACGAGTCGGTGGCAATTGCCCGCTCGCGGGACAAATTGCGTTCGCTGCAGCTGCTGTCGCGGCGCGGCATCGGTTTGCCGGTCACCGGTTTTGCCCACTCGCCTGACGACATTCCCGACCTGATCGCCATGGTCAACGGTGCACCGCTGGTGATCAAGGTACTGGAAGGCACTCAGGGCATCGGCGTGGTGCTGTGCGAAACCGCGACGGCGGCAGAGTCGGTGATCGAAGCGTTCATGGGCCTGAAGCAGAACATCATGGTCCAGGAATACATCAAGGAAGCCGGCGGCGCGGATATCCGCTGCTTCGTGGTCGGCGACAAGGTGATCGCCGCAATGAAGCGCCAGGCCAAACCGGGCGAGTTTCGCTCCAACCTGCATCGCGGTGGCAGCGCCAGCCTGATCAAGATCACCCCGGAAGAACGCATGACCGCGTTACGCGCTGCCAAGGTCATGGGCCTGGCGGTGGCGGGTGTGGATATCCTGCGTTCCAATCACGGTCCGCTGGTGATGGAAGTGAATTCGTCGCCGGGACTGGAAGGCATCGAGACCACCACTGGCAAGAATGTCGCCGGAATCATCATCGAGCATCTGGAAAAGAATGGCGGGCCGAATATGACCCGCACCAAGGGCAAAGGTTAACCCAGAGATATTCGGCGGCTGGAAAGCCGCCTTCGCGAGCAGGCTCGCTCCCACAGTTGATCGCATTCCAAAATGTGGGAGCGAGCCTGCTCGCGAAGGGGCCATCCGCCCTCTTGAAGATCTCAGCGCTTAAACAGCATCACGCGGCAACATCAACCCCAACGGCAATCTCACCCGCGCCTCCAGTCCACCCCCGGACCGGTTGCGCAATTCGACATTGCCGCCATGCATCGCCGCAATCCTTTTCACGATCGCCAGCCCCAGCCCGGTGCCTTTGCCACCGCGAGCCCGATCACCTCGGGTAAACGGGTTGAAGATCGCTTCAAGCTCGGACGGATCAATTCCCGCGCCACGGTCCATCACACTCAGCACCACATACGGCGCGCTGGTATCTCCCGATACATACGCCGCTACTTCAACGCCGGTACCGGCATGGTTCAAGGCATTGCCGATCAGGTTGTTGAGCAGGCGTTTCATCGACACCCGACGCAGCGGAAACGGCTGGATCGGTTCCAGGCGCAGGCGCACTTTCTCTTCGTTCTGGTTGTATGGCGCGGCGACTTCGCGCACCAGATCGCTGAGGTCGACCTCTTCCACCGACTCGTCACGACCGTCGCGAATGAACGCGAGGAACTGGTCGAGAATCGCGTCCATGTCCTCGATGTCGCGGACCATGTCGTCGGTGAGGTCGGTGTGATCGCCCATCAGTTCCAGCGACAGGCGCAAGCGCGTCAGCGGTGTGCGCAAGTCGTGGGAAACCCCCGCCAGCATCAGCTCCCGCTCACGTCCGGCCTGTTCGACGTCCTCGGCCATCTGGTTGAAGGCGCGATAAACCTCGGTCATTTCGCTCGGCGTATCACTGATCGGCAGACGTACGCTGCGGCCCTGGCCGAGTTGCCGCGCGGCATACACCAGGCGCTTCAACGGCTGGTTGAGCTGGCTGACGAAAATCCATGCCGACGCCGTAGAAAGCAGGCCGATGGCGAGGAACCAGCCGAGCACGTTCCAGATCTTCTGGCCGCGCAGCGGGTGCGGATACAACGGCACTTTCAGCCAGCCATCGCCCAGGCTCGGTGCCCTCACCCACAATGCCGGCGGCGAGTGCATGCGCAAACGCACCTCGGTGTCGGCACCCAGTTCCGCCTGCATCTGACGTTGGTAGATTTCGCTGTACGGCCAGTGCTGTTCGCCTTCCGGCACACCGGCGCCGACCACCCGAATCAGGGTCGCGGCATCGGCAATTTTTGCGCGGTTCTCTTCGTCGGCGGCCCAATAGGCGCGCAGCGTCAGAGCGACGCCATGGCTGTATTGGCGATCCACCAGCACGTCCTCGTTCATCAACAGATAAACCAGGGTCAGCGCCTTGGAAAACAGCACGACGATCAGCACCAGCCAGAGGGTGCGGGAGAAAAAACTTTGGGGGAACCAGACGGGGGTTTTCATCTTTAACCGCTACACACTTGCAGGAGCGAGCAATGCTCGCATATTGCGGATTGCGAGTCTGTGGCAATGGCCGTGCGACCAGAGCCTTGCAGACCCGCTCCTACAAATCACCGATCACTTGGTGGCGGTGCCATCCGGTACGAACACGTAACCCACGCCCCAGACAGTCTGGATGTAGCGCGGTTTCGACGGATCGGGTTCGATCATGCGGCGCAGACGCGAGATCTGCACGTCGATGGAACGCTCCAGCGCATCCCATTCACGGCCACGGGCGAGGTTCATCAGCTTGTCGCGGGTCAGCGGCTGACGGGCGTTCATCACCAGCGCCTTGAGTACCGCGAACTCACCGGTGGTGAGCATGTGCACTTCATCGCCACGCTTGAGCTCGCGGGTCGCCAGCGACAACACGTAATCACCGAAGGTGACGTTTTCGTCTTCACTGCCCGGCGCGCCCGGCACCGGTGCGGCCTGACGGCGCAATACCGCTTTGACCCGCGCCATCAGCTCGTCCGGGTTGAACGGCTTGGCCAGGTAATCGTCGGCGCCCAGTTCAAGGCCCTTGATACGGCTCAGCTCATCGCCCTTGGCGGTGAGCATGATGATCGGAATCTGGTTGTTCGCGCTGCGCAGACGGCGGCACGCGGTCAGGCCGTCTTCGCCCGGCAGCATCAGGTCGAGAACGACCAGATTGAACACTTCACGCGCCAGCAGACGATCCATCTGCTCGGTGTTCGGAACGGTACGGGCACGGTAGCCCTTGCTGACGAAGAAACGCTCCAGCAGGCTGCTCAGCCCCGGATCGTCATCAACGATAAGAATTTTTTCGCCTTCAGCCGTTTGTGCAGTGCTGCTCATTGGATGCTCCTTTTAGCTCGGCGCGCATTATGGCGTAGCTGCCGTTATACGCACCGTGTGCATTGTTAGCAGATTTTTCCTTCACTGCCAGAAAACCGGGGTTTATGCCTACAGCCTGCAACGCCCCCGAATGACAGAACGCTGGTTATAATGCGCGGCGTTTTGCGCCAGGCAACGTCTGAATCGTTACCGTAAGTGGCCGGTATTTTTTCCGGCCCTGTGCAGTAACTGTTCGATTTCACGGGTCAATGGGCAGCTTCTTGATCCAGGCAGCGGCAATTTTCCAGCCGCTCAATCAGCCTCCAGGCCATTATCTGCGTGCCTGCGAGCCTGCTTTCATACTATGTCAGGTGGTTTTATGGACAGCATCAACAGCCGCATCGCCGAGGAACTCGGCGTACGCCCACAACAGGTCGAAGCGGCCGTCGCGCTACTCGATGAAGGTTCAACCGTCCCCTTCATCGCCCGTTACCGGAAAGAAGTCACCGGCAGCCTCGATGACACTCAGTTGCGTCATCTGGAAGAGCGCCTGCGCTACCTGCGAGAACTCGACGAACGGCGCATCAGCATCCTCGCCAGCATCGAAGAGCAAGGCAAGCTCACCCCTGCCCTGGAACGCGACATCAAGCTCGCCGACACCAAAACCCGTCTCGAAGACTTGTACCTGCCGTACAAGCAGAAGCGCCGCACCAAGGGCCAGATCGCCCTCGAAGCCGGGCTCGGCGAACTGGCCGACGGTTTGTTCAACGACCCGAACCTGTCGCCGGAAACCGAAGCCGCACGCTTCGTCGATGCCGAAAAAGGTGTGACCGACGTCAAGGCTGCGCTGGAAGGCGCCAAGTACATCCTCATGGAGCGCTTCGCCGAAGACGCCAGCCTGTTGGAAAAGCTGCGCAATTTCCTCAAACAGGAAGCGATCCTCAGTGCCCGCGTCATCGCCGGCAAGGAAGAGGAAGGCGCCAAGTTCCGTGATTACTTCGAACACGACGAGCCTCTGAAGAGCATGCCTTCGCACCGCGCCCTGGCGATTTTCCGTGGCCGCAACGAAGGCATTCTCAGCTCCGCATTGAAAGTCGGCGATGAGTTGCCTGGCACCATGCACCCGTGCGAAGGCATGATCGCTCAGCAGTTCGGCATCCAGAACCAGAACCGCCCGGCGGACAAATGGCTCGGTGAAGTGGTGCGCTGGACTTGGAAGGTCAAGCTCTACACCCACCTGGAAACCGACCTGCTCGGCGAGTTGCGCGATGGCGCCGAAACCGAAGCGATCAACGTTTTCGCGCACAACCTGCACGACCTGCTGTTGGCCGCTCCGGCCGGCCCGCGCGCGACGCTGGGCCTCGACCCGGGCCTGCGTACCGGCTGCAAGGTGGCCGTGGTCGATTCGACCGGCAAGCTGCTCGACCACGCCACGGTTTACCCGCACGTGCCACACAACAAATGGGATCAGACCATCGCCATCTTGGCCGCCCTGTGTGCCAAGCATTCGGTGGACCTGATCGCCATCGGCAACGGTACTGCTAGCCGTGAGACCGACAAGCTGGCGATCGAGCTGATCAAAAAATATCCAGCTATGAAAATGACCAAGGTCATGGTTTCCGAAGCCGGCGCCTCGGTGTACTCGGCGTCGGAACTGGCGGCCAAGGAATTCCCGGACCTCGATGTGTCGATCCGTGGCGCCGTGTCGATCGCCCGTCGCCTGCAGGATCCGTTGGCCGAGCTGGTGAAAATCGATCCGAAATCCATTGGCGTCGGCCAATACCAGCACGACGTCTCGCAGCTGAAACTGGCGCGCGGTCTGGACGCCGTGGTCGAGGACTGCGTAAACGCCGTGGGCGTGGATGTGAATACCGCCTCCGTGGCCTTGCTGGCACGGATTTCCGGCCTCAATGCGACGCTGGCGCAGAACATCGTTGCTCACCGTGACGAACACGGCGCGTTCAAGACCCGTGCAGCGCTGAAGAAAGTCGCGCGACTGGGCGAGAAAACCTTCGAACAGGCCGCCGGTTTCTTGCGCGTGATGAACGGCGACAACCCGCTGGATTCGTCGGCGGTGCACCCGGAAGCCTATCCACTGGTGCAGCGCATTGCCGCTGAAACCGACCGCGACATTCGCTCGCTGATCGGCGATGCCGCGTTCCTCAAGCGTCTGGACCCGAAGAAATTCACCGACGAAACGTTCGGTCTGCCGACCGTCACCGACATCCTGCAAGAACTGGAAAAACCCGGTCGCGATCCACGTCCGGAGTTCAAGACTGCCGAATTCCAGGAAGGCGTCGAAGACCTCAAGGACCTGCAACTGGGGATGATCCTTGAAGGCGTGGTGACCAACGTGACGGCATTTGGTGCATTCGTCGACATCGGCGTGCATCAGGATGGTCTGGTGCACATCTCGGCGCTGTCGGAGAAGTTCATCAAGGACCCGCGCGAAGCGGTCAAGGCCGGTGACGTGGTGAAAGTGAAGGTCATGGAAGTCGATATCCCGCGCAAACGCGTCGGTCTGTCGATGCGCATGAGCGACACTCCCGGCGAGAAAATCGATGGCGCCCGTGGCTCGCGTCCGGGCTCGGCACCGCGCCAGTCTTCGGGCAACGCGCCGCGCAAGGAAACCGCCACCGCCGCGCCGGTGAACAATGCGATGGCCTCGCTGTTCGCCAACGCCAAGCAGTTGAAGAAACGCTGATGGAGATGCCGGCCGGGCTCGTCGAGAGCGCGTTTTTCAAGCTGTTGGGCTGTCGCCTGCACAGTCTCGAAACCGGGGTGGCGCAAGTCGCCCTGGCGCTTGAGCCCGAACTGCGCAATCGCGGCGGCAAACTGCACGGCGGCGCGCTGTTCAGTCTGGTCGACATCGCCATGGGCCTGGCTTGTTCCAGCAGCCATGGCTTCGATCAGCAGAGTGCGACCATCGAATGCAAGATCAACTACATCCGCGCCGTTTCCGACGGCGAGGTGCTTTGCACGGCGCGGGTGATCCACCCGGGCCGGCGCACGCTGGTGGTCGAAGCCGAGGTGATGCAGGGCGACAAACTGGTCGCAAAAGCGCAAGGCACCTTCGCTGTCCTGTAGATGTTGCTCATCATTTTGAGTTAATTTCGGCGCAACGAATCCTGTGGGAGCTGCCGAAGGCTGCGATCTTTTGATTTTGTTTTTCAACAGCAAGATCAACAGATCGCAGCCTTCGGCAGCTTCTACGGGTTCATGTGTGCGGCTGACAGGCTAGAAAACCAGGCGATAACGCCAGTTTCAACTTCACCCTTGTAGACCGTCTTGCCCACCCCCATATTGGGGCGACTGACGCGTGAAGGAATCCAAATTGAGCGAACTTCTCAACCGCCGCCTGGCTCTGCTCGGCGAGCGCGCTAACCTCTCTCTGCTCAAGCAGTGCCTGCACGGTATCGAACGTGAATGCCTGCGCGTGACCAGTGAAGGTCGCCTGGCGCAAACGCCGCACCCCGAAGCCCTGGGTTCCGCGCTGACCAACGAACAGATCACCACCGACTACTCCGAGTCGCTGCTGGAATTCATTACGCCTGCCCTGCCGGATCCTGCCGACACGCTGGCGAGCCTGGACAAGATTCATCGTTTTGCCTACAGCAAACTCGGCAACGAGTACCTGTGGAGTCCATCGATGCCGTGCCCGTTGCCGGCCGAGGAAGATATTCCGATCGCCTATTACGGCACCTCCAACATCGGTCAGCTCAAGTACGTTTATCGCAAGGGCCTGGCCCTGCGTTACGGCAAGACCATGCAATGCATTGCCGGGATTCACTACAACTTTTCCCTGCCGGAACAGCTCTGGCCATTGCTGCGCGAGGCCGAAGGTTTCGTCGGCACCGATCGCGATTTCCAATCGGTTTCCTACATCGCGCTGATTCGCAACTTCCGTCGCTACAGCTGGCTGCTGATGTACCTGTTCGGTGCCTCGCCGGCGCTGGACGCCGGCTTCCTGCGCGGGCGTTCGCATCAGCTCGAGCAGCTGGATCCGGACACGCTGTATCTGCCGTACGCCACCAGCCTGCGCATGAGCGATCTCGGTTATCAGAGCAATGCCCAGGCCGGCCTGACACCGTGCTACAACGACCTGGCGAGCTACACCGACAGCCTGCGCGAAGCCGTGGCCACGCCCTACGCGCCATACGTGGAAGTCGGCACGCACAAGGATGGCGAATGGGTGCAGCTCAACACCAACATCCTGCAGATCGAAAACGAGTACTACTCCAACATCCGCCCGAAACGCGTGACCTACACCGGTGAGCGGCCGATCCAGGCGCTGATGGCGCGCGGCATCCAGTACGTCGAAGTGCGCTGCCTGGACATCAACCCGTTCCTGCCGATGGGCATCGACCTCACCGAATCGCGCTTCATCGACGCCTTCCTGCTGTACTGCGCGCTGAACGACAGCCCGCTGCTGACCAACACTTCGTGCGGCAACGCCACCTCGAACTTCCTCAGCGTGGTCAAGGAAGGTCGCCGTCCGGGCCTGCAATTGCAGCGTGACGGTCAACCGGTCGAGATGAAGCAATGGGCGGCCGAACTGCTGGAACAGATTGCTCCGCTGGCGGCGATGCTCGACCAGAGCGTCGGCGGCGATGCCCACAGCAAGGCCCTGGATGCGCAACTGGCCAAGGTCAACGACCCGTCCCTGACCCCATCGGCGCAGGTGCTGGCGGCCATGGCCGAGCACAAGGAAAGCTTTGCGCAGTTCTCCCTGCGCCAGAGCCAGACCCACGCCGAGTTCTTCCGCAGCGAGCCGTTGGCGGCTGACGAGCAAGCGAAGTTTGAAGAACTGGCGCGCGCGTCGCTGGCACAGCAGACCGAGCTTGAGCAGAACGAAGTCGGCGATTTCGATGTGTTTGTTGGCGCGTATCAGGCGAGCATCCTCGCGATCAGCAACTGAAGAGCCCCTCACCCTAGCCCTCTCCCAGAGGGAGAGGGGACTGACCGGGTTGTTGATGCGAAGTACGCCGACCTGAAATACCGAGCCGAACTCAGGCCTTGAAAAGCACAGAGATCGGCCCCCTTTCCCCCTCGCCCCCCTGGGGGAGAGGGCTGGGGTGAGGGGGCAAAGATCGAACGTCGAACGCAAGATCCAACATATCCACAATCCCCCGCGCCTTAGATTTTTCCGCTCATAAGCTCATTCTAAAAAGTTATTTATTTACCGATTCTTAGATCATTTAGTCTCCTTTCACGCCCACGCTCGGTCGCCTGATATGGAGCTCTTCAATGAAACTGAATTTCCCGCTTCGCCTGCTCGCCGCCGCCTCGCTGGCCGCTGCAAGCTTCCTGGCCCAGGCGGCCGATCTCACCGTCGCCTACCAGACCACCGTCGACCCGGCCAAGGTCGCTCAGGCCGACGGCGCCTACGAGAAAGCCACCAAGGCTGACATCAGTTGGCGCAAATTCGATAACGGTGCCGACATCATTGCCGCCATCGCTTCCGGCGATGTGCAGATCGGCTATCTCGGTTCGAGCCCGTTGACCGCCGCGATCACGCGCAAAGTGCCGGTCGAAACCTTCCTGATTGCCACGCAGATCGGCGCCGCTGAAGCACTGGTCGCGCGTGATGGTTCCGGCATCAAGACTCCGCACGATCTGATCGGCAAGAAAATCGCCGTGCCGTTTGTGTCCACCGGGCACTACAGCCTGCTCGCGGCGCTCAAGCACTGGAACATCGACCCGTCGAAAGTCACCGTGCTCAACCTCGCGCCGCCAGCTATCATCGCGGCGTGGAAACGCGGCGACATCGACGCCACTTACGTGTGGGATCCGGCACTGGGCGTCGCCAAGGAAAACGGCAAAGTGCTGATCACCTCCGGCGAACTGGCCAAGTTCGGCGCGCCGACCTTCGACGCGTGGATCGTGCGCAAGGACTTCGCCGAGAAGCACCCGGAAATCGTCACCGCATTCGCCAAGGTCACCCTCGACGCCTACGCCGCTTACCGCAAGGATCCGCAGGCTTGGCTGGCCAACCAGAGCAACGTCGACAAACTGGTCAAACTCTCCGGCGCCAAGGCCAGCGACATCCCATTGCTGCTGCAGGGCAACGTCTACCCATTGGCGGCGGATCAGGTCAGTGACCTCGGCGCGCCGACCACCAAAGCCATCACCGACACCGCCGCGTTCCTCAAGGAGCAAGGCAAGGTCGAAGCCGTGCTGCCGGACTACGCGCCTTACGTCAGCGCCAAATACATCACCAACTGATCGGGAGATACAGCGATGGCCTTGCTACAGCTGGAGCGCATCAGCGCACAGTACCCGGGCAGCCCGGAGCCGGTGCTGGCGGATATTTCTCTGACCCTGGGGCCGCAGCAATTGCTGGTCGCCCTCGGCCCGTCCGGCAGTGGCAAGACTTCGCTGTTGAACCTGATTGCCGGCTTCGTCGAGCCGAGTGCCGGGCGCATCACCCTTGACGGCGTGCCGGTCAAAGGCCCGAGCGCCGAACGTGGCGTGGTGTTTCAGGACGACGCTTTATTGCCTTGGCAGGACGTACTGGCCAACGTCGCCTTCGGCCTCGAACTGGCCGGTGTCGGCAAGGACAAGCGGGAAAAAATCGCCCGTGAAATGCTCGCGCTGGTCGATCTTGCCGGTTTCGAAGACCGACGCATCTGGCAATTGTCCGGTGGCCAGAAACAACGCGTCGGCCTCGCCCGCGCCCTCGCCGCCGATCCGCGCGTGCTGCTGATGGATGAGCCGTTCGGTGCGCTTGATGCGTTCACTCGCGAGCAGATGCAGGAGCTGTTGCTGCAAGTCTGGCAGCGCACTGCCAAACCGGTTTTCCTGATTACCCACGACATTGAAGAAGCGGTGTTCCTCGCCACGGACCTGATTCTGCTGGCACCGAATCCGGGGCAGATCGTCGAGCGCCTGCAGCTGGATTTCGGTCAGCGTTACGCCGCTGGCGAGTCGGCCCGCGCGATCAAATCCGATCCGCGTTTTATCGAAACCCGCGAGCATGTACTGAGCAAAGTCTTCTCGCAACGCAGCGCCGTACCCCGGCAGGAGCGCGCATGAGCAGTTACGACGTTTCCGCTGCGGCGGTGAAAACACCTTCGGTGAGCATCCCGCTGCGCCGCAGCCTCAGCACTCGCTGGATCAGCCTGCTGACCCTGTTCGGCCTGTTGGCGGTCTGGTGGGCGGTGACCGCTACCGAGTTGATCGAACCGCTGTTCTTGCCACCGCCCTCTGCCGTGCTGCAAAAAGGCTGGCTGCTGGCGACCTCGGGATATATGGATTCGACGCTGTGGCAGCACCTGGGCGCGAGCCTGAGCCGCATCGGCCTGGGTCTCGCTTTTGCGATTCTCACCGCCGTGCCGGTGGGTATTGCCATTGGTGCAAACCGCATCGCTCGCGGTGTGCTCGATCCACTGATCGAGTTCTACCGCCCGATCCCGCCGCTGGCGTATCTGCCGCTGATCGTGATCTGGTGCGGCATTGGCGAGTTGTCGAAAGTGCTGCTGATCTACTTGGCGATTTTTGCGCCGATTGCCATTGCCACCGCGACTGGCGTGCGTACCGTCGACCCAGCAAAACTGCGCGCGGCGCAGTCCTTGGGCGCGACGCGCGTGCAGTTGATTCGCCATGTGATTCTGCCCAGCGCACTGCCGGACATTCTCACCGGCGTGCGCATTGGCCTGGGGGTTGGCTGGTCGACCCTGGTCGCCGCTGAACTGATCGCGGCCACCAGTGGCCTGGGCTTCATGGTGCAGTCGGCTGCGCAATTCCTGGTCACCGATGTCGTGGTGCTGGGGATTCTGGTCATCGCCCTGATCGCCTTCGCCATGGAAATGGGCCTGCGCGCATTGCAGCGCAGACTGGTGCCATGGCACGGCCAGGCGCACTAAATCGCCTTGTGAAAATTCCCCTGTGGGAGCGAGCCTGCTCGCGAAAGCGTCAGATCATTCACTGCACTGTCGCCTGACACTCTGCATTCGCGAGCAGGCTCGCTCCCACAAAAGCATGACACTCCGAATTCGAAGAGAACGACCATGAGCACCCTCAACATCACCCCGTTAAGCTCGGCCCTCGGTGCGCAGATCAACGGCGTCGACATCAGCCAGCCGCTGAGCCTGGAACACCGCGACGTCATCGAACAGGCGCTGCTCAAATATCAGGTGCTGTTCTTCCGCAACCAGCCGATCGAGCCGGCACAGCAGGCACGTTTCGCGCATTATTTCGGCGACCTGCACATTCATCCGATCTACCCGAACGTGCCGGAACAACCGGAAGTGCTGATCCTCGACACCGCCGTCACCGACGTGCGCGATAACGCGATCTGGCACACCGACGTGACCTTCCTGCCAACGCCCGCGATGGGCGCAGTGCTCAGCGCCAAGTTGCTGCCGGAGTTCGGTGGCGACACATTGTGGGCCAGCGGCATTGCTGCGTATGAAGCGTTGTCGGAGCCAATGAAGTCCCTGCTCGAAGGTCTGACGGCCACCCACGATTTCACTCGTTCGTTTCCGCTCGAGCGCTACGGCAACACGCCTGAGGCGCTGGCGCAGTGGGAAGAAGCGCGGCGCAAGAATCCGCCGCTGTCGCACCCGGTGATCCGTACGCACCCGGTGAGCGGCCGGCGCTCGCTATTCGTCAATGAAGGATTTACCTCAAAGATCAACGAATTGTCGGAAACCGAGAGCGAGGCGATCCTGAAATTTCTGTTTGCCCACGCGACCCGGCCGGAATTCACCATTCGCTGGCGCTGGCAGAAGGACGACATCGCTTTCTGGGACAACCGCGTGACGCAGCATTACGCGGTGGACGATTACCGCCCGGCGCGGCGGGTGATGCAGCGGGCGACGGTGTTGGGGGATGTGCCGTTTTTTCGCTGAGCCCTTTTAAAGGCAAAAGCCCCTCACCCTAACCCTCTCCCGGAGGGAGAGGGGACTGATTGGGGATGCTGTAGAAGTACGCCGACCTGAACGTACTTTGCTGAATCCATAATCGACTCGGTATTTCAGGTCGATGTAAGACGCAAGACACCTCGGTCGGCTCCCTCTCCCTCTGGGAGAGGGCTGGGGTGAGGGTGGCTCACTCCGCCGTCGAAGGCTTCTCCCAAAGATTGATCCCGCCCTCCTGGGCAAACCGGTCAATCTCCGCCAGCTCTTCTGCACTGAAGCTCAGATTCTTCAACGCCCCAACGTTCTCGACAATCTGCTCCGGCCGGCTCGCACCAATCAGTGCCGAGGTCACTCGTGGATCACGCAGGGTCCACGCCAGTGCCAGCTGCGCCAGACTCTGGCCGCGACGCTGGGCGATCTCGTTCAACGCTCGCACGTGAGCGATGTTGGCCTCGGACAAGTGCGAAGCCTGCAGCGAGCCGCCGCCCGGGCGATTGACTCGCGCATCGGCCGGCACGCCGTTGAGGTATTTGTCGGTGAGCAAGCCCTGCGCCAACGGCGTGAAGGCGATGACGCCCGTGCCGAGTTCATCGGTGGTGTCGAGCAGATCCTTTTCCACCCAGCGATTGAGCAGGTTGTACGCCGGCTGATGAATCAGCAGCGGCACTTTCCATTCTTTCAGCAGCGCGGCCATCTCGCGGGTTTTCACCCCGGAATAGGACGAGATACCGATGTACAGCGCCTTGCCCTGCTGCACAGCGGTGGCGAGGGCGCTGGCGGTTTCTTCCAGCGGGGTGTCCGGGTCGAAGCGGTGCGAATAGAAGATGTCCACATAGTCCAGACCGAGGCGTTGCAGGCTCTGGTCGAGGCTGGCCAGCACGTATTTGCGCGAACCGCCGCCCTGACCATACGGGCCGGGCCACATGTCCCAACCGGCCTTGCTGGAGATGATCAGCTCGTCGCGATACTGCTTGAAGTCTTCGCGCAGCAGGCGACCGAAATTGATCTCGGCGCTGCCGTATGGCGGGCCGTAGTTGTTGGCCAGATCGAAATGATTGATGCCCAGATCGAACGCGGTGCGCAGCAAGGCACGCTGGGTCTCGATCGGCGTGCTGTCGCCAAAGTTGTGCCACAGGCCCAACGACAAGGCCGGCAGCACCAGACCGCTGCGACCGACGCGGCGGTAAGGAATGGAGTCGTAGCGGTTTTCGGCAGCGGTGTAAGTCATCGAATCCTCTCTTGTCTGTCTTTTAGTCATCAGAAACCGGACACCTTTGTGGCGAGGGGATTTATCCCCGATGGGTGGCGAAGCCGCCCCAAAACCTGAAACCTCGGCGAATCAGGTGTACCGAGTGCGCTGGTTTTACGACTGCTTCGCAGCCGAACGGGGATGAATCCCCTCGCCACAAAAGCTCTACCAATCATGCAAAGCGATTTGCAGGTCGAACCAGCCCCAGGTTCTGCCGCAACGTCCGGTCTTCATATCCAGTTCTGAACAACCCGCCCAGCATACGCCCAAGCGGCGCGACGCCGACCTCCGGTTCGACCAATTGCTGAAACGTTTCACATTTTTTCCTGCGCTTCAGCCTCGCTGGATTGGCCATGCTCAAAGTGACACCGAGTTGGCCCCTTCGCGAGCAGGCTCGCTCCCACAGAATTCTCCTGTGAACATGAAATTCATGTCCAGCCGAGATCCATTGTGGGAGCGAGCCTGCTCGCGAAGGCGGCCAATCAGGCAACACCCATTCACCAGGCGAAAACTGCCATGCACATCACCATCATCACTTTCTCCGGCCTGGTCCTGCTCGCACTGATGCTTTACATCGGCGACCCCCATTGGCTTCAGCCGCCAGACCATGGCCTACCGCTTCGCAGCGCTATGGCTTGCGATGACCCTGATCAATGGCGCAGTCGGCGTAGTTCATGCGGGCGGCCGCTGGGTACGGAAATAGCGCTTGGCAGCGCGGTATTCGGCATGCCGGCAGCAGCAATGGTGCTGTTCATGCTGCTGAGCGCCGAGTCCTGAGCAGACCCGGCGCGCAGCCGTCGGTCAACGCACCAGATGCAGGAACTGCATGTGCCGTTCGTACTGGTCGAGGATGTCGTTGATGATCTGCTCTTTGGTGTAGCCGACCAGATCGTAGTCCTGACTGCCCTCGCTCAAGTGCACTTCGGCGCGGTAGTAGCGGCGATTGTTGAGTTGCTTGGAACCCATGCCGCCGCGCGCGAACGATGGCGTGAAGTAGCCGCGCATCTGCACCTGATAGATGAACGGATGCTGCTCGCCATGGCCGATTTCCAGGCTGACGTTGTCATGCGCCGGATCCGGCTGAGTGACGACGTGCAGACCTTTTTCGACGAACACGGCGGTCACTTCTTCGATCGCCGGGCGCACTGTGCTTTCCATGAAGCGGTACACCTCGTCGCGGGACGGGAAGTGCACGGCCTGACTTAGGCGCTGACGCCAGCCACCGGTGCCACGCCGCGAACCGGAAACCGGCGCCAGCGAATGCAACTGCGCAATCTGCTTCTGCGATTCCAGATAGAACGCCTTGTGCAGGCCCCACATCATCAGCAGCAGAATCAACGAGAACGGCAATGAGGTCAGCACCACCGCCGACTTCAACGCGTCGATGCTGCCGGAAAACAGCAGTGCGCTGGTGATCAGCGCGGTCATCGCACCCCAGAACACCCGCAGCCATTTCGGCCCGTCTTCATCCGGGTTGCCGCCTTTCGCCGACAGGGTGGAGAGCACCACGGTGCCGGAATCCGCCGAGGTCACGAAGAACACGAAGCTGATGAACACCGTCACGGCGATGACAGTCTTGCTCCACGGATAGGTTTCCAGCAGCAGATAAATGCTCATCGACGGATTGTCGATGGCCGACATGCCCAGCGCACTCATGCCGTGATTGAGCACTTGATCCAGGGCGCTGTTGCCGAAGATCGACATCCACGCCAAGGTGAAACCGAGCGGAATCAACAGCACGCCGAAGACGAATTCACGGATGGTGCGGCCCCGGGAAATCCGCGCGATGAACAGGCCCACGAACGGCGACCATGCGATCCACCAGGCCCAGTAGAACACGGTCCAGCCGCCCAGCCAGTCGCTCGGTTTGTCGTAGGCGTAGAGGTCGAAACTCTTCATCGGCAGCGCGCCGAGGTAATCGCCGACGTTCTGGATCAGGGTGTTGAGCAGGTGCTGTGTCGGCCCGGCAAACAATACGAACAGCAGCAGCCCGCAGGCCAGCAGCATGTTGATGTCCGACATCACCCGCACGCCTTTGTCGACGCCGGAGACGGCCACAATGATCGCCGCACCCATCATCAGCGTGATCAGGCCGACCTGAATCCACTGCGTGTGGGCGATGCCGAACAGGTAGTCCAGCCCGGAGTTCAGATGCAGCACGCCGAAGCCCATGTCGGCACCAAGGCCGAACACCGTGGCGATGATGCCGAAGCCGTCCACCGCATAGCCGATCGGGCCGTTGATGCGTTTGCCGATCAGCGGATACAGCGCCGAACGCAGGGCCAGCGGCAGGTTGTGCCGATAGGCGAAATAGGCCAGCGCCATGCCGACGAAGGCAAACACGCCCCAGCCATGCAGGCCCCAATGCAGGAACAGGATCTGCATCGCCTGGCGTGCCGCATCCGCCGTGCCCGCGTCGCCTTGCGGTGGCTGGAGCATGTGGGTCAGCGGTTCGGAGACGCAGAAGAAAAACAGCGTGATGCTGATCCCGGCGGCGAACAGCATGCCGGCCCAGGACAGGTAACTGAATTCGGGTTCGTCGTGGTCGGCACCGAGTTTTATCTTGCCGTAGCCGGATAAGGCGGTGACCACCACGAAGACCAGATACAGGGTCATCGCGAGCATGTAGTACCAGCCGACCGTGTTGGCCGCCCAGTTTTGCGCTTCCAGCAACCAGGCGCCGGCCTGCTCGGGGATGGCGATGACGACAAGACCAAACAGCAGAATGACCGTCGCGGCGAAGTAGAACACCGGCGGATTCATGCGCACCAGACCGCTGGCGGGGGTAGACGATGCACTCATGAAAAGTGCACCTCGAAGGGTTGAAACGTGGCTGAAATGATCGGACTCAGCAAAGGCAAGCCTCCTGTTGTGAGCGGGCAGCGAACCACCGGTTTAACTTGAATGAACGTTCAAGTTAAACATGAATGGGGTGGTAAGGACTAATCGCAGGGCTGGGCGGTAGGTTTCCTACAGCGCCCGAGGAGGTTTATGACGCGGGTTTTGTGAGATTCGTTCACTGCGCCAAGCAAGAATCAAAAGCCCCTCACCCTAACCCTCTCCCAGAGGGAGAGGGGACTGATTGGGGGATGTTCAGAATGTGCGCCAACCTGAGGAAACCGTGCCGAATCCATAATCGACCCGGTATTTCAGGTCGATGTATGACGCAAAACACCTCGGTCGGCCCCCTCTCCCTCCGGGAGAGGGCTGGGGTGAGGGGAAAAGGATTCCACGGCCTACTTCTGCGTCCCGTCATCATGCTGCAGATTTGCCTGCGTCAGATTCGCCCCCGCCGGCACACTGCGCGTCAGCCAGACGTTGCCGCCAATGGTCGAGCCCTTGCCGATGGTGATCCGTCCGAGAATCGTCGCCCCGGCATAGATCACTACGTCATCCTCAACGATCGGATGACGCGGATGGCCCTTCTGCAACTGGCCGTCCTCATCCGCCGGGAAGCGCTTGGCCCCCAGGGTCACCGCCTGATAAATCCGCACCCGCTCACCAATGATCGCGGTTTCGCCAATCACTACGCCTGTGCCGTGATCGATAAAGAAACTGCGGCCGATCTGCGCGCCCGGGTGGATATCGATGCCCGTCGCCGAGTGCGCGATTTCCGCGCTGATCCGCGCCAGCAGCGGCAGCCCGGCACGGTATAAATGGTGCGCCAGGCGATGGTGAATCACCGCAAGAATGCCCGGATAGCACAGCAGCACTTCGTCAACGCTGCGTGCCGCCGGGTCGCCGTGATAAGCCGCCAGCACATCGGTGTCGAGCAGCGTGCGCAGGCCCGGCAAGGCCAAGGCGAAATCCTGCACGATCTGAATGGCGCGGGTCTCGACTTCACTGTCGTCCTTCGCACTGTGGCGGGCAACGTAACGCAGCTCCAGGCGCGTCTGCGCCAGCAAGGCATTCAGCGCTACATCAAGCGTGTGGCCGACGTAGAAGTCTTCACTTTCTTCACGCAGATCGACCGGTCCCAGACGCATCGGGAACAGCGCGCCACACAGCGCCTCGAGGATTTCCGCCATCGCCGCTCGCGACGGCAATTCGCGGCCGCCCTGCTCCCCTGAAGCCCGGCCATTCTGTGCGCGCCACTGATCCCGCGCGCTGCGCAGCTGGCTGACGATGGTCTGCAATTGCCAATGGCTGGAACGCTCGCTCACGGTAAAGACTCCTCACGGGCGGCCGGACTGTCTGGCCGCGTCATCGGCGCCTACTTTACGGCATGCCTTTGCCGACGAATTAAGAACCGATAGTGCTGGCCTCAGTCCATTTGGCTATAAGCGATTGGCGGTTGCCCGGGCAAAATCGCGTGCCTATAGTCCTTTCATTCTTCTGCGCCAGTACGGACCCATGATCAAACAACAGCTGCAACGCTTCCCCCGTCTCGAACTGCTGAGCCACCCTACTCCGCTGGAAAAACTCGAACGCCTGTCCACCTGGCTTGGTCGCGAGGTGTACATCAAGCGCGATGACCTGACGCCGCTGGCGATGGGCGGCAACAAGCTGCGCAAACTCGAATACCTGGCCGCCGACGCGCTCGCGCAAGGTGCTGACACGCTGATCACGGCCGGTGCGTTGCAATCGAACCACGTGCGCCAGACCGCCGCGCTGGCCGCGAAACGCGGCCTCGGTTGTGTGGCGCTGCTGGAAAATCCGCTGGGCACTGATGATGGAAATTACACCGGCAACGGCAACCGCTTGCTGCTGGATCTGTTCGACACCAAAGTCGAGCTGGTCGACAACCTCGACAATGCCGACGAACAACTGGCCGCCCTCGCCGTGCGCCTGCGCAGCAACGGCAAGAAGCCGTATCTGGTGCCGATCGGCGGCTCCAACGCCCTTGGTGCTCTGGGTTATGTGCGCGCCGGGCTGGAGCTGGCTGAGCAGATCAAAGACAGCGGCCTCGATTTCGCCGCAGTGCTGCTGGCTTCGGGCAGCGCCGGTACTCACAGCGGCCTCGGACTGGCGCTGAGTGAGGCGCTGCCGCAACTGCCGGTGATTGGCGTGACCGTTTCGCGCAGTGAAGAAGATCAGCGCCCGAAGGTTCAGGGTTTGGCCGAATGCACCGCTGAGCTGCTGGGCGTCGAGTTGCCCGCCAGCTTCAAGGTCGAGCTGTGGGACGAATATTTCGGCCCACGTTATGGCGAACCGAATGCCGGGACTTTGGCGGCGGTGAAACTGTTGGCGGCTCAGGAAGGTCTGTTGCTTGACCCGGTGTACACCGGCAAGGCCATGGCCGGCCTGTTAGACGGGATTGGCCGGCAGCGATTCGATGACGGCCCGATCATCTTCCTGCACACCGGGGGCGCGCCAGCGTTGTTTGCCTACAAGGATTTTCTGTAAGAGCAGATCAAGAGATGGTGATTGTTCCCCACGCAGAGCGTGGGAATGATCTTATGCAAAAAGTGAATATCAAAATTGATATTAAGTATTTTCAAGTCTAACGATCACATCTTATAGTCTCGCCGCAGGCGAATTTCGGGCGAGACGCTTAAGCTGCTTTAAGGCAGGATAGCGCTGTCGTTCAAATCACCAATTTGCCTACATTCCTTAAGCGTCTTCCATAAGAAAACACAGGGGCTTGTCATGAATTTTTCCGCACTACGTCGCACTCTGCTGGTCGGTTCGCTGGGTCTGGCACTGAGCGCCGGCCTGATCGGTCAGGCAGTGGCCGGTGAGCAGTTGCAACAGATCAAGGACAAGGGCGTTCTCAACGTCGGCCTGGAAGGCACTTACCCACCGTTCAGCTACGTCGACGAGAACGGCAAGCTGTCGGGTTTTGAAGTGGAGCTGTCCGAAGCCCTGGCGCAGAAACTCGGCGTCAAAGCCAAGATCCAGCCGACCAAATGGGACGGCATCCTCGCCGCACTGGAATCCAAGCGTCTGGATCTGGTGGTCAACCAAGTGACCATCTCCGACGAGCGCAAGAAGAAGTACGACTTCTCCGAACCCTACACCGTCTCCGGCATTCAGGCCCTCGTGCTGAAAAGCAAAGAGTCGGCGCTGAACATCAAGACCGCCGCTGACCTGTCCGGCAAGAAAGTCGGTGTCGGCCTGGGCACCAACTACGAGCAGTGGGTCCGCGCCAACGTGCCGGGCGCTGACGTGCGCACCTACGACGATGATCCGACCAAGTTCGCCGACCTCAACAACGGTCGTACCGATGCCATCCTGATCGACCGTCTGGCTGCCCTCGAATACGCCAAGAAAGCCCCGAAAACCGTGGCTGCCGGCGAGGCCTTCTCGCGTCAGGAATCCGGTATCGCCCTGCGCAAAGGCGAGCCTGAACTGCTCGCTGCGGTGAACAAGGCGCTCGACGAACTGCGTGCTGACGGCACTCTCGAGAAACTGTCGAAGAAATACTTCAACGCAGACGTCACTAAATAATGGAAGAGGCTTTCCAACTCGCGCTGGATTCCGCGCCCTTTCTGTTGAAGGGCGCGTACTACACGGTAGTCCTCAGCCTCGGCGGGATGTTCTTCGGTCTGCTGCTGGGCTTCGGCCTCGCGCTGATGCGCCTGTCGCGCTTCAAATCGGTCAGCTGGCTGGCCCGCATCTACGTGTCGTTCTTTCGCGGCACGCCGTTGCTGGTGCAGCTGTTCGTGATCTATTACGGCTTGCCGCAACTGGGCATGGAGCTTGATCCGCTGCCAGCAGCGCTGATCGGTTTCTCGCTGAACATGGCCGCCTACGCCTGTGAAATCCTTCGTGCCGCGATCGGTTCGATCGAACGCGGTCAGTGGGAGGCTGCTGCGAGTATCGGCATGACCCGCGCGCAGACCCTGCGCCGGGCCATCCTGCCGCAAGCGATGCGCACGGCATTGCCGCCGCTGGGCAACAGCTTCATTTCGCTGGTCAAGGACACGGCGCTGGCCGCGACCATTCAGGTGCCGGAGCTGTTCCGTCAGGCGCAGCTGATTACCGCCCGGACTTTTGAAGTCTTCACCATGTATCTTGCCGCCGCGCTGATCTACTGGATTCTGGCTACGGTGCTTTCGCACTTGCAGAACAAGTTGGAAGAGCGGGTCAATCGGCACGACCAGGAGTCCTGACGCGATGATTGTCGTGGAAAAACTGACCAAGCAATTCAAGGGTCAGGTCGTGCTCAACGGCATCGACCTTGAGGTAAAGGAAGGCGAAGTCGTCGCGATCATCGGCCCCAGTGGTTCGGGGAAAACGACGTTCCTGCGCTGCCTGAATTTCCTCGAAGAGCCCACCAGCGGCCGGATCAAGGTCGGCGATATCGAAATCGATACCAGCCGCCCGCTGAACCAGCAGCAAAGTCTGGTGCGCAACCTGCGCCAGCACGTCGGCTTCGTGTTCCAGAACTTCAACCTGTTCCCCCATCGCACCGCTTTGGAAAACGTCATCGAAGGCCCGATCGTGGTCAAGAAGATGCCGCGCGACCAGGCAGTTGCTCTGGGTAAAAAGCTGCTGACCAAAGTGGGGCTTGCCGGCAAGGAGGACGCGTATCCGCGCCGGCTTTCCGGTGGCCAGCAACAGCGCGTGGCAATTGCCCGGGCGCTGGCGATGGAGCCGGAAGTCATTCTGTTCGACGAACCGACCTCCGCCCTCGACCCGGAACTGGTCGGCGAAGTGCTGGCGACCATTCGCGGTCTTGCCGAAGAAAATCGCACCATGGTGATTGTCACCCATGAAATGGGTTTTGCCCGTGACGTGGCCAATCGCGTGGTGTTTTTCGACAAGGGCGTAATTGTTGAACAAGGTGAAGCCAAGGCACTGTTTGCCAACCCGAAAGAAGAACGCACCAAACAGTTTCTCAGCAAGTTTCTGAATCACGCCTGAGAACTTTCTCTGCCACAGCCCTCAACTTCCACGGACGGAAGTTATCCCTCCCCCGGCATTTCATTCTTCTAAACATTTATTACTTGTGCGCGCAGATAAACATTGCGCAACGATGACGCACATCCTCGATTCGTCATATTTCCACACGTTTGCCGGTGAACGAACCCGCACAAAACGCCGCGAAACCGCTGTTTATCTGTAGCTGATTTCGCGCTTACGCCTAGGCTTATTGCCTCGATGACGTAGGAGCTTTCTGATTAACTTGTAATTTACGCATTAACTAATCCCCTCTATTGACACCCCTCTCCGCAGACTTTTATCTAGTCGGCAACCGGCGCCCCTTAGTTCAAACAACTCGCACTAATACCGAGCAAATACTTGTCGCTTTTATTGCCAGTTGATTCGCGCCTTTTTTGTTTTCCAGAAACGGATTTCGCTGCAAGACTTCAAGGAGAGAAACCGATGACCCGCACTTCGCACACACCCGAACTTGCAGCGCCAACGCTGGCATGCGCACAAAAAACCGGCATTAACCTGGCAACAGCAGCCCACCTGCTCATCGACGTGCCGCCCTACTGCGACATGGACGTTGGCGATCTGATCGAACTGTTCTGGGACAAATGCTATGTCGCGTCAAAAGTCCTCAGCGCGGCCGATGTGGGCGAGTCAGTGAGCCTGCGGGTGCCGGAGAGTTTCATTGCCAATGGCACCGCGCGCATTCACTACCGCGTGATGCAGGTCGGCCAGGGCCCCGCGCTTTCGGCAACGACGCGGATACAGGTCAAACTCGATTGCCCGGGTGGCCAGCCCGCTGCGCACTGCGAAGATGAAAACCAGCAACTGGCACCGGTGATCATCCCCGAAGCGATTCGCCGCCAGGGCGTCAACCCCAGCCAGATCAAACGCGGCGTGCCGCTGACTATCGAGCCTTATCTGAACATGGCCGAAGACGACGCCATCACATTGCGCTGGGGTGATGTGCGCATGGATCTGGCGGCGCTCACTGCGGCCGACGTCGGGCTGCCGATTCAGGTCTGGGTGCCACCGGCGGTCATTGTCGAAGCGGGCGAAGACCTGCGGCTGGACGTGACCTACTGCATCCTCGACCGGGTCGGTAACAACTCGCGCTGGGCACCGCCGCGCACACTGAAAATCGGTTGCGTGAATCCGTACGTGAAAGTCCCGTTGAAGCCCGAATTCAAGGCCGCTGAATCACGTACCAAGTGAGACCTGCTCAAGGTGGGAGGTCAGTTATCTCTCACCTGAACCTCGTTAACCGAGCCGAACATTCACCCTTCTATGCATATTCCTAAAAGTTAGTTCATTTAATTTTTATACACGCTTAGGGTATATGCACCGGACCACCGGACATTCTTTCAATCGTCGCACTCCGCGGCGTTTTTCATGAGATGTGAGGTAGGTATGGTCCGGAACACAATCACCCCAGTGCAGATCGCCAGGGCATTGCGTGCAGCCAGGGAGCGGCACTGATGTCCAGTCTGGCAGATGCGAATCTGCAGTCCGATCTGGACATCGCCCCACTGTTATTGCCCGCGCAAGTACTGCGCAACGACGCTCAAGCCATCAAGGCCGCCCACGAGCTGGCGCAGGCCGCCCGCGTGCAGGCGGCCAAACGCGACCGTCAGCGCAAGCTGCCATGGTCGGAAATTGAACAGTTCACCCGCAGCGGTCTGGGCAGCATTGCCATCCCGCGCGAATACGGTGGCCCGCAGGTTTCCTTCGTCACATTGGCTGAAGTATTCGCGATCATTTCTGCCGCCGACCCGGCGCTCGGACAGATTCCGCAAAACCAGTTCGGCATCATCCATCTGGTGCTCGGCACCGCTACCCAAGCGCAGAAAAAGCAGCTGTTCCAGAGTGTTCTGGAAGGTTGGCGCATCGGCAATGCCGGCCCGGAACGCGGCACGAAAAACACCTTGGAACTGAAGGCGCGAATCAGTGCAGATGGCGACGACTACGTGATCAACGGCCAGAAGTTCTACTCCACCGGCGCCCTGTTCGCCCACTGTGTCGCGGTGAAAGCGCTCAACGATGACGGCAAGCAAGTGCTGGCCTTCGTCCGTCGCGGCACGCCAGGTTTGCGCATCGTCGATGACTGGTCGGGTTTCGGCCAGCGCACCACCGCCAGCGGCACGATCCTGCTGAACAACGTGCGCGTCGAGTCGAGCCTGGTCATCGACAACTGGAAGATCAACGACAAGCCGAACACCCAAGGGGCAGTGTCGCAGCTGATTCAAGCGGCCATCGACGCCGGCATCGCACGCGGTGCTATCGACGACGCCATCGACTTCGTCAAAAGCCGCGCGCGGCCATGGATCGACGCCAAGGTCGAGCGCGCCAGCGATGACCTCTACGTGATCGCCGATATCGGCAAACTGAAAATCGAACTGCACGCCGCCGAAGCGTTGCTGCGCAAGGCCGGACAAGTGCTTGATCAGGTTCACGCGGCGCCACTCACTGCTGAGTCCGCTGCTCGCGCTTCGATCGCCGTGGCTGAAGCAAAAGTACTGACCACCGAGATCTCGCTGCTGGCCAGCGAAAAGCTCTTCGAACTGGCCGGCAGCCGCGCGACCCTCGCCGAATTCAACCTCGACCGCCACTGGCGCAACGCCCGCGTGCACACCCTGCACGACCCGGTGCGCTGGAAATATCACGCAGTCGGCGCCTATCGCCTGAACGGCACTTTGCCGGCTCGCCATTCCTGGATCTGAGACGACCAGTCATCTGGAGAACCACCTATGACGCTTTCCCATCACGTCGCGCTCATCACCAGCGATGAGCAAGCCCTGATCGTCGCCAGCGACCTGGCCGAAGATTTCAAACGCGACAGCGCGATCCGCGACCGCGAACGCCGCCTGCCATTGGCCGAGCTCGAAGTGTTTTCCCGCTCCGGCCTGTGGGGCATCAGCGTGCCAAAAGAATATGGCGGCGCGGGCGTATCCAACGTCACCCTGGCCAAAGTCATCGCCCTGATTGCGCAGGCCGACGGTTCACTCGGGCAAATTCCGCAGAACCATTTCTACGCACTGGAAGTGCTGCGCGTGAATGGCAGCGATGAACAGAAACAACGTCTGTACGCCGAGGTCCTCGCCGGTCAACGCTTCGGCAATGCGCTGGCGGAACTGGGCACCAAAACCGCTCACGACCGTGTCACCCGTCTCAAACGCGACGGCGCTGGTTATCGCATCAACGGTCGCAAGTTCTACTCGACCGGGGCGATTTACGCGCAGCGCATTCCGACGTCGGTGGTCGATGAAAACGGCGTACAGCAACTGGCCTTCGTCCCGCGCGAGAGCAAGGGCCTGACGGTGATCGACGACTGGAGCGGCTTCGGCCAGCGCACCACCGGCAGCGGATCGGTAGTGTTCGAAGATGTCTATATAGCGGCCGAAGACGTGCTGCCGTTTCAGAGCGCTTTCGAGCGCCCGACCACGGTCGGCCCGCTGGCGCAGATTCTCCACGCCGCCATCGACACCGGCATTGCCCGCGCCGCTTTCGAAGATGCCTTGCATTTTGTGCGCAGCAAGACCCGTCCGTGGATCGATTCCGGCAACGACAAGGCCACCGAAGATCCACTCACATTGAAGAGCTTCGGCCACTTGAGCATTCGGTTGCACGCCACCGAAGCCTTGCTCGAACGTGCCGGCGAAATCCTCGATGCCGCGCAAGCCGAAACCAACGCCGAAACCGTCGCCGCCGCATCGATCGCGGTTGCCGAAGCGCGGGCGATCAGCACGGAAATTTCCCTCGCCGCTGGCAGCACCCTGTTCGAACTGGCTGGCAGCCAGGCGACCCTCAGCGAACACGGCCTCGACCGACACTGGCGCAACGCGCGCGTACACACGCTGCATGACCCGGTGCGCTGGAAGTATCACGCGGTAGGCAATTATTACCTCAACGATGAAAAGCCGCCGCTGCGGGGGACCATCTGATGGCCGCCGCGAAAAAGAAGATCCTGCTCAATGCGTTCAACATGAACTGCATCGGCCATATCAATCACGGCATGTGGACGCATCCGCGCGACACTTCGACCCGCTACAACACGATCGAATACTGGACCGAACTGGCGCAGTTGCTTGAGCGTGGATTGTTCGATGGTTTGTTCATCGCTGACATCGTCGGCGTCTACGACGTCTACCAGAACTCGGTGGACGTCACGCTGAAAGAGTCGATCCAGTTGCCGGTCAACGATCCGCTGCTACTGGTTTCAGCGATGGCAGCCGTCACCAGAAACCTCGGCTTCGGCCTGACCGCCAATCTCACTTACGAGCCGCCATATCTGTTCGCCCGACGCATGTCGACGCTCGATCATTTGAGTCGCGGCCGGGTCGGCTGGAACATCGTCACCGGTTATCTGGACAGCGCCGCCAAAGCCATGGGCCTGCGCGAACAGGTCGAACATGACCGCCGCTACGACCAGGCCGAAGAGCATCTGCAGGTGTTGTACAAGCTCTGGGAAGGCAGTTGGGAGAACGGCGCGGTGCTCAACGACCGCGAGGAGCGTATCTACGCCAATCCGGAAAAAGTGCACAAGGTCGAGCACAAGGGCGAGTTCTATCAGGTCGAGGGTTATCACCTCTGCGAGCCGTCCCCGCAGCGCACGCCAGTGCTGTTTCAGGCCGGTAGCTCTGATCGCGGCTTGCTCTTCGCCGGGCGTCACGCCGAATGCGTGTTCATCAGCGGCCAGAACAAACCGTCGACCAAAGTACAGGTCGACAAGGTTCGCGCCAGCGCCGTCGAAGCCGGGCGCAATCCTGAGGACATCAAGGTGTTCATGGGCCTCAATGTGATCGTCGGCGCCACCGAAGAAGCGGCGTGGGCCAAGCATGCCGAGTATTTGAGTTACGCCAGTGCCGAGGCCGGCGTGGCGCATTTTTCCGCCTCCACCGGCATCGACTTTGCCCAATACGAAATCGATGAGCCGATCCAGTACGTGAAGAGCAATGCGATTCAGTCGGCGACGAAAAACCTGCAAAACAACGACTGGACCCGGCGCAAATTGCTCGACCAGCACGCCCTCGGTGGTCGTTACATCACCGTGGTCGGCTCGCCCGAGCAAGTGGCGGATGAACTGGAATCGTGGATCGCCGAAACCGGTCTGGACGGCTTCAATCTGACCCGCATCGTCACCCCGGAAAGCTATGTCGATTTCATCGAGCTGGTGATTCCCGAGCTGCAGTGGCGCGGCTCGTACAAGACTGCGTATGACAGCGGGACCTTGCGCGAGAAGTTGTTTCACGGTGAGGCGCAATTGCCTGAGCAACATGCCGGCTCTTCGTACCGACGCTAAAAGCATCGCTGGCAAGCCAGCTCCCACAAGGGTCTGCGGCGCACACAAAACCTGTGGGAGCTGGCTTGCCAGCGATGAGACCACAACAGCACCACAAATCTTATGCACTGACTGGAAAACTCATCATGACCAAGAAAACCCTGTCCCACCCAGTCAAAGCACTGGCTCTGGTCTTCGGCCTGTTCAGCTCGGCGGTATTCGCTGCCGATGCGCCGCTGAAAATCGGCACCACCGCCGCTTTTGCCATCCCGCTGGAAGCCGCCGTCGAGGAAGCTTCCAAACAAGGCCTGAAAGTCGAGCTGGTGGAATTCACCGACTGGATCGCGCCCAACGTCAGCCTCGCCGCTGGCGACATCGATGTGAATTACTTCCAGCACATTCCGTTCCTGGAAAACGCCAAAGCCGCGTCCGGCTTCGATCTGGTGCCATTCGCTCCTGGGATCATTAACAACGTCGGTCTGTATTCGAAGCGATACAAAAGCTTCGATGAGCTGCCCGAAGGCGCCAGCGTCGCCATCGCCAACGACCCGATCAACAGCGGACGCGGTTTGCAATTGCTCGCCAAGGCCGGGTTGATCACCCTGAAACCGGGCGTCGGCTACAAAGCCACCGAAGACGACATCGTCGCCAATCCGAAGAAGATCAGGATTCTTCAGGTCGAAGCCGTGCAGCTGGTGCGCGCGTACGACGACGCCGACCTGGTTCAGGGTTACCCGGCCTATATCCGACTGGCGAAGACCTTCGATGCCGGCTCGGCACTGCTGTTCGACGGTCTCGATCACAAGGAATACGTGATCCAGTTCGTCATCCAGCCGAAGAGCAAAACCGACCCGCGCCTGATCAAGTTCGTCGACATCTATCAGCATTCGCCGGCCGTTCGCGCGGCACTGGACAAGGCCCACGGCAAGCTCTATCAGGCCGGTTGGGAAAGCTGAACATGACTGCCGCGATCCAACGGCGACTGGAGCTTCCAGAGCCACACAATGCTGAAAAAACCGAGTTGCACCCCGAGTTGAATCGCGCCCACGTACGCTTTATTGGCGTGGGCAAAACCTACGACGGCCGGCAAGGTCCGGTCGCGGCCTTGCAGGGCATCGACCTGGCGATTCAGCGTGGTGAAGTGTTCGGCATCATCGGCCGCAGCGGCGCCGGCAAGTCGTCGCTGATCCGCACGATCAATCGCCTGGAACAGCCAACGTCGGGGCGGGTGCTGATCGATCAGGTCGATATCGGCGAGTTCGATGAAGACCGCCTCGTCGCTCTGCGCCGGCGTATCGGCATGATCTTCCAGCACTTCAATCTGATGTCGGCCAAGACCGTCTGGCAGAACGTCGAGTTGCCACTGAAAGTCGCCGGCGTGCCGAAGGAACAGCGCGACAACAAGGTTCGCGAACTGCTCGAACTGGTCGGCCTGCAAGGCAAGCACAAGGCGTACCCGGCGCAACTCTCCGGTGGGCAGAAACAGCGTGTCGGCATCGCCCGCGCGCTGGTGCATGACCCGGACATTCTGCTCTGCGATGAAGCGACATCGGCACTCGATCCGGAGACCACGCAGTCGATCCTCGGCCTGTTGCGCGAGATCAACAAACGCCTCGGCCTGACCATTGTGCTGATCACTCACGAAATGGCAGTGATCCGCGACATCTGCGATCGCGTCGTCGTGCTTGAGCATGGCCATGCGGTCGAGCAAGGGCCGGTGTGGCAAGTGTTCGGCAATCCGCAACACGAGGTCAGCCAGACCTTGCTCGCGCCGCTGCAACACGCCTTGCCGGAAGAACTGCAAAGCCGATTGCAGGCGCAATCCACGGCTTCTGATGCAGCGGTGGTGTTGCGTTTGCAGTTCACCGGCAGTGCCGCTGATGAGCCGGATCTGGCTGCATTATTTGCGGCGTTGGGTGGCCAAGTGAAGCTGCTTCAGGGCGGCGTGGAAAGGATTCAGGGTCACGCGCTGGGGCAGCTGTTGCTGGCCGTCAGCGGCTCGGCGTTCAGCGCCGAACAATTGCGCGAACGCGCCGGGCAATGGGCGCAACGAGTGGAGGTATTGGGCTATGTGGTTTGATCGCTTGCTGCAGGGTTTTATCGACACCTTCCTGATGGTTGGCGTGTCGTCGTTGATCGCGCTGCTGGCGGGGATTCCCATGGCGGTGATTCTGGTCACCAGTGACAAGGGCGGGATCTATGAGGCGCCGCTGTTGAACCGTGCGCTGGGCGCCTTGGTCAATCTGTTCCGCTCGATCCCGTTCCTGATTCTGATGGTTGCGCTGATTCCGTTTACCCGCCTGATCGTCGGCACCACCTATGGCGTGTGGGCCGCTGTGGTACCGCTGACAATCGCCGCAACGCCCTTCTTCGCGCGGATCGCCGAAGTGAGTCTGCGCGAGGTCGATCATGGTCTGATCGAAGCCGCGCAGGCCATGGGTTGCCGGCGCTGGCATATCGTCTGGCATGTGCTGCTGCCCGAGGCGCTGCCGGGGATTGTCGGCGGTTTCACCATCACCCTGGTGACGATGATCAATTCGTCGGCCATGGCTGGGGCAATTGGTGCTGGTGGGCTGGGGGATATCGCTTACCGCTACGGTTATCAGCGCTTCGACAGCCAGATCATGTTGACGGTGATTGTCTTGCTGGTGGCGTTGGTGGCGGTGATTCAGTTGGGTGGGGATCGGTTGGCTCGGGGGTTGAACAAGCGGTGAAGCAGACTCTTTGCTTCCGATGGCTGGGACGCCAGCGCCCACCATCGGATGCGAACTGGTGGCGCTAACGTGAGTGTTCACCCGACATAACCTGGAGTAATCGAATTTTTTTTCAGAAAAGCCCGGGTATTTCCCTGATCAAGCGTGTTTTCCATGTTTTCTCTTGTCTGAAAAATCAGACTCGTCATGTCTTTCCACTTCACGCTGTTATGAGATTGCCACTCCACATACTCATCAGGCGAAGCCAGACCCGTTTCGACACCCGACATAATCCTTGTCAATACTTGCCACGTTTTGGATTGCATTTGGTGAAACACTGGATACAGATTTCCAAATGAAGCCAGATTATTGATTGAAGGCTTCAGATCAAAGCTGTCGACTCCGGTCAACGTCATATATTTACGTGACTCATCTTTCAGATGGAAGGCAGCAGCCCCATAGGCTGAAGCGCCACCCGCGCTGGCCAGACCGGAAGAGAGTTTCAAAGCCCCATAAACAGGCCTGAAATCCCCATTGAATTTCGGATGATCTAGCGAGCCATACTCTTTTATTATTCTGGAAGGGGAATGAGCATAGTCAAACATGCCCATTTCGAAACCATCCCGGATCTCCGTTGCAAAACCCGGTTTAACCCCTTGATGCCACATATTCATGAGGCCATCACCTTCTAGATCAGGGATGCTTTCCGGATTGATATTGAAAGTCAGTTTCGCCCTGGATATGACATCAACAGCGGCTTCCAGCAATTCATCCGCAGCCACATCGCTCTGGATGCGCGCCAGCTTTTTAATTTTGCCAATGGCAGAACTCTTATCCGTGTCCTTTCTAGCCATGATGCTGGGGAGCAAATGCAATTTGAAATGGGCCCTGCGCGCATGTTCCGCGTCACTTTCGCCGCTCAAAACGCTACTCAAACCTCTGATCGTCCCCTGTTCATCAACGAAAATCAGCGGACTATTTCCTAGCATTGCGTAAAGATTGATTCCATCGATATCTCGGCCAGGATCGGGACTTGTCCAGCGTTGTAACCACGGCGCGTAATAACGATATCCATAATAGTAAAGACCGGTCGCATCCCGCTCTTTGCCTGAGTAGCGAATCGTTTTGTTTTTCACCGCCAATGCATTTTTACCCGCCCAGCACGCCGTGCCACCAAACGGGTAATAGTGCTCCTGAGTCAAAATCCCCGCACCATCATCCAATTCCAGCGTGCTGGAACCAAGATGATCACTGAGGCTGTAACGCAGTTGGTCGCCTTCCACCCCGCTTGGCCAGTGCAGCAGTCGTACCCGATTGCGCCCGGTGTCGACATTGACGACATGTCGCTCGACACCATCGACTTCGCGATGAATCTCGAGCCCCGGCAGATAACGAACTTCTACCGTCAGCGTCTGACCGGACGCTTGGCTGACAGTCGTTTTACGCAACCGATGCCCCGGCTCGTCGTAGCCATAACACTCGTAGTCATCGCTTTCATCCGCACGCTGCACCAACACAACCCGGCTTAACTCATTGCGTACGTTCCAGTACATGGCCTGACCGCGTTGCAACTCCAACTGATTACCCGCCGCATCAAATCCCAGCGCTATCTCCGCTTCTCCGGGCAAGGAACCATCGTCGCGCTGCGCCAGGATTCGGTTGCTGCGCTGGGAGGTGTACATCGAAAAACCTGGCGCACCGCTGTGATGGCGAGTGATGAGGTTGCCCGCTGCGTCGTAGTCGAATTTCTGCGTGTAGTTGCGCCGTTGATTAGGATCCAGCGGCGTTGGCAGCAGCTCCGGCAAGGCCGGGCCATGACTGGGCTGGCTGACTTCCCAGCCGCTGGCCTCGACCAGTTGATAAAGGCTGTCGTAGCGATACCGACTGACCGGATCGATGCGCTGATTGTTGAGCCAGGACACGGCTTGAGTCTTGTCTTCCAGGCTGATGATGTTGCCCACCGGATCGTAGACGTAATTCAGATCCTGCAACGGAGGATGCGTGCCGACACTGGCGAGCAGTCTGAGCAACCGGCCGTCATCGCGGCTGTATTCGGCGCGGGCGATGACGCCGTTGCCGGCCGTTTCGCTTTCGATCTGACCCTGCGCGTTGTAGCGAATCGCGCTGACCAGGCACTTCGGCTGCCTGCCCTCGCCGGCCTGCAACAGCCAGGTCGCGCAAGCTTGCCCGGCGATGTTGTAATGCTGCGTTCT
Source organism: Pseudomonas sp. 2957 (assembly GCF_031456345.1). Classification (NCBI taxonomy): domain Bacteria; kingdom Pseudomonadati; phylum Pseudomonadota; class Gammaproteobacteria; order Pseudomonadales; family Pseudomonadaceae; genus Pseudomonas; species Pseudomonas sp. 2957. The sequence continues at coordinate 546,090 of NZ_JAVDUL010000005.1, forward strand.
GAGGTTTCCAACCGCGTCGGTGTGATGCTGCAACTCGCCGGTTGGAGTGAAAGTCTGCCGGGTGACGTAGGTTGTTTCCTCGAGATAGTCATCCCGCCGGTCGGGTTCGAGCGGCCAGTCAGGCGTCTCGAGCTCGATCAAAAAGCGTCGCGACTCCACCACCACTGCACCGCAGAGGCCGTAGCCATCGAAATGCCGATTGCCGGCCGGGTCGTCGTGGCGGATTGGTCGACCGCACTGGTTGTGCTGTGCGTGATCATCGGTGGCTTTTGCATAGGTCCAGCGCTCGACCACGCGAGGCTGCCCGTCGTGCGCCTGCTCGGTGAGGGCTAGCGGTCGCTGCAGATCATCGTATTGGCGGTGACTCTGACTGCCCCGCGCATCCCAGCCAGAACACATCGAGCCCGCTTCATTCAACAGCCGCACCTGCCAACCGGCGTCGACGCTGTCTGTGAGTAAGTCTTGACCGCTCAACGCGTAGATCGTGGCCAGATTCGGCTTGGGCGCAACGCCGTACAAACGCGGATCCCACGACGCTACCTGACGCCCCGCCTCATCAAAAATCTGCCGGGTGATGCGCGATTCGATGTCGGCTTTATCCGGGTGTCGGCAATAGGCAACGCTGCGAACCACCAGTGCGCGCGGGTCAATGACCGACAAGGTCGGAGTGGCGGTGTCATGGCGGGTATTCACGGCTACGCGAGTCCCTGATGTCTATACGCTGAGACTGAACCAGTTTTCTCCATCCCGATACTGTAAGAACTACCAGTTGCATTCAGGTTTGCGCACCCATGCGGTCATTCAGACAGGCTGGCGCGAGGACTGAATAAGCGCTAAGGTCGATAGCGGCAGGTGGCCATCAATCAGGCCCTTTTGATCGCGATATCTTAGGCAACACCCTTCGCAAAAATCAGATGCTTCCTACACCACTTTTGTCGTTTCGCCAGCCCGAACCACGGGGGTTTGCAGGACGATTCCTAGAATATTTTGCCCGCTTGTACCCGAAATATCCTGTAGCTAATCTCCGGTCGTCACTGTTTTGCGGTGACTGGATTCAGTTGTCCGGCCGGCGACTGATCCGCGTGCAGCCGCCGTCCTGCTCGTTTAGTCGCGAAATGGTTGGCTCCCACTTGAAGTCAGGAGTTTACCCATGGAAAAAAATCTTGCCGATCCGCCACTCAGCCTTACCTCAAGCAAGCGGTTCACCGAGGATTTGCTCAAGGATCGCTCTGCACTGTGCCGCGCCGTCGACTCACATCTGGCCGGCAATCAGGTCACGTTGGCGGGACAGAAACGCGTTTACAGCATCAGCGAAGATGTGACGCTGGAGGACGCCCAACTGTATGTTGCCGATCTGCTGCGCTGCGCTTCGGTGACCGTCCATCAATGCGGTGACCAGCTCGGGGGCGCGGATCGGGCCATGGTGTTCTCGGTCTGGCATCTGCTGGAAATGGCCAAGGCGATGATGGACCGCTCGATCGATTGTCTGGGAGCGAAGCAGCACTGAAGCCTGGCACCCATTGCCGCCTGCACTGGCCCCAGCGCAGGCGGCGTTTTTTTGCCGGTGAAAAGGCTTATAGTCCGCCCTCACGCCGCCAATACAGCATCGATCATGAAGCAAACGCCCAGCGACCTCGAACAGATCACCGCCACCACCCTTGGTCACTACAACTCGGTGGCCGAGGATTTCCGTGAAGGCACTCGCGACCACGATGTCAGCCAGAATATCGAGGCCTTGCTGCGTCACATTCACGGTGAAGCACCTTTCACGATTCTCGATTTCGGCTGCGGGCCGGGGCGGGATTTGCAAACCTTCACGCGCATGGGCCACGTCGCGATCGGCCTCGATGGCTCGCAGGAGTTCGCGCGCATGGCCCGCGAAGACAGCGGTTGCGAAGTCTGGCAGCAGGACTTTCTCAAGCTTGATCTGCCGGCCGAGCGCTTCGACGGCATTTTCGCCAACGCCGTGCTGTTTCATGTGCCGCTGCAGGTGTTGCCGCAAGTGCTACGGCAACTGCACGGCACCTTGAAACCGGGTGGAGTGCTGTTCAGTTCCAATCCGCGTGGCGACAACCAAGAGGGCTGGAACGGGCCGCGCTACGGCTCGTATCACGATCTCGAGGCCTGGCGCGGGTTGCTGACGGCGGCGGGGTTTGTCGAGCTGGAGCATTATTACCGGCCTGCGGGCTTGCCGCGCGAACAGCAGCCGTGGCTGGCGAGCGTGTGGCGTCGAGTTGATTGAAGATCAAAAGATCGCAGCCTTCGGCAGCTCCTACGTTGGAATGCGTTTCCCTGTAGGCGCTGCCGAAGGCTGCGATCTTTTGCTTTTGCTTCAGGAAGATTCTTTTTCAGGCTCGCGAATCTTGTACCAGGCCACATACAGCGCCGGCAGGAACAGCAGCGTCAGCAGCGTCGCCACGACAATCCCGCCGATCATTGCGTAGGCCATCGGTCCCCAGAAAACTTCGCGGGCGATCGGGATCATGCCCATGCTCGCTGCCGCTGCGGTCAGCAGGATCGGTCGGCGCCGGTGTTCGGTGGCTTCGACCACCGCGTCCCACGGCGCATAGCCTTTCTGCTCGAACTCATCGATCTGCGTCACCAGAATCACCGAGTTGCGGATGATGATGCCGATCAGCGCGAGAATCCCCAGGATCGCCACGAAGCCCATCGGCGTGCCGGTCGGCACCAGCGCCAGGACCACGCCTATCAACCCCAGCGGCGCCACACTGGCGACCAGGAACATCTTCTGCACGCTGTGCAACTGAATCATCAGGAACGTCGCCATGAGGAACAGCATCAGCGGCAACACCTTGGCAATCGGCCCTTGGGCCTTGCCGCTTTCCTCGACCGTGCCGCCGGTGGCGACCTTGTAGCCGACCGGCAGTTTCGAGGCAAAAGCATCGATCGACGGCTTGAGCAGTTTCACCAGATCGGTCGGCTGAATCTCGTCGCGCACCGAGGCCTTGATGGTAATGGTCGGCAAGCGGTCGCGACGCCAGACCAGCGGTTGTTCCAGTTCATAGCGCACGGTGGCGAACGCCAGCAGCGGAATCGAGGTGCCGCTCGGCGTGACGATCTGCAGGTTCTGCAGGGTTTCCGGGGTACCGCGCTCGGAATCCACGGCGCGACCGACCACGTTGATCAGGTAGATATCGTCATCGACCTGGGTCAACGGTGAGCCGCTGACAATGCTGTTCATCAGGTTGGCCACATCTTCTGACGACAGTCCCAGTTGCCGCGCCTTGTCCTGGGCGATGTCGATGCGCAGGACTTTGCCGGGCTCGTTCCAGTCGTAAATGATCTCGCCGATGTGCGGGTTCTTGTCCAGTTCGGTGGCCAGATCGATGGCGTGTTTGCGCACCTGATCGACGTCTTTGCCGCTGACTCGATACTGAATCGGACGCCCCACCGGCGGGCCCATTTCCAGAGCCTGCACGTAGCTGCCGATGCCGACGAAGTCTTTGTGCAGGCGCTCACGCAAGCGCTGGCTGAGTGCCTCGCGGGCTTCGAAATCCTTGCTGACGATCACCAGTTGCGCGTAGTACGGGTTCTGCAACTGTTGGTCCAGCGGCAGGTAGAAACGGATCGCCCCCTGACCGATGTAAGTGCTCCAGCGCACGATGTCCGGGTCGCCCTTGAGCGTCGCTTCGAGCTTGTCCACCGCCTTGCGGGTTTCGTCGATCGAGGCGTTTTGCGGCAGGTTCAGGTCGACCAGAATTTCCGGGCGGTCGGAAGCGGGGAAGAACTGGTTCTGCACGAAACGCATGCAGAACACCGCCAGCACGAACAACAGCACGGTGACGCCGATCGCCCACCAACGATTGCGCATGGCCCACAACAGACCACCGTTGAAGGCGCGACCGACGCGACCCGGCTCGGCATCGTGGGCCTTCACCTTGTCGCTGAGGATGTGCACGCCAATCACTGGTGCGAAGAACACCGCCACCACCCACGAGACGATCATCGCCACGGCAATCACCGCAAACAGCGTGAACGTATATTCACCCGCCGAACTGGCGTTGAGACCAATGGGCACGAAACCGGCGACGGTCACCAGCGTACCGGTGAGCATCGGGAATGCCGTCGAGGTGTAGGCGAACGTCGCCGCCTGCTCCTTGCTCTCGCCCATTTCCAGGCGCGTAACCATCATTTCCACGGTGATCATCGCGTCGTCCACCAGCAGACCGAGGGCGATGATCAGCGCGCCGAGGGAAATCCGCTGCATGGTGATGCCGCTGTATTCCATGAACACGAAGACCATGGCCAGCACCAGCGGAATCGAGCAGGCCACCACCAGACCGGCGCGCACGCCGAGGCTGATGAAGCTCACCACCAGCACGATGATGACCGCTTCGAACAGCGCGCTGGTGAAACCGCCGACGGCCTCTTCCACCACCACCGCCTGATCGGAAACGGTGTGCACGCCGACGCCGACAGGCAAGTCAGCGGTGAGCTGGTCGATTCGCTCGTGCAGCGCCTTACCGAATTCCTGAACGTTGCCGCCCTTCTGCATGGCAATCGCCAGGCCGATCGCCGGTTTGCCGTCGAAGCGGAATTCCGGTGTCGCCGGGTCGACGTAGCCACGGCTGATCTCGGCGATGTCGGCCAGACGATAGAAGCGATCGTTGAGCTTGAGATTGACCTCGGCCAGATCTTTCTCCGACTCGAACTGGCCCGAGGTGCGCACGGAAATCCGCTCCGGCCCCGCCTCGATCACCCCGGCCGGAGTCACCGCGTTCTGCGATTGCAGGCTCTGCACCACCTGGCGCTGGTCGATACCTAACGCGGCAAGTTTGCGCGTGGAGAAATTCAGGTAAATCGTTTCGTCCTGCTGGCCGACCATTTCGATCTTGCCCAGCCCCGGCACGTTGCGGATCTCGGCCCGCGCCTGTTCCACGTAATCGCGCAACTGGCGCATGGTCAGGCCGTCGGCGGTGAAGGCGTAGACCGAGCCGTACACGTCACCGAACTCATCGTTGAACCCCGGCCCCTGAATGCCCTGGGGAAACTGGCCGCGAATGTCGTCGATCTTCTTGCGCACCTGGTACCAGATTTGCGGAATGTCCTCAGCGCTGGTGGTGTCGCGCAGGTACACGTACACCGTCGATTCGCCGGGGCGGGTGTAGCTTTTCACGTAATCGAGGGAATCGAGCTCTTCGAGTTTTTTCTCGATGCGGTCGGTGACCTGCTTGAGGGTTTCTTCCTGGGTCGCGCCCGGCCATTTGGTCTGGATCACCATGGTCTTGATGGTGAATGACGGGTCTTCTTCGCGGCCGAGATTGAAGTAGGAGAACACCCCCATCAGCAGTCCGACGAACATCAGGTACCAGACGAATGACTGGTGCTTCAAGGCCCATTCGGAGAGGTTGAAAGAGCCTTTCATTGACTGTCCTCGTCAAGTTTTACCGATTGTCCGGGTTTGAGACTGTTGACGCCGGCGCTGACCACGCGCTCGCCGTTTTGCACGCCACCGGCCAGCACCACGCTGTTGTCGCCACGGCTGACCACGCTGACGTCGCGCGGGTTGACGGTTTTGTTCTGCGTGTCGATGACCCAGATCCGGGTTTTACCGTCGGCTTCCTGCAACGCCGTCACCGGCAGTTCGATGCGCGGCTTGATCGCCGAGCTGAGGGTCACGCTGATCGCGGTGCCGAGGCGGAAACCGTCCGGCGTATCCGACAGGGTCAGGCGCGCGCGGCGGGTGCGCGTGGCGCTTTGCGCCTGGGGTTCGATCTCGCGGATGATCGCCGTGGTGTTGATGCTCGGGTCGAGTTGCGCGGCCACCGAGAACACCACGTCGCTGGGCAACTGATCGACCAGCGTATCAGGCAGGTCGATCACCGCTTCCTTGATGTCCGGTTGTGCCAGCGTCACCACTTGTTGCCCAGCGGTCACCACTTGCCCGGCTTCGGCGTTCCACGCGGTGACCACGGCTTTGTGATCGGAGCGCAGCTCGGTGTAGCTCAGTTGATCCTTGCTCTGGCTGACCGCCGCCCGTGCCTGATCGAGCGAGGCCTGAGTGGTTTTCAGATCGGTGTTGGCGACGTCCAGTTGCGCCTGCGCACCGACGCCGCGATCAAACAGCGCTTGCTGACGACGTGCATTGGCCTGGGCGTTGATCAGTTGCGCCTGGATTCTCGCCAGATCGCCCTGGGCCGAGCGCAACTGGTTCTGCTGATCGGACGGATCAAGGGTGGCGAGCAAGGTGCCCTTCTGCACCTCGGCGCCGACATCGACGTTGCGGCTGGCGATGCGTCCACCGACGCGGAAACCGGTGTTGCTCTCGTAACGCGCCTGAATGCTGCCGGCAAAGCGTCCGAGGCTTTCTTCGTTGAGCGCTTTGACCGTGACCGACAGCACCGGGCGTACCGGTTCCGGCGGGGTTTCCTTTTCCGAGCAGGCGCCCAGCAGCAACGCCATGCACAACAGGCCGAGGCGCTTCATGGCTGCGCTCCCGGTTGCAGATCCTTGTAGGTGTTTTCGGCAATCTCGACTTTCATGCCGGGGTGCAGCAACTGACCGCCGGCGACAATGACTTTCTCGCCGCCCTTGAGGCCTTCGCTGATGATCACTTTGCCGGTCAGGTAACGACCGACCGTGACCGTATGCAACTGCGCTTCGCCTTTGTCATCGACCAGCCACACCGCCGGGTCGCTGATGTTTTTTGTCAGCGCCGACCAAGGCAGTTCCACAGCCGATTTGCCGGTGCCTTTGGCGGTGGCGCTGACCACCGAGCCGAGCTGCATGCCCGGCGGCAGTTTGTCGAGGCTGACCTTGACCTGCACGGTGCCCGATTGCGCCGACACCGACGGCGTGATCTCACGCACGGTGCCGGTGGTCTTGATCTCGGGATTGTCGAGCAGGCTGACCACGATCGAACGATCGGACGGACGCTCGGCCAGCAGCGATTCGTAGACATTGAACACCGCGTCGCGGTCGCCATCACGGGCGAGGCTGAAAATCGGCGCGGTGGCCTGCACCACCTGGCCGACTTCGGCCTGGCGCTCGGTGATCACCCCGGGTGCATCGGCGATCAGCGCGGTGTAGCCGAGCTGGTCCTTGGCGTTCGCCAGTTCCGCCTGCGCCGCGCTCAATGCGCTCTGACTGCTGCGCAGCGCGGCTTGTGCCGAATCGTATTCGCTCTGGCTGGTGTAGCCCTTGGGCAGGAGTTTTTGCTGACGCACGAAAGCGGCTGCCGCTTGCTTCACGCGGGCCTGTTCGGCGACGACCTGGGCCTGAGCGGAATCGACGTTGGTCTGCAGATCCTTCGGATCGAGTTTGGTCAGCACCTGTTTGGCCGTGACGCGGTCGCCGACATCGACCATGCGCTGGATGATTTTGCCGCCGACGCGAAATGACAGCTGGGTCTGCACCCGCGCCTGCACATCACCGGTGAGGGTCACCGCTGCGGCGTAGTTGGCCGGTTCGACCTCTTGCACAAAGACCCGTGGCAAGTATTCCTCAGCAGGCTTCTTGTCGCCGCAAGCGGTGAGCAACGCCATGGCGCTCACGGCCATCAGCACTTTCAATCCGGGACCCGCCATGCACACTCCTTGGCCTTAAATGCTGCTGTCGAGACGATACGACTTCAGAGCTTAGAACAGGGTTCCACGGTTGCGGACGCCAACACCAGATTTATCTCATTAAAGGTATGCTCCCCGCGTATCGCAGTGACCCGGAGAAGGATTTCATGCTCAACACCCTGGCCGTGGCCAATTACCGCTCGATCAACAAACTGGTGATTCCGCTCGGGCGCCTGAACCTGATTACCGGGCCAAACGGCAGCGGCAAGTCCAACCTCTACCGCGCCTTGCGCCTGCTGGCGGAAACCGCCCAGGGCGGTGTGGTCAATGCACTGGCGCGTGAGGGCGGGCTGGAATCGACGTTCTGGGCCGGGCCGGAAACCATCAGCCGACGCATGCGCAACGGTGAAGTGGCGATCGAGCCGACGGTGCGCCAAGGCGTGAAAAGGTTGCGCTTGGGATTCGCCGGCGAGGATTTCAGTTACGCCATCGGCCTGGGCCTGCCGGAGCCGAGCACTTCATGCTTTTCCCTCGACCCGGAAATCAAGCGTGAGTGCATCTGGGCCGGCCCGGTGTTTCGCCCGGCAAGCCTGCTGGTCGACCGCAACGGCCCGATGATCCGCGCCCGCGAAGGTCGCGCCTGGGATGTACTGGCGCAACACACACCGAACTTCGATAGCCTGTTCGATCAGGTCGGCAATCTGCGCAGCTCGCCGGAAGTGTTTCAGATGCGCGAATTCATCCGGCGCTGGCGCTTTTATGATCACTTTCGCAGCGATGCCGACGCGCCGGTGCGTCAGCCGCAACTGGGCACGCGCACGCCCGTCCTGCACCACGATGGCCGTGATCTGGCGGCGGCCTTGCAGACAATTATCGAGATTGGCGATCCGCAAGCACTGAGCGCGGCGATCAGCGATGCGTTTCCCGGCGCGCGGCTGAATATCGCACTGTTGGCCGGTGGCCGTTTCGCTATCGAGTTTTATCAGGAAGGCTTGTTGCGACCGCTGTCAGCGGCAGAACTGTCGGACGGCACTTTGCGTTATCTGCTGCTGATCGCCGCCCTGCTGACCCCACGACCGCCATCGCTGATGGTGCTCAACGAACCGGAAACCAGCCTGCACCCGGACCTGCTGCCGGCGCTGGCGCGGCTGATCATTCGCGCTTCGGAGCAGTGTCAGGTGTGGGTGGTGTCACATGCGCGACGATTGATCTCGGCGTTGCAGGAAGACCCGGAATGCAATTGCATCGTGCTGGAGAAGACGCTGGGCCAGACCGGGATTGTCGGGCAGCGGGTGCTGGATGAGCCGGCGTGGCAGTGGCCGGATTGAGGGTGCCAGCGAAAAGCCCCTCACCCTAACCCTCTCCCAGAGGGAGAGGGGACTTCACCGAGTTGTTTGCGAGAGTTACGCCGACCTGAAAGCCTGAAGTCGAACCTGATTTTGAAAAGCCCAGACATCGGCTCCCTCTCCCTTGGGAGAGGGCTGGGGTGAGGGGCGAGCCTCACCGCTGATCCAACGGGCAATCACCCCAACCACTTGCCCCCTTCACCAATCACACTCTCAGGCCGGGTGTCATCACTCAGCTCTTTGCGCACATATTGGGTGACCGAATTTTGCTTAGCCCATCTGGGCTGCCCACATTCATCTCGCTTAAACATTATTCTGCGGGTTTGCCGGGAAGGAATAAGACGGCTATTTTTCCTTGCGCTGTAGGACGGATCTTTTTTTCAGGAAAGACCTCCAAGGACCCACAGCTTTTGGCCAGACTCTCCGGCCCATCCACCACAAGGAAGAACAACATGGACGTAAAAGTGCCGCAGCGGCTGGATCCGCAGGACATTGTGAAATTGCTCAGGGCGTTGCGCCGGGCGTTGAAGACTACAGCGTAAGTCGAAAGCCCCTCACCCCAACCCTCTCCCGAAGGGAGAGGGGGCCGACCGTGGTGTCTTTCGTCGTACATCGACCTGACGAACCGAGTCGATTATGGATTCAGCGACGCACGAACAGGTCGGCGGGCCTCTACAGCATCCCCCAATCGGTCCCCTCTCCCTCTGGGAGAGGGCTAGGGTGAGGGGCTTTTCAAGACACACAAAAACGCCGATGACCATCACTGGCCATCGGCGTTTTCACGTCTGAAGCGGATTCACTCAAGCGTCAGATCAGAACGCCGGCAATACCGCGCCGCTGTACTTCTTCTCGATGAAGGCTTTGACTTCCGGGCTGGTCAGGGCCTTGGCCAGTTTCTGGATCGCGTCACTGTTCTTGTTGTCCTCACGGGCCACCAGGAAGTTCACGTATGGCGAGTCAGCGCCTTCAATCACCAGCGCATCTTTCTGCGGGTTGAGCTTGGCTTCCAGCGCGTAGTTGGTATTGATCATGTCCAGATCAACTTCTTTCAGCACGCGCGGCAGCAGCGCCGATTCCAGTTCCTTGAACTTGAAGTTGTGCGGGTTCTTGGCGATGTCTTTCGGCGTTGCCAGAGCGTTTTTCGGATCTTTCAGCTCGATCAGACCGGCCTTCTGCAGCAGGATCAGCGCACGGCCGCTGTTGCTGCCTTCGTTCGGGATGGCGATGGTGGCGCCATCCGGCAGTTCAGCCAAGGTTTTGTACTTGCTCGAGTAGCCACCGAACGGTTCAACGTGTACGCCCTGCACGGTCACCAGGTACTTGGATTTGTCATCCTTGTATTTGCCCTGGTTGAAGCTGTCCAGATACGGCTTGGTCTGGAAGTAGTTGGCGTCCAGACGCTTCTCGCCAACCTGTACGTTCGGCTGCACGTAATCGGTGAAGACCTTGATTTCCAGATCGACGCCTTCTTTGGCCAGGGTCGGTTTGATCAGCTCAAGGATTTCAGCGTGGGGCACCGGCGTTGCGGCAACCACCAGTTTCTCGCCGGCGTTGGCGAAAGAAGCCGTCAGCGCAGCCGCCAATGCGGTAAACAACAGAACCTTTTTCATGCAGTGTCCTTATCGAAAATCACGGTCGTCATCGACGACGGCATTTAATACGTGTGCCAGTGAAGTGATATCGCTGGCGTGAGGCGGACAATACCCGGATTTTTTATTCCCGGACAATAACGTTTATTCAGCTTCATATTCCATTTTGTTCATGCTGAAGAAAATGCTTATACCGCCTCGCTCAAGCGAATCAGCCAATCTTTCAAGGCCTTACGCTCTGCACTGCTACCGCCGATGTGGGTCTGCCTCACCAGACGTTCGATCTGAACCTGCGGCGCAGACGCGTCAGGCAGGTTCAGATGTTCCGGCAGGATCTCGTCGCCGGTGCTGACCAGCAGGGCAAAGTGGATGACGTTTTCCAGTTCGCGAGTGTTGCCCGGCCAACTGTGTTGTTCGAGCGCATGTTGCGCCGCTTCGCTGATCAGCGGTACGGGCAGGTCAAGACGCTGGCTGTAGATGCCAAGGAAATACTCGGCGAGCGAGAGAATGTCGCCAGTCCGCGCGCGCAACGCCGGCAGCTCCAGATGACCCTCGCTGAGATAGTGATAGAGACGCTCGTGGAATTTCCCGGCGTCCACGGCCTGGGCCAGATCGATGCTGGTCGCCGCCACCAGACGCACATCCACGGGGCTCGGCTGATGCGCACCGACGCGGGTGACTTCGTGATTTTCCAGCGCCGCGAGCAGCTTGACCTGAATCGGCAGCGGCAAATCGCCGATCTCATCCAGGTACAAGGTGCCGCCGTTGGCCGAACCGAACCAGCCGGCGCGGCTGCTGGCCGAACCGCTGTAACTGCCGGCGGCGTAGCCGAACAGCTCGGCGTCGGCGTAGGTCGGGCTGATCGCGCCGCAGTTCACCGAAACGAACAGACCGCTGCGGTCACTGGCGCGATGGATATGCCGGGCGAGCAGCTCTTTACCGGTGCCAGTCTCACCGCGAATCAACACTGAAATCGAACGGGGAGCCAACTGCTCCAACTCCTCGCGCAATTGCCGCGAGCGTGGGTCGACGAACACCAGCGCCTTGGCGCGAATGCTCAGGGGGCTCTTTTCCGCATCGGGAAAGGTCAGCAAGGGCTGACCGAAGGTTTCAAAACTCATGGCAGGCTCCCGCCCAAAACCGCCAGCCGACGGGGGCGTTGAAAAATTAGATCAGGCGCGACGGCGGGCGTGGTCTTCCAGGCGGTTTTGCAGGCGATAGAGATAGGCGAAACCCTGCTCCCAACGCTGATGCCCGGACTTGACGTTGATGTGCCCGGCACCGGCAAGAATCCCCGCCTCCGCCCCCCAGTTGCGTGCCAGTTTGAGCGCGCGCGGGGCACTGACGGCGGCGTCGTTGTCGGAGCTGACGACCTGACTGGGAAACGGCAAAAGATCCGTCGGGATCGGCGCGAAATTGCGCAGTGCCGGCGCACATGCAGGACGCTCGACATCGGCCGGCGCAACCAGCAACGCCCCGCGCACCTGACGCAGGTATTGCAGCGGCGCAGTCGCCGCCCAGTGGGCAACGGTGATGCAGCCGAGGCTGTGAGCGATGAGAATGACCGGCGTGCTGTCGGCGGCAATCGCTTCGGCCAGCGCGGCGACCCAGTCCTCACGACGCGGCGTCAGCCAATCGGCCTGTTCCACCCGTGCGCTGTTCGGCAGGCTGTTCTGCCAATGGCTTTGCCAATGATCTTCTGGCGATCCTTGCCAGCCCGGCACAATCAGGTAGCGGATTGATTCGTTGCGCATGGGGAAGCTCTCCTGCGTCGTGTCTGTTCCGGGTCGAGTATAGGGAGATGAGTTATATTCGTTAAGGAATAAGAAGCTATTTATTAAGACCTGTATCGAATATGTGATCTGTGTAGGGCATGAGATTCTTCCCCCTCACCCCAGCCCTCTCCCCCAAGGAGCGAGGGGGAAAGGGAGCTGATCTTCAGGCTCTTCAAATCTTGAGTTCGACTGGATTTCTCATATCGGTGTATAGCCGCCAGACAACCCGGTCAGTCCCCTCTCCCTCCGGGAGAGGGCTAGGGTGAGGGGCTTTTCAAAAACTGAACGCAAAAAAAGGGCCGCACCCTGCCAAGGAGACGGCCCCGGAAAAACGAAATCTGTCACCGCGCAGTAATCACCGACAACTTGGTAATCCCCGCCCGTTCGATCGAAGCCATGGCTCGCGCCACTTCGCCGTAATTCACCCCGTCATCGGCCTGCAATTGCACGCGCACCTCCGGGTCCTTGGCTTTGGCCGACTTGAGGTTGAATTCGAGCAAGTCGGGCTGAATCTCGTCCTTGTTGATAAACAGTTTGCCGACGCCGTCGATGCTCACCACCAGCGGATCCTTCTGCTCGACCGGTGCCACCGCTTCGGTCTTCGGCAGGTTGATCGGGATCGCGTTGGTCAGCAGCGGCGCGGTGACGATAAACACCACCAGCAGCACCAGCATCACGTCTACCAGCGGCGTCACGTTGATTTCGCTGAGCACCTCATCCGTGTCTTGCGTGGAGAAGGCCATATCAGGACGCCTCCTTCACTTTTGCCGCGTTGCCCGACGTTGCCACTTTGTGTGCGGTCGGGTGGATCAGCACGCGGAACGCGCTCTTCTGCGCCAGGCTGTAGAAGTCGTGGGCAAAGTCATCGAGATCCGCGGCGGTCAGTTTCAGCCTTCGCAAAAAATAGTTGTAAACCAGCACCGCCGGCACCGCGACGGCGATCCCCACGCCGGTCGCGACGAGTGCCGCACCGATCGGGCCGGCCACCGTTTCCAGGCTCGCCGAACCGGCGGCGCTGATGCCTTTCAAGGCCTCCATGATTCCCCACACCGTGCCAAACAGACCAATGAACGGCGAGGTGCTGCCGATACTCGCGACAACCGCCAGACCGGTTTCCAGCGAACGCCGTTCGCGGACGATCTGCTGGCGCAAGGCACGCTCGAGGCGATCCTGATGGTTGATCGCCTGGCTCAGATCATTCGCCTGCGGCGCCTCGCCCACCTGGATCGCTGCATAGCCAGCCTGCGCCACTCGCGCTGCGGCGCCGGGCTGGGTTTCGCTCAACTCTGCCGCGGCATCCAGACTCGACGCCGCCCAGAAACGTTTGTGAAAGCGCCGATCCTGCGCTTTCAGACGACCGAACTGCACAGCCTTGAGCAACGCCAGGCCCCAAGTGGCAACGGAAAAAACCACCAGCAGCCAGATCACCGCGCTTTCGATGGATTCCAGTGGAGATGCCAGTAACGTCATGATGTGTTCCCTCGTGTAAACATTTCGCGCGAATTTGGTTTCGGTTTAATGAATCTTGAAATCGATGGGCACGCTGACCCAGCCGTCCTGGGCGACATCACCCTGCTTGGCCGGGACGAAACTCCAGCGCTTGACGGCATTCAGCGCCGCATCGTCGAGCTGTTGCCGACCACTGCTTTTGGCAATCTGGATCTCGCCCGGTTTGCCGCTGGCCAACACATGCACCCGTAACAACACCGTGCCTTCCCAACCGCGCCGCTGGGCCAGCGACGGGTATTCCGGCGCCGGATTTTTCAGATACGCAGCGTTGGCTGAAGCCGGAGTAACAGGCGCCGGTGCCGGTGGCGCAGGAGGCGCTGGAGCGGCGACCGGGGCTGCGGGTTTCGCTGGCGCTGGCGGTTGCTCTACTGCCTTCGGCGCCGGTTTGGGCGGCGGTTTCACCACCGGTTTGGGTTTGGCGATCGGCTTGGGCGGCGGCGGTTTCACCGCCAACTCGTCCTCCACTGGCGGTGGCGGCTCGACCACGGGCGCCGGTGGTGGCGGCGCAACAACCGGCGGCGCGGGCGGAGCCGGGCGAGAAAACTCGATAGTCATCGGCGGAATTTCCGGCGGTACCACCGGCAGCACTGGCGTCGGTTTCTGGCTGACCCAATAAATCACCGCACCGTGCACAATCAACGCGAGCACACCGAGCAGAAGGGTTTCGCGCCGACTCAAAATGCCCTTGGGCGCACGCTGCAAACGCAACTGCCCCAACGGCACCCGGTGCGGCCGGCCAAGATCGACCAGTTCGCCACTCGGCGTGTGCCGCCACAGCAATTCCCCTGCGCTGGCGGCGGTCTGGACATTGCCCATTGTTCAACTCCCTGCGGTCTCTTTCCGTTCTACGAGCCAAAGCGATCGACCCGCCATTCTTGAAGCCCCCACGGCGTAGTCGATGGGGCAATCATTGGCTGTGGACGCTTATCACCGAAAGTAATCTTTAACGTTATCCATAGGCCTTCAAGGAATATACAAATCGTCCGTTTTTACCGAAGCCGCGCACTACAAGGCCTGCAGCGATCTGCCATAAACGCCATGCTTTTACGGCATGAAAAGTATTCGGCTACGGCATCCGTTAACGCCTTAAAAGGCTGGTTTTGGTTCGCTGAATGCCGATGTTAGGCGCGATTGCCGCCGTCGCTGTCGATCAGCTGCGTCTGCTTGCCGGCGCCGCTGAGGATTGGTTGAACGGCCATGTCCAGGTCAGCGCCTTGAAAGCTCAATTAAAAGTCGTAGCGACCGGTAACGCCGAGGGTTCGCGGGGTGCCGAGCAGGCCTTCATAGCCGCCGTTGCCGCCGGTCCACAGAGTCGTGTAGTAGGTTTTGTCGAAGGCGTTTTTCAGCCACAGCGAGACATCCCACTGGCCCTGATTGAAATCACCGCGCAGGCCGGTGGAAAGGTTGACCACCGCGTAACTGGGTATCTGCCCGTAATCGGAATCCTCGACCGTGCCCACCGCTTTGGAGCGAAACGCATAGCTGCCGGTGACGTAGGGTTCGAAGCCGTTATCCAGATTCCATTTGTATTCGCCGTTGGCGTTGCCGATCCATTTCGACGCGCCGACCACTTGATGGCCGCTGAGATCGCAGGAGGCCGGCGCACCCGGGGCCTGGCTGACTTCCGGCGGGCATGGCGCATCCTTGTACGAAAGGTAGCTGACGTCGTTATAGGAGCCGTTGAAATTCAGGGTCAGGCCACGCAGCGGCACCAAGGTGCTTTCGAACTCGATGCCGCGCGAGCGCACCGAGCCTGCGTTGGTCAGGTATTGCACGCGGTTGGCGGCGTCGTAGGCGTTGGTCTGGTAAGCGTTGACCTGGGTCCAGAACACGTTGGCGTTGAGTTGCAGGCGGCGATCCCACAGGGTGCTTTTGAAGCCGAGTTCGGCGTTGTTGGCGCGCTCGGTGCCGATCAATAACGAGTCGGCGCCAGCGGTAGGTGCGGAGCCGACCGCAAGGTTGACCCCGCCGGATTTCTCGCCGTGGGACAGCGTGGCGTAACCGAGCACATCGTCGGTGATGCGATAGCTCAGGTTGAGCAGTCCCGAGGGGCTGGAGCTGTACTGATTCAAGTCTCCGGAATCGTAGACGCCGGCACGGCCGCGACGCGCATTGGCTGCCGCGCCGGCCACAGCTACACCGCCGACCGGCGCGTTGCGGCCGACCGAGGCGTTTTTCTCCTCGTAGGTGCCACGCACCCCGGCGGTGAAATCCAGCCGCTCGCTCAGGTGCCAGGTGCCTTGGGCAAACAGGGCGAAACTGTCGGTCTTGATATGGCCGTTGCCGACGCTGCTGACGTTGGCCAGGGCGCCTGCCGGCGTGCCGTTCCAGATATCCGCTTGCGGGCCGTAATAGGCGAAGGATTTGTTGTCCAGGTCCGAGCCGAAATAGTAGGCGCCGACCACGTAATCGAAGAACTCGCCCTTGGGCGAGGCCAGGCGAAATTCCTGCGAGTACTGTTTGTCTTCCACCGACACACCGGCGTTGTAACTGGCCGGCACATTGAGGCCGTCATCGTTGCGCGGGGTGAAATTCCAGAAACGATAAGAGCTGACCGACGTCAGGGTGAAGTCGCTCGGCAACGTCCAGTTGGCTTCCACTGAAGTGCCGCCCTGATGCACGGTGACGTGCTGGTCGTTATCGAGATTGACCTTGCGATGCCGGCCGTTGACCAGCGTCGCCCCGGCCGCACTGGCCCGCGATTCATACAGGTTGACGCCGTTGATGGTCGGCCCGGTGTTGTACAACACGCGAGTGCCGGCGCTGGAATCTTCTTCGTTGTAATCGCCGATCCAGCGCAGATTGAAATCTTCATTGGGCTTGAACAACAGCTGCGCGCGGAAGCCCTCGCGGGAGCCGCCGTTGAGGTCGTGGCCGTCGTATTCGTTCTTGATGTCGCCGTCGCTGCGCGTGCGATACGCCGAGAAGCGCCCGGCCAGTTGATCGTTGAGCGGCCCGGAAATCGTGCCCTTGGTCTGGAAGTAACCGTCCTCGCCGACCGAGGTTTCGATACTGCGTTCCGGTGTGAAACTGGGGGCGCGGGTGCTGATGTTGATGACCCCGGCGGTGGTGTTCTTGCCGAACAGCGTGCCCTGCGGACCGCGCAAGACCTCGAGCTGTTCGATGTCCATCAAATCGAACACCGCCATCCCCGGACGACCCAGATAAACGTTGTCGATGTACAGGCCAACGCTGCCTTCCAGGCCATCACTGGCCGGGTTGTTACCCAGGCCACGGATCGACACGCTGGACTGGCGCGCATGCATGTAAGCGACGTTGACGCTGGGCACCAGTTGCTGCAAGTCCTGAATCCGGTAAACCCGTTGCGTCTCCAGATTCTGCCCACTGACCACGCTCATTGGCGTCGGCACGTCTTGCGAACTTTCTTCGCGGCGGCGGGTGGTGACGGTCACGGTTTCCAGCTGCGAACCGTTGGCCGCCGCTGTGCCTGCGGGGACGGGCGGAGGGGTTTCGGCTTCGGCGGCATAGCCGTGAGTCCAGCTGGCGCTGCCTGCCAGCAACAGCGCCAAAGGCAGGCGTTTGAGCCGTCGGGGTGATGGGGGTAACGCGAGATTCAACGGACTCATGGCGCGGCTCCTGGTCAAAAAACACACAGACATCTTCAGTGCTGCATATTCTTTTAAGTTATTTATGTATGGATTTAGAAATATTTACTGCATAAGAGATTGCCTTTATAAGGAGTCGACCTAATGCATATCCAATGCATTTACCGGATATTTTTTATGTGAAAAATGCATATCGACTTGCGCCAATTGCGTCACTTCATCGCTCTGGTTGAGCAACGCAGCTTTGTCGCTGGCGCGCAGGCGGTGAACCTGTCGCAGTCGGCATTCAGCCGCAGCATCCAAGCACTGGAACACAGCGTCGGCTGCCAGTTGGTCGACCGTGGGCGCAAGGAATTGCCGCCGACCAAACAGGGCCATGTGCTGCTCGAACATGCGCGGCGACTGGTCAGCGGTGCGCAGCAGATGGCCAATGAGATCAGCCAGTTCAATGGCCTCGAGGCCGGGGAATTGCGCTTTGGCTGCGGGCCGGCGCCAGCCGCTGGATTGATCCCACGCGCGATCGGCGCGTTCATCGGCCGCTACCCGAAAGCGCGGGTGCAATTTCAAGTCGATGACTGGCAGAGCCTGAGCAAACGCCTGCTCAGCGAAGAGTTCGAATTCTTCGTCGCCGATACCCGGCAATTCGAGGCCGATCCGGATTACCAGACCTACCGCTTGCGGGCACGCAAATGGCATTTCTGCTGCCGCGCCGGGCATCCACTGACGGCGTTTGAACGCATCACTGCCGAGCAATTGCTGAGTTATCCACTGGCGGTCAGCATCCGCCCGCCGAACCTGCGCAAGGTCATCGTCGACCTCAGCGGTCGTCCGGATTTCACCCCGAATGTGGAATGCGAAAACGGCTCGAGTCTATTGAGTGTGGTGTTGCGATCAGAAGCAATCGGGATTGTCGGCGCGTATTCCGATGCGCTGCATCTGGCCAAGGGTGAGCTGGTCTGTTTGAAGATCGAAGGCCTGGCCGATGATCTGGAGGAGCTGTACACCCGCTATGGCATCGTCAGCCGCGCCGGGTATCGGTTGTCACCGTTGGCCGAAGCGATGATTGAGCAGATCAAAGTTGTTGATGCGGAGGATCAGGAGGTGTGTTCGCTGGAGAATTTTGCTGTCTGAGCTGGCCCCTTCGCGAGCAGGCTCGCTCCCACAGGAATACGCATTTCCAATGTGGGAGCGAGCCTGCTCGCGAAGAGGCTGATGCAATCGCTGCATAAAAACCATTCCCCAAATGCACTTGCCGAAAACCCCCACCGACAGCGAAAACCCTCACCTGTCCCACTGACCGGTGAACTCCATGCCCACTCCTCCCAACCCCGTGCGCAACGTGCTGTACATCATGTGCGATCAACTGCGCCGCGATTATCTGTCCTGCTACGGCCACCCGCATCTGCACACACCGAACATCGATCGCCTCGCCGCCGAAGGCGTTCGTTTCAGCCGTGCCTACACCCAAGGCACGATCTGCGGCCCTTCGCGGATGTCGGCCTACACCGGGCGCTATGTCAGCAGTCATCAAGTGGCCTGGAACTCGGTGCCGTTGCCGCTGGATGAATTGACGATCGGCGATTACCTGCGACCCCACGGCATCCGCACTGCGCTGGTCGGCAAGACCCATGCGACGGCCAACGTCGACGCCTTGCAGCGTCTGGCGATCAACCCGCAAAGCGCGCAAGCCGAGTTGCTCAATGAGGTCGGCTTCGAACCGTACCTGCGCCACGACGGCATCTACCCCGACGATCCGTCATTCGACGACAAGCGCGAATCCGCGCCCTATACCCAATACCTGCGCGCGCAGGGCTTCGATGGCAAGAATCCCTGGCATGACTGGGCGAATGCCGCCGAAGGCGAGAACGGTGAAATCCTCAGCGGCTGGAAAATGCGTCATGCGAATTTGCCAGCACGAATTCCCGAGCAACACTCAGAGACTGTCTACACTACAAATCGCGCCATCGACTTCATCACCGAGCAAGGCGAGAAAACCTGGTGTTTACACCTCTCGTACATCAAACCACATTGGCCTTATATCGTACCGGCGCCATACCACGCCTTGTACAGTACGAAATCGATTCTTCATCCGGTCCGCGCGACGCCCTCCGTAGCCAGCAAACACCCCGTATACATTGCCTTTCGCCAGCATGAGGAAAGCCTCAACTTCTCCCGCGACTCAGTACGATTGAATGTAATCCCCACCTACATGGGCCTGATCAAGCAAGTGGATGATCAGTTGGGGCGGCTGTTCGATTTTCTGCAGAGCAACGGGCGTTGGGATGACACGTTGATCGTGTTCACTAGCGATCACGGCGATTTCCTTGGCGATCATTGGCTCGGTGAGAAGGAGTTTTTGCTCGAGCAGGCGGTGGGCGTGCCGTTGATCGTGCGCGATCCTCGGGGGGCGGCGGATGTCACTCGCGGCACTGTCGATGAGCGCTTGGCAGAAACCATCGATGCGCTGCCGACATTTCTTCAAGCACTGGGATTGCCGGCAGCAGAGCATCGGCTTGAAGGGCGTTCATTGATCCCGTTGCTGCACGGGGAAAATCCCGATTGGCGCCGCTATGCAATCAGCGAATACGACTACGCCTTCCAGGCCCCGGCGCGGGAACGTCTCGGCCAGCCGATCGACCGTTGCCGCATGACCATGGTGCGCAGCGAGCGCTGGAAATACCTGGCGTACGACGGGTTTAGACCGCAGCTGTTTGATCTGTTGAATGATCCGCAGGAGCTGAATGATCTGGGTGAGGACCCGGCATACGCGGCGGTGCGCGAGGAGCATGCCGGATATCTGTTTGAGTGGATGAGGGGGTTGAAGCGGCGGACGACGATCAGCCATCCGGAGATCGATTTGCGCGGGCAGCGGTTTCGTTATGGCGAACCGGAAACCGAGAAGGTTGTTCAGATTGGTGTTTGGTAGCGGGAAGAGCCCCTCACCCTAACCCTCTCCCGGAGGGAGAGGGGACTGAATGGGGGATATTTCAGAGGTGCACCGACCTGATCCAGCTTCACCGAATCCATAATCGATAAGGTCTTTCAGGTCGATGCATAACGCTAGATAACTCGGTCGGCTCCCTCTCCCTCTGGGAGAGGGCTGGGGTGAGGGGCTCTTGATCTTCAATCACGACCTTTGATGGTCTGGCTGCGCTGCCCATTCACCCCCACCGGCACCTCGCCCTTGAGCGTCACCCGGCGCACCACGCGATCCTGGGTGCCGTAATCATCAATCGCGTAATGCTGCGTCGAGCGGTTGTCCCAGATCGCCACATCTCCAGCCTGCCAGCGCCAGCGCACGGTGTTTTCCTGGCGGATCACATGGCTCTGCAGCAAGCCGAACAGGTGTGCCGAATCGGCCTGTGAATAACCTTTGATGCGTTTGACGAAATGCCCCAGCAGCAAGCTCTTCTCGCCGCTGATCGGGTGCACGCGCACCACCGGGTGCTCGGTTTCGTAGACGGTCGAGGTGAAGACTTTGCGATAGCGCTCCAGCTTCTCTGCCGAGACGTCCGGCTTCGCCCCGGCGTAGTCGTACTCGTTGCTGTGCACAGCGGTCAGTTTGTCGGCCAGCTCACGCAGCTCGCTCGGCAAACCGCTGTAAGCGGTCGCGGTGTTGGCCCACAGCGTATCGCCGCCGAATGCCGGCGCAACCACCGAGCGCAGGATCGATGCTTTCGGATAGGCATCAACGAAGGTCACGTCGGTGTGCCAGGAATTGGCGCGCTGGCCCTCGGCGCCGTCCAGCTCCAGAAGGTAGCGAGTGCCTTCACGCACCGGCACGGTCGGGTGCGCCACCGGTTCGCCAAGCAGATGGGCAAAGGCTTCCTGACGCTGATCGTCGAGTTGCGTCTGCTCGCGGAAGAACAGCACTTTGTATTCGACCAAGGCTTGCTGGATGGCTTCGACAGTGGCGGCGTCCAGCTCACCGGACAGGTGAACGCCGCGGATTTCGGCACCGATACGACCGGCCACCGGGTGAATTTCCAGCGCGTGAGAAACGGGTTTTACAGCGAGTGCGGCATTGCTCATGGGAAGACCCTCATCGACGGCTTGCGGTTTTGACGGCAGCGAAACAACGCTCTATCTATATTCCATTTACATCTAATAGATAATCACATGCTTCGTTGACGGAATAAGAGCTTGCATTTAAAACCTCAAGCAACCCTCGTCGCAAATGCCTTCGAGCTATTTTTAGGATGCCGGAAAAGCATATGGATCTTCGCCAGTTGCGCTACTTCATCGCCCTTAACGAACACCGCAGTTTTGTCCGTGCGGCAGACGCCATGGGCATCACTCAACCGGCGTTCAGCCGCAGCATTCAGGGGCTGGAGCAGGAATTCGGTTGCGTGCTGGTCGATCGCGGCAACAAGGATCTGCGCCCGACGCCCGAAGGCCAGGTGGTGCTGCAACACGCCCTGAGCCTGGTGCAGGGCGCAGCTTTGCTCAGCGCCGAAGTGACGCAGATGACCAAGCTCGACGCTGGCGAAGTGCACTTCGGCTGCGGTCCGGCGCCAGCGGTGAAACTGGTGCCGGATGCGGTGGCGCAATTCATCAACGCGCACCCGAAAGTGCGCACCTGTTTTCAGGTGGATAACTGGGAAAAACTCAGCCGCGCGCTGAGCCGCGAAGAGATCGAATTCTTCATCGCCGACATCCGCCATTTCGAATCCGACCCGAATTTCCAGACGCAACCGCTGACGCCCAAGCGCGGCGTGTTTTTCTGCCGACCGGGGCATCCGTTGCTGGCCAAGGAAAGCCTGTCGACCAACGACATGTTCGACTACCCGCTGGCCGCCACACTGATCCCGCCGGGCATTCGCAAGCTGCTGGCGAACCTGAGCGGGCGCATCGATTTCTCGCCGACCATCGAGACCGAGCACTTTCCGGCACTGGTCAAAGTGGTGCTGCAATCCAATGCGATAGGTGTCGGTACCGAGGAGGCGTTTGCCGAGGATGTCGCCAAGGGCTCGCTGGTGCTGCTGCACTGGCGCAACCTGCCGCAGAACCTCGAAACGATGAACGCGCGCTGCGGCATCGTCAGCCGCACCGGGTTTCGACTATCACCAGCAGCGAGGGCAATGATCGAGACGTTGATCGCGTTGGATCGGCAGGACGTCAGCGTCGCTGTCTGAAACCCTTTCGCGAGCAGGCTCGCTCCCACACAGGACCTGTGTACACATCCAATGTGGGAGCGAGCCTGCTCGCGAAGAGGGCAGCGAAGACGCTGGAGATCTAAAGCTTGGCGGCTGAGAGTTCAGGCGCCACCCAATCACTGACCTTGAACGGCTTGCGGATCAGCTTCTGCTGCGCCGCCAGGTCGACCTTGTCTTGCAGGCCGCTCAAGAACACCGGATCCAGTGTCGACGGGAAAATCTCGCTGAGATTCTGATCCTTCAGATCCTGAGCAAGAATCACCGGCGGATAACTGGCCAGCCCTGATACCAGCTGCACATAAGCGTCCTTGTTGCTGTCCTGCGTCAGCCACTCGACCGCTTGCTGCTGCGCCTTGAGCAGTTTCGCAATGACCTCAGGATGGGCGTCGACAAACTTGCCATTACCCAGCAGCACCGCCTGCACGCTGCCAGCGCCGCCAAGGTCCTTGGTGTTGAGCGGCAATTCCGCCAGGCCTTTGGCTTGCAAGGCACTCAGCGCGGAGCTGCCCCACGAGGCATCGATCTGCTTGGCCGCGAGTGCCGAAACCGCCGCGTTGAAATCCAGATTGATGACCTTCAGATCCTTCTCGCTCAGGCCCTGACTGGCGAGCGCCGCATCGAACGACAGCTGCGTCGCCGTCCCGCGAAAGATCGCCACGCGTTTGCCCTTGAGATCCTGCAAGGTCTTGATCCCCGAGCCGGGCACCACGCCGAGGTATTGCTTGACCCCACGCGCCGTGGCGCTGAGCAGGCGCGTGTCCAGACCGTTGGACTTGCCGATGATGGCGGCCAGATCACCGAGATAGGCCAGATCGACCTGCCCATTGGCAAACGCCTCATTGATCACCGGCCCGGCGCCCTTGAAGAAACTCCACTGGATCTTGATGCCCTGCTCGGCGAAGGCCTTTTCGAAGATCTGCTGATCGCGCAGCACATCGACGATGCCGCCGCCGCTGTGTTGAGTGCCGGCGCTGAGGTCGGGCACCGCGATGCGGATTTCCTTGAGTTCTTCGGCTTGGGCGCCAAGCGCAAGAAAGCCTGCAAGCGCCGGGGCGGCCAGCAGGCTGATGATTCGTTTGAAGGGAAGGTTCATGGGTGCGGCTCCTTGATCGCTGAGGAGCCGAAAGTAGGCTGACTGGCTACATTCGCTTAAATACTAAAAATTCACATTTTTATATCTTTATGAGCTAAGCAAGTGGTTGTGCGGCGTGCAGCGCGATATGCATTAACAGCATCGAAAATATTCTTCGAATGCATTGGATGCGCGTAAGCAGGCAAGCCTTAAATGGATTCGCTTATCTCCCGATAGCATCGAACGCAACTTTGTTAGATCAGTTTCATATATGACGAAACCCAGTGTGGGAGCGAGCCTGCTCGCGAATAGGCCATACCAGCCGACATCAGTGCTGCCTGAAACAGCCATTCGCGAGCAGGCTCGCTCCCACATGAAAAGCGGTTCGCCATGCAACCCGACAACGGAGGTCACCCATGGCCCGTCAATCTCTGCTCAGCCTGCCGCTGGCCGCGCCGCCGCTGAAAAGCCGTCGCACCTGGCCGAGCCTGAATCAACGCCTGTTGCCCTGGCTGTTGCCCGTCAGCCTGTTCGTCCTGTGGTGGCTGGCCGCGCGCAATCAGTGGATGAGCGAGCAGATCCTGCCGGCGCCATCGCTGGTGTGGAGCAGCGCTGTGGAACTGGCCCAAGGCGAGTTGTGGAGTCATTTGTGGATCAGCCTGCAACGGTTGTTCTGGGGCTTGTTGGCAGGCGTTTCGACCGGCGCGGTGCTTGGCGCCGCACTGGGCTTCAGTCGACGTCTGGAGCGCCTGGTTTTTCCGACATTCGCCGGATTGGCGCAGGTGCCGACGCTGGCGTGGATTCCGCTGTTCATGGTGTTCTTCGGCATCGGCGAAGTGCTGAAACTGGTGGTGCTGATCAAGGCCATTGTGGTGCCGGTGACCTTGCACACACTGGTTGGCGTGCGCGATGCGCAACCGAAACTGCGCGAAGCCGCCGCCGTGTTGCGCCTGCCGCCGCGTCTGCTGATTCGTCGTCTGGTGCTTCCCGCTGCGCTGCCGGCGTTCATGGCCGGTGTGCGCCTGGCACTCGCCGCCGGCTGGACCTCGTTGCTGGCGGTCGAGCTGCTGGCCTCCAGTGAAGGCATCGGCTATCTGATGGTCTGGGCGCGGCAGCTGTTCATGCTCGACATCGTGTTCGTGTGCATCGTGGTCATCGGTCTGATCGGTGTGGCCATGGATCGCGGCATCGGCCTTCTCGACCGCAGACTGGTGCACTGGCCGCACCCGGCCACCGCGCACATCACACGCGGCCCGCGCTATCAGGGCTGGCAACGCCTGCAACCGTGGCTGTTGCCGCTGGGCTTGTTGGCGCTCTGGCAACACGCCAATGATCAGCAGTGGGTCGACGCGAATATTCTGATCAGCCCTGCGGCTGTGCTGAGCACGACGTGGGACGGACTACTCGACGGCACGCTGGTCAACGGCATGGCGCTGAGCCTGAGCCGCACCCTGGGCGGCTTGCTGATCGGTGGCGGCCTCGGTTTCGCCCTGGGCTTGCTGCTCGGCCTGTCGCGTTTCAGCGAACGCCTGCTCGGCCCGACACTCGCCGCACTGCGGCAGATTGCGATTTTCGCCTGGGTGCCGCTGCTCACCGCGTGGTTCGGCCTCGGCGAACTGGCCAAGTGGGTGTTCGTCGCTCTCGCCGCCTTCTTCCCGCTGTTCGTCGCCACCCAGCGCAGCGTCGCCAATCTCTCGCCGCAACTCAACGAAGCCGCGCAAGTGCTGCGCCTGAGGCTCGGCCAGCGCCTGCGTCGACTGGTGCTGCCCGGCGCTGCGCCGGGGATTTTCGCAGGGCTGCGATTGAGCCTGATCTACGCCTGGCTCGGCACCATCGGCGCTGAATATTTCATGCCGTCCAATGGCGGCATCGGCAGCCAGATGATCGGCGCGCAGCAGCTGTTGCGCATGGATCTGATCATGGCCGGCATGCTGCTGGTCGGCCTCACCGGCGCCCTGCTCAACCTGATCGGCCAACGCCTGGAAATTCGCGCGACCCGCTGGAGACACGCATGAACGCACCGATTGTCAGCTTCAACCACGTAGGCAAATCCTTCGCCGTCAACGGTTTCGAACTGGAGGCGATTCGCGAATTCAACCTGGACATTGCCGAGGGCGAATTCGTCGCCATCGTCGGCTCCAGCGGCTGCGGCAAATCCACTTTGCTGCGTTTGCTGGTCGGCCTCGACACCGAGTTTCGCGGACAGATCAGTGTCGATGGCAAGGCCGTCAGCGGCATCGGCGGCGAGCGCGGTATCGTCTTTCAGGAACATCGTCTGTTTCCGTGGCTGACAGTCGCCGACAACATCGGCCTGGGCCTGGTCAATGAACCGCTGAGCGGGGCGCAGAAACAACAACGCATCAAGGATTTCATCGAACTGGTCGGCCTCAGTGATTTCACCCAAGCCTATCCGCATCAACTCTCCGGCGGCATGGCGCAACGCGTGGCGATCGCGCGCGGCCTCGTCGCCAGCCCGCGAATCCTGTTGCTCGACGAACCCTTCGGCGCCCTCGACGCACTGACCCGCCAGCAAATGCAGGACGAACTGCTGGCAATCCGCGAACGAGCAAAGATCACCACGATTCTGGTGACCCACGATGTCGAGGAAGCGATTTTTCTGGCCGATCGCGTGGTGGTGATGGAGCCGCGTCCGGGGCGGATCAAGCAAGTGGTCGACATCGCCCTGCCGCACCCGCGCCAGCGCAGCAGTTACGACTTTCATCAGCTGCGCGAAGAACTGCTGCACGAGCTGACCAGTGATGACCATTACCAACCGAGCGCACCGGTGCAGATCCGCGATCTGCCGCTGACGTTCATTGCCTGCTGAACAGGAGTTTCGCGATGCCGCAACGTCCCAACTTTCTAGTGATTCTGGCCGACGACCTAGGCTTTTCCGACATCGGTGCGTTCGGCGGCGAAATCGCTACGCCGAACCTCGATGCGCTGGCCGAGAACGGTCTGCGCCTGACCGATTTCCACACCGCACCGACCTGCTCGCCGACGCGCTCGATGCTGCTGACCGGCACCGATCACCACATCGCCGGCATCGGCACCATGGCCGAAGCGTTGACCCCGGAACTGATCGGCAAACCTGGCTACGAAGGCTACCTGAATGACCGCGTCGTCGCCCTGCCCGAGCTGCTGCGCGAGGCCGGCTATCAAACCTTGATGAGCGGCAAATGGCACTTGGGTCTGAAGGCTGAACTGGCGCCCCATGCGCGCGGTTTCGAGCGCTCGTTTTCACTGTTGCCGGGCGCTGCCAACCACTATGGTTTCGAGCCGACCTACGATGAGCAAACGCCGGGCCTGCTGAAATCCACCCCGGCGCTGTACATCGAGGACGATCAGTTTGTTGACGAGTTGCCGAAGGATTTCTATTCCTCCGATGCCTTCGGCGACAAGCTGCTGCAGTACCTCAAGGAACGCGATCAGACCCGGCCGTTCTTCGCTTACCTGCCCTTCTCCGCGCCGCACTGGCCGCTGCAGGCACCGGCCGAGATCGTCGAGAAATACCGTGGCCGCTATGACGCCGGCCCACAAGTGCTGCGCCTCGAACGCCTGGAAAAACTCAAGGCACTGGGTCTGATCGAGGCAGACGTCGAACCGCACCCGCTGATTCAGCTCAGCGCGCAGTGGGACGCGATGAGCGATGAGCAAAAGCAGATTTCCGCACGAGCCATGGAGGTCTACGCGGCGATGGTCGAGCGCATGGACTGGAACATCGGCCGGGTCGTCGATTACCTGCGCCAGCAAGGCCAGCTCGACAACACCTTCATCCTGTTCATGTCCGACAACGGTGCCGAAGGCGCGCTGCTGGAAGCGTTCCCCAAATTCGGCCCGGAGCTGATGACCTACCTCAACCAGCATTACGACAACAGCCTCGACAACATCGGCCGGGCCAATTCCTACGTCTGGTACGGGCCGAACTGGGCGCAAGTGGCAACCGCGCCGTCACGCTTGTTCAAGGCTTTCACCACCGAGGGCGGGATCCGCGTGCCGGCGCTGCTGCACTATCCACAATTGCCGCTGAAAGGGCAGATCAGCCATGGTTTCGGCACGGTGATGGACATCACCCCGACCATTCTCGATCTGGCTGGCGTGCGGCATCCGGGCAAACAGTGGAAAGGCAAAGCCGTGGCGCCACTGCGCGGCAAGTCGTGGCTGGGCTTCTTGTCCGGCGAGACCGCGCAGGTGCATGACGAGCACACCGTGACAGGGTGGGAATTGTTCGGACGTCGGGCGATTCGCCAGGGCTCGTGGAAAGCCGTGTGGATTCCCGGGCCGGTCGGGCCAGCGACCTGGCAACTTTATGATCTGGCGAGCGATCCAGGGGAGATTTATGATCTGGCGTTGAGTCAGCCGCAGAAACTCACTGACCTGATCGGGCATTGGCAGCGGTATGTAGAAGAGACCGGGGTGATCCTCAGTGCTTCGCCGTTTCAGCCGGATTCATAGGGTCTGACAGATCGTATTCGCGAGCAGGCTCGCTCCCACAGGAAACCGGATTCCAACTGTGGGAGCGAGCCTGCTCGCGAAGGGGCCTGTGAGCGCAACCCATCAAGCCCGGGCTGAACTCACCTCTTCATGCACCATTCCAGCCGGACGCACAAACCGGTTCGCCCGGCCAAACGTGCCGAAATCATTGAACCGCACACCCATCTCGCGCATGACCTTGTGCGCCACCGGCACGGTCATCTGACGAATGTAAAACGGCTCCTTGACCACGAAATGATGAATCCCGTGACTGCTGCCGAAGTTGAAGCAGAATGCTTGCAACGGCCACAGCCACCACGGGTTCAGCACCTGGCATTGCTGCAGCACATTGCCCGGTTCGACGTCGCCGTAGTAATGCATGTTCGAGCTGATGAAGTGCAGGCAGAAAGTGCGCAGCACGTTGGGGCCGATGATCACCACGGCGGCGATATCGATCACCTGCATCACCGACAGCGTGGTGGCCGACCACTCGATGGGCGAGCCGAGCAAATGCGCGATGCCGTTGGCCCCGTGAAAGCCGAGAAACACGTACCACGCTCCCCAGTGCAGCAGCGCCAGCGGTGCGTAGACCTTGAGCACGCGTTTGGCGATGCTCCACTTGTGTGCCCAGGTCCTGGCGCGGAGCAGGCGGATAAACGCCGACATGACGTTATCGCCAACCATCAGCAGACGGGCAAAACCCCACGGCTCGCCGTTGGTGATTGCGCGCTCTTCCATGTCGGCTTCAGTGCCGGAAACCTTGTGATGGTTGAGGTGCAGATGACGACGGATCCACGGGTTGATCGTGCTCGGTCGCGCCAGCCAGACCAGGCCCATCATCAGGTTGTGCGGCACGCGCTGCTTGCGGAAGTACATGCTGTGGATCAGGTCGTGTTCCAGCTCATGGGTCAGCGAGGCGAAAAAAGCATTGAACAGCAGGCACACCCACCAGGCCATATGGCCAGTGATGTACAGCGCCGCCGAGCCGATCATCCCGGCCAGCGCGAACGCCAGAATCCCCGCACCGAGGGCATCCTGACGCTGAAGAATCGGGTAGCGCTCACGCAATTGCGCACCCTTGGCCAACACCACTTGGCGAATATGTGCCGAGCGCTGCGCCGCATTCAGTCGTTCAGGGCTTGCAGAAGTACCGTCCATGCTTCCATCCTCGGGTCTAAGATGAATGCATCGTGCCTTGCCGGGGTTCGATCCGCGCTAGCCAAGAACGCCAACCTGTTGACCGGACGCGCCAATCCGCATGAAGGAACCGACCTCCCTCGCCAGCTGGACCCGCGCCTTGCGCAAACAACTCGACGCGCTCGGGCTGGACAGCCTTGCCTTGTGCCAACAGGCCGGGCTCGACCCTACGCTGATGGACGACCCCAATGCGCGCTATCCGCTATCCGGTACCACGCGCCTGTGGGCGCTCGCCGTTGAAGCCAGCGGCGACCCGGCGCTGGGCTTGCGCGTGTCGCGTTTTGTCAGCCCGACCACGTTCCACGCGCTTGGTTATGCACTGGTGGCGAGCGGCAGCTTGCGCGAAGTGTTCGAACGCATCGTGCGTTATCATCCGGTGGTCAGCGATGCGCTGGAGCTGGAGCTGAGCCGCCGCCAAGACCGTTATCAATTTCGCCTGAAAATTCCGCCCGGCAACCCGGCGCCGGCCTTCGAAGCCATCGACGCATTTACGGCGATCTACGTGCGCACCTGCCGCAATCGCCTCGGCCGTGACTACGCACCGCTGGCGGTGTACTTGCGCCGCCCCGAACCGAGCGATGCCCAGCAATGGCACAAAGTCTTCCGCGCGCCGGTGTATTTTTCCGCCGCCGAAGACCGCCTGGAATTCGCCCTCGGCGACTTCGACAGCCACCTCGACGACGCCAACCCGGAACTGGCCGAGCACAACGAAGCCGTACTCAAACGCACCCTCGCCCAGCTCAAACCGCTGACCTGGGAGCGCAAGGTGCGCGATGCCATTGAAGAACAACTGCCCGAAGGCGAACCGAGCGCCGAGCGCATCGCCCAGGCCTTGCACCTGAGCCTGCGCAGCCTGCAGCGGCATCTGGCGGATGAGGGCTGTCGCTTCGACACCCTGCTCAACGAAAGCCGCGAGAATCTGGCGCTGCTGCACTTGCGCGACCCGCAGTGCTCCTTGAGTGAAGTCAGCTATCTGCTGGGATTCGCCGACACCAGCAGCTTCAGCCGCGCGTTCAAGCGCTGGACCGGGATGACGCCGGGGCAGTTTCGGGATCAGTTGCGCTGAGTTTCAACTGTTGCGCAGGCTGCGCGCCAGACCGGCCGACCATTGTTCGATCATTGCAGCGCCCACCTCTGCGAAGGCAGGATGATTTGCGCTGTACTCCGCCATTTCGCCCAGCGCTTGCTGTACACCCTGCGCGACCATTTGCAGTAACTGGTTGCAACGCGCTTCACTTAGATTGCAGGCCGTACGACCAAACCTGGTAAGCATTTTATGCTTGGGCCACGCCTTCGAACCGCCCAACAGCAGTGCCATGCTATCGCTCTTGATGTACACCGACGTGGTGATGATGTCGTACGCCGGAGCCAGCCTGACCAATGCGCGCTCGCCACAATCCTCATAGAGCACGCCAAAGTTTTTCAGGTGGGCATCGCCGTTTTTCAATGCCGCCGATAAAGCGACAATCTTGAAGAAAGCTTCCAGTGCGTGCTTGAGTAATGAGGGCGAAACAAACGCCTTGATCTGCCGTGCGACTCCTTCGTAAGAGCCATCGTATTTGGCCTTCGACGGCCAGCCGTTGAGCACGCAAAAGTCTTCGAAACCGAGGTATCCGGTGTCGCTCAAGTCAAAACGCTCGATGACGAGAAATTTGCCATGCTCGCTGAGTTCGAAATGCGGCACGTCGAGGCCACAAAGTTGCGCAGCGCGCAGGCAGAAATATTCGTTGGTTGCCAGCTCGGGATACTCTTCGGCACGGAAGGCTTTGACCAGATGAGTCGAGCCTCGGTGCGTCAGTCGGTCTATTGCAGCGGCACTGTCACGCACCAACACTTTGGGCTGCACGCCTGAAACTCCGGAATACTGCCCGTAAGTCTGCAAAAGATCCTCGAACAAACCTTGCGCACCGTCATGAACCAACAATTCAGCCAGCGAGGTTTCAGGTGGACGATCAGTTGTCGATGCGCTCGCGATCGAAAGACGCCCGAGTTGATGCGGGCCGACGATACTTAGTAAAGCGAAGTCATCGAAGCCGCGCACGGCTTTGCTGAAACGCCGGACCAACTCATCGCGCAACGCACCTTCAGGAAGATTCATCTCGAATATCGGATGAATGCCGCGTTCATAACCATAACTTTCCAGGCGTGTCGGCATGGTCAGCGAAACGGCATTTTCATCAATCGCATCGTCCCGATAGCTGAACACGCTGTCGACACCTGCGTGCCCGCGCCCCAATCTTCCAACCTCATGGCCGCCGACGCAGACCTGCAAGCGGTCCAATGCCTCAGTCATGGAAGTTCACCTTGCGCAGCGTGTCGAGTGTCGGCCGTCGAGAGGCGCGGGGGATTGCGGCCAATTCGTAGCCGAATCCATTAAGAATCGCTTCGACTTTACGCAGACCGATTTCCGAGATTGTGTTGTTTTCAATCCCCGAGATTGTTGCGCGGCTCATGCCGTATTGCTGCGCCAAAGCTTGCTGGGACAGCTTTTCAGCCTTACGCAAGCTTCTGATCAACTCGCCAATTTTTTCCATCACCGCCCCAGATGCATTGTTTACAATGCAAATCCACTAAAAAAAATTAACTGCATCATAAGCAATGCAATTAATTGAGCTTAGCGTAGATGGTCAGCCATCGCTAACGTCTTAACACCGCCCCGCAAACCCTAACTCAAACACCGTCCCCCCCACATCACTCCTCACCCGCACCTGCCCGCCATGCAACTGCATGATCGACTGCACGATCGCCAAACCCAGCCCACCCGAATCTCCCGGTTCCGCACGTGAAGGATCGACGCGGTAGAAACGGTCGAACAGTTTGCCCAGATGCTCAGGCGCGATGACCGGGCCGTGGTTGTGCACTTGCAGCCAGCACATACCCGGTTCATCGCGGCGTTGCAGGCTGATCAGGCTGCCGGGGTCGGCGTGGCGTACGGCATTGGCCAGCAGATTGCCGAGGGCGCGTTGCAGCAGTTGCTGGTCGGCGAGCAATTCGCCGTGCATGCGGTTTTGCAGTTGGAGGTCGCGGTCATCGGCCAGGGCTTCGAAGTAATCGCAGAGTTCGTCGCCGACGTTGCGCAAGTCCAGTGTATGCAGATTGAGCGCACGTTCGGCCTGTTCGGCGCGGGCGAGGAACATCAGGTTCTCGGCCATGCGCTTGAGCCGTTCGAACTCTTCCATGTTCGAGGCCAGCACTTCCTGATATTCGGCCGTGCTGCGCGGATGGTTCAGGGCCTGGCCGTTGCTGGCGAGCAAGGTGTGCAGAGGGGTGCGGATTTCGTGGGCGAGGTCGGCGGAGAATTGCGACAGGCGCTGCACGCTGTCGTCCAGCCGCGCCAGCATGGTGTTGAGCGCGTGCACCGGCTCGCGCAGTTCGGTCGGCGTGCCCTCGGTAGGCAGGCGTCGATCGAGGCTGCGCAGATCGATACTGCGCACCGCTTCGCTCAACTGATGCAAGGGCTGCAAGCCACGCCGCAGTAATAACAGGCCCAGAGCAAACGCGAGCACCGCGCCGAGGCCGACGGACAGGTACAGACGCAGGCGATAACTGCCGAGCATCTGCTCACGCTCGGTGAGCACTTTGCCGGCGATCACCGTGAGGGTTTCACCGTTGGGGCCTTGGGCCTGGCCGGACAGCAAGGCCAATTCGGCGCCGTCGCTGGCCTGCCAGGTGAGCACGTCACGGCGCTGCGGCATTTGCTCTCGCGGTAATGCATTGAGCGCGGGCAGTTCACGCTGACGCGGGTTGATCGCGATCACGCTGGAGCCGTCGGCCCGGCGCACCAGCAGCAGACTGTCGAGATTACCGAGCATGTTCTGATACAACCGTGGCCGTGCCTGCAAGGCGTCGAGGCTGTCGCTGTCGGCGAGCAAGGCGCGTACTTGCTCGAGGCGACCGAGCAAGGCCATGTCATCACGAAAGGCCAATTCCGAGGCCAGCGAGCGGTAGAGAAACACGCCGATTGCGCTCAGCACCAGCGCGCAGACCATGGCGAAGGCCAGTGCCAATCGCCAGGCGATCGACTTACTCCACATCGTCCGGCGCTTCCAGTTGATAACCGACGCCGCGCACGGTGTGGATAAGTTTCGGCATGTACGGATCATCAACCTTGGCGCGCAGACGCCGGACGGCGACTTCGACCATGTTGGTGTCGCTGTCGAAATTCAGGTTCCACACTTGCGAGGCGATCAGCGTGCGCGAAAGCACTTCGCCCTGGCGGCTGGCGAGCAGTTGCAAGAGGGCGAATTCCTTGTTGGTCAGGGCAATGCGCTGGCCGCCGCGACTGACCCGTCGGCGCAATACGTCGATTTCCAGGTCGGCGATGCTGTACGACTCGGCTTCGCGCATCGGCCCGCGCCGCAGCAGCGTGCGCACGCGCGCGAGCAGTTCGGCGAAAGCGAAGGGTTTGAGCAGGTAGTCATCTGCGCCCAGCTCAAGACCACGCACACGGTCTTCGATAGCGTCCTTGGCGGTGAGAAACAGCACCGGTGTGGCGCCGCGCTGGCGAATCAGCTGGAGCAATTGCCAGCCGTTGAGGCCAGGCAGCATCACGTCGAGGATGATCAGGTCGTATTCCTGTTGCTCGATAAAATAGCGGCCGTCGAGGCCATTGAGCGCAACATCCACGGCGAAACCCGACTCGCCCAGACCCTTGGCGAGGAAGTTGGCGGTTTTGGCTTCATCTTCTACGACCAGCAAACGCATGGCACACCTCGATTGATCAGGCACACAGGCTAGGCGTGTTCGGCGCCGTTGCCCATTACAAACTTGTAATCCGCCTGACGGGGTTCTGACGAAGTGCGCCGGTTAAGGTGCAGACCTTCCCATTCGGAGCCTGCACATGACCGTCAAATACCTTGTCGCCAGCCTGATCCTCGGCCTCAGCGGCGCTGCAAGTGCCACGCCAGAACTGCCGCGCCACGCCGATCTCGACCTGAAAACCGCACGCTGGCTGGCGGACAAGGCGATGAGCAGTTGCACCGGCACGGTGTCGGTGCTCGACCGTGGCGGTAACTTGCTGGTGACGTTGCGTGGTGACGGCGTCGGGCCGCACAACACCGCCGCCAGCCAACGCAAGGCCTACACCGCGCTGTCGACCAAGACGCCGACGCGGCTGTTCGCCGAGCGCGCCCGCAGCAACCCGGAAACCGCCAACCTCAACACCCTCGATGAATTGCTTTTGCTCGGCGGCGGCATTCCGTTGTTCGCCGGCAGCGAACTGGTCGGCGCCATGGGCGTGGCCGGTTCCGGCGGCGGTGAGCAAGACGAAAACTGCGCCCGCGCCGCCGCCGACAAAGCCGGCCTGACCATCACCCGTTCCCACTAAGGAGATCCACCATGACCACCCTGCGCATGACTCTCGCCGCCCTCGGCCTGAGTGCTGTTTCCAGCCTGACGATGGCCGCCGGCAATCCGCTGAGCGTGCACGTGCTCAACCTGGAAAACGGCCTGCCGTCACCGGGCATCAACGTCACCCTGGAAAAACACGTCGGCGAAAACTGGCAACCACTGGCCCAAGGCACCACCAACGAGCAAGGGCGGATCGCCGAGCTGTTCCCGGCCAAACAGCCATTCGAAGCCGGTGAATACCGCGTGGTGTTCAAGACCGGCGAGTATTACCAGAAGATCAAGCATGAGACGTTCTTCCCGGAAATTCCGGTGATCTTTCAGGTCAAGCAGACCGATCAGCACTACCACATCCCGCTGCTGCTGAGCCCGTACGGTTTCTCGACCTATCGCGGTTCGTAAAATAAACACAGATCCTTTGTTGGAACTGGTTTCTGTGGCGAGGGGATTTATCCCCGTTGGACTGCGCAGCGGTCCCATTTTTCAGGGCCGCTTCGCGCCCCAGCGGGGATAAATCCCCTCGCCACAGGTGCCAGTTCCGACATTGGATCGGTTTCAGTTTTCAGATCGTGGCCAAGGCACGCAATCTCACCGCATCGAGAATTTCGATTTCGCCGTATGCGAGCCCGATAATCCCCTGCCCCTGCAGATCCTTGAGGATCTGATTGGTGGTCTGCCGCGACAGCGACAGCATCGCCGCCAACTGCTCCTGCGGCAGTTGCAGCATCCGGCGTGGTGCGTCGAGTTCGCCGTAGCCTTCGGCAATCATCAGCAGCCGATGGGCGAGACGCGCCGGGGCTGGCAGCAGGCTCAGCTGTTCGAGATTGATGAAGGCCAGGCGCAATTTGTGGCTCATCAACAGCGCCAGATGCCGCCAGTACTGCGGCTGTTCGTCGAGCAATTTGAGCAACGCCGCTTGCGGAACATTCAGCAAGGTGCACGACCCGACTGCATAGGCATCGTGAGTGCGAGGCTGGCCATCGAACAGGCAGATTTCGCCGAACCAGTGCGGCGCCTCCACCAGACTCAACAACGCCTCCTTGCCCTGCTCGCTCACCGCGCCGATGCGCACGGCGCCATCGAGCACTGCATACAGACCGCACGGCGCATCGCCACGCTGGAACAATCGTTGTCCCGCCGTCAGCCGCCGCTCCCGAGCCAGCGCCAGCAGGCTATCCTGAAAAGATGCAGGCAAATGACTGAACCACTGGCCGCTGAGTAACTGTGCACGAATTTGCATAACCACTCCTGGAGTGTCGCCTGCCCGACAGAGCGAACGCGGATCCCGAGGGATGATGCATTCAACCCCACTGGAGGAACAACAATGAAAAGCCTCGTCGACCATCTCAGTCAATACGCCGCCTACCACCGCGACCCGCGCAACATTGCCAGCCACTTTATCGGCATTCCGCTGATCGTGGTGGCGGTGGCTGTCCTGCTGTCACGGCCGCAGTGGGAGCTGGGCGGGCTGTGGATATCTCCAGCCGTTGTGGTGGCGCTGGCCTCGGCGTGGTTTTACCTGCGTCTGGAGTTGAAGCTTGGCGTGTTGATGACAGTACTGATGGGGCTGTCGGTGTGGGCCGGGCATGCACTGGCGCAGCAGAGCACCATGGTCTGGCTGAGCAGCGGCCTGGCGATGTTCGTGATCGGCTGGGTGATCCAGTTTGTCGGGCATCACTATGAAGGGCGCAAACCGGCGTTTGTCGATGACATCAGCGGGCTGATTGTCGGGCCGTTGTTCGTTGTGGCTGAGTTGGCGTTTCTGCTGGGGATACGGCAGGAATTGAAACAAGAGATCGAGTTGCGGGCGGGGATGGTGCGGGTCAATCCGAATCGCGCTGCTGTCTAGATCGTATTCGCGAGCAGGCTCGCTCCCACATTTGGAATGAGTTTTCCCTGTGGGAGCGAGCCTGCTCGCGAAGCTTTTGCCTTTAAATATTGGCGACTTTCTGCCAGACCTTCGGCTTGAAGAACAGGGTTTCACCCTTGGCCAACCCGATCAGGCTGTCGTGGTCTTTCACCACTTCGGCCTCGATCAAATCCGTCTGCCCCTCAACCTTCAACGTCACCCGCGTGGTCGCGCCCAACGGCCGGATATCGCGCACTTCAGCGGCATGGTGATCTTCCAGCTCATGCTTGGACAACGACACTTCGTGCGGGCGGAACAGCACGTGGTTGTCGTCGCTCAACAGCAAGCGGTTCGAATCGCCGAGGAAGTGATAGACGAAATCGCTGGCCGGGTTTTCGTAGACGTCGCCCGGTGAGCCGATCTGCTCGATCACACCCTTGTTCATCACCACGATGCGGTCGGCGACTTCCATCGCTTCTTCCTGGTCGTGGGTCACGAACACCGAAGTCAGGTTGATGTCTTCGTGCAACCGCGCCAGCCAGCGCCGCAGTTCCTTGCGCACCTTGGCGTCGAGGGCGCCGAACGGTTCGTCGAGCAGCAGCACTTTAGGTTCCACCGCCAGGGCACGGGCCAACGCGATGCGCTGACGCTGACCACCGGACAACTGCTCCGGGTAGCGATCCGACAACCAGTCCAGCTGGACCATGTTCAGCAGTTCGTGGACCTTGGTGGCGATCTGGCTTTCGCTCGGGCGCTGGTTTTTCGGTTTCATCCGCAGGCCGAACGCGACGTTGTCGAACACCGTCATGTGGCGGAACAAGGCGTAATGCTGGAAGACGAAACCGACGTTACGATCACGCACATCGTGGCCGGAAACGTCCTCGCCGTGAAAAACGATGTTGCCCTGATCCGGGGTTTCCAGACCGGCAATAATGCGCAGCAAGGTGGTTTTGCCGCAGCCCGACGGACCAAGCAGCGCGACCAGCTCACCGCTGTGGATATCCAGGCTGATGTTGTCCAGCGCCTTGAACGCGTTGAAATTCTTGCTGACGTTACGCACTTCGATCGACATGAATTATTCCTCCGCGGCGCTGGCGCGCAGGCGGTTGATACGGTTTTCGCTCCACTGCTTGAGCAGCAGGATGAAGAGCGCCAGGATCAGCAACAGGCTCGCCACGGCGAACGCGGCCACGTGGTTGTATTCGTTGTAGAGGATCTCGACGTGCAGCGGCAAGGTGTTGGTCACCCCGCGAATGTGCCCGGAAACCACCGACACCGCACCGAACTCGCCCATGGCCCGCGCGGTACACAGCACCACGCCATAAATCAGGCCCCACTTGATGTTCGGCACGGTGACGTGCCAGAACATCTGCCAGCC
Organism: Pseudomonas sp. 2957; assembly: GCF_031456345.1. Classification (NCBI taxonomy): domain Bacteria; kingdom Pseudomonadati; phylum Pseudomonadota; class Gammaproteobacteria; order Pseudomonadales; family Pseudomonadaceae; genus Pseudomonas; species Pseudomonas sp. 2957. Next base: position 583,872 of record NZ_JAVDUL010000005.1, read on the forward strand.
ATTGGCACCGAGCAGGCGCGCGGCTTCCTCCTCTTGGGTGCCTTGTTCCTGCATCAGCGGAATCAGTTCACGGGCCACGAACGGCACGGTGACGAAAATCGTCGCCAGCACAATGCCCGGCAGGGCGAAGACGATCTGGATGTCGTGATCCTGCAGCCACGGCCCGAACAGGCCCTGCGCACCGAACATCAGCACGTAGACCAGACCGGCGATCACCGGCGACACCGAGAACGGCAGGTCGATCAGCGTCACCAGCATGCTCTTGCCACGAAACGAGTATTTGCTCACGCACCATGCCGCACTGACGCCGAATACCAGGTTCAGCGGCACCGAAATCAGCACCGCGAATACGGTGAGTTTCAGTGCCGAAAGCGCGTCCGGCTCAAAGATCGCGGTGAAGAACGCGCCGAGACCGTTTTTCAGACCTTGCGATACGACGATGAACAACGGCAGCAGCAGAAACAGGAAAAAAATCAGCCAGCCAAGACCGATCAGGACTCTGCGCGAAGTGGCGCTGCCACGGCGCGCAGCGTTGGCCGAAGAGGCGGCCGCAATGGACGATTGGGACATGTTCGCGCCTCCTTATGGGGTTTCGATGCGCCGCTGCAGCAAGTTGATCAGCAGCAACAGGATGAAGGAAACCACCAGCATCAATACGCCAATGGCGGTAGCGCCGGTGTAATCGTATTGGTCGAGTTTGACCATGATCAGCAGCGGCAGGATCTCGGTTTTCATCGGCATGTTGCCGGCAATGAAAATCACCGAACCGTACTCGCCGACGCCACGCGCGAACGCCAGCGCAAAACCGGTCAGCCAGGCGGGCAGCAGTGCCGGAACCAGAATGTGGCGAAATACCTGCCATGGCTTCGCACCCAGGCACGCCGCCGCTTCTTCGACTTCACGGGGAATATCGGCCAGCACCGGCTGCACCGTGCGCACCACGAACGGCAGCGTGACGAAGGTCAGCGCCAGGGTGATGCCCAGTGGGGTGTAGGCGATCTTGAAACCGAGGTCAGCGGCAAATTGCCCGACCAGCCCGGCCGGCGCGTACAGCGCGGTCAGCGCAATACCGGCCACGGCTGTCGGCAGGGCGAACGGCAGATCGATCATCGCGTCGATCACCTTGCGTCCGGGGAAGGTGTAGCGCACCAGCACCCAGGCCAGCAGAGTGCCGATGATGCCGTTGATGATCGCCGCACACAGCGCGGTACCGAAGCTCAGCTTCAATGCAGCCAGCACCCGTGGTGCGGAGATGATCGTCCAGAACTGATCCCAGGTCAGCTGGGCGGCATGGACGAACATCGCCGCCAGCGGGATAAGCACAATCAGGCTGAGGTACACCAAGGTGTAACCCAGCGTCAGCCCGAAGCCGGGTATGACGGGGGAGATACGACGCGACATAAAAGTCCCTGGTTGAAAACGCATCAATGTGGGAGTGAGCCCTGTGGTGAGGGGACTTATCCCCTCACCACAAAAGCTCAGTCCCACATGTCATGTGCCCAGACATCAGGCCGGGTGAAGGCGAGATTACTGCGCCTGATAAATCTGGTCGAACACGCCGCCGTCGTTGAAGAATTTCGGCTGCGCGGATTTCCACCCGCCGAAGTCCTTGTCGATGGTCACCAGTTCCAGGTTCGGGAACTGCTGGGCGTACTTGGCCGCTACGTCCTTGTCACGTGGACGATAGAAGTTTTTCGCGGCGATTTCCTGACCGGCCGGGCTGTACAGATGCTTGAGGTAGGCTTCGGCGATCTGCGCGTTGCCCTTCTTCTCGGCATTCTTGTCGACCACGGCCACTGGCGGTTCGGCGAGGATCGACAGCGACGGCACGACGATATCGAACTTGTCTGCGCCGCCATCTTCTTTCAGCGCCAGGAACGCTTCGTTTTCCCAGGCCAGCAACACGTCGCCCTGACCGTTATTGACGAAGGTGATGGTCGAACCACGGGCGCCGGTGTCGAGGATCGGCACATGCTTGAACAGGGTTTGTACATATTCTTTGGCCTTGGCTTCATCACCGCCGTTGGCTTTCAGGCCATAGGCCCAGGCTGCGAGGAAGTTCCAGCGCGCGCCACCCGAGGTCTTCGGGTTCGGCGTGATCACCGAGACATCGTTCTTGACCAGATCGCCCCAGTCCTTGATGCCTTTCGGGTTGCCCTTGCGCACCAGAAACACGATGGTCGAGGTGTACGGCGTGCTCGCTTCCGGCAGACGCTTCTGCCAGTCGGCCGGCAGGCTCTTGCCGAGCTTGGCGATTTCGTCGATGTCACCGGCCAGGGCCAGGGTCACCACGTCAGCCCGCAGGCCATCGATCACCGCACGGCCCTGCTTGCCCGAGCCACCGTGGGACTGCTGGATTTTCACCGTGTCGCCGGCATGATCCTGCTGCCAGAACTTGATGAATTCGGCGTTGTATTCCTGATACAGCTCCCGCGTCGGGTCATACGACACGTTGAGCAGCTCGTAATCCTTGGCAACGGCGGAACCGGCAAACACGGCGCTGGCCAGCGCGGCCAAAGCATAACGGCGAATCGACGACATGGTGAAAGCTCCTGGAATTCTTGGTGGTGGCTTTTTCTTGTGTATTGCTGGAATCGGGTCCCGTTGAAAGATCGCCGCCTTCGCCAGCTCCTGCACACAGCCCCCTGTAGGAGCCGCCGAAGGCTGCGATCTTTTGATTTCAGCCCGGTTGTTTACCGGGTTGCTGCAAACGAAATTTCTCTTTGCGTTCGATCTGTACGACTTGCGCGTTGTGCACAGTGATCTCCACTGCGCCGAACCGCAGATCGCGCAGGGCGCTCTGGATTTCCCGCAAGATGGTGCTTTCGTCCTGACCGTCAACGCTGCGAAGGGATGCGCTCATGGTGCTGCTCCTTTGAAGGGGATTTGCCTGGCAGTGGGCGGCACTGCGTTCGGCGTGGGAGCAATATAAGAGAGGCATGGATATTCTTAAAAAGACTATTTAAGAATGTTTATATAACCAGAAAATAATAGTAGAGAGGGCAAGGGGTTTGCGCTGATTTGAACTCGTCAAGAGAACTTGTGGCGAGGGGATTTATCCCCGTTGGACTGCGTAGCAGTCCCATTTCTTGGGGCCGCTACGCGACCCAACGGGGATAAATCCCCTCACCACAAGGTCGGTGATAGCCAGATAGGCCTATTCAGCCAATCAATGGCGTTTTCGCCCAATCAAGCCGATCCGCAGACACCGGCCGCCCAAACCAGTAGCCCTGCCCCAGATCGCATTCCTGCGCCAACAGAAATGCCGCCTGCTCAACCTGTTCGATCCCTTCGGCATGGACCTGCATGCCCATGCTGCGGGCCAGCGCGATGATCACCCGGACAATCGCCACGTCATCTTCATCCCACGGCAACCCGGCGACGAAGCCCTGATCGATCTTGAGTTTCTGCACCGGCAGGCGCTTGAGCCGCAGCAGCGACGAATAGCCAGTGCCGAAATCGTCAATAGCCAGACGTACACCCAGCTCGCGCAAGCGATGCATCTGTTCCAGCGCCACTTCGGGATCGTCCATCACCGCGCTTTCGGTGACTTCCAGTTCCAGATAGACCGGATCCAGCCCGGTGTCGTGCAGCACCTGCGCCACCTGCTGATACAACTCGCGCCGGGCAAACAGCCGCGAGGAGACATTCACCGCGACGAACGCCAGCACCACGCCGCTCTGCTGCCATTGGCACATCTGTCGGCAAGCCTGCTGCATCACCCAGGCATCGATCTCGGCGATCAGCCCGGTGCGCTCGGCAATCGGAATGAATTCTGCCGGTGACACCAGACCGCGTTGCGGATGCTGCCAACGCACCAGTGCCTCGACGCCAACCAGACGGCTGCTTTGCAAGTCATGCACCGGTTGGTAGTAGACGCGCAGTTCCTCCTGCTCCAGTGCGCGGCGCAGCTCGAAGGCGATTTCGACCCGTTGCTGGGCATGGGCGGTCAGCTCTTCGGTATACAGCGCGTAGCCATTGCGCCCGCTGCTTTTGGCCTTGAACAGCGCGCTGTCGGCGTTGCGTAACAACTGCTCGGCGCTGAGGGCATCGCTGGGAAACAGGCTGATGCCGATGCTCGCGTTGATGAACAGTTGATTGCCATCTACCAGCACCGGCTCCTTCAAGGCGTCCAGAGTCCGTTGCGCCAGCGCGGCAGCCTGGGCCGGCTGTGGACAACTTTCCGCGAGCACCGCGAACTCGTCACCGCCGAGCCGCGCCAAGGTAATGCCGTGGCCGAAGAGTTCCTGCAAACGCGTCGCCACCGCTTTTAGCAACCGATCGCCGACGTTATGCCCGAGGCTGTCGTTGATCATCTTGAAATGATCCAGATCGAGCATCAGCAGCGCGCAGCCACGCTTGTGCGTCTGCGCGGAAGCCAACGCCTGTTCGGCGCGGTCGCTGAACAGCAGGCGATTGGGCAGATCGGTCAACGGATCGTGATGCGCCAGGTGTTTGAGCTCGGACTCGGAATCCTTGATCGCACTGATGTCGGAGAACACCGCCACGTAATGGCTGAGCCGGCCGGAATCATCGTGAATCACCCGGATGGTTTGCCACTGTGGATAAATCTCGCCAGTCTTGCGCCGGTTCCAGATCTCGCCGCTCCACTCACCTTCAGCCTCGAGGGTAGCGAACATCGCCTGATAGAAGCCCGGCGGATGATGGCCGGACTTGAACAGACTGGGCTGCTGGCCGATGACCTCGTCGCGCCGATAACCGGTGATCTCGATAAAGGCACGATTGACGTGGACGATGAGACCCCGGTGGTCGGTAACCAGCACCCCTTCGCGAGTGCAGTCGAACACGGCGGCCGCCTGACGCAGACGCTCACGGTCGGTGTGGCGCTCGCGCAAATGCGCGCCGATGCCGAGAAACCCGCACAGCCGCGCCCGTGCGAGGAAAATCAGCGCGGCGCTGATCGTTGCCAGCAGATAACCGTTGATCAGTTGCCAATGGGTCAGCTCACGGAAGTCATCGAAGAATCTGCTTAATAAATGATCAGAAACTTGCAGCCACAGGGCGGCCAGTACGAGGTAGAGCAGCGCTGCACGCAAGGCATCGCGGTAAGTCGCAGACATTCGGTCGTCCATGTCCCTACAAAAAGGTTGGAATTATAGGTCAAGAAACATTCAGCGACTTCTTATCTGAAAGGGCGACTGGTTTTATCTGTGTGCTTAGTGATAATGCAACGGCTGTTTTTATCTTTATCGAGGGCCCTATAGCCTATGTGGTACGAAGGTTTTCTTGGCTTGTCGGCCTGGTCACTGGTCGCGGTCACCCTGCTGATGACCCATGTGACGATTGTTGCAGTCACGGTCTATCTGCACCGTTACTCGGCCCACCGCTCGCTCGAGCTGAATGCGGGTCTGAAGCACTTTTTCCGTTTCTGGCTGTGGCTGACCACGGCGCAGAACACCCGCGAGTGGACTGCCATCCACCGCAAACACCACGCCAAATGCGAAACCGAGGATGACCCGCACAGCCCGGTCATCAAGGGTCTGTCCACCGTACTGCGCACCGGCGCCGAGCTGTACCGCAGCGAAGCGCAGAACCCGGAAACCCTGCGCATCTACGGCAAGAACTGCCCGGAAGACTGGATCGAACGCAACGTCTACAGCCGCTATCCGCTGCTGGGCGTGGCGATCATGGGCGTGATCGACCTGCTGCTGTTCGGCACCATCGGTATCACCATCTGGGCCATCCAGATGATGTGGATTCCGGTGTGGGCCGCTGGGGTGATCAACGGTCTGGGCCATGCCGTCGGCTATCGCAATTTCGAATGCCGTGACGCAGCGACCAATCTGGTGCCGTGGGGCATCCTGATCGGCGGCGAAGAGCTGCACAACAACCATCACACCTACCCCAACTCGGCCAAGCTGTCGGTGAAGAAGTGGGAATTCGACCTCGGCTGGGCGTGGATCAAGGTCTTCTGCTTCCTGCGTCTGGCCAAGGTGCAGCGGGTCGCACCGATTGCCCACCGCGTCGAAGGCAAAGGCAGCCTGGACATGGACACCGCCATGGCGATCCTCAACAACCGCTTCCAGATCATGGCCCAGTACCGCAAATTGGTGATCGGTCCGCTGGTCAAGCAAGAGCTGGCCAAGGTCGATCATTCGGTGCGCCACCAATTCCACCGGGCCAAACGCCTGCTGTCGCGGGAAACCAGCCTGCTGGAAGACCGTCATCACCTGCGCATCCAGACCATGCTCGAACACAGCCAGGCGTTGAAAGTGATCTACGAAAAACGCCTGGCTTTGCAGCAGATCTGGGTCAAGACCAGTTCCAATGGCCACGACATGCTCGCCGCCATCAAGGAATGGATTCACGAGGCCGAGGCCAGTGGCATCCAGTCGTTGCGCGATTTTGCTGATCAGCTGAAAACCTACTCGCTGCGTCCTGCGACTGCCTGACCCGCAATGAGGCTGCGATCTCAAAGATCGCAGCCTCATTGCACTCGTCAGCTCCAACCCCCACCGCCCGGCGGGACTCGGTAATGGCCGGGAACTTCGCCGAAAATCACCTATCTCAATGACACTTCGCCATCCCGGCGGGCTGTCCTGTGGCCGTTGTCGACATTGCGGCGCGCCCTTTGAGATTTGTGCCGATGGTCAACAACAACCAGAAAGACACGTCCTTCACTCAATGGCCCGAGGCCGCGCAAACGCTGATGGCGTTGATGCATGCGCAGGGCGAAGTCGCGCGCCTGAGCGAGCGCGAACAATTGATCAGTTCGCTGCTGGTCAGCGTCAACGCCGTGCTCTGGGCTTTCAACTGGGAAACCCGACAGGTGTTGTACGTCAGTCCGGCCTATGAACGGATCTTCGGCCGTTCCGCCGCGCTGTTGTTGGCGGATTACAACCAGTGGCGCGACAGCATTTATCCCGATGATCTGGAGTACGCCGAGCAGAGCCTCGCCGAAGTCCTGCACCGAGGTGCGGTGGAAGATCGCGAGTACCGCATCATTGCCGCCGATGGCCAGGTGCGCTGGCTCAGCGACAAATGCTTTATCAATCGCCAGGACGAGCCCGGGCAGCCGGTGATCATCGTCGGCATCGCCGAAGACATCACTGACAAGAAAAACATGGAAACCGAGCTGCAACGCTTGGCCACCACCGATGTGCTGACGCAAAGCAGCAACCGCCGCCACTTCTTCGAATGCGCCCACCGCGAGTTCGCTGAGGCCCGCCGCCAAGGCACGCCGCTGGCCTTCCTGCTGCTGGACATCGACGACTTCAAAGTGATCAACGACAGCTACGGGCATCCCGAGGGCGACAACGTGCTGCAACGGATCGCCGAGTGTGGACGCGGCTCATTGCGCCGTGGCGATCTGTTCGGGCGGATTGGTGGTGAGGAGTTCGCTGCGGTGTTTCCCGGCTGTGCGCCGGAGATGGCCGTGCAAGTGGCAGAGCGACTGCAGCAGGAGATCCAGCGACTGCGCTTCAACCACAACGGGCAAGCATTCAGCATCACCGTGAGCCAGGGCCTTACCAACCTCACCGACGATGACAAGAGCCTGGACAGCCTGTTCGCCCGCGCGGATGCAGCGATGTACGAGGCGAAACGGCAGGGCAAGAACCGGATTATTGCGGCCTGATCCGTATTTTGTGGCTGCCGCAATTCCTGTGGGAGCGGGCTTGCCCGCGATGAGGCCCGCACTTTCAACAAAAATGTTGCCTGCGCTGGCGCCTTCGCGAGCAGGCTCGCTCCCACATTGGAATGTGGTGATCTGTCATTTGCGCATCCGCAGCAACTCCGGCAGCCCGATCTTGAGCAACCGCGCCGTCCGGCTCTTCGCCAGTTCCTCTACGCCTTCATGCTCGGTCAGCCGCGCCATCTGCGCCGCCATGTGCATCACCAGCGCCTCGCGACTGTAAACGCCACCACCTAGCTGGTAGGCCGAAGCAATCAACTCGCGCAACTCCAGCGGCAGACGCCAGCGGGTGCGCAGTGCCGAGCCATAAGAGGCGCCAAACTTCGCTAGCGCTTCACCGACCTCCTGCAACTCGTCCAGCTCGCCGCCGGCCTGCTGCCATTCCTGCAAGCAGCGCAGCAGCGCCAGATCGCCGAGCCGATGCAGCATGCCCGCGCAATAGCAACGCTCCTGATCCAGATCGAGCAGGCGCGCCAGCGTGCGCGCATATTCCGCCGTGTGCAGGGACAGTCCCCAATAGCGCTCGGCGTAATCCGCCAGGCATGGATCGCTGAGTCGCGCGCTGCGTTTTAGCGCCAGGCCGAGAATCAGGTTCATGCTCTGCCCGGTGCCGAGTCGGTGCAGCGCCTGGGCCAGGGTTTGCACCGGCGCGCCGTAGTGTTGCGCGGCACTGTTGGCGGCTGCGATCAGCACGGCGGTAATCTGCGGATCGGTGCGGACCTCTTCCTCCAGCAACTTGAGGTCCAGCCCTTCGGGATTGAGGCTACGCTTGACCGCCACTTGCACGTCGGTCATCAACGGCGCGCCATCGGCCTGCTCGCGACGCCGCTCAAGGAACACCGAGAGCGTAATGCCCGGCGCCAGTGCCGGCACTTCGCAAACCACCGCTTCGCCAGCGTTGAGCAGCAACCCCTGCAAGCGCTCGGTCAGGTCTTCCATATTCAACGGCTTGGTCAGGTACGCCGTCGGCGCCAGCGGAATCGCTTCGCGCACACTGGCGCTGTCGTTGCGGCTGCTCATCAGAATGAACGGCAGCGGCGGATTGCGTTTGCGCTGGCGGACGCTGCGCAGCACATGCAATCCGTCGATGCCAGGCAGCTCCCAATCGACGATGGCCAAGTCATAGGGCACCTCGCTGAGCAACGACATTGCCTGCTGGCCATCGGCACACAAATCCAGACGCGCATCGCAGCGCACATTGAGTAGCACTTGTTTGAGCAGGTCACGGGACCAGGGATCGGCCTCGGCAATCAACACCCGAGGTACGGCGGGTAAATCAACGGCAGTCATGCGCGCTCTCCTTGCAATGCCTGAACCTTAGCCAATGCTGGCGATTCGATACAGCGCAAACAGGTCCGATGTGTTTCAAGGGACGAAAAAAACCCGCCGAAGCGGGTTTTTGTCGAGCAAGTCACACCAACGGATCAGAGCTCAGAGAAGCACTCTTCGATGATCGCCAGACCTTTGTCCAGTTGCTCATCGGGCGACGTCAGCGGAACCAGCACGCGCAGCACGTTACCGTAAGTGCCGCAGGACAGCAGGATCAGGCCCTTGTCACGCGCCTTGGCCACCACGGCAGCCACGGCAGTCGGGTTCGGCTTGTGGCTGTCGCCGTTTTCGAACAGCTCGACCGCGATCATCGCGCCCAGCGCACGCACTTCACCGATCACCGGGTACTTGGCCTGAATGGCCTTCAGGCCAGTGACCAGACGCTCACCGACAGCCTTGCAACGGTCCAGCAGTTGCTCTTCTTCAAACACTTCCATCACTGCCAGTGCAGCGGCGCAAGCGATCGGGCTACCGGCGTAGGTGCCGCCCAGACCACCCGGAGCGATGGCGTCCATATATTCGGCTTTGCCGCACACGCCGGCCAGCGGGAAGCCGCCAGCGATGGACTTGGCGAAGGTGGTCAGATCGGCGGCAACGCCCATCTGTTCCATAGCGAAGAAGGTGCCGGTACGGCCAGCGCCGGTCTGCACTTCGTCAGCGATCAGCAGGATGCCGTGCTGGTCGCACAAAGCGCGCAGACGCTTCATGAATTCCTTCGGCGCGACGTAGAAACCACCTTCGCCCTGCACCGGCTCGATGATGATTGCAGCGATGTCTTTCGGCTCGGCGTCGTTCTTGAAGATGCGTTCGATGGAAGCGATCGAATCGTCGATGCTCACACCGTGCAGTTCGTTCGGGTACAGCGCGCGGAAGATGCCGCCTGGCATCAGGCCCATGCCGGCCGAGTACGGCACGACTTTACCGGTCAGGCCGAGGGTCATCATGGTGCGACCGTGGTAAGCGCCGGTGAAAGCGATCACGCCAGCGCGGCCAGTGGCGGCACGGGCGATCTTCACGGCGTTTTCCACCGCTTCGGAACCGGTGGTGACCAGCAGGGTTTTCTTGGCGAAATCACCCGGCACCTTGGCGTTGATTTTTTCGCACAGCTCAACGTACGGCTCGTAGGCCAGTACCTGGAAGCAGGTGTGGGTCAGCTTGTTCAGCTGTTCGGTCACGGCGGCGATGATTTTCGGGTGCACGTGGCCGGTGTTCAGTACAGCGATACCGCCAGCGAAGTCGATGAACTCGCGACCTTCAACGTCGGTCACGGTGGCGTTCTTTGCCGACTCGGCGAAGATCGGGTGAATCTGGCCAACACCACGTGGAACAGCTGCGGTACGACGGGCCATCAGTTCAGCGTTAGTCTTGCTCATTACAGTCCTCATTCGCCGCTCATCGGGCGGCGTGGTTCAAGGATAAAGCGGGAGAAATCGGCGGTGGCAGCATGCGATGATCGACTGCCACGGCGTTCCTGGCCGCAGAGAAAATTCCTGTTTGAAACGACGCAAAGGGACAGCGCTCTCGTGCCCTTTGCGTTTGCAGCGATCTCTTTCCCGGCTTAGATGCCCAGGCAGAGGTATTTGATTTCCAGGTAATCTTCGATGCCGTACTTGGAGCCTTCACGGCCCAGGCCCGAAGCCTTGATGCCGCCGAATGGCGCGACTTCGTTGGAGATCAGCCCGGTGTTGACGCCGACCATGCCGTACTCCAGCGCTTCGGCGACACGGAACACACGGCCGAGGTCACGAGCGTAGAAGTAAGAAGCCAGACCGAATTCGGTGTCGTTGGACATGGCGATCACTTCGGCTTCGTCTTTGAAGCGGAACAGCGGCGCCAGCGGACCGAAGGTTTCTTCCTTGGCCACGGCCGCGTTTTTCGGCACGTTGGTCAGGATGGTGGGCTCGAAGAAATTGCCTTCCATCGCCTTGCCGCCCGCCAGTACGGTGGCGCCTTTGCTTACGGCGTCAGCGATGTGTTCCTGAACCTTGGCCACGGCTTTTTCGTCGATCAGCGGGCCGGTGGTGGTGCCGTCTTCCAGACCGTTGCCGATCTTCAGTTTGGCCACAGCCACTTTCAGCTTCTCGGCGAACGCATCGTAGACCGCGTCCTGAATGTACAGACGGTTGGCGCAGACGCAGGTCTGGCCATTGTTGCGGTACTTGGAAATGATCGCGCCTTCGACGGCCTTATCCAGATCGGCGTCGTCGAACACGATGAACGGCGCGTTGCCGCCCAGTTCCAGCGAGACTTTCTTGATGTCCTTGGCGCATTCGGCCATCAACTGGCGACCGATTTCGGTCGAGCCGGTGAAGGACAGTTTGCGCACGATCGGGTTGCTGGTCAGCTCGCTGCCGATGTCGCCAGCGCTGCCGGAGACCACGCTGAACACGCCCGCAGGAATGCCCGCGCGCTGAGCCAGTTCGGCCAGGGCGAAAGCGGAAAACGGAGTTTGCGATGCCGGCTTGAGCACCATGGTGCAACCAGCGGCCAGCGCCGGGCCGGCCTTGCGAGTGATCATTGCTGCCGGGAAGTTCCACGGAGTGATCGCAGCAGTAACGCCGATCGGCTGCTTGATCACGATCAGGCGCTTGTCCGGCTGATGACCCGGAATCACGTCACCGTAGATGCGTTTGGCTTCCTCGGCGAACCACTCGATGAACGATGCGGCGTAAACGATTTCGCCCTTGGCTTCGGCCAGCGGCTTGCCCTGCTCGAGGGTCATCAGGCGCGCGAGGTCGTCCTGGTTCTCGATCATCAGTTCGAACCAGCGACGCAGTTTGCCGGCACGCTCTTTGGCGGTCAGTGCACGCCAGGCCGGCAGCGCCTTGTCGGCGGCCTCGATGGCACGGCGGGTTTCAGCGGCGCCCATCTTCGGCACGGTGCCGAGGATTTCGCCGGTTGCCGGGTTGTTGACCTTGATCGTCTGACCGTTGTCGGCATCGACCCAAGCGCCATCGATGAAGGCTTGCTGGCGGAACAACTGGGTGTCTTTAAGCTGCATGTCGGCTTTCCTTAACAGCACCGCGGCCTGCGCGGAGCAAATTATGATTGTAGAAAGGCGCCTCGCAAGGCTGCCGTCAGGGAAATCAGTGAGCGGATTGTGGCGCATCAACAGTGCACGACCGGGCGCACCTGCGCTGCAACATCCCGCCAAAGAGCGTTTGAAATCTCAAACGGATCGTAGGTTCAAAGGGGGTAAAGGACAATAGGTCGTTCGAAAAAAAGAACAAAAATGCCGCTTTTCAGATCAACGCACACAATACCCATGCCGCAGGAAAAACCTTAGATCAACCCCGACGAAGCGCCAAGCGAGGGTTTTGCAGGACGTTACCGCTTTAAGGAATGCAGCGATTTTGCGCCGACACGCACACTGACAAAACCCGCCAAACCCGGCATGGACGCCCCGAGCCGACCTAGGTATGATGTCGCCCGCTGCACCAGTAGCTCAGCTGGATAGAGTACTGCCCTCCGAAGGCAGGGGTCGTGGGTTCGAATCCCGCCTGGTGCACCATGAATCAAACGAGAAAGCCCCGGACTGTGATGGTCCGGGGCTTTTTTGTGGGCGATGGCAAGATCGCTGGAACGCCGTCACTCCGTCGTCCAGTCAAACTCGTAATATTCATCGTCGTCATCCCCCTCCTCCTCAGCCTCGTCAAATACCTCGTCTTCTTCAACGAGGTCTTCTTCCGGCTGATTCAGCAGAAACTCCTTACGTGTCTCGGTTACTGCACGCCGCATTTGTTCGCCCTTTTCCGGGCAGTTGAGTAGCTGGGCGATGCGGTCGATTTTTGCTGCCACGGTGTCCTCCAGCGCATTGGCAATGGCTTGATAGTGCGCGTTTTCGCGGGGCAATGCCAAATGGCTGGGGAATCAGGGCAGTCAGCCGCCCGTGAGCGGCCGAACCTCAGCGGTGATAACGCCGCACCGCGCTGCTGTTGCGCAGCACATGGCCTTTGATTTTTTCCATCAGCTCGGCGCGGGTCAGGCCGGCAGGCAGGGCGTCCGGGGCGAGGTCGAGGGCGTAGATCTGGATGATGTAGTGGTGCGCGCTGTCGCCCACTGGCGGGCACGGACCCATGTAGTGGGTGTTGCCTTTGCTGTTGGTGCCGCCGACGCCTTCGAGGGCGGATTTGGCACCGACGCCGGCCGCGATCTGGTGGGTGGTGGGTTTGATGCCGTAGTGAATCCAGTGATCGACGCCCAAGCCTTTCTGGCCATCCGGGTCGTGCATGACGATGGCGTAGCTCTGGGTACCGGCCGGGCCGGCGTTCCAGCTCAACGCTGGCGACTGGTTCTTGCCGCCGCAGCCGGGTGCGTCACTTGCCGCTGCCGAGGTGAACAGACGGTTATCCGACACGCCGGGGATGCTCAGGGTGAAGCGCTCCTGGGCCTGCGCCGGGAACTGCACGCAAAGGGTCACGGCGATGGCCGCCAGCCATGGGTTGAGAGAGGTCAATCGGGTCATTCCGGGAGCACCTTGTGCAGTGAGGCCGTCGTCGGCCCGCAAACTATAGCCGTACCGTTCGTGCCTTGGCAGTAGCAAATGGCTGAACCTCGCGCGGCGCCGCCAACTCACAAGAGAAATGCCTGCGAGGAAGCCGAAAATGTCCCTGCACCGAGTCGCCCGTTTCGCCGATGTCCCGCAAGACCGTGGCCTGCAAGTCGAAATCGGCGACTGCAAGATCGTCCTGCTGCGTGCCAACGGCGAGTTGCGGGCTTTTCAGGGCCTGTGTCCACATGCCGGCGCACCGTTGGCCGAGGGGGCGTTGTGTCACGGCAGGTTGATCTGCCCCTGGCACAAAGCCGCCTACCGCGCCGAGGACGGCGGCCTGTGCGAGCCGCCATCGCTGGACAGTCTCAAGCGCTATCCGCTGGAGTTGCGCGGCGATGAAGTGTGGGTCGATGACCAGCCGTTGCCCGATCCGCACACCCCGCCCGCTGACGACCCAAGAACGTTCGTGGTGGTCGGCGCCGGGGCGGCGGGTACGGCTTGCGCAGCGGCGCTACGGGAGAAGGGTTTCGGCGGACGCATCGTGCTGGTCGATGGCGAACCGGATGCCGGCTACGACCGCACGGTGTTGAGCAAATTTGTTCTCGCCGGGGAGATGTCGCCGAAAGAAGTGCCGCCGCTGCGCGATGAGGCGTTCTATCAAGCGCAACGGATTGAACGTGTGCAAGGCGAAGTGACTTCACTCGACGCCCCAGGCAAAACACTGCATTTGAACAACGGCGGCATCCTGCAATACGACGCCGCTGTACTCGCCACCGGTGGCGCGCCCAATCCGTTGAAGCTGCCTGGCGCCGGGCTGGCGAACGTTTTCGTCCTGCGGTCGAAAGCCCAGGCTGACCAGATCATCAACGCAGCTCAACCGGGCCAGCGCGCGGTGATCATCGGCGACAGTTTTATTGCTCTCGAATGCGCGTCAGCCCTGCGCGAGTACGGCCTCGACGTTACCGTGCTGGCACGCCACTCAGTCCCGTTTGCCAAACAATTCGGCGAGGCCGTGGGCAAGGCGATTCGCGCCCTGCACGAAGAGCACGGGGTGAAGTTCATCAGCGAACACGAGGCTACGCAGATCCTTGGCGAGGACAAGGTCGAGGGCGTGCTGCTCGACAACGGTCTGCGCCTGGCAGCGGATCTGGTTCTCGCCGGCGTCGGCGTTCACCCGGCCACTGCACCTTTCGAATCATTGCCCAAGGAAGAAGACCAATCGTTGCGTGTCGACGACGGCATGCGCGTGAGCGATGGTTTATGGGCCATCGGCGATATCGCCACGTTCCCGCTGAGCGGCCAGCCAACTCGCATCGAGCATTGGCGCCTGGCCCAGCAACACGCGCGGATTGCCGCCGCCAACATGCTGGGTGGCGAGGAACATTATCTGGATGTGCCATTCTTCTGGACGTACCACTTTGGCAAGAACTACGACTATCTCGGTCACGCTGCAGAATGGGACGAGGTCGAGTTCAGCGGTGAGCCGGAACAGCCGCCGTTCATCGGCCTGTTTGCAAAAGACGGCATCGTCGTTGCGGCGGTGGCCTGCGACAAGCAACGCGCGATGGCGCTGCTGGCCGAGCGGATGAAGCAACCTCTGCGGATCAAGGAGGCCTGGACGCTGATTCAGGCCTGACACCGGTCCTGTAGGAGCTGACGAGTGCAACGAGGCTGCGATCTCTTGATCTTGTTTTTACATAAGCAAAATCAAAAGATCGCAGCCTTCGGCAGCTCCTACAGTGGAGGTCACGTCAGCCGGTTTACCGGCTCGCGTTGATCATCGCCATCGGCATGCAGAAAGATCACCCGCTGTTGCCCCGGCGGCGCGGGCAAGGCCTGCTGCTGTAACGGCCAGAAATGCGTTTCCACATGGCTGATGTCGCCGTCCTGATCGTTATGAATGGTCATCACCCCCGGTGTGCGCAGTTTCTGGAAACGCTCGTCGCACAGCTTGAAACTCTTGCTCAGACCTTCATCGCCAATCACCGGTGACGGCAAACGGCGCTGGGCGAAGCTGCGGCTTTTGCGTTGCTGGTAACGCGCCCAACCGATCAGGATCACCGCGTTGACGAGCGCCACCCACATGTAAACCTGCAAAGTGCCCAAGGCGTCGAATGCCGAATGATCGATGCGCGGGCCGCCGGTGGTTTCGATCAATGGCCATAACCCGCGTACCAGCAGGAACAGCAGGCCAACCCAGGCCAGGACGGTGAGGATCACGTCGATCACCACCAGAAAGGGCCGCTGGCGAGTGCGGATAATTTTCATTTGATGACTTCCTCCTGGTCGTCGCCCAGCGGGCGAATGCCCCGATCAGGACTGACCCAGCGCGCGCGTTTTTTGTGTTGGCTGAACAACACTTTGGGGAAACTGACCAGGGTGGTCAGCAGACTGACGAGCCAGAACACCAACGGATACCAGACCACCCAGAACATGGTCTTGCCCAGACCCGGCTCATACCGCCGGTCAATGACGATGCTGACGGCAAACTGCACCAGGCAGACAAACGCCAGCAACAGACCGGTGAAGGCCGGTGGCATCAGGTGATCCACGGCGATCGCGTCGGGCATGACCATGAACTTGCCCATGCCCCAGAAAATCACCGACAGCAGGAAAGTGAACGCCCAACCGGTGGACAGGCAGTATTCGAACAGCAGCGGCCACAGGTAGCGATGGCGGTATTGCCAGATGCCGCGAATGTTCTTGAACAGCACTTCGGCGCCACCCTGAGCCCAGCGCAGACGCTGCTTCCACAGGCCGCCGAGGGTTTCCGGCATGAGGATCCAGCACAGCGCGCGCGGTTCGTAGAAGATGCTCCAGTGATCGAGTTGCAGCTTCCAGCTGATATCGATGTCTTCGGTGATCATGTCCGGGCTCCAGTAGCCGACCCGGTTCAGCGCGGTGCGGCGGAACGCGACGATCACCCCGGAGACGGTAAAGATGCGCCCGAAGACCCGTTGCGTACGTTTGATCAGACCGATGATCGAGGAGAACTCGCCGACCTGCACCCGCCCGATCAAGGTCGAACGCGTGCGGATGCGCGGGTTGCCGGTCACTGCGCCAAGACGTGCGTTATCCAGCATCGGCGCGACCAGATAAGCCGCAGTGTTTGGGGCCAGCAAGGCGTCGCCGTCGATGCACACCAGATACTCGCTGCGCGCAGCGATCGCGCCCATGCGCAGGGCTACAGCCTTGCCCTGGTTTTCCGCCAGATGCAGAACCCGCAGTCGCGGATCTTCCTTGGCCAGCGCATCGAGCACTTCGGCGGTGTTGTCCTTGGAGCCGTCGTTGATCGCGATCACTTCGATGTTCGGGTAGTGCTGGGCCAGCGCCGCGTAAATGGTATCGGCAGCGTTATCGCCTTCGTTGTAGCAAGGAATCAGAATCGAAATCAGCGGCTCGCCTTCCAGCGGTGGCGGCAGCGTGTCGTCCTGCCATGGCCAGTGGCGCTCCCAGTGCAGCCAGAAATACAGGCCGCCGGCGATCCATAACCCGGACATGAACAGTGGGTAGAAGAACACGAACGACATCAGGAACTGGCCGGTCACGAGGAAGATCAGCCCCAGCGGAACGCCAAGGACAATCGCCAGAACAAGCAGGGCTAACAGTCTATCCAGCATGTTATGGATTCCATTTGTTGGAGAGTGCAGGCCTTACGGTTTTCAGGTCTGGCAGGTTGTCGAGAAAGTTGTCCGGGTAGTAACCGAAGCTGGTTGCGCCTTGACGCTTGAGCCGGCCCATCCAGTCCGCCAGATGCACGGCGTCGATATCGGCCTGATCCTTCTGGTTCCAGTCACGCGCCTGCAATTCGAACACGGTGCGGTTGAGCGCGCCGGGACGTTTCTTCACCGTGGCGACCAGTTCTTCCAGCCACGGGCCGGACTCGGCCAGCGTCTGTTTTTCCATCAACGGCATGGCCATCGGCGCCGTCCAGTCGTAGGTGGCGAGGAAGTCATCGAGGTTCTGGGCGAACCACGCTTCGCTCTCTGGATTGAGCATCGGTTCGGCGAAGATGTTGCGTGCGGTCAGCACTTGCGGGCCGCGAATCGCACGGACTTTCGCGGTCAGTTCGTTGGTGAAGTCGATCAGGTAGCGGCTCTTGAAACGCGTCCAGCGTTGCATCGCCGCCGGATCGTCGCGCAGCGCGGCAATCGAACCTGGCAGACCTTGAGCGGCGTAGGCCTTCAGGGCATCCGGGCTGGCGTCCTCGAAATCCGAGAGCACCGCATCGTCGTGGTAGAGAATGCCGTCGACCGAGGTCAGCCGCGCCACATCTTCATAGATTTCACCGATGATCTTGCGCACTTCCGGATTGAACGGTGACAGGCGTTTGTACTGCTTCGGGTCGACCGAGGTGATGGCGGTTTTCGGGTCCCAGCGGGTTACACGCGGCAGCTTCGAATCCAGTTCGAAACTCAGCACCGGCATCCACGCAAAGACCTTCACGTGGGCACGGGTGCGCAGTTGCCAGGCGACGCGGTCGAACAGGTCGGCGCGCATCGGCAAGTGACGGTTGGGGAAGTACAGCGAGTGCACCAGACCATCGCCCTTGGGGTCGGCGAAGGCTTGCAGGAACACCGTGCTGGCACCGAGGTCAGCCATGCGCTGCACCAGTTTGCCGAGGTTGATGTCCTGCTGGGCCGGGTCCGGGTCGTAGACGTTGTCGAGGTCGACATGCACCACGCGCATCGGCGCTTCGGCCTGCACCGAGACGATGCTGTTGGCGAAATGCTCGCCATCAGGATCGGAGGCGACCAGAAAGCGCGGCCCGCTCATCAGGTTATCGAGGGTGTCGAGGCCGTCGTCCAGGGTCAGGGCCATTTCGTAGCCCTCCTCGCCAACCACGGTCAGCGAGGTACCGTCGGCGGTGCCGTACGGCCAGACCCAGACGCGTGGTTTGTAACCGGTGGCCTTGCGGATCTTCTCGGAAATGTTTTTCACGTCGGTGCGAATGCGCGCCTGGAAATCGGCTTCGGATTCGTAGCGTTTGGTCACCGGGTCATAACGCCGGGTCGCGGCGGCCGGCTGCAGGTTGCCCTGCGGGTTGCCAAGGATGCCTTTGTGGTTGGCATCGGTGTGAGCGGCGATCTCTACCAACCCGGACCTGGAAATTTCGCGGATCTGCTGCCAGGTCAGGAAGTTGTCACGGTTACGCGGTGTGCCGGCGAAATCCACCGGTTGATTGAGCGGCGTGTCGATCCAGGTGCCAACCGGCGCCAGCAAGGCTGGCCAGTTGTAGGCGCGCAGCACTGGCAGCACGCGGGTATAGAAGCTGGCGTAACCGTCGTCGAAACTGAGCAGCACCGCTCTCGCCGGCAGCTCCGGGCCGCCCTTGCGTGCGGCCATGATCTGGTCGACGGTCACTGGTTTGTAGCCGTTCTCGCGCAGCCAGGCGAGCTGCTCGATCATGCGCTCGGTGCGCACCGCCACCACGGCCTGATCAGGATCACGGTCTTCGACATCGTGGTAGGCGATGCCGAGCACGTGGTTTTTTGGCCACGGTTGTTCACTGGCCGCGACCGGGCGCTCGGAGGGCGGCGCGAAGGCCGGGGCTTGCTGGGCGCAGGCGCTGACCAGCAGCGCTCCCAGCAGAAGGATGAAACGCGAGATAAAAGGCATCTTCAAACTCTTCTAGAAGCGGAAAGTGAGGTCGACAAGCAGACGCAGATCAGTTTCCCGATCACCGTCATAAGGCCGGTTGATCACACTGAACATGCCGCCCACATCGAACACGTCGTTCCAGGCGTACCGTTGGCCGTAACCGAGCAACGCCATGCCGCCGGTGCCGTGGTCGCGCTGACTGTAAGTGCCCGCGCCGGCCTGGAATTGCTGGCTCCAGGAAGTCTCGTAACGGTGGTAGAGCACGTGGTTGACGTTGACCAGCGGCATCACGCTGAAGTCCGACTTCGGGTTGAAGTAGGGCACGTCGTCGGATTTCGAGTTGTGGCTGGTGCCGACTTCCAGGCCGGCGTCGACCTGGATGTTCGGCGCGGTGTAGATGCCCTCGCGCCCGGTCACCAAGGCTTCGACGCGGTTGTTGCCATCACTGAAGTGCGACGGGCTGACCGACACGCGCCACTCGCGGCTTTCGTTGGCGCGCCAGCGCAGGAACGCACTGCCGCCATTGGCCTTGATGTCGCTGTTGAGCGCGCGCAGCGGCGTTTCCGCCGAGAGGTATTCGAGGCTGCCGCCGTACTGCCAGTGATCGTTGATGTCGCGGGCTATCGCCAGGCGTGCGCCTTGTTTGTCACCGAAGCCGTAATCGTGATTCGACACCTCGGCTTCGAGGGTCATGTCACGGGTGCGCCGTTCCAGGCCGACACGCTGGAAGCGATGGTGGCCGGTGCCTTCGGCGAAATCACCGGTGGCATAACCGGCCCCGGCGAAGACACGCCAGTCTTCATTGATCGGTGGGCTGTAAAGGGTGCTCTGGATACCGAAATCACGGCTGCCGCTGACCGCACCGGCATCGCCGCTGCCGCCACCGTTGGCCTTGCCGCCGTAGGCTTCGACGCGCAGTTCGGCCATGTCATGCACTTCCCGTTCGCGAGCCAGACGCTGCACCTGGCGGTTGTCCGGATAACGCGCGACCACATCGTCGACCAGCGCATCGTTCTGCCGCCACTCCTGCAACTCCATCGCGGTGCGCGCCTGAGCGACTTCCAGGCCGGCATCGCGGGGCGCCATGCTCTCGGTTTCCTTGAGCTGATTTTCCGCGCGGCGCGGCCACTGTCGGGCGAGGTAAAGATCGGCCTGGGCCAGACGCAAGCCAAGGTTGCCCGGCGCCTGATCGACCAGCGTCTGCAAACGCTCTTCGCCGTGCGGAAGATCGGAACCGTAGGTGCCGGCCTGGGCGGCGAGTTGCTGGGCGTCCATCCATTCGTCGTTGGGGTTGCCGATGGGCAGACCTTTGAGCTCGACGCGCGGACGCTGGGCTTTCGCTGCGTCTTCGGCGACCTTGCGTGCTTCATCGGCGCGGTCGCTTTCCAGCAGCGAGTAGTACAGCGCAGTGCTGTCCTCAAGACGATCACCGACATCGGCGTCCGGCGCCGAAAGCACCCGGCGATACAGATCGGTGGCAGTCTCGGGCTCACGCTGATCCAGATAAGACGCTGCCACCCAGCGCAAAGCATAGGTCGGAATCTCCACGCCCTCGGCTTGCAGCTTTTGATATTCGCTGATGACGTCGGCGGTGCGCGCCCGCGCCTTGAGCGCGCCCATGCGGTCGATGCGCCAGCGCGTCACGTCATCGTGAGCAGAGGCGTCAGGGGTCCAGGTTGCGAGCAATTTGTCGTAAGCGGCCAGCGCGCGGTCGGCGATGACGTAGCGTTCCCTTTCGCTGCGGGTGGCCAGTTCGGCGAGGCGCACGCGTTCGGCGGCGAGATCGCCTTCCAGGCGGCGCAAGGTCACCGGATCAATCAGGCCTGGACGTTGACTGGCCAGCCGCAGCGCCGGTTCTGGCAGGCGTGCCTTTTGCAGGGCGACCACGTACTCGCGGGCAACTTCCGGCTTGTTGCCGGCGCGGATGAAGGCCTGATCGTATTCGAAGAGTGCGTCGTACTGTTTGCCGGCTCGACCGAGTGCGTAGCCCAAGGCGAGACGGCGTGACGGATCGTCGGGTTTGGCGGCGACCAGCGCCTGGGCGCGGGTGACGGCCTGATCGGGTTTGCCGGAATCGGCCTGGGTCAGCGCGAGACCCAGTTGCAGGTCGGCGTTGTCCGGCTCCAGCACCAGCGCCTTGTTGTACACCTGGGTGGCCTGATCCCAGCGCTTGAGGTTGCGATAGGCACGCGCAACGGCAGTCAGCGCCTGCACCGGCAGAACGCGGTCACGGCCTTGGGTTTCATAGACCTTGACCACTTCGGCATCGAGCCCGGCCCAACTGGCGATTTGCAGATGATCGCTGATCTGGCCTTCGCTGGCCTGGCCAGGCGGCACCTGACGCAGCACGGTCAACGCAGGCGTGTAATGCCCGGCCCGGGCATCGCGCACCATCTCGTCGTAGGGTGTGTCGGCCAACGCCAGCAGCGGCCAGAGCAACTGGCTGCACAGGGCGAATCGGAACAAAGGGCGTAAACCACGATGTAATACAGGGCCATCAATACGCGGCATTTGTCAGCATCCTTACATGGCCAGCCGGGTCGCAATGCCCTCCTTGCCCATTCGTAACGGTGGCCGACAAAAACAGCCTTCGGCCAAGCTTGGTGAGGCAGTCTGCACGCAAGCGAGAGCGAATTTTCACAACGCAATATTTGTTCAGAATCGGTCCATCTGTACAAAATCCGTACAGCAAAACGCCCGGCGCCTGTTCACACAGGGGCCGGGCGTCTGGGG
Source organism: Pseudomonas sp. 2957 (assembly GCF_031456345.1). Taxonomy (NCBI): domain Bacteria; kingdom Pseudomonadati; phylum Pseudomonadota; class Gammaproteobacteria; order Pseudomonadales; family Pseudomonadaceae; genus Pseudomonas; species Pseudomonas sp. 2957. The sequence goes on from NZ_JAVDUL010000005.1 coordinate 605,681, forward strand.
GGGGCGCGGTTGGGTTTATTGCTCTTGGGTGACGCCGGCAAACTTGCTCATGAGGAAACCGATGAACTGCTCGACGGTCATCTTCTGGCCGTTGAATTCGACCTGATTGGCCGCGTAATGCAGTTTGGTCACCACGTTGGTGCCGTCGGCGACAGCCAGTTGCGAGCCGACCGCCATGCCGGCGAACATGTCCGCCGCTTCCTTGGACTGATCGACGATGGCTTTGGCGTCAGTCTGGCCATCGAGTTGCGCCTGCACGCTGAGCAGATCGACCAGCATCGGCTTGGATACCTGAATGTTCAGGTCGAGCAGCGCGATCAGTTGCTTGCCGAGTTGATCCGGCGGCAGATCCATCGATTGCGGCTTGGTCAGGTCGATCACCAGATTGGCGCGGCTTTCACCGTTGGCGGTGTTGAACGACAGGTTCTCCAGCGCCAGTTGCGGGCCGGCCGCCAGCAACTTCTGCAGATCGGCTTTGACCTGGGCGTTTTCCGCTTCGGTCAGATTCAGCTCCGGTGCCGGCAAACCCTGCGCGGCGGCCTCGGCGGCAGCTTTTTCGTATGGCTGCAATTTGGTCTGGTAGATCTGCATCAGCGACATGGTCGACGGAATGTCGAGGTTCTTCAGGCTCATGGCCATGGCCGCCGAACCGACTTTCTTGTCGTTGAGCGTCACTTCGCCGATTTTGTAGTCGGCACGCCCCGAGGCGTTGCTGCCGCTTTCTTCGGTGCGGTTCTTCATTTCGAAGTTCTTCACGCCCAGCACCATCGGCTTGGCACCGAAGGTGGTTTTGCTGCTGGTCACTTCCAGGGTGTTTTCCCCGGTGTAGTAGCCGTAGCTGCTCTTGGTGAGGTTGCTGGCCAGGGTCAGACCGTTGAGCTCGACCTGCACCGGCGCCTGGTCTTGCGACACGGTGACCAGTTTCAGGTTGTCCATGTAGCCGTCGGCCTTGACCTTCTGCGCCTGGGCGCTGGCGGCGATGTCCATGCTCAGACCGGAAAACTTCAGGCTCGACTGCTCATCCAGCGCGGTTTCGAACGGCACCAGGTTGAGGGTGCTGGTGGTCGATTCGTCGTAGCCGATGTTGGTCACGCCCTTGAGCGGCGCGGCGCCGTTGGTGGCGGCGAACCATTTTTCCGTGGACGGGCTCTTTTCCAGCTCGTAGTTGCTGGTGGCCATGACCGGCAGCCACTTCAGCGAGACCAGACGCGAGAACGGCAGCGGGCCGTGTTCGATGTGGTCGACGAACAGCAACTCGACCGGGGCATCGCCGAACATCTCGCCCTCGCCCTTGAGGCGATAGTGCGCGGTGCTGGTGAAGGTGTGGCGTTCCAGCGACACCAGTTCCAGCGACGCGGTGCCGTTGGAGCCGGCCATGGCGGTCTGCAGCTCTTTGTTGGCGTTGCTGACGGCGTTGTTCAGTACGCCTTCGATCTTGGTCCCGGTGTACCAGGCCCCGCCTGCGCTGATCGCGCCGATGGCAACAACAATTCCGAGAAGCACGCCTGCTGATTTATTCATGAATGACCTGATCGGTTTCCGTGGCTGTGGATGAAGTCGTCTTCCTTGAACCCGGGATCGGGTCGCGGCTCGACTGTGCGCAATTAAGCGGTGGAGATTAGCACCGGGCGCGGGCGACGGCCCAATGTTTAAAGGTTAAAGAGTGTCTATGGAGGGAATGGACAGTCGGCAGGAGCGAAGAGTTTCGGTGTTTTTGCGGGCCTCTTCGCGAGCAGGCTCGCTCCCACCAGGATAGTGCTGTACCTGTGGGAGCGAGCCTGCTCGCGAAGAGGTCGGTGGATTCACAGCAAATCAGGAATACTGAACCTCGATTTCATCCAGCTGATGATCAAAGCTCTTCAGCCGCGCGGTCCAGGTATACACCAGCACTTCGAAGTCGCGATCGATCACCGCTCCGCCGGTGGTATCCGCCCGCACATCGCAGAAATCCAGCTGATAGCGTTCACGAGCCATGGCCGTGGCGACGTCGGACAGCTCGCGGGCGTTGCTCAGCCAGTGCCAGCCGTCATCGGCGATCTGCTTGTCGAGTTCCAGGCATTGCTTCTTCAGCCCTTCGAGGCTCTTTTCCAGCGGCGTGCCGGTGAGCTCGCCCATGACCTCGGCGAAGGTTCGCCCGGGCTGCCAGTAACTGCCCCAGAAGTAGCGGTCGAACACGGTTTCAACCCGGCGCAGGGCGACTTTGGTGTCCCAGATCAGCACGAGCATCTTGCCGCGCTCGAGCTGGCGCTTCTTGACCCGTTGCAGCTGAATCGAGGTCCACGCGACGACGACGATCGCCATCACCGCGATCAACGCAACGGCGCTGTCGAGGAAAACCATTGCCGTGTCGATCTGGTGGGCCAGCATGATCCCGTAGAAATACGTGGCCGAGAGCAGCACCAGTGCGACCAGAGCGCACCAGAAGCCGAGAGCGTAAGGGTTTTTCATTATTGGTTTCCCCTGGGCCAGCACGAGCAATGTGCATTGCAGGAGCGCTTGGCATGGGGCGCCCCTCCAACACTTCAAAGCATAGCAACGGCCTCAGGGTTTGCTGGCGCTCGAGGTGTTCGTTCGTCCGCTTTCCCAGCCACCGCCCAGGGCGAGGAACAAATCGATCTGGCTCATTGCGACCTGGGTGTTGGCGGCGGCCAGTTGCGCGGTGACATCGGTGTAGGTGCGGGTTGCTTGCAGGTCGGCAAGGAACGACTCGCGGCCGGCCTGGAAGAAGCGGTGCGTCTGCTCGGCGGCGAGCTTGGCCGACTGCTCGGCTTCGGCCAGCGCATCGCGGCGTTGCAGCAGCGCGCTGTACTGGGCCAGACCGGTCTGGGTCTCGCGGATGGCGTTGAGCACCACGCCGTCGAAATGCGCTAGCGCGCCTTGAGTGTTGGCCTCGGCTTCACGGATGCGCGCGCGGGCGCCGTTGGTCGGTACTTTCCAGCTCAGCGACGGGCCGAAGCCCCAGCGGTTGGTCGACGGGTCGCCAAGGTCATCAATGATGCCGACGGTGCCGATGGTCGCGCCGATGCTGATGTCCGGGTACAGCTCGCCGGTGGCAATGCCGATGCCGGCGGTTGCCGCCGCGAGGCGCCGTTCAGCCTGACGAATGTCGGGACGGCGCTTGAGCAGCGCAGCGCCGTCACCGACCGGCACCAGTTGCGCGATCTTCGGCAACTCGGCGCAACTGGCTGTACCTGCCGGCAACTGCTCGACCGGTTTGGCCAGCAGCATCGACAGACGGAACAGCCCGGCCTGACGCGCCGCTTCATAACGCGGCAAGTCGGCGCGCAGGGATTTGAATTGGGTCTGCGAACGGGTGACCTGGGTCTCGTCACCACGCCCGGCGTCACGTAGACGCTGGATCAGCGTGGTGCTCTGCGATTGCAGGTCGAGAGAATGCTCGGCGATTTCCCGCTCTTCATTGGCTGCGCAGACTTGCGTATAGGCGCGAACCACGTCCGCCACCAAGGTGATGCGCGCAGTGTCGGCTGCGGCCTGAGTCGCATCGGCATTGGCTTTGGCCGCTTCGATGCCGCGTTGCAAGGTGCCCCACAGGTCGAACTGATACGAAGCGCTGATGCCGATATCGGCGATGTTGGCCACCGGGACTTTTTCCGGCAGCAGGAACGCCTGACCGGACTCCTGCAGACGTTGCGCACCCATTTTCACCCCGCCGCTCCACCCACCAGCGGCCTCGGCTTCATCCACCTGAGCACGTGCCCGCGACAGGTTCGCCGCCGCTACACGCAAATCGGTGTTGGAAGCCATGGCCTGCTGTACCAGTTGATCGAGGCGCGGGTCTTTATACAGCCGCCACCAGTCCGCCGGCACCGGCGCCGAGACCACCGGTTTGCCGGCGACTGCCAGCTCACCCTGAATATCCTTGCGCTGCACCGCCGCGTCGGCGGGCACCTGATAATCCGGGCCGACCATCTGACAGGCCGAGAGCATCACGCCCAACCCGGCGATCAACCAGGCCCTGCTCATGGCTGCGACTCCTCATGCTGGTCGTCGATGATCGACACGGTGGCGGTACGCCCGGCAATCATGCGGAAGTCGGCCGGTACATCATCGAATGCGATGCGCACCGGAATCCGCTGTGCCAGGCGCACCCAACTGAACGCCGGGTTGACGTTGGGCAGCAGGTTGCTGCCGCTGGTGCGGTCGCGGTCTTCGATGCCGGCGACGATACTTTCGACATGCCCGCGCAACCTGGCGCGGTCGCCGATCACGCGGATATCCACCGATTGCCCGACGTGGATGCCGTCGAGTTTGGTTTCTTCAAAATAGCCGTCGATGTGAAAGGAGTTGCTGTCGACCACCGACAACACCGGGCGCCCGGCGGTGACGAACTCCTGCGGACGCGGCGCGCGGTCGTTGACGTAACCATCGACCGGGCTGCGGATCACCGAGCGATCGAGGTTGAGCTGTGCACTGTCGATCGCCACCAAGGCTTCGGCCAATGCCGACTGCGCACGGGCGACGCGCGACTGGCTTTCTTCCAGTTGTTCGGCCGGCACCAGGTTACCGAGGCCACGGTTACGCTTGGCTTCACGCTGCGCCTGGGCGAGGGTTTCTTCGCGATCGGCAACGGCGGCCTTGGCCTGGCGCAGAGCCAGTTTGAAGCGATCCTGGTCGATGCTGAACAGCACCTGACCGCGCTTGATCAACTGGTTGTCCTTTACCTCGACCTGCTGGATCAGCCCGGACACGTCCGGAGCGATCTGGATGATGTCGGCACGAATGTGGCCGTCTCGGGTCCACGGCGCGAACATGTAATACATCACCATGCGCCAGACGAGGACAACGGCAAAAGTCACGATCAGCAGGGTCAGAACCACGCGACCGATGGTCAGAAACGGTTTTTTCATGTCATCAGGTATCGACTGAGTGAGTCCACGCCGTACAGCAGCACGGCGTAGAGCGCCACGTTGAACAATGCCCGGTGCCAGACCAGACGGTAAAAATGCAGGCGTTGCAGCACGCCATGCACCAACAAAAACAGCACGTAAGTGATGCCCATCAGCACCAGCAGGGTCGGCAGGAAGATGCCGCTGATATCCAGATCACCGATCATAGGGGCGCTCCATCGGGCAGCGGTTCTTCGGGCTCGGCGCTGGAGACGAACTCGACGCCGGGCAGCAAGGCCAGACGCAGACCGCTCAAGGCGTGCAACAGGTGCAGACGGGTTTCATCGTCACCCTGGCCGTTGAGCGCACGGCGCGTGCGATCGAGGGTCATCAGCAGACCGCTCGGTGCCGGCAGGCGTTCGTCGGCTTTGAGGCAGGCGCGAAAATACTCGCCGACCTCGCCCACCACTTGTCGCAGCAGGGCGTTTGGCGCGCCGGTGACGCGCGGGGTGTAGGCAAGCAGATCGAGCATGTTCAGACCGACACGCACTTCACGCATGGCGATGCCGGTGTCCTGACCGGTCAGGGCCAGACGCGGCAGGTGCTGCATCAGCCGATCGAGCAACTGCACGCCCAACTGCCGATGCTCGGCGAGGCTGGCCGGTTCGGTCATGCTGACGATGTCTTTCCAGCTGAATCGGGTCAGACGCTTGGCCGCCAGTTCGGCACCGAATGGCCGCGCTACCAGCGTCCAGATGAAGGCGAACAACAGCCCCAGCGGTCCAGCCAGATTGGAGTTGGCGAAGGCGAAAAAGTCCGCGTCGTAGGCACCCTGAATACTGATGAACGACGAGGTATTGACCAGCGTCAGCAGCATGCCGAGGTAGAAACGCGGCTGCACGGTCAGCGTACCGATGCAAATGAACGGCACGGCAAACGCCAGCACCAGCATCGGGAAATCGTGCAGGTTGGGCAGAATCAGAAACAGGTAAAGACTGGCAAACAGCACCGACATCCCGGTCCAGAAAAAGAACCGGTAAATCTGCGGCGCCGGGTCGTCCATCGAGGCAAAGAAGCTGCACGCCACCGCCGCCAGAATCACCGCGCTGCCGCCGTCCGGCCAGCCGAGCAGGATCCACAGCACCGAAGCAACGATGATCGCCAGAATGGTCGAGGCCACCGAGTACAGCATCAGCCCGCGATCGATGAACGGCGTCAACCGGCCCAGGCGCCAATGCCGGTACACCGCGCGCCAGCTGTCCTGGCGCTCGCACAGAATCGCATCCTGCAGGCTGCGGCAGTCCTGCCACAGATCGATGAATTCACCGAGGCGGTAAATCGCATTGGAGAACAGCAACTGCTTGCGCTCCTCCAGCGCTTCGGCGCTCGGTTGCAACGCGTCGAGTTGATCTCTCAGTGCTTGCCAGCGCTCGAGATTGGCGTCCGCGTGGCCCAGCCATTCCCGGGTCGCGGTCAGCAACGGCTGGAATTTTTCCACCAGTTCCGGGGTGCGACGTTCGAGGGCGTACAGCGAATCCTCAAGGGCATCGATCACCGGCAACAGATGGATCATGCGCCCGCGCAATTCCTTGGTGTTGCGCACGGTTTGTGGCCGCGCGCCTTCGTGGGGCAACTGGCCGATCATCAACTCGAGGCTGTTGAAATTGGCGACCATGGCCATGCGCAGCGCGGTGACTTCTTCCGGCTGCACATCGCGGCTGAGAAACTTCAGGCTGTAGCTCGTCGCATCGGCGAACCATTTGCTCACGGCATCATTGAACACCGGCGCCAGGCGTCGCGGCCAGAACATCGCACCGACCACCGCAGCGACGGCGATGCCAAGGAAAATCTCTTCGGTACGCGCCTCGGCCACGTCCCACACCGCCAGCGGATTATCGACCACCGGCAGGGCAATCAGCGGCAAGGTGTAACCGGCCAGCATCAGCGCATAGCTGTTGGCGGTGCGCAGATGCAGGGACATGAACAGCAGAATGCCGGTCCACAACGCGATCACCACCACCAGCACATACGGGCTCTGCACGAACATCGGCACGAACAGCACCGCCGCCGCTGCGCCGAGAAATGTACCGGCCGCGCGGTAAAGCGCTTTGGAGCTGGTCGGGCCGAGAAACGGGCTGGAGACGATATACACCGTGGCCATCGCCCAATACGGACGCGGCATTTGCATGAGCAAGGCGATGTACAGCGCAATCATCGACGCTGCAAAGGTACGAACCCCGTAAAACCAGTCACGGGCCGGCGGCATGCCAGTGAAAAAACCGTTCAAGAATTGACCACCACAGGCGAACTCGCCGCCTCAAAAGCCCTCAGTACCCGAAGCGTAGCTTCCAGATCACTGCGCTCGATGCCTTCCAGCACCTCATGACGCAAGCGCACCAGCTCAGCCTCCACCGCCTGTACCAGCTCGCGACCGGTATCGGTCAGGCTCAGGCACTTGGCGCGGCGATCCTGGGCATCTTCGGTGCGACAGACGTAACCGGCGTGGCACAGCTGATCGAGCAAACGCACCAGTGAAGGACTCTCCATCCCCGCAGCCTGGGCGACTTGCACCTGACGCACGCCCTCGCCCAAACGCCCGATCATCAACAAGGGCACGGCGCAGGCTTCGGAAATTCCGTAATTGACCAGCGTGGTCTGGCAGATCTTCCGCCAATGCCGGGCGGCCACCACCATGGCGCTGCTGATGTTCATCTGGAGACTGTCGAGGGAATCGGACACGGGATAACGGACACTGTTAGTTTGCTAACTATCAATATCGCACTGGATGGGAATTTCAGTCAAGTTTTGAAACAAATCTCTCCGTTAGTCGCCCTATCTGACTCAAAGCTACCTCCTTCGATACTGACAAGGTATATATGTTGTCATCACCAAATTCAGGAGCCCAACATGTCAAAACAAGCCGTTTTCACAATGAAACTGGAGCCGGAACTGCGGGAGGAGTTCATGGCGGAAGCCGAAGCGGCACACCGGCCGGCGTCGCAAATCATGCGAGACATGATGCGTCAGTATGTTCAAACCCAGCGAGAGGCCCGCGAATATGAAGCGTTCCTGCAACGCAAGGTTGAAATCGCTCGGGAATCCGTACGTGCCGGAGACGGATTGAACAACGAAGACGTAGAAGCAGCGTTCGCGGCAAAGCGCAGGCAGGCAGAAGATCACCTATGAAAATCATATGGACGCCAGCCGCCGCACAGGATCGTGCAGACATTTGGGACTACTTGCAGGCCGCCAACCCAAGAGCGGCCATCGAAATGGATCTGCGCTTCAGCGAAGCGGTTCATCGCCTTTCCGACAATCCGTTGATTGGCCGTGCCGGCATCATTGCCGGTACGCGTGAGCTGATTCCGCATCCCAGTTACCGTCTTGTCTATCAAACGGAGAGAGATGCCGTCTGGATCATGGCGCTGGTGCATACGGCACGGACTTGGCCTCAGCCGAAGTAATCAGCCCGCCCCTTGCGCAACATCACATTCAACTGATCCACCACCTCCGCCCAATCCGCATCATCCAGAATCTCCTCGCGCAGAAACTGCGCCTGACTTTCCGTCCAGAAAAACGCGTCAGCCAGATGCAATTCCGGTTTGAGCGGCGAATGGCTGGCGATGAATTTGTCGATGCCGGTCGGATCGTCATCGAGGCCGAGTTGTTTGAACAGGGCCGGTAGGCTGTGCTGCGGATTTTCCATGATGCAACTCCTCTGCAATTCAGGTCCGGCGTTGCGCCGTTTGCTGCAATGGAGTTGATCATAGCTGGCGCTGCGGGTTCAGGGTCTGGCGACGTCAGGCGAGCCTGCGGCCAGTTGCGCTGACGGATAGACCGATTGCCATCCGCCGCCCAACGCCTTGTACAAACCGACCATCGCCAGGGAAACGCCGGTCGAGCTTTCCACCCATTGCTCCTGCGTGGCGAGCAAGGCGCTCTGCACGGTGAGGACGTTGACGAAATCGACCACGCCTTCGACGTATTGCTGTTGCGCGGTGCGCAGGGCGATCTGGTTCTGGCGCACGGCTTCGGCGAGGCTGTCGCGACGGCGCTGGCTGGCGTTGTAGGCGGTCAGTTGATCATCGATTTCATGCCAGGCGCGCAGCACGGTTTGCTGGTAGGCGATGGCCGCTTCCCGCTGTTGGGCTTCACGCAGTTGCAACATACCGCGCAGGCGTCCGCCGTCGAACAACGGCAAGCTGAATTGCGGGCCGATGGCAAAGGCACGCGAGCCCCATGAACCGAAATCGCTCAGCTGCATGGCCTGTGAACCGAGGTTGCCGGACAGGGTGATGCGCGGATAGAAATCGCCCTTGGCCACGCCGATGTTGGCGGTGGCGGCGTGCAGACGCGCTTCGGCCTGGCGGATATCGGGGCGGCGTTCGGCCAATTGCGACGGCAGGCCGATGGCGACTTGCAGTGGTGACTGCGGTACTGCCGCGTCTGTGGATAACGTTTGAGCGAGAGCTTGCGGTGGCTCGCCCATCAACAGACTGATCGCGTTGATCAGTTGCGCCTGACGCTGCTCGAGCGCCGGCAGCCGTGCCTCGATGGCGGCGACTTGCGCGGCGGCTTCGGCGACGTCCAGGTCGGTCGCCACGCCATCGGCCAGCCGCAGCTGCGAGAGTTTCAGGCTGTGGCGAGCGACGTCGAGGTTCTGCTCGGTGACGGCGCGGGTGTTCTGCACGCCGCGCAGCTGAATGTAGTTTTGCGCGGTGTCGGCGAGCACGGTCAGCAGTACGTCACGACGGTCGTTTTCTGCCACTTCGAGATTGGCATCAGCGGCTTCGGTTTCACGGCGCACGCGGCCCCAGAAGTCCAGTTCCCATGACGCCGAGAAGCCGGCATCCCACAGGTTGAAAGCCTCATCGCCGTTATTTCCCGATGGATCGTTCAAGCCTTTGCCACTGTTGCGTTTACGTGCGTAGCTGCCGGTGGCGGCGCTGTTCGGATAACGCTCGGCGGTGATCACCTGGCGCGCGGCGCGGCTTTGTTGCAGGCGGCTGCTGGCCAGTTGCAGGTCGAGGTTGTTGTTCAGCGCCAGTTGGGTGAGCGCGGAAAGTTGCGTGTCCTGAAAGGTTTCCCACCAGTGTTCGTTCAGGGGTTCGCTGACGGCCTGGCTCGGGGCGGATTGGCTCGGTTTGGCCCAGTCGGCAGGCTGAGGGGCTTCGGGTTTCTGGAAGTCCGGGCCGACGGTACAAGCGCTGAGGCTGACTGCAAGCAAGGCACTCAGGGTGAGCTGCTGCCTATGCCGCCATCGCTGGCAAGCCAGCTCCCACAAGGATTGTGCAGGTTGTGCAAAATGGTTCAGCCTGCCAATGACCCCTGTGGGAGCTGGCTTGCCAGCGATGAGGCCAACCGATTCAACACCGATCATCGCTGCGTCACCTCGCGCCCGGACGCCTTTGAGCTGGCGGTATCAATACTCGCCTCGACCGACATCCCCACCCGCAACCGCTCAGCCAGTGGCTGGCCCGGCTCCAGCATGATCTTCACCGGAATCCGCTGCACAACCTTGGTGAAGTTGCCCGTCGCGTTATCCGGCTTCACCGCCGCAAAGGTCACGCCAGTTGCCGGCGCAATGCTCTCGACGCGGCCGGTCAGGGCTTCGCCGCCCAAGCTGTCGACCCGCACTTGCACATCCTGACCCGGCTGCACGTCGGTCAACTGGGTTTCCTGAAAATTGGCGACCACATAAGCCTGCTGCAACGGCACCACCGCCAACAGTTTGCTGCCCGGGGTGACGTAGGCACCGACACGCACCGCGCGCTCGCCGATCATGCCGTCCTGCGGCGCGGTAATGCGCGTGTAAGAGAGGTTGAAACTGGCGATTTCCAACGCCGCCTGCGCGTGTTTCAGATTGCCTTCAGCGGCGTTGCGCTGGGCAGTGAGGATTTCGACTTGTTTGCGTTCGGCCGCCAGTTTCGCCGTCGCGGTGTCGAGACGCGCCGAAGCCTGATCAATGCGCGTGCGCGCCTGTTGCGCGTTCTGCACGGTGCCGGCACCGACTCCGGCGAGGTGGTTGTAGCGGTTCAGTTCCTGCTGCGCAAAGGCCATTTGCGCTTTGGCCGAGACCACAGCGGCCTGCGCCTGAGCGATCAGCGACGCCTGCCGCTCAAGGGTCGCATTGGCGTTCTGCAATTGCGCCCGCGCGACCAGGGTTTGCGCGTCCGCCGCTTCCGCCGCTGCGCGCAAATCACGGTCATCGATCAGCGCCAACAATTGCCCGGCCTTGACCTGCTGGTTGTCTTCGACCAGCACCTGCTTGATGAACCCGGCCACGCGCGGCACCACCAGCGTGTAGTCGGCGGAGACGAAGGCGTCATTGGTGGTCTGCTCGGTGCGTTGGCCGAACAGCCCGGGCATCGCCAGGTACACCAGCACGCCCACCGCCAGCGCGGCAGCCACGGCCACCGCGAGTTTTTGCTTGGATTGAGTCATAAAAAACCTTCAGTTTCAGTACAGCGATCAGGTCGGCGCGCGCGGCGGATAAATCCGCGTCGGCAGCCAGAAAATCAGCAGGATCAACGCCACGGCGACGCCAGCCATGCACAGGTACAAATCGGACGAAGTCAGCACCACCGCCTGCTCGTGCACGCGGTGAGCGAGGCCCGGATCGCTGTGATCGGCCAGCGGCGAATTGCCCAGGCTGTCGACCAACATGGTCGAATGGAAATGCAGGCGCGCGGTGGTCAGCGCTTCGATCACGCCGGTGGCGACCACTGCGGCGAGACCTTTGACGGTGTTGAACCACGCCGACGCGAACGGCCCTTCCATCGGCGTGATACTGCCGGTCGACAACATCAGCAGCGGCAACACCGCCATCGGCTGGCCGAAAATCTGCAGCCATTGCAGGACGTAGAAATCATCGCGAATCCACGCCGAAGTCAGGTGCGAACCGCCGAGGCAGGACAGCGCGAGCATGCTCAGACCCATGCCGAGCACCCAGCGACAATCGACCCAGCGCAAGTTGCATAGCGCCGCCACCAATGGCAGCGCAATCAGCTGCGGCAGCGCGGCAATGAGCATGATCGGCGCGGTTTGCGCTGGACGATAACCCTGCACCTGCGCCAGATAACTCGACGGAATCAACACCACCGCCAGCAGCACGATCAACACCCCGGCGAGGGTGATCAGGGCGAACAACAGGTTGCGGATGCCGAGCATTTGCAGCTTGAAAAACGGAATCGGCTGCGACCATTCATTGATCATAAAAGCCACCAGCAGCAGCGAACCGGCACCGAGTAATCCACAGATCAGATTCGACTCGAACCAGTCCAGCCGATTGCCCTGCAACAGACCGATCACCAGCATGCAGATCGCTGGAAAGCCCAGCAGCAGGCCTTTCCAGTTGAACGATTTGAAGCGCTCCAAGCGCAGCGGATCCTGGGGCAATCCGTAAGCCACTGCGGCCATGGCGATCAGGCACGGCACGATGATCTGCCAGAAGGTCCATTGCCAGCCGATGTATTCAGTCCACAGACCGGCCAACGGCGTGCCGAGACCTGGCCCGAATGTCGCTGTTAGTGCGTAGCCGGCCAGTCCGTAGAGTTTGATGTTGGCCGGGAGAAAGCGCAGCGCGACGGTCATCAGCATCGGCGGCAATGCACCACCGGCGAGGCCCTGGAGGATGCGCATCAGCAGCAGACTTTCGTAATTAGGCGCGAACGGGCACAGCACGCCGAGCACGGTAAAAAGACCGATGGCGCACAGCGTGAAGCGGCGCAGCGAGAAGGTCACCGCACACCACGGCGCGAAGGCCATGGCTGCGACCGACGTGGCGGTGTAGCTGGCGACCAGCCAGGTGCCTTCGTCGTAGCCGATGTGCAGCGCGCCGCGAATATCGGCGAGTGCGACTTTGGTGACCATCTCGTTGAGGCCCGAGACCAGCACGGCCAACAGCACGCCGACCAGACCAATGATGATCCGCGCCCCGAACACCGGTGGCGCAGCCGCCGTCGCCGGGCTGGTCGCGGCGAGAGGCGCCGAGACCGTCAGGGATGTCATGAATGAAAAGCTCCGGGGGTGAAATACCGGAGCATTTTAGTGGGGCTTGATGCTGACGAAAATTGACTTATTGGCAGGTTATAAGTGCATCAGACACAACGGTGAATGCCTATGTGGGAGCGAGCCTGCTCGCGAAAGCGGAGGACCAGCCGCCATTGAGGTGACTGACTCGACGCCTTCGCGAGCAGGCTCGCTCCCACAGGGATTCGATGGTGCCTGATGATTTACGGCTGTGCCGCCAGCCACGTTTCATCGCAGCAGGTCTTGAGGGTTTCACGCAGCCAGCGGTGGGCCGGGTCCTTGTCGAAGCGCGGGTGCCAGGCCTGGGTCAGCATGAGCATGGGCAGCGGAATCGGCAGGTCGAACGAACGCAGTTTCAGGCCCAGCCGCCGCACGCTGAGCAGGGCTTCTTTGGGCACCGGCAGGATCAGGTCGGAGTCGGGCAAGGCAAACATCGCCGCGTGGAAGCTCGGCGCGATCACCGCCACCCGGCGCTCCAGCCCCAACGCATTCAACGCCGTGTCGATCGGGCCGCGAGCGATGCCACGCCGCGACATGCTGATGTGGGAAAAACCGGCGTAGCGCTCGGCCGTGATTTCGCCGTCGAGCAAAGGATGGTTCTCGCGCACCAAGCCGACGAAATGCGTGGAGAACAGGTTCTGTACCTTAACCTCCGGCGTGAGCGGACGGGTGTTGCTGACGCTCAGATCGATGCGTCCTTCGCGCAGCGCCTCATCGTCGCCATCGCCTTCCGGGACGAAGCGCAATTCGCAATGCGGGGCGAGTTGGTCGAGGGTGTCGAACAGCTTGCCGCCGTAAACGCCGACGAAGAAATCATTGGCGCGAATGCTGAAACGTCGACGCAAGGTGCCTAGCTCGACGCTGTCGGCGGAACGAAACAGCAGCGCCGCCTGCTCGACCACGTCGCGCACCTGTTCGCGCAGTTCGAGGGCTTTGGGGGTCGGCACCAGGCCACGCCCGGCGCGCACCAGAATCGGATCGCCGATGGCTTCGCGAATCCGCATCAGCGTGCGGCTCATGGCCGCCGGGCTGAGGTTCATCCGCCGCGCCGCGCCGACCACACTGCCCTCGTCGAGCAAGGCATCGAGGGCGACCAAAAGGTTCATGTCCGGGAGTTGCATGCTGAGCACTCTTGGCCGATCTGGATTGATCCGGGCACAATGCTAACAAACATCCCTAAAGAGTGACGATGCCAGCGCTGGCCTCTTCGCGAGCAGGCTCGCTCCCACCCTGGAATGCGTTCTCATGTGGGAGCGAGCCTGCTCGCGAAGAGGCCGGCCCAGCCAACGAAGACCTCAGCGCTGCATACCCCAGCGCTTGACGGTCACGCGCTCGAGGGTGGCAAACACCAGATTTTCCACCAACAGGCCAATCAGGATCACCACCGCCAACCCGGCAAACACCTTGTCGGTGTACAGCTCATTGCGATTCTGGAAGATGTACCAGCCCAGCCCGCCCTTGCCGCTGGTCGCGCCAAACACCAATTCGGCCGCGATCAACGTACGCCAGGCAAACGCCCAGCCAATCTTCAAACCGGCGAGAATCGACGGGAGTGCCGCCGGGATCAGGATGAACAACACAAGGCGCAAACCCTTGAGGCCATAGTTGCGCCCGGCCATGCGCAGCGTCTCGGACACACCGAGAAATCCGGCATAGGTGTTCAGCGCCAACGCCCACAACACTGAATGCACCAGCACGAAAATCAGACTGTTCTGCCCCAAGCCGAACCAGAGCAGCGCCAGCGGCAGCAGGGCAATCGCCGGCAACGGATTGAACATCGAAGTCATGGTGCTGAGCAGATCACGTCCCAACTGGGTCGAGACCGCCAGTGTCGTCAGGGCGAACGCGAGGACGATGCCGATCAGGTAGCCCTTGATCAGCACCACCAGCGAGATCCAGACCTTGGCCAGCAGCTCGCCACTGAGCAGCCCGTCGAACAGGGCCTGCGCGGTTTGCAGAAAACTCGGCAGCATCAGGTCATTGTTCTGAATCCGCGCGACCACCTCCCAGATGATCGCCAGCACAATCAGGATCAGGCTTTTGCGCAACCAGCCCTGTTGCCACAGGCGCGTGCCAAGCGGCAACTCGCGCTCGACCGGCACTGCGGTCAGCGGCTCGAGCACGGTTTCGAATTCTTCACGCACGGATGATGAATGGCTCATCGGGTAGTCCTCCTGGCCGCTCAATAGGCGATGCGAATGTCGTTGAAATCGTGATCACGTTCGGTCTCCGGCGCCTGGCCCTCATCGAACAGCAGACGATGAATGCGCCGCGCCGACGCCTGAAACGCCACGCCGCCGAGGCTGTGCAGATCGTATTGATGGCTGTGCACTTCGGCGCGCACCCGCCCCGGATGTGGCGACAACAAGAGGATGCGATTGCCCACCACCAGGGCTTCTTCGATCGAATGAGTAACGAACAGCAGGGTGAAACGAACCTCTTCCCAGAGCAGCAGCAATTCCTCCTGCATCTTGCGGCGGGTCAACGCATCGAGTGCAGCGAAGGGTTCGTCCATCAAAAGAATTTTTGGTTGCATGGCCAACGCCCGGGCGATCGCCACCCGCGCCTTCATGCCGCCGGACAAGGTGTGTGGATAGGCGTCGGCGAACGCTGCCAGACCGACCTTTTCCAGGTAGTGCAGCGCACGCTCTTCGGCGTCTTTCTTGTTCAAGGTGCGCGAGGCCAGCAGCGGGAACATCACGTTCTGCTTCACGGTTTTCCACGGCGGCAACTGGTCGAATTCCTGAAACACCACAATGCGGTCCGGCCCCGGCGCATCGACGCGCTGGCCTTGCAGGCGGATCTCGCCTTCGCAGGGCTGGATGAATCCGGCGACCGCTTTGAGCAAGGTCGATTTACCG
Source organism: Pseudomonas sp. 2957 (assembly GCF_031456345.1). Taxonomy (NCBI): domain Bacteria; kingdom Pseudomonadati; phylum Pseudomonadota; class Gammaproteobacteria; order Pseudomonadales; family Pseudomonadaceae; genus Pseudomonas; species Pseudomonas sp. 2957. The sequence goes on from NZ_JAVDUL010000005.1 coordinate 621,420, forward strand.
CAACCGGACGGGCCGAGCAGGACGAACCGATCAGCCGGGTCGACGGCGAAACTGACTTGATGGGTAGCGCGCACCACTCGCTGCGGCGTGCGGTATTCGAGGCTGACGTGATCGACGGCCAGCAACGCTTCGCTGTGGGCGATCGGGTTGCTGACCGCGCGGCCTGGCAAAGGGGCGTTCATGATCGATCTCCGGCAAATCAGAAAGGCGCGTCGCCCTGGATGGTCGTGCGATACAACTTGCGGCGCAGATGCGCGGGGCAGCCGGCGGCGAGGTGGATCAGCGAGCGGTTGTCCCAGAACACCAGATCATGCGGCTCCCATTGATGGCGGTAGATATTTTGCGGCAGCACGCTGTGAGCGAAGAGTTCGCCGAGCAGCTGACGACTTTCGTCTTCCGGCAAGCCGACGATGCGCGTGGTAAAGCCTTCGCTGACGAACAAGGCTTTGCGGCCGTTTTCCGGATGGGTGCGCACCACCGGATGCACCACTTCGGCGACCTGAGCCAGTTGTTCCGGGGTCAGGGTCGGGCGCCAGTTACCTTCGAACTTGGTTTCGCTGTAGCGCGCGGTATAGGAATGCGCAGCGGAACGTCCTTCGACCGCAGTGCGCAAGGCAGCGGGCAAGTCGTCCCAGGCTTTGTGCATGTCGGCGAACAGCGTGTCGCCGCCCTCGGCGGGCAGCTCTTGGGCGTGCAGCATCGAGCCGAGACTTGGCAGCTCTTTATAGGAGAGATCGGAATGCCAGAACTTGCCGGCGTCACCGAGACCGATGTTCTGGCCGTTCTCGATAATGTTGGAAACGATGAGGATTTCCGGGTGATTGGCCAGCAGGAACTGCTTGAGCACATGGATCTGCAACACGCCGAAACGGCGGCTGAAATCGATTTGCTGTTGCGGGGTAATCTGCTGATCGCGGAAGACCACGACGTGGAAATCCAGGTGCGCGCGGTGAATCCGCGCGAAGTCCTGATCATTGACCGGCCGGCGCAGGTCGAGGCCAACGATCTCGGCGCCGACGGCACCGCTGAAGGGGCGAATTTCGAAGATTTGCGGCGCGACAGTTGCGGCGCTTTCGGTGGCAGTAGCGGCGGACATCAATCATCTCCCACGCACGGCGCGCTCATGGCCGCGCTCGTCGATCAGACACTCACGCTGGATTGCGTGTCGGTTCAGGTCGTGCGGCGCGCCGATTGGTCGGCAGGTACGCAGGTGGGAGACTTTATAGCTATAAAAACTGGAAATTAAATACCGTTAATGAATAACGATATGGCGAATGGTGAGGGGGTGGGTGACCATTTGTGTCACTTACCGACGGATATGTAGCGCTTCGGAGGACGCCTTCGCGAGCAGGCTCGCTCCCACAGTTGGAATGCAATCTCCTGTGGGAGCGAGCCTGCTCGCGAATAGGCCGTCACCAGCGCCGAAGATCTAGCGCTCGTGCAACGCTTCAGCCCGCGCCCGAATGATCGGCTTGAGCAAATAGCTCAACACCGATTTCTTGCCAGTGATGATATCCACCGAAGCGACCATCCCGGGAATGATCAGCAAAGGCTTTTCATCCGTGCCCAAGTGGCTGCGCTCGGTGCGCACTTTGATCACGTAGTAGGTGGTTTTCTTGTCTTCGTCGGTGATGGTGTCCGCACCGATCTGCTCCAGCTGTGCCTTCAGGCCGCCGTAAATCGTGTAGTCATAGGCGGTGAATTTGACGATCGCTTCCTGACCCGGATGCAGGAACGCGATGTCCTGCGGGCGGATCTTGGCTTCGACCAGCAGGGTGTCGTCCAGCGGCACGATTTCGACCATGTCGCTGCCCGGCTGGATCACACCGCCGATAGTGTTGACCAGCAACTTGTTGACGATACCCCGCACGGGTGAGGTAACCAGCGTACGGCTGACGCGGTCTTCCAGCGCCTTGCCGGTGGCCTGGGCCTTGTTCAGATCGGTGCGCGCTTCGTTGAGTTGGGTCAGCGCTTCGCTGCGGAATTTGCCGCGGGTTTCGTCGATCTTGCGCTGCACTTCCTTGATCGCCGATTCGGCGCGCGGAATGGCCAGCGTGGTCGCGTCGAGCTGGCCACGGGTTTCCACTTCGGCACGCTTGAGGCGCAACACTTCCACCGGCGAGACCGCGCCCTGCGCCACCAGCGGCTCGGACATGTTGATTTCCTGACGCTGCAAGCCGAGTTGCTGACGGTACTGCGCCTGCTTGGAGCTGAACTCACGCAGCTCTTGCTGGCGCTGGATCAATTGCTCCTGCAGGCCGCCGATTTCGTCGTGCAGTTGCTGACGACGGCTGATGTACAGCGACTCTTCGCTTTTCGCCTGACCCGGCACGGCTTTGAGTACGTCCTCGGGGAAGTTCAGCGGACGATCATCGACTTCCGCGCTCAGACGCTCGACCCGCAGCAGCATCGACAGGCGATCAGCCTCGGTTTCGCCGACGTTGGAGGCAAAACGCGTGTCGTCGAGACGAATCAGCGGCGCGCCGGCCTCGACGATCTGGCCTTCCTTGACGAACAGCTCGGAGACGATACCGCCCTCCAGGTTCTGGATTTTCTGGATCTTCGACGACGGAATCGCCTTGCCGTCGCCCTTGGTCACTTCGTCGATTACGGCGAAGTTGGCCCAGAGCATGAGGAACACGAAGAAGCCGATGATCGCCCAGATGGTCAGGCGCACGACGCGCGGGGCGTCTTCGATCAGCGCCTTGTTGACCTCTGGCAGCGGCTGGCCCTGCAGCGAGGCAGAGCCCTTGAAGTAGCGACGGATCGACTCCTTGACACCGGACTTAAGCAACACTGATCTGCCCCTTCTTCAACGCTTCCATCACGGCGGCTTTCGGGCCGTCGGCGAGAATCTGCCCGCGATCGATCACCAGCAGGCGATCGACCAGCGACAACAGCGATGCCCGGTGCGTGACCAGCACCACGGTCTTGTTTTCAATCACTGCTGCGAGGCGTTGCTTGAGGCGTTCTTCGCCGGTGTTGTCCATCGCACTGGTTGGCTCATCCATCAGCAGAATCGGCGGATTGAGCAACAGCGCCCGGGCCAGGGCGACGTTTTGCCGCTGGCCGCCGGAAAGGTTCTGCCCGCGCTCGCCGACTTGCAGTTCGTAGCCTTGCGGGTGCAGACGGGCGAATTCGTGGACGCCGGCCAGTTCGGCGGCTTGCAGCACCAGCTCGTCTTCGACGTAACGCGCGCCGGACACCAGGTTGTCACGCAGGGTGCCGGACAGCAGCTGGATGTCCTGCGGTACGTAGCCGATGTTGTAGCGCAGTTCGCTGACGTCGATCTGGCGGATGTCCACGCCGTCGACCAGCAAGGCACCGTCGTCCGGTTGGTACAGGCCCACCAGCAGTTTCGCCAGCGAACTCTTGCCCGAGCCGCTGCGGCCGATGATGCCGATCTTCTCGCCGGGACGGATGACCAGGTTGATGTTCTTCAGCGCAGGGTTCTGCTGGTCCGGGTAGGTGAAGCTGAGCTGACGGCATTCGATCGCACCCTGCAAAACCTTGCGGCTCAGCGGGCGCTCTTCGAAATTGCGCTCCTGCGGCAGCTCCATCATCTGGTCGACCGAAGTCATGGTCACCCGCGCCTGTTGATAGCGCGTGAGCAGGCCGGACAGCGACGCCAGCGGGCTCAGCGCACGACCACTGAGCATGTAGCAGGCAATCAGCCCGCCCATGCTCAGGTTGCCGGCGATGATCTGGTACACGCCGAAGACGATCATGATCACCCCGGCCAGTTGCTGGATCAGCAAGGTGATGTTCATCGCCAGACCGGAGAGCATTTTCACTCGCAGCTCTAGGCGGCTGAGGGTGCCGATGGTCTGCTCCCACTGATACTGGCGCTCGCTTTCGGCGTTGTTGACCTTGACCGCATCCAGACCGGCGAGGGTTTCGATCAGGCTCGACTGGCGCTCGGCGCCCAGCGCCATGGTGCGTTCCATGGTCGCGATCAACGGCTTCTGCAAGGCGTAGCCGATCAGCAGGGCAATCGGGAACGCCAGCACCGGAATCCACACCAGATGCCCGCCGAGAATGGCGATGACGATGAAAATCAGGATGGTGAACGGCAGGTCGATCAGACTGGTCAGGGTCAGCGACGCGAGAAAGTCGCGCAGGCTCTGAAACTCATGGATGTTCTGGGCAAAACTACCGACCCGCGCCGGGCGGTATTTCATCGCCATGCCGACAATGCGCTCGAACAGCGTGGCGGAGATGATCAGGTCGGTTTTCTTCCCGGCCAGATCCAGGCACAGGCTGCGCAGGCTCTTGAGGATCAAGTCGAAGATGTAAGCGCCGGTGATGCCCAGCGCCAGCACCCACAGGGTTGCTTCGGCCTGGTTCGGTACTACGCGGTCGTAGACGTTCATCACGAACAGCGGTGCGGCCATGGCGATGATGTTGATCAGGAAACTGGCGGCGATCGCATCGGCATACAGCCAGCGCGAACGCTTGAGGGTGTCGCGAAACCACGAGCGTGCACGCGGGATCAGCGTGCCGTGATTGACGTCGAATTTGTGCTGCGGCTGGGCGAAGAACACTTTGCCGGTGTAATCGTCGCTCAGCAGTTCGCGGCTGACCACCGATTCGCCGCCATCGCTTTCGCTGAGCAGCACTCGTGCTTCGTTGTCGCCCTGCCAGCCGAGCAGAACGGCGCTGCGGCCATCCTTGAGCAGCAACAGCGCGGGCATGGCGATCGCCGGAATTTCTTCGAGTTTGCGCTGCAACACTCGCCCCTGCAGCCCGGCGCGAGCCGCTGCGCGCGGCAGCAACTCGACACTCAAACGTTGTTTGGGCAGCGGCAGGCCGGTGGTCAGCATCGCCGCGCTGGCAGGCTTCTGGTGCAGCATGCACAGGGCGAGCAGACCATCCAGCAACGGATCGTCATGCAACGCGCGTGGATCATGGCTGAGTTGAACTCGACTGACTTCTGATTCCACGCTCGACACTCTTTAACAGTTGGAAGGGATAACTCAGTTCATCCCAGGCAGCTGGACCTTGGGCTTCACGTCGTTCTGCACAACGGATGCCAACGGCGCGACCACTCCCTGGCTTTTGAGCAATTGGCCCATGGTCGCCTTGATTCGGTACTGAGTAAATAACTGAATGTTCTTGATTTCCGCCAGACGCCGCGAGGCGGTGAACAGTTCGTTTTCGCTGTCGAGCAAATCCAGCAGGGTGCGTTCGCCGAGGCTGAATTGACGCTGGTAGGCGGTACGCACCGAGGTGCTGCGATCGACGTATTGCTGGGCGATCGGCACTTGGGCGTTGGCATTGTTCAGCGCGTTCCAGGCGAGGCCGAGCTCTTCATTCAACTGACGCAGGGCGTTGTTGCGGATGTCCAGCGCCTGGTTGGCCAGGTACGACTTGGATTCCAGATCGGCCTTGTTGCTGCCGCCGGAATACAGGTTAAAACGCATGCGCAGCATGGCCTGCCATTCGTTGTTGTGGCCGTTCTGACCATCGAGATCGTTGTCGGCGGAGCGGCCCAGTTCGGCGTCGAAACGCGGGTAGAAGGTCGATTTGGCGGTGGCGAACTGCTTCTCGGCAGCGGCGATGTCCGACTCGGCGGAACGCAGGATCGGGCTGTTTTCCAGCATTTGCGCGCGGGCTTCATTGAGGTTGGCCGGCATCATCGCCATGAACGGCGCCGGGCGCTCGAGCTGGTCGGGCATCTGGCCGACGGCGCTGAGGAAGTTGGTTTCCGCGTCGGCGAGGTTGGTCTGTTCGGTGATCAGATTGTTGCGGGCCTGGGCCATACGGGCTTCGGCCTGATCGAGGTCGGCACCGCTGCCGACGCCGCGCTGGGTGCGCAACTGGATCTGGTCGTAGATGCGCTGGTGGCTCTTGAGGTTCTCCTCGGCCAGACGCACGAATTCGCGACGGGTCAGCACGTCCAGATACACCTGGGCGACGGTCAGTGCAGTACGCTCGGAAGTACCCAGCAGCGAGTAAGCACGGGAGCTGACGTTGGCTTGTTGACGCGCAACTTCGTTAGACGTCGCGAAACCGTCAAAAACCATTTGCGAGAGACGTAAACTTGACTCGCTGCGGTTCAACGTCTCCCAGTGATTGCTTCCACCGTTCGCTCTCGTGGTCACACTGTCAGTGCCTTCACGGCCATAACCGCCCAGCAGATCGACCTTGGGCAGGTATCCCCCTTTCGCAGCCTTTAACTGATAATCCGCCGCCAATCGACTATTGACCCCCGCCTGAATCTCCGGATGGACATCCAGCGCCTGTTGCATGGCTTCTGGTAAGGATTGTGCTTGTACAAAAGAGGCGGCGAGAGCGAAGGGAGCGGCAAGGAGCAAAAGCGAACGCATGGTTGGAATTTTCCCGGAACTTCTTGTCTTGAATCACAGCAGAAACGTGGTGCTGCGTCGGATGATGGCAACCCGAAAGACCGTATGTCGGAAAGTTCAAAACAGGAACTGGATGACAGGCTGAAGGACAGGTCGCCGCGGAAATATCAATGTGACATTAGTGGGGCGATTGTTTAGGATGGCTCCCAGAAGGTCAATAGTTTGGCATAAAGTTAATCGCGATAATTTATAGCCAGATTATTGACGGAAATACAACGTCAATAAGTTATCCATTTATAGAAAGTACGTCCAGACTGAAGTGGCGCCGACGCCCGTCAGGTCCATGGAAGTCAACTGAATGTGACACCCCGGAGAGTCTTCAATGAGCAGTGTTGTTGCCGTCGTCAAAAGCATTGTCGGTCAGGTTTTCGTGGTGTCCCCAGAGGGCGTGCGTCGCGTACTCGTTGAAGGCGATCGCCTGTATGTCGGCGACCAGATCGATACCGGTCTGGCCGGCGCGGTGTCGCTGGAACTGGCCGATGGCCGCATGCTCGATCTGGGTCGCGACACCCAGTGGAGCGCCAGCTCGCCTGACTCCAGCACTGACCTGGCCGAAGCCACCGCGCAGGCTGCGCCTTCTGTAGAAGAACTGCAGCAAGCCATCGCCGCCGGTGTCGACCCGACCACCGCACTCGAATCCACCGCGGCCGGCCCGACCGCCGCAGGTACCGGCGGTGCGGCCGGTGGTGGTCACAGCTTCGTCATGCTCGACGCCACCGCTGGCCGCGTCGATCCGACCATTGGCTTCCCCACGGCGGGCATCAATTCTGCCGGGCAAGTCGCGCAGGACACCACGGGCGGCCTGACCACCGACACCACCACCAACGCACTGCGTGACTCGACCCTGAGCCTCAGCGCCACGCCGACCATCACCGAAGCCGGCGGCGTGCTGGTGTACACCGCGACCCTGACCCAGGCGCCGCTGACCGACCTGACTATCACCCTGTCCAACGGCGCAGTCATCGTCATTCCCGCCGGCGCCACCACCGGCACCGTCAACGTGCCGCTGGCACCGAACGACACGGTCTACAACGACCCGAGCCAGATCGACGTGACCGTCACTGGCACCAGCGGCGGCAACGGCATCACCGTGACCCCGCCGACTATCCCGGCGACCACGCAAGTCACCGACACCGTCGACACCACTACCGTCACGTTGACGGCTGGTTCGAGCGTGACCGAAGGCGGCCAGATTACCTACACCGCGACGCTGACTAACCCGGCGCAAACTCCGGTCACCGTCACGCTGTCGAATGGCTCGACCATTACCATTGGCGCTGGCCAGACTACCGGCACCGTCAACGTGCCGACCCCAGCCAATGACGTTTACAACAATGGCAGCACCGTTACGACCACGATCACCGGGGCTACCGGCGGCAACTTCGAAAATCTGGTGCCGAACCCGACACCAGCCGTTACCACCATCACAGACTCGGTTGATAACACCGGCCTCACGCTGACCGCGACCAACAACATCGTCGAAGGCGGCCAGATCACCTACACAGCGACACTGACTAATCCAGCGCAAACGCCGGTAACCGTCACCCTGTCCAACGGTTCGACCATCACCATTGCTGCTGGCGAAACCGTGGGCACCGTCAACGTGCCGACTGCGGCCAACGACGTCTACAACAATGGCGGCACCGTCAGCACCACGATCACTGGCGCTACCGGTGGCAACTTCGAAAACCTGGTGCCGAACACCACACCAGCCGTTACCACCATCACAGATTCGGTCGACAACACCGGCCTGACCCTGACTGCGACCAACAACATTGTTGAAGGCGGTCAGATCACTTACACCGCGACACTGACCAACCCGGCGCAGACGCCGGTTACCGTCACCCTGTCCAACGGTTCGACCATCACCATTGCGGCAGGCGAAACCGTGGGCACCGTCAACGTGCCGACTGCGGTCAACGACGTCTACAACAATGGCGGCACCGTCAGCACCACGATCACTGGCGCTACCGGCGGCAACTTTGAAAACCTGGTGCCAAGCAACACGCCTGCGGTCACGACGATCACCGATTCGGTCGACAACACCGGCCTGACCCTGACTGCGACCAATAACATCGTTGAAGGCGGTCAGATCACTTACACCGCGACACTGACCAATCCAGCGCAGACGCCGGTAACCGTCACTCTGTCGAACGGTTCGACCATCACCATTGCGGCTGGCGAAACCGTGGGCACCGTCAACGTGCCGACTGCGGCCAATGACGTCTACAACAATGGCAGCACCGTCAGCACCACGATCACTGGCGCTACCGGTGGCAATTTCGAAAATCTGGTGCCAAACACCACACCAGCCGTGACCACCATCACCGACTCGGTCGATGACACTGGCCTGACTCTGACCGCGACCAACAACATCGTTGAAGGCGGTCAGATCACTTACACCGCGACACTGACCAACCCGGCGCAAACCCCGGTAACCGTCACTCTGTCGAACGGTTCGACCATCACCATTGCTGCGGGCGAAACCGTCGGCACCGTCAACGTGCCGACTGCAGCCAACGACGTCTACAACAATGGCGGCACCGTCAGCACCACGATCACTGGTGCAACCGGTGGCAATTTCGAAAATCTGGTGCCAAGCAACACGCCTGCGGTCACCACGATTACCGATTCGGTGGATGACACTGGCCTGAGCCTCAGCGCCACCGGTTCCGTGGCCGAGGGTGGCCAGATCACCTACACCGCCACGCTGACGAATCCGGCCGGCACCCCGGTAACCGTGACCCTGAGCAACGGCTCGGTGATCACCATTGATGCCGGCAAAACCACGGGCACCGTTAGCGTTCCAGCGCCGGCCGATGACGTCTACAAAGACGCCGGCCAGGTCGAAGTCAGCATCAAGGACGCCACCGGCGGCAACTTCGAAAATCTGGTGCCGAACACTACTCCAGCTGTGACCGAAATCACTGACACCGTCGATACCTCGACGGTGAAGCTGACCGCAGACACCTCGGTTGCCGAAGGCGGCACCGTGACTTACACCGCCACCGTCGGCGCGCCAGTCACCGGCTCGCCTGTGGTCGTGACGTTGGCCAATGGTCAGAACATCACCATCGCCGTCGGCCAGACCACCGGCTCCATCACCTACACCGCACCGAACGATGCCTTGACCGGCAACGCTCCGCTGACCAACTCGATCACTGGCGTAAGCGGTGGCAACTACGAAGATCTGGTGGCGGACAAAACTCCAGTTTCGACCACCGTCACCGACGTGGCCGACACCACCAATCTGTCGCTGAGCGCGACCGCTTCCGTGGCTGAAGGCGGCCAGATCACTTACACCGCAACCTTGACCAATGCTGCTGGCTCGCCAGTGACCGTGACCTTGTCGAACGGCGCCGTCATCACCATCAAGGCAGGCGAAACCAGCGGTAATGTGAGCTTCCCGGCTCCGTTCGACGACGTCTACAAAGACGCCGGCTCCGTGCAGGCCACCATCACCAGCGCCACCGGCGGCGACTTCGAGAACCTCGTTCCGAGTACCACGCCAGCGGTCACTCAAGTCACCGACACCATCGATACCTCGACGGTCAAATTGACCGCCGACACCTCGGTCGCTGAAGGCGGCACCGTCACCTACACCGCCACTGTCGGCGCGCCCGTCACCGGCTCGCCAGTAGTCGTGACCCTGGCCAACGGCCAGAACATCACCATCGCCGTCGGCCAGACCACCGGCAGCGTTACCGCCCCGGTATCGAATGACGTGCAGATCGGTCACGCACCACTGACCAACTCGATCACCAACGTCAGCGGCGGCAACTACGAGAATCTGGTCGCCGACAAGACCCCGGTCAGCACCACTGTCACCGACACCGTCGACACCACCAGCGTCGCGCTGACTGCCACCGGCAACGTCAACGAAGGCGGGCAGATCACCTACACCGCGACGCTGAGCAACCCGGCCGGCACGCCGGTAACCGTCAATCTGAGCAACGGTTCGGTCATCACCATTGAAGCCGGCAAGACCACCGGCACCGTGACCGTTCCGGCACCTGCCGACGACGTCTACAAAGACGCCGGCAAAGTCGAAGTGACCATCAAGGACGCCACCGGTGGCAACTTCGAAAATCTGGTGCCGAGCACTACGCCTGCGGTGACCAATGTTGCCGACACGATCAACACCACGCACCTGACCCTCAGCGCAGAAAGCTATGTGCTCGAAGGCTCTTCGATCACTTACACCGCAACGCTGACCAACGCCGCGCAGACGCCGGTGACCGTCAACCTGAGCAATGGCCAGACCATCACCATCGAAGCCGGCAAGACCAGCGGTTCGGTGACGATTGCCGCACCGAGCGATGACGTCTACAAGGACGTCAGCAAGCTCACCGTAACCATGACCGATGCCAGCGGCGGCAACTTCGAGAAACTCGACGTCAGCAAGACCCCGGTCAGCACCACGGTCAACGACACCGTCGACACAACCGCACTGACCCTGACTGCCAGCGATACCGTCAGCGAAGGTGGCCAGATCACCTATACCGCGACCCTGAGCAATCCGGCCGGCACTGCGATGACCGTTACCCTGGCCAACGGCGCGGTGATCAACATCGCTGCCGGTGCTACCAGCGGCTCGGTGAATTTCCCGGCGCCCGCCAACACCCCGTACATCGATGGCAGCAACGTGCGGACGGCGATCGCCAGCCACAGCGGCGGCAATTTCGAGCGCGTCGAGGCCGATCGTTCAGCTGTGGTGACCAAAGTCACCGACGCCGTCGACACCACCAACATCAGCCTGAGCGCCACCGGCAGCGTTGCCGAGGGCGGCTCGATCGTCTACACCGCCACCCTGAGCAATCCGGCCGGCACCGCCATGAGCGTGACCCTGAGCAACGGCGCGGTGATCAACATTGCCAAGGGTGCGAGCACTGGCACTGCGACCGTCGCCGCGCCTGGCGATGATGTGTACAAGGACGCCGGCAAGGTCGATGCGAGCATCACCAAGACCAGCGGCGGCAACTTTGAAAATCTGGTGATCGACAAGACGCCTGCGGTAACTGATGTCACCGACACCATCGACAACAGCACCGTTGCGCTGACCGCCAGCGCCAGCGCGGTAGAAGGCGGCGTGGTTGTATACACCGCGTCCGTGACCGCCCCGGTCGCCGGTTCGCCAGTGCTGGTGACCCTGTCCAACGGCCAGACCATCACCATTCCGGTCGGCGCCAGCAGCGCCAGCGTCAACTTCACCGCGCCGAACGATGCACAGGCCGGCGGCAACACCCTGAGTGTGAAAATCGACGGCGCCAGCGGTGGCAATTACGAAAATCTCGTCGCCGACCAAACCCCGGCGGTGACCTCGGTAACCGACGTCGCCGACACCACCAACCTGTCGCTGTCCGCGACCGGCTCCGTGGCCGAGGGCGGTTCGATTGTCTACACCGCGACCCTGAGCAACCCGGCCGGTACCCCGGTGACCGTGAATCTGAGCAACGGCGCGGTGATCACCATCGAGGCCGGCAAATCCACCGGCACCGTCACCGTTCCGGCACCTGCCGACGACGTCTATAAAGACGCTGGCAAAGTTGAAGTCACGATCAAGGACGCCACCGGCGGCAACTTCGAAAACCTGGTGCCAAGCACCACGCCAGCGGTCACTGATGTCACCGACACCGTCGACACCTCGACGGTCAAGCTGACCGCCACCGAAACCGCGGCCGAAGGTGGCACCGTCACCTACACCGCCACCGTCGGCGCGCCGGTCACCGGTTCGCCTGTGGTCGTCACCCTGGCCAATGGTCAGAACATCACTATCGAAGTCGGCAAGACCAGCGGCAGCGTGAGCACCACCGCGCCGAACGACGTCCTCGCCGGCCACGCGCCGCTGACCAACTCGATCACCAACGTCAGCGGCGGTAATTTCGAAAATCTTGTCGCCGACCAGACCCCGGTCAGCACCACCGTGACCGACACCGTCGACACCACCAACCTGTCGCTCAGCGCGACCGGCGCGGTGAACGAAGGCGGCCAGATTACCTACACCGCAACCCTGAGCAACGCCGCCGGCACACCGGTCACCGTGACCCTGTCGAACGGTGCGACAATCCTCATCGAGGCCGGCAAATCCACCGGCACCGTGACCGTCGATGCACCGAAAGATGACGTCTACAAAGACGCCGGCAGCGTTGAAGCGACCATCCAGAGCGCAACCGGCGGCAACTTCGAAAACCTCGTCACCAGCACAGCGCCGGCGGTGACCACGGTCAACGACACCATCGACACCACCACCGTGTCGCTGAGCGCCACTGCGAACGTCGCCGAAGGCGAAACCGTGGTCTACACCGCGACCGTGGGCGCGCCAGTGACCGGTTCGCCGGTCACCGTCAGCCTGTCCAACGGCCAGACCATCACCATCGCCGTTGGCGAAACCACCGGCAGCGTCAACTACGTCGCGCCGAACAGCCCATTGGCGGGCGGCAGCTCGCTGAGCGTGACCATTGATGGCGCCACGGGTGGCAATTACGAAAAACTGGTGGTCGACGGCAAGTCCGCAGACACCGTGGTTTCCGACACCACCGACACCACCAACCTGAACCTGACCGCCAGCGATTCGGTAGCCGAAGGCGGCCAGATCACTTACACCGCAACCCTGACCAACCCGGCCGGCACACCGGTGACCGTGACCCTGTCGAACGGCGCCACGATCACTATTGATGCAGGCAAAACCACCGGCACCGTGACCGTCGACGCACCTAAAGATGACGTCTATAAAGATGCCGGCAAAGTCGAAGTGACCATCGAGGGTGCGACCGGCGGCAACTTCGAGAACCTGGTGCCAAGCGCGGTTCCAGCGGTGACGAATGTCACCGATACCATCGACACTTCGACGGTCAAACTGACCGCCGATACTTCGGTGGCTGAAGGCGGCACCGTGACTTACACCGCCACCGTCGGCGCGCCAGTCACCGGCTCGCCTGTGGTCGTGACTCTGGCCAACGGTCAGACCATCACCATCGGCGTCGGCCAGACTACCGGCACCGCAACCGCTGTTGCTGCGAACGATGCGTTGGCCGGTAATGCTCCGATCACCAACTCGATCACTGGCGTGACCGGCGGCAACTTCGAAGATCTGGTGGCGGACAAAACTCCAGTTTCGACTTCAGTCACGGACGTTACCGACACCACCAACCTGTCGCTGAGTGCGACCGGTTCCGTGGCCGAAGGTGGCTCGATCGTTTACACCGCTACGCTGACCAACGCCGCTGGCTCGCCAGTGACCGTGACCCTGTCGAACGGTGCTGTGATCACCATCAAGGCTGGCGAAACCAGCGGTAATGTGACCGTTCCGGCACCGTCCGATGACGTTTACAAAGACGCCGGTTCCGTCCAGGCGACGATCACAAGCGCTACCGGCGGTAACTTCGAGAACCTCGTTCCGAGCACTACGCCTGCGATCACCCAGGTCACCGACACCATCGATACCTCGACAGTCAAACTGACCGCCGATACATCGGTGGCTGAAGGCGGCACGGTCACCTACACCGCCACTGTGAGTGCTCCGGTCACCGGCTCGCCTGTGGTCGTGACTCTGGCCAACGGTCAGACCATCACCATCGGCATTGGCCAGACTACTGGCACTGCAACTGCTGTTGCTGCGAACGATGCGCTGACCGGCAACGCCCCGATCACCAACTCGATCACAGGCGTAACTGGCGGCAATTTCGAAGATCTGGTTGCAGACAAAACTCCAGTTTCGACTTCTGTCACGGACGTTACCGACACCACCAACCTGTCGCTGAGTGCGACCGGTTCCGTGGCCGAAGGTGGCTCGATCGTTTACACCGCTACGCTGACCAACGCCGCTGGCTCGCCAGTGACCGTGACCCTGTCGAACGGCGCCGTGATCACCATCAAGGCTGGCGAAACCACCGGCACCGCAACTGTTCCGGCCCCGTCCGACGACGTCTACAAAGACGCCGGTTCCGTCCAGGCAACGATCACTAGCGCTACCGGTGGCAACTTCGAGAATCTGGTACCGAGCACAGCTCCGGCCGTGACGACTGTCACCGACACCATCGATACCTCGACAGTCAAACTGACCGCCGATACATCGGTGGCTGAAGGCGGCACGGTCACCTACACCGCCACTGTGGGTGCTCCGGTCACCGGCTCGCCTGTGGTCGTGACTCTGGCCAATGGTCAGACCATCACCATCGGCGTCGGTCAGACTACTGGCACTGCAACTGCTGTTGCTGAGAACGATGCGTTGGCCGGTAATGCTCCGATCACCAACTCGATCACTGGCGTGACCGGCGGCAATTTCGAAGATCTGGTTGCGGACAAAACTCCGGTCTCGACCACTGTTACGGATGTTAACGACACCACCAATCTGTCGCTCAGCGCCAGCAATTCGGTGGCTGAAGGTGGCCAGATCACCTACACCGCGACACTGACCAATGCCGCTGGCTCACCAGTGACCGTGACCTTGTCGAATGGCGCCGTGATCACCATCAAAGCAGGCGAAACCAGCGGCACTGCGACCGTTCCTGCACCGTCCGATGACGTCTACAAAGATGCCGGCTCCGTCCAGGCGACGATCACTAGCGCCGCCGGCGGCAACTTCGAAAACCTGGTTCCGAGTACCACGCCAGCGATCACCCAAGTCACCGACACCATCGATACGTCGACCGTCAAATTGACCGCCGATACATCGGTGGCTGAAGGCGGCACCGTGACTTACACCGCCACCGTCGGTGCGCCAGTTACCGGTTCTCCTGTCGTCGTGACATTGGCTAACGGCCAGACCATCACCATCGGCGTCGGCCAGACTACTGGCACCGCAACCGCTGTTGCTGCGAACGATGCGCTGACTGGCAACGCTCCGATCACCAACTCGATCACTGGCGTAACCGGCGGCAACTTCGAAGATCTAGTCGCCGACAAAACTCCGGTTTCGACTTCTGTCACCGACGTTACCGACACTACAAATCTGTCGCTCAGCGCCAGCAACTCGGTGGCTGAAGGTGGCCAGATCACCTACACCGCGACACTGACCAATGCCGCAGGCTCGCCTGTAACCGTGACGCTGTCGAATGGCGCCGTGATCACCATCAAGGCTGGCGAAACCACCGGCACCGCAACCGTTCCGGCCCCGTCCGATGACGTCTACAAAGACGCCGGCTCCGTCCAGGCGACGATCACCAGCGCCACCGGTGGCAACTTCGAGAACCTGGTACCGAGCACTGCTCCAGCCGTGACGACTGTCACCGACACCATTGACACTTCGACCGTCAAACTGACCGCCGATACTTCGGTCGCTGAAGGCGGCACCGTGACTTACACCGCCACGGTTGGTGCGCCAGTTACTGGCTCGCCAGTGATTGTGACTCTGGCCAACGGCCAGACCATCACCATCGGCGTTGGCCAGACTACTGGCACTGCAACTGCTGTTGCTGCGAACGATGCGCTGACCGGCAACGCCCCGATCACCAACTCGATCACAGGCGTAACTGGCGGCAATTTCGAAGATCTGGTTGCAGACAAAACTCCAGTTTCGACTTCTGTCACGGACGTTACCGACACCACCAACCTGTCGCTCTCGGCGACCGGTTCTGTGGCTGAAGGTGGCTCGATCGTTTACACCGCTACGCTGACCAACGCCGCTGGCTCGCCAGTGACCGTGGCCTTGTCGAACGGTGCAGTGATCACCATCAAGGCTGGTGAAACCAGCGGTAATGTGACCGTTCCTGCACCGTCTGATGACGTCTACAAAGATGCCGGCTCTGTGCAGGCGACGATCACCAGCGCTACCGGTGGCAACTTCGAGAACCTGGTACCGAGCACTGCTCCGGCCGTGACGACTGTCACTGACACCATCGATACCTCGACAGTCAAACTGACCGCCGATACATCGGTGGCTGAAGGCGGCACCGTGACTTACACCGCCACTGTGAGTGCTCCGGTCACCGGCTCGCCTGTGGTCGTGACTCTGGCCAACGGTCAGACCATCACCATCGGCATTGGCCAGACTACTGGCACTGCAACCGCTGTTGCTGCGAACGATGCGCTGACTGGCAACGCTCCGATCACCAACTCGATCACTGGCGTAACCGGTGGCAACTTCGAAAATCTGGTGGCGGACAAAACTCCAGTTTCGACTTCTGTCACGGACGTTACCGACACCACCAACCTGTCGCTGAGTGCGACCGGTTCCGTGGCCGAAGGTGGCTCGATCGTTTACACCGCTACGCTGACCAACGCCGCTGGCTCGCCAGTGACCGTGACCTTGTCGAACGGTGCAGTGATCACCATCAAGGCTGGTGAAACCAGCGGTAATGTGACCGTTCCTGCACCGTCTGATGACGTCTACAAAGATGCCGGCTCTGTGCAGGCGACGATCACCAGCGCTACCGGTGGCAACTTCGAGAACCTGGTACCGAGCACTGCTCCAGCGGTGACGGCTGTCACCGACACCATCGACACTTCGACCGTCAAACTGACCGCTGACGCTTCGGTGGCTGAAGGCGGCACCGTGACTTACACCGCCACGGTCGGTGCGCCTGTTACTGGTTCGCCTGTGGTTGTGACTCTGGCCAACGGCCAGACCATCACCATCGGCGTCGGCCAGACTACTGGCACTGCAACCGCTGTTGCTGCGAACGATGCGCTGACTGGCAACGCTCCGATCACCAACTCGATCACTGGCGTAACCGGTGGCAACTTCGAAAATCTGGTGGCGGACAAAACTCCAGTTTCGACTTCTGTCACGGACGTTACCGACACTACAAATCTGTCCTTGAGCGCCAGCAATTCGGTGGCGGAAGGTGGCCAGATTACGTACACCGCGACCCTGACCAACGCCGCTGGCTCGCCAGTGACCGTGACCCTGTCGAACGGTGCTGTGATCACTATCAAGGCTGGCGAAACCAGCGGTAATGTGACCGTTCCTGCACCGTCCGACGACGTCTACAAAGACGCCGGTTCTGTGCAGGCGACGATCACTAGCGCCACCGGTGGCAACTTCGAGAATCTGGTACCGAGCACAGCTCCGGCCGTGACGACTGTCACCGACACCATCGATACCTCGACAGTCAAACTGACCGCCGATACATCGGTGGCTGAAGGCGGCACGGTCACCTACACCGCCACTGTGGGTGCTCCGGTCACCGGCTCGCCTGTGGTCGTGACTCTGGCCAACGGCCAGACCATCACCATCGGCGTCGGCCAGACCACTGGCACCGCAACCGCTGTTGCTGCGAACGATGCGCTGACCGGCCATGCGCCGATCACCAATGCGATCACCAACGTCAGCGGCGGCAATTTCGAGAATCTCGTCGCCGACAAGACCCCGGTCAGCACCACCGTGACCGACACCGTCGACACCACCAACCTGTCGCTGAGTGCGACCGGTTCCGTGGCCGAAGGTGGCTCGATCGTTTACACCGCTACGCTGACCAACGCCGCTGGCTCGCCCGTAACCGTGACCCTGTCGAACGGTGCGGTGATAACCATCAAGGCTGGCGAAACCAGCGGTAATGTGACCGTTCCGGCACCTTCCGATGACGTCTATAAAGACGCTGGCTCCGTGCAGGCGACCATCAGCAAAGCTACCGGTGGCAACTTCGAAAACCTGGTACCGAGCACCACGCCAGCAGTGACCAGCGTCACCGACACCATCGACACCACCACCGTAAAACTGAGCGCAACCGCCACAGCGGCAGAAGGCGGCAACGTCGTCTACACCGCGACCGTCGGCGCGCCAGTCACCGGTTCGCCAGTGGTGGTCACTTTGGCCAACGGCCAGAACATCACCATCGCGGTCGGCCAGACTACCGGCACCGTAACTGCCGTCGCACCGAACGATGCGCTGACCGGCAACGCGCCGCTGACCAACTCGATTACCAACGTCAGCGGCGGTAACTTCGAAAATCTCGTCGCCGACAAGACTCCGGTCAGCACCACCGTGACCGACACCGTCGACACCACCAACCTGTCCCTGTCGGCGACCGGTTCGGTGGCTGAAGGTGGCCAGATCACTTACACCGCGACCCTGACCAACGCCGCAGGATCGCCTGTGACCGTGACCCTGTCGAACGGTGCGGTGATCACCATCAAAGCGGGCGAAACCACCGGCACCGTGAACGTTCCAGCGCCAGCTGACGACGTCTACAAAGACGCCGGCACCGTGCAGGCGACCATCAGCAGCGCCACCGGTGGCAACTTCGAAAAACTGGTACCGAGCACCACGCCAGCGGTGACCAGCGTCACCGACACCGTCGACACCACCACCGTCAGCATCACCGGCAGCAGCTCGGTGACCGAAGGCCAGACCGCCAGCTACACCGTCAGCCTCAATCACCCGGCGCAGACCGAAGTGACCCTGAAAATCGTCTACAGCGGCACTGCTGCCGACGGTTCGGACTTCACCGGCGTGTACACCGTGAAGATCCCGGCGGGCGCCAGCAGCGCGCAGTTCAACGTCGTCACCCTCGATGACAAGATCACCGAAGGCACCGAGAACTTCGTGGTCAAGATCGATTCGGCTACCGGCGGCAACTTCGAGAACCTCGCGGTCAGCAGCACCAATGGCAGCGTCAGCACCTCGATCATCGACAACGATGCGCCACCGGTGCTGGATCTGGATGCCAACAACTCCAGCGGTGCGACCGGTGCCGATTACAAAGTGACGTTCACCGAGAACACCCCGGGCGCCGGCGTGTCGATCGCTGACACCGACATCAGCATCACCGACCCGGACAGCACGATGCTGACCGGCGCCACTGTGGTACTGACCAACCGTCAGGACGGCGATGCGCTGAATCTGGGCAACAGCGTCAACGGCATCACCATCAATGCCAACAGCACCAACGGCACGGTGACCCTGACCCTCTCGGGTAACGCGACCCTGGCCGACTACATGCAGGCCATCAAGAACATCAGCTTCACCAACAGCAGCGAAAACCCGAGCACCGTGCCGCGCGTCATCACCGTGACGGTGACCGATGGCGGCAACTACTCGAACACGGCGACGACCACGGTCAACGTGGTGGCGGTCAACGATGCACCGGTCGCTGCGCCAAACAATGTCACCGGCACCGAAGACACGCCGCTGGTACTCGGCTGGTCGACCTTTGGCGTCAGCGATGTCGACAGCCCGGCGAGCAGCCTTGGTATCAAGATCACGCAGCTGCCGGGCGAGGGCAAACTGCAGTATCTGGACGGCTCGGCCTGGAAGGATGTTGCCAACAACCAGACCTTCAGCAAGGCCGAAATCGACGCCGGCAAGCTGCGTTTCCTGCCGGATGCCAACGAGTCGGGCACCAACGGTTACGGCGGCACCGGTCTGGGCAACAAGCAGGCGGACTACGCACAGATCAAGTTCCAGCCTACCGATGGCCAGGCGCTGGGCAGCACCGGCACGGTGAAGATCGACATCACGCCAGTGGCGGATGCGCCGACCGTAGCCGTGGCTGACAACAGCGTGAAATCCACTGGCCTGATCAAGGAAGTCTGGACCGGTCTGTCGGGCCTAGGCACTGACGGCAGCGGCGCTAACTCGACCACCCTGAAAAACGTCATCGATGCGGCCGGCAAACCGAACTCCAGCGGCAACGTCACCAACGTGCAGTCTGACGGCAGTGTCGCCGCCGGTACGGCGTCGAAGACCTCGGGCCTGATCTACCTGGAAGCCGGCAAGACCTACACGTTCAGCGGCGTAGCCGATGACAGCCTGCTGATCACCATCGGTGGAAAGAACGTGGCGTCGGGTACCTGGGGCGCGGGCGGTGCGATCAACGGCTCGTTCACCCCGACCACCAGCGGTTACTACACGCTCGACATCTACCACCACAATCAGAGCGGCCCGGGCAGCTACGACGTCAACCTGTCGGTCAACGGCGGCACGCCAATCGATCTGAGCAACGCCGGCGTGCCGATCTACACCGGTGTGCAGGACCTGATCAACTCGGGCGTGACCGTCTCCGATCTGCACGGCACCAACGGCGAAGGTTATTACGACGGCTACAAGCTCAACACCGGCGCTGAAGGCACCACGGTGAAGCTGTCGGCAATCAGCACCGCGCTGACCGACACCGACGGCTCGGAAACCCTGAGCGTGAAGATCAGCGGCGCACCGGTCGGTTCGGTGCTCAGCGATGGCGCGGGGCATACCTTCACCGTTACCGCGAGCAATGGCGAAGCCAACGTCACCGGCTGGAACCTCGGCTCTCTGACCGTGACTCCGCCGACCTACTACAACGGCCAGTTCAACCTGACCGTGACCTCGACGTCCACCGAACAGGTCGGCGGCTCGGCAAGCAGCACCGCGACCATTCCGGTCACGGTAGTGCCTGCGGTGTACAACGCGGTCACCGCCACCTCGGGTGATGACAACGTCATCGGCACCGACGCCAACGACATCATCGTCGCTGACATCGGCGGCCTGACCGTGGTGCCGGGCACCAACTACAACATCGCGTTCATGGTCGACAGCTCGGGCAGCATGAGCACTTCGTCGCTGAACGCCGCGAAAGACTCGCTGACCTCGGTGTTCAACAGCCTCAAGCAAAGCCTTGGCGGCAGCAACTCGGGCACGGTGAACATCTTCCTGGTGGACTTCGATACCCAGGTCAACAAATCGGTGTCGGTGAATCTCAACGACCCGAATGCGCTGACCTTGCTCAAAGCCGTACTCAACTCGATGGGCTCCGGCGGCGGTACCAACTATGAGGACGTGTTCAAGACCACGGCCAACTGGTTCCAGAGCGCCGACGCAGTGGCCAACACCGGGGCGAAGAACCTCACGTACTTCATCACCGACGGCCAGCCGACTTACTACCAGACCGGCGAGCAGACCAACCCGACGCTGTATGGCAACGTGAAACTCGACAGCGTGGTAAACACCAGCAACTACAAGCAGGGCGACACGTTCAGCACCTACATCGACAACTCGCACTACCTGACCATCAACAGTGCTGGCAGCGTTGTGCTGCAAACCTACAACTCGTGGTGGGGCTGGAGCAGCGAAACCCTGGGCACGATTCATGCGCAGGGCGACGGTACTTATGAGTTGTCGAACCTCGCGGGTACCGGCAACAGCACCAACTCGTCGACGACCAGCAATTCGACCAGCGGCTTTGCCTTGTTGAGCGGGTTGTCGAGCGTCGAAGCCATTGGTCTGAACAACGACGTCAGCCTCAACGACCTCAAGCCGTACGACTCGGACAAAACGCCGCAAACCAACATTGATCCGAAGGACCTGGCCAACTCGATCATCGGCCATACCGAAGCGACGATGCCGGGTAACGACACCGTCAACGGTGGCGAAGGCAACGACATCCTGTTCGGCGATCTGGTCAGCTTCAACGGCATTGCCGGCGAGGGTTACCAGGCGATGCAGGCGTTCGTTGCCAAAGAGACCGGCGTCGACGTCAGCAAAGTCACCACCAGCAACGTGCACCAGTACATCACCGAGCACTATCAGGCGTTCGATGTATCCGGCGCGCACGATGGCAACGACACGCTGCTCGGTGGCGCAGGCAATGACATCCTGTTCGGCTCGGGCGGCACCGACCTGCTCGACGGCGGCAAAGGCAATGACATCCTGCTCGGTGGCACCGGCAACGACACGCTGATCGGCGGTCAGGGCAACGACATCCTCATCGGCGGTTCCGGTGGCGACACCTTCGTCTGGAAATCGGGCGACACCGGTAACGACGTGATCAAGGATTTCAAAGCCAGCGAAGGCGACCGCATCGACCTGCGCGACCTGTTGCAGGGCGAGACCGGCAGCACGATCGACAACTTCCTGAAGATCACCACGGTGGATGGCACGTCGTCGCTGCAAGTCAGCTCGGCGGGCAAATTCAACTCGGGCGATGCCGCTGCGGCCACGCCGGACGTGACGATCAAACTGGAAGGCAACAACTGGGCGAGCGCCAACCTGCACAACCTGATTGCCGGCAGCGACCCGACCATCAAGGTCGATCACAACAACAGCTGAGGCTGAAACAACGACGGCCGCCTCCTGTGGGGCGGCCGTCGCGTTTGCGGGCAATGCAGCGGTGACGATTTGATCGTCGCCCCGCATACTGGCGCGCAGTTGGCTATGCTGCTGACAGCATGACGCTGTTCATTTGTGAGGGATGCTCAATGTTTTACGTGCAACGCGATGCGCAAGGCCAGTTGATTCGCGTGGAAGCTGCGGCGTACGCCGAGGCCACGGAAACGCTGCCCGCCGATAACCATGAGATTCAGGCGTGGTACGCCAACGAAGCCGTGGAAAACAGCCTCAAACAGCTCAAGCAGAGCGACTTTGAAATGATTCGGGTACTCGACGACCTGATTCAGGTGCTGACCCAGAAAGGCGTGATCCGCGTCACTGACCTGCCAGCGGCGGCCCAGGCCAAACTGATGGATCGTACCCAGGCACGTGAAGCGCTGGGCGGGTTGAGCCAGTTGATCGATGAGGATGAGGGCGGGTTGATCTGATCCTCCCAGGATCCAAAGCTTACCCTCACCCCAGCCCTCTCCCGGAGGGAGAGGGGGCCGATCGAGGTGTCTTGCGCTATCCATCGACCTGAGAGATCGAGTCGATTCTGGATTCAGTGGAGCTCTTGCACGTCGGCGTATCTCGTAAATATCCCACGGCCAGTCCCCTCTCCCTCTGGGAGAGGGTTAGGGTGAGGGCGCTTATTGGCTCACCCCCAAGGCTTCGGCTCACCGAGCAACTGCCCCTGCACGCCATACAAGCCCATCTCGCGAATCACTGACAACTCCCCTTCAGTCTCGACCCGCTCGGCAATCAGCGGCAGATCGATGCTGTGCGCCGCGCGCTGGATCGCTTCGATGAACAGGCGCTTGTCGCTCTCCTGATCGATCGCCCGAATGTAGCTGCCATCGATCTTCAAATACGCCAGACCCAACCGCGCCAGGTTGCCGATCATGCTGAAGCGCCCGCCGAAGCGCTGCAGGCTCAGCGAGAAGCCAAGCTCGCGCAGGCGTCGGGTCAACTGCTCCAGCACGGCCTGTTCAGGCAATTGCTCCTCGCCGATTTCCAGAGTAAGACGCGCGCCGAGATTGGAATGCGCGCGCAGAATCTCGAAGACCTTGTTCAGCGCCTGCGGGTCAGCCAGGGTCGCCGAGGACAGGTTCAGCGCCAGCGAATCCTCGTGCCCCTTCATCTGCTCGAGCACGCGTTCGAGCATCAGCCGATCGAGCCGCGCGGTCCAGCCGAAGCGCTCCAGCCACGGCAGGAAGCGCCCGGCGGGAATGGTCTGGCCCTGCTCGTCGAGCAAGCGCGACAGGACCTTGTAATGCAGCACCAGTTGCGTGTCCTGCGCGGCGACCACCGGTTGGAAATACAACTCGAAACGCTGCTGACTCAAAGCCTGATCCAGCAGTCGATGCCAAGCGTGATGGTCGTCACCGACCTCCGCCACCAGACTCTGATCGATGCACGCCCAATTCTGCTCGCCCTGCCCTTCGGCCTGCGCGAGTGCCTGATCGCCCAGTGTCAGCACCGCTTGCGGGGAGTCGCCGTGAGCGAAGGGCGCCAGCCCGATCGAAGCCACCGCCGGCACATCGGTCGCGCCAGTGGCATGCAGGCTGCTCAGGGCATTGTCGAGATTCTGCGCCAACTGCAGCGCTTCCTCACGCACCAGCCCCGGCGCCAGCACGGCGAATTCACCGCCGCGAATGCGCGTGACCAAGTCCTGGGTTTGTGGATATCTGGCGCACTCGCGGGTCAGTTGCTCACCGACAGCCTTGAGCAATTGGTCGGTACGCTGGCCGCCGAGACGCTGGTTGAGCCCGGCCAGATCCTTGACCCGCAACAGCAGCAAATAACCGGAACTGGCCTGCTCCGGGTTGCTCACACGGTTGTTCAGTTGCATCTCGAAATAACGACGGTTGGCCAGGCCGGTGAGGTTGTCCTGATAGGACTCGGTACGCAGTTTTTCACTGCGCTCGGCCTGCTCCTGAAACAGCGTCTTGAGCTTCTCGACCATCTGATTCATCGCCTGCACCACGCGACGCAATTCAGGCGTGCGCGGCAGATCCGGCAGGCTGAGAAACTCGCGGCGGGCAATCGCATGGGACTGCTGAACCATGTAATCGAGGGGCTTCAACTGCCGACGCAGCAACAGCGCGCCGAGCACCGCACTCAATGCACCGCAGATCAGCAACCAGCCAAGGCTGCCCAGTGCGCTCTGCCATAGCTTGGCCACGGCGAACATCGGATGGCTGACCACCTCGACCCGCGCCGCCTGCTCCCAGCCACGGCTGACCAGCGCATCGCCACCGGCCGGCTCGAGGCCGATCAGTTTGACGAACCAGTCCGGCACATTGCTCACCGCCGGGGTACCGCTGCGCTCGACAATGGTCTGCTCGGTCTTCACGTCGACCACGCGGATGCTCGCGTAATAACCGCTGTCGAAAATCGAACTGACCAGCAGCTCGACCATCGCCGGATCGTCGATATTCGGCGTCAGCGACAATGCCAGCGCCGTCGCCGCGTCCTGTGCGTGGGAGCGCAACTGGTTGACGTACTGGGTGCGCGAGCTCTCCAGGCTGACCATGAAGCTGCCGGTGAAGGCCACGACCAGGAACAGACAGATAGCGATCAACAGCTGTTTGAACAAAGACATCTGAGCGCGTGCTCCTAGTTAGTCGTCTCGACCGGAAAACCTTCGGCCTGCATTTTTTTCAGCACATCCTGCCAGCGCGACAGGCGTTTGGTGTCGCCGACCTTCTTATTGCCCTTGGCGCCCGGCAGATACAAACCTTCGGCATTGAAAGAGTAGACCGGCAGCAAATCGGTTCGCTGCGCCGCCGGCTGGATCGGATCGATCAGGCTGTCGAGCACCAGCGGCATGGCATCGGGGGTCGCATAGTACGTCAACACCATGTGCGCGCGGTTCTGGCGCAGCGCCTTGACGTAGGTGATGCGCAGCTTGTCACTGGAAACGCCGAGATGGCGCAGGCTGAAATACTTGGCGATGGCGTAGTCTTCACAGTCGCCGGCGCCCTTCCACAGCGCTTCGATCGGGGTTTCCCAGTAATCCACTTCGCGCCACAGATCGATGTCTTCGACGTAACGCACCTGCTTGTTGAAGAACAGGTTCACCACTTTGAGCTTGTCCATCTCACTGGCCTGCTTCTGCGTCGCCAGCAGATTCTGCCAGGCATCGATGCGCTGCTGCCCGGCGCCCAGTGGCCCATAAAGAGCAGTGGCCTTGCGGCTGATCGCGGAAAAATCCCAATCGGCGTGCAGACCGCCCAGCATGACGCCGGCCAGCAGCAATGCGCAGCCAAGCCAGCGCAAGGTCCGAGGGATCGCGAAACGTACCGCCACTGCAGGTTTCCAGAAGGACAGAAAGGAAGCGTTTGATGGTGAAGCCTAGCCCGGCAAAAAACAATGGCACCGTGAGATCATCGAAGACCCGCTAGACTTGAGATTGCCGCGCAACGTTTTACAAGGTTTGACAACCTGTAGAGCAATCACTAGTGTCATTTGGATCCAAATATTGCGACCTACAGGGTGTGTTGTCGTGACTCAGAAGCCCAAACCGCTGCACAGCATTAAAGTCGAGGGACCGATTCCTGCGCATCTGGCCCGGTCGGTGATTGAAGAAACCCTGCGCTCGGCCATTCTCGATGGCCGCCTGCCCTGTGGCACTGCGCTGCGCCAGCAGGATCTGGCCGATCTGTTCGGGGTCAGCCGCATGCCGGTGCGCGAAGCCTTGCGTCAGCTCGAAGCGCAAGAGCTGCTCAGCGTCACCACGCACAAAGGCGCCGTAGTCGCGCCACTGATCCAGGGCGATGCCGCTGAAACCTACGAGTTGCGCATTTTGCTCGAATCGGAGGCATTGCGGCAGTCCATTCCGCTGCTGACTGAGGCCGAGCATCAACTCGCCGCCGGCTACATCGAAGAACTGGAAGCGCAGCACGACTACAACGAGATCGGCCGCCTCAACCGTCTGTTCCACATGGCCCTGTACAGCAAGGCGCCCAATCAGCGACTGCTGCGTCTGGTGGAAGACAGTCTGAATGAAGAAGAACGTTTTCTGCGTTTCAATCTGGAAGCCATGGGCCTGGGCAAGCTGTCCCAGGATGACCATCGCGCCATGCTCCAGGCCGTGATCGAGCGGGACATCCCGCGCTCGCTCGAAATGCTGGAGCAGCACCTCAACCGTGGCGTCGAGGTCATCACCCGCTACCTCGCGACTCCCGCCGCACAGAAGCGCCACACCGCACGCTGATATCTCGTACGTCGAATAATCCCCTTACAAATCTTCGCGACCGCTCTGCTGCCGGGTCTGGCAGCGGATCGGCGTGCCCGCTGGCGACCGCCCCGACCCTGCCGACGCGTTTCCGCTGCCCGCCGATGACCAATCGGTAATAGCCCTGACGGCAATTTACCCGCACTCTTCCAGCGCCACCCCTACAGAACGGGGACGCGCCGCCCTGACGGCACAGTCCCCGCAACAGGAACCTACGGAAGGAGCCTTGTCACGGGAAACAGGAAGTCATGGCGCCGGTCCCGGCCAACTTTCGCCCCCTTTGAATTCATAAACTTCCCTTGTTTAAAAAGTTGCTTCGAGTGAGGCATTCACTCTTGTTATCGATTTTGGCCGTTATTAGCCGAAAGGAGTAACTACGCCCAAATAAAACTTGATCCGAAAGTTTTATCGGCCACTCTCATATTCAAAAAACAGCCAACTTAAAATAATTGAAAATAAACTTGTTAAATGCATTTGCCCTGTATTAGTTTTTCTCTCGCCAGGTTTGAACGTCGCCGTTCAGCGCGGCATACCTCACGTAACAACCGCAGCACCCGTGGCGCCGCAACGGCGCCACAGCGCAATCAATATTTGCCCGACCAACTTGCTATCCAACTTGCTCGACCGCTTACAGCGACTGAAAAGAACCGTGCACTTCAATCAATGATAAAGGACATCATGATGCCCACTAAGCAGCAACTCGCCCTGAAGAAAGCCGAACTGAGTATTCACCCGATCTTTTCCGAGATTACTTCGTTATCGGTATTACGCCGTTTCATGGAAACCCATGTATTTGCCGTATGGGACTTCATGTCGCTGACCAAGCGCCTGCAACAGGAACTGACCTGCACGCGTTTGCCCTGGTTGCCGCCGCGCGATCCCCACGCCGCTCGGTTGATCAACGAGATCGTGCTGGGCGAGGAATCGGACGATCGCCTCGATGCCGGCCACTACAGCCACTTCGAGTTGTACCTGGATGCGATGCGCGAAATCGGCGCGAGCACCACGGCGGTAGAGCGTTTCGTCGCATTGCAGCAGGAAGGTGTGAGTTATGACGTCGCGTTGCAGAGCGTCGACGTCGACCCGGCGGCGGCGCAGTTTGTCCGCAATACCTTGCGCATTGCCCTGGAGGCGCCGGGACACAGTGTCGCTGCCGCGTTCCTGCATGGTCGCGAGAGCGTCATTCCGACGATGTTCCAGCGCATCCTCGATGACTGGGGCATCGGCATCGAACAGGCACCGACCTTTCGCTACTACCTGCAACGGCATATCGAGGTCGACTCCGAAGACCATGGCCCCGCCGCCGAACAGTTGCTGGAGCGTCTGGTCGATGGCGATCCGCAGCGCGCAGCCGAGGTTTACGCCAGCGCCATCGCTGCCGTGGAAAGCCGCATCGCCTTGTGGGACGGGCTGCGCTTGAGCATGGGCGCAAAAGTTGCCGAGGTGGCCCAATGAACGCTGCCGACTATCAATCCTTCGCCGACGCCTGGGAAAGCCGCGCGACCATCCGCACCCGTCCCCGGCGGTTGCTCGAAGACGATCAGCGCTTGATCTATCCACTCAGCCGCCAGCCGCTAGTGCTCAGCGAAACCTTCCTGCGTGAATGCCCGCAACAACGTGATTTCGCCCTGGTGCAGACGTTGTACAAATTCATAAACGACGTAGTGATTTTCGAGACTGAAATCGTCGACAAGACCGCCCGCAGCATTGCCAAGAATCGCTTCGCCGTGGCATTCCCGTTCGCCTGTCGTTACGACGCGATGACCGTGGTGGTCGATGAGGATTACCACGCGCTGGTGGCCATGGATTTCATGCAGCAAACGGTGGCACTGACCGGTATCGAACCGATTCCGTTGCCCGATGAAATCGAACTGAGCCGGGCGATTCCCGCCGCTGTTGCGCTGGCGCCGGAACACCTGCGCAGCGCGGTGGAATTGATCTGCGTGGCGATCGCCGAAAACACCGTGACCGGTGATGTCGCGGCGTTCGCCCGCGACGATTCGGTCAAGCCATCAATCAAGGGCCTGATGGCCGACCACTTGCTCGACGAGGGTCGCCACTCGAGTTTCTGGGCGCGGATGGTGCGCATCTATTGGCACACCGCCAGCGACGCGGATCGCGAAACCATCGCTCAGATTCTGCCGGTGTTCATCGGCCATTACCTGACCAATGATATCCAGAAATCCTTCGATTTGCGCCTGATCGATGCGCTGCCGGTCAGCGAAACCACGCGGTGCTCACTGCGCGAGGAAATCGCTGGATTCGCCTTCCCGATCAACCGCCACCACCCGTTGGTGGGCAACATCGTCAGGTTTTTCCACAACAGCTCGCTGCTCGCCACACCGTGCGTGCAGCACGCGCTGCGCGACTATCTGGTTTGAGGAGGCTGACATGAAACGTCTCGACATTTTGCTCACCGGCGCCAGCCAGGCCATGACCGATCTGGCCCGGGAGCTCGAACAGCATGGCCATGCTGTGACCCGCAGCGGCGTGGCTCAAACGGCGGTGGATCTGATCATCGACGATAGCTTTATCGCTGCCGGCGACTTCTGCGCGATCCCGCATCTGCACCTGCGCCTGGGTATCGCCGCGCAAGAGCATGGCGGCCTGCCGACCCTCGACTTGCTGTGCTTTCTCGGCTCGTCGCTGATCAGCCGTGTGCCGATTGGCGATGAGCCGTCCGGCAACGGTCAGTCGCTACGCCAACGAGCGCTTGCCCATGTGGTCGATGAGGTGGCGTTGCTGGTCAGCCGCTTTTCCCGCGATGCCGATTATTTCCGCCATGCTCCTGCGCTGATCGCGCCGGATTTCGAACGCCTGGAAGACCTGCTGTTCCTCGACAAACTGGCGTATGTCCACCGTCTCAATGACACGGCAAACCCGGCGCTGCTGGAGCAGGCGCAAATCCCGCTGATCGAGCGCCTGCAACAGAGCCTGATCGAGCATGCCGAACGACCGGCGCTGCATGTCGGCGGGAAGACCATCAGCTACGAGCAGCTGCACGCCCACAGCCGCGCGATTCAACAGCGCCTGCTGCCCTTGCTCGAGCAACATCCGCAGCCGTGGGTGGTCGGTGTCTGCCAAGGCAAAAGCCCGGCACTGTTCGCCTCGATTCTGGCGATTCTCGGCAGCGGCGCGGTGTACTTGCCGCTGGAGCCGAGCCATCCTTTGCCGCGCCAGCAATACATCCTGGAAAACGCGGGCGCGGTGCTGTTGCTTCACGATGGACAGCAGGCGCTCAGCGAATCGATAGCGGGGCTCGATGTCAGTGACATCGGGGCAATGGACGCCGCTCGTGATCGACCGCTGATGCAGCGCTGGCCCGAGCTCGAAGCGCCGTGCATGGCGCTTTATACCTCGGGCACCACCGGGCATCCGAAAGGCGTGCTGCTCAGCCAGGCCAATCTCGCCCACTTCACCGCGTGGTACGCCGACTACGTGCAGCTGCGCGCCGGAAGCCGGGTGTTGCAGTTCTCTTCGCTGAGCTTCGATTCGTCACTGATCGACATCTTCCCCAGCCTGCTCGCAGGGGCGGAACTGGTCGTGCCCGACGACACCCAGCGCCGCGATCCTTTGCAGCTGATTGCGCTGATTCGCCGGCGGCAACTGACCCACGCCTTCTTGCCGCCAGCGCTGTTGAGCATCCTGCCGCTGGAACAACTGGAGGGCGTGCAGGTGATGACCGGCGGTGATGTCTGCGAGCCGTACGTCATCGAGCAACTGACCCGCCAAGGCACCCTGCACAACCTGTATGGCCCGACCGAAGCCACCGTGCTGATCACCGCGCGCCAGCTCAAACCGGGCGACAGCAACCGCACGCTGGGAGGGCCGATCGCCAACAGTCGGGTGCTGATTCTCGACGACGATCTGCAACCGGTGCCCGATCAAACCGTCGGTGAGCTGTTCATCGTCGGCCCCGGTGTCTGCCTCGGTTACCTGAACAATCCGCAACAGACCGCCGAGCGTTATCTGACCCTGTCGCTGCCCGGCGGCGAGACCTTGCGCACCTACCGCAGCGGCGACATGGCCCAGTGGGGCGAGCACGGTATCGAGCTGTGCGGGCGGCGCGACAATCAGGTGAAAATCCGTGGCTTTCGCGTCGAGCCGGAAGAGATCGAGCGCTGCCTGCGCGAGAGCCGCTTGTATCGGCAGATTGCCGTGGTCATCGACAGTCAGCGACGCATTCTGGCGTTTATCGCCCAGCCACAAATCGAGACTGCCCGCGACGAATTGAAGGCTCACGCCCGGCAGTTTCTGCCGGACTACATGCAACCGGTAGCGTGGACCGAACTGGCGCAGATGCCGTTCGCCAGTAACGGCAAAGTCGATCGCAAGGCGCTGCTGGCATTGCCGGTGACGGTACAGGACAACGCTGCGAAATGCCTGCCGGCCAATGCTGATGAAGCGCTGCTGTTGGAGATCTGGGCCGAGTTGCTGGAACTGCCGACCAGCGACATTTCCACTGACGAAAGCTTCTTCAATCTCGGCGGTCATTCGATTCTGCTGTCGCGGATGTTGCTGCGCTTGCGTGAGGAATTCGGCCGGAGCATTTCGATCAATCGCTTCATCGAACAGCCGACCATCAGCAAACTGGCGACGCTGGTGCGCGGCACCGACGACAGCGCGGTACTCAGCGCCCAAGCCATGGCCGACGCCGAGCGCGAGCTGGATATCGAACCGTTACCGATCAGCCGCATGGGCGATGTGCACAAGGTCATCGTCACCGGTGCCAACAGTTTTGTCGGCGTGCACATCGTCGAAGCGCTGCTCGGTTGGGGCGCCAGCGAGGTCGCCTGTCTGGTACGTGATAGCGCCGGGCAAACGGCGACGCAACGCTTCGCTCAGGCACTGCGCGAAAACCGTCTGGAGCACCTCGATCTCAGCCGTGTGCGGGTTTACGCAGCTGATATCAGTCGCCCGCAACTGGGCCTGGGCGATGAGGATTATCAGCGCCTGGACCGCGAGTTCGGTGCACTGGTACACAACGCCGCCAACGTCAACCACGTGCTCGATTACGAGTCCCTGGCGGCGGACAACGTCGAGCCGATTTTCGCCCTGCTGAAGCTGTGCGAAGGGCAGCGCAAAAAGCTCTTCAACTTTGTCTCGACGCTGTCGGCATCCAGCACCGTGGATGACGCCGGTCGAGTGCTGGAACTGCCCGCCGCCGCGACGCCGCCGATCTACATTCGCAACGGCTACAACCTGTCGAAGTGGGTCGGCGAACGTATCCTTGAGCGGGCGCGCGAGCGCGGTGTACGGGTCAATCTGTATCGCCCCGGCAACATCAGCTTCAATAGCCTGAGCGGCGTCTGCCAGCCGCACAAGAACCGCTTGATGCTGATGCTCAAAGGCTCGATCCAGCTCGGTCAGGTACCGGCCTTTGCGCTGAATTTCGACCTGATGCCGGTGGACTTTCTCGCCCGCTTCATCGCCTTCCATGCCAGCCGTTATTCAGCGGATCGCGCGGTGTTCAATCTGCACAACCCCGAGCCGCTGAGCTGGGATGCCTACGTCGCTTCGTTCCGCGAAACCGGCAGCGAGTTTGCGCTGGTCAGCGTCGCCGACTGGCAGCAGCAACTGAACCGGGTCAACGCCGACAACGCGCTGTTCGGCGTGCTCGGTTTCTACCTCAATGGTTTCGAAGAAGACATCGGCGACATCTCGCTGATCGGCCACGCCAACGCCGAGGCCGGCGTGCAGCAGATGGGCGCGCACTACCCACAGAAATCCCCGGCGCTGCTGCGTCGCGGCTGCGACTACCTGAAAGAAATCAACTTCATCTGACTCATCCCAAAGGAGCAACACCATGAGCAATCTGCAACCCGACACCCTGATCAAAAACCCGCAAGGCTGCCACGTTGTGTCGTCGGTGGAAGTGCCGGCGGACGCGGCAAAAGTCTGGGCGATCGTTGGCGATTTCGCTGGCTTCGAACGATTCATTCCGGCGCTGTCACACACCGAAATGACCGGCGAGGGCGTGTCTTCGCTGCGCAAGAAAATCTTCAAGGACGGCAACGTCGTGGTCGAACAACTCAACTCGCGCGATGAACAGGCACAGCGCATGACCTGGACGACGATTTACAACACCCTGGGGGTGGCGAATCTGTGGGCGGCAATGCAGGTGGAATCGCTGAGCGAAGGGAAGTCGCGAGCGACCTGGACGATCATTGCTGAACCAGCTTCCGGCGGAGAAGAGGCGTTGCCGGGATTCAGGGATTTCGTGCAGGGGTTTGCCGATGATGCGATGGGCAATGTCTTGAAGTTGTTTGTTTAAGGCATCGGTTTGGCGGTGATTGAACCGCCGCTTTCGCGAGCAGGCTCGCTCCCACATTTGGAATGCATTTCCCTGTGGGAGCGAGCCTGCTCGCGAAGAACGATAACGCGGTCTGCGATCTGTGAATCAGATCTTGAAGCTGTCGACCAACTGCTTCAACCGGTTCGCCTGCTGCGACAACGCATCACAATCCTTCAACGTTTCGTTGAGGTTGGCCACGCTCTGCTGGTTCAACAGGTTGATCTGGTTGACGTCGACGTTGAGAGTTTCCACCACCGCAGTCTGCTCTTCAGTCGCAGCTGCCACCGACTGGTTCATACCGTCGATTTCGCCGATACGCTGAGTCACGCTGACCAGACGCAGACCGGCCTGATTCGCCACTTCCACGCTCTGCTCGCTTGACGCCTGGCTGGCGTTCATGGTGCTGACCGCCTCACGCGAGCCGACCTGCAGCGAGGTGATCATCTTGTGGATCTCTTCCGCCGATTCCTGGGTGCGATGCGCAAGGTTGCGCACCTCATCGGCGACCACGGCAAAACCGCGCCCGGCTTCACCGGCACGTGCGGCTTCGATGGCAGCATTGAGCGCCAGCAGGTTGGTCTGCTGCGAGATGCCTTTGATCACATCGAGAATGTGGCCAATGTTGTCGGTGCTGGCGTTCAGGGTTTCGATCTGTGTGCACGACAGGCTGATTTTCTGCGACAGCTCGGTCATCGCCTGAATGGTTTGCTCGACCACCTGACGACCGTCGTCAGCTTGCTCGCTGGCGCCACTGGCGTGCTGCGAAGCATCCGCCGCGTTGCGCGCGATCTCCTGAGTAGCGGCGCCCAGCTGATTGATCGCCGCCGCGACGCTGTTGGTGCGCGCACTTTGCTCGTCGGAACCGACGATCGAAGCGTTGGACGACGCCATCACCCGTTGCGACAAGTCGTGAACGTGACGAGTCGCCGACGACACTTCGGAAATCGATGCGTGAATCCGTTCAACGAACTGGTTAAACGCGCTGCCCAGTTCACCGAACTCGTCTTTGCTCTCGACCACCAGACGCCGGGTCAGATCGCCCTCGCCCTGGGCAATGTCTTTCATCGCGCGGCCCATGGTGGTCAGCGGACGCATCAACACGTTGATCAACAGGCTCAGCAGCAAAGCAATCGCCGCGACCGCGACAAACATGGCGATCAACGCCGAAGTGCGGAATTGGCTGAGTGCGGC
The DNA here is from genome assembly GCF_031456345.1 of Pseudomonas sp. 2957. Classification (NCBI taxonomy): domain Bacteria; kingdom Pseudomonadati; phylum Pseudomonadota; class Gammaproteobacteria; order Pseudomonadales; family Pseudomonadaceae; genus Pseudomonas; species Pseudomonas sp. 2957. The sequence continues at coordinate 655,514 of NZ_JAVDUL010000005.1, forward strand.
GTAGGCCTTATCGCGATCGATCGACAGACCGATGTACCACTGCGCATTCGGCAGATCGCTGACCGGGGTGAACGAGAGAATGCGCTCCTGACCGTTGAGCACGACATTCTGGTTGCCCTTCTCGATGCGCACGCTGGTATTCGGGTAAATGTCCTTGAGGTTTTTCATTACCTGATCTTTGTCCGGGCTGACGATCACCTGACCGTCAGCACTGACCAGAAACGCATGGCCGAGGCCACCGAAGTCCACCGAGTTGATGATCTTGACCAGGGTTTCCAGGCTCAGGTCACCGCCGACCACACCGAGCAGTTCGCCGTCCTTCTTCACCGGCATGGCGATGGTCACCACCAAGCCGCCGACTGCCGCCATGTACGGCGGCGTCAGCATGGTTTTGTCGGCGGCCACGGCCTGCTTGTACCAAGGCCGCTGACGCGGATCGTAACCGTCCGGCATCTTCGCATCGGGGCGCTGGGTGAAGACACCGTTGGCCTGGCCGACGTAAGTGAACTGGAAGTTCGAAGTGAAGGCCGGTTGATCGACAAGGCCCGGCAAGTCGGCATTCCTGCCTTGATGGGCAACGTTCTGCGCGAGGTTTTCCAGCACCAGAATCCGTCCGCTCATCCAGTTCTGCACGCTGCTGGCGGTGAGGTCACCGGCCTGCTGCACAGAGGACTGCAGATTCTGGCGAATGGTGTTTCGCTGCAAGTAATCGTTGTAGAGCGTGAACAACGCGAACGCCAGGACGACGACGCCCGAAGCGGCCAGGAGGATTTTATGGCTGAACTTGAGATTCATTTCATGGGACTTCTTATGCCAAAAGTGGGGATGCGTTCCGGTTGCAACATTCCATGTACAGCGCAGGCAGCGTTCTTCTGGCCGCTCTACTTTGGTGCACGCATTTCTCACCAGTCTGTCGGCCAACGGCGGAGAAATCTTAGGGCCGCGTGAGAAATGGACGGTTTTAGGACAGGATTCCCGCCGAACGGCGTGCCAGAGCGGCTGCGAGGGAATTTTTCACAACCGCCATAGGGACGACGGTTGCAAAATCTGTAACCCTTGATGACAATGCGACTAATTATCATTTGTGACGTTCGGGCTGGCGTGGTCATGTCTTCACCTGAGTTGGTCGTACAGGCGCTTTACGGTAGTCATCACGGCTGGCTCAACGCTTGGCTGCGCGCGCGGCTGGGCAACGCAGCGGATGCGGCGGATCTGGCTCAGGACACTTTCCTGCGCCTGCTGCAACGCACCGAACGCCTCGAACTCAAAGCGCCTCGCGCTTTCCTGCGGACCATCGCGCGCGGCCTGGTGATCGATCATTGGCGTCGCGAGGAAATCGAGCGGGCCTATCTGGAAACCATTGCTCATTTGCCTGAAGGCGAAGTACCTGACGCCGAATCGCGCGCGTTGGTGCTGGAACTGCTGGAAAGCATTGCGCGCATGCTTGAGGGTTTGAAGCCGAAAGTGCGTCAGGCGTTTCTCCTGGCGCAGTGCGAAGGTTTGACTCACAAACAGATCGCCGAGCAGTTGGGCGTGTCGGTACGTTCAGTGGAACGCTACGTCGCCGATGCGCTGTATCACTGCTATGTGTTGCGATATGAAAGCTGATGCCTGTGGATAATCTCTCACTCGGTCGCCGCGTCGAGCCGCGTCAACACGTGGTCAAGCAAGCGATTCACTGGCTGCTGCGGCTGCGCAATAACCACGGCAATTCGCGGCTGACTCGCCAATGCGAGCAGTGGCGCGCCGAGCATCACGAACATGAAATCGCCTGGCAGCGGGTACAGTCGCTGCAAGCCGAATTGAGCTCCAGTCTGCGCGCCGTGCCGGGTGCGCAGGTCGCTTTCAATACCTTGGAAAACAGTGCGCAGGGGCTGGGCCGACGCCAGGCCTTGAAGTTGTTGTCGGGCGCGCTGTTGATGGGCTCCGCCGCGTGGCTGGCCAAGGACAGCGCCGCTTGGCAGCAATGGAGCGCCGACTACGCGACGGCGACCGGCGAACGGCGCGGTTTCCAGTTGCCCGACGGCACGCGCATCGAACTCAATACCGCCAGCGCCGTGGACCTGGATTACACCGCGCAGCAGCGCCTGATCAAACTGACCCGTGGCGAAATCATCGTTACCTGCGGCGGCTCTGACGAAGGCGCGGCATCCGATCGACCGCTGCGCGTACAGAATCGCCACGGGAGTTATGAACCGTTCGACGCGCGTTTCATTTTGCGTCAGGACGATCAGTGCACGCGGCTCAGCGTTACCCGCGGCCGAGTGTTGGTTCGCGCTGGCGGTCATTCCCTCGAAGCGCTCGCCGGGCAAAGTTTTCTGGTCAACCAAAGCGGTTTGCGCGCAGCGCCTACGCCGGATATGGATGCGGGCGCCTGGCTCGACGGTTTGATCGTCACGCGCAATATGCGCCTGGGTGATTTTCTTGCTGAAGTCGCCCGTTATCGCCCGGGGTTTCTGAGTTGCGCGGCGGATATCGCAGACTTGCGCCTCTCTGGGGTGTTCCGTCTGGAGGACACCGACAGGCTGCTGGCGGTCCTGCCGCAGACGCTGCCGGTGCAATTGCGTTATCGCACCCGTTGGTGGGTGACTCTGGAGCGTGCGGTCTGAACATTTTTTGGCGGGTTTTCGCAGGCAGTCCGGCTTAGTCAGTAAGCACTTCAACTCAGCCCCCGCGACTGCCTACGGAAATCCACAATGACTGTCCGCGCCACTTGTAAGAACCCTCTGAATTTCACTGCAGAATCGACACTGCTGCGCCATGCGGTTCGGGCCGCACTGCTGACCACCGCGCTGGGCGTCAGCGTGTTACCGAGCCTGAGTCTGGCCGCCAACACCGGCACCGAGATCAGCCACCGCTACAACATTGCTGCCGGGCCATTGGGCGAGGCGTTGAATCAGTTTGCCCGGCAGGCCGGTATCACCCTGGCGATGACACCGCAACAGACTCAAGGTCAGCAATCACCCGGCGTGCAGGGTGAATATTCGACCGACCAGGCCTTGAGCCATTTGCTCGGCAGCTCAGGGTTGGAAGCCGTCAGCCAGGACGGCAGCAGCTACATTCTGCGCCCACTCGCTGAAAGCGAAGCTCTGGCCTTGCCGACCACTGATATCAAAGGTTTTGCCCTCGGCAACGCGCTGGGCAGCATGGCCGGCTACAACGCCACGCACAGCCAGATCGCCACCAAGACCAGTACCGCATTGCTGGAAACCTCGCAAAGCGTATCGGTGGTCACGCGCGAGCAAATGGATGACCAAGGCTCGCAGACCGTCTCGCAAGCGATGCGCTACGCCCCGGGCGTGCTGACCAACCCGTATGGCGCTACGCACCGTTACGACTACGTGGCGATGCGCGGTTTCAACGACGGCTCGGTGGACAACATCTACCTCGACGGCCTCAAGTCGATGGGCGACAGCGGCACCTACAGCACCATGCAGGTCGATCCGTATTTCCTTGAGCGTGTGGACATTCTCAAAGGCCCGTCGTCCGTGCTGTACGGCCGCAGTTCGCCCGGAGGCCTGGTCGCATTGACCAGCAAAAAGCCGTTGTATGAGGCCTACCATCAGGTGCAAGCCACGGTGGGGACGCAAGGCCAGCGTGGGGTTGGTTTTGACTTCAGCGGTCCGGTCGATGACGACAAGCGCATTGCCTATCGTCTGACCGGACTAAGCGATCAGTCCGACACGCAATTCGACCATAACAAGGAAAAACGCTTCGCCCTTGCGCCGACGCTGAGCGTCGATTTCAGCGAAGACACCTCGCTGACTCTGCAAGCCTATCTGCAGCACGATCCGGACGGCGGCTATCACGGCGGCGTTCCGGCGGACGGCACAGTCCATCAGCGCAATGGCGAGCGCATCTCACCGCGCTTCTTCGAGGGCGAGCCGGGGATCGATGGCTACTCCCGTGACCAGCAGTCGTTTGGCTATCAGTTCGAACATCGCTTCAACGATGTCTTCACGGCGCGGCAGAATTTCCGTTATCTCGATTCCAAAGTGAACATGGATCAGGTCTACGCCTATGGCTGGACCACTCCGACCAGCAATGAACTGAACCGTTATTACACCGGCGGTGATGAGCGCCTGCATGCGTTTATCGTCGACAGCATGCTGCAGGCCGAATTCTTCACCGGCGCGACCAAGCACACAGTCCTGATGGGCGCGGATTATCAACGGCGCAAAACCGTGGTCGACTGGACCAGTGGTGGGCTGGCGCCGATCAATGCGTTCAATCCGGTATACGGCAACTCGGCGATCGAAATGTACGGCGACACCAGCTATCTGCGTCGCCTCGAACAGACCGGTGTGTACCTGCAAGACCTGATCGAGATGGACAAGTGGCGCTTCTCGCTGGGCCTGCGTCAGGACTGGGTCGAGACATCCGATGAAAACCGCATCGCCGAAGCGGGGCGTCCGGTTGGTACAGAAATCAATGATCGGCGCACGAAACTCACTGGCCGCGCCGGCGCGTTATACCTGTTCGATAACGGTCTGGCGCCATACATCAGCTACTCCGAGTCGTTTAACCCGAACTCCTATGCCGACAGCGCCGGTAATCCACTCGCCCCTACCGATGGCACACAGTGGGAAGTCGGTTTGAAGTATCAGCCGCCGGGCACCGATAACCTGTTCACCGCCTCGCTGTTCCGCATCGACCAGGAAAACCTCGCGACCAAACTGCCGCAGGAAAACTTCTATCGCGCGGTCGGCGCCGTGCGCTCGCAAGGTCTGGAGCTGGAAGCGCATATGCAACTGACCGATAACTTGAAAGTGCTCGGCAGTTACACCTTCACTGATATCGAATATTCCAAATCGATGATCAGCACCTTGAGCACGCCGACCGATGTCATCGAGAACAAGGGCAACTCGCCAACTCAAGCGCCGCGCCACATGGCCTCGCTGTGGGCTGACTACAAGTTCGACAGCGCCGCACTTGATGGGCTGCGCCTGGGTGGTGGGGTGCGCTATGTCGGCTACAGCTGGGCCGATGCGGAGAACACGATGAAGGTGCCGTCTTACACGCTGTTCGATGCCTCGATTGGTTATGACCTGGGCAAGGTCGGCTTGAAGGGTGTGGATGTACGGCTCAACGCGAACAACCTGACCAATGAATCCTATGTCGCGTCCTGCGCCAGCCTCAACTTCTGCTACATGGGCGAAGAACGCAACGTAGCGGCGACCGTCAGCTATCAGTTCTAAAGCATTGTTCTGTGCATAAAAAAGCCAGCCCCTGATATCAGGGGCTGGCTTTGTCGTTTCTTCGGGGTGTTTTGTATGCGTGCGTTTCTGGTTTTGTTGCATCGGTACATTGGCTTGGCCACTGCGACGTTTTTATTATTGGCCGGGCTGACCGGCAGTGTGCTGGCGTTCAATCACGAACTGGACGAGTGGCTGAATCCGCAGTTCTACGAGGCGACGTCAGTGGGTGAGCGCTTGTCGCCGGGCGCGTTGGTAGATGCAGTGCAGACAGCGCATCCGAAACTGCAAGTCTGGTACATGGAGTATCCGCAGGAGGCGGGGCATACGGCGCTGCTGGCGGCCGTTCCGCGTAAAGATCCGGCGACGGGCCAGCCGTTCGATGAGCGCAATCAGGTGTTCTATCTGGACCCGATCAGCGCGGAGCAAAAAGGCGCGCGCTACTGGGGTGAATGCTGTTTTCAACGAGAGAACTTCATCCCGTTCATTCTGGAGTTTCATTACAACCTGACATTGCCCGGTAACTGGGGATTGCTGTTGATGGGTGGGGTGGCGATCGCGTGGGTGATCGACTGCTTTGTCGCATTGTTCCTGACCTTGCCGCGCGGCAAGCCCTTCTGGAAGAAGTGGGCAACTGCGTGGAAGGTCAAAGGCGGGCATGCCTACCGCTTGAACTTCGATCTGCATCGCGCCGGAGGATTGTGGTTGTGGCTGCTGCTGTTACCGATCGCCGTCAGCAGCGTGGCGATGAACTTGCCGAGCCAGGTGTTCAAGCCTGCGGTTTCGTTGTTTTCGCCCATCGAGCCGAGCGTTTATGAAGCCAGAGGACGAATGCCCGCCAATCAACTGGGGACGACACAGTTGAGTTATCAACAGGCGTACGAAAGGGCATTGCAGGAAGGGGAACGATTAGGACTGACGGCCGCGATCGGCGAGTTGTATTACAGCTTTGAGTACAACTTCTACGGCGCAGGATTTGGACAGCACGATACGGACGCACATGGAAAATCCTGGTTGTTCTTTCACGGTACCGATGGCCGATTATTGGGACAGGAGATCGCGGGACAGGGCACGCTCGGAGAGCAGTTCTATCGACTCCAGTTGCCCATACATGGGGGACGGATCATCGGGGTAACAGGGCAGGTAATGATCGCGGTACTGGGTGTGTTGATTGCGGGGTTGTCAGGGACGGGGGTTTATATCTGGTGGCGCAAGTGGCAGGCAAGACGCAACAGCAAGACTCGCAGAACGGCATGATCTTTCGTACACGTTTTAATGACAAAACCCCTGTCTGCGTTAGCAGACAGGGGTTTCGGAATTCAATCTTGACGATGACCTACTCTCACATGGGGAAACCCCACACTACCATCGGCGATACATCGTTTCACTTCTGAGTTCGGGATGGGATCAGGTGGTTCCAATGTTCTATGGTCGTCAAGAAATTCTTTATCTGGCCCGTCAACACGGTAACAAGCCAGCAAAAACAGGAACTTCTACTAAAACAAAACCCCAACTGCTTTCGCAATTGGGGTTTCGGAATTTAATCTTGACGATGACCTACTCTCACATGGGGAAACCCCACACTACCATCGG